>CAYOFQ010000005.1:0-2414 GCA_964403585.1 uncultured Gammaproteobacteria bacterium | reverse complement strand
AAAATACTGGTTTACTCCGGGAAGATAGGTCGTCGCCGGGATTTTGGATTTAAATGTTGCATTACACCTTTTTAACTATTATCATTACTTCAAGTAATTTATTTAGTCGGTCGATGTAATAACTATATGTCAAAACTTAGTAATACTCAGAAAATTGGTTTAGGGGCAGCTGCTTTTAGTGTAGGGCTAGCTGGTGCTGGATTAGGTATAAAAGCAGCGGATAAATACAGAGAAAACTCACCTGATGGCACATCTATAACTGAAGATGTGCAGAATCGTGATTTTGAGCTATCAAAATTTAGTCCAATTGCTCGTGCTTTGCAGAATCGTGGGTTTTCACCAGAAACCCAAGAGGCGTGGAATGACGCCCTCACTATAAGGGAATTGACACCTGCAGATAGATGGGCTATGGAAATGGGCCCAGTAATGACTCTTGATGGTCAGGAACTTACACCAGCCAGTATGAGTTATCTGCTAGGATCAGGTCTATTAGTGGAGAATCCTAATCCTAGCGGTAAAAAATTTTATACTCGTGAAGGTGCAGAATTCAAACACCTTGGCTTAAGGTTTCCAGAGGGCAGTAGAGCTTGGGTGGAACCGCGACCAAACACCGATCTTATAGCTGAATTTCGAGTTGAGGATGTAGTTGTAGAGTTTGAGGATCCCGAAGGTACAAAAAGAGAGGTAAGAGTTGCAATTTTCGAAGGCAGTATGATTGAAGGAGATAAAGATAGATTGGCGGCCTCAGCCGGAAAAGGTGAGGTTGCCTTGGTGCTACTTGGTGATCCAAATGAAGCAGTTATGTCGGCACAATTTCTCACTTATGATCATCGTTTCGCAGTTGCGTATATGAACGAAATTTCTCCAATGCTCTTTAGGGATGCGTATGGTGATATGGCTACTTTTCAAAATTGGGCTAAAAGAGAATTACAAAGTGGAATTCAAGAAGGGCACTATAATAATGCTCTTCTCCATTTAGCAAGCAATCAAGAGGCTATAGAAATTTTAGAAAGATACGGAGCCCAATTTGGCAAAAGCCCTACAGGAGAGCCGTTCATTTTCATTCCAGAAGGATCTATGGGCAATAATGATTTGGGGTTTAACTTGGCTGATTATGATAATGGTTCCAGTGTCTATCTGTATGGAGGCTTGAGCTTTGTTGTTGTTCAGGACCGAGATAGTGGTATATCTAAGCTGTTTGAGGATTTAGGATTGTGGAATGCCGATACTTACGATCGTGGTGATGGTAGGTTTTACGCATTCGATCACGATCCTGCTGTAGATAAGTTAGGCGTAATAGTCACTGGGGATGAACTTTTGTTGTTAGGTTGGGACGAACATACCGGCGACGTTACAGCATTATCATCTTCGCTTCGTGAAATGCCTGTTGTTCTTAAGTGATCATGGAGTTGATGCAATTTCAATATTTAGGCTAGACCTTGAGGAAGAAGAGTTTAAAATATTTTAGATATAAAGGGCGGGGGTTCTTTTAGGTTCTACGCTTCTTTAGATGAGGCTTCTGAGGATCAGTCTGTGGTGCAGATATTTTTAATGAAAAACCCCTCAACCACTATTAGCGAAGAAACAACGAGTTCGCTGTATGCTGGTGTGAAGGCAGAAGGCGAATTACTAATTGATATCGGTTCGAGTGAGTTTGTTACTAGTGAGCTAGCGAACTTAGTTACGGAGGTCTGCCCTAGCATAGTAGACTTTTTAAATAAACTAGCTCGCGGTGAAGTTACAAAAAATACCGCAACCTTGTCTGTACTATTTCCGGAAGACACTATAGACGATGCCGTAGTAGTTGGAGAAGAACACTTGATGCCCTCAACTGGTGAACAAGATCCCACTACCTTAAGTTCAATTGTTCCTGGTGTAGTTATACATCAAGATCTTGCTATCCAAGCTCTTGAATACGCTACTATAACGGATGTTTATGATAACGAAGCAAGGTTAAGAGAAGTTCTTTTGGATCGCATTGATATGGGCACTCGTGTTAGAAAAGCTTTAAATTTGCACCCCCAACAAGTCAATAGGCCGTCAGATGATGTAATTGAGTATGAGGAAAAAAGGGATGATGGAATTTTTACTTACAGAACTGTTAAGGACTTTGACGGGGACATCTATATTATGAGCTTACCAACCTCAACCGGAATGTTAACCGTTATAAACGACACAACTTCTAGAGGGCCTATAGATTATATTTTTAAGGCAAATGACCCTGTTTTTGGAGGTGTAAATACTAGATTTGGTAGAGCAGACTTTACATGGAATTCCGGGCAGTTGAGGGAGACAATCTATAGTGCTGCTATAAGACAACTAAAACCAGCCCAATTAAAATCACTCATAAGTCATTTAACAATACTTAAGGCTGATGTTAACCAGAAGTAAACACTTGGTATTAAAGAAGACGA
>CAYOFQ010000004.1:0-2669 GCA_964403585.1 uncultured Gammaproteobacteria bacterium | reverse complement strand
AAAATACTGGTTTACTCCGGGAAGATAGGTCGTCGCCGGGATTTTGGATTTAAATATTTAATTGTATAGCACTCATTTAAAACTACGTTTAGCTCAACTCGAAAGACTTTTGGATCTATACCCGTAACCCTTCTTATTTAGGTTTTTTATGTTTATAATTACACTAATTTAGTTAGTTTTACGAAAGTGGTGGGTGCTATGACACGTCTAAGTAATTTTAAAACAGGACTTGCTGTAGGCGCTATAGGCGCTGCAGCATATGCAGGAATTTACTCTAATGCTCAGGAGCAAAGCAATGCTCCTGTTGTCAGTATCAGACCGCCATCTAGTGTACCTCTTGAAGAAAGACAACAGAAGTTAGCTGATATGATTGCAGAAGCTCAGGAGCAGGAGCCCATATCTCTTGCCGATTATACTAGAGACTCCCTTCGTTTTGACGGCGAAGCATCGCCTGTTGATGGGGTATTTCCTAAGGAATTAAAAGACTTGATAGATAGCGGGGTTCTCAGAAGAGGAGGAGAAATTCTTTTAAACTTTGAGCTACCGGTTACTGTCAGTATTGAACGTGTACATACCACAGAGTATGTTGGTCATCCAGAGGTGACAGTAATAACTTTGGGATTTGATAACCCGAAAGATGGTAAACCGCACAAATTATCCATTATGACCCCGGATGAACTTGATCCTGAGGATTCAACAAGAATAAAACTAGAAGCCGCTGCAGGCAATCTACATATAGGGTTCCCCACTGATATTCATCCAGATAGATACAATTTTAAAACATGGAATCCTGGTAATGATGCTTACGGCCATTTTATTGGTAATGAACTTATTACAACTGTACACACGTTGCCTATCCCAAGCACACTAGGTTTACTCCCAGTAGATGCTTACGAAGGAATCGATGACGGTAGGGGGTTTTTTGGTAGACTTGAGGAGATGGCTGTCGGAGATGATGTATTGAGTATACTGACGGAGGCCGGTGCGTATGTAAATGAGGATGGTGCGATGTACCTACCTATACATGGTTTACATTTAAAACCACAAGAAGCTTCGGAGCTTTCAGAGCCGTTGATAGAAATAGACGAAGCCACAGTAGATGCAAATGGGCGTTATAGTGTTGGTGTTCAATTTAATATAGTTGGCCGTAATGGACAATCTGTGAGAGTTTTGACTACGGTTCCTGATTACACTCCTGAGGAGCTACGTCATATTTTTAGATATACGTCCGCTGTTAAGTTAGCGAATGGGGCCTCACCTGAGGAATTTGAACAAATGATAGTCGCAGATGGTCCTTCTGAAGGAGCAGTCATCTACTTTGATTTCAATGGTGCTACTCAAGTACCAACTAATTAGTTGGCCGTCCTATTATAAAGTAAACTAAGTTAAGTTGGTGGAATAGAATATCTCTGGGGTTTTTTAATTCAAACATTGCTTTGACGATACCTCCCCATTCTTTTAAACAGGCTTTTACTGAGATATACTACTAATATGAATGAACAGATAAGTAAATATCCTCGAGCAGAGTTCATCGAACAGACTCAAGCTGTTTTGAGCGAGGTTCCGAAATATGCTGACTTTAATTTTTCAATCTTATTAAATAAGGAAGGCTTTGGTGAAAGACAGCGTACTGTTCAAATACCAGAATTACCTGATGGAGTTGATGCAATTTCAATATTTAGGCTAGACCTTGAGGAAGAAGAGTTTAAAATATTTTTAGATATAAAGGGCGGGGGTTCTTTTAGGTTCTATGCTTCTTTAGATGAGGCTTCTGAGGATCAGTCTGTCGTACAGATGTTTTTAATGAAAGAGTCCCTTGTACCCTTAAGCCCAGGTGCAACGGGGTATTCGTACGTGGGTGTGAGCGCAGGCGGTGACTTACAAGTTGACCTAGGCGCGAATAAGTTTGTTACAAATGAATTAGCAAGTCTAGTTACGGATGTCTGCCCCGGTATAGTAGATTTTTTAAACAAACTAGCTCGTGGCGAGGTTACTGTGAATACTGCAATTCTATCGGTAGATTATCCAGATACCCCCGACAACTCAGTAAGCGTTAGTGAAGCACCTTACACTCTTGCACCTATTGAACACAATCCCGATGTCTTAAGATTATTCGAACCAACTATTATTAATCCAGACGATTTCGAACAAATTTACAGGTATACTAGTGTAGAGCCTGATACTTATAAATCTCAGCTAGCTGAGGTTCTTCTAAGCCGCGTTGAGATACGCAACCGTGTAATACATGCTTTGAGCTCTCACCCAGAGCAAATTAGTAATCCTGAAGCTGGTGTAAGCATTTACGATGATGAACGGGAAGACTCGAGTTTAAAGTACAGCCATGTAGCAGATGCTGATGGGAGTCTCTATTCTATTAGATTAACAACCCCAACTGGTGTTCTAACTTGTGGCTATGACACTGCTACAGGGGCTATGCATTACTCTTTCGAGGGACATGAGAAGCTTATTTTTAACCTAAGTGGGACAGATGCAAGTCTTGGTACTTACATATCCTGTACCTTTAGATGGAGTTCTGGTGATCAGGACATACCTCAGGATGCCGCTGAGAAACAGCTAAAGCCTGCACAACTCAAGTCTCTTATTAAGCACTTTGCAATACTTAAGGCTGATGTTAACCAGAAGTAAACACTTGGTATTAAAGAAGACGA
>CAYOFQ010000003.1:0-5843 GCA_964403585.1 uncultured Gammaproteobacteria bacterium | reverse complement strand
ATTTCAGGGTAATCTGAAGCTGCTTGTCCACAAATAGAGCAGGTAATATTATTATCTGCACAGGTTTGTACAATATGATCAAGAGTATTTAATACTGCAGGATGTCTTTCATCATAAATATGTGCAACTTCACTACTATCACGGTCTACACCTAAAAGCATCATTGTTAAGTCGTTAGTACCGATAGAAACACCATCAATTCCTAGATCAATAAAATCTTGTAGTTGAATTGCAGCAGCAGGAACTTCTACCATCATCCATAATTTGAATCCATGATAATTAAGTAAACCATGATCACGAACAATATCTTTAATACGCACCATTTCCCATGGTACTCGTACAAAAGGAATCATTAAATGAATGTTGTTGTATCCTTTATCCCAAATTTGTTGTAAAGCATCCAGTTCCATCATAAATACTTCTGGATCAGCAATATAACGAGAAGCTCCACGATAACCAATCATTGGATTTTCTTCTTTAGGTTCATATAAGGCACCACCTTTTAGGTGTCTATATTCATTTGATTTAAAATCAGTTGCTCGATACACAATTTGACGTGGAGCAAATGCTTTAGCAAACTTTTCCAGATCTTTAGCTAATCTATTTACAAATATTTTTTGCTTGCCTTGTTTAATAAATTCTTTTGGATGAATGCCTATTTCTGCAATCATAAACTCTGCACGTAATAAACCAACTCCGTCTACATCTAGTTTTGCTACCTTTTCTGCCATTTCTGGTTCAGCAAGATTTACATATACTTTAGTAAGTGTTTTTACACGTTTAGATTCAATTTCCTTTGGCTTTTCAGATTGTGCCCCTCTTTTTAGGATACTTCCTTTAAAAATTTCACCAGTACCACCGTTTACAGAAACTACCATATCTTCTTTAAGAACTTTGGTTGCAGTTTCTGTACCAACAACAGCCGGAATACCTAGTTCCCGAGAAACAATCGCTGCATGTGAAGTACGTCCACCTTTGTCAGTAACAATTGCTCCTGCTTTTTTCATAGCTGGAACATAATCAGGATTTGTTTGTGGCGCAACAAGAATATCTCCTTGTTTAATTTTGTCAATTTCTTTTGGTGATTTGATAATAACAACATGACCGACACCGATTCCAGGCGATGCAGCAGCTCCAGTAACTATTGGTTTTTCTTTGGTTGTAATACCTTCAACTCCTTCTGCTTTTTTATTAGTGGCATCAATCGTGGTAATTGGACGAGATTGCACTATAAATACTCGACCTTTTTCTAATGCCCACTCAATATCTTGTGGAAAGTAATAATGATTTTCAATATCTTTTACCAAGAGTGCTACTTCTCGAATTTCATTTTCTGTAAGTTTTTGCTCTGAACCAACTTTTTTATTTAAAGGAACTTCACGATTGCCTGTTCCAGACTTTACAAATTTAACATTCTGATAAGCTAACTGTTTATTAGTAATAACAAATGAAGTTTTATCTACTTCATAATGATCTGGAGTAACTTTTCCTTGTACTATATATTCACCTAATCCATATACAGCTTCAATAACAATTTTATTTTTATCATTTGTAACTGGATCAATACTAAAGGCAATACCAGATTTATCTGATTGAACCATACGTTGCACAACTGCAGCTAAACCTACTTTAAAATGATCAAAACCTTTTTCATGACGATAATAAATTGCTCGGGCAGTAAATAAAGATGCCCAACATTCTTTTACCTTCTTTAATAAATGTGTTTCACCTTGAACATTTAAATATGTTTCTTGTTGACCTGCAAATGAAGCATCTGGTAAATCTTCTGCTGTTGCTGAAGAACGTACAGCAACTAATGGTTGGGCATAAACACCTTTAATTTTATGCAGTGCAGCGTGAAAGATTGAAGTTTTTTTCTGCATATACTTATCTTCTTTTTCGTTAAGCATTTCATAATATTCGATTATTTCGTTAGCAAGTTTTTCTGGTGTTGGTGCTTTTACAATAAGATCCTGAATATGCTCAGAAGCTTGTTCAATTTCTGTAGGATGATCATAATTAACAATTGAAAGGATTTGCTTAATTCGGTCCATTAATTTGGCTTCTTCTATAAAAGCAAAATATGCATGTGAAGTAACAACAAAACCATACGGAATAGGAAGATTGGCACTTGTCATTTCTCCAAGATTTGCACCTTTCCCACCGACCAAACCAACATCTTCTTTACCTACTTCTTCAAACCATACAATTTGTTTTTTGATCATAAGATAAATATAAACCAAATTGGATAAAAACTGCAAGTGTTTATATTACAAATATAAGGAAGAGAAAGTGTGGCTGCCCAAATGAAGCTGGGCAGCCACTGGTTACTTAAGAAGAGATACCCATGTATGTAGTAGCAACAATGAATTGTTGCGCACTTTGAATCATCTCTTCGGTTGGATTATCTACTCGGATCACCAAAGTTGGATGTGATTCGAGTCCTTCTGTCCACTCTTTGAGTTCGACATGCGGTCCATTCGGAATTTGAACATATTGAGGTTTTTTAAACTCAAAACGATGTTCATCTGAGGGACGAACACTGACTTTCAGATTCCCAAACACAAACTTCCATAGGGAAGGTGTGGGAGATGTTACAAACAGATCACCATTCATTCTATACTCCTTCTTGTCATAAAGATCAAACCCAATGAATGATCACAGTTCTATATTATATCAAATTAAGCTTATAGTAGTGTTTTGCGGATATTTGTATTGACATACAGAATCAGCCTTGATAAAATACTCGTACATGTTTGAAAAAACACTTGCATAACGGCACTATTGGACGCACAACCTGCTCTCCGAACAGCCTTCGCAAAAATTGTAAATAAAGATTAAGAAATAGTGCTTGATTTTTTTGTATGTTCACTTTAGAATAAGAATTCTCTGATAGAGATATCTGAGTATTTTTTTAGGCTTAAAAGTGGAACTGTTGGAATTTGATTACTCTTAAGGGCCTATAGCTCAACTGGCTAGAGCGCCGGATTTGCATTCCGGAGGTTAAGGGTTCAAATCCCTTTAGGTCCACAAGTTACAGATAGCTTCTTATTTATATAGATATATAAGTAAAAAGTTGTTGGTAACAACAACGAACTTTAACAACACGTGTTTGAATTTATTGAATGAGTCTTTTTGAAAAGTAAAGTGTAGAACGCATAAGTAACAGATTGAATTAAGAAATGAGACATTTGACTAACGAAAGAGATGGGAGAAATCACGCCAATGGTGGATGCCTTGGCAGTTTAAGCCGACGAAGGACGCGTGTACGAGCGCGATAACATCGATGAGTCCTCCAACAGACATTACTAATCGATGGTTTCCGAATGGGGTAACCCCGGCTATTGAGAAATAGCTGATATTTGCGCTTGCGTAAATATGGGAACCTGGGGAACTGAAACATCTAAGTACCCAGAGGAATATAAATCATACGAGATTCCGTGAGTAGCGGCGAGCGAAACCGGAAGAGTCTAAACCAGGGCTTCGGCTCTGGGGTTGCGGGACTACAATATCCGATGAAGTATTAATAGAAGAATGATCTGGAAAGATCAGCCATAGACAGTGACAGCCTGGTATTCGAAATTAATGCTTCCGGTAGTAGTATCCCAAGTACCACGAGGCACGGCAAACCTTGTGGGAAGCTGGGTCGGTCACGATCCAAGACTAAACACTTAAACTGACCGATAGTGAACAAGTACTGTGAAGGAAAGGTTAAAAGAACCCCGGGAGGGGAGTGAAATAGAACCTGAAACCATTGGCTAACAAACAGTTAGAGTCTAGACGCAAGTCTGGATGATAGCGTGCCTATTGAAGAATGAGTCAGCGAGTTATCGTTTTGTGTTTCGCTTAACCAAGCAAATCTTGGGAAGGCACAGGGAAACCGAGTCCGAATAGGGCGAATATATACATTGCGATAGACCCGAAACTTGGTGAGCTAACCATGAGCAGGTTGAAGCGTATCGAGAGATACGTGGAGGACCGAACCCGTTGTCGGTGAAATGACTTGGGATGACTTGTGGTTAGGGGTAATATGCCTATCGAACCAAGAAATAGCTGGTTCTCCTCGAGATATATTTAGGTATAGCCTCATAGAGAAGGTTGAGGGGTAGAGCTACTGGATGGTCTCCGGGTCCTTTGGATCTGTAGACCAACCAAACTCCGAATACTCAACTATATGCTATGGGAGTCAGATCTACAGGTATAATCCGGTATGGTCTAAAGGGAAACAACCCAGACTCTCGTCTAAGGTTCCTAAATTCTAGTTAAGTGGTAAAGGCCGTTTTGTTTCCAATACAGCAGGGAGGTTGGCTCAGAAGCAGCCATCCTTTAAAGAGTGCGTAACAGCTCACCTGAATAGTCCGAGCTTAGCTCGGTTGGAAATACAGCGCCGAAAATGAACGGAGCTAAATATTCTACCGAAGACAGAGATTCTTTCACAATTTATTGTGGAGGAGTGGTAGAGGAGCGTTCTAATCGCATCGAAGCTCTTGGTGTAAACCGGGGTGGAGTTATTAGAAGTGAGAATGCTGACATGAGTAGTGAATCTTCCGATGAAAACACGGATTACCGAATGATCAAGGTTTCCTCAGCAACGTCAATCGGCTGAGGGTTAGTCGAATCTAACCGCGTACCCAGTAGGGTGCGGGGGATGTACAAGCAGTTAATATTCTGCTACTTGGTTATACGCGTTATTACTTAAGTGGTGACGAAATTTGAATAATCGGGCCTTCTATATGGAGGTTCAAGATGTAAATCCGTACGCAAGTATGGGCGAGCATCAAATACTATTTTTTCGTAAGAAGAGAGAGCCGATGATTTTAAGTTTCCGGGAAAAGCCGCTTAAGGAGTTTATAATCAATTCGTACCGCAAACCGACGCAGGTGATCTGGTCGAGAAGACCAAGGTAAACGGGTAAGGGTAGTTCAAGGAACTCGGCAAAAAATCTGAGCGTAAGTTAATCGACATGCTCTGCCCGCCGATTCGGCGGGCCTCAGCAAAAGTTTATCAACCGACTGTTTAGCAAAAACACAGGCTCCTGCAAACCCCAAAAGGGGAAGTATAGGAGCTGAAACCTGTCCGGTACTGGTAAGTTAACCATCGGGGTTGAGTTTGGTATTAAACCATCAAACAAGGCTCTGGTGTAAGCTCCAGTGAACGACAGCTCTAACCCTGAGAGTTCTAAGGTAGCGTAGCCCCTTGCCGGGTAAGTTCCGGCCTGCATGAAAGGCGTAACGAGTTGAAAACTGTCTTGAACTATTGCCCGACGAAATTGAAATGGCTGTGAAGATGCGGCCTACCTGCACTTGGACAAAAAGACCCCGAGAGCTTTACTGAAGCTTGACATTGGCGCGAGGAAAGGAATTGTTTAGCGTAGGAGGGAGTGCTTGCACAACGATGAAACACCTCTCTTTCTTTTTCTCTCACCTCATCTACGTAAGTGGAAACAGTGTTAGGCGGTCAGTTTACCTGGGGCGGGTCCCTCCAAAAGAGTAACGGAGGGGTACAAAGGTTGGCTTTCTCCGGATGGAAATCGGAGAGTACGTGTATACGCATAAGCCAGCTTGACTGCGAGGGTTACAATCCGAGCAGGTGCGAAAGCAGGTGTAAGTGATCCCCGTTGCCGTTGTGATTACGGCACGGGCTTAACGAATAAAAGCTACCTCGGGGATAACAGGCTAGTCTCCCCCGAGAGTTCACATCGACGGGGAGGTTCGGCACCTCGATGTCGGCTCATCACATCCTGGGGCTGAAGTCGGTCCCAAGGGTTGGGCTGTTCGCCCATTAAAGTGGTACGCGAGCTGGGTTCAGAACGTCGTGAGACAGTTCGGACTCTATCCAGTGCA
>CAYOFQ010000002.1:0-74079 GCA_964403585.1 uncultured Gammaproteobacteria bacterium | reverse complement strand
CTGTGGCTGTGGCTGTGGCTGTGGCTGTGGCTGTGGCTGTGGCTGTGGCTGTGGCTGTGGCGTAACTGTCGGCATATTCACGACAGAAGCTGAAGGTTTAGGTGTGGGTATTGCGCTGAACATTGCGTCGATAGGTGGCAAATTAATTGTCGAAACTGGTGGTGCAGGTGCTGGTGTTATGGTCGGAGCAGGCATTGCGGGTGCAGGCATGGGAGGTACTGTTGCCTGGGGCATTGGTTTCGGAGCAGGTTTGGGCCCTACCGGGATTACCCGCTCATTCGATAAGATACCTTCTTTAGGTTGCTGGTTAACCGGCTGTGTGCTTTGTTTATTGATAGCCGGTGGAGCAGGGTGGGCCGGTTGGGCAATCGTTTGTGGTGCAGGTGCCGGAATTGCCTGTTGAGGTGCAGGTCGGGCCGTTGGAGGAGTGTGAGGAATATTCGTAATTTGACCATTGCGTGGTTGAGCCGGAGCTATTTGTGCAGACGCGTATGGTTTTTGCAAGCCCAGTGAATGAAGTTTTTGTTGCTCGGCAATATCCAAGCGAGATCGTGAATTGGAAGGTAATGTTTGAAGATAGCTGTTTAATTTGGTGCGATCTTCAAATATTTTTTTATCAACAGGGGCATCAACGGCATATGAGGTTGTAAGGTAGGCGGGGACGACGGCGGTTTTAATCCAAATTCTTTGTGTGGGAGAGAAAATGGCCTTAACAAAGATAAAGATCCAGCGATAGAATGGGATATTCTGGATAGTACCAAAAGCGAGGAGCACTCCCAACCCGACAAAAAAGACTACAAAGAATATTTTTACGATAATATTTTGAATGGTTAAAAAGCTTATAAATCCCAAGACACCGTTCACCCCGAGCATGGCAAACTGTTTCAATGTCAGGAATCCGACGATTTTAAACTCAAATGATGTGACGTTTTGTGGAACGGCGTGCTGCTGCATACTCTTTATTATACCAATTAAAATCAATAGACTATTTAGTTTATGATAGATGATGTGATCGTCTAAGTGAAGTGCCTAATGATATACTTTTGTTAGCTTTTATGCCTAAAAAACTGAATTTTCTACTTCCTTACATTATTTTAGCTTTCCTGCCGATACTATTTTTTTGGCAAGGACTATTTGGACAACAGGTAATGGTGGTAGGTGATTTTACCGGTTCCGATTTACTTGATCTCCATCTTCCTTTCAAATATGCTCTGCATGAATCGTATTCACAGGGGAGTTTTCCCTTATGGACCCGGTACATTGCGAACGGTTTCCCCTTAGCAGCAGAAGGACAAAGTGGTCCATTTTATCCTCCGAATATAATTTTAGCGTTTATACCGCCATATTTAGCACTAAATCTGAGCATTGTGCTGGTTTTTATAGTGGCGGGGTGGGGAGCCTATGTTTATTCGCGCCAGCTCGGACTGCTTAAAGTTGCGGCGTTTTGGGTAGCGCTGGCTTTTATGTTTTCGTCTTTTTTTATTGCACGGGTTAAGCACCTTAATATGATTGTTGTCGCTGCATACCTACCTTGGGTTTTATGGTGTGCCCGTAAAAGCATTGTGCATATCTCTGAACAAATGGAGTTGCGATCAGCTGCCGTTGTTTATAAATGGTTTATCGTTCTGGGTGTGATATGGGCATTGCAGTTATTAGCAGGGCACCCACATATGACGTATCTTACGATGTTGATGGTGTTATGGCATTATGCAGGTGAGAGCTTTTATTTATTACTTCATTTGGGTAAAAAAGCCTTGATTCCACTCAAGCGAATATTCTTTGGTTTACTGCTTGCTTCACTAGTGGCGGTTACTTTGGCGGCTATACAATTGTTGCCAACAGCTGAATTGACGGTGCAGACGAGTCGAGTTCATTTGACCTTTGAGAAGGCAGTGGGGAATCCGATGCGGGGTAAGTTTCTGTGGACTTTTCTCTATCCCTATTTATTCGGTAATCCGGCTGAGGGGACTTATAAAGTAGATATTTTACGTGAAGGTATCTGGTGGGAGAACACGCTTTATATTGGTATACTGCCATTTCTCTTGGCTGTTTATGCCATTATTCGGCTACTGCTTCCCAAGGTTCGAGGATTTAAACGAACCGGTGATTGGATAACAGTGGGATTTACATGGTTAAAGCAGTTATCTTTCAGTAAATACTATCTGGTGATATTAATCAGCGGTGCATTGGTTTTTTTGAGTTTGTCTTTTGGCGGTTATTCTTTACTGTATTTGCTGGCTTTTTATGTTGTTCCGGGAATGAGCCTGTTTCGTTTCCCAACCAGGTTTAATGAGTATTTTCTGCTGGTGATGTGTTTATTGAGCGGAGTAGGGCTCACGCAGCTTATGGATATATTACGCCAAAGAGCAGGTCGTTTTAGTGATATTTTGGTTGGGGTATTATTTATTGTTGCCGGACTTAATTCCTATTGGTTCCTACATTCATATATTACTTATGTTCCGGTCGATCGTTATCTTACAGTGCCTGAGTCGGTCAAGGATGTTTCCGGAGATGAGTTATCCCGGATTTATCCATTAACGCAGTATGAAATTAATCCTTACTATATTTCCGGTTGGAGGAAGGGCCGGGAGGCAATTGTATCGGAGTTGAAGGCATTGCCCGGAAATAATCCTATTGTGCATAAAGTGGATTCTTTTACTGATCGAGGGTGGTTTGAAGGGGGACTGGTTCCGCAGGAGCGCTATAATCTAGAATATCATTTGCTTTCGAACGACTCGCTGAAGGTAGAAGAGTGGGAGCGAATATTCTCCGCCTGGAATGTTAAATATTTTCTAACATACCGTAACCTTCCGCAGTACCGTCTTGTAACTGAGTATGCTGCGGATCCGTTTTTTAAAACGAAGCTCAAGTTGTATGAAAACCTTTCTGTTTTGCCGCGGGCATTTATTACTTCGTCCGTAGTATCTTCGCCGAACTATAAAGCGATGATTTCAGCGATGAAATCTCAGGATTGGGATCCCCGGCACCAGGTTTATACTCCTAAACCTACAGACGAATATTCATCGTCTGGTGCCGTAGAGGCCTATGCTCCAGTTCAAATTTCCGAGTATTCCAATCAAAAGGTCGTAATGACTACAGAATCGAATTCGGATGGTGTCCTGGTTTTTTCCGATTCGTTTTACCCCGGATGGCAGGCCCGTGTTGATGGTCAAACGACACGGATATTTCCGGTTAATCTCATACAGCGAGCGATCCAGCTACCCCACGGGAAGCATACTGTTTCATGGACTTATTCACCGGTAAGTTTCACTTTTGGATTGGCGATAACAGGTATTTCGATTATACTTATCGCTGGGTGGCTAGCTTATGAAAAACTTTTCAAATAAATATATTAGATGGTCGGTTGTAGGGTTAGTTTTTTTGTTGCTTTTAGCTTTCTTTTTGTACAGAATTACTTACTTCAACTTTCATATGTTTGATGAGTTTTATTATGCCGAGTCGGCAAGTGAAATGTATCGTGGTACAGGAGATTCAAACTTTCAGCATCCGGGTTTGGCCAAGTTATTAATAAGTCTTCCTTTTTATGTCATGGGAGATTCATGGTCGTTGAGCTGGCGGATTGCTCCATTTGTTTTTGGTTTTTCAGGATTGGTACTTACGTATATTTTTGGCAGGAGAATAGGATTGACTTGGTGGCAAGCTTTGCTGACCATGCTTTGTCTGGTTGGTTCACTATCCTGGTATACCCTGAGCAGGACAGCGATGTTAGATATTTTTCTTTGTTTTTTTGTTTTGTTATCCGGTTACGTTTTCTATATTTATTTGGAGAAAA
Source organism: uncultured Gammaproteobacteria bacterium (assembly GCA_964403585.1). Taxonomy (GTDB): domain Bacteria; phylum Patescibacteriota; class Microgenomatia; order JALYQM01; family JALYQM01; genus JALYQM01. The sequence goes on along the minus strand of CAYOFQ010000002.1, from coordinate 70,286 downwards.
ATAATTTCGCCCGTAATTTCGATGAGTACAGGCATATTCGTTATCTTTTATTGGCTGGGTTTCTGACCGGTTTAGCAGGTCTTTGTAAGTGGAGCGGATTTTGGCCGTTTTTGTTTTATGCGATGTTTTTTCATTTTTATTTAACCGGATCGGCGCGACGGCGGGTCTTTAATTTTTTACTTATTATAATGATCTCGGTTTATACGTATATTATTGGCTCTTTGCTTATTTATAAGTTTGACTATATTGATGTGGCTTTCAGGAATTACCAGGATATTGTTTTCCATAATTCGGCAATGTTGCCGGAGAATAATCCTGATAAGGTAAAAGAAGAGAATTTGGTAGGAGGGTATAAAGCATTCTTACGTTACTTCCTGCAAAATGAAGTATACATTGTGAGTTCACCGCACTTAACTCGTTATGGTTTGGTGAATAATCAATTACTGGCGGGGGCGGTTATTGGTTTTACGCTGTTTTTTATTCTTTCAGGGGTGGGGATTATTATCCGCAAGGTTCAGAAAGTTCAAACAGAGTTGCCCGTATTTTTTAAAGAGAAGCGGATGCTATTTCTTTATTTTTATGCCTTTTCTTTGTTAATACCCTGGCTGGTGATTCCAAGGGTTCAATATTCTTTTTATTATGTTCCGGCGTTTCCTTTTATTTTGCTTTTAACTTGCTATTATCTTTTCAAATACTGTGACTGGAAATTAACGGCACTGTTTTTTATTGCCTATTTTGCTTTCTTTGCCTATTGGTTGCCGGTGACGATACCGCTTTAAATTAATCCTACTCGTCATAAGTGTAAGACGACACGCTTAATGCCTTTACTTATTGGCATTTAAAGCTCTGCTCTGCCGTTCAAGGTATGGCAGAGAAGGTCGTCTTACACTTATGACTCGTAAAAAATATTACTTTATGCAAAAAAATACCGGTCATAAAGACCGGTATTTTTAACTCTATTTTGTTTTTGAGTTTTATTGTTTGGTGATAACGATAGAGTTTGTAGCACCGACGAATGTCATGAGCAATCGGAAGATTGCGAATGCTACTGCAACGATAATGATACCGACGATAGCGCCAGTGATCTTACCTCGAGCTGCTTCAGTTCCTGCTTTGTCTCCACCGGATGTGATCCACTGGATACCACCCCAAACGAGGTAGATCAAAACTAAGATTAACGCAAAGAAGAAAACGAGGTTTAAGACTCCGCTAAGAGCTGTTGGCAAATCGTTGAAACCGTATTGGCTGGTAGTAGGGAACGATAAGGTTACCTGAGCGTATGTAGCCGTTGCCAAAGATAATACCGCTGTTGCTGCTGATGAAACACCAACTAATTTTGCATATGCTTTTTTGAACATGTTTTAAATTCACCTCCCTTCAAGACAACTTATTATACCATATTTTTTCCAAAATTGTTTAAAATCCCCGTGAATAGGTTAAGGATCTCACAATTGATGCGATTGCGAAACAGGTACCTAAAAGCAGTAGTCCGATAGCGGCTTGGGTCATGCGGTTTCGTGCGGTTTCGAGCCTCATTTTATCTCCCTCGGAAATAGTCCATTCAATCGCTCCACGGACAAACATGTACAGAAAAACAACCGTACCGCTGCCGATAGCAAAATTAACAAAACGGATAACGTTGGCATTCAGATCTAGAGTTGTACCAGTCGGTGGACTTAAGGTTCCCAGCCCGGCCGCTTCAGCCAGCCGGGTAGGTATTAACCCCGTGAGCAGTATGAAAAAGATAAGTAATTTTTTACTATTCATATTCTTAGATTGGCTGGCAATATTTATATGTGTTAATTAATTCATTTTGTTTACAGCCCTTGTCGCATTCCTGGGCACTGAAGCAGTATTGGCTTGGGTAGCTCATTTGTAGTTTGTCGGCCTTTTCATTTAAAATACGTGAGTAGACTTGGTGACAGGTAATAGACTGATAACATTCTGATGGTGGAATGCCACTTAAATCGCATTGTTCTTTGCGGCTGCCATAGCCGCAGATATATACTGCCTTTGAATTAGTGTCGTCGAGTGTGGGAGAGACAAATGTTCCGACAACCTGACTCATGACTAAGCCGAGTGAAAGAAGGATAACACCCATTATAGCGTGGGTAATGGTATTGCGAGCTGCGGCGAGGGCTTTGATATCTCCGCCCGAGGTAATCCATTTGATTGCTCCGTAGACTATATATATAAGAGCAGCGACGAGGCCGACATAGAGGGCTGTATTGAATAAGGTAAGAAAATATCTGGTTAAACTGATTGATCCGCTAAATCCGGGAAATGGAGGGAAAATTCGTCCGACAATGCTTCCGGCTTCATTGCTTGGGGTATTGCTTCCCGGTTCAGGGGGTGCTACGGCTGCGATTACATCTAAGAACAATTTATATATATACATATGTTTTTATAGTACCATTAAATGTCCTGGAATACATAGAATGCCAGTTCGTTGATGACACGATATATCCAATATGCCACAAACACGATGATCATACCAGCGATTGCCCACGTCAGATGGGCTCTGGCTGCGGCAATGGCTTTGGGGTCTCCGGCGGCCATCATAAAACGATATGAACCCCAGATTAAATAGGCGAGCATGACGACAAGCGCTATGGTATATACCTGGCCTAAGATGGTAGAAACCCAACCACCGATCGTAGTGGGCGCACCCTTTGGGAAGTTAGCGTTCGCACAATCCTGAATGGAGACTCCCTGTCCCGGGATCGGTTGGCAGGTAGCAACCGGAACGGAGCTGGCAGCTTGAATATTTTTGATACCCAAGAGTCCGATACATACAAATATTGAGATGATAAAGCTTTTCTTAAATACTTTTTTCATGGTGTTACCAATCCAAATAATCCGGTTGTGTATGCTGTAATACTATATGCCAGGAAAATTATTAGCAATCCGATAGCGGTATAGGTTAATCTCGCTTGAGCTGCGGCAAGGGCTTTAGGATCGCCTTTACTCATCAGGAATTGGAAGCCCGACCAGAGGAAAAGCAGGAAACCGAGAATACCGATAACCGGCAATAAATAGGTAAAGAATCGAGAGACGGCAAAGGTTAAGGCTCCTTCCTGTTGGAATTCAGGGCGTAGGCTGGGAGCAGCTTGAACACAAAATGAGCCAACACACGACTTACCTGCAGGACACTTGATTGTGGCGCTGCATTCGACTGTTGGTGCGGCAAAAACTATACTATTCTGGGCAACAAAAAATGAGAAACAAAAGAGGATGAGAATTAAACATTTCTTCATACGTTTATTTTATCATAAGCATGTGTTTCTTAATTGTAAATCGGATGTTTAGCGTACTCTTTATTTTAGTATGGTATTATGAAAGTATGTTCTCGCGTGTACCTTTTTGGATGAAAGCTTTTTTGCTTTTTATCCTCAGTTTATCTTTACTCATTCACTCTTCCACTTCTTTATCATTGGTATTTGCTGATGAGTTGGATGATATTGAAAAAAAGCTGTCTGAATTGCAGTCAGCCCGAGAAGCTTCAGTAAAAGCTACCAAGCCTTTGGAAGGGCAGTTAACCAGCTTAACCACCACTCTTAATAGCGTTAAGAATTCCATTACAAAAGTTGAAGGCCAAATAGCTCAGAAGCAAAAAGAACTTAAACGGCTGCAGACCTCAATTGCAGAATCTGATGGACGCCTGCAAGAACAGCAGGATATGTTTGAGTCTAAGGTAAATTCCTATTATATAACCTCAAAAAGTACATCACCGTTAATGATTTTGTTCTCAAGTTCGGAATTAGGAGATGCAACGAGAAGGCTTGCTTATAGAGAAGCGGCGCTTGAGGAAGATCAGCGATTTATTAAAGGTATTGGTGCAGAGTTGCGTTCGCTCAACGATGATAAGGCTACCGCAGAGAAACTTAAAAATGATTTACAAAAAGAAAATTCCAGACTGGCTTCAATAAAAGAGAAGACTGCAAAAGAAGCAACTTTTTATGAGGCAGAGATTGCTAAAGCAAAGAAGTATCAGGCAGATTTATCGACGCAGATTGCTGCTTTGTCGGCCAGGCAACAGCAATTATTAGCAGAGAAGACCGGATCATTTACGTCTTCAGTGGGGGATGTCCCTTTGACTGATGATGCAGCATCGAGCCCTACCTATAATCCGGGTTTCTCGCCGGCATTTGCAGCATTTTCTTTCGGAGCTCCACACCGCAAAGGAATGAGCCAGTATGGCGCTTTAGGACGTGCTAAGAGCGGGCAAAATTACGAAACTATTCTTAAAGCGTATTATGGGAATATCCGTGTTGAGAAGCGAGATTTTCCGTCGACAATTCAAACCAGTTCCGGAGCGTTGGATTTTGAAGGTAATTACTTAAAGGGTATTGCCGAGATGCCTTCATCGTGGGATTTAGAAGCTCAGAAGGCTCAGGCTATTGCGGCCCGTACTTATGCAATGGTGGCTTCAAAACCAATCTGTATTACTGAATCATGTCAAGTATACAACTCAAGTAAGGCTACCAGCGGGGTAGCGAGCATATGGCATAAGGCAGTGGAAGAAACGAAAGGTATGGTCGTTGTTTCGAACTCCTCTAACGATATGATCACGACTTATTATGCTTCAACTGCCGGTGGTGCGATTTATTCATACTCAGGTCGAGGGCATAGCACTCCGATGTTGTGGGATACTAAGTGCGGGTCGCAGAGTTGCTGGACCGGTGATGCCTATGAAAAGATTGCGGGTTCCCCCTGGTTTTATAAAGGTTGGTATAAGCCGCGCGGTGGTGGTGGTTCCCGTAAGCATCCATGGTTAAATTCATCAGAAATGGCCGATATTGTGAATGCCGTGCTGGTGGTAAAGAAAGACGGAAATAACATTACCCATGTATCCCAGACTGATAAAGCAAACGGTGATACCTGGTCGGTTGAACGGGTAAAACAGGAGCTTGGGGGTGATGCGGTGAATTCCGTTACCGGTATCGGTTCTACTCAATATGCTAATGGCGGATATACTAATCAGGTTAGTTTCCAGACTGATAAAGGTACAGTAACCATTAGTGGTGATTTATTTAAGCAAGTGTTTAACCTGCGTGCTCCGGGTGAGTTATTTATCCAGAGCGCCTTGTTTAATATTGAGAAGAAATAACCGTGGAAAAAGCTCATAGACAATAGATAATAGTTACTGATATACTCATATCTATGCATTTACCTGCAGCACGCAATAACAATACTCTGACCTCCGCGTTCCTGGTCCAGCCTCGTTCAGTGATCTTCAACGAGCAACAGGAAGGGGAGCAGTTATATCTCCTGATTCGCAAGCATCAGATTACTAATGTACCCTGGATCGTGGGAGTCTTTGCTATGCTGCTGGTGCCACTTTTTGCTCAAGGAGCGGTACTGTATCTGGCACCTAATATGTATGAAAGTCTTCCACTCATGTTGCGCTTCGCGATGTTTATCTTCTGGTATTTATTAGTATTTGCTTATGGTTTTGAGCGTCTCCTGATTTGGTTCTTTACAGTAAATATTATTACTAATGACCGTATTATTGATGTCGATTTTGTGGGGTTGTTTAACAAGAACTTTGCAGAAGCCCAATTTACTAAAATACAGGATGTCCGTTCGGAAGTAGCCGGTGCGTTTCAGCTGGCATTTAATTACGGTGATGTTTTTGTACAGACCGCAGCGGAAATGACCAACATCGAGTTTGATGACATTCCGTATCCTGATCAAGTGAGCCGACTGGTTGGTGAACTTGTTGCCGAGCATGGGGGAGTAATTAGCAGGAAAGAGCACTAATATGGATAATTTTACCGATTTTTCTTTTGATTCCGCTTTTATACTTTTAATTAAGGTTATCTTTGCTGTTGTTTCTTTTGGTGTTTTAGGGTTTACGTTTTTGATTATGCGCCAAGTACAAATGATGAATCGGGTATTGAGGACGCAGCTGGCGCCGGTTTTTGTGGTGATCAGTTTGTTTCTGCTATTAGGCGCGATTGGTTTGTTTGGTTTGACACTGTTGTCTTTCTTGTCCTAGTCGATCTTTCGCTTTCTTCCATTTTTCTGATATATTCTATGTAATGGATACTCTGCTCAATTTCCAGCCATTTGTTTTTAGCTCGGCTTCGGCTCCCGGATCATATGTAGAAGGATTACCTCTGACCAGTCCTGTCGGTTCTGTTTTGGCTTCACATGGGAGAATCTTTGGTTTGTTTTGTATAACGTATCCGGAAGTTTTCCCGATAGATCAAATGGGGAGGGAAGTGTTTCCTTTTTTTGAAGGATTATATTATCAGGGAGAGTGTGTATCTGTTCATGGACATTTACTGGACTGTGTTCGTCAAACTCAGGCTTTCATTGAGAAGAAGATCCTTGAGTATGGTAATGTTGAGAATATTGATTTTTCGCTTTGTATAGGTGTGGTTTGGGGCAGTGTTTTGTATACGGTTCGGTGTGGGGGAATGACAGGAATGAGGTTATACCGTGAGGCTACTTTTGGAAATTTGTTTGAGACGGATGACTCTTCAGGATCCAGCCTGGCTGTAAGTCTCTCCGGATATATTCAACCCAATGATACTTTGTGCTTATTTAATCGTTCTGTTGATACAAGTCATTTTCCTTTGACCTTAGGAAGTTTAAAAGAATTAGATTCGGCATTAGCGTATTCCAAATTAGCCCAGTATTTTAATGAACCAATACAAACTCATCCGAGTTGCTGTATTGTTGGATGTTATGTCGGTTCGGATGCCGTGCCTTCTATAGAGGAAGAGAGTATCGTTTTTGCTGAAAGCCGGGAGGAAGATGTTACTTCACCTCTTCCCCTGACTGAGGATCCGGAGTTTGTTGAGAAAGAGCTTGCTGTTGATGCTGCGTTGTCTAGTCCGGTCCCCGAGCGGGAGCGATTGTTTTCATCAGAAGCTTCGATTCGAGGGTTTAGTGCAAAAATTATTCCTTCTGCGGCGCGGGGTAAGATTGCTGCTGCCGGTAAGAAAATTACCAGTTTTTTTACCCGACGACGAGTTTTTATTTTAGGATGTATGATCCTGCTTTTATTTGCAGGGTTTATTTTTATTGGACATGATTACGAGAACAGGTTTAAGAACCAGAAGCAAACCGCAGTTCTTAAAAGTGAAATATTGCCGCAAGCTGAAGAAGCGTATAAACAAGGGCTTTACTATGCTGAGTTGAATCCCGAGCGAGCTAAGAATTATCTCCAGGAAGCCCGACGGGTTATATCGCAATTCGATGAGGCTACTCTTAAAGATCCGGAAGTTCAAAAGTTATCCCGGGATATTGAGTCGGCGTATGGAGTTGTTACTAAAACATACGCATTAACTGATCTTTCACCTTACTTTGATTTGTCGACGGTAAATGCTCAGGCGGTGGGGGAACGATTTGCGCTTACCGGAACAGCGTTGCTGGTCGCAGATGTTGCGCATAATTCCGTATACCAGGTAGGAACGGAAACACGGTCAGCCTCAGCGGTGATTGGCCCTAATGATTTAGATGGATTGATCGGTGCAGAAGGTGATAAGACTGTTACTTACGGTGTGAGTGCAAGAAAAGGTATTGTGCGTACTCAAGAGCAAAGTTCAGAAGTGGTGCGATTACTTGAGCCCGCGGATGTTTGGGGCACCTTGACTGATGTTCAGCTATTTGGCGGGAATTTATACCTTTTAGATCAGGGAAAAGCTCAGATCTGGAAATACATTCCTGAAGGGAATGGTTTCGGTCCGGTTCGTAATTATATTTCATCAGATGTGACGGTGGATTTGTCTGATGCAGTTAGTTTTGCGATCGACGGAAATGTGTGGATCGGAAAAAAGAGTGGGGATATTATTAAATTGTTCTCAGGAAAAGAGGATACCTTTAGTGTATCAGGAGTGGAGGGGGATTTGACAAATGTACGGGCGGTTGCGACTGATGCTGAGATTGATTTTTTATATATTCTGGATGAGATGAATGCCCGGGTGGTAGTGGTTTCTAAAAAGGATGGCAGTTATGTGTCGACATATACTTCACCAGAGTTTAAAGATGCGAGTGATATTCTAATTGATGTTGCGCAAAAGCAATTATATGTTTTGACAAAGCAGAAGATTTTTAAGGTGGAGTTGAAGGAAAATGTGACGAAGAAAGAGTAATAAACTTCTTTGTCACTTCGCTTACCATTTCGTTTTAATGGCCTCACATGCTCCAGTTGCTCTTTCTCAATGCCCTTCGCACCACGATCTTTTCTTTAGCCATAAACGTTCCCCAGGGCGGAAGTTCGGCTTCATAAAATGAAATGGTAAGCTTCGCGTGGCTATCTAATCCTCATTTCCTGCTGGATTTTTTTATCTAAGTCGCGTTTCTTGATAGCGGCGCGTTTATCGTATTGTTTCTTACCTTTACCAATGGCGATCTCTACTTTAATGGTGTTGTTCTTGTTGTAGAAAGAAACGGGAACTATGGTGGTATTTTTGCCATTACTTTTAGCCATCAGTTCGTTGATTTGTTTTTTATGGAGTAACAGTTTGCGTTCCCGGCGTGGATCGAGGTTTCTGTTATCGGCGAAGCTGTAGGGATTAATAAAGGCATTCAATAGGTAAGCCTCACCATTTTTAACCCGCACAAAGCTATCCTGGAGGCTTGCACGGCCTTCCCGGATCGATTTGACTTCTCCTCCGGTAAGTACCATACCTGCCTCGTATTTGTCTTCCAGAAAATAGTCGAATTTGGCTCGTTTGTTGTAGACGAGTGATTTCATGAGCGTATTATACCAGTGTAGGGGTAAAGGGAGAAAGGCTTTGCATAAAAATAAACCCGCCTTATGTTTCAAAGACGGGTTTATTCATAAATTCCTTATCCAATTTAGCGGCACCTATAATGAGATACTGACAGGACATGTATTGTGCCCTTTTTATATGATCCCGGGGTCTGCGACGAAATCAGAAAAGGAATTTTTAAGGAACACTTACAGCGAGTGATGACTGTTATACTGTAAGTATATTTATATGTTATATCATTAGTGTATGTATGTCAACAGGGTAATTATACCCTTCTTGTCGAGCTTGCCAGTGATACGATTAAGGCTTCGCTCTGCTTGCGTTTAAAGCTTTGCTCTGCTATTAGCGGTTTGGCAGGTTTATTTTACTGGAAAAATGGCTTAAAATGTGTTATAATTCAGTCTTGTTAAGCACTAGTCTTAACATAAAATCTCATGGGGATGTGTTGTTTCGATGGGATGTGCTCTTTAAAAACTGCATAGCCGACGATGGTCTCAAGAGTCGTAAAAACGGGACTAAAATATAGATGCAGATTCTTCTACATCAATAGCTGACAAAATCGCTGCAAAGTTCCCAAACTTCGGCTTGGGTAACGCTGTAGCAGGCGTTAGCTATCCTGCATTTGGCTAAACTTTTCTTTAGCTAAACAATGGACGTTCTATTCTGATTTTACAATCGAGCGGAGTAGGGCGTAAACAAAGATTGTATGCGAGGATTCGGGGTGGTCGCTGTAATCCTTTAAGACTTTGACCTTTGTATCACTTCTCCTGTCGGTAGGATCGTTGTGGTACGAGATATAAGTACCGACTATGCTATGTAGATGTTTTTAATTACAGATTCCAGACCCGATTTCATAGATCGGCATCTCCACATCATTTTCTTTTGATGTTTTTAAAGCATCAAAAACCTTAATAGGACTGGATAAAGTACTGGTTCCAACCCCTGATTTTTTGTCATAAATGGTTTGTCTTGTAGACCGGTAACTTTTCCACATCTGTAAATGATTATTGAGAGAAGATAATACTTTTCACTTCGGTCCCGGCTAAAATTGAAAATGGATATGTGAATACAACGGTGTGGTATTTGATAAAGCTTGCTGTGCGATTGGGTGTTGAGGTGCGTGATCTGTTTGAATTTTAGGTTGACTAGTGAATTTATGTGCAACTTAGTCATATACTAATCATATGGATGCGTAAAATAAAGTTGAAAAAAACGAGTATTAACTATCGGAACTTGGCAATTTTTGCACTCAGCGTTATCGTTGCTGTTGTTATCTCTCGCCTGGAAATATTTCACATGTTTTTGCTTAGTTTAGGTGAGCTTGGTTATATTGGAGCATTTATTGCGGGTATATTATTTGTATCTACGTTCACCGTTGCTACTGGTGCAGTAATTCTGTTCGTACTTGCTGAAAAGTTACCTTTTTATATCCTTGCAATCATTGCTGGAGTGGGTGCGGTTGTTGGCGATCTTACAATATTTCATTTCATCAAATACAGCATCATTGATGAGCTTAAATTTTTTTATTACAAACTAGGAGGTGCCTACTGTAATCGAGTGCTGCACACAAAATATTTTATGTGGACATTACCTGTACTTGGAGCTTTCATTATTGCTTCACCTTTGCCTGATGAGATCGGGATTAGTTTGATGGGTATATCTAAAATGGGAACGTACAAATTTATAGTCTTATCGTTTTTACTTAATACCATAGGGATAATGTTGCTTCTCTCGACATCATCTTTCATACAACCATAGCCTACAAAATTGAGGGGAAAGCAGTATACTCACACAGAACGCTATGTTGTTTGATGTGCATTGTGTGAGCGTTGCGGCTGCCTTTATCACATTATGCAGGTTACGCACTTGCTCCACCGACCTTTCAGTTATAACCATTTCTTGTATTTGATTACAATAAAAGTAATAACTGTAATTAAAACCATGCTTAGAATAGTGAAAGTGAACCCATATGGATAGTGTGTACCAGGCAAAAAATCAAAATTCATACCGTAAATACCTGCAATTAAATTCAAGGGTAAAAATATAACTGAGATAATCGTTAGAATATGAATAACGTGATTAGTATGGTAGTCTAGAATAATTTGATGGGAATTAGATAATTCCTTCAAAATATTGTAATAATCGTCTAGAAGATCTCTTTGTTCGTAGAGTGTATCAATAATGTCTCCCCAATAATCGCTTATTTGTTCTTGGAGAAATGAATGTGTTGTGTTTTCAAGTTTTTCGAATATAGGTAAGGCTGCATCTAAAGTGGTTGCAAAATATATAAGATTTCTTTGTAATATTGATATTTTTCTAATGACAGTAGTTGAGCGTGTGTTAAGAATATCAGAATCAATATCGGCTACAGCTTTGCCCATGTGAGCGATAACGTTACTTGATTTTGCGTAAAGTCTTCTACTTAACTCATATGCACTTATTGCTGGATTTTCTTGGGGTTTATAGATATCTTCGAATAGTCTGGAGGTGTTTTTTTTTGAGTTGGTTACTGTAATGATTATATCTTTATTAAAAATTATTGTTAACTCAAGGTATTCTAATCTTGTGCCTGGTGTATAGTCTATGGGAACTGCTAAAGATACGAATATATGGTCATGATAGGTATCAAGTTTGGAACGAATAACAGATTCTTGTATATCTTCTAAGTTTACTGAATGAATAAAAGGGAATTGTGTATGTAGAAAGGTTATGTCTTTTGCGTCTGGATTTTCAATATGAATCCATTCTCCTGTTCTTAAGGTTTTTGTTATGTGTGACATTGCTTGATTTTACTACACTACTATCGTTTATTCATCTTTTGTTGGAATTATTATTGAGTTGATTTATATTCTCTAATTCATTCTCCACTTCGTCATTGTCGGCTACTTTCGTCATGGATGTCCACAATTAAGTCCCAACAGTTGTTGGGACTTTTTTAGATATTGGTTTTTATCGCTGTGATGTACATGGAGTAAGCGTTTACCGAGGACGTTGACGCTGCTCCGAAGCTGACGTTACCGGGTGTTGAGCGTTTCCTGTAAATATCATATACGCCAATTAAGCCTAACTCATTTTTTCTTAAGATATGCTGCGGTAGATCTGCGTATCCAGCAGGGGTTACTTTGGTGTATGTTGATAGCCAGGACGGTACTGTTTGGCCGGGGATTTTTCGGTAGAACACGTAGACGTCGGCAGTTTTGGTTAGATTAATTGACCAGCTAAGGGTTGTGCTGTCTTTGATGACATTGTTAGGTGTTTTTATATATGATATTTCATTGTAGTCTGTTGGTACTCCGAAGAAGGTAAAGCGGTTATCGTTTTGATAGATAACACTATCTCTTTGTAAGCACTCTTCGGTGAAATTCCATCCGGCCGGATTGTTGATGGAATAGGCGTTTTTGTCGCAGAGTGTAAACGGGTCTTCTGTTGGGGTTGGATTAGCTGTAAGAGTAGGATGGATGGTTGGGGTAGGGTTGTTAGTCGGTGTCGGGTTAATAGTTGGTCCACCACCGCCACCGTTCGGGCAGATTTTCATATCCGACTGTGCGATTGATGCCCAATCATAGACATAATAACTCATTGTGGTCGCTCCGCCGGCTGTAGAGGCATCGTTTTGGATTATGGCAAATCCGTTCGGGAAACCGGGTGCTGCATAGGCAGTAACATCCAAGCCATCGGTGCCTTTGGATTTATCTGCAGTAAAAGTTTTAACCAGCTCATTATTGCCCTGACGGTTGTATACTTTAAAGTTGCTGTATCCCTGGTTGGAGAGGATTAAGTAACCGGTTCCGTCGTTACAGGCATAGAGTGTTAACCCTTCGCGATCCGGTTTGGTATCTGAACCGTTAGCGAAAAGATTCAAGCGAGTTTTAACCGGATTATCCGGATCGGCATTATATTTATGAATGCCGGTGCCTTCTTCAGTGAAATATACTAATCCGGCATCATCGTCGGCGACGTATCCTTCGGCAACTCCCATTGTTGCTACATCTCTCACAAAGGTCGTTGTAATTGTTCCAGAGCTTCCGTCAATTTTCCATTGCTTTATAGGTGCGCTTGATTTAGGTTGATCAAACATAAACAGTTGGCCGTCGGATTTGCGCTTATATAGAGTAAATCCATAACTTGCACTGGAAATGGTTGGAGTGCCCGGGATTACTTCTAATGGTTTTACCGTTCCGCCCCAATTCGGATTTACTTTAGCCATACCCAATTTACCGGCATCGCGGAAATTTCCGGCGACTACATCAACAGTTTCATTGCCGAGTTTAAAGCCTTTGCGCAGATCGATGTTATTTACTCTGCCGGATAAATTCCAATCTGTAGCTTGTAATTGTTGAATTTGATTTCCATTAAAATCAAAGACAAACATTCCTTTATATTTATCTGAAAGAATCATGAAGCTTTTGCTGGGATTAGTAGGGTGGATCCAGATAGCCGGGTCGTCTGTTTCCTGGCGGGGATTCGGTACGAGCGGACCCATTTTTGCAGCTACGTTAATCTGGGGTTCTGCTCCAATAATGGAAGGTTTATTTACTTCATGCAAGGCTACCTGGTTGGCACCGCGTGCGCCCATTAATGCTACCCAGGTTCCGACGGTTACTAAAAATGCTATGGTAATTACTTTGAGGTGGGCAGATTTCATAGATGTAATTAGCATAGATCACTTTTTGATTGAATGTCAAATGTATATTTATCGCCGAGCGGCTATGACGATGGCCCAAACTTTTCCTGCTCCTGCTTTTTTTGCGATGGAAGCACACTCTTCGAGTGTTGAGGCGGTCGTTGTGACATCATCGACAAATAGTATGTTTCTGCCGTTTATCAGGGAAGGATCTTTTACTAAAAATGCATTTTTGATGTTGAAGATCCGTTCTTCACGGGATAGTTTCATTTGTGGCAGGGTGTTGTGTTTCTTGATTAGCAGCGACCGGTAGGAAATGGAGTAATGTCCGGCGAGCCATTTTGCCATGAGCAATGCCTGATTGAATCCCCGCTGATTCTGTTTATAAGGATGCATAGGTACTTCGGTGCAGAGCTCTATTTCTTCCTGAATTAGGCATTGCGCTATCTTTTTTGAGTCGAGTGTTTTTTGTAAGAGCTCTCTCAGGATATCGTAGTTTAGTTTGTATTTTATCTGGTGGAGGGCATGGCGTGTCAGTTCCTTATATTCGGTTGTCAGGATGGCGCCATTAAGTGGCGTGTGTTTTTGGCATTCAGGGTGGGTTTTACCGAATGGTGAGTAGTGATAACAGACAATGCAGGTTTGATTATGACGGGTTATTTTGGCCGCACAGTTATCACAGATGTAGGAACCGTATTTATTACAGGAGAGGCACTGCTTGGGGAAGAGTAGGTCGAGTAGCATTGGTTTGATTATAGCAAAAGGGGAGGTGTTCAAAACGGTCGCTTGTAAATATCAGGCTTAAGGAGTATATTCGGTCAAGATTATCAGGATTTTGTCAGATTCTGATATTTTTGTTTTTTAAGGAGTATACTTATGCCGAGAGAAATTTATTTGCCTATTGAGATGGACCAGCGCTTATTTGCTCCCGATTCCGGAAACGATCAGCGAGGGCACCAAGGGCCAATTCCGCCTCGGCGGGTTGTCGGATTAACTGATGGCCGTAGTGAGTCTATTGGAGGACAAGGAGGTGTCATGCAAGAACAATCTACACAACGTGAGATAGAGACTAATCCCGAAGCAATTGCAGAGGATAGATTTAGAGCTGCTGCGGAACAGAAAGTAGCTGAGATTGCAGAAATTTGCTGTATTGACGGGCGTCGTAAAAAAGAGAGTGTTAATGTTCCTGCCGGCGATGCAGGTATTATTGCAGTAAAGATCAGCACTGCTGAAGATCTAACCGGTACTGTGTTCACTCCCGAGATGGTCCAGAAAGTAGTGGATGGTGATATAGAGCAGAATGGCGGTGTGTATCTCCATTCAGATATGCATGCTGCGCAGAAAATGGCGCATAATTTAGCTGCGGTAGAAGATTTACCGGAAGCGGTGGTTGCCCGCGCTGCACAGGTTGATGCAGATCAATGGATAGTTGAACTTATTAACGATCCTGCGCGTGTTTTGGATGAGATGGGTGTTAGCGATACACGAGCAACACAGGATGCCGTGCTTGACTTAATGGTTAAATACTTAGGGTGTGGTCATCTGGCTCAAATGAACTCCCGCAGCGGAGAATATGATGCCCGGCAGGGATTAGTAGGAGATGTTGTTAAAGCTATTGTCCGTGCTAAGTGGGCAGGTAAAAATGTTGATATTGAATTTCTCCCGGGTGATCATGGTGAATTGCTGGTAGCACAATATACTAAAGAAGGATTAACTTCTGACGATACTGTAAAAGTTGTTGTGCCTGATCAGGATGGTCAGCCACTGTTCCCCTTATATCCGCAAGTTGCCGAGATGCGTTATGCAAGCGGATTGGAAGGGTTGCGGGCTGTTCTTGCCGGTGTCCAGGCGGATTCTTCTGCCTTAACAGAGTCAGAATTTGTTTTGGCTGCGACTGCTAAAGCAGGAAAGCAAGCCGGACTGACAATGCCTGCGTTAGCAAAAACTTTGCAGAAGAATGGAACTCTTCCTGATGGGATAATTCCGGTTGTCGCTGTAACAGAGCACCAGAATGGCAGCATAACTGCAGTTCGTGGTGGACAGTTCCAAGCCTAATAATACCTTTTTGTGGTATAATGGCCTATAATTTTTATTGTAGGCCTTATGTGTTCAGGGGAAGATCTCACTTATTCGAATATTGAAGCTCATGCTCGAGAGATAGCAGCCGGGATACTGGCTCCACATGTACGGTTAAAACGTATTCATACAGAATCTCCGGCTCAGCTTGATGTGCTATTGCGCAGGGATGCCGACCCGCGCTGGAGTGAATTTTGTGAACATCTAGCAGATTTAATCGGGCTTCCTGAGGATCGGGCACAGCTGGCCCGTTTGTATCATTATTCTGGGGTAGGGCTACATATCTTTCAAATGGCTGAGCGGATCGCTCGGCAAACTTCTGATGCTCAGCCGGTATATTATCATTCACGGGAGATCGAAGCGACGTGTCTGTTGGC
Organism: uncultured Gammaproteobacteria bacterium; assembly: GCA_964403585.1. Classification (GTDB taxonomy): domain Bacteria; phylum Patescibacteriota; class Microgenomatia; order JALYQM01; family JALYQM01; genus JALYQM01. The sequence goes on along the minus strand of CAYOFQ010000002.1, from coordinate 54,480 downwards.
TACCCGTGAATTGGCCATTAAGCCGGGAGTACTTCCGCTGGTGGAGACTGAGGATTACCATTTTCAACGGTTTTTGCGGGGAATGCTGTATACCTCTCCGGTTACCGAAGCTTTTTTAAGCAGTCTTAACTTCAAAACCGATCAGGACCGGTATATATTCTTTGATACCTGCCATAATCTCTTTAGCTTAGCTCGATTACATTTTGCCTTACTTAGTGGAGACGAGGAGTATGTGCAGCGGGATTTTGAATATAATCCGGCATTAGTGCAGTCGTTAATGCTTAACCTGGCAATTGTATGTAATCCTGAATTGAACACACAGAGATTCTCACATGAGTATCATCAGCTGGTGTATTCTAACTTTCACGGTTTAGGAAAGATAATTCAGTCGCTCGAACTTTCAGAGGACGCAGTGCTGGAAGAAGGCGGATGGTTTGGTCCGGGGGACAACAAGAATGATTTAACCCGGTTCTCTTCGTTACTGGCGGTGCTTAATGACAGGTATAGTCTGGAAGTATTGCGCAGTCGTGTTGCCAGCACAAAAGAAGATCGGGTAGTTTATGATACGGAGCGCAAGATCCGGATAATGAAAATGCTTCATCCGGCGCGGAAGGAAAGTTCCCTTAGACTGCTATTGGTTGATGCAGGGTTGGATATGGTGAGCAAAGGGCAGATTGATGCTTCAGTAAAGTCAGGAACGCGAGTTTTTTTACGGCGAGAACCGTATCGGCAACAGGTTGAATACTATGCCCAATTAGCGGCGGGTTTTCTTGCCGATCCTGAGAATCCCCGCTATGCATATTTACATGATCTTCTTGGTCCAGAGGCCGCTCTGCGTGTGCAGGCGCACTTAACGGACTTTGATATTAATCTTGATCGTTTAGTACAAGGTGAGGGGATGATTGATGCGAATGCTACTCATTATTTGATGGCATTTAAGTCTTTATTTGATCCGGCAGCTTTGTACTCACTGCCTGACTATTTACGCGCTACAAAAGATGGAATCCGGTATCGTTCACAGATTAAAGAGGAAAAAGACTTTTCGGTACTTGTCCATAGGCTGGTTAACACTGACTTAGACCGGTACCGGGTAACGGCTAATTTGCTCCTTTATAAACCGGGCGCAGGGGTTGTGTTGTCAAACTTACGTCAATCCGATCAGCTTTCCAGTATAGAGCGGAATCCATGTGCCTGGTTCCGGAGTCAATTTCTTCATGAGCGAACATTTGCAGGGATTCAACTGCTTGCTCCGATAGCTTTGCCTCCCTCGCGATCAGGTGAATACGGTTTTTCGAATGGTGACTATCTTGATGTCAATGCAGAGATTATTGTCGTGCTGCCGGATATTAAAGAACATCATAGTTTTAGAAAGTTATTTGTGCGTGAAAGGGTAGGGATCAGGTAACTATGATACAATTACGAGCTATGACTATACCAAAAGCAATACCGGGTCCAAAACTGTGTACCGACCATCATCAGAAGGCCGTGGATTTTGCTTTGAGTCGTATTCGGCAGGCGGAACCCTGTTCAATAATTAGCATGACCGATGAGGGTAAGAATGTGGTTTTCGATGCCCTTGGTGAGGCTTTACGCGCTGAGAGTGGAAGTTATCGTGTAACTACCGTAAAGATAAAAAGCAGGGAAGAAATGGAATCACTTGTCCGGTTAATGTGTGAAACTTCAGCTCCCTCGGTTTATGTTGTAGATTTGGCTCTCAGTGAGGATGTGTCTGATTTATTCGCAGAAATTGATGCTGTTCGTGAGACCTTACAGATGAAATTTATATGCATAACACTCGCGTACCTTAAATCAGTCTATGCCGCATTAGAAAAGCGTAACAAGAGCTTGACCCGGTCGATGTTTGTGCTTACCCATTTAGATTTTGATGATACCCTTCGCCTGATTGCTAACTTTAGTGAGCGATATGCATTTTCGCTTACACTGGAGCAAAGTAAGGAGATTTATGAGTGGAGTCGTGGCCATGACGGATTAATTAAATCACTGTATCTTTTACGAAAAGATTATCCTCAGGCTGACTGGAGTCTTTCATATCTGCTTGAGCAGGATTCCCTATTGTTACGATTGGAATCCATCCTAACTGATTTGCCCGAAGACAAGGTTGCAGTTTTAGCCTCCGGAAGTGGATCCTATTTAGACAGGTTATTCTTGGAAAAGTTTGGTTTTACCTGTGATGGAGTGATTTTTAATCCGCTACTATCCCGGTATTTAGTTCTTAAGGGATATAGTGTTGCGGAAAATAAAATAGTTCAAGAGCTAACGGGACAAGAGGGTGATATTTTCAGGTATCTAACTTTGCATGCAGGAGAGCTTATCAGCAGATCTGCTTTAGCCGGGGTAGTGTGGGGAGACGGGTGGAAAGACAAATATTCAGATGATGCACTTGATCAACTTATACATCGTTTACGGGAAAAGATAAAAATTTCCCACGCTCCGTTCGTATTAACTACTAAAAAAGGACAGGGAATTATTCTTCAGGCTACTGGCTAATTTTTGCTTTCCTGGATATAGCGTACTGCCTTTAGCGTAAGAGTTATTGGTACGAATTTGCTGGCTGTGATCAGGAATTTATTCACCCAATTCACAATTACGACATTTTTTCTTTGTTGCAGTCCGGTATATCCCATTTCGGCAACTGTGTCCGGCTCAAGGTGAAAGGTATTAAATAAACGGGTACTTTGCGCCCCGGCGTTTTTGCCAAAACCGGTATTAACGACGCCCGGGCATAGGCAAGTTACCGTAATGCCGTATTTTTTTAATTCTTCATGGATGGCTTCGGAAAACGATACGACATAGGCTTTACTGGCATAATATGTAGCCATCAGTGGACCAGGCAGGAATCCGGCTGTTGAGGCAATATTTAGAATTTGACCGGAGTTTCTTTTCTTCATATCACTACTAATAAGGTGTGTGAGGTGTGTTAACGCGACGATGTTCACTTGTAACAGGTTGCTCTGCCGCGACCACTCAACATCGGCAAATTCTCCATAGTTGCCGAATCCGGCGTTATTAATAAGTATGTCAACCTGGTGGTTAGTTTTTTGGATCTCCTGATGTATCTCTTGAGGTGCGTTGGTCTGTGACAGATCTTTGGGAATGGTGATAACTGTAACATGGTGTTGGGCCAGCAGTTCTGCAGCAATGTCATTTAATCGTTGGTGATTGCGAGCAGTGAGAATAAGTGTGTAGTTCTTTTGAGCATACAGCTTGGCGAACGCATAGCCGAGTCCACCGGAAGCTCCTGTGATCAGGACTGTTTTGTTCATGATTTATCTTCAGTTTTTATTTCTTTGGTTGTTTCTATTTCTTTTACTTCTTCGGTTTGAGTAGCTGCGTCTGTTTTTTTGCGTTTTCTGGCCATAACAGCGGCTAAAATGAGACTGAGAATCATTCCATTAATGAAGGTACCGACAAATACCGCAGTAAGCTGTGTCTGGGGGCTGTATATTTGTTTTAAGTCCTTAATATTTTCTTCAATTTTCTTTGGATCGACTTTTTCCTTAACCATTTCCTTGCGGGCGGAATCGACCGCTTTATCTATCCAGGTAGGGTTTATTTTGGTGTTATACAGGTAGAAAAATCCGGAGATGATAGCGGCGGCAATAGCGCTAGCAATTAACCCTGTCATAAAGGCCTCTTTAAAGGATATCGTATTATTTAATTCAGCCTTCTTTTTCTTCATGGCATAATATAATCCAATTACGGGTATTAAGGTAGAGGCATAGCCTGTATAGCGGCCGAAATCTGCGTACTTTCCATGGAATCCCAACAAATATTCTGCATATACGTAGGCCGCAACTGCGAGGCCAATGATTAATCCATATTTAATTTCCGGTTTTTTGAGTAAGTCATTCATGCGGGTAGTATACCAAGTGGGCAAGGTTTTGTCTCTGAGGTGCTATTGGTTGATGGGTTCAATAAATAATTCGGTTTTGTTGGTGGTCTGATCTACTTCTTTGAACAGGTGAAACTTTTCTCCGGTAATGGCATGTTTGACCGTAGTAATTCCCAGATCGGTTTCAGTGATGGTAGTACTTGCTACACTGCGGTGAATTGTTGATGGAGTAGTGTTTAACGTAAATTGTTCATGGGGATTTTTGATAGTTTTGTTGATGAGTGGTCCCAGAATAGTGCCGGTAGCGGAGAGAATTGCACACACACCAAGTAATCTGATGATGCCATCATTATTATATGTGCTGATCATCTCAAAAAGCAGGATATTCAGTATTCCTGCAACCAGTGCAATCGCAGCAGCAGTTACTACTTGAATTGTTTTTACGACGTTGCTTTTGGGATTGACCAACATTACTAGCGAAATATGTGCCAGTGCATAGGCGATTACGCCGGCTGCAGCAACCGCCCGCCAGATGTCCTCAAAGTCCAGTATATCCCATAAAACCAGTTCGGTCATAAAGAAGCTTGCCGCTGCGAAGGTAATGTTTGCTGTAGCGAGTATTTGATATTTCTTTTTTTCGTAGAGAGAGAAACTCGCAAGTCCGGATAGAGAATAAATTCCTACAAAAAAAGTTGTTCCGATTATGCGACCTTCGGTTTCACTTAAGGTTCCAAAGAGAAAAACTACGATTCCAAGAAAGGCACTAAAACTAAGAGAGGTGATTACTGTTAAAAAGAGTAGTCGTTTGAGGTTCATGGTTTAATAATACCAACCGGCAGCTATTGCGTATAGTATTTCGTGGATTATAATTCTGTTATGGGTGAAGAAGAAGCTCAACAACCAAATCCTGTCGAAGAATTACCGCCGCTTGTTCGCGATGCGATTACGTTTATTAATCCGACTCCTTTGGAAGCAACGTATTTAGTGGCGGTTGTAAAAGATGAAGCTGTAGACGGACGGACTGAGGAAACTACTAAAGCACGAATGGAAGCGGCGATGGCTTTGCGGGCGAGTGTGACTCCGGAAAATCCTCATTCGGTTGAATCGCTGTGTCGGGTAGCCGCGGTGGGAGCTGCATATAGAGAGATGCAAGTATATGCGATGGATATGACTTTGCAAAAAGCTCCACATCGGGCGTTGGCATTAGCCCGTTTGGGTGATGGCATGATAGACCGTAAAGAGGCGGAATATAAACAGGTGCAAGCGGTGGCGTGGGGTGGTGCTCAGTAGCCTTGCTATTGTTCAATCTCGAAATCAAGAAGAAGTGGTAAATGATCGGAAATATTAGTCTGGATGACTTCAAAGCTGTTTACTATGATATCTTTGCTTATAAAAATATAGTCTACCACGTTGTTTCCTATATCGATGTTGTCTTTAAATTCCGGACGGGTGCTGGTGATGTTGAATTTTTTGATTAAGTTATTGTACTCACTGTTTATGATTTTTATTGAGTTAGAGTGGGGGAGTAAGTTAAAGTCGCCGGTAATAATAGTTGGTATTTTTTTCCGTTGAGCAGCTGAAATAATATATTCGCATTCGGCGTCGGTTCGCTGATCTCCAAGCTTATCTTTTGTCCATATTCCGTGTAAGTTGAGTATTTGTAATGGTTTGTTGTTGACGGTAATTTCAACAATTTGAACGGCGCGCCCATGGTCTTCTGCTTCCCAATTGGTCCAATCAAGTGCGTAGGAATAGGATTTGTAGTAATGCTCATTGGTTGCTTCGGTGATGGGAAATTTGGATAGAATTTCATTTCCTTGCTCAATTATACCGTTAAAATCACGGTGAATTTTGCCGTTTTTTCTAAATGCTTCCGTTACCCAGAGCGGACCGAAGAACTTATATGGATAGACGTTGTTAACGATCTTTTCAATGCCTTCTTTTGTTTTATATTGGTCATATACGGAAGGTTCAAGGTGGCGAACTATTTCCTGAACGGCGACAATGTCGGCATTCGTTTGCTTGATGAACTCAGCAATTTCTGGGGTGTTGTCTATTTTGATGCCGATGTTGATATTAAGGAGTTTCATTGCAGGCTTTGATTAACTTCAGCTATTAATCTGTTACTTATATCCTCATTACGGGAGATGACCATTTTGGGTAATAGGAGTGAAAATTCGTTCAGATCATAGTCTTTATTATCCAGTGTGCGGGTAGTGAATCCGGCCTCTTTGAAGAGTAGTAGCGCTGCGGCTTGATCTTCTATTTCGTTGTCCAACGATATTAAGGCATCGGTTTTACCGGAAAGCAATAGTAAGGAATCTATGGTTGGTGCCCATTGCATTAGAATCCGTTTGACTTTGCCTTGTAATCCAGTCCAAACCTTGGTTTGGCTTTCTACAGCCGCGTATCCGGCAATTAAGGAGATGATGTTACTTTGAGGTGTTGAGTCAGGAGTAATTTTAGTGCCATTAAGATACGTTCCCCCGCCTGTTTCGGCATAAGCAAGAATGTTTAGTAAAGGCGCGGCAACTGCTCCGGCTATTATTTGGCCTTCTGATAGCAAGGCTATAGTTATACCGATTTCTGTTAAACCAAGCTTGAAGTTACTTGATCCGTCCATTGGATCGATGATCCACTGATTGTTCGATTTATTTTCCGAGAGTCCGGATTCTTCAGAGAAAAAGGAATAATCAGGGAATTCTTTAGTAAGTATGTCTAGAATTATCTTTTCTGATTCGAGATCTGCCTGAGAAACTGAGTCTGATAATCCTTTTGGCGTATGTGTAAGATTAGGGTCCTGAAAATACTTGCGGTGGATTTTTGAAGCTTCTTGGATTGCCCGGAGTATGATTTCTAGTTCATGAGACATGGAAGTATTGTATCAAATTATGGCGGAGAGGGTGGGATTCGAACCCACGAGGCTCATCACCTGGAAGTTTTCAAGACTTCTGCCATAAACCACTAGGCGACCTCTCCGTACGATAGATAAAGTAAGCAGATTCTTTCAAAAGGAGCTTTTCTTTAAATTCCTGAACATTATATCTTTTTAGCCAGTTTTTTTCTAGATAGTGTTCTTCAGCATGACAGTTTGGGCAAATAAGCTCCAAATTTTTCAGGTTGTTGTTGGTCCTATCCCTGTCTTTATGGTGAACAATTAAAATTTCTGTTTTTGGGAAATTACATCTTTGGCATGATGAGCCTCTTTCAGATAATAAGCGTATTTTAAGCCCTGTTGAGTAAGCGACTTTGTCTCTTGGTCGATTTACTTTATATTTTATTCCACTTCGGTGCTTATTAGCGCAGCTGCGGCTACAGGTTTTTTTGTGAAATTTTCTTGGGTATTCTTTTCCGCAGATAATGCAAGTTAAGGGGTGGCTACTAAACTTTCCATAGCATTTAGTCGAACAAAAGGTGTGCTTATATTTTTTTATTTCTGAAGGTTTTTTATAGAAAGGAATTTGGCAGTAAGCACAAGTAGTGTTGGGCGTTTTACGAGTATTTCTCATGCAAGGTTACTATACTACTTCGGGTTTTATTTGTAAATACACAAAATATTATTTTTAGTATAGTGTTGATCTATGTTAATTATTGCACTTGTTGCTTTTCGTGAATTTTTAGAAGCCTTTCTGATTACCGGTGTTTTCCTTGGGATTTCGCGGAAACTTGAATTAAAAAAAGAGCGTGAGATTTATTGGGCAGCCGGGGTGGGAATGATCTTTTCATTAGTTCTTTCCAGTCTTACCTATGTGTTTGGAGATCTCGCCAGAGGGGTGTTGACTGAACGCAATGCGGATATGCTTGAGGGATACTTAATGACCTTCTCCGGGTTCTTTATTGTTTATTTAGTTTTGTCTTTACATGGTCGCCTCAAAAAGAAGGATAGTGACCAGATTTCGACGGTAACCGGACGTGTTCGACCGGACGCGTTTGATTTTTCGCTCTTTTTTACGGTCTTTTTTATGGTGATTCGTGAAGGGGCGGAGATAGCTTTATTTACTGCCAGTACGGCGCTTTTTTCGGTCTTTTTCCAGAATTTTGTCGGATTGCTTTTGGGATTTGCCGGTGCAAGCGTGATTGGGTTGGCTATATTCTTCCTGTATACCAAATTCCCGATCCGTAAAATTTTTAAGGCCACAGAGGCTTTAATTGTGGTAACGGGTGCTGCTCTGGTGCAGCGGGGACTGGGGGAGTTGTTTGAGGTTTATGGTGATATTCACTTGTCCAGTATTGTGCCGATACCACTGAATTTCCTGCCTGATGATGAAACGATGGTGGGACACTTGCTTAAGGGTTTGGTAGGGATTGACCGTGAATTCAGTGTGATGAAACTGGCAATTATGGTCTATTATGTGGCTTTTATCTGGTTTTTGTTCAAGTTCAAACGGCTTCGTCACCGGGTTGCGTAAGATGGGGGAGAATTTTCTGCCTGTTTTGTGATATACTTCCTCAAGTTTCCAGGTTACCTTTGGAGAGGTGGCTGAGTGGACGAAAGCGATTTCCTGCTAAGAAATTATATGGGCCTAAACCCGTATCGAGGGTTCGAATCCCTCCCTCTCCGCCAGTAGTCTTCAAGTTTATAACAGAAGAGGTCTTTACAGAATCTGTAAATGTAGGGTTAATGTTGTAAAAAGTTAACTTCTAGCTCGTGGACTTGCCCGTATATTTGATATGGTGGTTCATGTCCTAAGATCCAAGTAACTGCTAACCTGTTTTTAGGTGAATATATAAAGCGGATAACAGCTCCTATCCAGCATCCGGTATCTGGGTTTCTATTATTAAATTCTATATTGTAAATACCCTTAAGTTCGTTAGATGGAATTTTTGTTATGTTATTACATTTGTCCCCATATACCTCTTGAGCGAAAGCTGATAAGTCTTTATCGTTATTGATCTGCTTATAGATGAACTTTGTATGTTTAGGATAATTTGGTCCGTATGGTTTTTGAGTATATCCATTTTTTACTAGGTTTAAATTTACCTCCTCAACTTTACACGATGTAGGATCATTAACCATACTGTTTGCGGTTTTTATCATATCTACATGGGCGTATTTTGTGACGGTGAGGTAAATAGTGTCATTAGACGGATCTTCGATTAACTTTGTTGGAATTATTCCGCTAGTCATCCCTGAAGATTGTGAATTAACGTCACAACCTGTCCAAAGTGCTTCTGTAACTTCTGGATATTTTATAGAAAACCCAGATTTATTGTTTATATAAGTTTTATATTTGATTGGATATGGTGTATGAGTCGGTATAGGTAGAATAGTTGCCTTGAACGAAGAAGTAGGCGTATTTATTATATTTTTTTGAGGTCTAATATTATTAGAATGACGAGGAGTGATGAGGTTTAGGAAGATAGTTATATATAGTCCGGTTATTAATATAACTGCTATAATTAGGTGTATAAAATATTTTTGGACACCCTTTTTCTTAGCCATAATAATATCTTACGAATTTTTCTGTTTTATGCACAAGAGGATTGACTTAGAAAAGTTCAAATATCGCCCAATCCTCTCCGCACTATGCTATACTGAAGTATGGCACTTCTTCTCATTTTTGCCTTTGTTTCCGGATTTGTTACTGCTTTAACACCGTGTGTATTGCCAATTTTACCGATTGTTCTATCTTCAACTGTTGTTGGTGGTTCGCGTCGTCCGTTGGGGGTTATCCTCGGACTTATTTTCAGCTTTACGTTTTTTACATTGGGTTTAACCGCATTAGTAGATCGTTTTAATTTGCCGCCGGATTTGCTGCGGAATCTTTCCATTGTTCTAATATTTATGTTTGGTTTATCCATGGTGGTACCGTATTTTTCACAGTTCACGGAGCGGGTTTTTTCCCGGTTGAGCGGGCAGGTGGGAAGTGTCGGACAGCGGACGGGATTTTGGGGTGGGGTAGTGATTGGATTGACAGTCGGTTTATTGTGGGTTCCCTGCGCAGGGCCAATACTGGCGGCGGTTATTACTTTGGTGGCGACTCAGTCAGTAACTATTGAGGCAGTTTTGATAACCTTTGCATATGTTTGCGGATCCGCTTCGGTGCTGTTGATGATTGCGTATGGTGGTAAAGAGATATTAAGTCGCTTCCGTTTGCTTAATAAATATTCCGGGCGAATCCAACAATTCTTTGGCGTGGTAATGATCCTGGCAGCTTTAGCTTTGGTGTTCAATATTGACCGCCGTTTTCAGACTTTTATTGTACAGCGTTTACCGAGTTGGGTATTAACCCCCTTAGCTTCGTATGAATCGAGTAGCGAGGTTGTGGGTCAATTACAGCAGCTTCGTGAGAATCCGGGAACTCCACAACGTGATATCCGTTTTGATAGCGCTACTCTGTTGAGAGATGTCGGTCCGGCTCCCGAGTTTGTAAAGCCAACCAAATGGTTGAATACTCCGGAACCTTTTACACTTAAAGCATTACAGGGAAACGTTGTTTTAGTGGATTTTTGGACCTACAGCTGTATTAACTGTATTCGTACATTGCCGTATATTGAGGATTGGCATAAGAAATATAAAGATAAAGGTTTCACCGTTATTGGTGTGCATTCGCCTGAATTTGCGTTTGAAAAGGTTCAGGAAAATGTAGAGAAAGCAATTGCTGATTTTGGTTTGACGTATCCGGTGGTGATGGATAATGACTTTGGTACCTGGCGGGCGTATGAAAACCATTACTGGCCGGCACATTACCTGATTGATGCACAGGGAAGAATCCGGCGCTATCATTTTGGAGAAGGTGATTATGAGAATATGGAACGGGCGATCCAGTTATTATTGGCAGAGCGGGGTGTGCAGGCAGATTATGAACTTACTAAGGAAGCGGGTGTTGTGGTAGATCGGGATATTAGTCCAGAGACATATGTTGGTTACGCACGATTAGATGAAGAGCAATTTAGGTCAAAAGAAAGCGTTGTTCGGGATTCATTTTCCACTTATTCATTGCGATACGATTTGTCGGCAAGTCAGTATAGTTTAGGAGGGAGATGGAAAATAACTCCTGAATACGCTGAAGCAGAGAAGGGGAGTACACTCCGTTACCATTTTATTGGTAAAGAGATTAATTTAGTAATGTCGGACGGGGTGAGTGTACCTATTGCGTCCGGTGATGATTCGCTTGTTTGTACAGGTGAATATTGTCAGGGGAACGGACAACCTAAGACAGTATTGGTAAATGGGAAGCGAGTGAAGATCACTGTTACGGGGACTAATAAGAAAAATGTCAGTAAAGACGTTCGGGATAATTCACTTCTGGTGAAAGCTGCCAAGTTATACAATTTGGCTACCTTTGCCGAATGGACGGATGCGACTATTGAATTAGAGTTTTTAGATGATCGTGTTCAGGTTTTTGCATTTACTTTTGGATAATAGCTCTTGCGCATTATTACGCACATCTGATATTCTGTGTTCAGTATAATCCTTTTTATTCGCTTATGGACACTTCTTCTGTTTCCTCTCAACCAACGGTAGCTATTGTTCCTGAGGAAGAAAAAAAGTTACTTTTACAATGGCGATCTCCTTCACGCCCATTTAAAAAGCGTGATAAAGATTTTTTCACTACAGTGACTATTATGGCAATTTTATCTATTGTGATCCTGTTTTTTATGCGGGAGTTCCTGGTCATTGCCGTAGTGATTGCGTTTGTTTTTCTGGTGTACGTATTGTATACCGTTCCGCCTGACGATATTGATAATGAAATTTTTACGACAGGAATTAAGAACGGGAATCACTTTTATGCCTGGCCGGATCTTCTGTACTACTGGTTCGAGAAACGCTGGGGTAATGATATTATGGTGGCGCGAACTAAAGCCAGTCTCCCCGGGTCAATATACTTATTGTTGCGAGAGCCGGCTACCCGGGAGCAAATCGAGCAGGTAATTGGAACACGGTTGATCCTGAAAGACAGCAAGGATACTTCAGCGGTGGATCGGGCTGCAGAATGGGTGTCGAAGAAGTTTCCTCTTGAGAAAACCGCTCAATAATCTTCAATTGTGCGAAATGGCTTTGTGCGTTATAATATGACGGTAGTTTTGTGCTTAGGCATGAAAGATGGGCACTCGTAGCTTAATGGATAGAGCATCAGCTTGCGGAGCTGACGGTTACAGGTTCGACTCCTGTCGAGTGCACTAGAATGGGCTAGAGGTCGTCCCTACAGGACGACGCTCACGATAATATATCTTGTTCATGCCTATCAGGCTCCAGTAGGTATGAACAAGATATATTAAGGAGAGGTCGCATAGTGGCCGAGTGCGGACGTCTCGAACACGTCTAGGTGATGAGCCTCGTGGGTTCGAATCCCACCCTCTCCGCTGTTATTTCGTATTATAGATCCACCGAATAAGGGAAAGTATTCCAAAAATAAGAGTAATATTTAAAAGGCATACGATAATGGTTATGGTGCCGTTGCTGCTGCACAAGGCAATAGGGTAGCCGGTTCCTGAACATGTGGGAGCAGGGAAGACCGGTGCGTGTTTAAATACCGCCATATCTATGTATGCTTGAGTTACAAGTGAAAAGAGCCAGATTACAATACTTGCGAATACAATTGGAAGATGCTTGGTAACTTTCATATGTTTAGACTAGTATAAACTACTCCTTTATTGGTGCCGAGAATAATAGTTTGTAGGCCTTCCACCTCATAGCTTTGTTTTTTGTCTTGGCGGTTTTTATCTTTAATAACTGTCTTGTATTTCTTTTGAGAGTAGTGTGCGGTTAGTTTTTCTTCACCTTTAATACTGATTTTTTGTTCTAGTTCCTTGAGGGGATCGGTACCGCTTTGTGTCTCATACGTGGATTCGTATCGATTAGGAGTCAGGGAGAATACTTGGCCATTATATGAGATGGTGGTTAATTCGATTTTAGTTTGATCTTTGTTTATTTTAGCTTGATGTTTTATGGAGGTGGTATTACCTGCCTCGTCGGTTACTACTACTTGGTCAGTATTTTTCACTGTAGACACAGGGGTTAGATTGTCTTTACCTACAATTTCCGTGACCAGTTGATTGCTGATAAACATCACCTGTACTTCAGGTGCGGTACGATCGATTTTTATTTGTTGCTCTTTCAGCGTTTCTGTATTGCCGACCTGATCTTCGGAATAGTAGGTTAAAGTAGAGACTCCCTCTGAGGAAATTTGAAAAGGAGTGCTGTACTGCTTCATCGGTTCCTGATTCACCGAGTAGTGTATTTTTACCCCTCCTGAGCCTCCTTGGTTGTCTTCAGCGGCTAATTGGATGGTTGCAGTGTCTTTATACCAACCTTGATTCCCTTGCTCGCCGGAAACGGTGATCTGAGTGGTGGGTGGGAGGTTGTCAATGTGTTCATGAGTGGTTTCGGTCGGATCAACGAGACTCTCCCATGTTCCGTCGCCGTCGGCATCTATCTGCAGTATGGGTATCATGAAATTATCTGTATTAAGTCTACTTTGAACAATGGTGTTTTGTGTTAGTGGAATATCTTTATATAAGATGGCTTGGACTATTTGATTGTTGTTGTATTCACGAATTTTTAGGTCAAATGATCCTGCGCTTGTGGCTTTGAATTTTAGGTAGTAGTTGGAAATGTTATCTACCCAAATATATTTAGTGTCGTCTACCGTGTCGTAATACGTGTTTGGAATAGCAGTTTCTATGTTTGTGCTTGAGGTTCCGGTGAGTAGTCCATTTTCATCATATAAGTCCAGCGTTACCGGAGAATGTACTGAGACTAACCATCCATTGAGTGGGAACGGTTGTGTCGTAATAGCGGGATTGGTGTATGTGTCTCCGGGATTGCCCGTAAATATATGATTAATCAATCCCAAGGTATTACTGTCCTGAGGGAGTTGATTGTGGTTTTGTTTAGTGTAAAATACTTGGGCATTCCCGGTTAGCAGGTGACCGTTGGTGCTGTCGTCTAATGATGCGCTAAAAAGTGGTACCGAGCCGTCGCCGTTGATCATGTGAATGTCGCGTTTATTGATTGCAATATTCCCTACGTTCACTACATTACGTTCTTCAATTTGCCCAATAGTTGCCTGACCTGATCCTACGATGAGTGTTAATTGTCCACCAAGTATTACTGGGAGAGTTGTATCTATTTGCTGATGCAGTTCTTCGGCAGGTGTAAAAAGAGCGGTATTATATCCAGTGTTTGTTAATAATTCCTTTACTTGGAGATAGCTTAGTTCGCCAGTGATTCCATTTGTATCTATATCTCGTGTGTCTTTAAACGGTCGTGGATGTTGTGCGTCGTGCCCGTCGTAAAAATCATAATATTTTTGAGAAGGAAGTAGTTGGTAGCCGGAAATGAAATTTTGGACGATATCTTTGGTTTCCGAAGCGGGTATGCCAATACACGGAGCTCCTGTGTTGAGATTGGTCAGGCACCCTCCATAGCCCATCCACTTGAGAAATTCGGGAGAACCAAGATACGGTGTGCCAAGTGTCACTGCGCGGAAGATGTTTTGTGCTTTGGTTGCGTCGGTAATATAGTGTCTAATTAACAGTCCTCCCATGGAATGAGCTATTATATTAACTTTCGGTAGTCCGGTTCTTTGTTTGGCATAGGTGATGAGGTCGTCGAGCTGGTCATTGTTTATACGTATATCTCTGCGCCAATCGTAGGCAAAAGTAAAAAGGTCTCTCCCGTCACGATAGCCTTTGGTTCGGAAGTATTCGAGTGTGGGTTGGTAGACTTCTGGTACGGGAAACCGGGGATATAGATTAGATTCTGGCGTTTGGCCGTCAGGCTTCATCTTTAGCGCGTCAAAATAATCGTCTTCACCCGGGTTGGCTGCTTCGGATGTATTAATCCAAACTTGCTCATTGGCGAGGTAGTGGTGTTCAAATATACCGCCGTGCCCGTCGTCACCTTCGTATACCGTACCCAGGTCGGAGGTACTCAGGGTAGTCCCGGCAAAGCCGGGGATTAGGATAATCGGGTACTTGATGACGTGGGCATCAGCGGTCGGTGGTTGGTGAATCAGTGTTGGCATGGTCAACATTGAAGCAAAAAGAACACAATAGATTATAATGCGGGGTTTGAAGAGTTGGTGCATATGCTGCTATTGTTATGTGTATGCGGAACGGAGTCCATGACAATTTTGTCAGGATTGTCGAACTTCGTATTTGTTTTCCGGGATGGTATAATTTACCCTTATGTTAGAGCAGTATCGTGACAATTTAGACCTCCTTACTCCTGTAAAAGAACGGGTTGCAGGATTTCTTCAACGCCATGAGCGTAAAATACTTTTTGCAGCACATGTCCCTGTCCGTTTAGTCGGATATGGTCAAAATGCGGTTTGGGCGGGTGCTGCAGCACTTAATCTGGTTGATGCCAGGACAGCGACTATAGGGGCAATGGCAATTAATGTTGGTGGCGCAGCGTTTACCTGGGGTATGACTGCTTTCTATGGTAAAAACGCCGAGAGTAAGACCGGGCGATTGGTACATAGAGCTTACGAGTTAGCATGTTGTTTTGATGCTCATCCGTGGCAGACAAGTAAATATGTCGCTCGACGGATTGTAGACCACACGATAGACGGAGTACGGCGGGTGGGGGAGAATTTAGGGCAAGAGGGTGTACCGGAAGTTTTTATTTCCACAACGCCGGTTATTACTTATGAGCGAAAGTTGTACTAGGTGAGATTTTCAGTTGAATCTGTGTTAGAATAAGGAGCATGTTTGGAGAGGTCGCCCTTACAGGACGACCCCACAGTTAAAATACCTGGCTTGTATCAAAGCAGATAGTTATTGATACAACCCAGTTATTTTAAGGAGAGGTCGCATAGTGGACTAGTGCGTTGTCCTGGAAAGACAATATACTCGCAAGGGTATCGAGGGTTCGAATCCCTCCCTCTCCGCTCAAATAGAATAAGGAATTATGCTTGATCGTCAAACATAAAGACGGTTGCGTACATCCAGGCTGACCAAGGTAATCTTTCATTAGCCTTAGTGGCTTCAGGTGCGTCTTTAGGTCGTAAGCCACAATAGGTGGCATATAAATTATTCCAGCTGCTTTCAGGTACTGCGCCATTCCCATATTTAGCTTTAATTAGTTCAAGAAGGCGCGACTTATCGGCATAATAATCGGTTGTGGCATCTTCATCCAAGTGGAATGTTTTTATGGTACCTGTTCTTACTACTTTCTTGCCGTCTATGGTTTGTTCGCATGTGAAGCGTGTGCCGTTGGTTTGTGCAATGGTATCTTCAATTTCTTGTACCGTTTTTAACGGTTTCTTGGATGTTTCTCCGTCGAATACTCTTCGTAGCCATTCACCGTTATTGGCTATTAACCAGGTTTGTTCGGCTTCCCACCAGATTATATCTTTTTCGTCATGTTCCTGTTGAAATTTCTGGAACGTAGCTACGTCTTTCGGCCACGGAGGATTATGTTTTGTATCTGCCGGATCGGCCTTCATCGGATAGAATTGGTCATGGAAATCTGTTAGCATATCTCCATTGACTGATAGTTGAGCTACGGCGTTATACTCCTGATTCAGCGGGTTTGGTATTTCTTCTGGATCCCAGAGTCGTGGCTTAAATCCGAAACGGACGTCAAGTGCAGGAATTTCGCAGCGTATTTGTGGTGCGGTTTGCTCATTTCCAACCTCCATTAATCTTAATTTATCTGTGCCTCTGCCAATAGTGAATGGTTCCTGAGGAGGTAGTGTTTCTGTTTTGGCTGTCGGTTCGGTTCTTGTAATAACCGGCTCGGGGGTGGCAAGGGTTGTTGGTACGACCTCAGGTGTTGGAGACGGTTCGGCTCTATTTTTACCAATACTGCTGGTCGTGAAATTTTCCGGTGCTGCAGGAGCTTCGGTGGCTTGTGGTTGGGCATTGAAGTAATTCAAACCGCGAGTTGGATTATCCTTGGTGATTGGACTTGGTGGAGTTGGTCGATCAACAACTATTGAACTGGTTATTGGGGGAGTGTATTCTGCAGGAGGGATAATAGCTGTTGCCGGTGATAACAATCCTGCTATACGCATAAAACCATTAGCTTTTTGCATTAAGAAATTTGCTGCTTTTTGCCATTTAGTTTTTTCTTCTCGTGGTGCGATCTCGATTGGTTTAACGGTATTAACGTCGATTCCCGCTTTAATAAATGCTCGTGCTTCATCGAGATAAATTTCTCTCATTGAAATGTGATCAACTTTGTTGCCCTGGGCGTCGTGTGAGAGGCTGTACATATTTTGCAGCCACGCGTCATGCATTTCAGGTGATTGCTTTTTCAAGATGTCCTGCACCCGATACTGCAATTGGAGATAAGCAGCTTCACGCATTGAGCGCATGATGGCTCTTTCTTCAACAGTGTATTCGATCTCAATTTCTGAATTTTCGTCATTAAGTTCGCCAGTTAAACGTTCGTTCAAGTATCTGTAATCTTGAAAGATTGCATCAATTGAGGTGCCTTTTAGTTTTTCGGTATACCCATCTTTACCTGAGATTGCTTGTCTTCCTTGCATATTCAAGCGAGCTGAACGAACCTGGCCTTTGCGTTTACCGAATTGGTAATAGTCCTTGGCTGCAGTTAAATCGTCAGCTCTGTCTAAGATGCTGTCAATACGGGTACGGCTTTCTTCTTCGATGGCGCGTGTTTTTTCATCCTTAGGTAGTGGGTCGGCTTTTCGGTCAGGCACGATAACTCCACGGCCTTGCAGTGATTCGCCGGGGATATTGAGGTTATTATTGAAATAGATGTCGTTATGGTGATTTATATCCATTGTTTCTATATTCATTATAGTAACTTTATTTTAACACATTTACTTTTAATTTGTTTCTGTCTGACTTCAAATTCTTGAACTTAAAATCAAGCGGAAACAGAGAGCAATAGCGGTGCGAGAAGGTCAAGAAGTTTGGGATTACCCCAATCGACTTGAGGAATTCCTCTCTACTATTGCTTCTAGCGCCTGGTCCCAGCCGAGTATCTTTATGACGTCTCGAAGACGGCATCAGTTTTACTCGGCTGGAAGCCAGGATAACACTCACATCACCTTGCGGCTATGGAAATCTTACGACGTCCGATGTGAGTGGTTTCCGATACTAGGCGGTCACGCGGCGGCGGGGCTTGGCGGCGGCGAGCTGGCGGTCGTACCAGGTGAGGAGGATTGCCAGCAGCGCGCTGATCAATGCTCCGGCCAGGTAGGCCAGGTCGTAGGCGTGTTCGGGATCGAACACGTTCACGGCGACCATCCCGATCGTGGGGTTTTCGGCCAGGAGCGCTGCCATGTCAACGTCGGCTGCGAAGCCGGCGTTGGGTGTGATTGAGCCTTCCTGGCGGGGAATGACCGGCGTGCGGGTCTTGGTGGCGCTGGTGCCGACGGTGGCGGTGCTGGCGGTGATGCAGAACGGGATGACATTGACGCTGTACACCTTGTCGAACTCCACGCTGAGGAAGTGAACCTCGTTGCGCGCGCTCTGCAGCGTACCGCGGTAGTGGATCGAGCCGTCGTCCGTTGAGCCAACTTTCGTCACGACCACGATCTCGGTGCCGCCGCTGTACTGGGCGTAGATGCTGACGCTGTCGCCGAGGTTATAGGCTTTCGCCAGGTTGGGCGACACATAGAGGTCGACGTCAGCCCCCAGGCCGGTATCCGCGCGGCAAGCCGCGAGGACGCGGGCGTCTAGGTAGGTCGTCACGATGGTCGTTGCGGTCGGGTTGTCACCACCACCGGGCGGGCGGCGGGTCGGCGTGGCCGTGTTGCTTGTGCTTGTGGAAGTGCTGGTCGCCGTACGCTGGGGGGTAGCCGTGTCGCCGCCGCCGGGAGGTGTGGCCGTGGTGGTTTTTTCCACCTCGGTCGGCGTGGCGGTCTTCTCCTCCTCGGTCGGCGTGGCGGTCTTCTCCTCCTCCGTCGGCGTTTCGGTGCAGAGCGGGCAGTCGACCGTGGGGCGCGGCGTCCGGGTGGGCACGTTGGGGTCGCGCGTGGGCGATTTCGTGTTGGGGTTATCCACCCACTTCGAACTCTCCCAGCACTTCTCCTTGATGGTCTTGGTCGGATCCTTGGGATCGGGAACTTCACGCTCGCACCAGGCGCGCGCTGTTTCCCCGTTATCCCCGTCTTCCCACGAGCCGCTCAAGTTCTTCGTCTTGTAGTTCCAACCCTCGGGGCACCCGGGGTTGGTGACGCGAACTTCCCAGCCCTTCTCATCCCTGCGGATCACCTCAAAGTTAAAGTGCCCGGCAGCTGACGCCAGAGTCACCCACTGAAAGGTGTTGGCGAGCGCCAACGCGACGAGAATCGCGATGCTCGTCCGGCGGAACCACGGGTTCCGCAAAGGGTTACGGTTGTTGCGTTTGTTACGCATGGTTGCACATCCTTCAGTTCTATCGGCCGATATGAGATACGACGGGCGGACAGAAGATCTCCTCCTGCTTTCATGGTATATTCCGCACCAACGCTGATAGATGTGGATACTTGCCACACTCTACCTTGTCGGATTGGACATTCCCATGTCGATAGGACTTGACCAGCCTGCTATGTAAACTGCTCACGACGTACGTGGTCGTTGTAGGAACATCCTCCTTTCACTATTTTTCCTACTGAGCAGTGGAATCCCGGGAACAAGATTACTTATTCGCAGAATTCCACTGTTCGTAGGTAGTGAAGGGAATTGTTTAGTATCGGAATGCTACAGGCGGGAGGATATTGCTTAACGGGGCGGGTAAACCGGTACCGTAGGCATCCAGACTACTGTAGACTTTTGCTATTGCTCTCTTGTAAATGTACTTACCTTAAAAGCGCTTTTTAACTCATTTTGAGCCTAAGCTCATTTAAGGTAGCATCATAATACCACATTTTGTCATAATAGTCAACACTATAGGTCTTATCAAAAGGCGTTTTCCTGTCTTCACTTCGGATTTATTAGTTTCGTATTTTATTCGGGTATTACCAAAATTGCTGATTCGCCTTGTTAAGGCTGGAGCAGCAGTAGTGAAGCGGCCCTTGAGTTAGGGTATTATGACCTATAAACTCTACTATACATTTAGTGAATTGTCAACCCTTTGTCCGATTAATATCTCTTTTTCGTCAGGTTATATGTAGATCATTTACTTATCTTATAGTAAATGTTATAATTCACCGGCCTATGTCTGTCGAAAATAGTGGAGGAGTACCTCACCGTATAGCCGAATCAGCGAAGCATCTTGGGACGCGTACACTTGAGTATGTGGACCGGGTAGGTCGTAACTATGTTGAACGGAATTCACACATAGATAATCAAGAAAGTATTTCTCAAATATTAGATCGAGTTGGTATGTTTGTACAGGTAACTGACTCCGGTTTTGTACTTAATAACTTCGGTAGATTTGAAATAGATTTATTCGCTGAGGAGAAGCTATCTAGCTTTAAGGAAGTAGTTGAATCTTATGTCGCGCTGGCGGGTTGGATCGATAATGTTTCTCGACCAGCAGTAGCACTGGATCCCGAAGTTCGGTCCGAATTGGTCGATGGACACAGTACCCAGACTTTAAAAGATGAAGAGCGTTTCATGTTACAAGAGATAAGAAAACGTATGGCATTAGAACTGTTTTCTTTTGTTGAAGAAGATTTCCTTGAACAGGATGAAGAGCGAATTAAATTAGATGGAAAGACTCGACTTAAGTATTCTAAGAATGAAATTAAAGCTGTAAAAGAAGGGAGATTGCTTGAGCCAAAGGATTCTCGAGATATAGTTGCTGCTTTAGTTAAAGAGTCTTGGTCTAATGCGTCAAAAAATAAAAAAGGACGAGGGAACTTAACTGAGCCAGAGTACATACAGCGCATGCCGGGTGAATCAGAGGAGGACTTTAAGGAGCGTGTCTATTTGCGTTATGCATTTGAGCATGCTGTTTTTGAATCTGATGAGTCCAATAGAATTAGAGAGAAGATTCGATCGTGGACAATACCTATCATTTCTGCAACCTTAGTACTGTCTATAGTTGCAGGAGTTTTTGCGGTTAATAAGCAGTTGGATTATGTATATCCGCCGCTGTTCCAAGATGTTTCGGGTGATGTATTAAATACTGTGAGTCGAGCTTTGCCTCCACTTAGTTCTGCAGCAACACGGAGAGCTATTGTGCAAGTCGATGAAAATGCTCTTAAGGATGGTACTGTAGCAATAAATCCATTTGGGGAAGAGTTGCGTACCCGAATCTCGGAACCTTTAACCTCAACTGCTGCATTAACAGGTACCGGTATATTAACGGGTACTGTCAATGGTGTTGAAGGCACGGCGGCCTACATTGATACTAATCCCGACGGTTCGATTAATGCAGGAAAAGTTGTGGCTGCAGATGGCACTACCTACATTTTGGAAGGTGTCCCCGGCCAAACAGATGTTGTTGCTGTTGAAGAGCGTCCACCACGACAACTGGAACCTGAAATTGATGCAGATATTCCTCCAGCTTCCGGATCTCCGCAGGTTCAATCTGTTCCTCAGGGAGTGGATACTTCCTTTAATCCTGAGTTTGGTGTAACTAATGATCGTATAATTCAGTGGGCTGTTATTCCAAGTGCTAAGGTATCAGCAACGCATCCGGGTTTTTTGGGTGGTTTTAATATTGCTACTGCTGAAATTAACGAGGGCTTTGCCCGTGACGGAATTAATGGTCGTGTTCATTCACTCGGCGCAGTAGATCGTCCAGGTACGCTTAGTTTTGATGAAACAAAGGAATCATTGCAGCAAATTCGCGATAAAGTACAACAAGATGAAAATGTGCAGCGTAAACGAAAAGAGTTGGGTGCAGATATTATTGTTATTGTGGTTGAGGATAACGCATCGTGCGGAAATAGTTATATTATGGCTAAGGGGTTTGACTCGGCAGATGCGATGCGTCCATACGGTATTTTGGTTGTAACTCGGAGTTGTATGGAAACTTTTCACTCCTTAATGCACGAATTGGGGCATTTATTGGCATTAGATCATCAGGCAATTAATAAAAGTGTTATGGATGAAGTGTTGCTTCGTCTATGGGGGCGAGGTCGAATTAAGAATGGGCAAGGTGATGCGATGACGTACCCTGAGAATGGTTCGGTTCGAGCACCAGATTTTTCGAATGCACGTAATCCTAATGCGCCGTTAAAAGGTGATCAGGGAGTCTATGATCAAGCGGAGGTTGTTGATTATACCTTGGGAATATTGGCGCAATTGATGGATATGGTTACTACTCCAAGCAGCGGTGGCCAACCTCAGAATGACGAGTATAAACAATATGTTCCGTTAGCACTAAAGAATGCTAAATTTGGTAGGTAATAAATATACGTTAATTGGGGATAAGTAAAATCGGTAACAAGAGTGCAGATAGCTAGAAAATTCGGGCGGACGGGGGAAAAATGGTAAAGCTAAAACGCTTTAGATTCTTCATTGTCTTTCTTCCTTTCTATTTTTTCGTAACATTTTGAAATCAATTGTAGATGGAACACGCACTCGGCGTGGTGGTGAGCGCGTGCTCCATCTTGGCGGCGGTTAGTCCGAAGGGCGAGTGAACTGCTAGTTGCAGCTCGGCTTATCGGGGTATTGCGCGGCCTCTTCGGCGGTGCTGGTGCACTCACCGAGGGTTTTCGGCAGCCAGAAGGCGCGCAGCTCGCCGGAGGAGAAGGCACGGAAGTGTGGCAACAACACAAAGCTGTCCTTGACCCGGATGATCAGCGTTTTGACCGTCGTGTTGACAGCCATCGTCTTGATCAACTGAGCGTCGGGGCTCATGCTCTGCCGGAAAACTTCATTGCCTTTCTCATCTAGGCCAACAACTCGCATAGCGCCGCGATCCAGGTCGACAACCTGAACGTCAGACACGAAGGTCGAGGTCGTCAGGGTGAAGGTGATCACAGCACCGCCGTCAGCGTGGATCGAGTGGTCGCTCTTGTTGATGGCGAGGCCTTTGCCGAAGGTGGTGGTGTGCTTGTCGAGGTCGGTGGCGCCGAGCTGGTCTGAGCTGGTGTCGAACACGATTGTTGTGGCAGGGTCGCCGTCCAAAGTTTCCATTGAAACGCTGATGTCATCATTGCCTGTGAACACGTCACCGTGCTGGTAGTTGAAGAGCCGGAGGAGATCCAACTCGTAGGAGATGGTCTCGGTCGGGGTGATCACGGTGATCGGCTCGTCGTCGAAGGCCACCTTCAGCAGGCTGTGGTCGTTCTCGCTGGGGGTACCAACGGGATCGTTAGTCGGCTGGGCGGCCGCGGTCGGGGCGGCGGTCGGCTGCTGGTAGCTGGTCATTGGTGTGACCTTGGTACCGAAGTAATAGTCAGCCAGCGGAAGCGCAGAGATGGCGAAAATGATGGCGATGGCGGCGATGATGAGCTTGGTGCGGTTGCGGTTGAGGGTTTCCATTGTGTTTGCTCCTTGTTCGGTTGCTTGTAAACTTGTCGAAAAGTCCGCGCGGAAATATGACCTATATCTTTTCGACTTGCGTCGTTGAGAAGGGTCTCGGGCCGCTGGATCTATAACGAAGTTCTTGAACTTGCGTTCAAGGAGCTCTCCAAACTAAGGAGTTTACTCAATCTTCATTGCAGCGGAATACCGAATCTCAATTATGAGGTCCAGAATTCCGCTGTAATGGGAGAAAGAGGATTTGGTTTCAAAAAATGTTGCTATTTCAGAGGTAGTTGCCCATTGGATAGCGGATGAGCGTGAGCTCATTTGTGCTAGCCGAGCGTGTAACTCTGACTTGTTGCTAAGCACTCTTGTTAAGGTGCGGAAGTTGAGCTTGCGCTCTCTTCCTAGCCTCAACTGAGTCTAGACGGTTCTATTTGAACTGGTAGCCTCGGTGAGGCATCTTGTATATTACCATATTTTGTCCTATATGTCAATACTATAGGTTATTATTTCGTTATATTTAGGCTAAAATTGAGCTTGGATAAGATTTGAGCTTATTTGAGGTTAAAATGGGACAAGAGAACATGTACAGGTTGAGGCTAAATAGGGAAATACGCTACGAATGAGTTCAAGACTCAAGGGCTTAGTAAACTCCATTTGGTTTCTCCTGCGAGGAGCTGAGCCACGCGTAAGCGTGTGTGCGTGGCTCAACTGCCTCGGATAAGCTGCTAACTAAGGGCGACGGGCGAGTAAATGTGCTTGACGTGCGAGTAGAAGTGGATGGTTGATTGCTTCAGCCAGCCGTTAGTGGTGTACTCGCCGAGATACGCATTGAACTGAGCGTCCTGCTCATATCCTGCCTTGGGGGTATATGTGGGTAGATGTAGCTGGATTGAGCCGGATCCGGTGACAGTGACGTTAACGAAGTCGAAATCGACGTAAAATTCACTCTCCCCGCGCTCGATGTTCTTGTAGTTGATCCAGCTGTAGAGCGAGAGCCCTACGGTATCGGTGTACACATTGAACGTGAGCGTGGGCGACAAGTCTTCAGGCGTAGCACTGCTGTAGTTGTTGAACACCGGCCGGTTCCACTGCATAGTGTAGCTGACAGCGTGGGATGCAGCGATCGGGTTGGCCTCGGCGGTCGTGATGGCGGGCTTGGGAGCCAGCGTCTTGTCGATCACGAGGTGGATCCGAACGAGCTCGTTCTGAGGCGCGGCAGCCTTAATAAGGGCATGGCGTTGCTCGAACGTTGCGTTGGCGGGAACGGTTACGGTGATGGTCTTCGAGGCCGGTTTCAGCTCGATCGTGGTCGGCTCTGGGTTTGCGGGGGGTGTTGAGGGTTGTGCAGCCGCGGGCAGAACGACGACGAGCGCGAGCAAGATGGCGGCGAGCAGGTAGCGGAGTTGGGTTGGCATTGTGTTGTCCTTGTTGTTTTAAAACGGCTACTACTGAATAAGTCATCCTGAGGCATACGACCTCGATTGCAATTTGCGGTGACGATTTGTCACTTTCGGGTAGGTGTTTACACCTCCTTGATTACCCGAGCAAACTACAGGATACTGAGTTCAATCTAGCTCAATTGAGCTCAAAATCCTGTAGGTTACCGGGTTGGGGAAGTGTTTTAGCTTATTTTGCATGTTCTCTTGTTAAAGTACTGTGAACTCAAGTTGAGCTTGAGCTCGCGCCTCTTTTGAGCTTGTCTACCTCAGTTGAGGTAAATAGCCTTTTGGAGGCACTATCTATTATACTCCTAAATATCCAATAGTCAAATACTATAGGATATTTTTGTGTTAACTGTTTTCTGGTAATATTGGGGTATGGCAAGCGAGACCGAGATCCGACAGATAAAAGACAAGATAGATATTGTTGACTATATTGGGCGCAGTATACAACTTAAAAAAGCAGGGCGAAACTTTACCGGTTTGTGTCCCTTTCATGGAGAGAATTCTCCTTCATTCAATGTTTCACCTGATAGACAGATATTTAAATGTTTCGGATGCGGAGTATCCGGAGATTTGTTCACTTTTGTGATGCAACATGATGGACTAACGTTTCCGGAAGCGGTAAAAGTATTGGCAGATGAAGCCGGAGTAGAGATACAGAAGATCGAGAGTAAACAGTCCCGGCAGGAGAATGATTTACGGGAACGTTTGTATGAAATGCATGATGCGGCAGTAGCGTACTATCATTTTTTGCTGGTGAAGCATGAAGTTGGGCAGGAAGCCCGGGATTATTTGGAGAAGCGGGGTGTGGTGGTTGGTGAGAGTATTCCTGTGGCTGGTAAGGCCGATAAGAATGATGTGGCGGAGCTGTTTCAGCTGGGGTATTCGGCAAAGAGCTGGGATGGTTTGGGAAATTTTTTACTTAAGAAGGGTTTTACAATAGAAGAAATTATTGCCGGTGGATTGGGTGTTAAGAGTGATAAAGGTATCGGATTTTATGATATGTTTCGTGGACGGGTGATGTTCCCTTTGTTTGATAAAGCAGGTCAGGTAGTAGGTTTTGCCGGGCGTGTGTTGGGTACGGATAAGACTGCCAAATATATTAACTCGGCGGAGACAGCTATTTTCCATAAGCGGGAGTTTCTATTTGGCTTTTACCAGGCGAAGGAGTTTATCCGACGTAAAGGTGAGGCTATTTTGGTGGAAGGTGAAATGGATATGCTGTCTTCTTTCCGTGTCGGTGTAAAGAATGTGTGTGCAGTAAAAGGGTCAGCTTTAACGGAAGAGCAGATTACCATGCTGGGGAAATTATGTAATCGTTTGCTGTTGTGTTTTGATGCGGACAAGGCTGGGGACATGGCAATGAGAAAGGCTATCTATTTGGCTGAAGAGAAGGGAATGGAGATAAAAGTTATACAAATAAAAAACGGTAAGGATCCGGATGAATGCATCCGTAAGGGAGTTCAAAACTGGATTGATGCAGTGGAGCAGGCTGTTCCGTATTACGACTATATAATTCAAAGCGGCATGAAGCGGTACGATGTGAAGGATGCGGTGGGTAAGCGTGACTTCATACGGGAGGTAATGCCTCAGCTTTCGCGAATTAAGGATATGATTATACGGTCGCATTATCTCCAGAAATTGAGTACTCATTTAGGTATTTCAGAGGTAGAGTTGATTAAACTAGGACAAAGTGTATCAGTTGGTGATTCAGGGAAAGTTAAGGACTCTGCTAAGGTGGTTCTACAGTCGAAGGCCACCAGGCCGGTGCTTCCTAAAACTGTCAGTTTGGAAGAATTGTCCAACCGGGCGAAGCAGAAAGAGGTTGACCGGTATGCAGTGGACTACCAGGCAAAAAAAGGTCGGATGGAGTGGTACTTTATCTCCCTTTTGATGCGCCTGCATCTGCCGGTCCAGGGGATTGAGAAAAAGCTGAAGATAGAGGATATAGATGACAAAAAGGTCAAAGAGGTGTATACTCATTTTGTCGATTTCTTTATAGCTAATCCCGAGAGTTTTGTACAGGATTTTATAGCAGGTGCTACGAGCGATATTATTCCAATCATTGATGAAATTTTCCTGATTGATATTGAGCCCGAAGGCGACGAAGCGTTGCGTAGCGAATTGTTCCTGACTATTAAAAACCTGAAAGAAATGATGATCCGCGAGCAAATGCGCGTACTTTCGCTTGAGATCAAGCAAAATGAGCTTTCAGGAACGGCTGACGAGATATCGCATTTACAACAGCAAGTTGATATGCTTGTTGTACGCTTGAGCAAATTGCAAAAGCTGTAATTTAGTGATTGGATTCCTGGAGAATTCATTTTTTTGTCTTTTTTCTCTGGGGATACCGAAAGAAGGAGTATTGCATGTCTAGTACTGCTGCAGCACCTGCTGCCGAGGTTACCAAAGACGTTCCCGTGCTTAACCCTAAAGTGGTTAACGGAATGATTAAGAAGTTACTTGAAAAAGGTAAAAAGCAAGGTTTTGTTACTCAGGATGATATTCTCGAAATCTATACTCAGCCTGAATATTTCATAGAAGACTTAGATAATTTGTATCTCAAGTTACTCACCGAGTCGATTGATGTGTTTGAGACTTCCAGTGAAGTGGCTGGAGATACGGTTAAGAGTACTTCGGAACTTGAGAAAGAACTGGAAGTGCTTTCAACGGTTGATGAGGGTTTTGTAACCGATCCGGTACGTATGTACCTGCGTGAGATCGGACGCATTCCGCTGTTGTCTTTTGAACAGGAAATTGATTTGGCGAAGAAAGTGGAAAAGGGAGATAAGCGAGCATATGACCGACTGGTTGAAGCTAACTTACGCTTGGTAGTTTCAATTGCCAAAAAATATGTTGGTCGTGGTATGAGTTTGATGGATTTGGTTCAGGAGGGAAATATTGGTTTGGCTCGTGCGGTTGAAAAATATGACTGGCGACGCGGATACAAATTCTCTACGTATGCGACGTGGTGGATTCGTCAGGCGATTACCCGTGCGATTGCTGACCAGGCTCGTGTTATTCGTATTCCGGTGCATATGGTGGAAACGATCAACCGGTTTGTTCGTACATCACGTAAGATGATGCAGGACCTGGGTCGTGAGCCAACGCCAGAGGAAGTGGCCAAAGTAATGGGTATAGAGCCCGAGAAGGCCCGTGAGATTATTAAGGTGTCTCAAGAGCCGGCTTCTCTGGAAAAACCGGTTGGAGAGGATGAGGACAGCTTCCTGGGAGATTTCGTGCAAGCCAACGAGCCGTTGCCGGAAGACGAAGCTGCACATGGTTTATTGCGTGAACATATTTGGGAAGTCTTATCTACGTTAACTGATCGTGAGCGCAAGATTATTGAGATGCGGTTTGGGTTGATTGACGGTAAATCCCGAACGCTGGAAGAGGTTGGAAAGGAATTTGGTGTGACTCGAGAACGTATTCGTCAGATTGAGGCGAAGGCGCTGCGGAAGTTGCGTCATCCGAGCCGATCTAAAAAATTGAAAGATTATATAGATTAAGTTCTTCCCTTCGCTTGGGTATTCAGCGACACGGTTAACGCTTCGACTTTGTCTCAGCCTTTAAACCTATGCTTTGCCGCTAAGGTATGGCAAAGAATGTCGCTGAATAACCTAAGCTCAGGAAAATATTTCCAGGAGACTGAACATTCTATAGCGTAGTACAATGAGAGTTATCTAGCAGATAGCTCTCATTTTTTATAGGAGGCATATGGACATTAAAGATTTAGCTGCGCGGGCGATTGAGATTCGGGAGAAGTATTCGGAGTTGGAGTTAAAACGGTCGGGGACTCCGTGGACTAACCTCAATATTATGGAAGGGTTTGTGGCGGATATTGGTGAATTAATGGAAGTAATCATGGCGAAAGAGGGTGTGCGTAAACTTGAAAATATAGATGAGCGATTGGCCCATGAGCTGGCAGATTGTTTGTGGTGTGTGTTGGTGCTTTCAAAGCGCTACAACATTGATATCGAAAAAGCTTTTTTACAAACAATGGATCACATTGAAGAAAAAATTAAGAACAGTTAATTATCCCCGGGCCGGGGCAACTTCGTCGACATCGTAGATGAAGATGATGTCACCGGTATCCGAGGTGAGCGATGAATCGCCCGAGCGGGTAAAGGTAATTTTCTGAATTGATTCGGTTTGCTTGTTTATAGTTATGGTGTACGTGGTGACCTGGTCGTCTTTGGTATATTTGGTACGCATCAGGATATTGGTGGGGTTTTCATAGACTTCCTGAATACTGGCGTTGACGACATTTTCCCGGAAGAACTGCTGGCGGTACTCGGTTGGCTGGTCGACGGGTGAATATTCGTATGAATCACTGGCGGTGTTCCAATAGTGTTCGCCTGACAGATTGGACATAACTTCGTTATACTGAGTGGGACAGATATCTTTTAATACGGCGTTATTATCGTATTTGACGTTATTTTTGGCGTATTGTTCGCCATCCTTAATCCGGCCTTCATAAATGGTGGTATATTCGCAGCCAAAAGCACTGAAGGTTTCGGTCATTGAAAAGCTCAACTCTTGAGCGCCGAGGATTTTATCGATGCCTTTCTGGAGAAGAGCGGGGGCGGTGTCTTCGAGTTTGCGCTGAATTTCGGCTTTACGGAGGTATTCTTTTTTAGCATTGCTCTGGAGTACTTCGGTGAAAACCAATCCGGTGAGGATTAAAGCCACTGCGATGGCGGTTAGCGCAAATTTGACATTAAAAGAGTTTTTCATCTTCTTTTACTTTAGCAATAATTAGGATTTAGATGCAATTATCAAATAGTGGATCTAGAAATATATACTTGTATATCCTTGTTTCGTATCTTATAAAATAGACATGGGTTATTCAGGGAAATTGGAAGAACGAATTATTGCTCAGAAATTAAGAAGTAAAGGTCTTTCTTATAATGAGATTTTATTACAGGTTAAAGTTTCTAAAGACACATTAAGTCGTTGGTGTAGGGATATAGTATTAACTGATGAACAGAGAAACCGGCTTATTACTACAAAAATTAACGGTCAAAAAAAGGGTTCTCTTGCTGCAGCTGAAAATAAACGTTCCTACAGAATTAATAAAACTCAGCAAATATTTTTACATGCAAAAAATGAACTAGGTGCGATTTCTGAAAGGGACAGGTTGTTGGCAGGTATCGCTATTTATTTGGGTGAAGGTGATAAAGCCGATGGGAAGGGAGGTATCGCAAATTCTGATCCTCGGATAATCGAGTTTATGATGGGCTGGTTACGGCAATTTGCGAAGGTCCCTGAAGATAGATTTAGAGGTGCACTTTGGATTCATGAAGGTTTAGATATAGAAGCTGCAAGGGAATTTTGGTCTCAACTAACGGGTATTTCTAAGGCTAAATTCCATAAAACTTATATAGTAAAAAATAAGATTGATTCACAGAAAATTAGAAAAAATATACACTCTTATGGAGTGTTTTCTATTAGGTTCAGTTGCTCAGATATACAGCGTCAAATTATGGGGTGGATTTCTGCTGTTTTTGGTGATAGAATTCAGGATGCATCGTGCTTAAAGCACGGTAAAAGTTAATATTCCCTGATAGCTCAACGGTAGAGCGGCTCGCTGTAGATTGATGCAGCCTTCTGGAGAAATCCTGAAGTGAAAATTGGGTTAACTGTCGGGAAGCCTACGATCGAAAGATTATGGTAATCCGCAGCCAAGCTTTACGCTTCTTGCGTATTGAAGGTTCAGAGACTATACGCCTGACACCTGTGCTTTTTAAGTATGGTGATGAGATAGTCCATGCCACTAGGAAACTTGTGGGGTTCATGTAACGAGAAGGTTCTAGGTTCGAATCCTAGTCGGGGAGCAAATAACCTATAGTAATTTACTTTTTCCCTATTTTGTGATATAATAAACATATCTTAGTTATACTCTAAGCTCAAATTGAACTTATGAATGTAATTAAGATTGAGCTCAATTGAGCTCATAAGTGTTCTTTTACAACACGAGGATTAGCTTTTTAGCTTATATCTTCCTCAAAATATGTAGTTTATCTTCTTTCTTAGTAATGAAAGACCCTTTATGCATTTGATTAAATTCGAATGTATTAAGGGTCTTTTAAGACAAAGCGGTAGCACTTTCGCTGCAAGCAGTCTTAGCTAAGAAAGGGAAAAATAATGAACGCATCGAACATCGCCAATCAGACCGCCGGCAAAAATTATTGGGGTTGTGTGATCTCGCGATTCGAAGACGAGTTCCCGCTCAATGCTGGAGCCTTGATTTGTGGCCACGGCTGGATCATCGTGCCGCGATCGTTAACTCCCGCCGAGGCTGTAGCCGAAGGTAAGAAGCAGTGGTTCATAAATCACGGTGGAATGGAGCAGCCGCTCTATCCCGACGCGATTGTTGAGCTCAACCAGATGAGGGATGACCAAATGGTTGTCTCTTATGCAGGATGTTTCTTCGAAAACGTTTCGGAGGTCGAACTTGCCGAGCTGCAGAAGCATCCGCGAGTGGTAGAACTTACCGAAACTGATTTCGATCCCTGGGCGGAGTAGTCGCATCTGAAAGTTTTGTCTTTGGCCCTCCCGACTAAAGAATTGTACTTGCGCATTGCGCGAAACAATCGAAGGGTTTTATACAAACTACAGTACGAGGAAGCGATGAACATATGCTCATTGCATAAGACTTGCTTTGACGAAAGTCGAAGAATTAGTTTTTTGCTTTAAGTATAGTTTCATAATTTCCTCGTGTTGTAGTTTGTCATAGAGTTATCTCTATCTGATGAGGCAAATAGAAGCCGAAACAAACTATAAAAAATAATTTCTCAAGTACATCTCAGTCCGAATAACGTCCCAGTCGGGGAGCAGATTTTTAAGGGCTTTATGAAGCCCTTTTTTAGTATTATCTCAAATCTTCCAACTACGATATAATTACATTATGAATGACAAGTATGAATACTATGTTAGATTAGCTATTGAGGAAGCGAAGAAGTCACAGGCTGCGGGAGGTGCGCCGATTGGAGCTATTCTTGTAAAGGGTGACGACGTTATTTCTACCGGATGGAGTTTAGTTTGGCCTAAGAAAGATCCCTCTGCTCATGGTGAGACTGAGTGTTTACGCAATGCATGCCAAAAACTTGGTAGTTTAGACTTATCCGGGTGTACTCTCTATTCAACGTTAGAATCATGTTCGATGTGTCTTGGTTGTGCAGGATGGTCCGGGGTGTCCCGGATTGTTTTTGGTGCTTACAAAGAAGATGTTCAGCCGAATCCGTATGAGTTGAGAGATTATCATGCCGAGGAGCATGGTAAGCGATTAGTTACCTTTGATGGCAGAAGTATTTCGGTTGCTGGCGGAGTGTTGCGAGATGAGTGTAGGGAATTGATGAAGAATATTAAAAATTGGAGTCCGGTTTCAGAATAAAATATATTTTATTAGTAAAAGGAAGGAATTTTATATGGCAAAATATGTAGACGGATTTGTACTGGTTGTTCCTAAGGGTAAAGAGGAGGACTACAAGAAAATGGCTGAAATGGGTAAGGAGTCGTGGATGAAGCATGGTGCGCTGGAGTACTATGAATGCCGTGGCAGTGAACTTGCTCCTCAGGAAATGGGTGATGAGAAGTCACGTGCTTTTCCGGAAGTTATGGGTGCCAGTGGTGATGAGAACGTCTGGTTTTCGTTTATTGTTTTTAACTCAAAAGAACATCGTGATGAAGTGAATGCTAAGGTTATGGAGGAAATGGGACAGATGGATTTTAAAGATTTTGAGATGCCTGTAGATATGAAGCGAATGGCGTATGGCGGATTTCAGGTAGAGGTAGAAGGATGAGCGCATCTAACTTGAAACGGATGGATAACGTCGGTATTGTTGTGGAGTCTCTCGATGAGGCGATTGCCTTTTTTACCGAACTCGGTCTGACACTGGAAGGACGCGGTATGGTAGAAGGTGAATGGGCCGGAAGAGTGACGGGTTTGGGTAATCAGCGAGTAGAGATTGCGATGATGGTTACCCCGGACGGGCATAGTCGCCTGGAGCTTTCGCGTTTTATTGCTCCGTCTGTTATTGCCGATCATCGGAATGCTCCAGTAAATGCGCTTGGTTACTTGCGGGTTATGTTTACTGTACAGGATATCGACGATACTTTAACAAGACTTCAGAAGAAAGGTGCACAGCTAGTTGGTGAAGTGGTCCAATATGAGCATTCGTATCGGCTTTGTTATATCCGTGGACCCGAAGGAATTCTCATTGGGCTAGCTCAAGAATTATGAATAAAACAAAAGTTACTGCAGGGTTGACTATTTTTTTGGACGGGTTTGGCGCCGGTGTGAACCAGAGTTTTGAACACCCGTTTGGAGATAATTTTGACGCCGATTTACTTGATCGCTGGATGTTTGCCGAACCCGAAAAGCATAAACATACCAAAGAAATTGACGCTATTCTTGATGCGGGTGCGTTTATTATGGGGAGTAACATGTTTGGGCCTCGTGACAGACGTGATAATCCTGAATGGAAGGGGTGGTGGGGTGACGATCCTCCGTACCATGCTCCGGTGTTTGTGCTTTCTCATAAAGCGCGTGCACCGATTAATATGGAAGGTGGAACGACATTTTTCTTTGTAACTGATGGTATTGAGTCGGCTCTCACACAGGCTAAAGAGGCTGTCGGGAATAGGAATGTTAAGATTATGGGAGGCGCGAGCACGATAAATCAATATTTGGCCGGCGGATTTATTGATGAACTGTGGTTACATATTGTGCCGGTAACGATCGGAACAGGGTCACGACTTTTCGAAGGAGTGCCTAATCTTAAACTTGAACCAATTGAAGTGAGTGGAACCAGCTTTGTGACACATATCAGATACAATGTCTTATGAAGATTTCCAGTGTTACGTATTATTCAGATGGATCAATTCATGCAATAGGAAAGCTTAAAGATGGAAAACGTGAAGGGTATTGGAAATGGTATCGCAGGGATGCAACTAAACTAAAGACGGGATATTTTGTGGCGGGAAAATTGGCGAAACCGTGGATGAAGTATGACACGAAAGGAAAACTAATACATGAAATCTGACAGCTCAGTTGCAGATTATATTGATTCACTTACCGATGCGCAAACTATTGAAGACAGTCATAAATTACTGGCGATGATGCAGCGAATAAGTGGACATATCCCGCAAAAATGGAATGAAGGAACTCTCGGTTTCGATACGTATCATTACAAATATGACAGTGGCCGGGAAGGTGATGCTCTGGTGATTGGTTTTTATCCACGCAAAGGGAAGATTACTATTTACCTGATGGATGGGACTGCACGTTATTCGGTGTTACTGGCGAAGTTGGGGAAGCACACTCTTACCGGATATTGTATTTATATTAAACGACTTAGCGATGTTGATATGACAGTACTTGAACAAATTGTGCGGCAGTCGTATGAGAATATAAAGTTACAGTCCCAAAAAGGTCCGATTGACCGCATATTGTGGAAATCCTAACTTTGGTATAATTCCTCTATGAGTAAAGTAGTTGCAGGTATGACGATGTCACTGGACGGATTTGTTCAGGACAGTAACGGCAGTGTAGATAGACTGTATACTGACTTTGAAGAGTTGCATACTGTTCATTCATTCCAAGAGATGATTGCAAACACCGGTGCAGTGGTAATGGGCAGGCATGTATATGAAATGGCCGATCCGTTTGAATGGATTAATGATGATTATGAATTTCAGGTTCCGCTGTTTATTTTAACGCATACTCCTCCTGAAAAGTATCCTCAAGGAAATGGTCGACTGAGCGTAACGTTTGTTTCGGATGGTATTGAAAGTGCTGTGGCAAAAGCAAGGAAAGCTGCCGGAGAAAAAATGGTTCAGGTAATCGGTGGGCCGGATACGATCCGACAATGTCTCAATGCGGGATTATGTGATGAATTGTCGGTAGATATTATGCCGGTTTTGATTGGCAAAGGACTTCGATTGTTAGATAACCTCGATGCGGATAAGATACGGCTCGAGAGAATTAAGGTAGAACAAACTACTGCGATGAGAACAAGCATTACTTTTAAAGTATTAACAGCCAATTCTTAAGACGGAGCCTGTCTTCAAGAAAGTAGAATTTAAATTGTTTTGCTCCATGATCGATTGGTATTTCCAGCCGGCACCGAGTTTTTGGGATGCAATGGTCCAGAGTGAATCACCCGATTGGACAGTATATTCACAGGTAGTGCCGGTTGTAGCTCCGAGAATGCGGGAGGTGTTGTTTTGCGATATGAGAACGGAGGGAATGTTTTTGAGCGGGCTGGGGAAAACCGAGAGCGTGTGTGTGGGTGAGTTTTTATAGTACACGGTGCTGCCGGATAAGCGTTTATGGGTGGTGATCTTCATCTCGTTACTCCAATTGCCCGGCATGCAGTCGTTGTAGGCGCGTAGTTTGAAATAGTAGGTGGTGTTGGCACTTAAAAAGTTGACGGTGTATGAAAGAACTCCCGTAGACTGGTTTAGGTTGGTGAAGGTGCCAAAGCGTTCTTCGTTTGGTGAGTATCCGTAGGAAATAAAGTAGTTGGTAACCGGATTACTAACGGGTGAGAGGTATACCTTGGCTTGGGTTTGAGCTGCGTCAATTTGAAATAGTGTGGGCGTAGACGGAACGGATGAGCCGCATGTGGCCGGACCGTTGTTGGTTGTAGCAACTTGAGCGGTTGGGCTGTTGATGGATTTCCCAAACAGCGCGAAAATTGAGAAACTGTCGGTGGTGCAGGAAATGGTGTTGGTAGTCTGGTTAACATAACAGGAGTCGAGTTCTTCCCAGGTGTTATTGTGGTAATGATACAGTCTGAGCGTTTCTTCTTTGATGCCAACGATATCTGCATCGGTATAGTGGTAGGTGATCGTGACCGGTTGATCAAATGAATCTAACACGGTTGTTCCATTAATAATGGCTTTAACATCGAAGACGATATTGCCGACCGGTAAGGGGACTTCGGTTGGTTTACCGGTTGCACTTAATACCGGTGAACTTTCGACTGCTTTGATTTGGATTACAACCGACGATGCGGCAGTAGTGAAATTGCCCGGTGCCTGGACGGTCAGTTCGTTGTTGTTTTCCTCAAGAGTAGTTGTTCCGCCGGTTGTTGTAGTTATGGTTTCGGTGTTGGTGTCGACTGGAGTTTGGCTAGCCTCACAGCCGGTGGTAGTAAATGAATTATCTGAGGAAGTGCTGCTATTTGAGGAAGCATCGCGTGATGTGACAGTGTAATGATAGGTCGTGCAGGCGAGTAAACCGGTTAATGCAACTGAATGAGATGTGACGCGTGGAGAGGTATCTGTTTCGGAGGTTTGAGTGCCGTATGATGTCGTGAGTCCGTAGGTTACCCGGGATGACGAACTCTCGGTAGACGCCCAGGTGATAGTTGCTCCGGAATTAGAAATTGATGTGGCAGTTATGCTGCTTAAGCCGGGGTTAGTGAAATCTCCGGTGGTAAAATTCCAGCCAGTAGTTGTGGAGATGCCGGTATAAAACGCGTTGCTGCCATTTTTAAAAGCGGTATTTGGGATAGTGATGTAATAGGAGGTGTTTTCATCGAGTGTAGTGTTTGGGTCGATAGTAATAGTGCTGGTGCTTTGGCCGGTAACCTGCGAGCTGGTGACATCGATGGTTTCAACGGTGGAGTTGTCGGAAGTTTTTTTAATGAGAATATTCCCCGTACCTTTAGTGATAGTTTGATTAAACGTCAATGTAAGGTTGGAGGTGGTGGAAATATTAGTAGCGTTATCCAGAGGGCTGAAGGTGTTCACGGTTGGTGCGTTACTGGTAGTGATAGAAATATTTTTGGCGACGACACTGGGTAGATCTCCCGGTGCTCCAAACTCGACAACATACCCGGAAAGGGTGTTTCCAGTGCAAGGTAGATCGTTCCAGTTGCGGCTGGTGATATAAAACTGGATACAGTCTTCGTTGCCACCCCAGTCATTTGGTTCGCCGGAGGCCCAGTTGGCGTAATTGCCACCTACGGTGCTTCCACCTGATGCGCCAGACCAGAAGGTTGTGTCGGTTTCAGGTCCAGTGATCCATTTCCAAGTGCCTTCAGAAGTGGCGTCGCTGCCACCGATCCACCCATCACCCTGGAGACGGTTTGCAACGAAATCGTTTTCGGCTTGGGAGGTGATAGTGGCAAGATAGCCGGTGGCCCCGTATGCGGTTTGTGCTGCGGCTGAGGTACGGGCACTGTTGGCGGTGATGGTTCCGGAGATAAATTTATATAAGTGGTTATTGTCTGTAAAAAAAACTTCACCGCGCGGGACCAGTGACACTTCGAGTGTATCAGTTCCGGTTGAAGCTCTGGTGTAGGTGAGTGTTGCTAAGGCGTTATTGATATTGGTAAGTGTTCCGCTGAAATAGATTGTAGAACCGCTGGAGCTGCCATCGAAGGTAAGTCCGGTGGTGGTAGACATGGAAAGTGTTCCACTGGTAACTAATAGTTTTACATTGATTGGTTCGGTACCGGTGCCACTAATTTGTAAATCTGTAATTGGCATGGCGACGCTGCTGGTTCCGGTGAAGGAGTTGCTTCCAGCAAGGGAATACGCCGCGTGGACTTTGCCCGGAAAAATAAATATCGAGAGTGATAGAAGCAGTAGAAAAGTGAGCAGTCGCTTAAGCATCGATTTAATAATAACAAAGAAGAATCCAGTTAAGTAGTGGTGAGTTATTCTTTTTGTGTTACTTTAGCCATAATGGGGTTTTTAGCTCGAAGCACAAGTGAGGCCATTGGTTCAACTTCTCCGGTAATTATTTGAATAGCAAATTCGGAATTAAGTCGTGCTACTGCTAACTGCATTTCCGTCATAGCAAAGCCCTGGCCAATGCAATGACGAGGACCGCCGCCAAACGGAAAGAAGGCGCCGGGGTGGATTGTTTTTCTATTCGGCAGAAGAAATCTTTCCGGATTGAATTGTTCGGCATTTTCCCAATACGCAGGGCTGCGGTGGGTGCCATACGGACTGACAATAATGTATGTACCCCGCGGGACGAAATAATCCTTACCGCTCGAACTTTTTAGGGCCAGGTTTTCTTTGGCCATGCGTAAATTTACCCAAGAAGGCGGGTGTAGTCGCAGGCTTTCTTCAATGGTGGCACGGTGGTACGGAAGTTCTCTGAGATCATGCGGACCTAATTCGCGCGCGTTTTTACCGGTGGCTTGTAATTCACCTGTTAGTTTGGCGATACATTCCGGTTTTTGAGAAAGGTTGTACCAGAGCCAGGTTAAACCTCGCGCAGAGGTGTCGTGCCCGGCGAGTATGAAGGTGCGGATTTCGTTTTTGACTTGTTCTCGTGTGTTTGGTTGTCCTTCAAATTGAATATTCATAAATAGTGATAAGAGGTCGTCAAAGGTTCCGGGCGGATATTCGAGGTGGTGATCGATAAGCCGGTCGAAAATGATATCTGCCTGTTCGACGATATCGTGAAGCTTGCGGACGTTTTTGTCCCATTTGTTGTCCAGTAACAGATTGACAAGTGAGAGAGGAGATTTAGTGAGGGTATCTACAAAAAGCTCGTTGTATCTAATAGTGAAGTCGATGATGGAACGGTAATCCTGCAGCGGTAGGTCCTGACAAAAGAGTGATCGCAGAACGATTTTTAAAGTCATTTCGGACATGGCGTTGTTAAGGTCAAAGGTAGCGCCGGTTTCTTGGTATGATTTGAGTTGGTCGACTGTTTCATCCAATACCGAGTGGACAATATCGGCGAAATTTTCCAGTTTCCCGTGATGAAATTGTGGTTGCATTGCTTCGCGGGAGTTGCGCCATTTGGTGCCCTGGCTAAATAATACTCCTTCGCCTAAGGTGGAACGCATGGCCGTGCGCGGGAAAACTATGGCCTGGGTTTTTTCGTGCTGCACTGCCAACACTTGCCGCAC
The DNA here is from genome assembly GCA_964403585.1 of uncultured Gammaproteobacteria bacterium. Taxonomy (GTDB): domain Bacteria; phylum Patescibacteriota; class Microgenomatia; order JALYQM01; family JALYQM01; genus JALYQM01. The sequence goes on along the minus strand of CAYOFQ010000002.1, from coordinate 16,021 downwards.
CAACCCAGGATCGGTAACCTGACAGATAGCAGCGCCGGCATGATAGAACGCTATTTCAGGAAACTGATGCGCGACGGTATCTATATATTCAAGAAGTCCTGTGCTGACTTCCGGTAAACATCCGAGTAGCGGATTAAGTTTCCGAGGCCCCGGAGTTTGATTAGGCGCCAGGGCGCGGCGGGTTTCCACCGCTATCCTGCTGTGGAGTGCATATCCAATTTCCCGAACTAATTCGTTCATATATTAAGAACGGATTGTATCATATTTATGCTTTTTTGCTTAGTAATGGTATAATTCGCGATATGGCAAGTTTCTCTGAAGGTGTGAGTTCTTTTATTGAAGTTGGACGGGTTGTGGCCGCTGAGAAGCGAAAAGAACCTGGGTTAACTTTGCCCGTAACGACGGCGACGATTGTTTCGGCAGTGGAATGTTTATTCCCCGATTATTTGCAGGGTACTATCGCCGAGAGGGTGCGCGGCTTGGATGCGTATTTGGTGGCTCTGACGGCCTTGAATGACTATATTGATGTTGGCCGACCGGCTGAGCGTAAAGCTGTCGGTGCTACAGATCATCGAGATGCATTAGTAGAGATGTCTCAACGTTTGCACAAACGGTATTTTGAAAAATTTGCGGCAGTGCCGTGTGGAGAAGCTGATGTTGCTTTTGGTCATTTTTCCCGGGATAGTTTGTTTCTGTCAACCTACCAAGGTGAACTGACACCGGAGCAACAGCTGCAACATGTCCATTGTGATGTGGCTATGTATGAGGCGTTTTGTTTGTCTTTACTGAGTCCGCAGGTATTAGAAGAAGTTGGTTTTAACTTTGCTCAGATGCCGCGAAATTTTGAAGAGATGGTGGCTAAATATTCAGTTTTCTTCGATGCAGGTAGCGATGTGACACGGACTCGCCGGGCGCTGGTGGGGTTGCATTACACAACGATGTTGGCTCAGATTGATGATGATATTAACGGGGCGGAATTGGATGGTCGGTTGGCTATACCAAACTACTATAACGCGCTGCAATCGATACATCCGACAGAGGATCCAAAGTGGCTTGTACGTGAACATAAAGCACAGTTGCGTTCGAAATGCCGGGAAATGGGTTTTAGTAATTTGGCGGTGAGAACTGTTGAATACGGTTTCGCGCTGATTCATCCGATGTACCAACGCATAACGATGCGACGATTGCCTGATGAACTGACGGATACGGCTGCCGGAATAGTTGACCGTTTTGCCAAGAATATTTTTCTGCGAGAAATCCTCGAGCATAGTCCTTCGTTTGAAACCTTGTTTCCGTAAGGTTTGATATAATCAACCTATGGCCGAACCTAAAACGAAAATTACCGATCAAGATCCAAAAGAGTTTTTGAATTCCGTTGAGCCGCAGCAGAAGCGTGAAGATGCGTTGGCGCTGTTGGAAATGTTCAAAAAAGTTACCGGAGAAAAAGCGGTGATGTGGGGAACGAGTATTGTAGGGTTTGGAAAGTATCATTATAAATCCGAACGAAGTGCTCAGGAAGGGGATTGGATGTTGGTGGGGTTTTCGCCGCGGAAGCAGAACTTAACGTTGTATGTGTTGCAAGGGAATCACGATAATCCGGCTTTGGAGAAATTAGGCAAACATAAAACGAGCGGTAGCGGAATGGGTGGATGTTTGTATATTAATAAGCTTTCGGATGTGGATTTGGCGGTTTTGGAATCGATAATCAGGTCGGCATATGAGTATATGAAGAAGCATGTGGCATAACCTCTTCTTTGATATCCTATAGTATTTTACTTTTGTTAATTTTGTAGTATAATTACCGGGCTGAATTCACCATTCGGCAAGTTCTTTAACAGAGAGATAACACAGGAATTCACTTCATAATTACTCAAGGTCTGCTCAGTAAGCGAGTTAACATTTTAGCTCATTTTCTGGGCAGACTTTGGATCCTTTTAGCACAGGAGCGTGCGATGTTTCGGGGTCTATCCCTGGTACTTTTGGGCCTTCTTGCTGCGTTGGCTTTGGCCGCATGTGATGGATCATCCCTGACCTGGAAGGGAGTCTACTGCCACCCGAACGGGTGCGCTCAAGACGAACAAACCTTTTCAGGGATTTTGGGAGAAGGCGAGGAGGATTGTCCGGCGACGTGGTTAGTGAAAACTAGTTCGATTAAAGTAGGTGACTTTTCAGTTCCGATCATGACAACCTACAATCTGAAAGGGGAAGACTATTGCACCATTCACCGGCCAGCGCCGCCCCCGGCAGCATCACCCTAGCCTAAACTGGATTCAAATGAACTATGGTAGAGCGTAGCTATGCAGCGCAATCTGCGCTCTACCAGGAGGTGAAATCATGAAAAAGAACGTATGGAGTAAGAAGTTAAAGCTTGGCGGCTTGTCGCTGTTGTTTTTTGGCATTTTTATGTTTATAGGTTCGGTTATCTCTCTGTTTCCCCAATGAATCATTTTATCCAGATCACAGTATTTAATTTAGAATACGCTATCATGTTGGTATGCATTCGGTATCTAAAGTTTGGATTTTTTGTTCGGTGCTTATTGGCGCGTTAGTTTTGCTGTCGAGTTTACTGGGTATTTTTGATCCGGTTACGTATGCGCAGGAATCGGCGAACTGGGCGATGCAGGCGGTGGGGCAGGATATTGGGAATTTGTTGGCGGTGCCGGTGTTGCTTGTTAGTACGTATTTTCTCACTAAGAAATCTGTTGCGGCTTGGCTGGTGTGGTTGGGTACGCTGCTGTATTTTATTTACGCGTTTTTGATCTATGCCTTTTTTGTGCATTTCAATTATTTATTCTTAGTGTATGTAGCTATTTTGGGTTTATCTGCGTACAGCGTGATAGTTGGGTTATTGGGTCAGGATCTGGCTATCTTGGCCAAAAGTGTTGTGGGTAAGAGATTCCGCGGAGCGAGTGTTTTGCTGATGCTTACGGGAGGGTTATTTGCCTTGCTGTGGTTGTCTGAGATTATTCCGGCGCTGATCTCTGGAGATCTACCAAAAAGTATTGCAACGGCCGGGTTATGGGTGAATCCTATTCAGGTTATAGATTTGTCGTTAGTGTTGTCGGCGATGATACTAATAGGCGTTTTGTTATGGCGAAAGAAAACCTTAGGGTATGTGTTTGCCGCGCCGTGGCTGGTATTTTCGGTATTGATGGGGAGTAGTATTGTGGCGACGTTGTTTTTAGATTTGCGTACAGGGAATGCTGAAGCGGTGGTTCCGTTGGCGATGGTGGGATTGCTGGTGGTAGCCAGTGTGATTGTGGTATATTGTTACTTAAAGATTTTTTAACCTAATTATCGTAAAATAAAAAAGAGCCATTACGGCTCTTTTTTATTATTACACTTTGAATTTTATTTTTTATAGCTGGTCGGTAAAATCCTTAGCTTGATCAACAGCGGTTTGAATAGCAGCAAGGCGGTCACCGCTCTCAGTTGCTTTTGCGACTGCTTGTTGGTAGTTTGAGCCAATTGTATCTAATGTTCTTACCAGTTGATTCCGATTGCTTCGATTAAATGCGTCACCACGATCAATGAGCTGGTTGGCAATCTGGAATGGTAACCAGTCTTCGCTATTGCGAGTGATACCGGTATTGGTAATAACTTCGTCGGTTCTGTTGTACCCCGGTCCTTCTACATCGATACGATCGTTGGTGTTGGTTACTTTATATACTTCATCATTTGGGCCTTCGACGGTGAAGGTTGTTTTTGTTACATTGTGGGTTCGATGATCCGGATTATCCGGGGTTGCCGGTTCTACGAATGATGACGTTTCGGTTAATTTCCATACTCCATTGGTCTGTAGTTCGCCTCGTTCGTCTTTTGGGGTACCTTTTATTTCACCGATAGGGGATGTTTCTTCCATATATGACCTTTCTTACGTGTAGTAATGATTATTGTGTATCACATGGATGGAAAGATTTCCACCGGGGATGTAGACGAGTTGGATGTAGATAAGGATTTTAAGCGGATTGTGGGGGTTAAGGAAGGGTTACAGCAGTACTATGACTTGGAGAAGCAGACGGATTTGTTTTCGTTAAATACAGGGCGGGTGATGGCGAAGATTGGGGTGAATGAGCGAACGACTCCGCCGAAGAAAATTGATTGTAGTTTTATTATCCTGGATAATAAGCCTCATTTAAATGAAAAGGGTGTGGCGTATTTGGCGCAGTGGGTGAAGACGTTGTATTTGGTGACGACGAATAAAAATCATCCGGCTTTTAAGGTGAAGCAGGAATATTCGAATATTGAGATTCTATTTTATGACGGTGAAGTGGATTTGGCTGGGTTAATGGAGAAACTTAAGCGTGAGTATAGGGTGGATCGGATTACGATTCAGTCGGGAGGAACGTTGAATGCGGAATGGGTGCGGCGAGGACTGATTGATCATGTTTCGGTGGTGATTGCGGCGGTGTTGGTGGGTGGTAAGGATACGTCGACGTTGGTGGATGGAGAGTCGCTTCATACGCAGGTGGATTTGTTGAAGGTGCGACCGTTGCGGTTGGTGAAGTGCGAGGTGTTGGAGAATTCGTATTTGCATGCATATTATGATGTGGTGAACGAGGTGAGAGTGGACGAATAGTGATATTCATATGACAACTTTTGTTGTCATATTGCAACTTGACTTTCTATTTTAATATGTTACGATATTGTCATGGAAGAAAAATATATCACCATTAATGACCTTGCACGGATACTTGGTGTGTCGCGACAAGCTATACAAAAACAGTTACAAGGTAAAATACAGGCTGGAGAGGTGCTAATCAAAGAGGTAGGTAAGAAATACCTTATTCGAGTGGATACTTTGCCAAGTGAACTTCAATCTAGAGTGAGTGTTGCTCAGTTAGAAACAGCCAAAATGGCAAAAAGACTTACTCAAGAGATCAATAAGGACAAAGATATAAATTTTGAGAATGATCTTTGGTCCGCTGCAGATAAGCTGCGTGGCTCAATTGATGCCTCCGATTATAAGCATATTGTTTTGGGCCTTATATTCCTTAAATACATTACCGACACTTATTATCAAAGGCGGGATGAATTAGTCGAATTTATGGCTGATTCTAGTAGACCTGAGTATGTTCCGGATCCTCAAATAAGAGAGAAAATGCTAGAGGAAAAAGACTTGTATAAAAGTAAAGGAATTTTCTTTATACCAGAAATTGCTCGATGGGAATACTTGCGTTCAAAGGCTACTTCAAGTGATATCGCGAAATACATTGATGAAGCTATGGATGCTATAGAAAAAGATAATCCTGAACAGCTTACTGGGGTACTTCCCAAAAGTTACGTTCGTGTGGGCCTTGACAGTCACATCCTCGGAGAATTGGTAAATATATTTTCTAGAATTAACTTTGATCACGACATTGAAAAAGAAAAAGATTTATTGGGTAGGGTTTACGAATATTTCTTAGGTCAGTTTGCTTCAGAAGAAGGTAAGCGTGGAGGTGAATTTTTTACTGCTCGCTCAATAGTTAAGGTTTTGGTCGAAGTGCTTGAACCTTTTGAAAATAGTAGAGTTGCGGATTTTGCGTGTGGATCGGGTGGTATGTTTGTTCAGTCGAGTAAATTTTTACGAGAACATCATAAAGACCCTACAAAGATTGCGATTTATGGTCAAGAAAGTAATCAAACTACTCTTAAGTTATGTAAAATGAACTTAGCGATTAGAGGCATTTATGGAAAGATTGAACTTGGAAATACTTATTATGATGACAAATTTTCCGACTTAAAGGTAGATCTCGAAATTTGTAACCCTCCTTTTAATGCTGAGTGGAACCCTGATCGACTAGATGAAAAAGATCCGAGAATTCAATATGGAACGCCTCCATCCGGTAATGCTAACTTTATGTGGATTCAACATTTTTTGCATCATTTAACTCCCAATGGTATGGCTGGTTTTGTTATGGCTAACGGGGCATTAGCTGTAGGTGGTAAAGAAGGGGAAATCCGTAAGAAGATGATCGATGATGACCTTATTGATATTATTATCGCTTGCCCTCCTAAACTATTTTATAATGTTTCACTCCCTGTTTCTTTGTGGTTTATGACTAAGAATAAAGTTTCTGGAAGGTTTCGAAATAGAGCTGGAGAAACGTTGTTTATTGATGCCAAGGATCTATTCGAGCAAATTTCGAGGAAGCAAGTGATATTTAATGATGAGCAAATTAAGAAGATTGCTGATACTGTGAGAGCTTGGAGAGGTGAAGTGGGTACTTATGAGAACGTAGCTGGGTTCTGTAAATCAGTAACTCTTTCTGAGATTGCTGAAAATGGTTATGTGTTGACTCCAGGGAGATATGTTGAGATTGCGGAGGAAGAAGATGACGGTATTTCATATGAAGAAAAAATGTCGGAGTTGACGAAGAGTTTATCTGCTGACTTTGCTAAATCGAGACAACTAGAAGAAGAGATACGAAAGAATTTGAAAACTTTAGGATTTGAGTTATGAGTAAAGAGAATTATGCATTTATAGATAGCCAAAATCTCAATTTAGGAGTTCGATCTGAAGGTTGGGAATTGGATTGGCGAAAGTTTCGTCAGTATCTAAAAAATAAATATAAGATCGAAAAAGCATTTGTTTTTATCGGATTTAAAGCTGATAATGAAAAGCTTTATACACATTTACAAGAGATGGGGTATATAGTCATTTTGAAGCCTACCTTAACTTTGAAAACTGGAGTTGTGAAGGGGAATGTTGATGCTGAGCTTGTTTTACATACTATGATTGAGCTTGAAAACTATGAAAAGGCGATAATTGTATCTAATGATGGAGATTTTCACTGTTTAGTTGAGCATTTAGTTGGTAAGAATAAGCTTTTGAAGGTAATTACGCCTAATAGGCATTATTCCAGTTTATTGAGAAAGTATGCTCAATATATAGTAACGTTGGATAAGCTCAAAATGAGCTTAAAATATGTCAAAAAAACGACTGGCATCAGCGGTCGGTCGAAACCTTAGGCTTATCCAGTCATCGTTATATGTTAATTATATGCAAAATGTGGATATAAGTCAAATTTAATAAGGGTTTAGTATATGTGGAAACAAGATAGACTTGATAATCTAATGGAATTGATAATTGATCATAGAGGTTTAACTCCTAAAAAATTAGGAGGTGATTGGTCGAGTAAAGGCATTCCAGCGATATCTGCTAAAAATATTAAGACAGGTAGAATAGTCAATCATGATGATATAAGGTATGTTAGTTCGGATTTATATGAGAAGTGGATGCCTGAAAAGCTTGAAGCAGGGGATATTTTGTTAACATCAGAAGCGCCTTTAGGTGAGATATATTATTTAGCTGAAAAAAAAGATCTTGTTTTAAGCCAAAGGCTATTTGGACTAAGGACTGATAAAACTAAATTGGATCCTAAGTACTTATACTATTACCTTCAGGGAGCTGAGGGGAGACATGAATTACTTAAGAGATTGAGCGGAACTGCTGCAGAAGGAATAAGGCAAGCTGAGTTGAGGCAAATATTGATTAAGTATCCTGAAAATTTGAGAATACAGTCTAAAATATCTTCGATAATTTCAAGACTAGATGAAAAAATCGTACTAAATAATAAAATTGTAGAAAAGCTGGAACTTGTTGCCCAATTAGTTTATAAAGAATGGTTTATGATTCAAGGTAATAAGGTCTTGTCTGAGTCTACGTGGAGGTTAACTACTCTTGCTGAAGTAGCAGATATTATAATGGGTCAATCTCCACCATCTGAAGACTATAACATAGAAGGTAAGGGTCTTCCTTTTCATCAGGGAGTTACTTATTTTGGACGGCGTTATCCTACTCATAAAATTTTCTGTACAAATAATCCGAGAAAAGCTGCAAAAGGAGATATTTTATTGAGTGTGCGTGCCCCTGTTGGAAGACTGAACATTGCTGATAGAGAGTTGTCCTTAGGTCGAGGCCTAGCATCTGTTCGAAATAAAAATGGTAGCCAGAGTTTTCTGTTTTACCAACTAAGAAATGTATTTAAAAAAGAAGATAGTTTTGGATCTGGTTCTATCTTTGCTGCTGTTACTAAAAGTGAATTAGAAAATATAAAGGTTATATTACCTCCAGAAGAGTTAATCTCAAAGTTTGAAATAATTGCAGGAGGTATAGAACATAAGATTCAACTGTTAGAAGTTGAAAATAATGAATTAATTTCATTGAAAGACATCTTGCTGCCTAAGTTGTTAAGAGGGGAACTAGATGTTTAGTATGAGTAAGTTGAATGAAGATACATTGTCTGAACAGCCATTATTAGGTTGGTTTAAGCAGCTTGGGTATGAGTATGCATATGGGCCTGATATTGCTCCTGGAGGGGTTGCACCTGAGCGGGAGGATTATCGTGATGTAATTCTAAAATCACGATTGACTCGGTCGCTTATACGGATTAATCCGTCAATTCCAGAAGAAAAAATTTACGAAGTTGTGCAACTGCTTATGAGATTTCATCACGTAGATATTGAGCTTGGAAATAAAGAAGCCTACGAGTGGATAATTAAAGGAATCGAAGTTCATTTTAGGAATAAAGCTGGAGATACTAAAAATGAATATGTTAAATTGATTGATTTTAAAAACTTGTTTAATAATGAGTTCTTAGTTGTAAATCAATTTTCTGTGCAAGGTGTTGAGAAAACAAGACGGCCAGATGTTGTTGTGTTTATTAATGGTCTACCTATCGCTATTTATGAATTGAAAAATCCTACAGATCCTAATGCTACAATTGTTGATGCCTTTACTCAACTGCATGAGAAGTATAAGCAGGATATTCCTAAAATCTTCTATTTTAACCAAGTTTTAGTAGCTAGTGACTCTTTTAAGGCGAAACATGGAACGGTTTCTTCCTCATGGGATTTCTTTGTGCCTTGGGACGGGATCGAAAGTGAAGAAGAGAATAATGAAGATAAATATCAGCTGGAGGTATTGACTAAGGGTATATTTAATAAAGATCATTTGCTTGATATTATTCATTACTTCATTGTATTCGAAGCTGATGCAGAAAAAGATGCTACAAAATACACAAAAAAAATGTGCATGTATCATCAGTACTTTGGAGTTAATAGGACGATTAAGCAAACTCTTGATTCGGTGAAAGGTAACAAAAAGATTGGTGTTTATTGGCATACTCAAGGTAGTGGAAAATCCTTGTCAATGGTTTTTTATACCAATAAGGTGCGACAACTTGATGAACTTTCTGGTCCCATGCTGTTATTTTTGACTGATCGAAATGATTTAGATCAGCAATTGTATAAGACTTTTTTACGTTCAGGTTTTATAGGTTCGAAAATTGCTGTTACCGTTGAGGATTTAAAAGAGAAATTGTCCTATCCTGGTTCCGAAATACTTTTTACGACTATCCAGAAGTTTGATTTTGACCATAAGATTACGGATCGAGCTAATCTAATTGTAATAGCAGATGAAGCTCATCGTTCTCAATATGCTGATTACGCAGGTAATATCCGTACTGCTGCTCCGAATGCCTCTTTCTTAGGTATAACAGGTACTCCGATAGCTTTTAGCGATAGAAATACTCAGCTCGTGTTTGGGAAGGTTGTTAGCAGATATACTATTGATCGTTCAGAGCGTGACCAGACTACGGTTCCAATTTTTTATGATAGCCGGTTAATTCCACTTCATTTCGCGAATGAATTTATCAATGAAGATTTTGATGATTATTTTTCGGAACATCCCGAAGAAGTGAAGGAAACATTAAAAAAGAAATTTAGCGAATTAGAGCGTTTAGTGGGTGCGGATGATAGGTTGAGACGAGTTGCAAAGGATATTATATACCATTTTGTACATAGAAAACTTGAAGGTAAGGCAATGGTTGTAACGATGACTCGAAAGATAGCCGTTGATCTTTATAATATTATGAAGGATTTACCTTTAGCTCCTGAGATGGCAATTGTTATTTCTAGTAATAGCGATTATAAAGGAAAAATTCAAGACGAATTGAGTAACAAAGAATTGGAAAAGAGATTTAAAAATCCTGATGATAAACTCAAAATAGTTATTGTCTGTGACATGTGGTTAACGGGATTTGATGTTCCTCATTTGCATACAATTTACATAGATAAGCCGATTAAAGGTTATACCTTGATGCAGGCAATTACCCGAGTTAATAGAAGATATAAAGATAAAGAAGCTGGCATAGTAGTTGATTATATTGGAGTTGCCTTGGCTTTGAAGAAGGCAATTTCTGAATACACATCTGAAGTACATCAGCAACCTATGCAGCCGATTGAGCTTCTTATTGAAAAAATGATGCAGCGATATAACGAAGTTGATAAGTATTTTGAGGGTGTTGAATACAGAGAGTGGAGATATATTCCTGAGTTGGAGCGTGCGGAATTATATAAACAATGTATTGATCAAATACTTACTAATAAGCAAACTACTGTCTTGGATGAGAACAAAAAAAAGAACTTTTTAACGTCTGTTACGGCACTTATTCGGCTATTTACTTTAGTTATGCCTCATGCTCAAGCGTTAGAAATAAAATATGATGTTGAATTTTTTGAAAAAATAAAAGGTACTTTGGTCAAACATACCTCCGGAAACGAAGTTTATATAGATAGCAAGCGTAAATCTGGCTTTGCTGATTTAGTTTCTTATGGAATTATCGCAGATGGTATTGTGCGAGTTAATGGATCTAAAGATTCACCCAATATTATGATCTTGGATGAGAAGTTTTTAGAAGAGGCAAAAAAATCCAAGCTCAAGAATTTGACTATTGAAATGATTAGAAAGATTTTAGAAGACGAGATTAAACTAAAAAGTAAGAAAAATAAAATTAGATATTTATCTATGCTTGAGAAAATAGAAGAAGCAATTGATAAATACGAGAATAACATTCTTAGTTCAACAAGGGTAATTGAAGCATTAGTAGAGGTTGCTAAGGAAATAAAGAAAGCTGAGGAAATGGGGAAAGAGTTAGGATTAACAGAGGATGAATTGTCATTTTACGACACACTAGCTGTAGAGAAGAAGGCACTTAAGAAAGAAGAAATTAAAGCAATAGTTAAAGAACTGGTTAAAACAGTTAAGACTGATCTTGCAATCGATTGGACAGACCATGAAGTTATAAAAGCACGTATAAGATCGAATGTAAGATTTATTTTGTTGAGGCACAATGTGGAATATAATGAAGTAGAAAATTTAACTGAAAAATTGTTTGCTCAGGTACAAAATATATATCAAGGTTATCAACCAGTTCATTACGCAACATATTAGGAAATGAGAAGTAGTTTCTTCAACTTGATATAATCACCCCATGAATCAAGAATATATTTATCTCAAAGGTGTGCGGGAGAATAATCTTAAGGATGTTACGGTGCAGATTCCGAAGCGAAAGATTACGGTTTTTACCGGGGTTTCGGGGTCGGGGAAGTCGTCGATTGTGTTTGATACTATCGCGACTGAGGCGCAGCGGCAGTTGTACGAAAACTTCAGTATGTTTATCCGCAACTTTTTGCCGAAGTATTCACAGCCGGAGGCGGAAGCGATTGAGAATTTGAGCATGGCCGTGGTAGTGGACCAGAACCGGTTGGGTGGTGGTTCGCATTCGACCATGGGTACGATTACAGATATTTATACGGTGCTACGGTTGTTATTCTCACGGATTGGTCAACCGCATATTGGTGCTTCAAATGTATTTTCCTTTAATGACCCTGCAGGAATGTGTTTGGAGTGTAATGGAGTTGGAAGAAAGATCACCTTTAATACTGAGGGGTTCCTGGATATGGAGAAGTCGTTGAATCAAGGGGCGATTCAGGTTCCTTTGTTTGTGCAGTGGGAAAAGGAAGGTTATAAAAGCTCGGGATTTTTTGATAATGACAAAAAGTTGAAGGACTATACGCCGGAAGAGATGGAACTCTTAATGTGGGGGAAGGATTTGAAGTTTAAGATGCAGGTGGGCGCGAATACGATGAACGCGTCGTATTTGGGGATTATGGAAAAGTTGACGCGGTCGTATATTAAGCGCGATTTGAAGACATTATCTGAACGAACGCAAAAAACTGTATCACAATATCTCACCTTTGGTACCTGCGAGGTATGCAAAGGCGCCCGTTTGAACGAAAAAGTCTTAGGATGCACAATTAACGGGTACAACATTGCGCAGATGGCAGATATGGAAGTGGAGAAGTTGCTGGAGCTGGTAAAAGGGATTACTGATCCGGTGGCACAGTCGATGATAGCGACATTAACAGAGCGATTGCAGCATGTGGTAGATATTGGGTTGGGATATTTGAGTTTAAATCGTGAGACAGATACGCTATCTGGTGGTGAGTCGCAGCGTATTAAGATGGTGAAACATTTGAGTAGTTCGCTGGTGGATGTGATGTATATCTTTGATGAGCCGAGTATTGGATTACATCCGCGGGATGTACACCGGTTAAATGAATTATTGGTGAAGCTGCGGGATAAGGGAAATACCGTGCTGGTAGTGGAGCATGATCCGGATGTGATAAAGATTGCCGATCATGTGGTGGATGTGGGGCCTCTGGCGGGTAAAGCTGGTGGAACAATAGTGTTTGAAGGGGCGTATGCGGACTTACTTAAGGCAGATACGTTGACCGGCAAGTTTTTACAGCAGAAGATTCCGATTAAAGACTCATTTAGAAAAGCAAAAGGTGCGTTGCCCATAAAAAATGCTAACATGCATAATTTGCAGAATGTGAGTGTGGATATTCCAACCGGTGTGTTAACTGCGGTGACCGGTGTGGCTGGGTCGGGTAAGAGCTCATTGATTCATCATGTGTTTTTGAAACAACATCCTGAAGCAGTGGTGATTGATCAGTCGGCAGTGGGGGCGAATTCGCGCAGTAATCCGGCAACGTATACCGGGATTATGGACAATGTACGCAATTTGTTTGCAGCGGAGAATAAAGTGAGCGCGAGTTTGTTTAGCTTTAACTCGAAGGGTGCGTGTGAGAATTGTCAGGGGCATGGGGTGGTGTATACGGATTTGGGATTCTTGAATGGTGTAAAGACGCCGTGTGAGGTGTGTGAAGGAAAGCGGTTTAAAGATGAAGTGTTGCAATACAAACTGGACGGGAAAAATATTGATGATGTGCTGGTGATGAGTGTGACCGAAGCACTGGCTTTCTTTAAAGATAAAGAGATTGTGAAGCGATTGCAGGCTATGCAAGATGTAGGCGTGGGCTATTTGCAACTGGGACAGCCGCTCAGTACATTGTCCGGCGGAGAAGCACAACGCATTAAGCTGGCGACGGAGCTGCATAAAAAGGGAAGTATTTATGTAATGGATGAGCCGACAACGGGTTTGCATATGAGTGATATCCGTCATTTGCTGGAGATCATGAACCGGTTGGTGGATAGTGGCAATACGGTGATAGTTATTGAACATAACCTGGATGTGATCCGCAATGCGGATTGGGTTATTGATATGGGACCGGAAGGGGGAAGTAAGGGTGGAAAGGTGATGTTTGAAGGAACGCCGGCGGATTTGATGAAGGATGCGGATTCGCTGACGGGGAAATACTTATAGAAGCACTCTACTGCTGATGAATCAACAGATGGTGCATGACATCATCGTTTCTTTGTTCCAAGGCTATTTCGTCAATTCCTATTTCGATTCCAAGGAATCTAGACATTCGTGCCGCATGTGGTTTTATAAGTGGATACGAAGTGCTTTCGCGAGCTTTTATAAATATAGGCGGGAAGGGTTCCCCGTTATATACGGCTTTATAGCGTTTTAAGAACTCGCTTAAAACTACCGCACCACCACCACGCACACTACTTGCTAAATCAAAGATGTACACGACTCCCTGGTCATTTGGTGACGGGGCTCCTTCGGGTTGGAGAACTCCTTCGAAGGCAAAGATATAACTGTTAGGTGCTCCTGTTTCGTCTGTGTGCATAAAACTCAATGAAGGTTTGCCGAATGCTTCATTATACCTTCGTACTGCATCAAATTTATTTGCAAAACCCTCAACTCCGGTTATTAGTTTGGGGTTGTCGTAGATCTGTGTTTCCAGCCTGGCTATTTGTTCAGCTGCTGCACGACTATAGTCCATTTCTATGACTCCTTGTGCTAGCGGAGGGTATTGGACTTCGCTTGGCGGGACCATACTTGTGTCGGGGATAACACAGATTTCAGGGACTATCACTTTGGGAAATTTTGGTTGTGGAATTGATTCTTCTTCGGACATAGTTTGATTCTAGCATAGCCGGAAAATTTGTATATGGCTTGCAATCAATGAAGGCGGTCGTTACTTCCGGCTTGTAGACGGTATTGTCTTGACGTTTTTGGCTAAGGTTTTGAATCGTTCACCATCGGATTGAACTACGGTAATAGTGATGGCGCCGGTTTTGCTGGTGTGGATATCCCGTACGACGCCGGATTTTCCTTTGTGGGTTCCTGCTATAACCTAGCAGTTGTCACCGTCTTTGAGTGGTTGGTTCATGAAGTGAGTATACCATTAGTCACTATTGATTTGAGATTGGTATAATAACCTCATGAAATATCTGATCATGCATGGTTCGTATGGATCTCCGAGTGAGAACTGGTTTCCGTGGTTGAAGAAAGAGCTTGAATTGCGAAGGCATGAGGTTATTTTGGAACAGTTTCCAGTTGATAATTGGGATGCGGTGGAGAAGATAGGTCCGGAAAAGATCGGGGAGTACCAGGCCGTGCAGTCGGTAGCTTCGTGGGAGGCGTATTTTGTTGAGCATATCCTACCACGAATTAAAGATGAAGAAATCGGGTTTGTGGGGCATTCGATTGCGCCGGTGTTTATGCTGCATATGTTGCAGAAATATAACTTTAAAACTGCTCAGGCGATCTTTGTGGCTCCATTTTTTAACATTCCTGATGCGCCAGCGGTGTGGCAGTTTTATCCAGTGAATAAGACATTTTATACGTACGATTTTGATTTTGAGAAGATTAAGAGCCATATAGGGAAGTCTGTGGTGGTACATGGTGATGATGATCCGTATGTCCCTGCCAGCGAGCCGCCGCTCTTCGCCGAGAGGCTTGGTAGTGAGGTTTATGTGGTGCCAGGCGGTCGGCATTGTGGAAGTAATTTTAAAAAGTTTCATCTCCTGAGTGAAATGATTGCATAATATCCTATAGCATTTGTAAAAAAGCCTATTCTGTGCTATACTAATAGGTGCTCAGTACTATATTTGAGCTCACTGAGTTCATTTTCTGAGTCTAGCTCATTTTGAGCTAGTAGCACATTTAAAGTGTAAAGCTTATTCCAAACCTTTCTGACTGCACCCAATATGGGCTGAATTTCTTTTGAGCTCATGTTGGGTGTAAGCCAAGTTAGGCTAAAATAACGCGTTGAGCGTGAATGTAACATCGTATGTTACTCACCCTTAATGTGTTGTCTTAAGCTTTACGACGCAGACACAACCACCGAAACCTTTTCCTAATAGTAAGAAAGGTGCTGTCATGAAGAAGCAACTGAACGATCGCCAAGCGGACTGTGTTCTTCGCGGTTATGACCAACTGATGTCTGAAATAATTGCATTGGTTGAAGCTCGACGCAACCTTCTCGAAGGTTGTTTCGAAAAACTGTACGTCACCGCAGGAGGGCTTATGGTCCAGGCTATCTCAAACGCTGCAAACGGCACGTTGCCTATCAGCATTGAGTTGTCTGTTCCGCTGGTTTCGATCGCAGCTTTTCTTTCCCTGGCGTACTTCAACAACCGTCTTGAGGAATGGAAGTCAATCAACACAAAGATAGGGCAGCAGGCAATGGCGCGAGCTAAGATCGA
This sequence comes from uncultured Gammaproteobacteria bacterium, assembly GCA_964403585.1. Classification (GTDB taxonomy): domain Bacteria; phylum Patescibacteriota; class Microgenomatia; order JALYQM01; family JALYQM01; genus JALYQM01. The sequence continues at coordinate 288 of CAYOFQ010000002.1, read as the reverse complement.
ATCTGATCTTGAAATGAAAGGCGTTGAACGTCTCACTGCCGAGCTGTCATCTGCAGGTGCTGGTAAGGTTGCAAAACAAGGATTCGCCCTGATTTTCGGGACAATCGATATTCTTGCGATTGTGAGTTGGTTACTTACCTTCTCGCAGTACAGCCTTACTGTTAACTTCGGAAAAAGGTTCATTTGGAAACAGGTCTCCAAACTGCTGCAGCAGTTCTTCGACCACCTGCGGCAGCGCAACAATTGCTGGCATGCGACCCTCCGACCTGTACGCTTTCGTCGGTCAAA
>CAYOFQ010000001.1:0-1573555 GCA_964403585.1 uncultured Gammaproteobacteria bacterium | reverse complement strand
AGCGCAACAATTGCTGGCATGCGACCCTCCGACCTGTACGCTTTCGTCGGTCAAATCATACGCCGCTCGGCTTCGCCGCGCAAATCTGCAAAACCTCAGTTTTAATATAAAATTTTCAAGTATTCTTATTTTATAGGTTCCCATAATCCCTCTTCTCGGCACACCCGCCGACCAGTCCTAGCTCACGATGACTCTGTAATGGTTCCATATAACGTGCTACACTACACGTTATCGGAACCAGTTTTTATGGATTTCGTTCACTTGTGACTGTTCCGCTCGGAGCGGTAGGATAGGAGCATATTCAGAAGCGTTTGTTTGAAAGGGGGTGTCTATGGACACCGTTCAGCTATACAGTAAAGGGCCATTGGCCGAAAGCTTAAATGCATTCTTGCGATCACTCGAAGGGAAGAATCGCAGCGAGCTGACCCGCAAAGCCTACCACACCGATATGCTTCAGTTCTTCATCTGGCTCAAGGAGAACAACAGCTACGCCACCAGCCCGGATAAAATTACCAAAGCCGACGTAACTGAGTTCCTGTCGGCCTGCGCCAGGCGCGGCCTCTCGGGTCTTTCACGCGCTCGTAAGCTTGCCGCCCTTCGCGAATACTACCGCTACCTCGTTGACCATGAGCTGATTGTCAAAGCGCCGACGAATGGCATTGAGACACCAAAGAAAGAACACAACGTCCGCAAATTCCTTGTACCCCATGAGTACAATACAGTGCTCGTGGCTGCCGCTGGCAACAGTCGCGACTATGCGATCTTCCAAGTCTTCTTACAAACCGGCCTGCGGGTCTCGGAGCTGTGCGCCTTGCGATTGGATGACCTTGAACTGAACGCGCGGCCATACGCACTCCTGCATGTTCGTTTGGGCAAGGGAATGCGCGCCCGCACGATGGCGCTTGAAAAGAAGGTCGCTCTGGCACTCAAGAACTATCTCGCACAGCGACCGGAGAGCCTCAGTGATGCGGTGTTTCTAAACCACAATGGGGAATCATTGGGTGAGCGAGGCGTTCGCAAGATTGTCGCGAAGTATGTGCGTGCCTCTGGTATCACGAAGCGTATTAGTCCGCACAGCCTGCGCCACACTTTTGCAACGCAAAAGGCTGAGAAGGGCGTGAGCACCTACCAGCTTCAAGAATGGCTCGGACATTCCAACCTCAATACAACTCAAATATATGTCCATTTGTCCAAGCAGAGTGGGGGAAAGGTCATGGAGCAGACGAGCTTATAGCAAAGCGGATTATAGACAAATATATCATGTTACTTTACTATCAGCTGTATGAAGCTCAAGAAGCCAGTAATCGTAATCCTCATGTTTATTTTGGCAGGCTCATCAATAGCATTGTTTATTTATATAAAGAGTGATCGATACAGTGATGTACTTCCTAATACGAAATTTATAGATGCAGATATATCTATAATTGTAAGTGTTTTAAGAAAAGCACGCGATACACATAATATAGATGTGTGTAATTTGTTACCTGAACCTGTTCATCAAGAATATCGTATTTATGATACAGGGCCTGCTAACCCTGCGGCCACGAGAGAAGAATGGTACCTCTATTGTAAAGCGTTAGCTACTCATGACATCACTCTTTGCCAGACACCTTTGTCGAGAGGATTCCCTGCGGTAGCGCTACCTCCCAACTTTAGTAGCTATCCAGATTTAATGTCAGAATGTCGAAGTGTTTTGAGCGAGTAGAGACTATCGAATTGTAATAGGCACATAAATGGTATTCTGTTGCAGAATATCACAAACATCGCCAACTCCATTATGATCTGTATCTTGCTGATCAGGATTAGACACAGCAGGACAGTTATCATCGTAGTTATTGAAACCATCTCTATCAAAATCCACGGATTTTGCTGCCTCGATAACCTCTTCTTCGCTCGGTTCTCTTATTTCACTTGCAGTATAGTGGATTCCATCCTGATAATCACCAGAACTTAGTATGCGATAGCGGAGATTATTCAAATCGTTATACCCTTCAAGAACTTGGTCGGAACTAGGTTGATTGCATTCATTTATCTTTGAGTGGTAATTGATGTCTGCACTAACATTGGTGTCTTGTGTGTCTCCATCATTATTCCAATCAACTGGCTCATTAGCACGCGGCATGAAAAGATGCGTATTATTATATACAACGTATCTATCAGTAGCCCCTCCAACGCCTTTTGTTTCATCTAACGATTTCTCATTAAGTGTGGCCAATGCCTGATTTGAATAAGCTAAAGGACGCGTGGGGTCGAAATTCGTGAATTGATATGTGTAGTTCATAACGGAATAATAATTTGGCTTACAATTTGCGTAGTTAAAAAGGCTACCGCCATGAGACAACCCCAGCGTATGTCCAAGCTCGTGCATGAAAGTTGCGGCCTCTACATCTCGGTAACCTCCCAGATGCTGAATATTATACCAACCTCCTAAAGAGATAAGGAAGTCGTTACCTGGCATTTCGCTTTGACCAGTAGCGCCAGTTCCTAGAATTGCATGACCAAATATAGCATAACGATAGACAAGCAACTTTGCTGCCAAAATATTCGCACAATTACTATTACTTTCTCGATCTCCTAATTTGCCAAAATGTCCATCACACGGTTGTACAGTCCCGTCTTTAATATCATCGAAATCATCATAAGACTCAGTCGCTCTACTATTAAAAACTATATTTTTAATCTCGGGAACAGCTTCATCTATCTCAACATGAAGACGTATACCTGGAATTCCATCAGGATTTGCAACAGGTACTTTAGCAAAGGCCTCAGTAATATCCTTGGAAAAATCATCATTTGGTTTATGGGAATGGGCAAAAAGCGAATCACATATACTACCTTGTACTCCGCACTCCATATAATCAGCTTCAACAAAAAGATCTTTGTGTCGCGGATCGGTACTCAATATTAAGTCCTTGAGACCATCTTTATTAATATCAATACCATTAGACTCCCAGTCGTCAAGCAATCCATCACTATCTGTATCGCAAAGCAGCTGTCCTTTGTTCACAACGAAATTATCAAAGAAAGCTTTTACCTCGTGGTTCGCAAACGTATCTCCTTGCGTCCATATATCGAATCCAAAGTTCGTATCGCGAATGGTTGCAGAGCCTTGTGCAATCTGTGTCCACGCTCCCGCGCTATAATAGTATCCTGTTGAAATGTTACCCGATCTCACGAGGCGCAGTTTCCCCAGTAAATCATTTGTAGGAATGTTCACAACATCTTTAGTTGAACCGCCCAATTTAGCATGTTCAGTAGCATATACCTCACGCGGTTGGCCTGGGAAGTCTGTCGAAGGCCCGTAACTTGCACGCATCACCGAGCCGGCTTCATTCGCTACTATGCCTATTCTGACACCATTGGAAGATGGCCATTGCGAAAGTGCATAATCGGTCTGAATATCGAAGTCTCCTCGTAATTGGCAAGAGCTTGTATATCCGCGTGACCATTGCTTAGGAAACTTTTGATCTTGGCTCAATATCAGGTCTGGTAGAGTCAACTCGACCTGTCCGTTGACCTCTTCCAGATATGTGATAGGTATATCAATATCATCTATCCAGTATGATGCATTAATCTTATTGTCATTAAAATCATCTAGAAAAACTGCCGGTATTATTATTTGTTTTTCTGTAGATTGAGAGGCCGCGTTATCTGCAACCACGTTAACACTATACGATGTATACCTAGATGGATCGGGTATGTCAAAAAGTTGTACTTCAACATTCCAAGATACTTGAAATTGTTGCCCTGGGGCAAGGCTGGCCACGTTATATGTCAACGTAGGATTTGGAGAGGTGTAATCAAGTTCGTCCGGGAGGTTTAACGACACCTGTATGTTATTTGCCGTAGTACTTCCAATATTTGATATAGTCGCAGAAATATCAAAAGGGTTTGGTGAATACTGACCATTATATACTGAAATAATCGCTGGGCCATCAATACTAGTCTGGAGCTCCGTTGTATCTCCAGACACATCTCTGGCAAAAACAACATCTATATCATTTACACTACTGGATGCTCCTAGAGATATAATGTCTGCTGTTGCAAGAGTCTGCTTGTCATTATAATATTCTCGGATATATTTTACAGAAGAATCGGCATTTATGGCTTCGAATCTCAAGCGGTAGTTGCCTGGAATCAAAACAGGTGTCTGATAAGAGTCATCTCCACTATCTAAATAGTAGTCATCAAAGAACAAGTCGTCAACCAATCCTCCAATACTATCATAGATAGCTAATTTTAAGCCATAATCAGGTGCCTCTGGCGTATACGGAACCGCAATCGTTCCATTAATTCTCCGTCCTGTTTCTAATACTGTGTCGATGCCCGTTGTCGTAACGCCATCAGTCGCTGAAACAGGTATGGCTGTCAACTCATCCAGTTGATTACCGTACCATTCTTGTGCATAGTCGAAATTGATGTGCTATGAGCCTGCACAACAAACGAGTTCAGAACTATAAAAAGTGCTATGAGAAGAAGAAAAGGGCGATACGGTGCGCGAACGGATAACCGCTGCCGAGTAGAAACAGCGACCATAATCAACCCCTTAGATACAGGAAGCCCAATCGCTAATGAGGTAAAAAGGATGCCTAGACTATACTTTGTACTATAGCAGTCGTGTCAATTAAAAATCGGTTTATTCTATGTGTTTAGAAAGAGCATGGCGCACAACAAACGGTTTGCGACATTATTTACAAGCTATAATCGTGGTTTCTTAGACGAAACGCAATAAATGAACTTAATAAAATATTATTAATATAGTTTACTCGCTTGTAACCGATAAAGAGAATGTTGGTAGTTCTACATAGTCATTATCAAGTGCCGCCGATAGGTTGGTTGCGTATGTTTTACCATATTGTAATGGGCCTTTTGGGATATTGATACCAAAACGGGATTGTGGGTTTGTGATTGTTGTGTAAGTCTTAGTACAGCTTGGGTTCTTTGTGGTATCGCACCCTTTTTCTATGAGTGTTGCAGTGACTTTAGCATTGACAACTGCGATACCATAGAACGTTGGAGTTGTTGAAAAGATAGTATAGTGTGTAGTGGTTGGTCTGGTGCTAAATATGTTGACATCTCCTGCTCCAGACAGGTTAAGGAGAGCAAGGGGAAACCAATGAGAGCTCGATGCAATATATGCTGTAGTATTGATGCGCAGTGTTCTAGTTTCCGTAAACTGGGTATTCCCCGATCTACTAACAGCAGCAACTCGCCAATCATATGCACCGTTGAGTTTTGAACCTCCTTCTTCAAAGTTCTTTCCGTTTGTATCCTTTGCAGATACGGTAATGTATGAGCTTTGTTGACCGTACATTACTTTTAATGCAGCTGTTTCATAAATTCCCTCATCTACATCCTTGTTTTTATACTCATCGTGTTGGAGGTTATCGCTGTTTCCTTTTACGCTTCTGAAGTCCACCGGAATGTTGTCTATGTATGTTTTCCATTCGTTGCTTCCAGCTCTTTTTATTTGTACTTGGTATTTGCTCAGGCTATCGCGCATTACTATACGCTGAGTGTTGACTGAAAAGTCAAATGTTGGGTTTGAGTTAGGAGTATTACTATTATTTTCTGGTGACTTAATCTTGAAGGGTGAGAAAAGAAATGCAATATCATTAGTATCTAAATTGGAGTTTGCAGCAATAATTTTTAAGGTATACCCCTCATTCTGATTGTTGTTTGCGCGAGGATCAAAATCTAATTTATATCCTTCAGATAATTGATTGAAGCTTCCATCAGTTGGAGTTGCAAGCTCCAAGGCTCCTCCATTTACCGAAAATTGAACTGATTTAATTGTATATAGACTATCAAGAGATGCAGTACCTGTAAGCCGTTGCTTCCCGTTTGGCTGAACCTCTGCACTGGAGTAAAGAGAAATATTAGGATTTTTGACTATATTATCAAATATGAGTACTCTATTATTACCTTTATCTGGAACTATTATTTTATTGTTAATTTCGAGTACATTCCCATCAGTAGAATTTATCGACGAGCCACTTATTCCTCCATAATTTTGAGTTCTTGTTGCACAGTCTGGTTGTCCTAAAATTATATCTGCACTCTGTTGGGTGGTAGTTGGAATACTATTCCAAATTAAAATACGGTGCATTTCATGCAGTATATAACGCTGTCCATTATCAGAGACACTGGCGCCATCAGGGAAGTTCATGGTAGAGCATGATATGCCCCCATTATCTGCGGTACCTCCACTCATGATTGATTGTCCTAATACGAAATCAGCAGCAGCATCATTCGTTGTCGGTATTGAATTGTAGACTAAAACACGGCTATTACTATAGTCGGAGAGAAGTAATTTATTACCTGATACAGCAATCCCCCGAAAGCCTAGATTTCTAGTTGCGCTTGTCCCCGGTGTATTTTGGGTAAAGCTACTTTGTCCAATGACTACGTCCGCTGATGTTCCATTGCTTGTAGGGATTGTATTAAATATAACCGCCCGACGATTTGACGTATCTGCCACAATAAGTTTTCCATTAGACGCAAGAACATCATTAGGGCCATTAAACTTGTTTGTAGTAAGTCCGGTAGAAGAGGTCGTAAAATCTGGTTGCCCCACAACTATACTGGCAGCTTGATAGTTGGCTGTAGGTAAAGAATTCCAAATTAAAATACGGTTATTACCACGGTCAGCAACGTATAACTTCACTCCGTCTGAAAAGACACGCGTGGGATTATTGAGTGTTGCTGCTGAGATACCACCGTTATTTGCCGTATTTGATGTAAAGTCAGGTTGTCCTAAGACGAGGTCGGCAGGAACGTTGTTACTTGTGGGTATGGCGTTCCAAATGAGGATGCGATTATTACTAAAATCGGCAACATATAAACGTCTTCCGTCGTATGCCACACCTCTCGGCTGATTAAATGCACTGGATGACAGTCCAGAATTGTTTGAAGTAAAGTTACTTTGTCCAAGTACGATTGAAGCGGACATGTTGGTAGTATAGGCAAATGACATCGAACTATTCTTAGACAAGAAGAAAAATAACACTAGGGTAAAGATGAAACTAATAGTAATTGTGCCGTAGAGAAATCGCATATATATTTACTATATCACAATCTTTATTGCAGTTGTAATGTTTTTTAGTCTCACAAACGATCGATTTTGGAGTTATTGTCAGGCAAGACCAAGAGGCAACACCATCTGCATCGCTTAGAGGGCGTTTAGAAATAGCAGATGATCGTGCTTAGATACCGAATATCGTATGACTTTGTCGCAAACAAGTGACACATTTTGGCAGTCATGCGAGGAATGTCTCGGGGAGCGATCATTACGTACCCGTTAGCCGTGCCACGATTGGAGCAAACTGCTCCATGCTGTCATCGTGGATCACAAAGTATGAGCACTTATAGCGCTCACGGTGCGCGTGCAAACTCTCAATAATCTGATTCATGCTGCCAATCAAGCTGTGCGGAGATGCTAATAACTGCTGAGGATTCATATATTCGGCTATCCCCAAGTCCTGTACATAGCGCGCCGCAACCTCCTGTTGCTTCTCGGTGACAGCCACGAATGGAGTCCATATGCTCAACTCCAACTCAGCGAACCGCGCTCCGGCTGCTGCTTGCACCCACGCCACCTTTTGGTCCGTTGCTGCCGGCGTGAGACTCGACACATCAAATCCGCCTGTCGCGGTCGTCTTAACGTTGATACCCACAATATCCGCTTCTTGCGCCGCGATTGATAACATACGTTGACTCCCACCACCAATCAGTAGCGGCGGGTGTGGTCGCTGGAGTGGCTTGGGGCTACCCTGGAGATCCTGAACCTGGTAATGCGTACCGGTAAAGCTGAACGGGGCATCAGCAAAGGCACCTTTGATGATATGAACTGCCTCGGCAAAACGACTGACCCGCACGCCGGGTGAGTCAAGGGGTATGCCAGATTGTGCATAGTCGTCTTGTGCCCACCCGGTGCCAATCCCAAACTCGAAGCGCCCGTTCGAGAGCACATCGATGGTAGCGGCTTCTTTTGCGAGCATAACCGGATGGCGAAAGTCATTCGCAAACACATAACTCCCCACGCGCAATGTCGTCGTCGCCTCAGCCGCAGCCGCAGCAATGATGGCAGGGACTGGCGCGAAGGTGCTGTCAAGATGGTCGTTAATCAAGAAGGTAGCGTAGCCCAAGTGCTCGGCTTTGCGCGCCTGGCTGTACAACTCGTCCCGAGAGGCCATACCATGGGACGACACGCCGAAGCGAAAAGGTCGTCGCGTAGGCATCGTGTCCTCCGGAGATTCTTCGTAGATTCGCCACATGCACTACTATAGCACAGATACGATGCCTGGCTTACCTCGACGCTGACCGATCGTGTGATGTGGCAGCAGAGCGAAGACAGCTTGAACATGCTCGCACCAAGAAGCGTCAGACTCTCTGAGGAACCGTTTTTCGCTTGTACAACGTGTCTAATCTCCAACTTTCAGAAAAGAGCACTCTATTGGAGATTGAGCGGGTCTTGAGCACTGTTTCAGCGAAGTAGAACTAATGAGTAACTCACTCTCGATTGAATCGCCGGGTAGCAGGGCGGCGTTACCGCCGCCCCGCCCCCTCAGAACCGTACGTGAACGTTTCCGTTCATACGGCTCAAGCCTCTCGGTCGCCCCGTGCGGGACGCGGCTTCTCGACGTATACGCCTTGGCTATGCACTTGGTGATGGCAATTGGGGTGTAAGAGCACCCGGTTCTCGTCCCGATCTGGGCCGCCCATTACCTTCCACACAATGTGGTGATTGTGCCACCCTGTGAGTTCTGTAATCGGCTGGTTACATACCGGGCAGAGCCCGTCTTGCTCTTTCCAGAGCCGGAAGAGTTGCCGGTGACCGCGCAGTGTGGCCTCGATTTTGACGGCTAGACGCCGCTCAAAGTAGGGTTCCCACTGCGGGTCATACGGGTTCGCCTCCGCTTGCACTTTGGTATGTCGTTGGATTGGCACCCGTGCGAGCTTTCGCAGCGTGTAGTCCTTGCCATTGACCTCGCCGTGCAAGACCCAGCGATAGCCACCGACGGTGCGGAAGTACTTGTCCGCGATCCACCAGTGGCTCTTGTTGGGATGTCTCCGTTTTGCCCACTGCCAGAGCACCTTGAAGAGCGCGTTATCCACGTCGCTGAAGGTCTTCTTGCTCACGACGTGCCGGTGGTAGTTGGCCCAGCCCCGCAGGAGTGGGTTGAGCAGCAATACCAGTTTTCCGGCCGGCATTTGCGGATTGGCCTTCACCGTCTTCCTAACCTTTGCCAAGAAGGCCTTGACGTTCTTCTTGGACGGCGAGATGACGTGTCGCCTGCCTGGTTAGGCTCAGGTCATGGTAGGAACCTGTCTCCTTGCGGAGCATTGCTCTACACACTTGGTGTGCGTATTGCTACGCGCACGCCCACGGCGCACGATCAAGCACCTCAACGTCGAGCAGCCTTCCGGCCTCAACTATTTGGCGGGTCACCAGTATGTCCTCTGGGCTTGGCGTGGGGTCTGAGGATGGATGATTGTGTGCCACAATGAGTGCTGCACTATTCCACCTGATAGCGGCTTTAAAAACTTCACCGACGCGAACCATGGAAGCATTGAGCGAACCTTGATACACGGTCACAATGTCTTGTATGCGGTTCTTGGTATCTAGAAGTACCGTGCGCAACTCCTCTTGGTCAAGGTGCCCCATATCTACCATAAGGAGTGCCGCAGCATCTGTCGGGCTTTTTATTTGCTCCCTTCCTACCGGCCGTAGGATAGCTACCAGCGTCTCCAGGAGCGCTCGTAGCTCCTTGGGTGGCTTGTCCACACGCAATGCCTCGTAGATATCCCTCCCTTCGGCGGCAAAGGTGCGAAGCTCTCTGAGGTCAATGAACGGCTCAAGCGCCCGGTGCAACTCGTAGAGTTCGGTGGTAGTGTAGAGCCGGCGTGCTGGCCGCTTGAGTCCGGGGAGGTCAAATGACCGCTGCTCGTAGTGCTCGCTCGACTGCTCCTTAGCCTTGCCCATTCGCTATGTATAGCTGATTACCGAAAAGGTGTAAACTGTGAGTTATGAAACTCTGCTAGCAGTGGTATCAGGAATGGGAGGATACTACGCTACGACTTTCCAAATAATCCTCAATCAACATGAAACCGTTTGTTTTGTAGGCAGCATCAAAACTAAAGATGCAAAGGCAGTCATGCTCCCTCAACACTGCCATATTGATGCAATCAACAAAGCTCACATTCTTAGATTTTTGGCTCTTAAATAGAGGAATGGCTTTCTTGCGGACGAATGTATTATCAATGTCGAGGATAGTTATTGGGCTTGGTTCTGCTGTTACGGTGGCGATAAAATCAACCGCAACTTCGTGACTTACTCGCTGGCTAATTACCGTGATAGCTTCGGCTATCACATAATTTGTGGTTATAAGGTTCACTGGAAGTGTATCAATACGAGAGTAATACTGCCGTGCTTTCTCATGGTTAGCATCGTCTTCTTTAACAATCGCAACAAACCCATCTGCGTCAACGAGTATGTTCTGATTAGATATATCAACTAACTTACTTCTTTGGTCCTCCATAAAGATAATGGTCAAGGTTTGTAGACAAATCCGTTGGCCCTCCGGTTGCACGTATTTTGAATAAGTTTTTCATGGCAGTCTTACCAGAGATGTCTTTACCTACATTCTCATGTAAACCCTTAGCAAGAAGCTCGCGCACCAATTCAGCCATCGGCTGATTACGCACTTTAGCTAAATGAGTTAACGTTTTGTGTTGTTCTTCGGTAAGATACACTTGTGTTCTAACCATATAATCTCCAATGTTATATGTCAACATATAACATATACATTGTATACTAGTGGCTAGAATGCGTCAATATAGCAAAATACATCATCAAGTACAGATTGCGAGATATATTCTCGGAAGAATGATATTAGCCTATAGTATTGACATATATAACCGTTTATAGTATATATGTCAGTATATGAACCATATCGAGAAAATTAACACTATTAAGAACTATAAGCGACTACGTGACCAACAGTATGACAAGACGCTTGAACATCTAGGTGGGGTGTTTAAGAAAGAAAATTTCTTTATCCCAGAAACTCCAGACGAACGGCGAAAGCTGTTACCACTACGCCGAATAATAGATAATGTTAGGCCACACTTTCAGCAAGCAGATGCAGCATATGAGGAAGCTGCCTGGGAAAGCTTGTACGGACGCCTAGCAAAACGACAGATACGCCGTGATGTTATTGTGGGAGGTATAGTAGACAGAATACCTATTGCAGCGCCTGTCTTTTATGCAATTGAAATGGTTACTGAGAGCGATATGTGGCGGGGAGTGGGCGACATAGTTGAGGATATAACGCGTAAGCCGCATCGGTATATCACAAACAATGCCGTGCGATTCGTTGACTTCACCAGCTACCTTATTCGCCGTACAATTTCATAGATTCTCGCTGAGAAGGAAGCATAGCCCTTCAAGTTGTCATTTGCATAGTATCCTCTATAGTCGCTTCAACGTCATCCTTTTAGCAGGATCGCTCTTGTTGACAAGAGTAACGGTGTTGTTGTCTGATGACACCTCGACAGTGTATTCGCTATCCCTGCTGCCAAGAGGCCAATAAAACTGTTTTTTCTTCATGTAATACAAAAAATTGTCGTAAATTTCGCGACCCTCACCACTTTTGAGACCAACTCTGCCATTGTCAAGAAATATCATAATAGTTTCGGGCTGCTCCACAACAGACCATTTCCCTACTAGAAAAGCTGTACCTGCATCTATATCAGCGTCGTTTGCCGCTTCTGTTGCCCGTATCGCTTGTGCAGTTGCCTGACCTTGGGGTGTATATGTATACAGTTGGTCGCGCGTTGAAGGTATGATCAATAACACTCCTAAAGTGAGTGCGGCTAAAACAACAAAAAAGAGAATAACCCCAATCAAGCTTTGGTAGGATGGCCACACATCCTCCCCGCCATCTCCTTGCCCACGTAACCTCAGTCGCTCAAGTCGATGCTCAGAATATGGCATAGCTAAAAGGAATTCGGGAGTTGCAATATCATAGACCTTATATTTTTGCACATACTCAGTGAGCGCCTCTCCTTGTCCGCACGCTTGCGCAAGTCGATCAGCGTCAAACTCCCGTTCGCGTCGAAAATTATTCCACTTACCACAAAAAGCTGCTACACCTAATTCGCCACCTGCAAGTATCATGAGCAATACGACAAGACACCCAAGTGCGGTTGTCGCCTGCGTACGTCCCCCATCTGAAGCATAAAAAAACTGCTTAGTGACGTGCGGCCCTGCCGCCTTGGCACCCTGTAAGACAGGTGCGGTGGGGTACAATCTAAACCGCGCGAGTGCACGCTCAACTTGACTATCAAAGCTGAGAACGTGTGATAACTCACGCGCTAAGAGTGCTCCCAAGTACTTGCTCTCAAGCAGCGCTGTAGTGATATAGATTCCTGTAGCTGCCTGGAAGGAGAACCTTACTGATCAACAAATCATGGATCAATTGGAAATTGTGGAATAGGAGGTGTCTGTGGTTAGTATGGATCGGCGCGAACGGTTGCTTTGCTCGATGAGCTTAAGTGCTTTGGCTGTTTCCGAACAGTCTCAGTTATTTGAGTTTATTCCCAGCAAAGCCACCAGCCGATCCATACCCCGCGTTGTAGAGTTTTCTCTACCTGATGAGGTGAAAAGTCGATTTCCTATCAAGCACTTTTCATCGCGAGCATACTTTGCTTGTGGCAAATTGAAGCCGAAACGCGATAATCTTTTCCCTGTAATTTCCTGCTACTTGCTTTTATAGAACACCTGTTCTATAATTAGAACACTTGTTCTATGGATACGAGAGACCAAATCATTAGTCGTGCTGTGCAGATGTTCGCGCATAAGGGCGTGGAGGGTTTTAGTATCCGGATTCTGGCTAAGGAAGTTGGGATCGCACCGTCGGTATTGTACTACTATTTTGAGAATAAAGAATTTTTGCTAAAGGCGATGTTTGATGAAATAAATACGCTTTTAGGTAAAGAGCGAGCGAAATTACCTCCCGTATCGAGTGTGGAAGAAATGTTACGGCAGCGGGTGTTGTTTCAACTTGAGCATGCAGAGGAGATTGTCGCCGTACTGCGTTATTACCTCGTATTCCGTGATAATTTTAAGCAACTTGAAGTTGGTTTTATACCTAAAAAAGGGTATTTGCATATTGAGGAAGTGTTGCTGTTTGGAATCGAGAATGGTGAGCTAGATCCAGAGACAAATATTGAAGAAGATGCCAAAGTTATTACCCATGCTATTAATGGATTTATCTTGGAGTACTACCCACAGGTACCTACGGATTTGGAGAGGAAGCAGCTTGTAGACCAAATTTGTGGATTCTTGTTACGGGGACTGCAATGGAAAAAAAGAAAAAAGTAATTGTAATTGGAGGCGGCTTTTCGGGCTTGGCTGCAGCCGCGATAAGTGCACAAAACGGATACTCGGTTGAGCTTTACGAAAAAAACGAGGAGCTTGGTGGTCGCGCGCGTGTGCTTTCGGAAAACGAGTTTACGTTTGATATGGGGCCCTCGTGGTACATGATGCCAGAGGTTTTTGAACGGTTTTACGGTTATTTTGGAAAGCGCAGCAGTGATTTTTATGAGTTGGTCCGATTGGATCCACATTACCGGGTGTACTTTGAACATAATGCTCATGTAGAAGTGAGTGATACTTTTAATGCAGTTGTGTCTTCATTTGAGTCGATTGAAAAAGGTGCGGGAAGTCGCTTACATCAGTATATGCGGTCTTTAGAAAAAGCATATGCTTTGGCCGGTGAGTTTATTTATCTGGATGTTCTAAAGCCTCGTAATTGGATAGCTCCCCGTCGGATGGCGCAACTACTTCATTTAGCTTCATTATTTAATCCGTTTCGGAGTTGGGATGCCTTAGTTAGCAGATATTTTACTGATCACCGGTTAAAAAAAATTTTGGAATTTACCTCATTGTTTATTGGTGGTTCGCCGTATAACACGCCGGCATTGTATTCGATGCTTGCCTATGCGGACTTAAAAGGCGGAGTATGGTATCCGCTTGGTGGCATGAGAAAAGTAGTGGAGGCTCTAGAAGTAATTGCCCGTGAACAAGGGGTAAGTATTCATACCGGAAAACCGGTTACCTCGATTGCGGTAAAGGATGGTGTCGTTTCGGGAGTGATGGTCGATGGTCGAATGGAGTCTGCTGATGCTGTAATTGGCGCAATGGATTTACCACATTTAGAAATGTCGTTGCTTGAAGAGCGATACCGAACATTTCCGGCATATTATTGGGAAAAGCGGACGATGGGGATTTCATCTTTACTGCTGTATATTGGTTTGAATAAGCGATTGAAGAATATTCGGCACCATATGTTGTATTTCACGGAAGATTGGAAACAGAATTTTGAGACTATTTTTAACTCCGCTGATTTACCGCAGGAGGCTTCGTTTTATGTTTCGGCGCGTACGGTAACGGATGACACCATTGCTCCTGAAGGGTGTGAAGAACTGTTTGTGCTGGTTCCAATTGGGAGTCAATTTTATTCTGATGAACAGCTTACGAGGTTGGGAGAGCGGGTCATGAAGCGGCTTGAAGCATGCGTTGGTGAGTCGATTGAAGATGCGATTGTGTATAAAAAAATGTATGGTCCGAAAGATTTTGCGGAAGACTACTTTGCGTTTTCGGGTACGGCGTTGGGTTTAGCGCAGACTCTGAAGCAGTCGTTGTTTATGCGACCGGGAAGTGCAAGCAAAAAAGTACAGGGATTATTTTACGCCGGGCAATATACTAACCCGGGTATTGGTGTTCCGATGGCGATAGTATCGGGAGAACTTGCAGCAAGGAGGGCTCATGAACTACTTAACTAAACAAGCCATATTTCAAAAAGGAAGCACTACCTACTATAATGCCAGCAAGTTTTTTCCGGAAAAGGTGCGGGAGGAAGTGTATACGCTTTATGCATATGTCCGGATTGTCGATGATTATGTGGATGCTAGTCCGGCTGATGAGACGTCATTTCGGGAGATTGTGGCGTTAACCTGGAAAGCCTGGGATGGGGCTGTTGTGGAGGATAAAATCGTGCGTGACTTTGTACAGTTGGCTAAGAAGCGAAACTTTGAAAAGGAATGGGTGGCGGCTTTTTTGTATTCCATGGAGTGTGATTTGTCCTACAAAGATTATGCAACAATGGAAGAACTTGATGAGTATATTTATGGATCGGCTGAAGTGATTGGATTGATGATGGCGCGAATATTGGCTTTGCCTAAAGCTGCGGATGAGACGGCCCGGATGCAAGGAAAGGCAATGCAGTTTCTTAATTTTATTAGAGATATTGCTGAGGATAGAAATCTGGGACGAATATATATGCCGGCAGAAGATCGGATTAAGTTTGGGATTCTTTCCGGTGAATGGGATGAAAAGCAGTGGTCACAACTAATTATGTATGAGTTGAAAAAATATTACGTGATGCAAAAGGAAGCTGCGAAAGGGTATCGTTATATTCCGTTACGGTACCGGACTTCGATTCGAACCGCGGCGAATATGTATGTATGGACAGCCCAACAAATTGAACTGGATCCTTCAATAGTCTGGAGCAGAAAAGTAAAGCCAAGTAAGAACCGTATTGTTCTGGAATATGTAAAGAATTTGTTAACTTTGAGGTAATATGTGGTTTGAGTACTTACTTTTTAATGTGATTGTTGGTGTCCCTCCGCTCGTGGCGATGGGTTTTCTTAAAAAAGAAAATCGGGTTGTTTCGCGTGCGTATATTTGGACATGGTTGGTTGCTTTAGTATTTATTGTCTGGGACGTGATAGTTACCGGCAAGTGGTGGTATTTTAATTCGCAGTATATCTCGGGATGGAATATATTTGGGTTGCCGGTAGAGGAATGCCTGTTCTTTGTGACGGTGCCGTGGGCGTGTCTGGTGATATGGCAGCAATTGCGTGGTAAGAAGGAGTTCTTGTTGTTTGCTAAAAGGTGGAGTTATGGTGTAGCCGTATTAGCTTTGTTTTTAGGTGTGATGTCGTTCTTGTTCGCCAAATACTATACCAGTACGGTGCTCGTGATTAGCTCCTTGGTGATTTTTATTGATCTGCGGACGTTTGAGATATCCCGGCGGAAGAGCGGGGTGTACTTTTTGTTGATATCTAGCTTGTTGATAGTTGTTTTTAACGGGTATTTAACCGGTCGACCGGTGGTGCTGTACAACCCTGACGTAAAGTTGCCGATTACCTTGGGGACTATTCCGGTTGAGGACTTTTTTTACGGGTGGAGTTTACTTTTGGCCAGTGTGCTGATGTATGAGTATTTTTTTAGACAGATTGAGAGAAGGGAGGCATAAACGCCTCCCTTTAAGATTGAACTAGTGTGTAACTACTTTATCCAGGGATTTTGCCTGAGTGATAAAGTCTGTCAGCTCGTTCAGGTTAGGTACCGATCGCACTATTTTCTTCTGATTATTTAACTCTTCCAGTGTTTGCAGTAAATTGGCTGGATTTCGATTTGCGAGTTCGGGAACAGAATCCACTCCGGCTGCTTCCAATAAATCTGAGATTTCTGAGCCAACTCCTTTAATGCGATAAAGGTCTGCTCTGTTTACCCATTCAAGAATATTTTTTTCGCTAATCCCAGTCTGCTCAGCTAACTTGCTTCGTCCTGCTGCACTGCCGGCATTTTCAAGTAAACTTTCTACTGTTCGGACGCCTGCCTCGGCTAATTTGGCTGCTTGGGCAGGGCCGATGCCTTCGATATCTGAGATAGTCATAGATTATCCTCCTGGATGTATACTATATATGTAATTGTTATACTATCATTGAACGCTTTTGTCTGTAGTCGTTTGTTTTTGTTTGCGGAATGGTATAATCTTACTGTATTGTTACTTGAGGATATTTTATGAAAAAAGAGAATGATTCAGAAACAGTTGAAACAGTAGAAACTGAACCGGTAGCGAAAGTGGAAAAGGAGTCTAAGAAGCCTTCAAAATTAGCTCAGATACGTGCAAGTCACAAAGCTCGGTTGTGGATTATTGGTGGACTATTTGTGATTGTGGCGATCCTCTTTATTTTTTGGACTAAGGCTCGAATTTACCTGGCGATCGCTTTGATTGCGCTTGGTGCGGCTTTCGGGCTGGAAGCAACTCAGAATGATTGGGATTTGGGTAAGATGATCGAGACTCGCTCGGTTCAAGAATCTAAAGTCTCTCGCGATGACTCGGGGAATATTTTGTACGACAAATCTGGGAATATAACTACTGACTCAAGTAAGGGAAAGAAAGCCGATGATTATAACTGCGCAGATTTTGAAACACAGCCTGAAGCGCAAGCTTTTTATCTGAAAGTTGGTGGGAAAAATAACGATGTAAACCGTTTGGATGGAAATAAGGATGGTCAGGCGTGTGAATCGCTGCCACAGAATAAGAAGTAGGGAGTTAAGATGACGGTTGATGAATATATTGAGTCGTTCCCAAAAGAAGTGCAGAAACTGCTGCGTGAAGTGCGGAGTCTTATTCGTAAGGAAGCTCCGGATGCCGTTGAAGGGATGAGTTATGGGATGCCGGGGTTTAAACTGTTTGGTAAACCGTTAGTGTACTTCGCAGCGTGGAAGGAGCATCTTGGTTTTTATGCCTTGCCTTCCGGTAATGAGGCGTTTAAAAAAGAGCTAGCAAAGTATAAAGTTGCGAAGGGTTCGATTCAGTTTCCGCTTAACGAGCCCATTCCCATGGATTTGATCCGTAAAATGGTAAAGTATCGTGTTACAGAAAATACTGAAAAATATTCAAAATAACTCGCTCATGACAAAAACACAAACGTTGCTTTCACGGCAATATCTCTTATATAAAATCTTTACCAACATGTACTTTGTTGGTGCGGTTTGGCTGTATTTTTACCGGATATATATTACCGACCAGCAAGTGGGATTTTTAGACGGTATGGCGTTTGCCATTGGATTGATTGCGGAGGTTCCTTCGGGTGCTTTGGCGGACAAATTCGGTAGAGATAAAATGGTGCGCTTGGGTCAACTTTTGACCGGGAGCGGGTTTTTGATTCAGGCGTTGGGTAATGGTTTTGTGCCGTTTTTTGTGGGACAGGCTATCTTAATGACGGGGGTGTCCTTTACTTCAGGTGCTGATGAAGCTTTATTTTTTGACAAATTGAAGTTTGATAAAGATTCGGTTGACTGGCGCAAGCTGGTAACCCGGGCTTCTCAGTTAACTATTATTGGTTCGTTATTTGCGTATATTGCCGGTGGATTTTTACATACGATAAACCCGCGCTTACCGTGGATTTGTACAGCGATTGCTTTTATTATTTCGGCCGTTATTATTTGGCCGATACGGGAAGTTCGTGGTGAGCGTAACAAAAAACTGTTTTTAGAGGAGATACAAGATTATTTTCAGGATATTGCGACCGGTTTTGGACAGTTTAAGCATCGTTCATTATTGTTGTATGTTCCGATAATTATTGCGGTACAGGGTTTGTATTATACCTTTGGGTGGGGATTACTCCGGTTGGTATTGCTTGACCGTTTTCATTTTGATCCATTGTGGGGCTCGCTGGTGGTGGCTTCGAGTAGTTTAATTACGTTTGGTGTCCTTGCGTATATGCATAAACAAGCCGAACGTATTAGTGAAAAACAAATAATTGTGTTAATTTCCCTCAGTGTGCTGGTTAGTCTGTTAGTTTCTATTCCGAATATTGGGATATGGGGGTATTTTGTCATTTTAGCCTTGTATACGGGGGAGCATGTGATGTATCCGTTTATGAGTGAGATTATTAATAAGGCGGCTCCGGAGAAGCAGCGGGCCACGGTGTTATCTGTCGCATCGTTTTTGAGAACATTGCCGTATGTAGTGTTGGCGCCGATTATTGGGGCTTTGAATTATTCCGGTACGTTGGAGTATTTTTTGGTCGGATGGTCAGTATTAATAGGAATGGCGATAGTGGTGTACTTAGTTACCAGGAAGCGGGATAGTAAGATCGCTTTGGAGGAAAAATGAACCGTCGGCTGGTTTTTAATATTGCTTTCAATAGTTTGATTACGGCCGTATTTGTGTGGTTCAATATGTGGGCCTTGGATAACGGGTTTGAAGAGTCGTTTATATCGCTGGCGTTGTTTTATGGTATGGTTGTGATTATTGGGAATGCGGTGTTTATACTTTTGCATAAGGAATAATTATGACTACGTATATACTTTTGCTGCGGGGGATTAATGTTGGAGGGAAAAGTACCGTGTCGATGGCGGTTCTACGGGACGGTTTGGAAAAACTAGGGTTTAAAAATGTTGTGACGTATATAAACAGTGGAAATGTGTTTGTGGACTCAACTTTGAGTGCAAAGACCGTTCGTGCGAGAGTTGAGGAATTACTGATTGAAGAATTCGGTTTGGATAAGATAGGGAACAAAGTTCTGGTTTTAACGGCTGATGAATTGGAGAACATAGTTGCGCAGGCGCCTAAAGGGTTTGGAGTTCATCCGGAGAAATATCATTCGGATGTTATTTTTCTGATAGAAAAGGCGGTGAGTGAGGCGATGGAACAGGCGGAAATAAATCCAAAGGTGGATGCGGTATGGGAAGGGAAGAAGGTGCTCTATTTCCAGCGTATTAGTGCAAAGCGCACGAAAAGCAGAATGGGAAAGATTATTGGTAAGCCAATATACAAATTTTTGACGATTCGTAGCTGGACTACAACTACTAAATTGTTGGGATTAATTAAACAGAGGGAAGGTTTGATATAATTGCAATATGAATTCACTTGAAGATCTCACTAAGCGCATTGAGTTTATTGAGTCGCGAAATAAGAGCGTGGAACTCGATAAAGCGTGGGAAACCAGTGGTACGCGGAAGGTTCTGATTCTTCTGTTTACGTACCTATCAATTGCGTTATATCTGAAGTTTATTGTGGGCATTGATCCGTGGATAAATGCAATTGTTCCTGCATTAGGGTTTTTGTTGTCGACGCTTTCTTTTCCTTATTTCAAAAAGATTTGGATTACATATTATCGTGATTAATCTCTAGGAAGCATAGATGAGTTTTATTATTCGAAATGCGACGGTAAAAGATGCAGCCGGTATTGCCAATGTGCATGTAAAAACCTGGCAGCATGCTTATCGTGGGCAAATTCCTGATGACTATTTGGATGCACTTTCGGTGGAGAAACGTGCACAGGGTTGGAAAAAAGCTCTGGAGAAAGCCGATAGCGGTGTGCACGCTTTTGTGGCTGAAGTAGACGGAGAGATTGTCGGGTGGTGTACATGTGGTGTGAGTAGGGATGAGGATGCAACTTCGGAGACAGGTGAGTTGCATGGTATTTATATCCGTCCGGATTATATTAATAAAGGCTTAGGTTCACGGTTAGTGGATCGGGCGTTGGAAGCGCTTCATGAAGACGGCTATGTAATGGCAACACTGTGGGTATTGGATACTAACGTAAAGGCACGGAAATTTTATAAACGAATGGGATGGAAAGAAGACGGAAACACAAAGGATGAGCCCCGGGATACTTTTACGCTGCACGAAGTTCGCTACGCTATTACCCTGTAAGTGAGTCTGCTATACTGGAAATATGGAACTGACGATTTTTGCCGAGATTGGAATTCTGATTGGCATCGCGACATTTATGGCTCTTTTGATGCGGCTAATGCGTCAGCCACTGATTGTTGGTCATATTATCACGGGATTTTTAGTTGGCAGATTTGCGCTGCACTTGTTCCAGAATATGGAGACATTGCAGCTTTTTAGTGAACTGGGAATTTCTTTTCTGCTCTTTACGGTCGGTTTGACCCTGAGTCCGAAGTTGCTGAAAGAATATGGGTGGGTTTCGACGGTTACCGGTTTCGGGCAGGTTTTTTTGACGGGCGGGGTAGGGATTATTATCTGCATACTGATGGGCTACGATTGGATTACTTCGCTCTACGTTGGTATTGCGTTAGCCTTCTCGAGTACGGTTATTGTTTTGAAACTGCTGTCGGATAAAGGTGATCTGGATAAATTATATGTGAAGTTATCTGTAGGTTCACTTCTGCTTCAGGACTTGATTGCAATTGTATTGCTGTTTGCTATTCCTTTTGTAACCGGAAAATACGGAAACGGAGCCGAGGTTATTAAAGTGATTTTGCTTGGGTTACTGGCAGGTTTTGGTGTTTATATTTTCTCCAAGTATGTTATTACCTATCTGCATCCGTATCTTACGCATTCGCATGAATTGTTGTTCTTGTTTGCGATATCCTGGGGAATGGGAGTTTCGGCATTGTTTGCCGGTTTAGGGTTTTCATTAGAAGGTGGGGCATTGATTGCCGGTGTGGCGTTGTCCATGTTACCGAGTCGGCATGAGATTAGCGCCAAGTTAGGCCCGCTTCGAGACTTTTTTATTGTTGCGTTCTTTATTACGTTAGGGACGAGGATGGTGGTTAGTGATTTTCAGGCGATAGTGTGGCCGGCGCTTATTTTGTCTATATTTGTATTACTTGGTAATCCTTTGATGCAGCTCATCGTTATGGGGGCAATGGGATATCGTAAGAAAACGAGTTTTCAAACCGGAATGATGGCGGCACAGATCAGTGAATTCTCGTTAATTTTAGTAGCACTGGGTGTGTCGCTTGGTCAGGTATCGCAAACTGTTCTTTCGGTGGTAACCCTGGTTGGTATTATTACCATTTTTATATCCAGCTACCTGATTCTTTATTCGGATAAACTTTATCTGTATGTGGCTGATTATCTGAATATTTTTCAAAAAAAGCAGATTGTTGAACGGCCAATCCGTACTTTGACAAATACAGCAGTGCTTATTGGGGGAAATAGGATCGGCTTTGATTTTATTGAGTTGTTTTCTGAAGGAAAAAAGAAATTTTTAGTTATAGATTATGATCCTGATGTTATCTCTAAGCTGGAGGAACTTAAAATCCCGCATGAGTATGGTGATGCCAATGACCCGGATTTACTCGAGGAGCTTAAGATTAATAAAGCTAAGATTGTTGTTTCAACGGTTCCGGATCTTCAGACTAATTTGATCGTGCTTGGGTGTGCCAAGCGGGACAAGAAGAGTCCGATTGTGATTGTGGTAGCCCATCAGGTGGGAGACGCTTTGACTCTCTATGATGCGGGTGCTGATTATGTGATTTTGCCTCATTTCTTGGGTGCCACTTATGCTGCATCACTGGTGCGGAAGTTTACGGAAGAAGCGCTGGATTTTGGGGAAGTGCGGGATAAACATATTAAGCATTTACACACTCGTGTCGCTCAAGGACATGAGCATCCGCATATCGACCGATCACGACTATAATATCCTATAGTATTTGTAAAAAAGTCTATTTTGTGTTATACTTATAGATGCTCTCCTAGTGGGTTTGAGCTCATTTTAGTTTCCTTTACGCTTGGCATCAAATTCAATTACGGCAAAAAAACTATGTATGAAGGTGGTCAGCTTGGTGTCGGGAGCGGGATTACTTTGAATGAGGCTTATTATTAAGTTCTCTTCGGGGGTTGAGTCGGTGACCGGGATTCCCTGAAAACTATCGTTGATTATTTGGTGCTGCCGTTCAATGAAGTTTAATCGTTCTGCCAATGACTTGTTACCGGTGTCGATTTGGTCGTCGAGCCAGCGAAAATAGGCATAGGCCTTGTAGCATTCCGGGGCTAAAGACCGGTTGACCAGCAGCGATATGGTTAGGTAGGTTTGCCGGCTGCTTTGGCGCGTGATTTTACGGGCCAGTTTATTTACAGCAGTGTTCATTCAATGATTATACGGATGTATGCTTCAAGTGGCTGTTAAGCAGATCAGAATCGGATTTCAGGTTGTTATGTCGAGCAAAATTTTATCGGCTGTCTGCTCGGCATTAATCACCGTGAGTTTCTTATTTAAGGCCTTTTTCTTGAATTCATGAGACCATTGGATAGCGTTTTTTCTCTGGAATTCAGTGTTTCCCATGGGATTCTTTCGTGAGGGGTGTTGGAGTCGTTCATCCATAACTTGCGGAGAGATGTCTAAATAGTAGGTTTTATCAAAGAGGTCGAGCATGTTGAGTATGTTGCCTGAAAGTCCGAGAATGTATATATCGGTCTTATCTCTGAGATATTCTTTAAGAAATTCTTTGTTCCACAGGAATGAGTGGTTATCGAAGAAATCAGGTCCGGCATCGATAGGGTATTCGACCTGGTTGTTGTTTCCGTCGTACCAGGCACTCAAGCCTTTGATTGTGTCGGCATCGACGGTGTTTAATCCTAATTTTTTGAGTTCTTTGGATAAATAGGTTTTGCCGGAGCCGGACGGGCCAGTGATGAGTACTTTCATAGTTATTTTGCACCCTTAGCCGTTAGAGCGGTGATCATAGTTCTGCCTAAGATATAGTTTTCAGAGTATTGTGAGGCATGAGCCATCAAAATACCGTCGGCAGCCATTTGGGCGAGTGTGCCTGTACCTCTCACACCTTCGACTGCACCGTAACCGCCGGCTAGACCTTTTTTAACCCCGGCATCAATAGCATCTTGGTAGACTTGGAATAATTCGGGATATTTTTCATCATAATGGAATTTCACCAGTTTCTTGTCTACCATAATTCCCTCGTTTTGCGCACGATCGGCCATACGATGGAGACTGCGTGGACCGAACAGATTCATAACTCCCCAACCGACTGAGGCTAGCTGTGGGGTCTCGTCGAGACCTAGTTTTCTTAAGTATTTGAAGAAGCTGTTAATAATGCGTGGATCGTCAGGTAATTTTCCAATCTGCAGTGCGATGGCTTGTTGTTCGGCTGTTAATTCAACTCCCGGTTTTTGACTTCTCAATTTAACGACTTCGCTTCCATTTTTGCCATCTGGTTTGTAGAGAGGGTCGATATGCTTTTCTTCTCCGGTTTCTGGATCAAAATATGTTATATCCTTCAATTGGTGCATTACAATTGGCATGAGAACGGCGAGTGCAGCTGCTCCACCGATGGCTACAAATTTGTCTTTAAATCCTTGTTTATAGTTGGCAAAGTAATCAATTCCAACCGGTTTACCTTTTTCGCGGGCTTTTATTTCGTAAGCAATGAGTCGCTCCTCAAAATCCTCAAGGCTTTTGCGGACTTCGGGGGTGAGGGCAGGGTCTTCGCCAATAGTGTCCATGATCCGCATGATCCCGTCTTTATGTTCTTTTTTGACAACATATTCATCTGCAGGCGGTTTTTTGTCTGTTGTATCCGGACGGTCAGTGCCTACTTTGTATTCGGTAAGCGGTTCCCGAACGGCTACCGGTATATCCAAGGTATCTTCCATGAGATTAGGATATCATTTTCGCAGTGGGGATAGCAATGTGATTTTGCTCATGTTAAAAGCCTGAACTCTGCTTGATATTCATCTTGTATTCAAGTTTTTGCTCCTTTTGTATAATCGTCCATATATTGTTTAGTTATAAAGGAGTGTGTATGGTTCGCCTTAACCCGTATATAAGTTTTAAAGATAACGCCCGTGAAGCAATGGAGTTTTATAAGACGGTATTTGGTGGAAAACTGGATATGACAACTTTTGAAGTTGGTATGCCAGGCTCTCATGATCCGACTGAATCTAATAAAATAATGCATGCGATGCTCGAAGGGGAGAATGGTGTGGTGTTTATGGCTGCTGATACTCCCAATGGTATGACTTATGAACCAGGCAAGAATATTAGTATGTCCCTGAGCGGAGATGATGAGGCTGTTTTACGAGGCTATTGGGATAAACTTTCTGCAGCCGGACAAGTTACGATGCCACTTGATAAGGCTCCGTGGGGAGATACTTTTGGCATGTTAACCGATAAATTCGGGGTCGGCTGGATGGTAAACATCACTGGGAAGCAATAGGCATTTAGGCTTATAATATTGCTTTTTAGGCTTAAATATGGTATACTGCGGCGGTCGCTATTGTAGCGTAAGCGAGCTTCGTTTATGGCTATGCTACCGACGTTTACTTCATCAGTTGTACCTTTACAGCTAACTAGAATTGCAAATTACACATCCGTGAGCGCCAATGTGCTCGTTTTTTAATGAGTTGATTGGTTCTCACGGATGTTCCTTAACCGCGGCTTTACGCCACTACTTTGAAGGAGGCGCGTTGTGCGTCGGTTATTTTCCGCTACTCTGCTGGTGTTGGTGCTGAGTCTGTTCTATGTTCAACCTGCAGAGGCAGGGTGTCCGCCTGACGAGCGGCCTTGTGCGCCGAGTGGCACGACGACCACCAAACCCGCCGAGGGTAATACGACCGTTGTTACGGATTCCGCGCCGGCAGAACCGAATGTGTATGTCAATCAACCTGCGCAAAACCAGCCGAATGTGACAGTGACGTGTTACGATTACCCGGCGCCCAGCTTTGACCTGACTAGTGCATATCGCGGCGTTGATGGCCGACTCAATATTGCCGGGGTGCCGTGGGAAATCGTTCGCGATTACCTGCCCGCTCAAATCGAGTGGGTTAACACCCATGGAGACTGGCAAAATTTCGAGGCGCCGTGCCCCGACCTGTACGCTCTTGGCTTTCAGGATAAAGTTGATCTGGAAACCAGGAAGGCGGAGCTTGATCGAGCGGAACGCGAACGAATAGAGGGGCTTATGAAGACGCAAAATAATGCAGAAGAAGAGGAAAAGTCGTCTTCGGACGAACCTGCCCCGACCGCTGTGCCGGCTGCCGCTCCTTCGGAGGTTCCTAACGGGCCAACTGAAGCAGAGTGCCGCCAATGGCAACAAGATCTCGGCATGGCCGAATCCGATCTTGCTGCCGCTAAGGCAGAGGAGTCGACTCATGCGCAGGCGGAGGCAAACTTCGAGACAAAAGTTCGCCAAGGATACGCCGACCGCACTGTGGCATCGACTGAGCTGGTCAAAGTGGATCAGGAAGTTGATGGACTGGAATCGAAGATTGCGGAGCTTGAGCCTCAGGCTGGTGACCCGAAAGTGGATCGGCGGCTTGATGGTTTGCGCAAGCAGCTTCAGGATGCCAAGGCACGTCAATCCTATTGGAACCTCAAATTCGACGACGCCAAGGCGATTATCGATACTAACACACCGCTGCGTGATAAAGCTAAAAGTGACAAGGAGGCTGCCCATATAAAGGTAGAGGACGCGCAGAAGCGTATCAATATCGCGAAGGGTAAGCTTAAAGCTTGCCCCGGATACGCTGCGTAGCTTCTTCTCGTGGATTCAAGGAATTCTAGTTAACTGACGGTAGGTCGACTGGTGCCCGGGTGGCTACAATTGCAAATTAAAAAGCAGCTGTAGCCCCCGGACTCCAAATCTTTTACCCTAAAATGTGAACCATATTGTGCTATTGGCTGGTTTTTGCTTTTCTGCTATAATCCAGACTTATGGTAAAAAACAATAGAAATCTCTTTATTATAGCGTTAATCGCGTTTGTAAATATGCTGGGATATGGAATTATCATTCCGATTCTGTATGCGTATTCTAAAAAATTCGGGTTGAGTGATTTTCAGAACGGGTTGCTGTTTGCAATTTTTTCAGTCTGTCAGTTTATCTCTACCCCGATTATTGGCCGGATGTCGGATAAATACGGGCGACGTCCGCTACTATTAATTTCGATCTTTGGAACGGCCGTTTCGTTCTTTATTACTGCTTTTTCTCCAAACTGGTTCTTTTTGTTCTTTGCCCGAGCATTGGACGGTTTGACAGCCGGGAATATTCCGGTTGCTTTTGCGGTTATTTCGGACTCGACGAAGCCGGAGGAGCGAGCTAAAGCGTTTGGCATGATTGGTTCGGCTTTCAGTTTTGGATTCATTTTTGGTCCGGCAATTGCAGCTTTAACCGTCGGTTTAGGGCAAGGTGTGCCGTTTATTATTGCTGGCGTGATTACCGTGATTGCGGTTATTTTGACGTATCTTTACTTGCCGGAAACTAATCAGCATATGGGTGAAGTTAAAGAAGGTAAATTATTTGACTTTGAGAAGATGTGGCATACGTTATTTGACCCAAACGTTGGAACAACCTTCCTGATAACTTTAATCTATATGATGGCCTTTTCGTGTGCAATTATCTACGGATTCCAGCCGTTTACCCTGAATGTGCTGCATATAACTGAGTCTCAAAATGCTTTCCTGTTTACCGCGTTTGGGGTGGTTGGTTTGATATCCCAAAACTTAATTGTCGGGTGGGTTTCGAAGGTTTTTGGAATGAAGAAGTCGTTTACGTATAGTATTTTATTTGTGGCTTTTTCGTTTATGATTATGTATTTTTCAAAGGTTTTGCCGGTATTTGTGGTCGCTGCGCTTATTCTTGGTGTGGTTAACAGTATTGTGCAGACCTTGTTGCCGACTATTCTGTCTCAAGAGGCAGATGCTAAGTCGCAGGGGACAATTATGGGCTTGAATGCTTCGTACCAGAGTATTGGCATGATAATTGGTCCTTTATTGGGCGGGTTCATTGCTGCAGCAACCTCGATCCCAACGACCTTTATGGTCGGTGCCATGCTAGTGCTGGTATGCTTTGTGCTGTCGTTTAGTGTTCTGAAGCCGGGACGAAAGGTGTCTGAATTTTAATAGGTTATCTTTTTTGAAAAATAGGGGAGAGCTGTTATTTTAACAGCTCTTTTTTTTGTATTTGTGTAAATTTGAGCGTGAATTAAGTATTGACTTAATTAAGTCTATGCTTTATTATGTATGTAATGGATGTATTCACAGCGTTAGCTGAGCCTACCCGAAGGCAAATATTAGAAATGTTGGCAGCAAAAGGCAAGCTTTCTGCATCAGATATTACAGAACAATTTCGGGTAAGTGCACCGGCGATTTCGCAACATCTGAAAGTACTAAAGGAGGCGGATCTTGTCTCGATGGAGAAACGAGCGCAACAGCGAATTTACTCTATCAACCCCAAGCCACTGATTGCAGTACAAGAATGGATCCAGAAGATGCAGTCGTTATGGGAGGAACGACTTGAATCATTACAGGCATTACTAAAGGAGGCAACAGAGAAAGAGCAGTAAGTCGAAATTTCTTTGACTTGTTTTTAATTATGAATCTTATAGCACAGTTTTGTGCACGTAACCTGCCCAGGTGGTTAGGAAATATAAAGAAGATCACCTTAAAAACAAGTCTGTAGAGGTTTTGAATAGTGTAATTATAACCTTCTCGTACAGTTTTCTAGTGACACGCATAACGCTGCGCGTTTAATGCTCTGCTCTGCCGCCAGCGGTTTGGCAGAGAAAGGTCACTAGAAAACTTTCCTTAGAAGGTTATTTCTCCTGAGGTATTGTACTAACTGAGTTGAGATACTCTCTAAGTGAGTTGTAGAGGGACCAGAAGATTTTTTTGTCTCTAAAGCTTTTGGAGAGGCCGAAGCCGCCTTCGTGGGTCATTACGACGAATTCGGCAACCTGGCGGGGATTGGCGGATTTTTTAAGATAGCCATTGATCTGGGCTTTTTTGAGATGTTTTTCGATCTCCGAGATCCATAGTTCCAGGGTGCTTAACAATTTTTCGCGAAAGATTGGGTCGTTGGCAGACATTTCCTGAATCAGGTTGTTGAGCGGGCAGCCAAGGGCCAGGGATTCGGGAGTGGCGGCTTCGATGGTTTTGTGAAGTTGGGAGATTATTCCCTGAATGGGGTTTTTATATGCGTTGAGTGGTTTGATCCAGCGGTCCATAACCATGTCTTTAAGGATCTCATCGGCAATAGCGTAGCCTAAATCATTTTTAGTGGGGAAGTAGTGAAAGAATGCGCCTTTAGTAAGCGTGGTTTTGGCGAGAATATCGTTTACGCTAACGGCATGAAAGCCGTTTTTAAATATTTCCCAAAAGGCTACATTCAGAATTTCGTTCCTGGTTTTGACCGGATCACGAGCAGTTTGTTTCATATGATTATTATATACCAATTGGTATGGAATATCAAGTGATATATATCACTTATCATGTTGACAGCATACCATCTGGTATATTATCATTAATTTACTATTAAAAGTTATATACCGCACAAGGAGTTTTTCTGTATGAATGCTTCGCAATCAATAGATGCTCAAATTGAAAATACGGGCGATTGGCGCGGGAAATTGATGCAACTGCTTCGGGAGTTAATTCATGAGGCGGATTCGAATATAACTGAAGAGTGGAAATGGGATACAGGAGTGTATGTGATGAATGGTATGGTATGTGCGGTTAGTCCTTTTAAGGATCATGTTAAGATGAACTTTTTTAAGGGAGCTCAATTAGAGCAATTTAAGAGGGCGTTCAATAATGGATTGGATTCAAAACAACATCGGGCAATTGATTTTTCGGAAGGTGATGTTGTGGACGCGGCTTTGATTAAGAAGATACTACAGGCAGCAGTTACTTTAAATTCTAAAAGCAGGAAGTAATTATTAATTATTTTATTAAGGAGGCGGTATGCAAAAGATTACCCCGTTTTTATGGTTTAGTGATAATAATTCAGATGAGGCAATGAAGTTTTATACTTCGGTTTTTGAAAACTCAAAAGTGGTCCATGTAGATCATTATCCGGAAGGGTATAGTGAAGGACCGTTAGCAGGAATGGAAGGTAAGGTTATTAACGGGGTTTTTGAACTTGCCGGTCAGCAGTTCATGTGTCTGGACGGCGGGCCGAATGTGTTTAGTTTTAATCCTTCAACCGGATTTTTTATTAACTGCGCTACTCCGGGAGAAGTTGAATCGTACTACAACAAGTTGATTGAAGGCGGCTCAGCTTTGATGCCACTGGATAAATATCCTTTCAGTGAGAAATATGCCTGGGTTGCAGACAAGTATGGTGTTTCGTGGCAGATGAGTGTTGGCAAGATGCCGAAACATATTTCAAATTCAATATTGCTGGTAGGTGAGCATGCCGGACAGGCTGAGGAAGCGATTAATTACTATGTCAGTGTCTTTAAGGATTCCAAGATTGATATGATTTCTCATTACAAGGAAGGTGAGGGAGATGATGTCGGTAAAGTCAATTTCTCTTCATTTACCCTTTCCGGTGAGCAATTCACGTTAATGGAAAGCAGCATGAAGGAACATCAGTTTGAGGTTGGTGGAGCAATTTCCTATTACGTAGCTTGTGCCGATCAGGCAGAAGTAGATTACTTTTGGGAGAAGTTATCTCATACTCCGGAAGCAGAGCAGTGTGGCTGGGTGAAGGATCGATTTGGTATTGCATGGCAGATTGTTCCAAAAGCACTCGAAGAAACTGTTGGTGGTAAGGATCCTGAAGGTGCCAAGCGGGCTATGGATGCGATGATGCAGATGAAGAAGTTGGATGTGCAGAAATTATGGGATGCGTATAACGGTAAATAATTGGGAGGATGCTCTATGAATGAACCCAGTTATTTTGAGATTCATGCGGATGATATCTCCCGTGCGAAGCAATTTTACACCGAAGTGTTTGGCTGGAGGTTCGAACTTGACCCGGGTATTCCTGAAGAATACTGGCGAATTTTTACCGGTGGTATGATGGGGGCACTGCTGAAGCGGCATGCCCCGGCACCATTAGGCGGGCAGCACGGGAGAAACGCGTTTGTCAGTTCGATGATGGTTGCTGATTTTGATGAGATGGAAAGACGGATTGTTGGTAAGGGAGGGAAAGTGGTTTTGCCGAAGTTTGCCGTTCCCGCGAAGTGCTGGCAGGGGTACTTTATTGATACCGAAGGAAATATGTTCGGTCTGTTCCAAGTAGATGAGAATGCCCAATAACTTCAATTAAATATAGTAAATTGATATAATTATTTGTACATAATGCCCGAGGGAGTTTTTTTATGAGGAAAATTATTGTTCATGAGTTTATTACCCTTGACGGAATTATACAGGCTCCGGGATCACCGGAGGAAGATCGGGATGGTGGTTTTGAGCATGGTGGTTGGACATTGCCGTACTGGCATGATGATATTGGAGCTGCTTTTTTTAGGACAATGCAGGACGCGGACACAATGCTATTAGGTAGAAAAACGTGGGAAGGTCATGGTGCGGCTTTTGAGCCAATGTCCGGTGATCCGTTTGCCGATGCCTTGAATGGGGCTAAAAAATATGTTGTTTCTACTACTTTGGAATCAGCTGCAGCCTGGAGAAATTCGACGATTATTAACGGCAATGTTGTTGCAGAAGTTAGGAAACTCAAAGAGGGAGAGGGGAAAAATATTCTGATGGATGGCAGCAGTGTGCTTGCGCATACCTTAATTGAGAATAACCTGATTGATGAGTTTCTCCTGCATGTTTATCCTGTTGTGTTAGGTGGAGGAAAGCGTTTATTCCCGAACTGCAAACGAGTTAATTTGAAGCTTGAAGAGACCAAGCCGTTGCCAACAGGAGTAGTTTTTGAGCGATATACTTTAGTATCGGGATAGGAGTGTTGTGTGCAGACGTTTTATAAACTTCTAGGGGTGACGCTCCTTGTAACTACCGTTAATAATTTTGTCTGGTTTGCGTTGGTGTTCTGGGCATATCTGGAAACAAGAAATGTTGTTTCTACTTCGATCGTAGGGGGGATGTTTTTAGTTGCGAATGCCTTGTCCAGTTTCTGGCTCGGATCGATTGTTGATCATCACCATAAGAAGAATGCAATGCTCGGGTCAAGTGTTTTTACTCTGGCGATGTTTGGATTGGGATTCCTGCTGTATCTACTTGCTCCGGCAGGTGTGTTTAGTTCTGTTTCGAGCCCATACTTTTGGGCATTGGCTTTGTTACTATTGCTGGGAACTGTTTCGGGAGGAATTTACAATATTGCCATTCCAACTCTGGTTGGTTTAACGGTACCGGAAGAGAGTCGGGACAAAGCGAACGGTATGTTTGGTATGATCACCGGACTTTCGTTTGGTATTACTTCGGTGGCCAGCGGTTTGGTGTTGGGATTTTTGGGAATGTATTGGGTGATGTTGTCTGCGGTAGTCTGTACCATATTGGCCATACTAATATTGTGGATGGTTCGAGTTGAAGAAAAAAGGATTGTGCACATCGAAGAACATGAGGAGCAGCCGAAGAAAGTAGACCTCAAAGGGACGATTAAAGTAATACGATCTGTTCCTGGTCTTTTCCCATTAATCTTTTTTACGACCTTCAATAACTTTGTTGGTGGTGTTTTTATGTCCCTAATGGATGCGTATGGACTTACACTGGTATCTGTTCAGGTGTGGGGAGCAATTTGGGGAGTATTAAGTTTTGGATTTATATTTGGCGGTATGTACATATCCAAGTATGGTTTGGGGACGAATCCGGTAAGTAAATTATTCCTTATTAATATGATTTTATGGACGGATTGTATTCTCTTTACTATTCAGCCTTCAATTTATTTACTGGTGTTGGGTATGGTGGTATGGATGCCAATGGTGCCGTTTATTGAAGCGATAGAGCAAACGGTTATGCAGAAAGTGGTTCCACCCGAGCGTTTGGGACGAGTATTTGGATTTGCACATAGTGTGGAGCAGGCCGCTTCACCGTTGACTGCGTTTTTAATCGGTCCGATTGCCCAGTATCTATTTATTCCTTTTATGACCACCGGTGAAGGTGCAAAGGTATTAGGGCCGTGGTTTGGAACCGGGCCTGGTCGCGGTATGGCTTTAGTGTTTATTCTGGCAGGTATGGTAGGATTAATAGTAACAATGATTGCTAAAAATTCCCGTTCGGCGAAAGTATTGGCTGAACAGTATATGGCGGAGTAACTATGGCAGCCAAGACTACCAAAGAATATGAGATTGTGGAATTTAAAACCCCCCAGGATTTCTCGAAGTGGCTTAAAAAGAACCATGCAACAGCAGATGGGGTATGGGCGCGACTGTACAAAAAAGACACAGGTATTCCTTCAATGAACGCACAGCAGGGTATTGATGAGGTATTGTGTTACGGGTGGATTGATGGCCAATCGAAATCGTATGATGAAAAATCCTGGCTGCAGAAATATACTCCGCGTCGTGCCAGAAGTATGTGGTCGAAGCGGAACCGGGAGAATGTGGGGCGGTTAATTAAAGAAGGTCGGATGCAGCCGGCAGGACTAGCGGAAATTGAGCGTGCCAAGCAGGATGGCCGGTGGGATGCGGCGTATGATTCTCCGGCAACTATGACTATCCCTGAGGATTTTAAGAAGGCTGTGGAGAAGAGTAAAAAAGCTCAGGCTACATTTGATACATTAAGTAAATCGAGCCTCTATGCGATTGCCTGGAGGTTGCAGACCGCCAAAAAGCCGGAAACAAGAGAGCGGAGATTTAAGGTATTATTGGAGATGTTGGAGAAGGGAGAGAAGATTCTTTAACTATGTGTAGAAATATTAAGCCTTTATTTAATTTTGAACCGCCGGCAACTGAATCGGAAATTCATGATGCGGCGCTGCAGTTTGTGCGGAAAGTTTCCGGATTTACCAAACCTTCGGATGTAAATGAAGATGCTTTTGCTGAAGCCGTGAACGAAGTGACTATTGCTACTGCTAAGTTACTGGATTCTCTGAAAACTACTGCTCCCCACAAAGATCGTGCGGTAGAGAAGGAAAAAGCGCGGTTGCGGAACGAAAAACGATTTGGAGTATAACTGAGCATTTATTCGTAATTTTGTCCAGAAATTGTCTCTCGGAGCTCAGATCATTGCAGTATTATTCTGCAATGGACGAAGATTTCACATTTGTATCAACCCTTAATAAACAACACGAGTGGTTCCCTCTGGAAGGAGTGAATCCTGGAACACATACCGATTGTATCCTTAAAGAGACAATGCGGCCGTATGACCGGTTTGCCGGTCATGAATTACACATTCCTGATGAAGAGTTCATTTTCTTTAACAGCTTTACGGATATTATTCCTTCGATGGGGCGTGAAATTACCAAAAAAGCGTGGGGATTATTTATTCGCGGCGAGTTTTTAACATTACGCGCCTTAACGCTTGATCATGAATTGCCGCTTCACCCAAGCTTGGAAGAAGAAATTCAGATGGTAATTGATGGTATTTCCCAATCCGGTCCGCAGATTATTTATCTGCGCTTGATGGATTACAATACCGATGAATACAAGTTTCTCAAAATTAAACCTGGAGATACCTCGCGGGGAATTGCGCGATTGCTGCAGGATGATGATTTACTTGAGCACGAGTTGGCGAAAGTACGGCGTTTTAAGCAAAACGGGATTAAAGTTCGGGTGGTGCTGCCGTATATTACTTCGCCGGAAGAGCAGGAACAGATTACCAAAATTGTTGCCCGGGAAGAACCTGACCAGATTGGGGTGATTATTGAGCGGGTAGCTCATGCTAAAGATCTGGAGAATTATCCGAAAAGCGATTTCCTGATGCCCGGACCTTCGGACTTAACTGCGGATTATCACAGTATTAAGCGGGGAAATTACCGGGATAAAGAAGATAATGAGGCGATTATAGAGATTGCTCAGGAAATAGCTGATGCCGGAGCGCGCATGGGAATTCGGGATTATGTTGCGTGTAAGATTCTGGTTAACCGGATAACGCCAGGTCCGGAGCAGCGAATATACAATGCGTACATGCCGAATCAGTTATTTGTGGCAGCATAGTATTAATAATCAAACTCAGCCCATTCAGGGACTATTAAGCGTTCTTTCTGCGGTACTGTTCTATCGATTTTAGTAACGTCTTCGGGAGCCATTTCCCAACTGGTTGATTCGAAGTTTTCTTTGATGCGTTGGTCGTTGGAACTCTTGGGGATGGCAACGATATTTTTTGCCATGATCCAATTAAGAATTACCTGCGAAGGGGAAGCCTGGTATTTCTCGGCTAATTCTTGGATGATATCCAGTTCAATATCTTCGCCGCGGCCGAGAGGGGAGTAGGCGGTTAAGACGATTTTATTGGAATCGCAATATTCTTTGAAGTCCTTTTGATTAACGCTTGGGTGTAGTTCGACTTGATTGTTGGTTACTTCGATGCCGGTTGCTTTGGCTTCTTCAAGGTGGTTTTGGGTGAAATTGGAAACGCCAATAGCTTTGATTTTTCCCTGCTGCTTTAATTCGTTCATAGCCGACAATGTTTCAGAAAGTTCGACATTTTTGTTGGGCCAATGAATGAGAAGGAGATCGAGGTATTCTGTTTGTAATTCTTGTAAAAATTGGTCGCATTTTTGTAAGACTGAGTTTCGGTGCAGATCGTGATAGAAAACTTTGGAGGTGATAAATATATCTTCGCGTGGAACGCCGCTTTCTTTGATACCCTGCGCAACCTGCTGATGATTGCCATATGCATCGGCTGTATCCAAGTGACGGTAGCCAACTTCAAGCGCAGTTTTAACAGCAGTTACACAACTATTGCCGGTAATTTGCCAGGTGCCAAAGCCAAGAATAGGTATTGATACATTTTTATTTAGCGGGAGAGATTTCATCATTCCATACTATAATATTATACTAATGATGTAAATATTAGACTTTTTTGGAAAGGAAGATGTTGGTTTTGCGGTAAAAGTAAATTAGAACCAGTAACCAAATTGAACCGACCAAATATGACCCAAGAGTATCAGAGAACCAATGTGCACCGAGGTAGATACGAGATATACCAATTAATACCAATAATACAAGACAGATACTCATGGCGACAGTTCGTGCAGCAATATTTTTGAGCTGCGTGTAGAAAAGGAACAGTAAGAAGCTATAGACGCCCATGAAGTAGAGTACATGGCCGGAAGGGAAACTGGTATCTTCAAGTATTCCCGGAAAGTTAAGCAATAGTTCTTCCGGCGGTCGCGGTCGGCCGACGATAGATTTCATAATCAGCCCGATGATTGGGGCCCCGCCACTGGAAATTGCCAGAAACAGTGCATCTTTATACCTTTTCATGAGTAGGATAAGCACCACGAAGCATGATCCGATAATGAATCCGGGGAGTACATTACCCATAAAAGAGATTACCCGCATAAGTTCTGGAAAGGACGGTATACTGATGTGTTGTATCGTTTGGGTAATTACAACGTCGAAGGGAAAATACGGATTCAATTTTGCCAGCACCGAGAGCACTGTAAAGGCGATGACGAGCATTGTGACAATATGCCAGAAATCCAAAAATCTGCGTTTTCTGGTTTTTGGTGGTGCGATGACTTCCTCAACATCAACTATTGGTTTTTCATCTTTGGTTGGTTTCTCTTCTTTGTACATACTTTTTCCTTATTCTTATGGATCTAAAATTGTACGCTTCACCAGCGCTGTTTCCTCCGGCTTAGGGAATCCGGTTATTACCGATAGGGCGTTTGGAATAATGCTAAATTCGACAGGAGTTGATCCAAAAACACGCCCATCGGCATGCATGAGTAGTTTTTCTTTGCTTTCCAGTTTAACTGATTTGGCCTGGTGTGTTACAACTTTGCGTGATTTGGCCTCACCAACTCGGGCCAGGGTCATAAAGTAGTCCACTATTTCGCGGTGTCCCATTTTGAATATGGAAACGGTGAGGCGGTGGTCGTTCAATTTGGCTTCTGGGGCAACTTTAAGTGCCGCGCCTGTGTATGGTCCATTGGAAATGGTAACTAATGATGATCTGGTTACGATCTCCTGATCATCTAAGGTTAGCTTTACCCGACTGCGGAACGAGCCGATAAATTTACGAACAAACTCGACAATTGCTTTGTATTCTCCATTTTCAAACTCGAGGAAGTGATGGTGGAATTCGGCTTCAAGTCCGACGCCGGCACTTTCCAAAAAGTAATGACAGTTTTTTAATTTGCGTCCGCCCATGTGGCTGATGCAGCCGACATCGATTTTTCTGGAGCGACCATTTTTTATCAGAAGTATGGCCTTTTCAAGATCATTTGGGATAGAGAGCATGCGGGCGACATTCATAAAGGTTCCCAACGGCAATATTCCCAGTGTGACTTCGGTCCCGACGAGCCCGTTAGCTACTTCACCGACAGTACCATCGCCCCCGGCGACTAATACTGTGGTGTATCCTTCTTTAACACTTTCCTGCGCAAGGGTGGTAGCGTGGCCGGCTTTTTTAGTGGGAAAGAAATCTGCCTCGATCTGGTATTGAATCAAAAGATCTTTAATCTCTTCCAGAGATACACCCTGTTGTCCGGCGAACTTTTTACGTTTTTTGCCAGCATTAGGATTATAAATGAGTTTTACTTTATTTGGTATCGACTTCGCCGGGGTCCTGGTTTGTGACACGGGTATCTCCCTTCCTGAGTTTATTAAGTACTTGTAATTCGCCGATAAGAATAATGGTGGCTTTCGCAATTAAATAGCCAATGATAACGCCGGAGATGACGTCGGTAGGGAAGTGTGCTCCCAAGTAGATGCGGCTGTAGGCAACGAACAGTACAAATATATACATGAATATACGTATTTGCGGGATGAAGGAGGCAATGATAATTGAGTATAAGGTGGTTTCCCGGGCATGCCCGGAAGGAAACGAGTTCCACCCGCGCCAAGCTCGTTGTCCGAATTCATCAACGGTGTTGGGTAGTGTTAAAAATGGTCGATCGCGCTGGACATAATCCCAGTGAATTGAGGTAATTTTCATATCGATAAGCGATCCGACAATAATGGCCAGGAGTGCCCATAAGAAAACTTTGCGATTGTAGATGAGTAGATAGATAAAGAAGAAGCCCAGCATGAAGTAAAAATAGCTTGGCATGGTACCACCCCAGGGGAGAAAATTAAAATTGAACGGGTAAATCAGCCAGTCGAGGAGTTTGAAGTGAGGGCCGTGATGGATTGCTTCGTAGACAAAGCTATCGAAGGTCTTGACCGTAGGGTCGATTTGAATGAATTTACCGATAAAGATAAATCCAAATAGTGCTACGGCTACTAATACAAAAGCCATCAAATATCTATAGAATCTTATTTTTTATAAGACTGTACCGAGTTTCATATTTACTCCCTGGTTTTTTTAGCGAAGAGCAGATCTTTCCGATAGAAAAGTATAATAAATAACAAGCCAATAAGTGTATAGAAAATAAATGTGACGAAGCGATAAATAAGGACGATTTCCAGGGCACTATTAATGCCGAAAAACGTTAAGATTCCAGTCATTCCGCCTTCAGTAAAGCCAATTCCGCCAGGCGAGACAGTGGAAAGACCCTGGATGGCAACTCCGCCGGCGTAGACAAAGACGCTATTGAATAAAGAGATGCTTTGTCCAAAGCCTTGAGCAATGACTTTGATAAGAACCCCCCCGACAATATCTGTGAGAATGCCGAGCAGAAAAGCATAGATGATTGTTTGGCTTGGCAGGTAGGAGTTGTTTTTAAAGATAGTGGTATTGAGATCTTTTTGCATGGTAAGGATTTGGAGTTGGTGTGACTTAATTACGGACCAGCGTGAACCTTGTTCGAGTAAGAATGTGAGAATTTTATTGTTGGTAAGGATGACTAAGGTGATAAGCAGCAGAGCCAGTGCAATGAGCCCAGCTGTTAACATTTGCGGATAGAAAAAACTACAAAAGATGACTACCACAACTGCTGGGAAGAGTTCTAATAGTGCCTGGAGTAGCACAGGAGTTGCTGCTTCGTGCAGGGCGGCGTGGCTTTCTTTGGTAACCAAATATGCCCGGGAGGCTTCGCCTCCGGGGAGGGCAGTAATGGCCTGACTTGCGACAAAAAGGCGATATGATGGCCAAACGGGTGGTTCGATATTATTCTTTTTGAGCAGGACGCGTAATCGCCAGGTTTTGATCACCGTAAGGCTTAAAGACAAGAGTATTGCCACAATCAGCAGCATCTGAGGAAATTTACGAATATTTGAGCTCAGCTGCTGAAAATCTACGGACTTGGCTGCAATAAGCCCAAGCACGGATAATATTATTATGGTAAGTAAAAGTCTTATTTTCATGCTATATAATGTACTATGAAAATGTATGATTATTATACAACATTGTTATAATAATTGCAAAAGCACAATTTTTTCGTTTATGAAGACTGTTTTGACTTTCTTTGGTAAAAGAGGATACTGTCTACTTCTTCGCCCTCGAGGTGGCGGATGATTTTGTCGATGTTTTCCCGGATTTTTTCCTCAGATTTGAGTCCGTTTAAGTACCGGTTAATTTCTTTCCGGCGGTAGGAAGGAAGTTGGTCAAAGGCGATATTTGCGAACTGGTTGGTAGTGAGTGCCTGGGTTAAGTATTTGTTGACCGGTTCTTTTCTTGGTTGGGGATCGAAGGCAATTTCAAAAGTTGCGGTATCGCCGACAGTAGTGCTGGAGGCTTGGCGCATAGGTGTGTTGAGATACAGGCGCCACAGATCTTTATATTTAACCAGTGTTTGTGTGAACGGATGTCCATTGATGGTTCCGTGGACCGGAATTGGTCCTTTTTCTTTGGCGGCGTCGTGGAAAATTTTTTGCAAAATAGCGTGTGGTATTTCGACAAACGGGTTGATGCCAATGATACGGATAGTTGCTTTGAATTTGTACATAGCGTGCTACTATTATAATATGGATGGTTGGGTATGGACTATTATTACTGCTGTGTACTTCTCCTTTAAAGATTCTATTTTGTCGCGTTTGTTCAAAAATTCGGTAACTAAACTCCATCCGTTCTTTTCTTTATTAATGGCAGGAGCAGGAATCTACGTAAATTTTCAGTTGCAGGATTCTTATTCATATTATTTGCGGCTTACAGTGGTTAAAGGTGCGATTGTTCTCCCTCCCTTCATTTTGTTGTTTATTATAGCCGACTTTGTAACGTCTCTTTTGCTGCTGCTGTGGGCGCGGGTACAAGCAGGGAAAAATTTCTTTAGTTATAAATACGCTCGTATTATTTTAGATCTCATACGTTT
This sequence comes from uncultured Gammaproteobacteria bacterium, assembly GCA_964403585.1. GTDB lineage: Bacteria > Patescibacteriota > Microgenomatia > JALYQM01 > JALYQM01 > JALYQM01. The sequence goes on along the minus strand of CAYOFQ010000001.1, from coordinate 1,533,930 downwards.
TCTTCTGATTTATGTAGTTTTTAGTACCGTATTGTTTGGTATATGGGTTAAGCAGTTTGAGAAACAGGCAAACTGGAGATTTACCTGCCTTAAGGAGCAGGTAGCCATAGATTTTGCAACGTATTATTTTCGAAATCGGGCTTATCCGCAAAAGTTGGAAGAATTTTCTTCGTATTCGGTAAATCCAATAAATAATTCGCCTTTTGTCTACACATCCGGTACGCAACTAAGCGCTACGGTCCGAGACGAAGCAGGGAATGTTATTATGACCGGTACGGATTTACTAGGTATGGAATTATATACAAATGATCCTCAGAAATTCTTTGAACAGCGGCGTAGTATGAGAGATGTTATATGTCCGGGGAAAGTAGTTATCCCGGCAGAGTTTGATGCCATTCCTTATCGGAGGCCATAATTTATGGTGAAGCGATTACTATTGATTATTATATTAACCGGGGTAGTTGCTGTCGGGGCAATAATCGCTGTACAGAGAAAAAATACTATTCAGTCGAGCTTGCATCCCAGTCCGACAATACCTTCTTCAGGTGAGGCAGCGAAATATTGTTCTCTAAATGAACTTGATGCTGTAGCGCAGCAGGAGGCAGCAGCTGGGACTGTTTATACTACTTTAACAATGGAAAATGTTTCCGGGAGATCCTGTGAAATCACCGGCAATAATTTTGTCAAGCCGGTTTATTCGTCTACAAATATTACTGTTCGTTCGGAGGGAAAAACAGGGAATGAACAGCTGGTGCTTGCGCCCGGTAGGAGTGTTTATTCGCTGGTGCATTATCCAAATGGACCGCAGTGTCAAAGCCTTGTTGAGCAGACGGAGGTTTCTTTTATGTATCAGACCTCGCCAAGTGAGGTGCTTATTTTTCATGATCAGGATAGAAATACCTTACTAAAAATGACTGTTTGCAGTGAGGCTTCTCAGGAGACGGTTGTCACGGTGCGCGGGCTTTCGGAAAGTAAACCGAATGGTCCCGAATCTTACTAATATTGAAGTATTTTGATATACTTTGCTTATGGCTGAATTAACTCCTGAAGAGATCCAAAGTGTTGTGGCTATATTAGGTAAACTGGAGCCGGGATTGTTGCCGGTAGATATTTTCCGTTCGATTGCCCGGCTTATGACTACGTGTACGGTTGTATTGATACCTTTTGTGAAACAGGCTGATGGCAGTGAGAAAGTTTTGCTATTACGTCGGGATACAGCTGATCCGTTTTACCCCGGCTTGTATCATCCGCCCGGAACCATACTGCGGGCAAGTGATGAAACAATTAAGGATGCGGTGCTTCGAATTTTGGCGAAGGAATTATTGAATCCGACGATTGCGGCTAATCCGGTATTTGTTGGCTATGTTTTTGATGAAATTGTGCGCGGAAAAGAAGTATCGCTGATTCACCGAATTGAAATAGCCGAGAACCCTGAAGTAGGGGACTTGTTTGCTATTGATAATCTTCCCAAAGATATTATTGAGAATGATATTCCCCGAATTCGTATGGCTGCCGAAGTACTTCAGCAGAAATAGCATTTTTGTACTATACTTTGGCTACTTGATATGCTTTCGACACTACTTCTTCACAAAAAGAAAATTCTTTTCCTGATTATTATTTTGATTGTGTATCTTGCTTTAGTGCCGCGAATACTAACTGCACTCAAAGGAGACTACATCTTTGGTTTTGACCAGGGAAGAGATTATTTAGTTGCTAAATCGATTGTGGTTGATCATAAACCCCGGTTAATCGGATCGGAGTTGGGTGGCGGTTTTGCCGGCTTGGGAGGAATTTACCAGGGGCCGGGGTATTACTATCTCTTAACGATACCGTTTATTTTATTTAATGGGGATCCGTATGGTGGTATTGTTTTAATGCTGGTGTTTTCACTGGCTTCAATTGCTGCTAGTTACTGGTTGGGGCGTCGGGTGTTGGGCACAGGTGGTGGATTACTGGTGGCGGTGCTGTTTGCCATTTCACCAACATTTATTCAGCAAACGCGGTATATATGGAATACGCATCCTTCGACGGTGTTTATTCTCCTGGCTTTAGCGTCGCTCTATTTTTATATAGTACGACAACGGTGGTGGTTACTTCTGCTTACGGCGTTTTTGTGCGGTTTTGTGTATAACTTTCAGACAGCGGTGGCGGTGCCGATGTGTTTGGGGTTGCTGGTTTGGCTGGTGATTACTAAGGAGCGACGAGTTCGATCGTATGGTGTATCTCTGGTTGGTTTTGTAATAGCTTTTTCTCCACAATTGTTGTTCTGGGTTAAACATAAATCTTTTGCGCTTACGGCTGTTATTGCAGGAGGGGGAAGTAAAGCTACCTCAAAGGATTCCCATAGTCTGAGTTATTATTTAGCCGACCATTTAAATTCTTTCTGGTACAGTTTCTTGGATACATTCCCCAGACCGCAGGTGTGGTTATTGATACTTCTGGCATTAGTGTTGGCTTATGCGATATGGCGCTATTTGCGAACGGAAGAAGATGTCTCGCTACGAAAGTTCTATTTGTATTTGTTGGTACTCATTCCCAGCAGCTTCCTGATATTTTCATTTTTGCGGAATTCGGTTTATACCTATTATTTAATGGAACTGAATGTTGCATATATCTTTATTTTTGCGTATGTACTTATGAAATCTTTACATGAGGGATTGGTCTGGTTGACCTGTGCATTATGGGGTATATTGGGAGTTTTTGTGGTTTATAGTTTGTACTTTGGTACGACGTATTTTGTTCGGGAGCTTCGTGCTCCGGCAAGTATGGAATCGTATGCGTATAAAGTTAAGGCAATCGATAGGGTGTACGCGAAAGCTGCAGGAAAACCGTTTGGATTATTAATATTCACCCCTCCGGTGTATACCTACGAATATGATTATATTTTGTGGTGGCATGGACAGCGAAAATATCATTATGTTCCTACCTCTACGAAAGAGAGTTTATATTTTGTTATTGTACAGCCTGATGCTGCACGCCCCTGGACCTATAACGGTTGGCTGGAAACCGTTGTAAAGCCGGAACGGCCATTGAAGTTTGACAGGTTAGAGAACGGATTGTTGATTGGTGCTCTGGAATGATATACTCTTAGTATAACTATTAAGGGAGGCGCATATGAGTAATTTAAACTTAAACTCGATAATGATTGGTTCGATGCAGCCGAAAATACTGGCTGACTTTTATGAAAAAGTGTTTGGTAAAGCGGCAGATATGCAGGATGGCGGTTACTGGGGGTGGAGTGTTGGGTCGACCTTCTTATCTGTTGGTGAACATTCAGAGATGAGTGGGCCGACAAAAGATCCGGGTCGGGTAATGTTTAACTTTGAAACGAAAGAAGTGAAAGAAGAATTTGAACGAATCAAAGCAATTCCTCAGGCGAAAGTTGTGAAAGAGCCGTACGAGATGGGGGGCGCATGGATCGCTACCCTTGCTGATCCTGACGGAAATTATTTCCAGCTGATGACTCCGTGGGAAGCCTAGTCCCTGTTATTTGAAGAATTGAAAATTGGATTTGAGCTTTTCGGTTTTTGTCCAGCTCATCAGGTCGTCGTACAGACTGGATTGGTTAACATTCATCCAGGTTTTGGAATTGAGATCCTGAGCTTCCCGTAAATCTACGACCGGAGCACCGGCAATGTCGGTTATAACCGGATAGGTTTCGGTACACCCTTTGATGCAATTGAACCCGATTGGCATGCCTTTTTTGTCGATGAGGTTCTCTCTTTCCAGAATAAAGCTGAGTGACTGACTCCAGTTACCACTTTGCCAGCCGTAGTCGTAGACTGAAAATTTGGTGTTCGGATATTTGTGTTTTAGTTCGGCAACGCTTTTTTCGATGGCGCCGACTGTGCTTTTATATTGAATATGTTTTTGCAGATAGACGAGATTGCCAATTAAAGCTAAGAAGAGCAGCATGATGCCGCCGGTTCTTACGAGTATGTCATACCAGTCCGGGTACCGGGTTTTGGCAATCAGGAGATATATGCAGTAAGAGGTGAGCAGGATAATGAATGGTTGTAGATACAGGAGATAGCCTTCGGACCGTTCGCCGTGGTAATACCGGTTGACTATAACCATACAGAGAAATACTACGGAAATCATGGTCAGGACTGAGGGCAGTTGTTTTTTTATGACCTGCCGTAGAATAAATAATCCGGTACTGATCATGAGGAGTATGCCAATTGGTTTGAACGCACCGAGTACAAAGGACCAATAGGTAGGAAAGTATTGTGACAGAAATAGTTTCCAGCTGTTTGGGACATAGAGCCGATATTGTCCGATCAGTAAGTAGTCCAGAATGTTTCGGGTGTTGGCAAAACTTTGTTGCGCATCCCAGAATATGATTGGAAGTGAAGGGATGAGCAAGGCTACTGTTAGACCTACAATCATGCGGATTTTTCTTCGTAGTTCTATACCGGGAACGAGCAGGGTCGCAGGGATAAAGATCAGTAAATTAATTGCCTGGTAGTGCATGCTTAATCCAATACCAAGACATAACCCGATAAATATACCGTATTTTATTTTCTTTCGCTGCCAGAGCAAAATATAATTCAGTATCAACAAGGATGCGATAAAGGATATGTAGGAATGTTGTCCTAAGGATAGTGCGCGACTGATCATTTGCGGAGAAGTTGCGGCAAGAATTCCGGTGAGTAAGGCGAATCGTTCACCTGCAATCAGGTATGATGCGCGCATAAGTATGAGTATGGTGACGATGCTCATACTGCCGATAACAATCCAGGGTGAGATAAACGGGAAGGGCAGCACCAGAATACTGGCCATAATAGTCCAATAAAATAATGGTCCAAAAACAAAGGGTCCGGCCGAACTGAAAGAACCGATTAATGGAACTTCGTGTCGCTGGAGTGCTTCACGGGCAATCATAACATCGCGGGCGTCGTCGCCACCGAGTCCATAGTGTTGGTGGAAGTTATAAAATCTGGTGAGGAAAGCAATGAGCAAGACTACCAGAATTGAGAGAGGGTACCGATATTTCCGGAATAGGTCTTTGATCATTGGTTTATATATACCATATTTACCGAAAAAGGTTGTACTTAAAAATCTCCCAGATGGCGAGAAATCCATCAGATATCCCTATATGTTTACCTTCCTCTTTGGATCGGCCGTAATACGCAATGCCAACTTCATAGAGACGGGCATTAGTGCGGGAGAGGTAGGCAGTCACTTCAAGTTCAAAGCCAAATTTTTTTGATTCCAGTTTAGGAGCGATAGTTCGAATTAGTTCGCCTTTAAACATTTTATACCCTGTCTCAACGTCGCTGAGATTATATTTGGTAAAGAGATTTGAAAGGGCAGTAATTACTTTGTTGGCCAGCTGGTTCTGGTAATAAATCATGCGACTGGGACGGCCGCCGCGAAAGCGTGAACCGTACACAACATCGGCTTTGTTTTTTAGAAACGGTTCAAGCATAATTGAGAATTCGTGGGGATCGTATTCGAGGTCGGCGTCCTGAATGATCAGCAGGTCACCTGTTGATGCCAAAATTCCAACTTTTACCGTTGCTCCTTTGCCTTCATTTTTTTCTTTCAGAATTATTTTATACTTTTCGGGGTTAAGTTTTTTTAATATATCACGTGTTCCATCGGTAGAAAGGTCATCGACGATGATAATTTCCTTATTGATGTTGCCTATGTCTGCTTCTTCAACTGCGTCGATGACGTTTTGAACGGTTTTGACTTCGTTATATACCGGTATAACTACGGAGAGCGTGGTGACGTTCATTTAAAAAGTATACTATATGCGGCAGGCTAAATAGTGTGTAGGTGTAGAAAAGATCGCCAAGTATGGTGTTGCGGAAAAAAGGAATTGCTAAAGCATAGCATTCCAGTAATCCGGCCAGATCTTTGGAGTAGCTGGCTGTGGTAACCCATACACCGAGATTGGATATTACAAAGAAGAGAAGTGATCCAATCAAAGAATATGCCCATAGATACTCTGTTTTTGGTTGTACATATTTCCCGAGCATAATTATTGCAGCGAAACCACCATATACCCATGGCATGGTGGGATGGAATCCGAGGAAAAGATCAGAAACAAACATTGATATAAAGGTTATTATGGCTGCTTTTTTACCGGAGTAATAACTGCCGGTGAGTAATGCAAGGGCGGCAATTGGGGAGACATTGGGAATATGGGGGAGCAGCCGCAATAGAATGGCGGACAGTATCATTACTACCGGTAGATATTTATTCTGCATAGGTTTTAAATCTCCATTCGATTTGGTCATTGGCGGCGGGTTTATATTCAGTTGCTCCGACTTTGGCTTCATTACCGTTAACGTAATAAATCCAGTACTTGTTATCCGTTCCATTTTTAATTCCTTCGATGCTTTCGACAATTTTGCCGATGGAGAATTCTTTGGTTTCAATTTTTTTTGTTTGTCCTAGAATCTCAAGGGCATTTTCGCCCGGAGTAATCTGCAATTGCGCACTTTCGGTTGCTTTGGCCGGTCCATAATTTACTTTTTGGGTAATCGTTATTTTTGGCGCTGATACGGCTGATGGGGGTGGGGTAGGGCTATTGGTTGTTTTGGGAAACGTATAAAAAATTATACTTGTGACAATGAGGACCAGTACTGGTGCGAGTAATTTCTTAACATTCATAGCCTTGGTAACGAAGGTACTTCATGTAGGCGACCCGACTTTTACGGTTGCGTCCCAGTGTCTGATTTGCACAGACTTCGCTACAATGATTACTGTGAGAATACTGCTAGATTCACGGTGTGTCAATGAGATGGTGCTATATTCGAGTTGCACATGAAGCTGATCCCAGCCAGGTATGTGGATTGCGATCCCAACACCAGCCTAATTTCGGACGTTTTTCACTAATCCAAATAGCCGGTACCCGCTGATCTCCACAACGGGAGGCCAGCAGTGAAAAACAGTTATTCTTGATCAGGAATTGAGGAAAATGAGTCATTATTGCCAATCCCTCGTCGATGGTGAGTGGGGAACGGTTCTCTTTTTCAATAATTTGCAGTGCTTTTTCAGGAGTTATATTCACCGTTGCCCGGCCACGATCGATGTTCATAAGCAGATATGCAGAAGTATTGGGTAAAGAAACTTTGTCAATTGTAATAAATTTTTCGGAAGCTATCGGGTATAAATTAACTACTCCGGTCTTCCCGCCATAATTAACGGCATCCATCATTTTTTCGGTAGCGGTGTTACCGGTATTAAGTACGATAACGAAGGGTAATTTTCCGGTGTCAATGTCGATATCCGGAAGAGAATCAGGCAGTTTTGTTTTTAGTGACGTTACCTGATCAATCAGTTGATCTTCGGAGATGTGTACCAGTTCAGCATATTTATTTTTAATTATTGTCTGTAGCTGGCGGTCAAACTCATTGTAAATTTCGGTCTGGTTCATCTACCGAAAGTATATCAAATTTTAGGCATAATCGCCGCCGGTACGGTCGACTGCACTTTTTATATCGTTTGTTTGTTTCTTTGTAAAAATAATGTTATACTATTAATGTAATATTTTTTCGATAACTTCTTATGGCTAACTGGGGTAATCTTGGCAGTCGTGGTAATGTTGAGGACCGGCGGGGTTTTGGACCGGCGGCTTTTGGTGGTTTGAGTTTGACCGGTGTGGTTATTTATACGCTCTTCACTTTATTAACCGGAGGCAATGTTGGTGATGTATTGAGCCAACTGGAAAATGTTCCAATTGAGCAGCAACAGAGTATACAGGGCAGTGAATTTGAAGGGCAGGACAGTTACGAGGTTTTTGCTGCAACGGTTCTTGGTTCAACCAATGATATGTGGCGGAGTATTTTTGCCCGTACTAACCGTACTTTTGATGAGCCACGTTTAGTATTATTTAGGACTGCAACTCAGTCTGCTTGTGGTGGTGCCAGTGGTGCGGTTGGTCCTCATTATTGCTCAGGAGATCAAACAATTTATCTGGATGAAACGTTTTTTAATGAACTTAGCCAGCGATTTGGTGCGCGGGGTGGTGATGTGGCCGAAGCGTATGTTATTGCCCATGAGGCAGGTCATCACACACAAAATTTGCTAGGTATTTTGGATTCGGTGCATGCCGAAGAGCAGTCCAATCCCAATGAAGCAAATGAACTTTCAGTGCAATTTGAGCTGCAGGCGGATTGTTTTGCGGGATTGTGGGCTCATTCGATTCGGGATCGGAATGTGTTTGAAGCCGGTGAAATAGAAGAGGCGATGGATGCGGCAGCGGCGGTAGGTGATGATCGAATTCAAAAAAAGGTGACCGGTAGGATTTCTCCTGAATCCTGGACGCATGGTTCTTCCGCGCAGCGGGTGGCTGCCTTTAATCGTGGTTATGAAGGTGGTTCCTTAGCCGCGTGTAATTCCCTCAAATAATTTCATTTATAACCTATAGTATTGACTTTTAGGTTAAATTTTGGTATACTTCCCTGGTTAGTTTGGCACTTTGACATTCATAGTAGAGAGGCTATTGGTCAGGCAAAGGCTATTTTATCTCTCCTTAATGGGGTGATTTTACCTCAATTAAGTACGATATTATCCTTTGGCGTGGTCAATTTCTCTCTGCTAATTCTCTCACAATGTGAGAAAGACAATATTTTCCACCTTTCAGCAGGCAAATTGGGCTTAAATGCTTGAGCTCAGCTTGCCTGCAATTGATGAAAGGTGGTTTAGAGGTGACAGCAATGTTGCCAAAAATGCAGGTTAAACACCACCGAACCGGATTCACCACTATATGGAGGCATTCTCATGGTTCGCGAATGGACGTACGAACAACTCCAGTCACGGGTACGCAAGCTGAAACGGGATAATCGCCGGTTGCTTCGCAGCCGTGCAACGCTCCGTGACGACCACCGCTCGCTGTCGGACAGTTTTGACCAGCTGCTGGAGGAGAACGCTGAGTTGCGAAGGCAGCTCGCGAACCGCGAAGGTCGTACAGCTCTTGCGTTCATGGCGTACTTTCTGACGCTGATCGTTGTCGGCATCCTCTCGTACAATCTGATCACTGGGCTGATCTCGCTGGCTGACCGCGCGCTGGACAATTCCTACTCGAAGGCGATGGCCGCCATGGATCTCACGCGTGAACTGGCGTTCAACGAGACGGTCGGCAACCTGCCCACGCCCACACCCGAGGCCACCGAGGCCCCGGTCATGACCGCAACGCCGGCACCGGCTGTCGAGATCATCACCTGGGTTCAGCGCGACTGGACGGACACGGGGTATGACCTGGCCGCCGGCTCGACCGTGCAGCCCGGCCACCTGGTCGGCTTCTACACGAGCGGCGACTCAGCTGTGTTCCTGCCGGTGCCGGAAGTAAGTGGTGAGACCCACCCTCTCGTCGTCGATGGCCTGAGCAACATGCAGCTCATGTTCTGGACTTATGACGAGCAGTGCAACAGCATCTACCGGCCGGCTGCCAATGGCGACTGGGGTTACCTGGTTCGGCTGCGGGATACGCTGAACAACGCTGACGCGAGTTGGCGACAGGACGGTGTGCCCGATGTGTTTGTGTTCACTAACGACTACGAGCGCTGCGGGCAGTATATCAATCTCGATTATCGGCACCCCTAGAACCTGATCGGCGCCGGCGGCTCGCTGACCTCGACCTCGACTTGTCTTTCTCACAACGCCATGCCTTAAGGCATTGGTGCTGCGCGTGCCTTAGGGTACGGCGTTGTGAGCGTTTATCGGCAGAGAGAAGGCCGGTAGGAGGGGTACTGAACAGTGCGGCTGGTGCAATGAAGCATCAATCACGCTTATTACGTACACACAAAAACCCTCTTACCGGCTCTTCTCGTTTTTACCCCTAAAAAACCTGATATACTTGGGTCATGAAATTATTTCTTGCTTCGGAAGCAAAACATCACGATTCTATTAGTGAACTTAAAAAATTAGTCGGCGGGTTTGAAGCAAAATCTCTCGTTTATATTCCCACGGCTGCAAATGGTGAAGGGTGGGAGTCATGGAAAGAAGGGGGTAGCTGGAAATTACTGCCTACCTTGGGTGCTCAGGTAACGTTACTGGAATTAGAGCATGCCACAGAAGAAGAAGCTATGGAGAAATTATCCGGGAAGGATATTATCTGGTTTGGGGGCGGGCAGTGTGGATATTTGATGTACTGGATACGACGCCGGAAGATAGATGCTTATTTAAGGAAACTGTTGGATGAAGGTAGTGTGTATGTCGGTTCGAGTGCCGGAGCAATGATAGTGGGTTCCTCTGCGGATATGAGTGTGTGGTACCCTGGCGAAAATGAGTTTGGAGCGCAGTATATTCCGTGGCTTAACCTGGTTGACTTTGATATTTTTCCGCATTATGATGAGCAGATGCTTGATGTAGTGCAGCAAAATTTCAAAGGCAAAAAGTTGTATCTTCTCAAGAATGGTGAAGAAGTTATTGTCGACGGCGATGCCGTTTGTGTTGTAGGTGAAGAACGTCTAATAATCCCATAGTATTTATTTTTGAGCTTAAATGTGATATACTTACTCTGTGCTCAATTTTTATTAATTGAGCTTTTGTTCTTTAAAAGAGAGACAATAGACACGTTTTATCTCCTTTGTTCTGTAGCAATGACTGTCTGAAAAGTGAATAAAGAATTGTTTGCTTTTCTGGCAGTCCTTGCTGTGCGGATGTACCGCAAACCTGAAAAGGCAGGACAAATGTAAGGAGGGTCTTGTGACTACCCAATCCGCTGGTTCACCAAGTCCGCGTCGGTTGCATCCACATTCGATCATCTGGGGGATCTACTTCGCAGCGCTGTTCGTGGCAAGCCTGTGGTTCAGCGGAAGCTGGGTCTTGGCGGTGCTTACCACTGCCGGTGGGTTAGCTTTATTTGAGCTGGTGCGAGAGTCGTACCGGTTTGCGATGAAGCTGCCGTATCGCTGGTGGGTTGTTCTGATTTCAGTTTTTTTGGTGCTGTTGGCGCTGTACCTGATGGCGTTTGTCGTTCTTGTGACGGCTGACCCCTCGATGGGGAATCCGTGGGGTGCTACTGACCCGGTCGACGCCTTCTGGCGGTGGTCGCGAATGAGCCACAATTGGCACCGTATCGTTATTCAGGCGATTGAAGTTTTGTTCGAGCGTCGAGCGGCTACCTTCACCAATACAGCCGGTGTAATGGAATTCATCTGGATGGTGCGCATGGCGCGCATCGCTAGCTACCTTGTGATCTTGGCGTTCGCGCTGCATATTGTCGGCTGGATCAATCGTCGCCGAAGCCGTGGCTAGTGACAATCTCTATTTCAGGTGGAGCGTACGCTCTGCACGCGCATCGTGCGCTCTACCTGGAAGGAGGTGAAACGTGACAATCAGCATGTATAACAACAGAATGAAGCCCGGTGGTTTACCACTGCTGTTTTTGACTGTTTTTGTATTTGGTGTGCTATTGTCTCTCCGTAAATTATTTGCAATTTGGCCAGGCGCCGGCACGGCCGGTGGAGATGAGATAGGCTGCAGTATTAATCGCGGCTTCAGGATCATATCTCAGTTCCGGGTCAGTATTTTTCCCCATCTGTTTACGATACCCTTTCCACGAAGCTTCGGAGAACTGGAAGAGTCCACCGTAGTATAAGTTTTTGGCATTGGTGTTAAAGCCGGATTCACATTTGGCAATTCGTTTTAATTGTTCCTTATCCACTTTATATTCATCAGCATACTTAGTGAAAAGCCCATCCAGTTCGGTTTGACTAACCGGTTTAACAGTTGGTTTGGGTGTTGTTGGAGTAGGGGTTGGTGAGGTACTTGGTACAGGTGATGGACTTACAGTGGGTGTGCTGCTGGCGGTGGTAGTTGCTGAGGCAGTTGCTGTCGGTTCGGTAGTTGGGGAAGTGCTTGGTTTTACGGTTGGTGTGTTGACCGGTTGTGATGAATTGATAACCGTTTTATTTGATGGCGTTTCTGTTGGTTGCGGTTTCGTTGTTACGGCGGCCAGGACTGCGGGAACAATTTCCGGCATGCCGAGATTCGGAATAGGGGTTACGAGTGGTGTGTCAACCGGATGTGCTGAAGCTTCGATTGGAACAGCTGAGATGAGCTTCGGCGGTACATTTTCTGGTACCTGTTGCTGTGTCCAGAGAGTATATGCTGCAATGAAAACTGCTATGAGCATGTAATTAATAGTATCACAAATGGATAGGTATGGCTAAGTGTTCTGCAGTGGTGTAAAATTCTGGCATATGAATACCAAATTTTTCTCTTTTTCTTTTATTGTTTTAACTGTTGCTCTGGTTGGATGTACTCCTAAGCCGGCTCCTGAAGCAACCATAGTGCCGACTCCAACTCCGACTCAAGCTCCGGTAGTGATGCAGAAGGAAATGATATTGCCGCAGCAGAGAATTGCGCAAGCAATGGCTAATGGAACAGCGATGACTTGTGTGATTACTAAAAATGACAGCAGTGAAAAAATAACTTTGGAAATTAAAGGTAAAAAATCCCGTGCTTATGGGGCATCGTTATCCGGGAATAAAGGAATGGGCTATATACTTAATGATGGCAAGACCGCGTATATCTGGTCAGAGCCTGATAAAAAAGGCTTGAAGATGGATCTGGAGAATGCAACTACTTCAGGCAGTCAACAGTATGAGGATTTCACTAAAGATGAGGTTTGGAAGAAGTACCAGGATAACGGGTATTCATACACCTGTGATGACGCGACATTTGCCGACTCTAATTTTGCCGTACCGAAGGATGTCACGTTTACCGATTTATCTGAAATGATGAAATCTATCAACGGGATGAAACTTCCCAGTGGAATGCAACAATAAATTTATTGCTGCGCGGCAGCATGCGTTAAGGTATCTAAAACGAGGTCGGGTACATAGAGGAATTCTTCCTTTTTGTACCCGTTTCGTATAAGTGCGTCGTGCACATTTTTAGAGAGTACAACGGGATAATAGTCATCAATTTTGCGGGAGAGTGTTTGCTGTTCGGTTTGGTCTTCGAAGAGGTCGTAGCCAATGGTAAGAACTCCCTGGTTTTTATTTTCCGGTGTGTATCCGAGTGATTCCAGTCGTTCATAGAACCTGGCTTTATATTCCCGTAATCCTTCTTTGGTGGCGCGGAAAACAATTTTTCTCCCTTGCGCGATTTCCAGTATTTTTTTCAAGACAATATCTGTCGGGTCGAGAAGGGTGACGTTGGTATATTTTTTAGAAATCGATTCCAGAGAAATTATGTCCTCACTTTTCTCAATAACTCGTTGTTGATCCTCAGATTGGACAAAGCTTTTGTGGAATTTATCTCCAATAACGATAATGCGTTTATTTTTCCAGCCCATTTCTTTTTCAATGATACGGATGTTTTGACAGAGAATATCCAGTTTGTGCGGGGAGAGGTCGTAGGCTTTTTCATTTGGCAGAAAGATCTGGTCGTCTTTTACCGGGAAGAAGATGTATTCTCCGACATTTTTCCCGCTGGAGCGAATAATAACATTTTTTAAATCCTCGTAGAGCGTTTCGACATCGTAAAAGTTCCAGAATTTGGTATAGGTGGGTTTTACCTGAGATACCGTTATTGTCTCGTTCTCGGTATGGTTGAGAACGAATTGTGTTCCGATAAAATCTCCTTTCCCAACAAAGAGCAGGGAACTGCCGTCGAGCATTTGATAGTTGGTTTGGCCATTTTGAATGCGTTCGGCCAGTTTGGTTTGTGATGCAAGGACTTTATCCAGCCAGGTTCGGTGATCGATCGCATCGATCAGTTTTTTGGCACCAACAATTCCAAACGAGTAGAGAACAATGTTGGGGAGGTGGTAGATAATATTTTCTTTGCCTACCGGGTCACCGATGATGTCCCAAATCCAGTCTACTCCCATTAGTACGGGAGGAGTAAGATTCGTCCACGAGGGGAGTGTTTTAACCAGATGGTCGAAATACCCGGGAAAGGCGCTGAAGAAGAAACCGAAAATGAGTGAAGCCGGTACGGCAATGCGTTTAAGAATTCTGAGGGCAGTATTATCTTTGTCTACCTTTTGGAAATCCAAAAGAAAATTAATTTCAGCAGGAGTAAGATGCTGCTGGGTATCCACTTTTTTAGCGACGCTGACAAGCTGGCGTTTTTTGTATTTCATTTAACTGCATTATACGAGTTTTTTGAGCTCAGGAAAGAGGTAATTAATATCCTATAGTATTTGACAAAAGGACTAAAATGTGCTACTATACTAGTTGCTCAGAGTAGCGATGAGTTCAATTGAGCTCAATCGAGGCTCCGAGCACGAGCTTAGTTCAAACTGAGCTCACAGTTCTTTAACAGATAGCAACAGACAAGTTTTACTTTGTTCCTGCTTCCTTTGAACTTGACACTATCCTCCCGCAGTTGTGGGATTGGAGAACCGGATAGGTACTGTTTGTGCAGTACACCCTTCTGATTTTCCAACCCCACAATTGTTGTGCGAGGCAGCCTTTCAGGCTGAAGCTGGTGTCCCAGTTCTACACAAAGGAGGCCCTGTCCTATGTTCAAGCACAGCTCGTCCACCACCGCGCCGTTGTTGTTCTGCCGCTGCGATATCTGCAAGGCCGCTCGCGCCCAAGGGTACTCTGTTCACTCGCCAACTGAAGCGCCGCTTTTTCACTGCTTTTGTGATATCTGCATGGCTGCTCGTGTCGCCGGTTATTTCCCGATGATTAAGAAGGAGAACAGCATGAACACCAAGACTTCGACCACCAACTCGACCGCCAAGACCGCCCTCAAGACCGCTTTGATTTTGTTCGCCGCCGGCGCCCTGTTCGTGCTGATGTCACTGGTTGTCGGCGTCACGATGGCGTTCACCTACACGGATCTGAAGGACGTGCAAGGGCCGATGACTGCGGTGGATCTGGTGAATACCATGATCCCCAATCTTTTCCTGGCCCTGTTCACTGTTCTCGGTGGGTTCGCCATCGGTGCGTTCGTCGTCGGTGCCGTCATTGGTACGATCTTCACGGCCATCGTTGGCTGGATTGTCGCTGGCGCGATGTGGGAGTCGTTCAAGGACTGGTGGTGCAAGTTGTCGGATCTCCGGCAAGCGCGCTACACGGTTTGTGTCGCTCTCCTGTCGCTGATTGTCGGCATCGCCTACATTGTCAACGGCGAAGGCTATTCCTTCTTTGGGCTTGTTCGCAACATGCACATTGGAGTTCTCAGCCTCGCTGTGACGTTTGGCAGCCTGATCTACACGGCAGCTACGCTTTTCACCATGATTGATCCCCACGATCTCCGCGACAAGTAGCGTATCCTGACCTCGCCGCCGACCGCGCGCACCTGGTGATTTGATAAGGCAGGGCCCGATGGCTCACTGGCGCAATACGCGTCGGGTCCTGCCTTCGATTGGAACATGTGTGGAACTTGTAACAAGTGAGAAGGAGTCGAGAGGACTTAGAGCAGCGCCTTGTGCGTTTTGTTTCTGATCTTTTTGAAAACCTAACACTCTGTTGCTATCTGTCCCCATGTAATTTACTTCTTTAGTTATAAAAATCTTTATATTTCTTCTTGCTATTTGTGGTAGTACAATAGAGTTATGAAACAGTCAGCGAGGAATTTACCTCTGCATGCTGTTGAAGTACTCGAAAATATTTCTGAAGCCTTTATTGCTTTAGACTCTTCATGGCGGTATGTGTACGTTAATGCCGCTGCGGAAAAACTCTTAAATATCTCCTCTGATGAACTGCTCGGTAAAGTAATTTGGGATGTATATCCGCAAACCGTTGGAACTCCAATATATAAACAATATTTAAAGGCAGCAAAAACAAGAAAAGCTGTTAGCTTTACTGAGTATTCGTATGCGCTGAACCGTTGGGTTGAATTACACTTGTATCCTTATAAGGATGGTTTGGCCGTATATTTCAGAGATGTTACCAAGCAGAAAAAACTGGCCGAAGCTGCTGAGGCAACGTATCAGCGAAATGTTGAGATTGTACAGGAATTGCGAAAGAGTGAACAACGGTATCGTGCGTTTATTGCCAATAGTACCGAGGGAATCTGGTGTGTAGAAGCTGCGGAGCCGATGGATATTACTTTGCCGGTTGATGATCAACTTGATCGAATTTACCGGGATGTGTATCTTGCCGAATGCAATGACGCCTTTGCCCGAATGTATGGTTTGGGGAATGCCGAAGAACTTAAAGGGGCACGAATTTCTGATTTATTAGTGCGGGATGACCCCCGTAATGTAGCGTATCTTCGCGCATTTATAGAGTCAGGATATCGTTTGTCTGCTGCTGTGAGTCATGAGGTTACGCCGCATGGTAAAGACGTGTATTTTGAGAATAATCTGGTGGGAATTATCGAAGAGGGTTTTCTAAAAAGGGCGTGGGGTACACAACGTGATGTTACCGAACGAATCTTACTTGATAAACGTAAAGATGAATTTGTCAGCGTGGCCAGTCATGAATTGCGAACCCCATTAACCAGTTTGCGGGCTTTTTCCCAGCTACTGGAACGCTATTTAATTCGTAAGAAAGATGCCCGGGGGATTAGTTATACCGTAAAAATTGCTGAACAACTGGACCGGATTACGCGTCTAGTGGACTTACTTCTTGATGTGTCCCGTATTGAATCAGGTCGGCTTGAGCTTGCTGTAGAAACGGTTATTTTTGATGAGCTGGTGCAATCCACAATAGAGAGTGTTAGCGCTTCGGTGCCGGATTATGAAATAATAAAAAAAGGAAATGCGTCGATTCCTATTTTACTAGATACGTATCGGATAGGGCAGGTTATTACCAACTTATTAACTAATGCGGCGAAATATTCTCCTCATTCAAAACGGGTCATTGTTTCCAGCTTAGTAGTGGAGGGAATGGTGGAACTGCGGATTCAGGATTTTGGTATCGGTATCCCGGAAGACCGGATCAAGCGGGTTTTTGAGCGATTTTACCGGGTGGATGGCGTAGCGCGGGAGAGTTATCCGGGGTTGGGTTTGGGTCTATATATTTCCGCAGAAATTGTGAAGCGTCATAATGGTACAATTTCAGTAGAGAGTACTGAGGGAAAAGGAACTACATTTATCGTGCGACTTCCCATCGAAAATGCTTTATGAGTTTAGTTCGAATTAATAAATTTTTAGCTGACTGCGGTATTGCCTCACGCCGTGGTGCTGATGAATTGATTGCGGCGGGTAAGGTACGAGTAAACGGAGAAGTTCCTTCGGTACTTGGCATGCGAGTTGATACCGACAAAGATATTATAACCGTAAACGGTAAACATATTAAATCCGTGCCGAAGAAGCTGGTGTATATTGCGGTAAACAAACCCCGGGGGTATGTATCTACCGTTGAAGATCCGCATGCAGAAAAGCCGGTTATTGCTTTGTATCCAGGTAAAGAACGGGTGTATCCGGTGGGCAGGTTGGATAAAGATTCGGAAGGGTTATTGCTTTTAACCAATGATGGTAGTCTTTCTTTGAAGTTAACTCATCCACGGTATCATGTTGCCAAAACGTATCAGGTGCTGGTGGTGGGAAAAGTAACGGATGCAGTACTTGAGAATTTTCAGACAGGTATTGTTTTGGAGGATGGATTAGCAAAGGCAGCGGCTGTTCGTGTTTTGAAAAAAGAAGGGAAAGGTACCTGGCTGGAGCTGGTTTTGCATGAGGGAAGGAAACGGCAAATCAGGAGAATGTGTGCAGAAATGCATTTGCATGTTGAGCGTTTGGTTCGGGTGGCTATTGGTACTGTTCAGTTAGGTTCCCTGAAGGAAGGTGCCTGGCGAGAGCTACGGGAAGATGAGGTTAGAGCGTTACTTCTTTCTGACTAAAAATAGTTCTTCTTTGCCCCGTTTTTCTTCCAAACCAAGAATCCACCGGACATCTTTAATCTGGCTTTGATGGCAATACATGGCTTTTACTTTGGTATCCCATACTGATGTCACGTCAACAATTTCGTCGGCCTGTTCGCGGAGGATTCCGGGAGGAGAATAAACAAAATAATCCCGTTCTTCTTCGGACATGTCTTTCGGAATTGAAAAGTAGTATAGCTTTTGTGGTGAGGCGGTTTTTTTGAAGGCCTGGGTGGTTGCCGAAGCAATGGCTATATGATCCAGGTGTCCAGAAACGCCATTCAAGTTAAAGGTGATGAGAGTGTCAGGTTGAAAGCGGTTAATTTTTTGAATTACTTTTTCCTCAATCTCGATCATTTTTTTGTTGCCGATCTCGCCGTCAACATAATTTAAATAGTCCAACTCTTTGATACCAAGAATTTTAGCCGATTCTGCTAATTCTTTCTCACGGATGGCGGCTGTAAGTTGATCCTCATCATCGGTACCGGCTTCACCTTTGGTGGCGCAGAGTAAATGGATTTCTGCTTCCTGAGAAGCCCACAGTGCAATGGTGCCGCCCGGGCCAAAGGCTTCGTCATCGGGGTGTGCGAAAACACACATAACTTTTTGCATAGGTGTATTATACTATAGATGTAATCTTTAAGGAGGATTTTATGTCTGAAGAGACCAAGAAAACAGAAGAATTTAAAGTAAGTGGAGATAATCTCTTAAAAAAAGTTAAGGAGATTATTGCCGAAGGTAACGCACGTAAAATAACGATTAAAGATAAGGACGATAAAGTTATCATGACGTTTCCCTTGACCCTGGGTGTGGTTGGTGCGGTTATTGCACCGGTATTGGCGGCAGTTGGAGCGGTCGCTGCATTAATTACCGAATGTACAATTTCTGTTGAAAGAACATAATCTATTATTAAAGAGTAATAATATAGTCTTAAAAAGTTGAGTCAGTATGAGTTATTTTGGATAAGGAGATGTATGTTGAATCGTGAATGGCATCTGAAAAACCGTATGCCAAAAAATGCTACTCTGGACCAACGAGTGGCGTGGCACCGTGAACATTCAAAAGTCTGCGGCTGTCGTGAGATGCCGGAGAGTATCAAGCAGCTATTGAAACGGAAATAATCTATGCATATACATTTTGTTTGTACCGGGAATGTTTACCGCAGTCGGCTGGCCGAAGCATATCTGAATTCGCACAGTTTCCCGGGGATAAGTGTAACTTCAAGCGGGACGGCAGCGGTAGATAATACCTGTGGACCTATTTGCTGGTATGCCCAGCGCTTAATGGAAGCCTGTCATTTAATCCCGTTCATGTCACCAATGTGGACTCAAACGACGGCGGATTCTTTCAACGGCGTAGATGTAACGGTATTTATGGAACCGATGCACCATACGTATGCTGTTGAGCAGTGTGGTTTTGCCGAGCGAAAATATTTGGTATGGAATATTCCTGATTTGGATGAACTGCAGACGCTGGAAGTTGAGGAAACGGTGGAAGCGGTGCGTATTAGCCAGGAAACCTATGGTTTGATTAAGAAATGTGTTGATGATTTAATTGTTGAACTTAATTTAAAAAATCCTGCTTAGGACTTTTCGCCCCATTCACGCATTTTGCAGATGATGTCGTTAAGCGTTTGCCCTTTTTGTGTCAACGTATATTCAACATGTGGGGGAACTTCGGCAAAGACTTTTTTAGAGATTAATCCATCCTGTTCCAGTTCAGTTAAGCGAAGCGATAGTGTGCGCGGGCTGATTCCTGTTAGTATGCGCTGAAGTTCACCAAAGCGTTTGTGGCCGTCGAGAAGATTATATAAAATTAAGATGGTCCATTTACTCCCGATAATTTTAATTGTTTTTGTTACGCCACACGTCTTTTCGTCGAGTTGTAACTTTTGGCGCGGCTTTTTGTCTCGATTGACCGTAGCAATATGTTCCATGGAGTTATTATATCATATTATTAGATATTTACTATACTATTTGTAACTACTTTACTTTGTATAGTATTGAGTTATACTAACTTCAGGTTTCGCTGATGCGAAGCCTTTATTTATGCTTTTTAAGGAGGTTTTATGACTGATTGGAATGTTTTAGCCAGTGAGGAGCAGGTACAAACGGTAGCGGCTGCGCTTGAGGCTAACGGGATGAGAGTCATTGTCGCTGAGAATGGTGAAGAGGCCAAAAAGGCTGTATTTGATGTTATCCCCGAAGGAGCGGAAGTGATGTCGATGACTTCGGTGACACTGGATACCCTGGGAATTACACATGACATTAATGAGACTGACCGGTTTGATCCGGTTCGGCCACATCTGTATAGTGAGGAAAGTAAATGGTCGCCACGGGAGCGGAAGCAGCATGCCAATGCCCCGGAGTGGAGTATTGGAAGTGTTCACGCTATTACCGAGAAGGGGCAGGTTGTGATTGCGTCAAATACCGGAAGCCAGCTGGCTGCTCATGTGTATGGTGCTGATCATGTGGTGTGGGTTGTGGGTACACAGAAACTCGTATCCGATCTCGATGCGGCTTTTAAACGAATTTATGAACACACGCTGGAACTGGAATCCGAGCGGGCGCGTAAAGCGTATGGAGTAGCAGGTAGCTATGTCAGTAAGATGGTTATCGTGAATAAAGAAGTGAATAAGGATCGTGTGACCGTAATTCTGGTGAAGGAAGTTTTAGGATATTAAGGTGTGCTATCGCAGCGTTTTTTGCTACACTAGGTCTATGATTAAAGAGATCTTTTTTGGTAAAGGACAAACTCCTCTGCAGATCAATCCTATTCTTAAAGTATTTATGCTTTCGGAAATGATGTTATGGTCTGCCTGGAGTGCTTTTTCGCCGATTTTTGCACTGTTTGCAGTTACTTTGCCTGGAGCCGGTGTAGAAACTGCGGCCTTCGCGTATAGTATATATTTGATAACCCGGGTAATTGTCGAACTAATTAGTGGAAGGTTGCTGGTGAATTCCGGTGACCTGCGGAAATTTGTTTACACTATTACCGGTATTATTATTATTAGCATTGCCTATTTTGGATTTGCGTTTAGTACAACGGTTCCAATGGCGTACCTTTTCTACGCTGTGGCCGGATTAGGAATAGGTATTGCCTCTCCAGCGAAGAACACGTTATTTGCGACACATTTGGACCCTAAAAAAGAAACATTTGAATGGGGTTTACAGGATGCACTGGTTTTTTTCACTATGGCGTTGGCAGCTTTTGCCGGTGGTCTGGTTGCGCATCAATTTGGTTTTATGACTTTATTTTTGCTTATTGGTGGATTAAATCTTGCGAGCATACTCCCGTACGTTTTGTATATTAATAATACTAAATAGCCGGTTGTGCTTGATGTTTGGTTTTTATTTGGGTAAAATTAAGTGATGATTCCACTGGCCGACCGTTTACGCCCACAAAAAATAGCAGAGTATATTGGTCAGAAACACTTGCTTGGTGAAGGTAAGCTGTTGCGCCGGGCGCTTGATCAGAAAAAGCTTTTTTCAATGATTTTATGGGGGCCGCCGGGAGTAGGGAAAACGACATTGGCCCGGTTGTTAGCGAAAGAAACCGAGAGTGATTTTCTGGAATTTAGTGCCGTGACAACGAGAATTGCCGAGATTAAGAAAATTATAGGTGATTATGGCAGTCGTTCGCAGTTGTTTACTCCGGTGGTGTTTGTGGATGAAATCCACCGATTTAATAAAGCCCAGCAGGATGCTTTTTTACCTCTCGTGGAGAGCGGAAAAATAATTCTAATTGGCGCGACGACGGAGAATCCTTCTTTTGAAGTAATTGGCCCCTTATTATCCCGGGCACGGGTGTTTGTTCTGCAACAGTTATCTGAAGAAGAGTTGAAAGAGGTTGTGCAACGGGCATTGACTGACACGGTTAACGGGCTGGCGGAGTATAACGTGACGGCAGATGAGGATGCCGTTGATTTTTTAATTGAAGGTTCGAATGGAGACGCCCGACGATTGTTAAATACTCTGGAAGTAGCGGTAATGGTGACTGCTGAAACAGGTGGTGAAGCAGTGCGCCTGACTAAGGAATTAGTTGAAGAGTCAATGCAACGGAGAAGTCTTGGGTACGATAAGGGTGGAGAAGAGCATTACAATACTATTTCGGCGTTTATTAAATCGATGCGGGCTTCAAATGTTGATGCGGCTTTGTATTATCTGGCCCGGATGGTTGAAGCCGGTGAGGATGCGTTGTTTATTGCCCGCCGGATGGTAATTTTTACGAGTGAAGATATTGGGATGGCCCAGCCAACGGCGCTGGTTGTGGCAAATGAAGTTTTTCAGGCTTGTGAGACGATTGGTTATCCGGAATGTCAGATAAATCTTGCGCATGGAGTAACGTATCTGGCGAGCGCCCCGAAAAACAGAGCATCGTATGAAGCGTATTTCGCGGCACTGGCCGATGTAAAGCAAACAGGGAATTTGCCGATTCCGATGAATTTACGAAATGCTCCAACTAAACTGATGCGCGAAGTTGGCTATGGGAAGGGATATCAGGCATATACAGATAAAGATTTGTTGCCAGAAAAGTTAAAAGGGAAAAAGTATTATATAGGCAAGGAAGAGTAAATAGTGTAAATTTGAGGAAAATATGTCAGAAACAGGAAATTTATCATCGGAAGGTTTTAGCGAGGCAGAAATGCCGCGACACCTGGAAAGAATTCGAGTATTACCGTGTGTAGAAACTACCGATTTGATGCATGCGGCATTCTATACTGGCGGGCAGCATCAGGAAATTGATGTACCGGTAGAACGTATTGTGGCTGCTCAGAATATCCCGAGTTGGGATAAAATCGACCGTTTTGGCAGCAAGTATCTTGCAGAGATGATAAAAGCTATACATAACGATACATTGGATTTAAAAAAGCAAAGGCCAGAGCTTCTTGAATGGGGAGGTGCTTTTGCTGTTTTATCTGATGGGAATACCCGTTGTGGTGTTGCCAAGATGATGGGGTTGCCAAGTATCCCAGCTCAAGTAGTGGTTGGAGTTCAACTTGAGGGGTTGTCTGTTTTTTCTGAAGATGATTATCGGGTTCTTCTGGAGCGCCGAGAAAGAGGACTGTGGACAGGATCTCTTGATATAAAACCTGGCGGTGGAGGTTTTAGTAATTTTTATGCAGCGGGAAAGGTCCAAGAGTATGAAGGATTATAGGTATTTTCTAAAGATATGGATAAAGTTAAAGATATTTACCACCAGGTTGGAGCTACGGGTAAATTCAAATAAGCGGAGCTTTGTTCGTAATGCCTTAATTTTAGTTGTTTAACCGACGCGGCGGTAAGACGGCGGGATCCTGTTGATTGATACGATCTTTGTTTAATTTAAATTTGATGTATTCGACATCGACTGAACCAGAACTTAATTGGTCCCGGAACCACGGTAAGATGAAACGTGGGTTGAGCGTTCCTGCCCAGACCCAGAGCGCTTGTGTGTTCTCTCCGATATTAAGTATATTGAGTGCTTGTGATAGACGACGGGGAAATTGTTTAATACCCGAGGCCGTACCTACCAGATATTGTTGGTTAATTTCATCCCCTAAGGCGACCGGGAAATTTCCGTCTTGGGTTGTTGTTGCTTCTATTGGTTCTAAGTTTAGCGCTTGTTCATAATCAGCTCGAGTTATTCCCAATGACTGTATGAAGTAACTGAAGAAGCGTGGAGTAGCTTCTCCATTAAGTCGTACCAGTACCCCGGTTTCTTCAGGAGTATCTTCACCTAAGAAAGCGTTTACACAGCTTTGTACATTGCGTTTAATGGTTCGAAAAATTGTGCTTCGGCTTAATACTTCGCGATATCGTGGTCGTAATGCTTGTCGTAATTCTTCAGGTGTATCAGTAAGTTTTTCAGAGCAGATGACTATTTGTTCAGGATCAAGTTGCGGGACACCCTGAGGTTTAGCCTCCTCAGGGACGTCATCGGTTCCTAAAAGTAATGCGAGTGTTGTTAGAACGGTATCTCCGCGGCCGCCGAGTCCAATAGACTTAGTACCAAGTCGGATCTGATTTAAAGGAAATCTGGCGGGATCACTATTCATGTAACGTTTCCAGCAACTGATTGATGCATCAATCATGGTACGAGAAAGTATGGACGGTAATGTAATGGATTCTAAGTCCATTCGATCAACAATTGCTTCTATCTGACGGCGTAATTTCAGTATTCCTGTGTTGTCGAGATCAGATCGGTTTAAGGTAAGGATACTCTCAATTTCTCGCTCTATTCTGATTGCTTCCTCCGGTTTTTTAGGGATTGTTGAACCTTGAGCTTTCGCTACCTCATCTAGAATTAACTTTTTGCGTAGCCGTACTCTTTCGACAATGTTGCGTACAATGCTGGTTGACTCTACATTGGTTAATTGTTTCAGTTGTGTAACTGCAGCTCGGTTACGACGTTGTATTCCCTTAATTTGATTGAATACCGAAGAAGCGGCTCGATCATAATCTTTTTGAGATTGTTCATCCGTGAGTTTGCAGGTTTCTTCGCCACCTCCCGTAGCTATAAATACTGCAGACGCAGAGATTTGAAGTTTACGATTGCCTAATGAGTCCTGAAGTTCAATTAAGGAGGTAAGGTCTGTACCTAATTGGATTTGCCTAACATCTACTGTGGTGTTCAGCATTACCGGGACACCGTGTAGAGCCGCGCGGAATTTAAGAACATCTCTAAACTGAGGACCTTTAATATAGGTTTTTTTGGTTTGCCCGTCATCGCAGAGCACGGTATAAGTATCGCTATCTTCTAAGGCAGATTCGAGTCCGATAGTGCTAAGACCTTGAATTCCTATTGGTCCTGTTGAGCCTTCCTGGAATGGCCAACAGGCTCCTTTTGGATTGACTACCTCAACCGAGTTGTTAACGGATAAGTGTCTATCCCAAATACCTCCCACCTGGTCTTCCTTGGAAATAATGAGCACCTTTTCATAGGCATAGCCAATAGCTTCGGCGATCTGGGAAGAAATAGGACCGTCTCCAATTATGACAATATCATAACGGGGTGTTCTCCGCTGTGCATTTTCGGCAGCTATTTGTTGCTTAATTCTATCTGATTGATCCTCGAAAGTGTCGTCAATTAGATTGCGTATTCGTGCTCTTAAGTCACGATTTTCAGGTCTAAATAATGAACGGAACACCCGTGACTCGCTGCGCTCTTCTCGTATGAACTGGTTATCGAGTTGTTCTGCCGGAAGCCTGGGAAGTAGTGATCCTCTTAGAATCATAACTCCTAAGGCCCTATCTAAACTTTCTTTGAATGGAGCGAGAGATTGTTCCTGGTGCTTTGCGATAAGTTCAGGAAGTACTTGTTCGGGAGGAATACCCAGTTCTCGGGTAAGGGGAGCAAATTGGCGCTCGGCCGTTCGAGCAAGTGCTGCGCGTATATCTGAAACATCGGTTATGCGCGACAATGGATCAATTTGTCTCGTTACTTCAGGTATGGACGGTCTACCACGTAAGAGGTCTGTCATAAAGCAGTATTATATTAAATATTATAGGTCTTGTCAATATATGTTATTCAGGATACTTTTGGTTTGATTATGGTATATTGGTGTAAATTATAAGCTTGATTATTTTTTAGATACTGGAGATTGGATATTTTATTATGTGTTCGTTATTGGTATACTAAGACTAATTATCCAATAGAATTAACATTAACTGACGCTGATGAAGCGCCTTTTTTTATGGTTGAGAAAGAGTTAGATACGCGTGGTGTGACAAGTCCGGATTCGGTACCTGTTGGTTTGAGACGGAGAGTCGGTATTGGTGGAAGTATGGTAGCTCATACTGTTCGGGTTCGTCGATTTGCACGATCGGTGGAAGGTTCACTGATGCTGCCGATTGAATCGAACACTGAGTTACTTGAACCGGTACCATACGAATGGGTGGCCGGTCAGGATTCTTTTCCGCCTTTTTTAACTAAGCTAGTTGCCGATTGGAATCTGAGTGAGATTGAAATACTTGTCCATCAGGCCATGGCAGGATTGGTTATCTGGGATCGTTTCTTTTGTGCACACCAAACCAGGCTACAGTCGGCGCAATGTCTGCCTGAATATGTTTTACAGCGGATTGTGCCTGACGTGCGAAGTCTCATTGGGAGTTTTGAAGACGATCTTGGTCTCGGTTATGGATATGTGTCAAACTATTTTGAAAGTGCAGTGCGGTTTATTGCCGAAACGCACCGTAACGGAAAGTATAACAACTCTTCTCCCAAGTATATGGAAAGCTCCCCGATACTTCCTTTTATTAGAGGAACAAATCCGGCATTTAAGCGACTATATGAAGATGGAGTGGTAATGAGACACCTACCTAATCCATATAAACATTCTTACTTTGCTAACAAGGATCGTTCATTTTATGGCTGGGTGATGGAACAGCTGCATCAACACTATGTTACTGTGAGGTAGCCGATGCGGTTTCTTCTTTAACGAAAAGTGAATAGTATACTACCGGGATAAAGAGCAGCATAAAAGTTGAGGCTAACAGAACGCCTGCGATGATTGCGCCACCTAATCCTCTCCAGAGTGGTTCGGCTAATGTGATAGGAAGAAGTCCAAGAACTGTACACAATTTTGTTAAAACAATTGGTTCCAAACGGGAAGCTCCCGCGTCGGCGATTGCCTCTTTAAATGGTAAGCCCTCGCGTTTGTTCAAGTTTATTTTATCGATAATGAACATGGAGTTGGTGACGATAATACCGAATAAAGCCAATACACCAATGAGTGCCGGGAAAGATAGTGGTGTACCGGTCAACGCAAAGACAAAGAATACGCTGGATACCGCCAACGGGATAACGATAAGTGCGATGAAGGCTTGTCGAAATGATCCAAACTGTATCACCATAGTTACTAAGATAAGTAAGAAGGCTACGCCCATAGCCTGGATAATTGATTGAATGGACTTGGCATTTTCTTCGTTAACGCCACCGGTTTGCCAGGCATATCCGTCCGGCAAATTTAGTTTATCTGTAGCAAACTGTTCAAGTTTCTGGCCCTCTTCGGTAACGTTGGCTTGCCCGGCCTGGATACCGGCCGAGACGGTAATAGTTCGTTTGCGGTCGGAACGCGAGATCTGAGTAGGACTTTGTTGAGTTTCAAATGAGCCGAGTGAAGTAATGGGCAGTGAATTTCGGCCGGCAGGTATGGTTATCTGGTTTAATTCTTCCATCGTTTTGGTACTATTGCCAACAATAAGCATTACTTTTTCTTCATCATTGCCGTTGCCTTTAAATTTAATGCTATCGAGTTCCATGCCACTGGTGAAGGTACGAATGGTGAACCCGATAACGTCGCTGGTAACGCCGGCTTTAGTCATTTCCTCCTGATTAGGGACGAAGACGATTTGACTGGTGCCCGGTTTCAGAGATTTGCTGACGTTGGTTACTCCGGGTCGGGATTTGAGGTAATCCATTAATTTATTGGCATAAGAATCAACAGTATTTAAATCGTCGCCGAAAAGTTCGATTTGCAAATCCGATCCGGCAGGTGGACCGCCGCTTTCTTCAACTACGGAGACAGTCCCTTTGCCGTAGTTCTCTAATTTGTTACGTAATTCCTGTGCAATATCCATGGAGGTTGTTTTGCGGTCGTGTTTTGGTAAAAGGTGGAAAGTATATGAGACAGTGCTTTGATTCCCGCCACCACTAAATGAATTCCCTGCGGCATGGCCAATTTCCATCGATACAAACTGTGTTTCCTTGGTTTTACGCAGGGTGTCGAGCATTTGCAATGCTTCGGTAGTGAGTGTTTCGGTATTTGTACCGGCAGGATACTCAATGTTTACATATACATAGTCTTCGTCGGTTTTCGGGAAGAATTCATTTTTAACGAATCCAAGCGGCACAAGCGCATATGATACCAGAGCGAAAATAATGATCGCTGCGACAACTTTGCGTCGGCTGGAGCGTTTTTCCAGGATGCGGTTGATTAGGCGATAATACGCATGCGAAACAACTTCGATATTAAGTACCGGTTTGTCCATGTATTTCTTAATTACTCCGGCAACACGGCTGGCCGGTTTGTTACCTGCAATGACTGTTTGAGTTCGCTCTTTGACTATTGATCGTATTGTAATCATAATTCCGAGCACCGCGAAGTAGGCGACGATAATAAACGGCAGGAGAATATTCTTTGGTGAGATAAGGATGATTACCGCTACTGCAACGATAAAGAACAATATTCTAAAGAGTGTTTTTACCCGATCAGGAAATTGAGGTCGTAAAATGATCATCATGAGCGGAAGGGTAATGAGTACAGCAATCGCAGTAGAGGAGATCATGACGATAGAGATGACGATTGGAATAGGCTTGATGAATTCACCAATAATGCCGCTGGCCAGTAGCAAGGGTACAAATGCCCAAATAGTGGTAATGGTGGTTGACCAGATTGGTACGATAAAGTCACGCCAGACAAGTAATCCGGTTTCCTTAATGGTAAATTTTCCGGTTTTAAAATACGTAGTCATGGCCGAAACAATGACAATGGTGTCATCGACGAGCAGCCCGAGTGAAAGCAAAAATGCAAAGAGGGTCAAGAAATTGATGGACATGCCCACCATACTCATGAAAATAAATGATGATAGGAATGTTAATGGTATGGTTATGGCAGAAATGATTGCCTGTCGTAAGCCGATGAACAGGAATAAACAAATGAATACCAGAATGATGGTGCTTTGAAACTCACCCAACAGGTCGGTGAACTGTGTACGGATCATGTCTGACGTATTGAGAATTGTTGTTAAGGTAAACCGGTTATCTGTGGTTTTTAACTCATCGTCAACAATTTTTTTAACTTCGTCAGATGTCTGATTAATATCCGCATCGCGTGTTTTATATACACTGAAGTGGACCACGCGTTTGGCTGTATCTTTATTTGAGGCGAGGAAGGATTTTGTCTGGTTCGCTTTTGGTTTTTCTGATACTTCGGCTATTTCACCGAGACGAACTGTGGTGTTGTGTACGGTTAAGCGGATATCCCGGATATCCTGCAGGGTTTCAATTTCCGGATTTATGGTTACCGAGAAGGTGTTGTTTTCGGTATTTACGCTGCCGAGAGGAAAGCTGTTGGCGGCACGTTTAATGCTTTGGGCCAGGGATTGGGCATTAATTCCGTATTCGCGCATTTTTTCAGGTGAAAGTACTACCTGAACTTCCTGGATTTCATAGCCTGATGTTACAACCCGGTCAACTTTTTGAGATTTGGAAATGGCTTTTTCGAGTTTATCTGCTTCACGCATTAATGTCGGAAGTTCTTCGTGGGTTCCAAGGGCAAAGGTCCAAATGGGCTGGTCTTCGAAGTCCAAAGCCTTTACGGAAGGATCGAGGGCATCCGCGGGAAGACTGGATACTTTATCGACGGCTGATTTAACATCGGATTCGGCCTGTTTGATATCGATGTTGGAGAGGAACTGAACTTGAATTAAGGACATATTGTCCTGGGAAGTGGATGTGATCGTATCTACGCCTTTAACGGTGTTGATTTGATCCTCAAGCGGGATAGTGAGGAGCGTTTCAATGTCCTGGGGAGAGGCTCCCGGCAGGACAGTCGCGACAGTTACGATTGGTATATTAATCGGCGGATTGAGGCGCTGGGGTAAGTTGAAAAAACTGACAATCCCTCCAATTAGGATGAAAATCAGCAGGAGGAGGGTTAACCGAAAGTTACGTAAGTATGACGCAACAACGCCAGTATTAAGCCTGGATGGGAAGGAAAGACGGTTAAGGTACAGGTTTTGATCTGACATAGGTTAATTAACCTTGACGCTATCTCCTTCAAGAATATTGCGATCAGTAATTACTTGGTCTTCTTTAGTTAGGCCGTTTGTTACTTCAACGAAGCTTCCGGTGATGGTGCCCAGTTCGATTTTTCTTCCTTTCGCAATTGCGCGGTTATCCTTTTTTTCAACAAGGTAGACAAAGGCTCCATCCTGGGTTTGATAAACAGCGTCGACAGGAATAAATGGTGTACTGGCGGTTGTATCAGGAGCTCCAACCGGTATTTCAACTTTGATGTAACTTTGATTTGTGACAGCGCTAACTGATTCCTCAGGAATCTGGTAGGTAATGCTATACAATTGGCCGTTGGTTGGTTGAGTTGAGACGTAGGCCGGAGTTACCTCTACGGTGTTTTTGCCGATGTAGAGGAATGAGGGATCAAGCTTAGCAATTCTTTGAGCTGTTTGACTTGAAACAAATGCATCAGCTATGGCACTTGATTCACCAGTTGTTACTACGGCGATCAGGTCGCCGGGAGCAACAGTTTGTCCGATAGTGACGTTAATGCGTTCAACTTTTCCGGCAACCGGTGATGCCGGGTAGTTTAATCCCTCGGAAACCTGGGCGATTTGATAGTTAAGTTTGCTCACTTCAAGTTGCAGGAGAAGCCCGCGTTCCTGAAGCTCTAACTGTTTAAGCGTAAGATCGCGTTGAGCATCTGCTAAGGATGTTGGAGGATTGCTTGGATTGGCCTGATAGGACGCGCCGCGTTCACCACTGCGTAACTGATTAATTGAGGCTGATAGCTGCGCCTGTTGTCCTTTTAACTGGTTGATCTGAGCAGATTCAGTCGCTGTTGGTGCCGGATTTGATGCTAATTGCTGCAGGCCGGTATCTACTGTTCGCAGTAATTCCTGATTCAAGTTAATAAGATCATTGGTTTCCTGGGCGGATTTTTCACTGATTTTGCGTAGTTCTTCGGTGTTATCCCGATTGAGCTCGGCTAGTTCCCGTTGTTTACTCACGGTATCGACGTTGAGGCTGTAGTTGTTCCGGGTTGATTCATAATTTTTCTGGGCCAATTGGCGTTGTAATGACGAAGCGGTTCCACCAGCGTAATTGTTGGATATCCAGACTAAATTAGTACCTTTAGAGACGTTGTCGCCTTCCTTTTTATATACTTTTTGGACTACACCGGCTGTTTGGGCGTATATAGAAATAGTTCCACTTTTTCTGATTGTTGCCTGAGCGGTTATTTTTGGACTGGTCCCAATAGTAAAGACACTTACTTCCTTGAGCGGTTTTTCAGTTTTTTTGGTTGTTTCCTGCGGTTTATTAATAGTGTTAGCGATACCAATTAGTGCCAACAAAGCAACTAAGGCAAGAATAAAAGAAGTAAACGGGCGTCCGAGAACTGCTTTTTGAGCTTGAGTACGTAGCCGCCCAAATCTACCTGGTTGAGATTGATCGGTGTGATTTTCCATATTTTGTTGTTATGTGATGTGGGCAAATGGGGTGAAGTTTTATTTTCGCCTCAAATGTGAGAAATTGCTCACATTACGAATAATAATTTTCTCTTACGGATAGCATTCTAGCACTGTGAGTGCTATTTGTCAATTCTACGGGGCTGTTATTGTTGATAGTTGTGGTACACTGATGGCTATGAAGAGATCTGAAAATGTCATTATATGTCCGGTGGGGTTAAATGGTTCCGGTAAGGGAAATGTTTGTACTATACTTGAAAAAAGATACGGGTTTATTAATTTATCTACTTCGGACATGTACCGGAAGTTTACTGCAGAGCGGGGACTTCCCTTAACCCGTCAGAATATTGGTTCAACGGCGAATGCTCTTCGAGCAGAGCACGGAAAAGATTTTGCTACTCAATTCTTATCTCAGTCAATGGATTTAGGATTGCATAGTTATGTTGTGGACGGGTGTCGGCAGGTAGAGGAGATCAACTATCTTCAGGATAAATTCCCAGACGCGGTAGTAGTGGTGCGTGTCTATTGTGACCCAAAGATCAGGTATGACCGCATGAAAGCGCGCAATCGGGTGGGGGACCCGGAAACATTTGAGGAATTTCTGTATGCTGATGAGATTGAATTAGGAAACGTGGTCGCACCAAATTCAGTTAATTACAAAGCATGTTTTGAGTTGGCAAAATTTCAGATTGACAATAACGGCTCCTTTGAAGACCTTGAGCAGTCTGTGGAGGTGTTTCTTGAGCAATTGTGATATTGACGCTCCATTTGTTGTTGCGCTATTGTAGTGCTATGAATACCGAATCACCAACGCACATTTCTTCAGACAAAATAGTTATCGGTATTATGGTGCTGGTTCTGGTTATTATTGTTGGCGGGCTGGGTATCTATTTACGCAGTGAGCCTGCCAATACGAAACTGCAGTCTAAAATTGATACACAACAGGCGACGATTGATTCATTAACCGCTCAAAACAGTTCCCTCCAGCAGAGAAATAATTTATTGCAAAGTCGTATTGACCGGTTGGAACGGGGTATTTTGCCAACGCCTACTCCTTATTACCCGGTTTATCCAACGCCGACAGTTTTTTCACCGATTAAGAATCATCAGTATGACAGTGGTGGTTCTTTACGAATAACGGGTATTTATGAATTAACTGATTCGGTAATCTATACAACAAATACGCCAGCGTATTCCACGTTTTTAACGTGGATAAAGCCAGGGCAGAAGACGGAGAGTTATATGGTACGCGGTTCGCGTTTTAACTCCCGGGATCGAACACAACTTACGCAAGGGTTTGGCTACCAGATTGAGGTATATCATTCGGACAAAAATGTGTTTACCTCAACTGAATATTTCTTTATGGGTAATCGTACGGTGTTAGCGGATGCGCGTTGTCCCAGTTCTTACTCGGCTGCAGGTCAGCCAGTGTGCACACCAGGAAATTCATGTATTAAGGACAGTTCTTTTATTAGTGAATATTGTCCATTGATTAATTCTTCGAGAGTTACCTATTAGGTAGTTGTTATATCCTTTATATTTCTCTAAAAGTATAGTTAGTTATGCTCCGGTGGATCTTTCCGGTGTTGTAATAAGTAGGTGGCTGTACCCAGGAAGCCGATTCCTACGGCGCCGGTGATTATCCAGCGAGGAAGTGATGACAAGTATTCGTAGGTTTGAGAAAGTACGGCCAATACCAGAGTAGCTATACCTACATATATATATAGTCGATAGTTTAAAGAGAGACCAAGACTGAGAATAATGATTCCGATTGCTCCTATTAAAAGTGCATATCCGGCACCGGCGATATCGAAGGACTGGAAAATTCCCGGCACGATCAATAAGAATAATCCTAAAGCATTTAAGAGGTTCCATTTTTCCGTGTTATTTTTGAGTCGTTGAATATACGCTAACACCATGAAATAAATACCGAGGGGGACTGTGTACATTTGTGTTTCAGTGACATCGAGCACTTTAATTTGCCATAGATATGTACACATAGCAACAGCAGAGGAAACATATTTCATGAGAGTTGAATTGCGCTGTACGGCATCCAGTGCAGTCATACAAATGGCTGCATACGCTGAGATGAGTGCATTATTTTCAAAAGTATTTCCTGTTCCTGAGGGTTCTGCCTGCAATCCGTAGTAATAGCTATAATCCTGTCTGGTATTGTCAATTGATAGTAATCCAAAGACTATCGGAGTACCGATATTTGTGAGGAGGGCAGTGTAGCGGTATTGCTGGCGCACGGATTCAGGAAGCATTTGTCCGGCAGTAAAGAACGCAAAGGAAACAGCGGTGAAAATGAGTGGCGTGTAGGCGATATCAGCATTAAGATATTTGAGTAGTGATACCAGAGCAAAGATAATCATTACATTGCCCGCATAGATGAAGTTCTTGTTGGTAAAGAAATAGGTCGCACTGGTTAGAATTGCAGCGATACTACAATTTAGGATAGTAAGTGTACCTGCGTGTTCCAGACTTAGTAGCAGAGCGACAGCGAGATATCCTGTTGTGGAGATAGCCATGATTTGGAACAGGTCTCTGGTTTGTTTATATTTTATTGTGAGTGCGTAACACAGCAGGCCGATTGCCACAAAAATGTAGGCTGTGTACCTTGGATCTTCGAGTTTGAGAACCATGTTCAAATACAAATAGATGGTGATACCGGTAAAGGCAGAGGTTAGTGCCAGGTGGCGCACATCCCGTTTGATGGCCATGATCAGTACCCCGGCTAACGCTGGTAATGTAGCAAAAAGCACATTGTGGATTGGATCAGGTGCGAAACCGAAGCTTATTAAGAAGATCAGTAGCAGTTTGATGATGCCGAGACCGGCGCTGATATCGGTTTCGCGTAGCAGACCAAATTTATTAAAGATAAAGGAGAGACAGAGGTCTGTAAACGACAGCAGACTCAAAACATATAACAGTAAAAGCGTGTCGTAACCCTGCCAGTTAAAAAAGACGATGACGGTGAACGGGAAGAGCAATTGAGCAGCGGCAAGACTCCAGAGTCGTTTGTTGATAAGATAGTCAGTCAAGTAAAAAGCAGAGGCAAGCAGCAGGCTGATGGTCCCCTGGGCGGTTAAGAGCTTGTCGTCGGCGATGGCGACGCTTAAACCGTAAAGGAGTACTAACGGCATCATAACCTGGGATGAAATTTCGAGTGGAAATTTGAAAATAGTCTGAACTTCGGAGTCTGCATTCTTTAATAACATGCCACTGATCGAAAGGATGAAGGCGGTAACTATGCCGAAAAGAATGTAATAGTCACTTTCGAGTCCGTTTACATTAACGATTGAGAACATTAGTGAAAGGGCACTGACACTAATAATATACGGATAAAACGTGTGTTTAAGATAATAGGCGAGGGATATATACGTGGCGAGTGCTACGACTGAAGTTATGAGCCACACGGATCCGAATGTGTACCCGGCATCTTTCAGTACAAAGTTGTACCAGGCGAGTCCACAGAAAGGAATAAGCAAAGCAGCGATAGCAATAAATACCCGTCCGGCTGTTTTTATTTTTGGTATGCCATAGCAATAGAGTCCCGTCCCGAAAAAGGCCAATGTTAATATACTTATAACAAGTGCTTTAACAACACCGCCAATTGTTTCCCACTGAAACCCGACAAAAATAGAGGCCGAAGCGACGATAAAGAATGCTCCAACATAGAGTAATAGGCTGATGGCATTTTCGGAATACCAGTTTGAAGAAGCTTCACTAAGATCTTTTTTAATAGCTAAGGGAACAGAAGCAGGTTGAAGTGATTCCGTTGTTTGAGTTACCGGAGCGGCTTGCTGATAGGTTTGTAACGGGATGGATTGAACTGCAACAACCGTTTTGAGTTTCTGTTTATATTCCTGAATTATTTCACTTATTGTTTTGGCGGGTGTTTTACTTTGAATATCCTCCAGTTCAAGTATGAACTTGGCGTGGAATTGTTCCTGCGAAGTAACTGATTCTGTTGGAGGAGGTGTTGTTTTCTTTTCAGCCCGCCGGACAATAAACAGTATGAAACTGATGATGCCATAGAAATAAAATATCGGTATAGAGAGTCCTATGATCCACCACATATATGGCTATTATCATTTATGCTTTAACGAATAGCAATAACGATTAATTTTCCTTGGTCCCGATGAGAAATACAGCCTGCCAAGGATAATAATGGGTTTTGACTGTTTCATTAATTAATTCTTTGCCATTTTTAGTGACTTTGCGACTGAAGTAAATGTCCGATCCTTCAGCAGCATATTCGGTTTGGCGGATTATACCTTTCGGAACTGAGGTACTTTGAATGCGCACTTCTTTTGGTGGGGCAACACGGTTGCGAATGTCAGGGTGGCTGATTTCCACTGTACGCCCGTCTTTTACACCGTAAATATTAAAGGTCAGCTGGAAGTTTTTTTTGTCCAGTTGGGTTTGGATTAAGGCAACATTATCGGTATTATTGGTAAATTTAAAGTCTGCAGTCGGGAAAAAGATGGCTGCATCGAGCCCGGGTGGGGCATCCTGTTCGTAGTATTTAACACGATAACTGTGCGGATGTCGTTCATTAATTTTAAATCCTGCGCTTAAGGCAGCACGATATAATGTAGTTGATACCTGACAAACTCCGCCACCGACACCAACGACTGTTCGGCCGTTTTTAATAATATACGAGTCTTCGAATCCGGTAGACTTTTCGATGTTGCCGATAGCACGGTACATGGAGAAAACCTCACCTGGTTTTATGACTGTTCCATTGAGTTTTTCGGCGGCGGTTTCGATGTTGTGAATACGGGCATCTGATGATCCCTGGAAATGTGTGGTACCTGAAGCGATTACTTCACGAATACCATATTGATTAACGGTATTGGCGGCTAAAGCCGGCTCGATTGTTTTGATTGGCAGATCGATGCGACTATTTTGCGAAGGACTGAAGAGTGCCCACGATAATTGTTGGGTTAGTTTTTCGGTATCTAGTTCCTGCCCGCTGGCGGATGGTTCAATGACTACAACTTTGTTCCCAATTGTTTCATACTTAGCTTCTTTGACATCTTTTTTAACTAAGGGGGCTATTCTTCCCGAATATGAGGCGACTTTGTAATCGGCGATGATTAATGTGGGTTTTTTATATGCCTCATTATATTTAACTTCCAGGAAATCAAATAATTGTGGTCCGTCGAGAGTCCAGGACCTGTCGGCAATTTTAGGTGAATATAAAGTTATTGGGCGGGAAACAGCCCGTCTGGCAAGTTCGAGAACTTCCTGACTGTTTTCTCTGGTTACTTTAGGATTTTTATTTTCTGTCTGTAACGCAATGGTATTTAACACTCCTTTAAAGTCCAGGTATTTTTCTACTGCCCGGGTAGCTTTATCCCGATTTACGACAGTACCAGGTTTAGATGGAGTTAATACCGGTCCGGAGACTGTGTAAATCAGTTCTGTTTCAATGATTGGTTTTTCGTATTGGCGAAGTTCGTCGGCTAAAAGTGTATCAAAGGTAAGTGAGTCGAAAGTATAAACTGGTTTTATAGTTCGAGGACCGTTCCAGAGATTGAGCCGTTCCTGCATCCGTTCATTAATAGATCCGGTTCGGCCGTAGGCGATTACTTCATTAGCGGTTTCGGAGATGTTATAGGTTACCAATTCCTTGGTTAATTTAAGCGAGGCATAGTTGGATTTATTAACTGAGACGATAACTACTTTGTTCTGTCGGAATTCCGTCTCTTTTTTGAGTATTTCTTCGATTTGCCGGCGGCTTTTTCCTCCAACGTCAATATCCCCGATGCGCAGGTTTGGATAGGCGGCGTTGAAGAAATAGAGTTCGAAGGCCAGGAAGGTGACAATGGGGAGTGCGAGGATTATGAGGATGATTCTAAAGAAGGTTAGTCTGGGCATTGCATCTATTGTACACCGTTTTGATTGAAATAATTACTTTTATTTGCCTGCTGAGGCTTGCTTATTCGTTTTGTGTGCCTCACAAGCTCCAGTAATTTTATCCTTAATGTTTTCTCGACATCTAGATTTCTATATCCATAATCTTTTCGTAGGGCGGAAAGGGTTCAACTTTGTAAAAAGAATAAGCTTTGCTCTCAGGATATTAATTCGGGGTGTTACACTTCCCTAAGTGATATACTTAGCATATGTCTGCAATAATTTCGGTAAGTAATTTAGTTAAGAAATATAAAAAAGCTGAGCAAAACGCAGTGGATGGGGTTTCGTTTGATGTAGCGGAAGGGGAGTTCTTTTCGTTGCTTGGGCCGAATGGAGCAGGCAAAACGACGACAATTTCGATTCTCACGACGACGCTTTCTAAAACCGGTGGTACGGCGATGGTGGCCGGGTTTGATTTGGATAAACAAGCAGCGCTGGTACGTAGAAATGTCGGGATTATTTTTCAGAATCCGAGTTTAGATCAAAATTTAACCGCAGAGGAAAATATTCGTCTGCATGCGGTTTTGTACGGAATTGAGCCGTTTGCAGCTACTTTTAAAGGTATGTCACCTATTTACCAGAAACGAGTGTATGAATTAGCCGAAGTTCTGGATTTAAAGAAGGAGATATTTAAGCCAATCAAGACATTCAGCGGTGGTATGAAGCGTAAGCTGGAAATTATCCGGAGTTTAATGCATCATCCGAAGGTATTGTTTCTGGATGAACCTACTGTAGGGCTTGATCCGTTGGCACGGGCGAGTTTGTGGGAATATCTTCAAAATGTGCGTAAAACAGAAAAAACGACGATTTTCCTGACGACACATTATCTGGATGAGGTAGAGGATTGTGATCGGGTATGTATTATTAATAAAGGTAAGGTTGTGAAATTAGGTACTCCTGATTCAATAAAACATGACTTAACAACTGAGTATGTGATTGTCGATGCGGAAGACCGATTGAAGTTACGGATTGATGTTGAAGCTTTGGGATTGAAGCTTGAAGGAGAGGGGCCGTTCCATATCCGTTTGAACGG
Organism: uncultured Gammaproteobacteria bacterium; assembly: GCA_964403585.1. GTDB lineage: Bacteria > Patescibacteriota > Microgenomatia > JALYQM01 > JALYQM01 > JALYQM01. The sequence continues at coordinate 1,496,052 of CAYOFQ010000001.1, read as the reverse complement.
ACATTCGGCCCAACAGTTGATTCAGGGAATTACAGTACCGTTATCGGTGTTGCGTATCCATTCGCCGAGTTTGGAAGAGGCGTACTTAACTATTGTAGAGGAGAAACAATGAAGGAACTGCACGCAATTATTGCCATCGCGTATCGTGATTTATTGAAGTTTCTTCGTGATCGGGGAAGAATTGTGGCAACGTTTCTTTTTCCGATAATTTTCATTGGTGTTCTAGGCGGAAGTCTCCAGGCAAATGTTGGAAAGGAGCTTGGATATAATTTCATGTTGTTTACGTTTATTGGTGTGGTTGGCCAGACGTTATTTCAATCAACAGCAGCGGGAATTATTTCGTTAATGGAAGACCGGGAACAGGATTTTTCCCAAGAGATTTTTGTGTCACCGGTTTCGAGGTACTCGATTATTATTGGTAAGATCTTGGGTGAATCACTGGTGGCCTTTGCTCAGGTGATTGGGATTATTTTGTTTGGATTTGTGATGCAAATTCCTTTTAACGTACTGCAGTTGGTACAGTTACTGCCTTTTATGATTTTGTGCTGTTTCTTTGGTGGGGCGTTTGGTATTTTAGTTGTTTCTAATTTGGGTAGTGGACGTTCGAGTCGGGAAATTTTTCCTTTCCTTATTTTCCCGCAGTTTTTTCTGGCAGGAATTTTCAATCCGATTAAGGTGCTGCCATTTCCGTTAGATATTTTGTCTTTAATTTCGCCAATGCGTTATGCGGTGGATTTGCTGCGCGGCATTTATTATGCCGGAAGTTCAACTTATGATAAGGTAGTTCTTTTCCCGGTTTGGCTTAACTTACTGGTTATTGCGGTGGTGGGTGTCGTTTTCCTGATGATCGGAACATACCAGTTTGTAAGCCGTGAGCAGAATCGTTAATCGTCATATTTAAGGTCGTGCATTTTTCCAAAGGCAATACGGTCCGGTGCTTCACCGGTGGTTCCCATCATCCTTCCGGTGGTGACAATGAATTCCCCATACCGATCGTTAATTGTATCCATGGCTTTGACTAAGGTATCTTTGTACGGATTATACAGTTCGATCTGATGCGGATGATTAGGTTCGAGATCAAAGACGCCCACGGCGAGGAGTCTGACTGTTTTTGGTTCGGGTTGTGAATTGAGGATTTTTTGCGCGTGTTTATATATATCCAGGCTGGAATACATAATGCTATTATACGTATGGCTTTGGTGGAAGTCGTCGTTATCGGTGTAGCCGACCCGTAAGTAGACACCGTGGGCGATTAAGTTGTTTCGTCGAAGCCGGCGTCCAACTTTCTCACACATTTTCATAAGAATCCTGGAAAGTTCGTATTGATTGGCGGTTTTTTTGTGTAAGGAGTATTCGTGTCCAATACTTCTTCTTTCAAATTCAATAGAATCTACCTCGTAGCCGCGGAGGCGGTGGTACCAATGGAATCCGGCAATGCTTTGGAAAACTTCTTTATGAAGTTTCTGAAGTGATGCTTCATAGAATTGCGGTACGGTAAAAATGCCGGCATTATGGAGTCGTCGCTCGAAGCGGGTGTTGATCCCGCAGAGGTCGGTAAGTGTGAGGAAGAGATAGACATTTTCAGCATTGTAGCGGGTAATGATATCAAGTCCGTCAGGTTTGTTTAGGCCGGCAGCGGTTTTAGCCAAGAATCTATTCGGGCCAATACCAACATTGCAGGAGACCCATTCTCCGATGCTGTTACGAATTTCTTTTTTGATGGCGTAGCCGATTGAGACAAGATCGGTGTATTGGGTGTCGCGGAAATCCAGAACAGCTTCATCAATTGATTTAGGTACAACTACCGGTGCATATTTTTGCAGTATGTTTACAAACTGTACATGTGCTACCCGGTATTTAGCCGGGTCAGGGGGAAGAATAATTAAATCTTTACATAAGAGTCGTCCCTGCCATACGGACATGCCAACTTTTATTCCACAGCGCTTGGCTTCATATGACGGTGCGAGTATGCAGGCGTTGGGGGTTGTGTATGCGGCGACGGCAATGGGTTTATTGCGGAGCAGGGGGTTGGCTTGCTGTTCAATGGTTGCGAAGCAGGAGTTCATGTCGATGTGGAGGATTTTAGGGGTGGCGGGGCTAAATGGTAGGTTCATAGATGCTCCTTTTGAAACTTGTTTTTTGTCTTTGATCTGCCTGATTGTTTTGCTGGCTGCGGATGCTCGCTCTTCCTTGCTTAACGGTTCCCTTGCTAATGGCTCTTTTGACCAGTAACCATTACATTCGGTCGCGACTGCAGAGCGACCTTCAGCGGATGTCCTCGCTGCGCAAATCCAATCAGGCAGATCTGGCAAAAACAAATGAACTTCGTTTCAATTTACGTTTCTCCTTCGTTGGTTACTTCCTCAAGGGTCCAGTGCAGATTGCTGGTGTCGAAATTGAGCCGGAAAAAGGTGTTGCCGTCGGTGACGGAAAAGATGTGGTGTAAGGTGGTGCCAACGTTGACTTTGTGTCGGAAGCCAATTTTGGTAATGGTGTATTTGCGATTGCGCCATTTTATAAGGTAGGGCAATACTTTGTTTTGAGCGGCGTTGAAGATGGTCAGAACCGAAACTTTTTCGTTTACCTGCATAAAAGGTCAGACTCCTTGGGGCAAGTAACTATATTTGGGTTTTATTTGGGTTTAGTGTAACAAAGTTTGTGCTTTGGTGTCAAGAATGTTTTTGAATTTAATTATATAACTAATACTGTAAAAAAATATTATAATCATGTATTATATAAAGTATGGAAGGTGAATCGCGCATTTGGGTATTACGATCAATCCCTTCAAGTGATACTGAGAAAATTCCGGCCGAATTAGTACCGATTTCCCCGCGCAGGGGGTTAAAGATCAGGACCAATGGTGATTGGATTGCTTCCACTCATCCGCTGGTTACTGCTTATACTGTTGCCCGCGGGGTACAGGTTATTGCGCCTGACACTGTACGTATTCAAGAAGGAGAGTGAGCTCCGTATTATTTAACCCGGGAGACGATGCCTGCACGGGTCACTGTTGGAGCATCTGCCTATGATATTGGGGTAGATTTTGATCAATTTGTTGATCATCTCGGTATAGTATATGTGCATATGATGCCTTATCGAGGTCAAATGGTTGATACCCGGGTAGCGTATTTGACTCATTGGGTAGGAATGGCGATAACCCCGGAAGGACGGAGAGTGTTATATCCTGAGGAGCATGCGCCGCAAATTCGCCGGTTGGTGGATATGCAAGCTTTAGAATATGCAGTCACGGCTGATCAGTATGCTCTTCATGGTGTGGGGAGCCCAGAGAAAGCTGCACTTCGACTGGTTACCGGCGATGAGTATTGGGTATTCCAGGCACAACGATTTATTCCACCTCGCGAGCGTGTGGTGGGGTAAATTATCCTATAGTATTGACAAAAAAGCTTATTTGTGCTATTATTGCCTCCATTATAGCCTAAAGGAGGCAAAGTATGAGAAAGGCAGCTTCTCAGCGTTCTTTTGTACAATCTATGCGTGTGGCTCTTATTGCCCTGATGGTGACTGTTTCGGTCCCGATGGTGGCTAGTGTAAGCGCTGCAAGTTCAATTTCCGCTAAGGCTCTTACCAGCCATAGTTGTGATTCTTCAGAATGGCATTTTGTAATTACTCAAATAGACTCACAATCTAATGCACCTGCTCAGATTCAGGTTTCATGGGCAAATGGAGGAAGTCAGTCGGTTGGTATAGACAAATATACCGGTAAAACCGCTCACTACACCACTACGGCTCATCTTACTTCGACTGTAACATCTGCGACTACCTCTATATATAATGGATGGGGAGGAGAGTTTAATCTTTCCCATGGTCCTTGTGGTACGGTAGCTTCCCCTAATCCGACAGCGACAGCTACTGTAGCCCCTACTGCTACACCCACGGTTGCTCCGACAGCTACTCCGGTAGTGACTGTTGCCCCAACAGCAACGCCTGTTGTTACTGCAACGCCGGTACCGACTGTTGTTCCTACTGCAACTCCGGTAGTTACCGTAGCACCAACCAGTGTTCCGACTGTAACACCTGCACCTACAACAGTGGCTTCGGTGGCTGGTGTAAGTAGCGGTCTTTCAGATAATCTTGGATGCAGTGTACGGGATTGTAGCGGGAATGTTGTTCCACAAGGTGGAGTAGTACTTGGTGTTGCTACCGAGTTGCCTTCAACAGGTAGTTTCTCGGTAATGCCTTTGGTATATGCGTTTATGACCTTACTTACCGGTGTTGGAATGGTTAAGACAGCCCGTTATCTGGAAAATTAAAAGAATCATTGAAAACAACAAAAGTCCTCTTTAGAACTAAAGGGGACTTTTTTATGCTTTCTTATCTTTGGTGCTTTCATACCATTGATATAGGTCGGCGACTTCTTTATTAACTTTTGTTAATTCCTCCAGAATCTTATCTCGTAGCTCGAGTGATTTGAATTCCTCTAAATTGTTGCTCTGGATCCAGGACTCTACAGTATTGGTTATACCCTCGGCCTGATCCTGAGGAAGTCCGGCAGCCATAAGTACACCACATACTTTATCCCGATTAAAAATTTCTTTGGATCCGTCACGTTTTACTACTGTTGCATTCATGTTTGCATTATACATCAGTTTTTACTCAAGTGAAGTGACAGCTTCGATTTCTATCGTCATGCCTTTTGGTAGTGCTGCAGCCTGGATGGTAGAACGGGCAGGGAAGGGTTCCTGAAATACTTCCTTGAATACTTCATTAACCGCCGCGAAATCGTTGAGATCAGTTAAGAAGACGGTTGTTTTTACTACATTTTGTAATGAAGCATGTGGGTTGGCTGTTTTAATAATATTTTCAATATTTTTAAAAATCTGTCGTGTTTGTGCGGCAATATCTCCCTCTATGGGTGTATTGGTTTGCCGGTCGAGTGGTATTTGACCGGAAATATACAGCGTTGTTCCAACTTTAATTGCTTGCGAATACGGGCCGATAGCGGCAGGGGCGGATGAGGTTTGGATGGCTTGTTTCATAGTTAGATTAGAATTACTACTCCTATAATAAGGCAGGCTGCACAAGCAGCTACTGCGGCGATTTGTTTTAATTTATATTGATTGCGGATTTGATCGATTGATTTGTCGGTGATGACGAGGTGATATGTTTTATTTGCTTGGATGATACGGTCATTTCCTATCAGTTCTGTAATACCACACACGTTGATGCTATTGTTAGCAGGGAGGTACTCTACCCGGTGTCTTAACTTTGAGTCGTGCTCATCGAGGTAACTGTATTCGATGCCCTTGATATCAAATTCGGCATAGGCGGTATTTATTATAATTTCGTCGGTATCATCGTAGATTACAGCATCGGTTCGTTTAATTTGAGGGTCATTGGAAGAGATCCAGTGTTCACTATTAGCCTGAGTAACTTTGGTATCGGTATATTGCTTGTAATAGACAGTGGGAAAATTTTTCTGCGGTGTGAGTAATGGTTGATTATCCGGCTTAATTTTCCCGCGAATAATTACCGGCATACCTAAAGGGATCGCTCTGATGTTGTCCACCGCTATATAAAAAGCCAACTTTTTATATTTATCGCTGAAGATTTTAGCCAGGTATCCGAAAGCAAAGGCTCCGAGCTCAATAAAAAGAAATAGCATGATAAGTGCAGGCAGATTCGGATTATTCGTCATATCTTAAGAATGGTTCTTCCAATATAAGGCATTATAGCCTTTTTCGAATGCTTCAACACTAGCCACGATAATATCTGGTGAAGAGGCGACTTCAACGACTTTATTTTTGTCCTGGTCTTCTAGTACCATAGTTACCTCAACGACAGCATTGGTTCCGGCATTATTAATTTCGACTTTGTAATCAGTGAGTTTCCATTGAAAGTCGCCTTTGCCATTTACCAGGCGGGTGAGTGCATTAATGATGGCGTCGACGGGTCCTACACCTTCACTTTGTCCGGTCAGCTGGTGGCCGAGAAATTCAATTTCTACAGTTGACTGTGGGGGTTTTTGTTTGGTTGTTTGGACTGAGAAATCCTGTACTTTAAGCACTTGTTGATACTGGGTAGAATTTTTTAGCGTGCTTTCGAGAATATACATTAAATCGGCTTTGGTAACTTTTTTACCTTTTTGCAGAAAACTGGCGATGTGGTTTTGGAGTTCTTGTTTACTGTCTGGAGAAAGATTTATATTAATTTCTTTCAGAACCTCGTCAAGTTTTATTTCGTTTGGAGCTGCTTCGAACAAGACAGTTTCTTTATCCTGAATACCGAGCGAGCGAACTGCAAAGGTGTTGGTACGCAGTATTTTTTCTACTTCCTCAAGCATTGGTTCGACGGTTGGTGGTTGAATTGAAACTTTTAGTAAAGTTTGCGGATCCTTTAATCCGTTGCCTGTTGCGATTAAGACAATGATGTCTTCGGGTTTAATCTTACCTTGTTCAATTAGGTTCGTAAGTGCCGACACTGTTGTAGCAGATGATGGTTCGATAAAAAGGCTTTCCTTATCCGCCAGCTCTTTTTCCAGTTTAAGTGTTGTTTCGTCCGGTACTGCAACGGCATATCCTTTTGATTCTTCCAACGACTTAGCTACCTTTGGATAGTCTAATGGATTACCGACTGCTATGGCTGAGCAGACTGTTTGTGGTTTGGTTACTTTTTGTAATTCTTTAGAGGGGGAATTGTATGAATTAACTGCAGGAGCCGCGCCATCGGATTGCACTGCAACAAATTTCGGTACTTTGTCGATTAATCCCAACTGATGAAATTCTTTAAATCCTTTATATATGCCGGCTAAATTGGTACCCATACCCACCGGTACAACTACATAATCAGGGGATTTCCAGCCAAGCTGCTCAACAATTTCATACGCAATGCTTTTTTGACCTTCGGCGCGGAAGGCGTAATCTCCGCACAAAAAGAAGCCGAATTGTTTAGCTGATTCTTCCGCTAACCGTTGAGCGTCGTTATATGTTCCCCGAACCTGAATAACTTTTGCACCGAAAGCTATGGCCTGGGCAAGTTTGCCGGCAGGAGTACCTTCGGGAATAAAAACATAACAAGGTACACCAATTTGGGATGCATAGGCTGATACTGACGCAGCCATATTGCCGGTAGAGGCAACGACCACTGCCTGAGCTCCCATCTCTTTGGCTTTGTTTAATTCAACAAAACTACCGCGATCTTTAAAAGCTCCGGTAGGATTGGCACCTTCATATTTCAGGTAGACGTTAAGGAAGTCTTTGAATACTTTTTTAAGCGGATATAAGGGTGTATTCCCTTCGTTGAGGGAAATAAGTGAATTCTTATTTTCCAGAGGGAAAAAGTCAAGATATTTGTAGGATTGCATTGGGGCAGATTTCAGGAGCCGAATGTTAACTCTTTCTCTAAGGCTGTCTTCGTCGTATTCGATATCCAGCGGGCCATTACAATCAGGGCAGTTGGTTTCTATTTTATCCTGAGCAGTTATTTTCTTGCAATTGAAACATTTTATTGTGTAGTATTGCATACTTCCTGTACTCCTTCTACTCTTTTTAATGACTTTTCGAGTAAATCTATTGATCTTACCTCGCTAATTTCGGCTTCGATAAAAGCATTGGAAGTGTTTGGCTCTTTCTCCATATGAAAGAGTTGCAGATTGCACTGAAGTTTGCGTAAGGTGGTAATAATTTTGGTTAAGGTGCTTTCCTGTTCGGTAAAAATAATATCTAATGTGTAGGTCATATAATCCTTTCTAATGATTCATTTGTTTAATTTTTTTTTGCTGCGGAAGCAACTATTTCAATCTCATTTCATAAGTAGCAGCTCCGGGAGCCATCATCGGAAAAACTGCTTCTTCGTTTTGTGTTTGAAATTCTATTAAATACGGTCCATTGTGCCGGCGGGCGTTGGTAACCGCAGCCTGGACAGTATTTTTTTCAGTTACTTTTTCCGCCTTGATCCCGAAGGCCTGTGTCAGTGCAACAAAATCCGGATTATGCAAGTTCACCTGTGAATAGTTATGTTCAAAGAACATCTCCTGCCATTGTCTAACCATACCTAAGAAGTTATTGTTGATTAAGGCAATTTTAATATTGAGGTTTTCCTGGGAGAGCACCTGCATTTCCTGAATGGTCATTTGGATGCAGCCGTCGCCGACAACAACCCATATCTCTCGTTCGGGATTGGCTTTTTTTACACCAATGGCTGCCGGTATTGAGAATCCCATGGTGCCGGCGCCCCCTGAAGTAATAAAAGAGTTTGGCTTGGTTGATTCAAAGTATCGTGCGGCAAACATCTGGTGTTGTCCGACGTCAGCAACGATAATTGCATTGCCTCTGGTTATATCCGAGATGGTTTTTATTACCTGCGGTGCGGTTAAATTAGGATTACTGTTTTCTTTTTCGATTACTTCGATTTGTTCCTGCTGTTGCCAGTCATTGAGTTTATTTATCCACGCTTCTTTGTTTGTGAATGTCTTAGACTTCAGTTCTTTATTGATTTGCTCCAACCATTCTTTAACGTCCATGTTGAATCCCATGTGTGTGGTAACGTTTTTGCCTATTTCCTGGGAATTTATTTCAACATGGATAACTTTGGCATGGGGTGCATAATCTTTTAACCGACCGGTTACGCGGTCGTCAAAGCGCATTCCCAGGGCGATGATCAGATCGGATTCACCGGTAGCCATGTTGGGAGCGTAATTACCATGCATCCCTAACATGCCGAAGCACAGTGGATGTTTTCGGGCGATAGCGGAGATGCCGTGGAGGGTAGTACCGACCGGAATTCCGGTTGTTTCGACAAATTCTTGTAATTCCTGGTAGGCTTCGGCGATGTGAATGCCGTGGCCTGCCAAGATTAATGGCTGCTTAGCAGAAGTAATAACTTCTATTGCTTCGGCAAATTGTTTTTCCTGAGGAGGTACTGCCGCAGTTATAGAGAAGTTTTTTTTACGAGCTTTATACTCAATCTTATTTACCTGGGCGTCCTTGGTGATATCTACCAATACCGGTCCAGGACGTCCGGTTGTCGCAATTCGGAAAGCTTCACTAATTGTGTGTTCAATATCTTCCGGCTTTGTTACCAAGAAATTATATTTGGTAACCGGTGCAGTTATTCCGACAACGTCGACTTCCTGAAAAGCATCAGTGCCGAGTAACGACGAAAAGACCTGTCCGGTAATGGCAACCAGCGGTGTTGAATCCAGTAAGGCATCAGCCAATCCGGTTACCAGGTTGGTTGCACCGGGACCGGATGTTGCGAAACAAACTCCCGGACGGTGTTTGGCGCGAGCATAGCCTTCGGCTGCATGAGCTGCACCTTGTTCGTGACGCATGAGGATGTGTTTTAGTTCCGGATACTGAGTGAGGGCGTCGTAGATGGGCATAATTGCCCCTCCGGGATAGCCAAAGATAGTATCAACGTTGTGAGCGATAAGTGTTTCGCAGACGATTTGTGATCCGCTAAGGAGGCGTACGACTTCCTTGGCCTGTGGGCTGATGAAAGTTGTACTGGTGTGGAAGGTGGCTTCCATAAATTCTCCTCCTAAAATAATAAATAATTCTAAATAACAAAAAACCCCGCTTGGTTAAGCGGGGTTTTAAAGATTTTTTTGTACGTCTTTATTACCACCGCTGTGCGAGGTTAATAAGAATGACGACAATAAGAGCTTTGTTGCTATTCATTTATTCAATAATGGTATCAAGTTACTGCTAATTAGTCAATGATTGATACAAAAGATTACCGACCAACGGCTAATTCCCGTAACGGAACCTGAAATGTGGAATCACTTTCTAATGTCAGCCTTCTTTCAGCGCCTGGACCAGGTATGAGTTCTTTGCCGGTGCAACTGTCTCCGGGCATCATGGATTCGCGGTTGTATGTTGCGCGTGGTCGGCGCTCTCTCGCTGGATCGTACGGTGAAATTGTAAAGTGGGAATAGGCGTCTTCTTTCATATATTTCCTTTCATGCTTTTAAATCACAAGATACGATCTTACCATCTCGACTGATTTTTTTCAATTTTATACGGTAAGGTGTACTTCCCGGTGTTGCCTGGGGCGGGCGCTTTTGTTTTGTGGAAAACTCCATCCAACTGCCGGTGAACGTTCAATTGTCCGTGGTGGACGAACTACAGATACCATTCCGGGTAGTTGTTCCGGTTTGACGGGTTTACCGCCAATGCCGTAGCACCCGGCTTCCTCGGTTTCGGTCCTTTGGGATGATGGATAGTATAGCTCAGGCTCTGTCATGCTATTAATATTGTATAATTTTATTATAGTAACATATCATTAAAACGTTTTCAAATGGCTCTTATCCTATAGTTTTTTGACACGCTATTCCGATTTTGTTATAATCAACACCTTAATAGCATGTTTACCTCAAAGGAGGTCTTATGAGAAAGGCAGCTTCTCATAAAGTCGGGACTGTGTGGACTGCGGCTATGTGTTTGGCCGTGGTGATCTTGCTAGCTTCGGTAACCCGCGCCGCGGCGTATAGCTTGGATCCAAATGAGGTTCCCGTAGGGGACCAGGATGTTAATGATGGGGCGATTGGCTTCATTACTATTAATGGTACGCAAGCAAAAGCGACTGTTGAGAACATTGGTGATGCGCCCATTTCCGGCGGATTGGCAAGTTATAAGAAAGTAGATGATAACACTGATAACCAGATTCTTTTTGATTCTGTGATCTACTCGCTTGATGCCCATTCCAAAAAGGATTTAACTATTAACCTTCCTTGTTGGGGTCAGGTTGACCTCTTTAAAGGTGATGTATTACAGAGTTTTTCCGGTGGTGCACGTTACGGTAGTCGTTTAATAGCTGCTGTGCATACTAAAGATGAGTGTGCAACGGCTACTCCGAGCGCAACTCCCAGTGAAGCTCCCAGTTCAACACCGACACCTACTCCGGTAGTTACTCCAAGTGCAACTCCGGGTCAGGGAGGTGGAAATCCGACACCTACTCCAACTACTACCGCTACGCCGGCACCAACAAGCACGCCAACTCCTGCTCCAAGTGCGACTCCAACACCAACTGAAACACCGAATGGTGGTGGTGGAAACAATGGTGGTTCTACCCCCTCGGGTCAAGTTCTCGGCTCTTCTGTACCTAAGGGTGGCTTAACGTTACCAAGTACCGGTGGTACAAATTATGATTATCTGGTGTTTGCAGGATATATATTAGCTGCAGGTGTCTCGCTACGTAAATATGCTCATTCATTGGAGAAGTAGTACAAAGCTGCAAATATTAACAAATACCCCTCATTGCTGAGGGGTATTTTTGTGTTGTAGGGTTACTCTATTTTTATCTTATTTTACTAGTAAAAGCAATGAGATAGAGCTGAGTTTTTGCTCTTATTTTGCTACATTTACGCACTGTTCAACTAATCGATTGCTGTAGCCCCATTCGTTATCGTACCAGGCGACTACTTTGACCATATCACCGTCAATAACTTTGGTAAGTTTTAAGTCGGCAATTGAGGAATAGCTGTTACCTTTGAAGTCAGATGAGACTAATTCTTCGTCGGTCCAGGAAAAGATACCCTTAAAACGAGGTTCGGCACAGGCTTTTTTGATAGCTTCATTGACTTCATCGACTGATGTCTTTTTATTTACTACGAAAGTAAAATCGGCGAGAGAAACAACCGGGGTCGGAACCCGAATGGAAAGTCCGTCAAACAGTCCTTTCAATTCAGGAATAACCTGGGTGGTGGCGATTGCGGCGCCGGTGGTTGTTGGGACAATGTTTTCGGCGGCTGCACGTGCTTCACGAATATCTTTCTTTGGTCCATCCTGCAAGGCCTGGCTGGCTGTATATGAATGGATGGTTGTCATCATTGCTTTAGCGACACCAAATGTTTCATGAATAACTTGGGCAACCGGAGTAATACAGTTGGTGGTACAGGAAGCGTTGTTAATCATTTGCTGGCCGGCATAGGAGTGGTCGTTAACACCGAGAACGAAGGTAGGGATATTGCCGTCTTTAGCCGGAGCCGAAAGAACAACTTTTTTGGCACCTGCATCCAGGTGAAGTTTCATGCCTGCTTCATTGGTGAAGAATCCGGTCGATTCAATAACGACATCGACATTGTGATCTTTCCAGGGAAGTTTTGACGGATCTTTTTCGGCGTAAACAGGGATTTTTACTCCGTCGACAATGATGTTTTTTTCATCGGAGGTAACTACCGGACCCCAGACTCCGTAGTTGGAGTCATATTTCAATAAGTGAGCTAATACTGAAGGTGTGGTGATGTCGTTGATGGCCACTACTGTGATCTGGTCTTTAAATTTGTCCCAGGCGATCTTAAAAGCATTGCGGCCGATGCGGCCGAAACCGTTAATAGCAAGATTCATATCTCGTTACTCCTTTATTATCATTTATACCATCACTAGTTATACTCTATTTTAGTGATTTATTCCATACTCGTGTTAGTCGGTATTTTCATAATCCAGGTTGTTAAATGTGGAGACGACTGTTTCAAATGGAATTTTATCCGACTGCTGATTTGGTGTGCTGTAAATAAACCAGTATGTTCTTTCGTCAGCGGGAACAATATAGTCCAGTCGGGTAATCGATCCTCCAACACCTGAGGCGTTATTTGTTCGTAAATTACCACTTAGTCCGCCGTAGGCAGTTTCTTTGATATCGTTGGAGGGATTAATCGATGAAATTTCCTGTTCTGTTGGCTCGGTTTTCCTGATCATAATGGAGAGCGTTGGGTCAAGGCCCTGGCCGGTTTCTTTTTTAGGGTGCAGCTCGATTCTTTCGCATCCCTCGCCACAGTCTCTATTAAACTGGCCGACTACCCAATTGTCTGGATATTTGAATTCGATATCGCGGTTTTTATCTGAAAAACTCAGAGTATTCTTGGCGATCTCTACCGGACTTGCTTCAGGTTCGGTAGTAACATTGGCTGTGGTATTTTGTGAACTAGTACACGCAGTTAATACTACTGTGATTCCCAATACTATAAATAATGCGTATGATCGCATAGATATATTCTCCTTACATAAATTAAGGCAGAATTATGATTCCAATGCAATAAGTGCCGGAAGGTGTTTTCCGGATAAATATTCGAGCATTGCGCCACCGCCTACGGAAATAAAATCAATTTGATCTTTGATCCCGAACATTTCCATTGCGGCAATTGTGTCGCCACCTCCGGTTACTACTTTTGCCTTTGATTGCGCGACTGCTTGGGCAATAATTCTTGTTCCTTCACGAGCCGTTTCATCTTCGAATTTTCCGACAGGACCGTTCCACACGATGAGTGAAGCCTTGTTGATCAGTTCGACTGCCTGTGCCGTTGCTGTCTGGTTGATATCGAAACCGGATTCGTTCATTGTTGCTACCGTAACTTTGTTACTGAAGCTTAGTCCTTGCTGATTAATTTCGTACGGGAGCTTTCCTCCTACAAAAATGTTGTCGGCAATAGGTTCCATGTTTTGAATCATTGGAAGCTTGGTCTCGATTTTGGCGCCGCCAAGAATTACCAGAAACGGATGCTCAGGGTTTTTAAGTACTGCGCCGAGCTGTTCCACTTCTTCAGTTACCCGAAGCCCTGCATAGGAAGGAAGATACTTTGTAATTCCAACTGTTGAAGAATCAGCACGATGTGCCACGGAGAATGCTTCAAAAATAAATAGTTCTCCTAAAGCAGCGAGTTCTTTGGATAAGGATTCGTCGTTGCTGTTACCACGGGCATCAAAGCGGATATTTTCCAGCATGACAAAACGGGAAGAAATTTGTGCCGAGACGTTAGCAAAATCCATCGATTCGATAAATTGTATCGGCTGGCCAAATAGTTTTTTAAGTTCAGCTGCAACGGGTTTTAAGGAAAGAGATTGATCAGCCCCCTTTGGTCTTCCCCGGTGGCCAATGATTACAACCTGCTGGGCGCTGTCATTAAGTAGCTGTAATGTTGGAATAGCGCATTCGAGTCGGGTTAAATCGGTAAGGTTACCTGATTCGTCGGCCGGAATATCCAGATCTAAGCGAATAATAACTTTTTTGTTTTGGGAAATTTCTTTGGTGATTGTTTTCATAGGGTGATATTACCTCAAAATGCATAATTGTAAAATGACCTATAGTATGATATAGTTATGCAATTAATTTATGATACCCGAATATTTAGCATCTCAAACCGTGACTGGTAGTTCTAAATTAGAAAGCATTTTTCGGCAGGAAGGGCGCGACTTTGCTGCCGATAGACGATCTTACCAGATTGAGCTCCAAGAGGCAAAGGAAAGTCGGGCTATAGATCGGTTTGTACGCCGGGTTTTTACGGTCGCAGAGAAAGTTGATGATGCTGCCCAGAATATTACTGAGGCTTCGCTTAAAGTTCTGACCATGATTAGAAAAACAGGGGTCCACGTTGGTTTACTGCCATGGGAAGTTTGGTTTGAAGAGCGTGGTGGTGATTTGCGGGAAACTGATCAGAAAACTATTGTTCGCGATTGGTTATCAGATGCTCTTTTTAAGAAAGGTATTCTTAAGGAATATGAGCGGGTAAGTCCCGAATTTACTGCATATTGGGGTAACCGTTTTGATACTATCGCCGGGGACATGATCGATGCGCCTGTTCGAACCGGTTTGACTTCATTGTTGTTATCCTCGATGGAAGGTGCTGCGACTGTTTCGGGTCCGACAACTGCAGCGTTTATTGTGGCTCGAATTCCGGTTGGACAATTGGATAAAGCTTTGAGTGCAATGACTTTTGATATTGTGAACCGGATGCGAGGTGTTAGCGGGTATTTAGCTTCAGATATTCGGAGAACATTATCGCCTTATGATCCTGATTTAGTCGCGGATGTTCTGGTTAACCAAATATTAGTTGCTGATGCGAATGAGTATTTGTACCGTTCAGCTCGGGTGAGTGCGTTTTCTACCTGGTTGGGGTTGTCTTTGGGTATTGGAACTGCCGGATTTGTAAAAGACGGAAATGCAAGTTTATTGTGGAGTGGACTCTATTCAGGAATTATTGGTATACCATCGTTATTCCTTGGCCGGCGTTTGCGGGTGAGTTTACTTGATGAGTATTCCCAGAGATTTGGTGAAGTGGCTAAAAAGATTGATGATGCGGTGCAAAATAAAGAAAGATTAGCACGAGTAGAGTATGAGGTTGGCTTAACTGAGGGTGATGATACTCTTCAAAATAATCGGCAACAAATTGCCATGCATAAAAATTACGTTGCCTCGGCAGTAGGTGATTTATTCCCTTCTTCATTGTCGGCCGCTACTTTTTTGGCTGGAATCGGTGATTCGGCAGCAGGTCCGGCTTTGGCATTGAGCCGTGCTGTGCAGCAGTTTTTGTTTATTAATGACTCGTATGTACAATTCCGATCTTCATTAGCTCAGCGTGAGACTGCCTTTGACCGATTGCGAGGTATCCTGGAATCGATTAAAGGTGCCCGTGGTCCGTTAACCGATACATTACTTGAACCGTATAAAGGTTTGGAGGTTGATTGGAATCAACCTGAATTTAGCTTGCAAATGCAGTCAATTGGATTACCGCATATTGATCGTCGCAAAAAAGCACCTATTGATACTGTGGCGATCCTGGATGCGGGGCATCCTTTAACGCTTAATGCAGGGGAGATCGCCTTGTTAATTGGTGAAAACGGAGATGGAAAGAGTACTCTTATAAATACACTCAGTGGTGTTCACGTTGGTCGACTTGAAGATACCCAAATCAGGTGGAATGGAACTGACTTGCGCTCAATGAGTGCGGCTGAACGGAAGCGAAGGTTTTTTTGCTTGACTGATGAGATGAATGGTGACTTGCGAACGTTAGTTGGGACGGTGATGCTGAAATATACCCACACATTAACGCACAAATCATATAGTCCAGATAGAATACGAACTTGGGTTACCGGCCAGGTTGAAGATGAGGAATTGGAAGAAGATATTTTAACTTACTTTTCGGACAATAACCTATTGGAAGGAATTAATCGGGAGTGGTTTAAAAAAGGGTATAAGCCGTCTGGCTATGAACGATCGGTACTTAATTATGCCGTGCATTTAAGTATTGATGAACCGGTAGTTGTGATTATTGATGAATTTGAGAACAGTTTATCCTTGCGTAACTTAAGAGGATTAGTTTCGTTTGTTGATGAGCGGATGAAAATGTTTAAGGGTGTGATGATCGTTGCGTCAAATAAGCAGCAGGCTGATTGGCTTCGTTTGGAAAGAACTGTCGGGTTTATTGATATGCGAGAAGGTTTATTGGTTTCCCGAAATAGTGAGCAGGGGCATATGCATGACTTTGTTAGTGAGCATATTCTGATAGATCTTAATGAAAAATATGCGCGACGTGAATTAATGAGTATTGCCGAATTTTTTGAATGGATTTCTCATCCTGATGGTCCGAGAAAGAATGTACTTGAAGCATTAAAGACATTGCGTGAACAGAAAGGTTATCAATCTTTGAAGTACTATTTTGATGAGGTAATTGATTGTTGGGAACAAGGGGATTATGGTAAATATCTGCAGCGCAATGTAGAGAAGTGGTTGGATGATGAACTCACTGAGGAAGCCTTTCTAACTATGATGAATAGCTTAAATCTTTTCTATAATTCTCATATTGAAATTGGAATACGAGATGTACGTCGGGACACCCATGATATGTCGGCATGTCGTGAATGGCCCTATTCTTTACACAAGAAACTTCTGGAGGTTATTAGGCAACGTAATACTGAATATGCCGCTAAGCTTGAAGGAAAAGTACTTACACCTGAAGGTGTTATAAATCTCTATCGTCATTATCGAACGGTAGCCTTCATAATGGATATATTTACCGATACTTATCAAGATTATGCGTCTCATATCAGACCTCCTTCGCTATTGCCGAGTGAGTATATAAAACAAAGTCATGAGCGTAACGATTCTATTGATAAACTTTTTTCTGATCCGCTTTTTGTTTTCTTCGCAGCAAATACCAGATATTGGGATATACGCACTAAAGAGTATTTGCCTTATTTAGATCGTTGTGAAACATTGTCTGAATTAATGCATTGTGTTCAGCTGTTGAAATCTATTTATTCGGTACATGAACGCTTTGGAACGCGGGTTAGTCTTTGGGATTCAATCAACTTAAAGGGCGAAATTGATGCGTTTGTTCAGGATAAAAAAGAACGCTTGGCTTCTTTCGTTGTTTAGTAGGTTAATTGTTGTGTATGGTGATGCATGCAGGTCTCACAGATATCGCAGGTTTGATGTTCGCGGCGGGACATGCCCAGTGCCTTTGAAAACGAAAGTAAGACGCTAAAAAAGTAGAGATTCCACAATTTATATACTATTGCCCCAAGTATTCCCGAAAGTTTCCAGGCGCCAATTTTGGCAAAGGCCCAACGGTGACCTACAGGAAGAATTAACAGTGGTAAGGGAGCCTCATAATTTTGGAGTGACTGTTTATTGAGGCTGTTGCAAATATTGCGGGCGGCTGTTTCGCCCATGATTTTAGCAGGCAGCGCTTGTCCGGAGGCTTTAACATTAGCGCCGTCTCCGACAATAAATACGTTGGAATGATATTTTTTATTGGTGTTCTCAACCGGTTTACCTTCAAGTGCTTCGTGTCCGGGAACCTGGGGTTCAGTAATTTGTGCTTGCAAGAAGTTATTAACTTCAACTTTTCCGCCTTTGCCGGTGACAAAGCCCCAGTCGGTATATTTGCAGTGTGCTTTAGCCCCGGCAGTCCAAATGACGGTTTTGGTTTTTATGATACCGGTATCTGTTTTGAGTCCGGTTTCGATTCCTTCCTGAACTTTGGTTTTAGTCAAAACTTTTACTCCCAATGCTTCAAGCCGAGCAGTTATGTGTTGGGTTTCCTGGGGAGAAAGCATCGGCATAATCTGATCCATTGCCTCTATAAGTTCAATTTGAACGGCCGAATCTTTTAAGTGGTGTTTGGCGACAACTTCTCTTGTATGCACAGCGAGTTCACCGGCAAGTTCTACTCCGGCAGGCCCGCCGCCAATAACAGCTATTTCCATTAAGTGGTTGCTATTATCGTCATTTTTGTGTTCCTCTAGAGTTTCATGAATATGCCTGGCCAGTTTGAGTGCTTCCGGAATAGTGCGCATGGAATAGGAGTACTTACTTACTCCGGGGATTCCAAAGTAGGCATTTTCGCTGCCGAGGGCGAGTACGATGTGATCGTAGCGGTATCTTTCGCGGTTGGTGTTGTAAGCGATATTAGCCTTAGTGTCGACGGACTCGATGGTGTCGACAATAACTTCTATATTCATGTCTTTGAAAATATCCCGTAATGGAATACACGCCTGAAGGGGAGTGCCTTCGTTGACGACCCGATAGAGTGCAGCGTGGTATTCGAAATGGGGTTTATTGGAAACAAGGGTAATTTGTACTGCATCCCCGCATAATTGGTAGAGCTTTTTAGCACAGAATATTCCGGCAAAGCCGCCACCAACGATAAGAATACGGGGTATTTCCATAAATATACGATAGCATAAAATTATTCAGGTAGCTATGAATCGTTAGGTAAGTGTTTTGATTACTGTAGAGAAGTCTTCTTCTGCGAGGTTTTGTGTGATCCCTTTTTCGAGCTGTTTTTTGACTGTATTAAGAACAGGAAGTTCGACAGCGCTTTCATTTGAGGCGAGTTCCAGATCTTTGTGCATATTTGCCATGCTGAATAATAATGCAAAATCTTCGCTGGTATATTTATCCAATCGCATGTTTACTAATGGCGAGGCGAGAGCAGTGGTTTTTATTACTTCGGCTACTTTGTCACGGGGGAGGTTCATATTATCTGCCAAAATCATACCTTCGGCGACTGCTTCAGTGATGGCTGCGATGAGATGATTATTAATCATTTTAATGGCCTGGCCGGTTCCTACCGGACCAATGTGTTGGAGGTTTTTGCCCATAGACTCAAGAACAGGTTGGGCTGACTGAAAATCTTCCTGGGTTGCACCAATGAAAATAGTAAGGGTGCCGTTGATTGCTCCCGGGGTGCTGCCGGTAACCGGGGCGTCAATAAAATGCATGGAGCGCTGGAGAATTTCATCATTGATTTTTTTTGTAGCCGATGGACCAATAGTAGACATGTCTATAACTATTGTTCCTGGTCTGGCGGTATTTAGTGCGCCTTCTTCGGATAGCAGTACCTGACGGACATCTTCGGCTGCAGTGACCATCGTGATGATAATATCTGATTGTGCACCAAGTTCTTTTAATGAGTTTGCAACGTGAGCTCCCTGTTTCTGTAATTCTTTTGTTTTTTCGATTGTCCGATTGTAGACAACTACCGAATATCCATGTTTGAGAATATTGAATGCCATGGGTTTGCCCATGAGTCCGAGTCCGATAAAGCCGATGGTAGGTTCCTGCATAGGTGTTAAGTATATCATTTACAATTCTTGAATAATTTCTTTTTTTCAGGTACATATAGTCAGTAAGGATTTTTTGGAGTACTTATGGTTAAATACAAAGAATTTTTTAATATGATGGTGGATCAGAATAAGGAGCTTTTTCAGAAGTTTATGATTCTGAATCAGGATTATTTGAAAGATAAGAAGAAATTTAAAGAAGAATTTGATACTATGGGTAAAGAGGTACTTGATATTACGCAGTTCTGGGAGCGAAAATTATGTAAGCATATGGAGAATGGTAGTAAGGCTACGTTTTCTTCAAATTTGGCTGATAAGTTTCGAGATGAGGTGAAGAAGATTTTTCCGGCGATTGATGAGGTTGGGGTGAAGAAAAGCTTTTAAGATTGAGTCAAAACCTATTTGCGAACTTTTCTGTTGCTCCCGGGCTGTCGCCCTCGCTCACGCAACTAATGCGTTCGAGTCGCACAGAAAAGATTCGCTGCAGTGGTTTTGACAGAATTTATATTTATGAACAAAGCTTTAGTTATATACGGAAGTACAAGTGGAAATACTGCTTTTCTGGCGCAGTTTGTGAAGGCGGGGTTGGAAAAGGGCGGTTTTGAGGTTACGGTAAAGGATGTGAAGAACGCTTCGATTGATGAATTAAAGAATTATGATTTGGTTGTGCTGGGTTCTTCAACTTGGGATGGGAAGCGTCAGGATGGTTTGAACGGAAAAGATCAGAATAAGAATATACAGGGGAATCTGCAGGTTGATATGAAGCCTTTTGCAGGTCAACTGCAGACGTACGACTTCGGTCAGAAACCGGTTGCGGTTTTTGGGGTTGGTCACTATAGCTATACTTTTACGTGTAATGCAGCAGTTCTACTTGAGGAAACGGTTAAGAAAGCAAACGGGAAATTAGTGGGAACGGTGTTTAAAGTAATTGATGTAGCTGATTTATATACCGACGCTATTGAACAATGGGCAAGTGAGTTGAGTATTTAGATCAACAATAAAACGGACTCTTTCCGAGTCCGTTTAAGGATATATACCTGAGTTTTACCAATCATCTTCTTCATCGAAATATTGGCCAGCCGAACCATTGAGTCCGGAATCATAGCGAGATGATGAATTAAATCTTCCAACGACTACGAAATCCTGATCGTCGTCACGATCCTTATAATCGTTAATTTTATTTTCAGCGATGTCATGCTCGCTGCGATCTGTATCGGCACCGGTATCGTAATCCTTCTTGGATCCAGGATTTACGGTATTGTCCGGCTGGTTCGGCACTGTATTACCATAATTGGTACTGTTATTCAGTGCATTATCCTGCAGATTATTATCTGTAGTATTCATGGACAGCCTCCGTTACTACTTTATAATACGTACAGTATAAAATATTATATCATGGGTGTCAATAATTTTTATCACAAAAAAAATCGCAAAAAAAAAGACGGAAGGTTAGTTCCGTCTTTTAGTTTTTTTCAGATAGAAATTTTAGTTCTGCTCTGAGATTGTGGCAATCTTCTTAAGCACAACACCTGATGCGGCTACCATGCCGGCAACAAGGGCCATGAAGGAGAAGGATTGTTCAGCACCGGTAGCCGGAGTTGCAGATGCACCACGGCGATCTACAACAGGAACTACTGATAATGCCGGTTTTTCACCACCAACGAAGCCGAAAGCAAATACTGACTCTACTGCGTTCGCAGGGAGAGATACTCTGCCGATGTCGAGTACTGATTTGCTGTCGGTAGCTGTCTGAACTTCAAGGTTGTACGCCTTGCTATCAACCTGGAGGTAATCAGTTGCATTCGGGAAACTTAAGTTTCGTACTAATGCATCTCCACCTTTAACTGCTACGTTAATAGCAGGAGCGTTTGGTGAGAGGTGGTATACACGAACGTTGGTTTTACCAGCGCCTGGAACGTTCAAATTGTCGCTGAAAACTTTAGCTGCTACATTAGCAAGTCTTCCGTTTACGGCAACGGTGTAGTCCCAGCCTGCGTTAAGATCCAAGTCTTGAGTAATAACAGGATTACCTTTTCCGGCGGCTGATGTTGGGTATACCTTTAAGGTATGTCGGCCGGAAGGAATTTTGGCATAACCGGTAACACGGCGGAATGACAATGATGCCAAGAATCTCTTGTCATCAATATATACGTCAACTGCGGGTGCATCTGGTGAAGCGTGTACTACGCGGACTGATGCATTTGCTGCGGGTGAAGCAGACGGTGTAGCTGCTTGTGTTGTAGTATTCTGTGCAAACACAGCGGGAACAAATGTTAAGGCAGCTGCAGAGCTAACACTTACTGCGGCTATGCCTAACTTTACTTTATCAAGCATACGGGTTCCTCCTTATAGAGAGACGAGTTAATTAAAAATAATATATAATTTCTTTTTTACTTAGAATTTTCGTTGTATCAAAATAACCGTTTCTTTTTTTCTGTTCACCAGAGCAATGTAAGTATTATTCTTGGTGCTTGTGATGAATAAGTAATCGAGCTACTCTGAATCATTTTAAATTCTAATATAGTTAGAATTAAGATATATCATTACGCATGAACACGGTCAAGCGGAAATTTGTATATTCTTTTTATACCTTGTCTTAATTGCTCCGGCAAAGAAGTGATGAAAGTTTCAAAATTGCTAAAATTCGAGAACTCGCTCGTTAAAACTCGCTCAAACACCTCGAATTTTTTACGCAATTTTGTGCACTTTCCAAGTAAGGTATTCTTTGAGTCGCAACTAAGCCAAGGTTATAAAATTCAAATTCTTTTAACTTAAATATACCTTAAAATTTTTTATACACTATTTTATGGCATACGTGTAGGTATTCATTGTTGCTTCAACTGTATCAGTTTTGGTTTTTATTTGTGTTATTATACATTTTCCTATGAATGATCAGCGGAAATTTCGTCCTTTAGTGGAGCATGTAGATTATGAAATTGATTCGCTTGGACGATATGTTTTTACCAGGCGTTACCACTTGCGACGGGGATACTGTTGTGGTAATCATTGTATACACTGTCCTTATGACGGCGAAAAAGGAAGCCGTTTGCTAAAAAAATAATCATGTATCTGCCTACCCCCATTGAAAATGCAGTTTTTGCTGCAGAAAATCATTTAAAGAAAAGTCATGTTGTTCAAAAGGAATTTTTCAAGCAAAAATTGCGCTGGAACTTTCCAATGTCTATTAATCTTGAGACGACCAATCACTGTAATCTCAGGTGTATTATGTGTCCCCGCCATTTAACTGATCGGGGTTTAGGGTTGATGGATGATGGCCTGTACCAGCGATTGATTGATGAGATTGCCGACCATGGAGGGGTTCAAGTATTGACGCTTATTAAGGATGGAGAGTCACTTATTCACCCCCGTGTGCATGAGTTAATAAAGTATGCAAAAGATAGAAAAGCTGCTCATCGTATTGAGATTTTCTCTAATGCGATTTTATTGGATGAGGAGCGTTCGATAAAGTTGATCGAAGCAGGTCTGGATGTGTTAAATGTATCTCTGGATGCTATGAACAGCGAGACGTACAAGCGGATTAAGGGGCGTGATCAATTTCCTGTCGTAGTAAAAAATATGCGGCGATTTGCAGAAATTAAAAAGGAGATGGGCGCGAAGAAGCCACTTCTTATCGCAAAGTTTATTGGTATGACAGAGAATGCCGATCAGTTGGATGAATTTAAGCAGTATTGGAGGGGTGTAGCGGATCAGGTGCTGATTTCTCCGTATCATAACTATGGTGGTGGTGCCACCGACCGGTCATTAGCGACGCAAAAGAAAGCTGCCTGCCGTTATCCCTGTCTGGTTACCTGGTTTAATCCGGTGGTGTTGTGGGATGGCTTAGTGACTACTTGTTGTGTGAACTATATGAAGAATGAGCTGATTATGGGTGATACAAAAACGCAGAGTATCGAAGAGATATGGTGTGGAGAGAAATACCAGAAGTTACGTTCGGATATGTTGCGGGGTGATTTATCTGAATGGAAGACTTGTTCGAAATGTACCTACTGGCAGGGGTTTGCGGATATGACAAAGTTTCTGAATAAGAAAGAACAGGATTTGGGCAATCCGTTTGTAACGCCAGCTGTGAATTAGTTTTACTCTTGACCTGAGCTTTCGTTTGTTCTACTGTAAAAAGTATATATTAGTAGACGGAGGGTTCTTTATGAAAACATCACAGGAGAAAGATGCGTTGCTCGCATTAATTTCTACTCTCACTGTTGTGTTTGTAGTATTGTTTTTTAGTATTGCTTATTTTGTAACCTTACGTACTGATGTAACCCGTCGTGAGGCCGCTGTAGAACAGATGTTGGCCGAACAGCGACAAATTGATCAACTTCGGGCTGCTCAGCCACAAGCAGGCAATGTTGCCGGGGCTGCCACTGAAGATTCTGTTGATGCCGGCGATGATTACTAAAAATGAAAGTCACGATTATTCACTGCTCCTTCATTTATACCGGAGGTGGTGAGAGAATTGTCTTAGAACAAATTTCTCATCTCAAAAACTCCGGTTATGAAGTTGAATGTTACGCTCCGATTGTTGATTACACGAAATGTTTCCCGGACATTATAAAATCATATAATATCAAAACATTTTTACCGCAATTGCCCGGTTGGTTTCCATTGCGACATGCAGTAACATTGTTGTTGAGCTGTTTACTGGTTCCTTTTTTTATTTTTCGTTTTATTAAAACAGATATATTTGTTGGAGAGAACCAGCCGGGTGCGTGGTTAGCTTATATTCTCTCACGTTTACTACGTAAGCCGTATGTAGCTTTTTTAAATCATCCGAACCGGATATTATATCCCCGTGAACACGAAGACTGGGCAACAGTCTCCGATTTCAGGTTTTTAAGTAAACTTTTTGCTTTTGTGCGTCCGATGCTGGCATATTTAGATAAGGTTAGTATTATTGGTGCTTCGGAACGGTATGTAAACGGTTATTTCATCGGTCGTGAAATTGAAAAAATATATGGTTGCAGTTGGGTTGCCTGTCCTTCCGGTACGCCATTTTTAACGGGTTATTCTCAGCGCGAGAATTGTGAAGTTAAGAAAATTGTTATTGATAAGCCGGTGTTTTCACTGCCGTTTTCCTTTCCCTTGTCTCTTTATGCGCATCGCCATTTTGCCTATCTTGATCACGCGCATGTTACTCAGTTACGTGAGGATGATCAGTGGGGCAGTTTGCTTGGTGGTGAGATTGAAAACCGGTTTAATCTTCGGCAGATGGCGCATCAGGATACCGAGACTTTGCATATGATGGTTAAAAATACTGCGCCAGTTATCAAGGGTTTTGACTTGGGTCAAGATTTTGTTTTGTATACCGGTCGACATCAACCGTGGAAACGGATCGACTGGCTAATTGAAATTTTCTCATTATTGCGACAAAATTCTGTATATTTGGTAATTCCCGGGCCTTTTACTACGCATACTGAAGAATTGCAGAAACTCGCTGCTGCATTGCATATGCGCGACCGGATTATTTTTTTAGGTGAGATTGATCAGCAGGAATTGTTTGCGCTCTATCGTTATGCCGCAGTTTATGCTTTTCCCTCGGAACGTGAGGATTTTGGTATTGTTGTTATTGAAGCGATGGGGCAGGGGCTTCCCGTAGTAGCCTGGAATGTTGGCGGTCCTACAGATACAGTTGAAGATGGTGTGACCGGATATCTGGTTGAAGGATATGATAAAAAACAGTATGCGCAGCGACTGGCTGAACTCCTTGATAACCCGGCTTTACGTGAGCGGATGGGACGAGCAGGTATTGAGCGAGTGAGAGAAAAATTCAGCTGGCAGTCGCATTTACAAGTTCTGTCAGGTGCTTTTTCTCAGGCTATAGATTAGTCAAGGAACTCTGAATGATTTCTTCAGCTTCGGAGTAACTTTTAGTTTGAATTAATTTCACCTTAATTTCAGTTGAATTCGGGAAATTTGAGATATAGAAACTAAAGTGTTTGCGCATTTGCAGAAAAAGTTTTTCGTCTTTATTTTCTGCGTGAATTTTAGCATGTTCAAGGGCAAGCGTTAGTTTTTGTGTCGGTGTTAAAGCCGGTTGTTCGTTCCAGATGTTCGGATTGCCCATCGAAGCGCGAGCTATTAATGCTCCGTCGAGACCATACTCGTCAATTTTATTTAGGGCGTCCTTGCGTGAGCTAATATCACCGTTGCCAAGTACGGTAGTTGATGTTTGCTTGATTATAGCTGCTCCACGTCCGATGGCTGACCAGTCAGCCTGGCCGGTATACATTTGCTTTAAAGTCCGGCCGTGTAGGGTAATGTTGGCAGGCTCAACTTCCAGGAGATGTTTTACCCATTCTTCAATAATGATCTCATCGATTCCCAATCGGGTTTTTACCGAGACAGGAATACTGCGGCGATTGCTTTCGCTCGTGCTTTCTGAAAAGCTCTTTAACTCACGGATTTTACTAATTTTGAACTCGGGTAAACCCAGATCATTAATGCTTTTTCCGTTTGTCCAGTCGGTAACTCCGCGCTTAACTGCACGTACTATTTCTTTGGCCAGGTCCGGTTTGCCTATTAACGCTGCGCCACCACCATGGTGAGCTACGTTTTTAGCTGGACAGCCCATATTAATGTCGATTCCGTCGAAATTAAGCTCAGCGCAAACAATCGCGGCTTTATAGAAATATTCGGGGGTTGAACCAAAAATTTGGGCGATGATTGGTCGTTGGAGAATGTGATACCTGAAATCGTTTAAGAGGTAGTCGTTATCGGATAAGAACATTCCCTCAACATTGGTAAATTCGGTAAACATCACCGCCGGTTTGCCGTATTTGGCATGGATTTGACGGTAGGCAAAATCGGTGATCCCGTCCATAGGGGCAAGTCCGATGATAGGTTTTGGTTGTTGTTGCCATGAAAAGCTCATTATCTTATTATATCATTTTGGTGTAGAATAGGCGTATGCGGTTTTTTCGTTTTGGCAGTATTGTATTAATATCGTTTTTTCCCCTCTATATTCTGCGTTTTTCACTGATTGGCTTGCCGACCACCTTGCTGGAATTTATTTTTATTCCTTTTTTCCTGGTGTGGTTACTTGAAGCGGTAATACCTGGTAGATTCCGGGAGACAGTTTTTGGAACTCCGCTGAAGACCGCACTTAGCTGCTTTTTGGGAATAGCTTTGTTGAGTGTACTGGTTTCTGCGGATATGCGGAGCGGATTTGGGATTTTTAGGGCTTATTTCCTTGAGCCGGTGGCTTTATTTGTAATGCTGGTTGATTTGGGGAAACGGCGTGTTTTGTATACAACAGACGTTTTGCTTGGATTGGCAATGAGCGCTTTTTACTTGAGTGTATTGGCAATCGTGCAGTATGCATTTCAAACAGACTGGTTTGCGCCCCATGAAATTGCGGCCGGGCGAGTAAGTGGCTTATTTAACAGTGCTAACGCGTTGGCGCTTTATCTGGAGCCGATTATATTCGCGCTTGGAGTTGTGGTGCTGCATGATTTTAAAGTGAGTAAACGCGGTTTGTTTTTTGCACTTACTCTGGTTCTATCAGTGATAGCAATCAGCCTAAGCCGATCTTTAGGAGGATTGGTCGCTTTTGTAGGCTTATTAGGAATTTTATTGGTACGGGCGTTGCCTGTTTATTTAGGAATTACCAAAAAGCTGCTGCCGATTGTGTCACGAACATACATATATTTTGTTATCGGGTTATTTGTGACTACATTGCTTCTTGTTGCAGGTGCGTATTCGCGCGTCGAGGATTTGCCCCCAATTTTGTATAAAGGTTCAGATACATTCTTAATTCGAATGATTGTATGGACCGGAACTTTTAACTTGTTGTCTGAACACTGGATTTTTGGTGCGGGATTGGGAGGATATAAGTCCCTCTATGCGAGTCAGTATTTACCTGTCCAGTATGATGAGCATCTTCAGTACCCCCATAATATTTTTCTTAATTTTTGGACTGAGATAGGGTTATTAGGTATGTTTAGTTTTCTGTGGATTGTATTTTGTGTGTTGCGCACGGCAGACAAGCAGCAAGGTGATATGCGGATTATTTTGTATGGTGTCGTTTTCCTAGTCTTTGTACACGGTTTAGTCGATGTTCCGTATTTCAAAAATGATTTGAGCATGGAATTCTGGACTTTTATGAGTTTAGCCTTTTTTGGTACCCGCTTAAGGAGTTAAGTATGGATGCATTGTTTTGGGACCGGCTGCGAATGCTTTTTGGTGATACGTATGGTGCAGTGGTCGAGTCTTTTTCGATTGATAAGTTGCCCAGTTTTCGTGTAAATACCTTAGTTGTACCGGAAGAGCAGGGGATCGCACGTTTACGAGAACTGGGGATTGTTGTAGAAACAGTACCGGAAATTCCGTTGGCTTATATTTTAACTAATCGCAGCAAACGTGAGTTTACTGATTTGGAAGAATACAAAAACGGCTGGTACTATTTGCAGTCACTTTCGAGTATGGTGCCGGTATCTACACTGGTGGGTGAACCGGTGTTGAGTAACGACGGATTGCATGCTCTGGATATGTGTGCTGCACCGGGCTCTAAAACTTCACAGCTGGCTGCTTTGATAGGCGGTCGGGAGGAGATTTATGCTCTTGATGTCAGTCGTCAGCGAATTTTTCAAATGAAGTCAGTTTTACGACAATTGCAGGTGAACAATGTGTTAGTGAGTCAAAGTGACGCATCGGCAATATGGAAAAAGTTTGGCCCGATCTTCGACATTGTGCTTCTGGATGCGCCTTGTAGTGGTGAAGGCAGATTTAAAGCTGCGGATTTACAAGAGGAAGTTGCTGATGAAAAAAAACGATGGAGTTTAAAAAATATTGAACGAATGGCTGCAATTCAGAAAAGACTTATTTTTTCGGCGGTGATGTGTTTAAAGCAAGGTGGCGTGTTGATTTACTCAACCTGTACCTTTGCTCCTGAGGAGAATGAGGCAGTTATCAATTTTGCGTTAGAAAAATTTGAAGGTGCGATTGAAATAGAGCCAATCTCCGGAAATTTTTTGCCGGGACTTACCCGGTGGAATAGTGATGTATTTGATGAGCGATTACACAAGAGTGCCCGAATTCTTCCTTCTGAATCATGGGACGGTTTTTTTGTTTGTAAGATTAGGCGGAATTAATTATTGAGTTTACTCATTCCTCACTCTATTATGTATATATTAGATGAAAAGAAGATTCCCCGGCCATTTTTATGTATTTGTCGGAGTGGTAATTGTATTGTGTGCCGCGATCTATCCGGCTTTTATGCTATCCCGACAGTACGCTGCTTCGCGCGTTCAGGGTATTAGTCAGCGAGATAGAGCAATTTTTGCTCAGCTCGAAGCCCATCAGAAATCGCTGGTTTTTTTAGACGATTCGCAAAAAGCGATGTCTACTTTGGCTGCCGATAAAATTAGTACTGCTTCCATGAGCCAGATTTATGCTGATTTGCGGATTGCTTTTGCACAGGGAGAATATGAGAAGGCTTCGAGTTTGAGTGCAGCGTTGGCGGAAAAAATTGGTACTGCACGGGAAGATGACACAAAACTGGCCGCAGAGTTTTCGAAAAAAATTGCCGATATCACAAAGAAGCGGGATGATTATAAAAAGCTTGGAGTAAATGTTGCCACAGTTTCCTCTTCTTTAGCTTCGGCCAGTGCCCAATTGTCGGAGAAGTCGTATGATACTCTTCCGTCACTGTTAACGCTTTTGGATACTTCGCTTAATTCATTACTTGCCCAAAAAAAAGAAGCCGATAAAAAAGCTGCTCTGGCGGCAGCTTCGGCTGCTACAGTGACGGCGATTTCGCCTCAATCGGTAGGTGGAGTTACGTATGAGCGGAAAACAATTGGGACCAGTATTGGTTCATATAGTGTCGATCTCTTAACTGTCGATTTGAATCGTATTAAAGTGAAGACTTTCACTGCCAGTGAGAATGATTGTGCAACCAACTGCCCGTTGAAGCCATTAGCTTCCTATGTATCAGAAAATGGTGGTGTCGCCGGAATAAACGGAACGTATTTCTGTCCCGCGGATTATGATTCCTGTTCCAGGAAAGTAAATGCCTTTGATTTACTGGTATTTGATTACCGGACGAAAAAATATTTGAATTCGGCCCAGAATCAGTATAGTGTTAATCCTTTGATCAGTTTTTATGGTGACGGTGCACATTATTATACCCAGGCTTTGGGTTTTGGTAGAGATACGAGCGCTAATGGGGTTATCTCAAATTTTCCGACACTCATTCACAATGGTGGTGTGGCAATGCAAGTTAACCTTGATGCAAAGTCGGCCGGTACCAAAACAATGCGTGGAGGAATAGGATTTAGAGGTAAAACGTTGTGGGCAGTTATGACTCGAGGGGCTACGGTTCCAGAGTCTGCGTATGTATTCCAGGCCTTAGGTGCCGAATATGCTATGAATTTGGACGGTGGTGGTTCGGCAGCACTTTATTTTGGGGGATATAAGGTAGGACCGGGCAGAAACTTGCCTAACGCGGTAGTCTTCACTAATTAGTTATTTTGGTCTTGTAGGTAAGGTATAAACTCCCCACGATGTAGTAGAGAGGGTAGAGTAATGAGAGTGTGACGAGCTGGAGATTAGGTGTTGGAAGTTGGAGCATGATAACAATATAAGCTACAAACCATAGAGCAGTAAGCGGAATTGTGAGTTTTTGTAACTGTTTTGTTCGCGATGGGTAGAGAAATTTGATAGGGATAAATACGAGTATCGAACAAAGGAGTAATATGATACTGGTGGTCGAAGTATCCAAATTAAGAGCAATGACATAGAACGCAATTATATTCCAATAATCCGGAAAACCAAGGAAATAGTAGTTCTGATTGTCTGTCTTCGCATCGGAGCGACAAAATTGGTAACATGATGAGAGGAGTACTGCTGCGATGATACCTGTACCGAAGAGATTGTGCGGAATATAGTTGTTAACCCAGAAAAGAACCGCAGGTGCAAAAACGTAGGTGATGTAATCGACAATGTTATCCAGTGTCGCGCCATCAATCCAGGGAATGTTTTTTTTGACATTAAACTTGCGTGCTAAAAATCCGTCGGTACCGTCAATTGTCATTGCTACAAGTGTTAACCAAAGAAATTGCGTTGTATCATGGTTAATAGCAGCGATAACCATGAGGAATCCAAGAACTGAACCCAGAGCGGTATAGATGTGGACAAAAAAGGCGGCGATCTTCATGGGTCAAGGGTAATCGGTTTGAGCTTGAGAGTCAAGGCGGTATGAAAGTCCGTGGCTACACCCGCTTTGTGGATTTCTGTTATTATTAGTATAATTGTCTACTATGGAACATTTTGAAGAGCTAATTCGCCGTTATGCAATAAAATCGGTGGATGAAATTGTTCCTGCCCCAATCAAGGAGATTCTTGCGCAGTTCTCTTATTCGCCGCTTTCGAGTGGAACTTTTTTTCGGGTATTTAAGGTAGAGAATGAACCCTGGGTAATGAAGGAAGGCAAATGGGATGTGCATCTTCAGCTTCATGACAAGATTAAGCTTCCGATGCCTCCGGCGGTAACAGATGGGGTGTTAAAGCGGTTCTCTTCGCAGATATTGCCAACACTTGATGAAGTGAAGCGTCAATATGAAACCTATCTTAAGTTTGTGGAGTATTTTGGATTTTTCAGTACGAAGGATGATATTTTTCTTGTTCATACTGAGGATTGTCTTGATGCCCAAAGACGGATCCGGGCTTCGTTACTGCCATTACTTCCGGCGATAGAGGAGTTTTATAAAATAGATATCTCCCGAAAAATTGAACCGATACTCAGATCTGATGTGCGAACATATAACTTTTTACCTAAAGAATATACTATTTATGGCCCCTCGATATCTCCGGAAAATAAAGAGAATGATACTGTGTATATTTTTCAGCAGTTTGTTGCCGGTACGACCTTACATGATATGCGCCGGCGGAATATGACTCAGGAACAAAAAATCCAGCTTATATTGATTATCTATCTGATTCTGGTTATGCATTATGAGATTAGACTGTTACCTGATACACGGCCTCGGTATCCGGTGTTTGAACTTTTTGACTGGTTGCCTAAAACAGATAATATTATTATTTCTCCGGAGGGTGTGCGATTTGTAGATACCCGCTGGTTTTGGGAGACTAAGGCTAATTTTGTTAAACGAGGTATGGTAATACCGGAGTTATCCTTAAATGCCACCAAGCATTATCTGAATCGTTTACTTGAATCTTTATAATGGTGCGTTATCAAGTTTAAGCAGATATCCAATAAATTTGACCACGAAGTGAAGTAAAAAGCAGATGGTAAGTGAGACGAGTATAATGACGGGTGGATAGGGAACTATCCATGAGGTAATTACCAGGGCACCCGCGACCCAGTCGATTTGATCGAATGGTATCCAGGATTTCCCGGGCTTTTTATTGAGCTGCCGCTTGAAAAAACTTTTAACAGCATCTCCACCGACTGCACCTAAACCGAGTAAACTACCGAGATAGAAGGGTGTTTTGTTGTAGTTGATAAGGCTAATTTTATGAGTATAGTTACCGGCATTATATAAATATATCTGTAGTGCATAGACTATGGTGGCAGTAATAATGCCGAATACAAAGCCGCGAATTGTTTTGTGGTCTCCCAAGATTCTGATTCCCCGAAATGTTTTATTAAAATCCAGGGGAAAGTTTAGCTTTGGAAAGAGTTTAGCCGAAAGTGCTGCCGACATATTGGCAATAGCGGCAGGGAGAAGAAAATAGAGTAGGACTACAAGCATTGCCTTATTGTACTAGATTTAGTATTTCCTTAACAGTTTCATCAAAATTGGTTGAGCTTACTGTTATTACCTTATGATAGTACTGTTTGATAGATTCAAAATACTGATTTTCTTCTTGTTCATGGTTTATTCTCTCCTGAATGTTCTGCTCGGGATCTCCTCTTTGTTTCATTCGACTGATGAGTAACTGATTATCGATTGGTTTTAAGTACACAGGGATTGTGCCTGGATATGCCTTTACGAATTGCGGAACTACTGATGGGACGACAATAGTTATCGGGATTTTCCCCTCAGCGATGATTGCTTCAACCAAGCGTTTCTCAAAACCTCTCCAGCAACCAAGTGCAAAAGCTGAGGTGATGAATTTTCCCTGGGCTTCCATTTTTTTATATTCTTCTTCAGTGATGAAATTATAGTCCAGGCCTTGAACCTCTCCAGCCCTGATGGGGCGGGTTATGGTGGACTGAATACGTTTAAAGTTATGGTGTGCAATAAGATATTTTTCCAGATATGTTTTACCAACTCCCGACGGCCCGGAAATGATCAGCGGTTTTATCATATGAATTTATTCTAACACGCCTAATTTGACATAGATAGCTTTTTTGAGTAGCATGGCTTCATACTTAGTGTCACAAAAAGGAGAGCGGACCATGGCTAAGAAAGCAGTTATTTTTGGTGTTTCATCCCAGGACGGATCGTACTTAGCAGATCTTTTACTTGAAAAAGGTTATGAAGTTATTGGTACCATACGCCGAAGTACGCATATTGAACATCCGAATATTCAGCATTTGTACGGGAAAATTCGAATTGAAGCTGCGGACTTGCTTGATTACGCCAGCATAGAACATGTGATCCGTCGTTATGAGCCTGATGAAGTTTATAATATTGCAGCTCAGTCGGTTCCTGCCGATTCATGGAGTCATCCTATATATACAGGAGAAATTACTGCATTAGGGCCGGTTCGCGTGTTCGAGGCAGTATATAAATTTGTTCCTCATGCCAAGGTATACCAGGCTACTTCCCGGGAGATTCTGGGAAATATCGAGGCTGAGGCGGCAACCGAAGAAACGCCGATTGATGCAAATAACCCGTATGGAATTGCTAAAGCTTATGCTCACATGATGATTCGCTGTTATCGTGAATCATATAATATGTTTGCGTGTGGGGGTGTACTTTTTAATCATGAGAGCCCGCGACGCGGCTTGCACTTTGTTACCCGTAAAATTACGGCAGGCGCTGCCTGTATTAAGAACGGCGTAAAAAATCCTCCATTAAATGAGATTGGTGAGCCTTTGATTGATGCTTTGGGTAAACTGCATATGGGTTTTCTTGATGCTCAGCGGGATTTTGGATATGCCAAGGAGTATGTAGAAGCGATGTGGTTGATGTTACAGAATAAAGAACCGAAGGATTATGTGATTGGTACTAATACCTCTCATTCTATTCGTGAAGTTTGCCAGGTGGCGTTTGCTCACGTTGGTTTAAACTGGGAAGATCATGTGGTTACTAATGATAAACTAATGCGTCCGACTGAAATCAAAGTGCTTAAAGGTGACTATTCTTTGGCTAAAAAAGAGCTTGGATGGGAGCCGAAAACTTCGTTCAAAGATTTA
Organism: uncultured Gammaproteobacteria bacterium; assembly: GCA_964403585.1. GTDB lineage: Bacteria > Patescibacteriota > Microgenomatia > JALYQM01 > JALYQM01 > JALYQM01. The sequence continues at coordinate 1,462,407 of CAYOFQ010000001.1, read as the reverse complement.
ATTGAACTGATGGTAGATGCAGATTTGGAGAGGTTTAGATAGAAAGGGTTCTATGGATATCCAGATTTTACGAGAGAAGGTTGTAGAAGCTTTTAAAGGTCATCATACTCCTGCACATGGTATTACACATGTTTTGCGTGTGGCACATAATGCCCGGGTGTTGGCTGAAAAAGAGGGATATGATGTTATTGAGGCTGAGTCTGCCGGACTCCTTCATGATATGGGGAGAACATTAACCGATAGTGATGAAGAACATGCAGAAGCAGGAATGTCCCTTGTAACTGAATTGCTTGATGCTATGGATTTTCCGGAGGATGCGCGTCAGCGAATTATTTCTGCTATCGAGCAACATTCAAAAAAACAATCTGAGGGTGAACTCGCACATATCTTACAGGATGCAGATAAGTTAGACGGTCTTGGCGCAATTGGTATCCAGCGAGCATATGTGTCAAAATATTTTCTTCCGGAATATACTGATACTATTACTTTTGAAGGGGAAGCTACTCGTAACTTTCGTAGCCTAAGTGAAGTGGTAGCGTTTCAGCTAGAATGGTTTAATATGCTTTATACTGATACTGCTAAAGCTATTGCTGCGCCGCGGATTGAGTATATGCGATCTTTTGTGGCCGAGCTTGAACGGGAGATTATAGAAAGTATTGATACCGTATGAAAAAATGGGATCTAATTAGTTCAGAAATTGTTTTTGATACAAAGTGGTATAAGGTACGGAAAGATGTAGTTAAAACCGAAGGTGGTAAAGTTTTTGATGATTATTTTCTTGGTGCACAGCCTGATTTTATTAACTTAATTGCTTTGTTTGATAATGGTGATATTTTGGTTGATAGACAGTATAAGCATGGAGTCGGAGATATTTCTCTAGAAACTATTGGTGGGGTGATTGAAAAAGATGAAGATCCTGTTGCCTGTGCACAGCGTGAATTACTTGAGGAAACCGGTTATCGTGCAGCTGCGGTAGAATTATTGAGCGTGGTCTATGAGAACCCGACGAGAACAATCAGTAAAACGTATATTTTAATAGCGACAGGGTTGGAAAAAGTTGCTGATCCGAAAATCGATTATAACGAGTCGGATATGGAATTGATCAGGATGCCGTTGGCAGAATTTGTGGATCGAATAAAAAGCGGAGAAGTCTTTTGTGAACCGGCAATAACCGCAGTATTTTTGGCTTGTTTAAAATTGAACCTTATATCGACCGGAGTGCCGGTTAAATCGAAACGGTTTGCTTATTTACCATTACTTTCGCGGATCTTTAAATAATATGAAAAAAGTCTTGATAACGGGTATTAATGGTTTTGTCGGTCCCTATTTGGCATTAGAGTTACAAAAGGGTGATAACAGCGTATACGGTTTATCTCGAGAAGGTAAGAGTGAAATTAAGAATGATGTGGTAATTGTTAAGGGAAATCTGCTGGATAGAGTTGGGTTGTTTAAACTGCTGACCGATATTAAGCCGGATGTTATTTTTCATTTGGCGGCGCAGTCAAAACCAGGGTACTCATTTAAGGAACCGCAAGAGACTTTTGAGTCAAATGTTATTGGAACAATTAACTTACTGGAATGCGTGCGTGGCTTAAAAAATGATCTGGCAAATTACAACCCGCGCATTATGATGGCGGGTACTTCTGAGGAGTATGGTCTGGTTAATGAGAATGACTTACCGCTTAAAGAGTCTTCACCGTTTAATCCTGCCAACCCGTATGCTATTTCGAAAGTAAGTGGTTATTATCTTACGAAGATGTATATCAGGTCTTTTGCTTTGGATATAGTTTATATGGTGCTATTCTCGCATATGGGGCCTGGACAGCGTGAAGGATTTATTGTTCCTGATGTGTGTAAGCAAATAGTTGAGATAGAACAAGGGAAGAAAGATCCGGTTCTTTCGACCGGGACATTGTCTGTCTACCGTGACTATACAGATGTACGGGATATGGTTAAAGGGTATGTGGGATTAATGGAAAAAGGGGTGAGAGGTGAACGGTACAATGTTTGTTCAGGCAAGGCGGTTCAAATGGAACAGCTGGTGGATATTCTCCTTTCTTTATCAAAAAAGAAAATTTCGCATACTGTTGATCGGTCGCGAGTCCGGCCTACCGATATGCCAATCTTATACGGAAACTACGATAAACTTAGACAATTAACTGGGTGGGCGCCGGAAATTTCTCTTGAGCAAACTTTACAGGATTGTTTGGAGTGGTGGAGAAACCAATAGTCATGGAACGGCAATTAATTCAAATTTGTGGCATTAGTGGTGCTGGAAAAACTACCTTAACCGGAAAGATGCTGGAGCGTTACCCTTCACTTCGCTATCTGCAAACGTATGCGACCCGGGCGCCCCGCCCCGGGGAAGAGCATACTTTTGAGCATATTTTTGTTTCCAAAGAACGGTACAATTATCTGCGTTCACAGTCAAAAATCTGGAACCATCTGGATATATATAGTGCATATTATGGTATTGATATTGAATTTCAGCTGAAAAAATACTCGATGATTCAGAATTTTATTACTATTGTTTCTCCGTTGTCTGATTATATTGCCGAAATGAAAGCTCAATTTCCCGGGAAAAGTTATATGATTTACTTTGATGTGGAGCATGAGATTGCCTCGGATCGGATAGGTACTTCGCGGCCTGTTGCAGAACGAGCCCGCATTTCGGTTGATAAACAGCTCTCACTTGACTCAATTAAGTCTTCGGCTGACTTTGTTTTTACGCCGCGTCATATACTCGAGGAAGACATTGCTACCTTTGCTCGTTTAATTGGATCATTACTTCTGGTATCATCCGAGCATGAACATGGACCAGTTACAGAAGCGAAAGCGTGAGCATCTCGAAATTTCTTTATCTCCACGAGCGCAAACCGGGCGTACCGGTTTTGATGATTACCGTTTTATTCATAATGCCTTACCTGAGATAGATTTTGATGAAATTGATACATCGGTTGAATTTTTAGGTAAACGGTTAGCGTTTCCTTTTTTTATCTCCTCCATGACCGGCGGGATGACTGAAGGGGAACGGTTAAACCGGAATTTGATTGGTGCAGCCGAGAAATATGGTATTGCAATGGGGGTAGGAAGCCAACGGGGAGCTGTTGAAAAGCCTGAACGTTCGCATCTATTTGCTCAAAAATCTGAAAACTCGCGTGCCGTACTTATGGCTAATGTAGGTGCGGTACAGCTGAATTATGGTTTTACGGTTGAGAAGTATCAGCGGGCAGTGGATATGATTCAAGCTGATGCATTGATACTTCACCTTAACCCGATTCAGGAAGCGGTACAGGCGGAAGGGGATCACAACTTTAAAAATATTCTGGCTCAGATAGCGGAATTAGTACACAAGATAACCGTGCCCGTAATAGTTAAGGAAGTAGGTTTTGGTATTTCAGAAGAGGTATGCCAACGGCTGGTTGATGCAGGTGTCCGGTATATTGATATCGCCGGATGGGGTGGAACAAGCTGGTCGGTTGTCGAAGGTCAGCGAGAAGGTGGATGGGTTGAGATTGGTGATTTATTTGGCGAGTGGGGAATTCCGACAGCTGAAAGTATTGTGATGTGTAAGCGCGTTGTAGACCGTACTCCAGAAAAAGTTACTTTATTAGCGAGTGGTGGTGTTCGTACGGGTGTCGATGTTGCCAAGGCTATTGCGTTGGGCGCAGATATGGTTGGATTGGCGGCTCCGTTTGGACAAGCGGCACTAGAGTCGCAATCTGCGGTGGAGCAGCTTATCGAGCGATTAGCGAGAGAATTGAAGATCGCAATGTTTGGTGTTGGTGCTCGTACTATTGCCGAACTTCGGACGGCAGCGTTTATTTCTTAACAAATCCGACTTTGTTATAGACTTCTTCAAGTTTCCGGTGAGAGAGCTCATACGCCCGATTGGCACCTTTTTGGAGAATGCTTTCGAGTTTATCGGAATTCCGCAACTCATAGTATTTCTTTTGTAAGTCGCCTAAACATGCAACAACAGATTCGGCGACAATTTCCTTAAATTCACCATATCGCTTACCCTGGCATTCGATAATAATTTCCTCGACGGTTTTACCTGAAGTTTGTGCGTATAAATCAAGGAGATTAGAAATACCCGGTTTGTTTTCCATATCATAGGAAATTTCCGAGCCACTATCAGTAGTAGCAGACTTAATTTTTTTGCGGATACTTTGTGCTTCGTCCAGCAACCAAACTGTGGCATTGGCATTACTATCGCTTTTACTCATTTTCTTGGTAGGATCGATCAAGCTTCGGATGCGACCTCCATGGGTAGGAATTACCGGTTGCGGTAACACAAATGTTTCGCCGTAGGTGTTGTTAAAGCGTTCGGCTACATCGCGAGTCAGCTCAACATGTTGCTTCTGATCTTCACCAACTGGGACTTCGGTGGTGTTATAGAGGAGAATGTCGGCGGCCATAAGCGTTGGATAGGCAAATAGTCCGACGCTGACAAAATCTTTGCCTTCGGATTTGTCTTTGTACTGGGTCATACGATTCATTTGGCCCATTGAGGTGTAGCAATTCAAAAGCCACCCAAGATTGGCATGATCCGGATTATGTGACTGGATAAAGACAATTGATTTTTCGGGATCAATTCCGGCGGCGATATATAATGCGGCCAATTCAAGCGATTTTTCGTGTAGTGTTTTTGCTTCCTGAGGTACGGTTATAGCGTGCATATCAACAATGCAGAAAATTGTTAATCCGTCGTGTTGGGTTTGTACCCACTGTCGCAACGCACCGATGTAGTTACCGATATGTAGATTCCCGCTGGGTTGGATTCCAGAAAAGACAATTTTGTTCATAGGCGAATTATATCAAGGTGGTGAGGTGGAGGCTAGAGGTTAGTGGTTGCACTAAGCAATTCTTCGGAGAGTGTTATTTTTGATAGATTTATTGGAGGTGGTGCGGTGTCGGCAATAGAAAGGGTATCCGCTTTGGTGATTTCTTTGTCGTGGAGTACTTCGCGGCAATAGTGTAACTTTTGCTTTAATAAACTAATGTCTTTTTTTAGTCTACTAAGTTTTGTTCTCATGAATGTTGGTCATTCCAACTATCATTATTATACAGTATTTCTGTAAATTATCTACGGGAAATATTTGCTCTTTTAATGGTTTTTTTGTATACTATACGTATGAATAAACGATTGGTTCGTCCAAAACAAGGAAGAATGATAGCCGGTGTTTGCATGGCATTTGCTAACTACTTTAATATTGATGTGACCGTCGTTCGTATATTATGGGCAATATTGCTTTTGCCCGGTGGTTTACCCGGTATCGTGCCGTATCTTATTCTGGCTGTCATAATTCCTTCTGAGCAATAGTCTCTATGTCTGAGTTTACCGAGGCGGTTATCTATATTGTTCGCCAAGTTCCCTATGGAACTGTGGCGTCGTATGGTCAGATTGCCGCGTATACCGGAGTTGCTCGGGCAGCCCGGCAGGTTGGTTGGACATTAAACCGGCTTGAAGGTGAGGCAGATTTACCCTGGTGGCGAATTGTTAATAATGCCGGAAGAATTTCAATCAAAGGAACAGAATTTAATACTCCGTTATTAATGAAACAGATGCTGGAAAAAGAAGGCGTAGAAGTACATCCGGACTATACATTTGATATTGAAAAATACCGCTTCCGCCCTTCATGGGACCAAATGCGTGCGTGGCAGCTCGAGGATGATTATATTGAACGGGTTTGTACTAAGTATTTAATTACTTAACCGATATTCTTTTCGGGATATTATTGAAGCTTCCATTTGTTCTTTTGAATTTCTGATATTTTGGACATAAAAATCTACATGCATGAGTTTTCGGTAATCTTCAACAATTTCAGTGAATTCAATGCCACGTAAGTGGTCGTATTCGTGCTGAATAACTCTGCCGAGAATACCGTCGGCGGTAAATTGAAATTTTTTACCCTGTTCATCATATGCTTCAACGGTAATAACTTTGGGTCGGCGAACCGGGCCAAAGAGCGTTCCGTTGAGAACACTGCCGCAGCCTTCGTAAATAATAACTTGGGCTTCCGATGAATCGACAATAACGGGGTTAATAAAAACTCGAAAGATATCTGTTTGATCTTTTGGTCTGGCGGGAGTTTCGCGTGGTTCGGTTACAAAAACACTATAGTTTTCGGCGATTTGTGGAGCAGCAATGCCAATGAGTCCGGCATCATACATAGTGTCCTTTAAGTCCTGAATGAGTATTTTTAGCTGTTCGGAATTGAAATCTTCGATCTGCTTATTCGGCGATTTTAAAGCCGGATGTCCGATCTGGATTGTCGGTTTGACCATAATCACATTATATCATTTGTTATTTTTGCTATAATGCAGCTATGAAAGTCTACTTTGTACGACATGCTCAGAGTGCGTATAACGCACAAGATCTGCTTCATCAGTATCATGAGGGCGAGCTGTCTGAATTTGGAGTGAAACAAGCAGAGTTTGTAGCGCAACGATTTTCGCATATTCCGTTGGATGTGATCGTTTCCAGTCCTTATGAACGCGCGAAAGAGACGGCACGCATTATCTCCGGTGTTATTGGGCGTATGGTTATTTTTACCGAGTTGTTGTCGGAGTTTCATGGTCCGCGAGAGCTGGAAGGAAGACCTAAAGATGACCCTGAGGTTTTGCGAATCAATGGTTTAATGGCTGAGCATCGGCATGATCCTGACTGGAAGTACAGTGATGAGGAAAGTTATGGTGAATTGCGGGATCGTGCGCTGAAAGCGCTTGATTATTTGTCTGCGCAAAAATATGAGAATATTTTGTGTATTACGCACGGGCTCTTTTTACGGGTGATTGTTGCGGCAATGATGTTTGGAGAAACAATGACCCGAGATGAATTATTGCGTTTTATGCGATTTGTACGGATAAATAATACAGGGATTAGTGTGTGTGAGTTGCTGGAGAGCGGTCAGTGGCGTCTGGTAACGATGAATGATCATGCACATTTGGGATAACTACTACCTCGCTTATTCCGTCTTATTTACCTCACATGCTCCGGTTTATCTTACTTATTGTTTCCCGCGCCACGAGCTTTTCATTCTCATAGTCGTTTCCCAGGGCGGAAAGGGTTCGGCTACACAATCCGGAACAAGCTTCGGATTATTATTTTCATCTGGTTTTCTTCGGGTTTTTAGTGTATTATCGGACTATGGAAAGTATTTCGCGTAAAGCAGATTATGATAAAGCGAAACGTGCTGCGTTAGATTTATTGCAGCGTTATTCTTATACCGATCCACCGATTTCTCCCTTTGAGGTGGCGGCATATTTGGGTCTGGCTGTCAAAGAGATTGTGATGCCATCGGAATACCGGAATGTGTCGGGTTTTATTGATCTTAAGGAAAAAGTTATTTTTGTGAATAAAGAAGATCCGGTGAACAGACGGGCGTTTACTGTTGCTCATGAGGTTGGTCATTACCTTTTACATAGGGATGAAATACTATCAGATCGATATGCGTATCAGTTTTTGTATCGGGATGCGACGTTATCCAGTGATGTCACACTAGAGAAAGAGGCCAATTATTTTGCGGCTAATCTGCTGGTTCCTTCTGTTATGCTGGAGCGTTTTAAAAGTTATTCGGCTGCCTTATTAGCTAAATTATTTATTGTTTCACAAGAGGTTATTAATTACCGGTTACAAGATTTGGAGAAGGGGATATGGAACAAAGGCAGCAAAAATCTCCCAATGGTTTAGATTACGATTCAAAGCTAGAGAAGTTTTATACGGCTATCGATGAGGAAGTCATAGCTCCTAAAGCTGCCCGTGCGGCAATTGATTCCAGTGATGATTATGACTATGAAAAAGAATATTTTGATGCACTTTTGTCGAGTGTTGAACTTGAAGAGCGGCAGGATATTCTTTTTCTGCGAAAGACCTGGTCAACAACGTTTCTGGTGATTGTGTCACTTATTTTTATTTTTGAGATTGGTATAGCGATAGCGGTTGGTCTTGGTGCGTTGCATTATGCCGACGAATGGTTCCTGAGAATTTTTGTTTTAGGCGGATTTGCACAATTATTGGTAATGCCGTATACGGTTACCAAATTCCTGTTCAATACAAATTCATATCTTTCGCGTGGCAAGAAATAACTAGCGGGCAGAGGGTGTTCCCACACTATCGCTGTCATTGGAAATATCCAGTTTATCCATACCGGGAAGTGGACACTCCTCGAATTGACACATTGGACCTTTGCGGCCGACCGCTGTTCCATCGGGACAGATCTTAGCATCCATGGTACAAGCAACATCGCGCGGTTTAGTTACTGAAGGATAATTGATTGGATTTAAGCCTGTTTCGGCAGCTAAACTGAATCTTCCGTACTGCACCCCAAATAAGAATCCGACAAACGGCAGAGTAATAAATACGATTGCTGCGACTGTTTTTGATAAAGGAGTTACGCGCATTAATTCTTTGGGAATCTTTTTGTGGATTCTTTTATGGATCTTCATATTTAGCTCTTTATTTTTTTGCTTTCAATTTTGGTAACTTTAATACGTTTGGGAATACGGATTTTCATATCTACTAATTACTGTAGTATGTTTTGTTATACGGTGTCAATAGAATTAGAAGTGATTACTCGTTGAGTAGTGTTTTTAAAGATAGTTTTTTGCGGAGCTTGAAGTATTCATGAAAGGCATCTTTCAATACAGGGTACGTTAGCTGAATGTGGTCGAGTTCTTCTTCAGAAAAATATTGAATTTCAGAGACGTCGTCTTGTGGTAATGCGACTCCGTCGATAATTTTAGCCGTCATGAAGAGTATTAAACAGGGAATCTCTACTCCCATGTACGGGTAACTGATAGTTGCTGAAGTTACTGTTAAGCCAGGTCGTACGCTAACACCGAGTTCTTCCTTGGCTTCGCGAATAGCGTTAATATAGGTTGTTTCGCCCGGTTCCATAAAACCGCCCAAGACATCCCAGGTTCCTTTGTGCGGTTCGATGGCTCTTTTCCCAAGCATTATACGCTTATTTTCGTTTTCAATAATAATTCCCACGCATGGTGATGCGTTAATAAAAAAATTATAGCCGCAGGTTTGACACTTGAGCAGATTATTTGTTTCGTGCTTTAAATTGCCGGAACAGCGGGGGCAGTATTTATAAGCTTTATATGGAGTCATAGCCTAAATCCTTAGTGCTATTTTACCTTTTACGGAGTGCTATCTCAAGCGGAGGAGTTCTTGCATTGTGATGGTGTTTTTGTTATAGTAATACTCAAAGCGATTGAAGCAGGAGAATGGGCCTGCTGATGCTGAGCGGTGAATCATCCTGAAAAGGAAAGTAGCCGGTTCCGGAAGATAGCCGTAATCATCTATCAGACCGATGTCACTTACCAAGTAAACAGAGTCGGTTACAAAGATTTTTTCAGTAATGAAAAGATAGTGTGAGGTGGCACCACCTTTTGAAGGTCCTCGCAGATGTATGTGGTTATTAACCAGGTATATCGGCGAGGATTTTTATGTATAGTGTCCATATTTTTGGTGAGGCTCATTTTATTCAGATTGGTTGGCGATCTTTCCTTAATTAGAAAGTATTGTGAGGAGTTTTGTATGAAAGATCGTTTACAGTATGCGGATATTATGTATGATTCAGAAATGCCTGGCGATCAGGCACGGTATTTGGCGGATGCAGTAGCAATTGCGGCTGATGGATTTGGTCAGAACGCGGAGGTTGCTGCCTTTCGAACTGATGTGGAGACGCATTTGCGTGGACATCGTGTTATTCTAGCCTATGATGAAGGGGCTCCAATTGGATTTGTTAGTATGCGTTATTTTCCTGAAGAGGGTGGGGTGTTATATGTTTCGGGAATGGTAGTGACAGAAGCGTACCAGGCGCATGGAGTAGGACATCGCCTGGCTTTACGTGGTGCACAAACATATACTGATTCCGGTGATACAATACGATATATTGCGGGACGTACGCAGAATCCGGCAGTTGCCCGAGCCCGTGGGAAATATTGTCCGGCAGTGTACCCGATTACGCATCGCCCGGATGCGCCGGTAATGCGTGTCGCTGCTACGTTGTATGATGCATTAGATATGCAGGGAGACATAGATTTGCGCACCTTAGTGTGTAAAAATGTTTATCCCCACGCGTTGTCTACCCGTCGTTTAAGCAGTAATGATGTACGCATTGACCGATTTTTTGCGGAGAATGTTGGTGAGCGTGATGCGGTATTTATTGTGGGAATACCGCACTTAGCATAAGGAGTTATTATGGTTATTGATTTAGCAAAAGAACTTATTCGCATTGCATCTGTAAAAGGTGACACGAATGCTTTAAAAAATGTTATCGCGACGGCGGTGGCGCCGCTGGAGGGATTTACTGTTGAGCATTTTGAGCGAAACGGTGTACCAAGCGTGCTGGTTTATTCAGGGAAGAGCAGGCCTGAACGGTTTAGAATTATATTTAACGCTCATTTAGATGTTGTACCGGCAAAAGTTGAACAGTTTGTACCGTTTGAGAAGGAAGGAAAATTATTCGGGCGCGGTGCGGTGGATATGAAAGCAGCTGCGGCGGCGGAGATACTGATTTTTAAGGAAATGGCTGCGCAAGTGACTTTCCCAGTTGGTTTACAGTTAGTTACCGACGAGGAGGTTGGTGGATTTGATGGAACTAAGTATCAAGTGGAGCAGGGTGTACGGGCAGATTTTGTAATAGCCGGTGAGCCGACAGACTTTGGTATTAATGATCGGGCAAAGGGAATATTGTGGGCGAAGGTTATAGCCCGTGGTACTACTGCGCATGGTGCGTATCCATGGCAAGGGGAGAATGCATTATGGAAATTAGAGAAATTTTTGGAGCGGTTGCGCGAAGCGTATCCTGAAGCACGGGAAGAGTTGTGGAAAACTACGGTAAATTTAGCAAAGATCGAAACGCCAAATTTGACCTTTAACAAAGTGCCGGATAGTGCGTACGCTTTATTGGATGTGCGCTATGTGCCGGAGGACGAACAGACTATTGTGGCTGCATTGCAGCACTTAGCGGGTAATGATGCAACGATAGAGGTTCAGGTAAAAGAACCGCCGCAGTTTACCGACCCTGAGAATGAGTATGTGAGATCTTTAAAGCAGGTGGTGAAGGATGTTACCGGTGAAGAAGGTAAGACGATTGTGAAACATGGAGGTTCGGATATCCGGTTGTATAATGCCGTAGGGTGTGACGGGGTCACGTTTGGACCGCCGGGATACGGTTTACATACAGATGAAGAGTGGGTAAGCATTGAGGGTTTGGAACAATATGGAGAGATGCTGAGGAAATTTTTAGTACTTATTTAGAGAACTATTGATAGTATAATTTTAGTATGTCTGATTCGAGTTTTGAAGCGCAACGTTTTCATGAAGATCCACGAATTTTGGTGCGTGATTATTATGCCAAACAAATTTTGGGTGAGCGTCAGATCCCTTTGGATGTGTTTGATTTGCCACGTCGCGTTACTCTTCCGGGGGAGTTACTTGGAACTTTTGAGCAACATGTTCTGACTAATTTAGATGATGAGTTAGGTAAGAACGAGTTAATGGGTATCATACGAATAAATGAGACCGGTGATCGGGTAGAAATTCCTTTTCGTCATGGTACACGGGGAGGTGCCCATCCGTGGGAACTTGTAAAAATACATCTACGTGCGTTATCTAATCCTTTTCCTGATTTGATTTTTTGGCATACGCATCCGGTTGCAGTAAAAGGTGTTAACGAAGGAAAGTTGGCAGAACTTTTTAAAATTAAATCCGGGACTAAGGAGGATGCGGACTTTTTGAACAGATTCTTTAGCAATGTAGATTTCCCTGCGCTCATTAGTAGTGATGATGCAATGGTGTGGTTATTGGGTACACGTAACTTAATTTTTGCTGCCATGCCCAGCGAAGAAGGATTATCCGGTAAGGGATTAAAAAGCCGCTTAAGTGTTGATAGCACGATTGACCATATGACAGACGGATATTTTGCTGAGCGTGATAAAGTTGATTATGTACAGCAAATGCGGATTATGGCGGGACAACACGGATATGGTCTTTACTATGCGCTTCCTAAAATCCCCGATACCGGGTTTGTTGCCGGTGAGTTTAAAGAAGGCCTTCCGCTTAAGAAACTTGAGTTTGACAATTTACGGGAAGTAGCAGGAATGGTTTAATACGCCTGAGCAAATACCCACTTATGTTTGGCCTCTTTGCTGCAATGAACACAGGTGCCGTGTTCTTCCTTGGCATCAAACGGTAAACAGCGAGTAGTGGCTTTGGTTTCTTCTTTGATCTGAGCTTCGCATTCTTTATTCTCGCACCAGAAAGCGTGGATAAATCCGCGCTTGGTGTTCATGATGTGTTTGAACTCTTCGTAATCCTTAGCCTCTGACGTAAGGTCTTGCTGCATCTTGAGTGCTTTTTCGTACATCTGTTTCTGGATTTCTTCGAGGAGCATTGCTATTTTTTCACCGGCTTCGGTTATGGCGATTTGCTCCTTTTGTCCATTGTGGCGGATTGAGACAGTAACAACGCCATTTTCAAGTTCTTTGGTACCAAGTTCAAGTCGTAGCGGGATACCTTTTAGTTCGTATTCGTTGCGCTTAAATCCTAAGGAATATTCTGAACGAATATCAAGTTTTGTACGGACGCCTTGATCCTGCAATGCTAAATTAAGATTCTCTGCTGCACGAAAGACTTCGCCATCTTGGCCAATTGGAATGATTACCGCTTGAGTTGGTGCAGCCTTTGGTGGGAGCACGAGTCCTTGATCGTCGCCGTGCACCATAACTACTGCCCCAAGTGCGCGGGTTGAATAGCCAAAACTGGTTTGCCAGGCATAGTCGTTTTGGCCTTCTTTGTTTTGGAAGGAGATATCGAAGGCTTTAGAGAAGTTCTGCCCAAGGTCATGCGAGGTACAGCCCTGTAAGGCCTTACCGTCGGGCATCATCATTTCGTAGGTAGTAGTATTATCTGCACCAGCAAATTTTTCGGATTGGCTTTTTACTCCTTTAATTCCAGGAACTGCGAGAACATCGACATAGGTTTGTTCATAGGCGTTAATGCCGTCGAGGACCTGTGCCCAGCATTCTTCGTGCGTGGCGTGTGCAGTGTGGGCTTCCTGCCACAGAAATTCTGCACCGCGCAGGAAGAAGTATGTTCGTTTTTCCCACCGGACCACGCTATTCCATTGATTAAGTTTCATTGGCAGGTCCCGGTGCGACTGAATCCATTTGCTATACATTGCATACATAATGGTTTCTGAGGTCGGTCTCACTGCGAGCTTTTCTTCGAGCTCTTCGCCACCACCGATGGTGACTACTGCGAGTTCAGGGGAAAATCCTTCGACATGGCTGGCTTCTTTTTTTAAGAAACTTTCAGGGATGAATAGTGGAAAGTAGCTGTTTTCGCAGCCCATTTCTTTGAGTTTGCCATCAAGAAACTTCTGGACATTTTCCCAGATGGCATACGAGAGTGGGCGATACACAATGCAGCCACGGACAGGGGAGTAGTCGGCCATTTCGGATTTAGTGATTACGTCGACGTACCAGTCGGACATGTTTTCAGATTTTTTGGTAACGCCTTTTTTCTCAAATGTTTGTGACATATATTCTCCTTTTTAGAACATCTTTCCGCCGATGGGCACTTCTTTGGTTGGACAGATTAATACTACTCCACCTTCGCCGTCCGGCAGACCAAGTGTTAATGATTCTGATTTGAAAGGACCGATTTGTTTGGGTGGAAAATTTACGACTCCCATAACCAGTTTGCCAACCAATTCTTCTTTAGTATAGTGTTTGGTTATTTGGGCTGAAGATCGGCGAGTGCCAATTTCAGGTCCAAAGTCTATGGTAAGTTTATATGCAGGCTTGCGTGCTTCAGGGAAAGCGTCGACTTGAGTTATTTTGCCAACTCTAATTTCTACTTTTTCAAAATCTTCGTATGTGATTGTCATATACATTCCTTATTAGTTAATTACTACTTTAATGGATGTGCTTGAATATTCCCCCTAAGGGGTGGTAGACAGGCAGTTGGAAGTAAAATTAACCAATATTTTTTCATAGCTACCCTTCTCATACGAAAAAAGCTCGTCGCTGCAATCGAGAGAATACTCTCAATTACAAGGACGAGCCGCTTCGCTTATAGCTCAGGATCTCCGGCTCCGCAATTTGCGTTCGCCATCGACTAACGTTCGTGGTACCACCTTGATTTTTCGCGAAAATTCAGATTTTCGCGAACTCATTAATCTCGTATTACGGTGAGAGTTCCGGTGTATTTGTGCCTTTGAAGGGCTTTCTGGATACACAGCTTCGCTTATTGGGATAAGCTCAAATGCTTTTTAATTAGATTTAGTTTACTATATGGGGTTTTATTGTCAAGAAGGGATTACCTGCTTTACTATTACAAAAATAGTCTTCTCCGGTTCGGGATGTAAATTCCCGGTACAACTTCTTGGTGAATTGCAAATACGATGGGGTAGTGGCTTGAATCTCGCCTAAAGAAGGGTATTTCTTCGGTTGCGGTGGTTAATTTAGTTGAGACGGTGTTGCGGGCATGGTCGGTACCAAATATCCGATTGGTAAGCCTGGTCCAAAAAGGAGCACTTCGATATTTTCCCGGATACAATGTCATGGCAAAACTTATTCTTCTTAGGGTCGGATCGATATCTATTTCACGATTTGCGTCACATAAAGTGTCACGTGCCATATCCAGGAGAATGGTCCTTTCGGAAAGGCGAACTCCTTTCGGTTCATAATAATCTTCACCTTCAGTAAGTCCGAAATCTTCGACTACTACTTCCATCTCCTCAGGTTCGGTAAGCCAGTATATTCCGTGATTGCTGCCAATAATATCTCTGACAATCGAGATTCTTTCCGGTTTGTGCTTGGGACGGGCAAAATGGTTAATCACTACTGAGACATGATTGTTGTTAGGGATGCGGTCAACTCGTGTTCGTCGAAGTCCGGAGGCGAGTTCCTCGGATCGTATTGGACCGGACGCATGTTTCAATGTGAGGAGCAGTAAGACTTCCTGTCTGGTTAAGTCGGTTTCACCGTAGGGGGTTTTCAGACTTCTTCGAATAGGATCGAGGGTATTTTTTGCTGTTTCCGGCATTGGGGTTGGATTTTATCGTATTTATGAATTTAAATCAATTTACTTCGTGTATACGGCGGTAGCCGGGTTTGTGGATTCCGTAGGTAATATGCTGGTTAGCCTCAATATATATCCGGCGGTTGTGCAAGCCTTCGGCTTTGATTTGTGGGACTTTTGTTAAGACCTCACGGAGATTGTCGTATGCTCCCATGAAGTCGATGGTGTGAGCAATTCTCTCACTAGTTATAGCGACCAACTCCTCCAGAGTAAATTTATGTTCCGGTCGGTCGATTATGGTAATGGCTAACTGTTCGCCGAAGGGTGTGATACAAGTATCGGTTTGAAGTGTCCCGACAGTATGTGTTCCGATATCTACAATTGTCCAGGATGGATCTATTTGTATCCCGGCCGGCAGGTAATAGTTCCCGTTTTCATATAGCATATATCTGGCAAGTTCCAAGGTTGTTGTTTCCGGACTCACTAACCGGTGTACCGCATGTTTGCCGGGATACCCGGGCAGTATTTTATCTCTTTTGAAAACTTGCTTCATCAGCTCGGCTTTAAGCGCATTCTGGCGAGAGCTGGCTAACATACTGGCAATTGATTTGGCTGTCTCATGGTCGGCACTATCTGTTCGGCGGCGTTTTAGACATTCAGCTACTTCGGCAATAATAAGTCCTGCCGGGTTGGCGTAGAGTGACAAAAGATAAAGTGCTTCGCGCGGTCGGACTGCGGTAGAATCGGGACCGACAAACACCTGGTTTCTTATTACATCAATGTGGATTGATTTTTCTACCATGGAGCGGATTTTACTGTTTCTGTTAGAATTATGCTATGTCTTCATTTAAACGAATAGATTTTCTGGATTACCTGCGAGCGATTTCGATTATTTTTATTGCGCTCTATCACTATGTACTGGAAGTTTCACTTTTTCATATCCGGCCGAGTATTGAACTATCTATGGCTGAAAATATGAAGCGGTTGGAAATTTTTCGAAACGGTGCGGACGGGGCGTGGATAGGCAATTTGCTCGTTTTTCTGGGAGCACAGGGATACCAGTTTGTGGGCATATTCATTTTTTTGAGTGGCTTTGGTCTGACATACTCAAAAATGGTAAAAGGTTCCCGTGGTGGTGCCTGGTTCAAAAGGATAATACGATTACTTCCACAGTTTCAAATAGCTATTATTTTTGCTTTTGTAATAAATTATATTTCGTTACATTATTTGCGCCGTTATTTAGTAGCCGCTCCGACCGGAGAGTTGTATCCATACTTACGGCTGCTGCTGTATCCGTTTGTGTGGACCGATTTTTATGGAATTATATCCCGGGTTAATCCTTCACTGTGGTTTTCCGGTTTGATTCTTCAGTACTATATTTTTTATGATGCTTTGTACTGGTTACTGCATAAAATTAGGCCATGGGTATTCTTGGTTATAATGTTTGTGGTGACGGTTGGGTATCGTTACTGGGCGTTGTTTGAACATGATGGCGATCCGTTGTTGTTTTCATTGTTACCGGTGCGGTTGTTTGAATTTGGACTTGGCATGGCTGCTGCGTATGTTTATGTGCATTGGAACTATGATTTATTTTATCGTCTGAAATGGTGGTGTTTAGGTATTGGTGCTGTGGTTTGGTATTTTGGATTTTATTTGGGGTTCACAGAATATGGGCGAGTGTTTAATGATCTGCTTACGACAATCGGTTTGATGGTGATGGGGATTATGGTGTTCAGAAATGTAAAAAATGTTTGGATTGCCGGCGTGTTAGGAGCTATAGGAGCACAGTCGTACTGGTTGTATTTATTGCATAATCAACCGATAACCCAGTTACTTACGCCGTGGACCTTTAAGCAGTGGGATGCACAGGGGATGTCGGGATATGTGTTGTTGCTGGGTTTGAGTGCAATTTTATTTATATTCGGATTTTTTAGTCTTTCCATGAATCGTTTTAAACGGAAGTAGCAGGTCTACAGAAAAGCATGGTATCATTTTAGTTATGCCTCCCGTTTTGCAAAATCCTCACGAGTTTTTGGATGATTATATTCTGCATGCGAGTAAAGCGACTCAGCGTGTCTGGATTCAGGCAATGGTGTTTGAAGTTGGAGCAGTATCGGATCGCTTAACAGAAGTGTTAATCGCGGCAGCACGCCGTGGTTGTGATGTGCGGTTTCAGGTAGATTGGAATTCCAGTCAGTATGTGGACGGTGATTTGCGAATGGGGCCGCAGTTTGATTTGAAGAAGCGCGCATATGCAGATCAGGTCCACAAAGCGAACGAAAATTTCTTTGCGCAACTTCGGAAAGAGGGTATTAGAGTTACCATTCTTAATTCACCATTAATTATTGCCCGTTTGTTTCCAATATACAGAAGAAATCATACCAAGTTGTATATTTCAGACAATGTTGGCTGGATGGGGGGAATGAATCTTTATGATGAAGCTTTCGAAAATGTAGATTTTATGGTTCGATTTGAAGATCCCCGCGTTGTATCTGCTTTTATTTCTCAGTTTGAACAAGTTAATGAACGTCGGCCAAAGCAGAATTATTCAATTGACTGTGCAGAAGGATACCGGTTTATTGTTGATAGCGGTAAAAATGGTGAATCTCTTATTTACGATATGGCACTTGAAGATGTACGAAGTGCCCGGGAATCTATAGAATTTATTTCGCAGATAGTTCCGGAAGGTGTATTGTTGGAGATATTTTTGCAGAAGGCGGCCAAAGGTATTCCGGTTCGCATTGTTACTTCATCACGTAATGAGAAACAGTTTAAGTCGTATCCGCAGAAATATTTTTATGATGTTTTTAAAAAGCGGGTGATGGGGAACCAAAATATCTATTTTACGCATTTACTTAAAACGGTGCATGCCAAACTAATTATTGTAGACGGTAAGATTGGATTATTTGGTTCGCACAATTTTGTCGAGCAAGGCGTGTTATTGGGAACAGAAGAGATTTGTATGCGTACCGAGGATCCGCATCTGGTAGAACAGTTGAAGGGGTTCTTTCAATTGTGGAGTTAGAAGTTGATGAACCCGGTACACTGTAACCATTCGTTTTGAACCTGGCCTGATTTGCACTGATTATTCTCACCGTTCGGTGTAAAAATAACGCTTTTGTCTTCAGTTTCGTAATCCCGGCCGTCGATGTTTATTTTATCGATAATAAGATTACGGTCATTTTCCGGAGAATTAAATTCATCGTTTAAGAAAGCGATTTTGACGTTGGCGGGAATTATTTTGGTTGGTAAATAGAAATAATATTGTGAAAACAATCTATTTTTGCTATCTCCCTGAACCCCGTAATATGTTTTAGCTATTTTATTGTTGAGAGTTAATTGCATGGTCGGATAGATGCCGTTAAATGGTGTACCGGCGGCATAAATGATGATGCGTGAACCAACGGTAAAATTATTGGAAGTAGCAGCCAAATCCTGATCGGTGGTTACGGCAATTTTGTAATCGCCCGGGAAAAGTTGCGGTACTTTCCAGGGGAAGGTATTGGTACCCTGATTACTGGCTATTTCATTGGTGATGGTACTAATAATAGCCCCGGATTCTTTTTGCATAAGTAAGGCAGTTTGTGCGGTTTTGGTTGTTGAGGTAAGGTTCCATTTGATAGGTAAGGCTTGCCCGGCCAGGAATTGCTGGTCTTTGGCAGGATTAATAATACTTAACGTGGAGTTATTGAAGGTACTGATAGTTGGATTTTCCGGTACAAAAATAGTTTGGGTGGTTTGTGAAGCAGGCTTGTTTCCAGTGAGTGTCAATTCGTATTCGATAGTGGCGCCGTTGTACCACACGGCGTCTCTATAATATTCGACAATCGCTTCACCTCGGTATGATCCATTGGGTTTGGACGTCGTGATGTATGATCGAATTGTCTTGGTTTGACCATTAGATATCAATGTATTTGCCGGTTCGAATCCAACACCTGCGACTGAGGAGAGGTATTTGATATTAATCATCGATGCGCCGTTGCTGGTGACATTGAATCCCGGTCCGTAGACTTTTGTTCCAACTGCATTGTTACGGTCTACGGAATCGATGATACTTGTTTTGCTGACCGTAATATAGCTTGGTGAACTATTGGTAGTTGCTGTAAATGATGAATCCTCATAATCCGGAGGATCGAATTCACTATTGTTATTACCGGTACTTATTGGTGGTGGGGTATACGGGTCGGTTGTATCCGGTGGTGGTGTTTGTTGTGGGGGTGGAGTGGTAGCTATTGGTGCAGGAGTGGGGGTACGAACAACAGTGGGGACCGGTGTGGTGGTGACAATTGGTACCGGTGTGGGAGTCCGAGTTGGGGTTGGTGCGGTTGTTACTGGAACCGGAGTTGGGGTGCGGGTAGGTGTTGGGATTGGGGTGGGGGTAGGTGTGGGTGTACGGGTTGGAGTTGGTGCCGGAGTATCCGGTATAACCATATTTAAGGTGGCGTTATCAAACCAGACCTGGCCCGTTTGGTCTCCAAGGTTAAATTCATAACGTGGATTTCCGTCGTCCTGCAGTGATGTGAACTGATAGGAAAAATTCTGCCATGATGTTGTGAGGTTCATAGTGGCTTCGAAGTAGTTAACTGAAGTGCTGGCTTTATCCATTTTAAATTCAATGACCCGGTTTGATGAAGCTTTGGCAGCGAATTTAATGGTATAGGTTTTTCCGTTTACCAGCGGTGAGAATTGATAAAATTGTCCGTCGGAACGTGATCCGGTAGCAGTGACGTTTATTTTGGCCGAATAATTTCCGTCGGTTTTTGTTGAGCTATCCTGTAAAAGCGTTGCTACGGCACTGCCGTGCATGCTTAATGTCCAGTTGGAAATAGGGCTGCCACCGGATTCGAATGATGAATTGGACAACGTATTGGTTTCGGCTGCTGCAGATTTATCGGATACTGTCAGATCGTAAAGACTTATTAACGGTTTACTTACAGAAGCAATCCCCAGTATAAGGGTTATGACAAACGACATTCCAGCAAATATAATAAGATGGGACGGTATTCTTTTACTTGCCATACTAAGCTCTTCTTTATTATAGTAACTGAGTAGGGAACTTTTCTCAATTATGGATCAACGGCTGCTCAACTTCATTTTAGAAGCCCGACGACTCGGGGCAACAAATGATCAGATTATTGATTTGCTGGTAAAAAAAGGCTACAGCAATGATCAGATTTTGCTAGGGTTTGTTGAAGCAGATAAACAACTGCCGGCTAACGATGTCTCTACTGATGCATTTGCAACCGGTGAAACGGTAACATTAACTGAACCTCCGGTTGAGCCGCATGGAGATATATCTGCGTTTGCTGCTCCTCCGGTTATACAACCGTATACGCCTCCACAACCCAGAGTATTTGCTTCGCAACAGTATGCTGATCCGCGTTCCTATACTCCACCAAGTGTTAAACCTGTTCAATCGCGTCTGTCGATGCCACGGTATGTTAATGATAGTTTGAAAGAACCGGTGAAGGTGAGTAAGAAAGCCGTGATGGTTGGGATAGTTGCGTTATTTCTGGTTACGGGAGGTTGGCTTGCGTATCGTATGGGAATAGTAAGTTCGACGATAGCTTTGTTTCAGGGATCCCGTAGTTCGACTGCCGCGTTCGCGCAATACGAACAAATTCCTAAAGATACTGCTATTTTGCTAAACGATTCAGTTCGTTTTACTGTTACCGGTTTCCAGATGATGAGTAGTGAGGAATTTAATGATCTCCAGGAAGGAAGTGGGGCCCAGATTGATGAAGGTAATCAGGCGTTATTGATTTACTATACATTGCAGAATACCAGTGATACGGTACAGGTGATTACGACTTCCGAGGGTGATTTACGTACTTTTGCGATCATGGATAAGAAACGAAAGCGAATTGATGTTGATTCGGGGGCTTTGGATGAAAGTTTGACTACCTTGACGGATTTGAAGCCAAAACAGTATACCAGCAATGCGTTAATTTTTGAGATACCCCGATCGTATACGGATAGTCATGAGTTGTATTTTGTACTGCAATCCGATGCTGCTTCGCCCCAAAAAGGTTATTTGCAATTGTAATTTTTTTTAATAGTAATTTTCGGGTTTGAGTTCCTGCTCAGGAATTTTAATATCCCTGATTTGCCGATACTGCGCGTATTCAGAAAGATTGAATGTGCGGAAATCCGGTTGGCGGTATTTTTTCTGCAGATATTCAATGTTCATGAGGAGGGGATACCGGTAGGCACTGTACCTATAATCGTTGGGTAGGTACCCGGGATTGCCCATTAGAATTTTTTTATTTCGTTCCTCGGTTAGTTTCCACAGTTCTTGATAGGCCATGGCATCACTGGACAACCCGCTAAGATATTCAGAATCCACTTCGCGGGCGGAAAGGTTACGATTATAATCGTAGATCATCCGGTCGATATTTAAACAGTTAACAGCGATCAGTTCAAGTGCACTAAATACAATTACTGCTTTGACAAAGAAGGAGTCGGAAAGATTCTTTGTATAGCGATATAAAAATAGTGCTACTACTCCGGTGATCCAGACAACTCCAATATATCCTTCAATTCTTTTAAATGTCAGTCCGTAGGTGACGGTGTAGTCGAAGACACTTTTGAGCGCGGCGAAAGCAAGCATGACTACTTCAAATGAAAGAAGATACGTTAGTATTCTTGACCACTTAGTGTTAGTTCGATCATTGTACAAGAGTACTCCAATAATTCCGGCAACAATCAGTAATTGTCCAAAGACTTCGCGTGCGTACTGGTAATTTAAATAGCCGAGCCGGGCAAGTGTGTCGGAGGATGCGGTGTATAGTTGTGCTTGAGTAATAAAAAATATCCCCAGGACAAGGGCTACAATAATTTTAGGTAAGAGCAATTGTACTGATGCCAGAAAATTGAGCGGTTTTGTTTCGGTAGTTGCCGACGCGCTGTAGCTGACAAACCTGGGTATCCAGAATGCGAGTACAAGGAAAACAATGCCGCGGAAGAACCATAATACATAGTTTTTGAATAACGATTCGAGTATTTTTTCAATGTTAAAAAACGTAATGATGTTTCCGATTAAATCAGCGAAGAACGGATTGGCCGTTGCGAGCAATGGAATAATTACGGCAAGTATGAGGATGGTAATGGCCAGTGATTTACCAATTTCAGTAACGGCAATTTTTTTAAGCGGGGTATCTTTTTTGAGGAAGGTGTCATTAAAGGAATACGAACTTTTGGTTCGGATACCCTGAAAAAAGGCATTTAGTGGGGCAACGATAAAGTTAATAAAACTGGTAGGCATGCCGTTTGCATGTGGCCAGGCCATAAATGATCCCAGAAAAATGATGGCAAGCACGTTGTATGCAGTTAAGCCGGGATTTGCCCGATAAAAAAGGCAGAAGGAAAGCAGGAGTGTTAGTATGTACAGTACTTTATGAAACCGGGTGCGTTCTTTTTGGAAAAAATATACGGTAGTTGAGAGTATGGCGAGTGAGAGGCCGAGTCCGAAGAACGGGAAGTACGGTCCCACGATAATCAGGAGTGTGGCGAGCGCGGATTCCAGGATGAGTAGTAACCAGATATTGTTTTTATCCAGGATCTTCATCTGGCTATATTATACTCTGTTATTGCAAGTTTGGTTTGAAATTGAAATTAATTTTTGGGGAGATAGAAGCAGAAATTTTTTAGCAAGTAATTGGTAATGGCCGGGGCCGACACGCGACGAACGCATGGTTCGCAGGCTTCCGCCGCGTGTCGGTTGGTTAGGAGAAGCTACTTGTTAAGAATGGTTGTTAACGCAGAGGTGAGCCGTAATAGAAGATGGTATTACCCTCCAAGATGTATTTTGTGGGAAAGGTGTGGCAGATGGCATTGCCATCAAATGGACCGAAACCCCATCCCTCGACTACATCTGGACCGTACCCCATATCAATGCTTGCCGTCCACGTTCCGTCGTTGTTTTCTTTTGAACCTGATACCGTGCATGGTGCCGAGAAATCGACGATCTTTTCGGGTGAGTTGGCAGGAGTGGTTATCACAATGTCTTGGCGTTGCTGGTTAGGAGTAATGTTGCCGTAAAGGCTCGCAAGTAGGTTTAGAACCAGCACCAATGCGGATATTGCGTTGAGCATGATTTCTCCTATCCGACACGCGACGAGCGTATGCGCAGCTTCCGCCGCGTGTCGGGCTAAACTTGATTCTTGCCAGGGTCAGAAGAAGTACATGGGGAATCGTGCTTTGGATTCGACGATCGTGTAGCTGGTGCGGTATCCGTAGTAGATTGACTCTAGTTCGCACGAGCCTTCGAAAGGCGAGGTTGAATACCCATATACCGCGTAAATCAGCCCGCCGAGCGTAAGCTCTCCGACCCAGCCGTCACCATCGACGCTAGCACTGACCTTGCGGATTTCGCAGGGGCGAGTGGTGGTGATTGGGTATTCCCTGTCAGGCGATGCGTTAGTGACTGTGTTGGTAGTCGGGACAGACTGAATGGCGGACGCGTGGACGGTGTTTTGCAGTGAGCTCGTGGTCGGCATTGTGTAGTGTGTAGCAAAACCAAACATTCCCTGAATGATCGTCAGTAGTGTGCTGGCGATCAGAATCGCAGAGCTAATTGTCATAAGCTCTGAACTCCTTTCGGCCGGTTACAGTCAGCAAGCTACGGCACAACGCCGTCAGTTTGTCTTGCTTTAGTAAGCGGCTGAGCTGAATTCAAATTGTTTTGAGTTCAATTTAGCCGCTTACGTTTTTTTCTGCTTCTATCTGTTAAGGAACTTGCTGAGTTTGGTTTAAACTCAGACCATTATAGTTAGCAGGCCAGCGTACTGGCCGTAACTAAAACGATAGAGTATTATAGCAGTTTTTTAATGTAAAATCAATTACTATGGGCTTATTTTTGAATTCATTAGTGCGCTATTGCAGTAATTTGAGCCAACTCAGAAATAATTTCTTGGTGAGATTTTATAGCGAATTCTTCCGGCATCTCGAGCATTCCGGCAGTGCCAATAATGTGGCGGGTATATTTATCCGAAAGAAGTTCTTTAAATTGCAGAAAAGCTTCCATTACGGTAACAATGTCTTTTTCGGAAACCATTCCTTTGTAGTAGTACTCCAGTGTTTCTCGGCAGATATGCAAAAAACATTCCTGCTTCCCATCGGGTTGTGTGTGTTGGTATTTTTGAATTTGGTTCTGGATATATTCTTGCATATCTGCTTTATCCTTATTTTATAGACATATAATGGGGAGGTGAATGACAAAATTGTCTAATTTTTGGACAAAGTTGTCTGTGAGGTGAGTCACGGAGGAGGGTTTTTGCTGAATTATTGACCTTAATATAATATTCAAGTAATATCTTTTTAATAACACTTATGAACACGAATAAAAATTTTGGAGAGTTATTTAATTATTATCGCCTTAAAGCAGGATTAGATACTTACGGGAAATTTGGGTCGGCTTTAGCTGAAGAGGGTTTTGTCTATGAGGATAGTATATTTTCTAAATGGAAGAATGGAGAACGTGTTCCAAAAGATCGTAGAATAATTTTAGCTTTGATAAAGATATTCATTAATAATGGTGCTATAACAGAGTTAGACAATGCTGATGAAATACTGCTTTCACTTGGTTTAAGAGGGCTGAATGATGAAGAGAAACTTGAGATGGGATATACGAATAGAATGTTGTCGCCTTATTCTAAATACTCACAACTAATTGAGCCAAGTTCAATATTTAATAATACATTAATAACTTCCGAAAATATTCAATTTTATACCCTTCGTGAGATTAGCGACGAAAAGATTAAAAACTTTTGGTCCTTTCAAGCTAACTGTGCCCAGGCTGGCTATTATGCAACAAGCACTTCAATGCAAAAACCTCCTGAACACTACTTTGAGGAATTATTAAAGGATCCCTATTCTAATAATTCCTTTTCTGATGAAATTATTGGTGTCACAACTGACCCGAATACAGGAAGAGAATATCTTTCTACAACAATTCGTTTTTTGCAAGGCAATTCAGAGACTCGAAGCCCACTAAGTATTATGGAGCTTATGGATCTTCCATATGGTTGGCCTCACGAACATTTACAATTGTCGATAAGCGAAATAGGTGAGCTGGATAGACTAGTTATCCCTAATTGGGCTTGGCAATATAATTCAATTATTTGTAGAAAAGGTTTTAATTTTATATGTAATATTGCTAGAAGAAGAAGAGTAAGAATTATTTATGCTATAGTTTTTTCATTTGTTTTAGACATGCTGGCAGAAGCCGAGATTAATGTTAAGAAGGTTCCGGATGCTATCCCATACTATACAATGCCAAATTCTCAATATCTTTATCCGGTCGCTTATAGGGATTATCTTAATTTAACTTCTATTTGGGAGGCAAATCCAGGATTATATATATTAACGGATTATGACCTGGGACAAGAATTTGTTTAAAAAGGGAGAGATAGATTGCAATTATGATCGCAGTACACCAGTTATTAATGTTATAATTTATTATAATATATATGTTATTTTTATAACAGTGGGATTATCGTACTTGTGTTGTGCCTTAAGGAATCTTATAATATTAGAATTATACAGAAATTTTATGGTGTATCTGACTGAACTTATTTGGCTTAGTGATGTAAGCGGGATGGTTATAGCCATCGCTAGATATTTTATGCCTACTCTATAGAGTAGGCATTTTTTTAAATATAGAAAGAAAAATTAATATGTCTTATAGTGTTGACATTGCGGTATATATGTGCTATAATTGCGCTCCAAATGTCACATTTAGGTTTTTTTATGACAACTTATAGTATTATTCTTATGAATTTTGGTGTTTAAAGCGCTACTCCTAGTTAGTGGAGTAGCGCTTTTTTTGTCTTATGCCAGTTTTAGAAACGAGAGCTACTACTGTTATTAAAGAAGGGAATCCCTTACTAGAATCAGGAATTCCCAGCGTTAGACGTACAAAAAGTCTTGAAATAAGATACAATATTGCACCTAACTTGACTTCTGAGTATGTAGGCAAAAATACTGAGTATCTTGACGTTACGACTGATCCCGAATTGCTTGAGGCTACACTACAGACTGTGGCTGCTAATTATGCTCCTTTAGCTAACCCAGAGCATCGTCTTTCACAAGCTGAGGTTTATCAGTTGCTTTGTAAGGACGGAAATGAAGTAGAGGGTAGATCTGTAGTATTAGCTGCAGTAACGAACCTACCAAACCAAGAGGGACGTATTGTTACTTCAACTATGAGATTTGTGTTTGGTACAGATAGTGGAATTCCAGGCATGTCACCTATTGCAGAAATGGATTTAGTGTCAGCTAAATGGCCTAATGAAGAAGTAGGAAAACCTTACTCTACTGTTGCTACAGTAGGTAGATATTGTTTAGTAGAAGATATACGTAAGTTGCAAGGTATCCCTGGTTTACTTACAGGTAGCTTACTACGTTTAGGTTTTGAGATAAGTAAGAATAAATTTCCGCCTGTAGAGTCGTTTGCGGCTGTAATGCCAAGAAGAGTTGTTAGAAATGTAAAGGCAGGAGGCATTGAAGTTGTTGAGATACCGATGTCTCTCAAACAAATTCCAGGTTATGAGTTAGGGGTAGATTTGACCACAGATGTTGATGCATTAAATTTATTATATGCAGGAGTAGGGTCAGTAGAAGAGATGCAAATTCTTCAGGAAGCAGTAATGGCTAATGCTTATTATAAGAAGTTCTCGCAGTATTGGTTGCCTCACTTATATGGCAGAACAGATACGCCTCGTTTATATGAGTTTGTAACAGCTTAATATGCATGAGAATTTATTTATTACTAATTCTGAGTTAAAGGTAAGCACAGAGTCATCTCCTCATGTTAATTTATACCAATTAGAAGATGAGCTAGGCAAGGCTGCGTTCATTTCTTCATTGCGTACTCATGCTTTAGGTCAAGGACATGATAATCAGCGATTCTTGTTATGGCGAATTGGTAACGATGTTCCTCAAATGTTAGCTCGTGCTTTAGAATTAAGGTTCCTTGTAGATGAATATCCATTACAACTTATAGATCATGCAAAATTGAGAAAAGACAATGATGATGAAATACGGAGAAGAATAATTTCAGATTCAAGTTTTTTGGACTCTAGTGTTATTGCTGAGTTTTCTTGGTTGAATGAAGGACGGTTTGTTTCAATTCTTCCTTACGATCAAATGCGGGAAATTGTTTTTTCTCGCAATAAAGGGATCTTTACTAAAGATGCTTATGAACGTTTAAGGACGACTAAAATTGCGATTATTGGTGCGGGTGTCGGTTTCTCAATTGCTGAAGTGCTTATGTGGTTAGGTGCTGAAAATCTTACTGTTATAGATGGGGGAACTGTAGCCCCTCACGATACACAGCGACTCCCCTCTAGTGGCGTACATTCCTATGGATTGAATCATGCGACTCATTTTTTGCAAAGAGCATTGGATTTTTTTCCTTATGGAAACTATAAAGCTTATTCTCAAAATCTTGGATTAGAGGATGCGTCAGATACTGTTTCACTACATAAAGTCTTAGAGTGGGTAGGTTTAGAAGGAATTGTACTAGAGGAAATTGATCAACTCTATCTAAAAGGAATTATTCGTGAAAAATCAAATTCACCAGTCTTTATGGGTACAGACATCTCATTGGCAGGTGCCAACCAGATCCATTTTCCAGGAAGTACATTATTTGGTGGGCGATTAACTCCTGATGATATGGTAATGCTTGAGGAAATGTATTATCAAGGAAAAGAGTTGCCGCAGAATATAAAAACAATTATTGCTGGTAAGATGATAGGTCACTTTATGACTCATGATTTTCAATCTGCGGTTGGGGCTGTGGTAGCTGATGGGCATAACTTTTGGCCACAATCAGGTATTGCAGCTCGGTTATCTAGCGCAATTGTGGGTGCGGCTATTATGGAATATCTTGAAGGCTCTGATATAAAAGACGAAGTAATGATAGATCTGAGAACTTCTGTAAGAAAATAATTTTTCTGATTCCATTGCAAATTTAATTGGCAAGAGATACTCTATTTGTATGAGTTTTCTGACTTTAGCAATAGTCATTTTTACTGCATTAATAAATTTATCTTTAGGTTTATTAGTTTTTTCAAAAAATTCTAGAAGTACTACACATAAATTAATAGCTATTCTAACTATTATTTTTGCTTCTTGGTCGATTTTTAATTATTTTTCACTAAACTCAAATTCTGCTGAAATAACTTTATTTTGGATTAGAATGGTTATGGTTGCTACAGCGCCACTAGGTCCAACAGTAGCATTGTTGCTTTTAGCATTCCCAAGAAGCGAAATTTCTGTTAGGAAAAGAAGTGTAGTTTTGCTAATTTTTTCAACTATTGCAGTGGCTTTAATGGCGATGACTCCATTAGTCTTTTCAGGAGTTACATTAGTTCCGACCATTAGCCCTAAACCAAATTTTGGAATACTGTTTTATGTCGTTTTATTTTTTGGTTCGTTGATTTACGGTATTTGGGTAACTATTCATAGATATAAAAAAGCAAAGGGAATAATTAAGCTTCAATTTAAATATTTATATATAGGAGTAATACTTACTTTCGCTTTGCAAGTTGTGACTAATTTTGTCGCTGTGGTATTGTTCCAGTTTTCTGGTTTTGTAGCTTTAGGTCCGTCATTTTCTTTAATTTTTGTTGCCTTAATATCATACGCAATCATTAAACATAGATTACTAGATATCAGATTGGCTTTGAGGCGAGGCTTGGCTCAGCTTCTGATTACAATTTCAATCATAGGTATTTTTTCGATTGCTGGTTTTGTATATTTCAGTTTTAAAGGTGATAATTTTGATTATACTCTACTTTACATTTTTGTTCTCGCAGCTTTCTTATTATCTTTAGTTTATGACTCTTTAGCTTATTATATAAGAAAAGCAACTGATAAATATTTATTTAGTAGTGTTTATAATCCGTCTGACTTGTTAAGAGAGCTTAGTCTCGCTTTAAATTCAACTTTGGGTTTTGAAGAGGTATTAAAAAATGTATACACAATTATTAATTCTAACTTACATATCTCGCATATGGCTTTTGCTGTTAAATTACAAGGAAGAAATAATCTGTCTACAATATTTCCGCAGAGTAAAGAATTTGTAGTTTATAACTATGGAGAATCTAATAAACAACTGGTTATGTTGTCAGTACTAACTAGTTTATTACAAACCAGTAGTGGTTCTGTTCTGTTAGAGGATTTACAAGATGATGTTATTGATAAAGAAGACCATAATAAGAATCAAGTAATTGAATGGATGTTAGAAAATGAGGTCAGTATTGTTCTACCTTTAAAAATTAAGAATGAAGTTATTGGAGCGATAATTATCGGTGATAAAAAATCAGGTGATGCTTTTACTAGAGAGGATGTTTCTGTTCTTGAGACATTTGCATTGCAAGCTGCAATTGGAATCGAAAATATTCTTATTTTTATGCACTCAAGAGATTTTGGTGAGAGATTGAAAATTGAAGTGGATAGAGCGACCCTTGAGCTTAAGCAGAAAAATAAAAACTTAGAAATTCTGCGTCACATGGAGAATATTATTACCACCACTTTGGACTTAAAGGAAATGTGTCAGAAAGTAGTAGATACCATTTCTTGGGAGTTAGGATATGACGGCGCAATTATTAGTTTAGTAGACTCTAAAAGAAGTGTATTGGTGCCAACTGCAGTTTCGCAGACTCCTACGATAAAAAGGGCACTTTCTGTCTTACCAGGTCCGTTTGAAAATATTACTACTCCTCTTGATGAAAAGCGAAGTATGGCGGTGCAGGCTTTAGATTTGCGTAGCAAAATTACAACGACGTCGCTTGCTGATGCATTGGCGCCTGGATTACCACGGCCAATATCAAACACAATACAGCAAGTAATCGGAATGAAGGGAATGATTGTATATCCTTTGTTTTCAAAGGATAAGCCTCTTGGGACCTTGGCATTAGCTATGCATATAGCTCCGCACGATGTACCGGCGTCTGAAATGAATGTGCTTGATGCCTTCATGGATGAGGTAGGGATTGCATTAGAGAACTCGTATTTGTACGAAGAAGCGAAGACGGCGAATGAGGCCCTTGAGGTTAGTAACCAGAAGCTTATTGAGCTGGATAAGATGAAGGATGAGTTCGTTTCGGTGGCTTCGCATGAGCTCAGAACGCCGATGACGGCTATTAATGGATATGTTTGGATGCTTTTGAACGGTAAGGGTGGTGATTTGCAGGAGAAGCAGCGGTATTACCTGCAGCGGGTGGCGCAGTCGACATCGCGCTTAATTAATCTCGTTAATGATATGTTAACTATTTCCCGGATTGAGGGTGGAAGGACTAAAATTGAGAACAAGAATTTTGAGCTGGTTGATTTGATCAAAGCGGTTAACGAAGAATTGCAGATTAAGGCTGATGAGAAGAATATTAAATTAGGTATTGAGAGTGAGGATAAAGTACTGGTCTTTGCCGATGGGGATAAGGTGCACGAAGTGCTTATTAATCTTATAGGTAATTCGCTTAAATTTACCGATCAGGGGTCGATTACAACAACGGTGTTAGATAAGGGTGATTTTGTGTCTGTGTCGGTAACCGATACCGGTAAAGGTATTAACCCGGAAGATATGCCAAAGTTGTTTACCAAATTTGGCCGTTTGGATAACCAGTATGCGACTGTTGCGCAGACAACCGGTACCGGGTTAGGTTTGTATATTTGTAAAAAATATATTGAAGCTATGGGGGGAACGGTTTCAGTTACTTCAACTCCGGGTAAAGGAAGTACGTTTACGTTTACGCTTAAAAAGGCACAAGAGAGTTAAGATTGTAAGACCTGATTAATAACCGGTGGGATTTGATCCGGGGTGATGTCCGACTTCATAATAAGCGACTTGGCGCCCAATTGTATGCATTTGTTGAGGACTTCTTCGGCTGCGAGGTTAGTGAGGAGCACTACCGGTACACCAAAATTTTTCTCGTGTCCTTTTTTCTTTTCCAGGAATTCTACACCGTCCATTTTGGGCATCATAATGTCCAGCAAAACCAGATCATATTGCTCGTTTTCCATTTTTTCGAGGCCCTCTTGGCCGTTGTGGGCAATGGTGATGTTATAGATATCTGAAAGATAATCTCCATACAGATCCTGCATATCCTGGTCATCTTCGATAAGGAGAATTTTTTTGCGGGTATCCTGAGGTTTAGATTTTGCAGGAGGGGTAGTGGATTGTCCGACCGATCGAAGATAATCTGAACGGGTAATGACTCCCTCGTGAATAAAAGGAGTGGCAACAGAGGCAGGCTTTTGTGGTTGAACAAGACTGGGATTGACCGGAAGAGTTATGGTGAAGGTTGATCCCTGGTTGTGTACCGATTCAACTGAAATTTTCCCCTGCATAATTTCGGTCATGGATTTAGTGATGTATAGTCCGAGTCCGGTACCACCGGTTTCGGGATTCGAGGCAGTTAGGGCGGTGTCCTCGCGGTGGAATTTTTTAAATAGATTGGGAAGGAAGTCTGCGGCAATTCCGCGGCCGGTATCTTTGATAGCAAACTGAAGCTGGTTGTCTTTTTGCGATATATGAATGTTCACGGAGCCTTTTTCGGTAAATTTGACTCCATTACTGATCAGGTTAACGAGAATTTCCTTTAATCTGACGCTATCTGTTTGAATTACATCCGGAAGCTTTTCCTCTTTGGTAACGGTAAGCGCGATTTTTTTTGCTTGAGCTTTTGGCATCAGATCCCGTACTATTTCAAAAACCACATCAGAGTACTTAACCGGCTGCACGTTTAGTTCGATGCTCCCACTTTCGATCTTGGATACATCGAGAATGTCGTTGATAAGGTGGATAAGGTTTTGGATGCCGGTAAAGGAGTTTTTCAAACGTTCGTTATCTTTGTCCGAAAGCACTGTTCCTGCTGCTGGTTTGGATAAAACCATCCATAAGTAATTTTGGACAACAGTTGCCGGGGTACGTAGTTCGTGTGAGGTTACTGCGATGAGCTGATCTTTCATTTTATCCAGCTGGTGTAGCTGAGCATTGGTTTTGTATAGTTCCTGGGTAATAGTGGTAATGGATGTTTGGGAGTCCTGTAATCTGAAGGATTGACCAATAAGGTTGGACATAATTTTTACCACCTGGAGCTGGTTCTGGTCCAGTTCTATTGGCGGTTTATCTAACCCGTAAATAATTACCCCCCGAAATCCTTTGGCAATATATATGGGTGATACCAGTATTGCTTGAGTTTCATCTCGATTTGGTACATTGGAAGGGATAATTGTATCCTTGTCCTGTATAATGGCTATTTTCTTATTTTGGATGGCCGATCTAACAGTGTTCTCTGAATTAAGTATATTATTTAATTTTTCATACAGCTCACGGGCTTCCGCATTAGTTTTGGTATCTGCCTGTTCATACTCACTGGTGTGCTCATTTTTTGTATATATCAGGGCGATTTGCTTTTCTTCATCAAGAAAGAGCGCGCTCAGGTATTTGGCAGTGAGGTTAATCACAGACAGTTCGGTAGAGACTTGATTCAATGCAGTTATAACCAGCACTTCGGTGTCGTCGATATCCAACATCGACTGCTGGAGGTCAGCGTAAAATGATAAGTTAACTATATTGGCCATGTGGTTAATCTTTTAATATATCCGGTAAATCTTGCGGTTGGAGTTTACCCTGTAACGGTTCAATCGCTTCTTTGCATATTTGTACTGAGGCTTGTCCGAAAAGTTTAGAGTACCGCTCAACTAGATTTTGGATGATGGTTTTACCGTCGCCTTCCAGGCTGACATTGTCTACCGATTCAATATGTAATCCAGGCACTTTGTTCGCTTGTGTTACAGCAAGTGGTCCGATAATGTATTGCTGCTCTTTAATAATATTGGTAATAATTTGTTTATACAGGTCCATGCTTGTTACTCAACCTCCGTGCTGAAATTGTTGACTGCAACAGCAATAAGCACCATCGCAGTTGGGAATAGCAAGTCTACCCAATGTCCGTTGTAATATGTTTCGGCTGTTGTTGTATATGAGAAAGCGAAGTCGACAATGTAATTAACAACAAATCCAAGCAGGAGTGTCAAAATTGAGATACGGTATCTGCCGCCCAGGTAATTTACGGAGAGTCCAAATATGAGCACAGCGAGCGATAAAATAACCACATCGCCGATTGGATAGGCTAGATCAAAAAATATCTTTAAGTAGCTCTCGGAAAGATCGGTGATTGATCCACCCCGGGCAACGACAATGAGCAGATAGTAGGAAAGGGCAATAAAGACTACAGGAATAGAAAAAAGTAATGTTTTTCCTTGGACACTTTTGAGTGAAAAATGAGCTCCGGTGGCACGGGATAGGTGGATAATACCGATAGACCACAGTGGCCAGCTCAGAATAAATCCAACGTCGGCCAGAGAGGGATACGGAACTTCGACGCCGAGGATAAGGTTGTAGTAAATTGACCAGAACATCTGTCCGATGCCCCAGGTAACTAATCCGGCAGAGATAAAAATTAGGGCAATGCCAACTTTGCTATTAAAAAATCCCCATTCACGGGCGCGCACAATACCGGCAATACCACCAACCAGGGGTATGAGTCCAAACGCAAATTGATACCAGTAGTTAACTTGAGAAAATTTGATGCCTTGCGCGTAGAGCACTAACCACCAGACCGCAATAAGAATGTAATAACACAGTATTGCGATGGATACTTTAGTAAGCTGCATACGTTGTTGATCTATTTATCTTAGAAAAATATTGCATTTCTAATAATTCCATTGTTATACTTATCTTTATGAAAGTCAATAATATTAGCTCTTTATATGTCATCCGATCAAAACACCTCCTTTGAATTATTATCACAGGAGTGTCAAACTCCGGCTTTTGTTTATGATTTAAATCAGTTTAGATCTAATATTGATGTTTTTAGTTCATTGTTTCCAGAATTCCGCATATTCTATTCTACAAAGACTAATCCTTTAGATAAATTATTGCTTGAAATAAACCGGAGAGGCCTTTCGTATGATGCTGCCAGTTTAGGTGAAATAGACAAGCTGATTGGCTTAGGTGTTCCTTCTGAGAATATCCTGTTCACTCATCCGATTAAGTTTGCTCATATCGTGGCCTTAGCATTTGATCGCGGGGTGCGAAAATTTACCTTTGATTCGGTAGAGGAGTTGGGACATTTGCATGAAAATGCGCCGGGTAGTATGTTCATGATGCGAATATTGCCGCCAAGCGAGGGCAAGTTTTATGAGTACAGTGACAAATTTGGCGCTAATCCTAAAGAAGTAGAAGATATTTTTCATTACGCAATTGAACAAGGGATCGCAATTTCCGGTATTTGTTTCCATGTCGGCTCACAGAATATGGAGACTGGCGTTTGGAAGGATGTTTTGTTGTATTGTAAAGAGTTATTTAAGCGATATTACAAAGCGATGCCGACGTTGCGGATTTTAAACATTGGCAGTGGATTTCCCGCACGGTATCAGTTTAACGACTGTCCAACTTTAGAAGAGTTTTCAGGCGTGATTCATCAGCATTTAAAGAGTTTTCCTAAAGATATTGAGTTCTGGTGTGAACCGGGACGGGTACTGGTTGCGGATGCCGCTT
Source organism: uncultured Gammaproteobacteria bacterium (assembly GCA_964403585.1). GTDB lineage: Bacteria > Patescibacteriota > Microgenomatia > JALYQM01 > JALYQM01 > JALYQM01. Next base: position 1,427,791 of record CAYOFQ010000001.1, on the reverse strand, counting down.
GTATGATACTGAGCGTAATTCGTTCTATTCAGCGGCATAAGAACCGCTGGTTATTTGTGAATTTCGGTGTATATCATGGTTTGATTGAAATTTTGGAGAGCCGCGGGAAGCTGACATATAAGATTGAATCTCTGAAAGATGGACCACCGGTAAAGTATAACGTTTCAGGGAATACGCTTGATCCTGATGATACATTGGCAACTGAAGTAATGTTGCCTGAAAATTTACAGATGGGAGATCGAGTGATACTTCATGACGTTGGTGCATATACGTCAATGTTCTTTACGCACTATCATGCCTTACCTGAGCCGCATTATTATTATCTTAACGATAGAGAAAGTATCGACTATCCAGAGAACGAAAATGTGGTTGTTCGAGCAAGCTCTACTTTGGAATCCGAACTTGGGATATATGCGAAGAAAAGTTTTAAAAAAGGAGATTTGCTTTTTACGGTAGAGGGCCAGCTTTCCCCAATACGTACAATGTATTCACTTCAATTAACCCAAAATGAGCATATCGAGCCAATTGATGAAGTGGGAAATTTTCTGTGGGGTCATTATTTGAATCATTCCTGTGATGGAAATGTTTATGTTGAACCTGACTATGAATCCAAGATGATTCGGGTTTTAGCCCGGCGGGATATTGCTGCCGGAGATGAGATCGCAGTTGACTACGCAACTATGGAATCAGAGATAAGCCGAGGGATTGTGTGTATGTGTGACAGTGTGGTTTGTCGAGGTAAAATTGTCGGATTTAAGGAATTAACCGGCGAAGAGCGACAGAAATATCTTGATGAAGGAATAATACCCGGACATTTAGTTGAAAGTTAGAAGGTCTTACTCTACACTAATTGATATATGCGGCATATGCCAAAAAGAAAGAAAGCGAGAGTAAGTACGATGCTCGTAGTTTTTTATATAGTTGCAGGATTAGTATTTGCTTCTGCTACCGGTTTTGCCGACGGAAGTGCTGTTTCTTCGGCGAGTTTAGGATGGACCCGAAATCCGCATAGCTGGTTTCCGACAATTCACTGGTCAAAATTGTTCCTTTCGGCAGGTTTCTTTTTTGCCGGGATTATTCTCTATCACTTATATGTCGGAGCGATGGTTCAGGCGAATGTACGCTCAGCTCTCCTGCAAAACCTGGTTTGGGTAACTATTATGACGATTGTGGTGGCCTATAAGGACCAGGTTCTCCCTCACTGGTCAACGGGGGAACGGTTATGGGCTTTGGCAATCCTGCTGCAGTTACTGGTTTTGGTTATATTGACCAGTCGCCACGAATAGTAGTTGATTCTTTGTTTGAGAACCTGTATAATCTTTGTCCACGTACGATATGGCTACATAGTTGATAGTATGGTATGTCGTAGTTGGATTTAGCACTTTAACCGATATTTATATAGAGAACCGATAGCTTCTTAAGTACCTTGCTCAGGGTACTTACGTGGCTACCGGTTTTAGCTAACGAGGAGGGAAGGAGATGCCTCTTTTCCTATGGATTTTCCTGGTCGGGTTGGCGGTAAGTGCAATTCTTACCGGGTACAGTGACGCACGTGCGCTGTACCACGCTTCGCGTATTTTTCCCGGGGGTTTTTCCTTGAAGGAGCTGACAAGCTCCTACGTTAGTTTCCAGTTCGGCATCGTGCTGTACTGGATAAGCGTCTATTTTATGCAAAAGCTGGGGATCAATTCCTTGTTGATTCAATCCCTGGCCTGGCAGTCGGTTCTGACCGTCTGCGCTGCATATTTTGACGGGGCGTTATCAGAATGGCCGTGGTGGAAATTTGTTGCGGCGGTTGGGGCTGCAGCCTGCCTGGCTATTCTGAATCTGCCGAACAATCGGTAAGTGTCGGTTAATTATCTGTGATCAGAAGCGTGACAATGTCACACAAGGTTGCGCTTCTGATCCTCGTTCATATATAGTACGTGTATATGAAAAAATCATTTATTATTCTCCCTGTATTATTAACAGCGATTATTCTTTCCGGTTGTGTTCGGGAAGCAGCGTATGATGCAAATAAATCCGAAGGAGGCAAAGTGAGCGGATATTCTACCGATGGTGGTCAATTACAAAAAGAAGATTTGGTTGTCGGTACCGGCGAAGAGGCCGTAGCCGGAAAAGATGTCAGTGTACATTATGTTGGTACGCTTACAAACGGCACGAAGTTTGACAGCTCCCGAGATCGTAATGAACCGTTTGAATTTAGTTTGGGCGCAGGGCAGGTTATCCGTGGCTGGGACGAAGGCGTAGCCGGAATGAAAGTTGGTGGAAAAAGAAAGTTAACTATTCCGCCTGAAATGGGATATGGTGCCCGTGACATGGGTGTTATTCCTCCTAATTCAACTTTAGTGTTTGAAGTTGAGTTACTTGGTGTAAAGTAGTGTATATTGTCATTTGAAATGTGCTATACTTTGGGGTATGGCACTTTCTTATGGACTTACCTCGGATGCAGCAAAAAAAGTGCTTCTGGAAAACGGTCCAAATGAGTTATCCCGTACCAATAAAAAAAGCGCTCTATTTATTTTTCTTTCCCAGTTTTACTCGTTTTTAGTTTTACTGCTGATTATTGCGGCCGGTGTTTCTTTTTACTTTGAGGAGTATATTGATGCCGGTTTTATTCTGCTGGTGGTGCTGTTGAACGGAGCTCTTGGTTTTTACCAGGAGTATAAAGCAGATAAAGCTATCGAGCGATTGCGGGATATGACCGTCTCGATGGTGCGGGTAATCCGGGATGGTAAAGAAGTGCTGGTTCCCAGCGCCGAAGTTGTCATTGGTGATGCGGTATTGATTGAGGAAGGTAATAAAGTTCCTATCGATGGTGTGATTATTGAAGGAATGCATCTGGCTGTTGATGAGTCGGCATTAACCGGTGAGTCGGTGGCTGTGGAAAAGAGTGCCGGTAGCAAAGCGGATATGGCTGATGAGCATATGGTCTTTATGGGGACCGTGGTTTCCCGAGGTCGAGCAACGATTCTGGTTACCGGTACCGGTATGCACACCCGATTTGGAAAGATCAGTGCCGAGATGGCGGCGATTGACGAAAGTGAAACTCCGCTGGAGAAGCAACTTTCGGTATTGGGTAAGTATCTAGGTATTGGCGCGATTGTTTGCTGCCTCCTGGTATTTTTGGTCGGCGAGATTAAAGGTGCAGAGTTCTTTCCCTTATTTTTAACCGCGATTAGTTTGGCGGTGGCTGCTGTCCCGGAGAGTTTGCCGGCGGTAGTAACAATAACTTTAGGCTTAGGTGTGTCGAAGATGGCGCAAAAGAAAGCAATTATCAGAAAGCTTTCGGCGGTTGAAACACTCGGCGCGACGACAATTATTTGTACCGACAAAACAGGGACGTTGACTACTAATAGTATGCGTGTTCGTGAAGTATGGGGGCTTTCGGGAGAGTGGAAAGTTACTGAGGAGAGTTCCCGGGATGCAGATCAATTTGGGGAACTTATCCGGGCAGGCGTGTTGTGTAACAGTGCAACGTTAAGTATGAATGATGAAGGTGTTGAGGTAGTTATCGGGGATACTACCGAAGGTGCCTTACTGTATTTGGCTGAACAGGCAGGGGTTAGTTATGACGCGGTGAGAAATGAATATAGCAGGGAAGAAGAATTCCTGTTTGATAGCGTACGCAAAATGATGAGTGTGGTGGTGAAAAAGAATGACCTTCTGACTGTTTATACCAAAGGTGCTCCGGAAATTGTTGTCGACCGGTGTACTTTAAGTGATTCGGATAAAGAAAAAGTTCATATGCAAATTGAAGCGATGGCTAAACAGGGACTTCGTACTTTGGGCCTTGGTTATAAGGAAGTAACCGGTATTGAACCCACGTCATTACGACTGGAAGATGTAGAATCTGGCCTAACTTTCTTGGGCGTTGTCGGGATTGCCGATCCACCGAGGCCGGTAGCAAAAGCAGCTATCGCGACTGCCCGGGAGGCCGGTATACGCACCGTTATGGTGACCGGTGACAATGTGGTAACCGCAGGAGCAATTGGGAAAGAAATTGGTCTACTAACTGAAGGTGATGTTGTATTAAACGGAGAAGAAGTCCGCGGAATGTCTGATGAAGAATTGCTCAAGCAGTTACCGAGTGTCCGTATATTTGCCCGCAGTACTCCTGAGGACAAACTACGTATCGTACGGCTTTTTCAGGGACAGGGGAATGTTGTTGCGGTTACCGGCGACGGGGTTAATGATGCGTTAGCACTTAAACAGGCGGATATAGGTGTGGCGATGGGCATTAATGGTACAGATGTAGCTAAAGAAGCCGCAGATATGGTTCTTTCCGATGACAATTACGCAACAATAGTGGTTGCTGTTGAAGAAGGCCGAAGAATATACCGCAATATTGTTAAGGCTGTACATTATCTCGTTTCAACAAATATTGGTGAAATTTTAACCATTCTCGGCGCGATGCTGTTGTTTGATGCCGGGCACACGCCGTTTACGCCATTGATGATTTTGTGGATGAATTTAGTTACTGATGGCTTACCTGCGCTGGCTTTGGCTACCGATACTCTGGAAAAGGATACTATGAAGACGCCACCGCGGGCGATTCATTCGCAGATAATTCAACGTAAAGACTGGAATATTTTATTACTTAATGCGGTGTCTTTAGCCGCAGTATCTTTGTGGCTGTTCTGGCTGGGAAATTCAATCGGAGGAGTTGTTCTTGGTAGAACATATGCCTTTGTGGCGATTGTTGGATTGCAATTTATCCGCGTATTGAATGTGCGCCGATCTTCTCCTTTTAATAACTGGAAACTGCTTGTAGTGTTGGTTTTCAGCCTCGCGTTACAGCTCTTTATTGTGTGGTGGCAGCCGACAAAAGAACTTTTTGGCCTGGTGTAGTATAATTCGTCTGTTATGGAAGACAAAACCTATTTGTCGGTGGTTGTGCCTATTTTCAATGAAGAAGGAAATATCCTGAAGTTACATACCGAGACGGTTGAGGCTTTAGAGTCGCTTGATCTTCCCTATGAATTAATTTACATTAATGACGGTTCTACTGACAAAAGTAGAGACATACTGGCCTCACTTAAAGGAGTCACGGTTGTTGAGATGCAGCGTTCGTTTGGTCAGACGGCAGCTCTGGTAGCAGGAATTGAGGTTGCCAGTGGTGAGATGATTGCCACGATGGATGGTGATTTGCAAAATGATCCGTATGATCTTATACCAATGTTGATGAAACTGGATAATGAATGTTGGGATTTTGTAATTGGTTGGCGAAGACGTCGACATGATCCTTTACTTAAGCGATTAGTCTCCCGGGGAGCGTATGGATTACGACAATTACTCCTGCGGGATCGGATCCATGATGCAGGGTGCGGTATTAAAGTGTTTCGACGTCGGGTAATGGATGACGTAGAGTTGTATGGTGAAATGCATCGTTTCTTTGTTTCGATTGCTTTGAGTAAGGGATACCGGGTAAGTGAGTATCGTGTGCGTCACCGGGCACGGATTCATGGTGTATCTAAATATTCATGGAAACGTGCGGTGAAGGGTTTTTTGGATATGATTGCAGTCTGGTTTTGGGGACGTTTTTCGGCTCGTCCACTGCATATTCTTGGCGGAATGGGGTTAGCGGTAATCGGTATCAGTGTTTTTACGTTATTTGTTGTTTTGACTCATGCGTTTAATGATTACGGATTTTTAACGTCTGAACGCTGGATCGTAGCTTCAGTTTTAATGTTTATCCTTGGCGTGCAATTACTGGTGATGGGGTTGGTTGCCGATATTGTGGTGCGGGGATACTTTGCAAGCAGCGGTAAAAAAAATTATGTGGTTCGTGAAGTGCGAGTGCAATAATGGCCAAAGAATTAAATCCGTTGTTGGATGAGAAAATCATCAGTACTATTATATTGTAGTACGGCCGTTGCCGGAGTTTGGCTTCCCTAAAGCGACGGCGTTACCCCGAGAGTCTGCTCCGCTTATTATTGTGCATCCTGTTCGAAAGTTATTTGCTGAAGAACTCACTACTGAACCGAAGTGATTTCTCGACGTCATCAAGGTTAAAATTTTCATTCGCGCCGTGCATATTGCAGTCTTCGTTGGCAAGGGGTACCAGGACCTGTGGAACAGTAAGTGCTTCCTCAAAATATGTAACGATAGGAAGACCACCGCCACTATATTTGAGAAGCGGTTGTGTAGCATACGCCTTTGCCAGGATTTCCTGTGCTTTCCGTACATAGTTGTTATCCAGGTTGAGTTTAACTCCTGTGTGGATGTCATCGACTTCCATTTCAAAGTCTGCATAATCAGGGAGTGTTTCCCGGAGGTATTTGCGAAACAGTTCGGCTATTTTTTCCGGATCCTGATTGCGTACCAGCCGAAAATTGATTTTTAGCGTTGCCTTAGCATGAATGCCGTTTTTATAGCCTTCACCGGTGTACCCGGAATTGAAACCGGTAACCTGGATGGACGGACGTAACCCAACCTGGGTATACGGGTCAAATTCAGGTTCGTTTAGTAGTACTTTAGCCCCGGTGATGCGCTGATATTCTTGATTGTCAAAAGGAATGGGTTCATTCGTATCAATTGGGGCAACATCATCATAAAAATGAGGAATGGTTATATGATTGTTGTGGTCATAGAGCTTTGCGATCAGTTTGGCTGCTTCGTGAGTGGCACTGGGGGCGATCCCTCCGTAAATGCCTGAGTGAAGGTCATTGCTTGCAGTTTTAATCGTGATTGTAGTATTAAAACCTCCCCGGAATCCGAGTTCAATTATTGGATGATTACCGGTTATTTCGCCATCGGAGATTACTACAAAATCTGCTTTTAACTTCTCGGTATGATCGGAAATGAATTTGCCAAGCAGTGGAGAACCGGTTTCTTCATTGCCTTCGATCATGAAGGTAATGTTATACCCGAGTTTATTTTCCTTGATGAGTGCGAAAATAGTGGCAATGTGGATCATTACCTGACCCTTATTATCTATCGCACCACGAGCATACAGACGTTTTCCATCATTAAAAAGTTCGAATGGTTCCGAATTCCAGCCTTCATTCCTGTGTGCAGGCTGGACATCATAGTGTCCATAAATGAGGCAGGTTTTGTATTCCGGGTTAGCCTGGTAATGCGCTACGATGATTGGATTCCCGTACCCATTAGTGACGGTTGCTTTAAAACCGTGTTCGGTGAATATATTTTTAAGCCACAATGCGCATTTTTGAATTTCGGTGGCGAAAGTATTGTCTGTCGATATACTTTTAAACCGGATAAATTCGGTAAGAAGGTTTTGGTAGGTTTGATTCATGTAGGTATTTTATACCAACGGGTCGTATTCTGCATCCGGATGAACATGTCCATATTGCTGTTAACCAAAAAAATCGCTACTCTAAATACATGGCCACTGTTGCATATTATGGTATTCCGGGTTCATATAGTTACGATGCTGCTTTGCAGTATTTTACTCCGGCAGATCAGTATGTTCCCTGTATACGATTCGCTGATGTTTTTGACGCGGTAAAGAAAGAGTCATGTGAGGTTGGTGTTATTCCGATTGAAAACAGCCTGGCGGGATCGGTATATGAGAATTATGATTTGTTATCATGCTCAGAGCTTCATATTGTCGGAGAAACGTATCTTAAAATAGAGCATTGTTTATTAGGTGTTAAAAAACAGGGGTTTGTAATTAATGCGATTAAGAAAGTATTTGCTCATCCGCAAGCTTTAGCGCAGTGCTCTCAGTTATTTGAGAAGTATCCGTTTATTGAGCAAGTAGCTTACTCCGATAATGCCAGCGCTGCGCAGTTTGTAGCACAAGAAAAAAATCCGGCCTATGCAGCGATTGCGAGTTCCGGTGCAGCGAAAGTTTACTCTTTGGAAATCATGATGAATGGAATTGCGAACGCCCCGATCAACTATACCCGGTTTTTAGTGGTAGGCAGAGAGTTACCTTCGGAGTCGGTTAACAAATGTTCTGTAGTTTTTAACTTACCTCATAAAGCGGGCAGTTTATCTACTGCATTGAAGGTGTTGTCTGATGCAGGTATGAATTTGACCAAAATTGAATCCCGGCCGATGTATGAAAAGCCATTCGAGTATGTTTTTTATGTAGATATTGAGTTTTCCGAACACTTCCAAAGAGGTGTCCTGGGAAATCAGTTTAAGAAAGCAGTTGGGAATTTTAAGTTATTGGGCTTGTATCGAAGCGGCATGATGCGCTGACACTGATGCACGCAGGGGTTGGCGTTGGTTGAAATTATTAATCTCGGGAAAAGATGTGACTCTTTTCTTTCAATTCTTCATTTCTGAGTTACCCCTGCGGTGCTAGGCACCTGTTTTTCTGCGTTGTGAAGAATGAAATCTAACCGCCGAAGCGCGGGCACCGATGGCTATTGCCTCGGCGGTTAGATGAGAAATCTACGGGAGGAGCGGCCTCCGGTTTTTGGTTAGCTGGAGGGATTACCCTTCAGCGCCTGGCCCCTGGCCATCTGCCACTCCTCACCGCGATCTCCGTATCCGTCGTCCAAACTTTGAATGTTCTGCGGAATTCCGAGAATGGTTTCCATGCTGGTCTCCTTTTTTAATCGTGACTTTCGATCCTATCTCCACTTTCCGCTCGAGTCGCCTGGCCGAAGCCAAAAGGACCCAGGTGGGCTAAAATTCGCGGTAAGACCGCAAGTTTTGTTCCACCAAGTGGAGTGTGCCCGAATAGGAGAGAAATTGCTCCTCACTCACTTAAGCGAATGTAACGCAGTAATTTCAATGTGCCTGTGAGCGGTACATCTTCAAGCCTTAAAACATAGACTGTTTCAGCTCAAATTAATACCTCTAAAACGAAAAAACCCGCTTATTCCTAAGCGGGTTGCAATTTTTTAATCCTGTTTTGCCTTCCCGCTCTATAAGAGGGTAATAAGAAGGGTTGGTGACAACTGTTTTTCCTGATGACGCAATTGTCGATGCGCTGAGTGACGGTCATATAGCTATTGCGCATACTCGCTATGCGACATCGGGCGGCTCGACGAGTGCACATGTGCAACCGGTGGACCGGTTTGGTGGTATCGTTGTTGCTCATAACGGTAATTTACCTTTAACAGATGCACTGATTTCCTTTTTGGAAGATAAGAATGTTTCGATTGATGGCTGTAATGATACTGAGTTAATGTCCGCAGCGATCTGGTATTAGATGGTTAAGAAGGGTCTTTCGCTTCCCGAGGCGATCGAGGAAAGTTATCCTTTATTTACCGGGGTCTTCTCGTTGCTGGTAATGACTAAGGATAGTATGCCGCTGTTCGTGATGAGTGCGGAATTCGGCCTTTGTCGATGGGAATGTTTGAAGAAGGATATGTATTTGCTTCGGAAACCTGTGCCTTTGATCTGATTGGTGCAAAATATATCCGCGATGTTATGGCCGGCGAGATGGTTTGGGTTGATTCGCACGGGTTACACCGTAAGCAGCAGGTTGCGTCGCGGCAACGGCTCGATGTTTTTGAATATGTTTATTTTTCCCGACCGGACAGTATTTTGATGGGGCAGCGGGTTAACGAAGTACGCCGGCGAATGGGAATGCAATTAGCTGTTGAGAATAAAATTCAAGCTGATATCGTTGTACCGGTGCCAGATTCTTCAATTCCGGCTGCCGAGGGGTTTGCCGAATATTCTAAAATACCGTATTGTAATGGATTGATAAAAAACAGATATGTGGCGCGAACGTTTATTCAACCAACCGATGAAGTGCGGAAGCGGGCAGCTAAGATGAAGTTAATGCCGTTGCCGGAGCAGTTGCGAGGCAAGGATGTTATTTTAGTAGATGACTCGATTGTTCGAGGAACCACAATCAAGCATATTGCCCGGTTATTGCGAGAAGCCGGAGTTTTGAAAATACATTTGGTTATCAGTTCACCGCCGGATATTTATCCTGATTTTTATGGTATTGATACTCCCAATCAGAAAGATCTGATTGCTTTTGGAAGACAAATTGAAGAAATCCGTCATGTTTTGGGTGTTGATGAACTGAGTTATATTTCGCTTGAGGGCATGATAAAAGCAACGGGGGTAGGAGCTCACGCGCTGTGCACTGCTTGTTTTACCGGGGAATATCCGGTATCTATAGGCAAGCGGCGGGAAGAGATTCTCGATATGAAGAATGTATCGTTGGCCCGAAATCGGTCGTCGATTATAGTGTATCCTCAGGGTATTTATTAACTTTCCAGAGGGCCGCTTTGCCTTCACGGGCTACTAAACTGATAAATCCGGCTTTTTCCATGTTAGCCAATCCTTCATCAAGTTTTTTCTCATTTTCCATTAAGAGCGTTCTCGGGCCTTGCCCCTCGTGGGTGTCGGTTACTAGGTACTTAACATTCTTGTGGTAACTAAGCCAGAAGCATTTTTCCTGACCGCAAGGGGAATTGGCGGGATTAAAGATACGGTATCCGTCATTTAATTTATATGCCCACAGGATATGCATTTCTTTCCTTTGCTGAATATGCGGGATAAGGTTGTCCTGAACTGCAAGCGGTACGTTCGGGGGAACTTGCTTAAGCAACTTCTGGTTGTCTTCGATCCATTGCGGCCAGGTGTACCAAACATTCTTACTCAAGGTATTGAGCGGAAGATGATAGGTGTGTTGAAAATATGCCCAGGAGCAAGCTAAGAGGATGGCAATAAAAAGGTAAGGTATTGAAGGAAGCTTTTTATTTGTACGCGGGACGGTATATTTATTCAGGTTATGGAGATTGTATGCTCCGTAGATTGTTGCCCAGGCGAGTAAGGGAGCAAGTGATGAACGATACTGTAAGTAAATATTTCCTGTCTCAGTGTGATTGTTTCCAAGAATAAAATAAAACGAAACATCGGTAATTGCGGCAATGAGGGTGACGGGCGAAAATAGCGGAATGAGGGCAAACCACAAGGAACTGAGTGACCATACTTCCCGTTTTTCAGGAGTATTAAATAGGTTAAGTACGATATCCTGGATTGTTGTCGGATTAGAGGACCTAAAGCGATAATACTCATTGGTTAAGTTTTCCATAATGGGGAAAAGAATTTTGAGTACGGTAAACATGTAGGCTAAAGATGCTGCTGCGACAATTGCACCAACCTTTTTTTGCCCTCGCAAAAAATATATGACGCCGATGGAGAAGGTCATGACCGGAAAACTTTCTTTCATCCCTAAAATTATCGCCATGAATATGGCTGCACGCCGGTATTGTTTGTTTTCGAGGGCGAGAATAAACCAAGGTATGAGTACAGTTCCGTAGACAATTGAGTGAACGTCGAAATTGATAGAATACTGGTATCCATAAAATAACAGGTATGAGACTGTCAGGACTGCCCGTAGATAGACGGGTAAACCGAGTTTTTTGCCAATTTTATTCAAGGGAATGGCTGAAGCTCCCATCATTACGGCTTGCAGAATGAGGAGCGCTTTGGGGTCGCTCCAGATCCAATAGATTGGAGCAAATAATGCCAGACTGGGAGAGAAGTGATTGAGTAGGGCGAATTTGTATTCCACCGTAACAAAGGGATAGATGAATCGGCTGTATAGCCAGACCGTTTGGTCATAAATGCCTAAATCGTATCCGTAGGTACGGAAATGGTAATGCCGTAAAAGGGCTAATGCTGTATACAGTAAGGTAATAATGCCAGCCAGAATGTATGGAGAGTGGTGATAGATGAATGAACCAATCTTCTTGAGCATACGGGTATTATATAGTATATGTTCAACTTTCTGAGGAATACCTGGCGAGTATATTTAATTCTCTATCTCTTGACTTGTGCTATTAGAACAGCTATATTCCCTGTATATTGTTTATAGTCGTGATAGTTCGGGGAAGTACTCTTCGCCGGGTCTATGAAAGACGAAGAAGGAGGTGGTCCAGTGTTAACGTTAGGTATCTCTCTTGCAGGTTTATCCGTTGCAATAGCAGTTGTTGAAGCCGTACTGGATCGTTCACCTCGGTATGCAACTCGAAAAATCAAACGCTAGACAACGCCTGCTCGTATAGGTGAATATTTGGGAGTCCGTTCTCATAAGAACACGGACTCCCTTTTTTACTTGTGATAGGTTCAACGTTCAGTTTCCAGTTGCCGGTTCAGGCTGCGGCCCATGAATAATCCGGACCTTTGATTTGCCTCAAATTTCTTTATTCTGTATAATGTCCAGGATATGCTTAAAATTACCGATTTACATGTAGATGTTGAGAAAAAAGAGATTTTAAAAGGCCTTAATCTTGAGGTTTCGGCAGGCAAAGTGCATGCCATTATGGGGCCAAACGGTTCTGGAAAATCCACCTTGGCGTATGCTTTAGCGGGCCACCCCCGCTATCGTGTCACCGGTGGCGCAGTTGAATTTTTGAGTGAAGATTTATTGTCGATGAGTGTTGATGAACGAGCTAAGAAGGGATTGTTTTTAAGTTTTCAGTATCCTCAGGAAGTTGCGGGGGTGCCTGTAGAACAGTTCCTCCGTATGGCGCAACGCGAGGTTGCGCGTTCAAAAGATGAGAAGCCGTTGTCGGTTCTCAAATTTAAGATGGTGTTAGAGGAAGAGGTCAAGAAGCTGGGGATGAAGGAAGGGATGCAGAAACGAAATCTTAATGAAGGATTTTCGGGAGGAGAAAAAAAGCGAAATGAGATATTACAGATGGCGGTACTGCAGCCGAAACTGATAGTTTTGGATGAGGTTGATTCAGGATTGGATGTGGATGCGTTAAAACATGTAGCGTACCGGGTTAGAGAGTATCTTGACGCACATCCCGAGTCGTCAGTTTTGGTTATCACGCATTACATGCGAATTTTAAAGTATCTGGAGCCTGAAGTGGTTTCAATTGTAGCTGATGGAAAAGTTGCAAAAGAAGGTGGCAAAGAGTTGAGCGAGTATGTGGAGGAGAAGGGATATGAAGGAATTCTCTGAGGAACGGGTTCATGAACGAATATGTCGGTGATTTGATTACTTTTACCGTAGAGAATCCTCTTGTTAAGGCCCAACTGCGCTTAGCTCTTCAGGATGAGTTGTCGCGACAACGTCCGGTTAATCAGGACTATTTGTTGAGTATCCTTCAGTCTGACTTTGGTCCGCGAGGGATGAATATGTTCATAGTTAATGCATTTCAGACTGAATTTATCGGATGGGGAGCACCGCTTATGCCGGGACAGCGGAGGATAGTTGTTGATTTATCTACCACTACCGAGTAGAAGTACGTGAAGGAGTATTATGCAGGATACAAATCCGGTTGGACAATACCAGTACGGTTTCTTTGAAAGCGATGAAAATTATGCGGTTAAATTACCGAAGGGTTTATCTCGCCAAGTTGTTGAGGCGATTTCCCGCTATAAAAATGAACCGGATTGGATGCGGGAGTTTCGTTTGAAGGCCTATGAGATTTTTGAAGCAAAGAAAATGCCGAATTGGGGAGGAAATTTATCTCAGATAGATTTTCAGGATATTCATTATTTTCTGAGAGCATCAGATAAAAAAGAGCGAACCTGGGAGGAAGTTCCGGAAGATATTAAGCGGACCTTTGACAAGATTGGTATCCCTGAGGCCGAGAAGAAGTTTCTGGCTGGGGTATCGTCGCAATATGACTCCGAAGTTGTCTATCATAATTTAAAGGGTAAGTGGGAATCTCAGGGGGTTATTTTTACTGATACGGATAGTGCCGTTCGTGATTACCCTGAAATTGTTAAAAAATATTTTGGTACGATTATTCCGCCAGGTGATAATAAATTTGCAGCTTTGAATAGTGCTGTCTGGAGTGGTGGTTCATTTATATATGTGCCAAAAGGGGTACATGTTGAGATTCCTTTGCAGGCATATTTTCGAATTAATGCAGCCAACGCCGGACAATTTGAGCGAACGCTGATTATTGCCGATGAGGGATCTTTTGTACATTATGTCGAAGGGTGTTCGGCGCCGATTTATACCACTGATTCGCTCCATTCGGCAGTTGTTGAGATTGTTTGTCTGGCAGGCTCCCGTGTACGGTATACCACGATCCAAAACTGGTCCAATAATGTCTATAATTTAGTTACCAAGCGGGCATTTGTTTATCGGGCTGCTACGATGGAGTGGGTTGATGGTAATATCGGATCGAAACTCACGATGAAGTATCCGTCGGTTTTTCTTAAAGAACCGGGCGCCCGCGGTGAAGTATTATCTCTGGCTTTTGCCGGAAAGGGCCAACACCAGGATGCCGGTGGAAAGGCTGTGCACTTAGCGTCGAATACCACCTCACTTATTACCTCTAAATCTATTTCCATGCATGGCGGAAGAACGACCTATCGTGGGTTACTGCGAGTTGCCAAGAACGCAAAGAATTGTAAATCCACGGTTAAGTGTGATGCTTTATTAATGGATGATATTTCGGCTTCCGACACCTATCCGGATATGAAAATCGAAGAACAGGATGTTACTATTGGTCATGAGGCAAGTGTCGGAAAGATCGGCGAGGAACAATTGTTTTATCTGATGTCGCGGGGTTTGTCTGAGGACCAGGCCGCAGCGATGATTGTGCAGGGGTTTGTTGAACCTATATTGCGGGAATTGCCGATGGAGTATGCGGTGGAAATGAACCGTTTAATACAGCTCGATATGGCCGGTTCTGTAGGCTGATTTAACCAAATCTATTTCTTGACAACCTTTTTCGAATAGCTTACGCTTGAAAAGAGATGGATAAAAAACATGTACTTATTGTTTTGTTTGCGCTGGTTTTTACCGTACTTGTGATTGTCGGTATACAAATTCCAGCTTTAAATCTTTCTCAGCTATCACGATCTGATTCAAGCAGTGCCCAACAAGGGTGTAATGGAACTGCTTTCGATATTACTACACAAGCCCCCGGTCATACTTTTTCAAAACAGTGCGTTCAACAGAATGCCCAAATTTATGCTAATGATCCCCGGTTTACTTTTCATGATGTAGCTAACGGTATTCTGCCGCGTGATTTTACCTATATTCAGACGGATAATGTTGCCGCAAAGAACGACCGCAATTTAAACTGGTCAATTACCTTGAAGGCCGATGCAAATGTTTATGTGTTTTATCGCCGACGAATTGCTCCGACAGCGGTGCCGGCCTGGTTGGATAATGATTTTACCAGTAATACCGCTGCTCATCCGGTAGACCTTCAGTCTCTTAACCATTATTTGTTGCGCAAAAATTCCAGCAATGCGAAAATTGGTGTTTACGATGCATACTTTGCACAGCGTTCGGCGGGGAGCGTTATCAATTTTGGACCGGCCAGTGATAATAATTCGACAGCACTTTCAATGTACATTGTAGTAGTAATCCCACAATTAATTACACTTCCTACTTCAGATCCGACTTCAAGTGTTGCGCCAACCTGTGTTCCGGGAATAGATTGTAACAATGACGGGACATTTATTCCGACGAATAGCCCAACGCCAACTCCTTCGCGAACACCTTCACCAACACCATCCCGTACACCAAGTCCAACACCGACTAATACGCCAGATCCAACCGTACAGCCAACAACAACCCCAGGACCAGGTGCTCAAGAAACTGCAGTATATCTGCAGACCCAAGGTAACTCAGGACAGAGCGGTTACGCAGTTATCACTGAAATGAGCGCGAATCAGACCCGTGTTTCACTCAGCCTCTTTGGTGGAAACTATACGGCACAGCCGGCGCATATTCATTCCGGTACCTGTGCAAGCCCCGGCGGTATTATTTACAATCTGAACAGTGTTGACGGAACCTCGATAACCTATCTCAATGTTCCTTACACGACTGTTATTAATAGCTTAGGGATTGTGAATATTCATAAGTCGGCAGCCGACGCGACCCAGACGGCTTGCGGTACCAAGTAAAATAAAGAATTTCCCATTGTTTAAGGCATATAATTAATTCTATCCGGATGCTTTTAACCTCTTGCAAATCTTATATTATTGCTATATACTTTCATTACTTTATTAGTATATATAAAATTCTGCCCACCTTCTTCTTATACTTTGCGTTCTGTGGGTAGAGAAGGAGGTACTGTGGGAGTCATTACAAATTTAATTAAAAACGCAGGTGATTTTTTCAATAGTACCGAGGAGGAACAATTTATGAAATCACGCAAAGGTATTGTTTATAAGAAAAATAGAACTCTTGATTGGGATCCATATCAGGAAGAGGCACAGCTACAAAAAGTTCCCTACACTTTTGTTGACGATGATACTGATGATGAAGATGAAGCTATGAACGGATGGGAACAGTTTTTTATGGCAAAGCAAAATAACCGCCGAGCTAAAATGCCAACTTCAGTTGCGGATATTTCGGATACTATTGTTGAATCTCCGTATCGACAAGCCAATGTTTCATACATGATTGATGACGACGGTACTGTGGTGAAGATGTAGCTATGTTAGGAGGTCTTATGGCAAGTTATGACGACACAATTAAAATCGATGATAAAGCACTTAAAATGGGATTACAATACTCTCATCCTAATGCCCATGGGGAGATTGGCCCGTTTAATGTGGTTGGCACCGCCGGAGACACCGGGACAGATAAATCCTATGTAGAGGAAGCGCGAAGTAATGTCGACAACTCGAATGCTTTAGATGGTGCACTGCAAGACAGTGGTGAACAGGATGAGGCACTGTATGATGAGATGCAGGCTAATCAGATGTCGGCGGGCTATGGCTGGCCGGTCAATAAGCCGGGGCAACATAAAGGTGTGGTAATAGCAGATATTGATGAAAATCCGGGAGATGAAATTGAAGGTGAAGTGATATAATTCAGGTATACTGTTAGTTCCCGGGAGGAATATTTTAATGCATACTGTGCTTGAACCAAAAACTTTTAGTGATGCTCTGATGAAAATGGATGGTATTAGTGCCAAAACTCAGGAAGAGCACATCAAATTATACCAAGGATACGTTAAAAAATATAACGAGATCATGGATAAAATTGAGACTCTTACGGACGAGGACTATGCCAATGCTAACCAGATTTACTCGCAATTACGTGTACTCAAAGCTGAACTAACCTTCGCACTTGGTGGTGTTAAGAATCACGAAATTTATTTTGGTCATCTGGGTGGACAGGGTGGTCGACCCGAGGGCGAACTTTTGGAAATGATCACCAAGTGCTTCGGATCCTACGAAAAATGGGAACAGGATCTAAAGGCTACGGCTATTGCCGCCAGGGGATGGGTTTGGTTGGCCTGGGATAACGACCTCGGGCATTTATTTAATTATTTAGGTGATTCACAAAATACTTTTCCGGTCTGGAATGCAACGCCAATCTTAGCCTTAGACACTTATGAACATGCTTATTTTATTGACTATGGTGTGGCACGGGCGAAATATGTTGATGCCTTCTTAAAGAATTTAGATTGGAAAGCTGTAGAAAAAAATTGGGAAATGGCTGTTGGTTGTGGCTGTGATGAAGGTGAAGAGGGTTGTGCTTGTGAAGGTGAAGGTTGTGGTTGCGGTGGACATTGTGGACACTGATGTCTTTTTAATGTCCTCCATAATAACCAATTGATGACTATACTCTTTACATGCAGAGTATGATATGGTGTATTCAAGATATATGTTCTCTCTTTGGAGATAGTATGGTGGATAGACTTCTTGTGGAAATTGGAATCAATGTAGGGGCAGCCTGATGGCTGTCCTTTTTTTATACTTATTTTTATAGGAGGTGCGAATGTACAATTCTGATTACGATACTGTGCTTGAAGAGATAAGCCGCGAGAATAAGCGACTTGGCCTTGATCAAACAGGGTATCAGTATCCTGAAGATCAGGAGGAATTTATTGCTGTTGCTCCGAATGATACGGAGGAGGAGTAACTTAAAGATTATTTAAGCAATATCCTTTTCCTTTAACCGGTTGAATACAATCCGGTTTAGCGCCGAGTGAAATCAGTTTAGTTCTAAGGCGTTGTAGATTTTTATTGATTGCCCAGATAGAAAAGTCATCTTCCTGTGTCCAGATAATATCTCCGAGCTCGTCGTAACTTACTGTTTGATTTTCCTTATCTATTAATAATGCAAGAATAATGTGTTGTATTGAGGTAAGTTTCGCTGAGATGACAGTGTTGTTTAAATATACTAAGTTATTATCTTTTTTGAATGGTTTTTCAAAACAGAAACCAAGCATAGCTAAATATTCATTGGATTTTTTGAGCAGGTTATCTGATTGTTGATTAAGAGGGGCAAGGGTAGGCTTAAATTCTTGAAAGATGTCCTTTTCAACTAGTTTTTGGATGAGAAAGTCGGCAATACTTTCTTTGGCTTCCCAGGACATAGGATGGTGTTCATTCTCGGCATAAAGTAACCCCTGAATAATGGCTTCACCAATGTTCGCGATACTCATATCCTCACGGATGTAGCAATAAAATCGTTTTTTTGAGTTGCCGATACGCGTTCAAACGATACTTTGGAGCCATACTGTGTCACTCTGACTTCAATATCTTCGATATTGTTGACATATGCCGGCATAACCTCGTTGATGAATTTCCAGAATCTGGCCTCGACTTTTCCCCATTCCTCTTTAAATCTGCCTGCTGTTTGAGATACTTCACTGGAGATAGGGGAGAGTAGCTTTTCTACCGCCTGACTTTGAGATTCTGGATAATTTAATGGAATTACGTCATGTATTTCTTTCAGATTAGTCCAGAGATCGTTCTGACTGAAATCCAGCTTGGGAAGGTGGACCGATGAGGGATTCTTTGCTTCTAAATACGGTAATACGGCAAATTTATGCGTAAAATAGAAACCATTGGCGGTTTGTACCATGGTGTGGAGGACTCGGTTAGCCTCAGTTTGTGGTGAGACAATGAACCTGCTTATTGGGTATTTGTCCATGTTTTGTCCATCAAAAAATACTATGGGTTATTATACTACATTTTTATTATTAATGCTATCCCTGGATATATGAAGCCTTTATCATATTTGAGTTCAAAATTTCATCAGGTTAAGCAGGAGTCGGGCTCGACTGACGGTATTATTGTCTGGGAAACATTATTGCAGTCGCTTGTGCGATTTGACTATGATACGTTTCTTATCCCTCATGCTGAGGTTTTCGGGAAGCACCTGCTTCATGAGCTCAAAATCGACAGTATCCCCTATGGAAATCCCGACATGGATTCTGTAATTCTTACCCGTGGAACTCTCGTAAATAGCTTATTTAGAGCTAAAGTAAGGGGAAAACGAGTTACCGCCCTAGTGCTGTTAAGTACAATTTCAGCTTACTTGTCTGATAGCAGTTTACGAACGCTGATAAAATTTGCCCAGACTCATTCGATTCCGTTGATCGTAGAAGACGGGGTACTCCGGCCGATGGTGGCCCAAGTTTTAGCAGATATGCAGTTAGGTTCTGTTCCCTTAGTGTGGGTTAGCTCAGACGGGATTGAAAGTGCATAAGGAGGATTATGTTTGGATATTCAATTGAAGGGTTAGTTCCTGTGGAAGGTATGAAACATCATGATGAGTCAGGCAATACATACCAAGTAATGCGTGATAAGGATTATAACTTGTTTGCCGATGGTAAGCCATTGCGCGCTATTGCGGCCAATGATGTGCCGGAGACGTTAGGTGATTTGGAAGATTGTGCATTACTTGATAGACACCATCGGAAATTTAGAGAGTTGAGTGTGGCGGCGTAAGCTTCGAAAAGAGGTAAGATGGGTATAGAACAAACGGCATTTAGTGTTGATGCACAACCTGAAGTGGTTACCACTGAGCGTCCGAGATCTCGTCTTAAAAAACTCGTTGCTCGTTGGGAAGCCGAGGAAATCAATGGACGTGCAGTTATGGTTCAAGGACCACCAGGTTATGGTAAAACCCATTTTGTTGATTCTATTCTGAACACATTGCCAAACGCAATTTTGATTCAATACCGTGATGATTTAATGCATGTAAAGATCCATGCTCCTGGTCAGCACGAACAACAGTTGCGTTTTCCCGGGGAAGATATCGAACGTTTACGGGAAATTTTAGATAGTACTTCGGAAACGCGACGTGCGGTGCTTATTGACGGAATGAGTGAGCTACCCCGTAAAGAACAGATGAGTATTGGTCAAATATTCGGAACAAAAATATCCAATCCGAATCATAAGTCGTTGATTATGCTCCTTGGGAGATCTGTCCCGAGCTTAGCACCTTCTCTTGAAAGTAAGTTCGAGACTGTTGTTTTGGATGCACTTTCGATATCTGAGACGGCGGAGCAGCTTGGAGTCGGAAATGACGTTGCCGAATTAATTTTTAGATTTACCCAAGGTGTACCTTTGTTGAACCGACGAGTTGCAGAGCTATTGAACAGGGAAAACCCAGTAGAATATTTACTACAAAATGCAGCGGGAGTATATGATGAGCTTGGAGATTTGATTTTGGCTCAATCTGAAATATTACATGACACAAAAATTGGAAATTTATTTGAAGCACTGTGTTCCTTAAATCGGTTTGATCGCGAGCAGATGGTAATAGTATGTAAACGGTTTTTTCCGGAAATTACAATTCCGGATTTTCTATCCCAGCAGAATTTGTTTTTAGCGTTACAACGAACTGGATATACCCTAGGAGATGGCCTTGATATAACTATTCTTCCGGCAGTGCGAACAATTCTTCAGAACCGGTTATTCGCACGGTCTCCGGAAAGAGTTTTATTGCTTCACGAGCACGCACGGGATCATATTGTTTCTTTGCCAGGCAGTAACCACTTACCACGGGAAATAGTGCAAGATTTAGAACACCATAATCGGATGATTGGTCTGATCACTTCTCACCTTAATCCGCCTTCGGCTGAGGAGGAGACTACGGGCTTTCAACCTCAAGATACAACAAGTAAAGGCGATAGGAGAAAAAGCCGTAGAAAAGCCATCAGAGATGGAGAGGTCGATGTAAAATCCTTGATGCCACTCGAGTTATTGAAGCGACGCTTAGAGAGTGGTGAATCTGTGGATCCTGATACTATTAAAAGAATAATCCATGAAGATGCAATTGCGAGCTATGGTCAACTGTTACAACGCAGTATAGATGCTAAAAATACATCAGTAGAAAAAGCCGTGCGTACTCTAAATTTAAGAGATTTTATGTCGATGTATGCTCCTGCTATTTCCCGGGATTTGGGCTTGCACCTCTCTGATCTCAACATATTGAGTGGTGATACTCCCAATAAGGATGATCTGTTTTATGCGTATACTGCATATTTTGTATCTAGCGTAGCGGTGGCAGCAGGGCTTGAGGCGACAGTAGTTGTTGCATTTCTTCGCGATTTTATTCCTGAAATTTTATATGAGAAAGTCGGCTTAGCAAATAATGTTGATAATCTTGGTCAAATAGTTAGTGTTGTTGAGCCCCAACTATCGAAGACGGATAAGCCGGTATTACGTCCACTATTTGAAGTACCTGCCGATATTCCACCAATAGATTCCATGCAGCAGATGTTTAATTTAGCGGGTTATTTTAAACAAGCAAGCCCGGCCGAGAATGTTCTTCTTACTCAGGATCTGGAGCGTGCGTTATTGCTTGGGCTGGAGTCGGAGCCATACCGTCAAGAGCTTTTGTTCAGGAATTTACGGATGGTGTTGGATATCGTATTTAAGTACAAAGGTCTGGTGCCTGATGTATCTTTGTTACAGGATTTATACGGTAGTGGAGTAATTGGTGCTTTGAGAGCAATTGATACGTATGATTGGCGACACGGTAGTCAGTATTCGAGCTACTTTATGAAATATGTGAAAGTCGATATGTATGGAGAAGTGTTACGTAACAGGCAGATTTTGATGCGGCGTGAGGCTCGATATGCGTATCATACATTGAAACAACGTATTATAGCTGAAGCCACTGCGTTAGGATTACCGTTTACTTCTGTCGAAATGGCTCTTGAAAAACTGGTACGGTATACTGCTGAGCGAATGAACGAGGTTCAGGCAACGGTTGCCGTAGAGGAGGCCGTCGCTCAATTACTGGGGAACGGCAAGTATTCCTTTACTCGTATATCTAACTTGATACGACTTGTGGATCCTATAGTTGCTGAAAACTCATCAGTTTCCTTTGATCAAAATGTTGACGCAAGTGGCGAATCACAAACTACGTTTGCTGAGATAATACCTGATGCTACTGCGCATGATTTCACAGAGATGGACCATATTTTTGGACCACGACTAACTCAAGCTCTTGAAGCGTTAACCAACCGAGAAAGAGATATCTTACTGCGGAGAATACAGCCTTCGGGAGAGCGAGATACCCTAGAAGCAATAGGTAAAGAGTATGGTATTAAGCGGGAGCGGGTAAGACAAATTGAGGTTACGGCCCTGCGTAAATTGCAGTTTGCTTTTCGTAAACTCACAAAACAGGACTAATTCGGGTTTTGCCCGTCTATCTGGTATAATATCCTCATGGCAAAACGGTTAAAAGTGGCTGTCGGGATGTCCGGTGGCGTTGACTCAGGGGTTTCGGCGAAACTTCTGGTAGATGCCGGATACGATGTGGCCGGTGTGCATCTGCATTTTTGGGCCGAATATGACCCCTATTTATCCCGGGAGAACAAGTGTTGTTCGACCGAGAGCTTAATGGCGGCCCGAAAGACGTGTGATATGCTGGGTATTCCGTTCTATACTTTCAACTTTGAAGATATCTTCAAGGAAACAGTTGTTGAGTATTTCCTTGATGAATTTAAATCTTTACGAACGCCTAATCCTTGTGTTGTCTGTAACCGAAAAATTAAGACCGGACGATTAGTTAAATATGTGCAAGGGCTTGGTTTTGATATGCTGGCAACCGGGCATTATATTAATGTAGTGCAACAGCATGGTGATCAATATGAGGTTTTAGCATATGACGCAATGGAGAAACGCGCAGAGATACTGGAAGCGTTTCCTAATCACGATCCATTATTTCTGAAGATGGGTAATGATGATAAAAAGGATCAGTCGTATTTTTTGTATACGATGAAGCAGGAAGATCTGGTGCGCCTCGTATTTCCGTTGGGAAATATGGTGAAGGATGATGTTCGTAAACTGGCGGTTGACTGGAATTTACCGGTGGCTTCTTCCAAGGAGAGTTTTGATATTTGTTTTATTCCGGGAGATAACTATCGTGATTTTCTCATGC
Organism: uncultured Gammaproteobacteria bacterium; assembly: GCA_964403585.1. Lineage (GTDB taxonomy): Bacteria > Patescibacteriota > Microgenomatia > JALYQM01 > JALYQM01 > JALYQM01. Next base: position 1,404,780 of record CAYOFQ010000001.1, on the reverse strand, counting down.
GTCATATGCCTGAATATGTGGTGCCCGGTGATGTAGTGACTGTTGAAGGTGAAATTATAGGCAAACATAACGGGTTGCCATTTTATGCGATTGGCCAGCGTCGAGGATTTACTACTAATAAAGTAGTTCCTTATTATGTTGTTGGCTTTAACAAGGATCTTAATCAGTTGATTGTCGGTAAAAGCGGTCAAACTGATAAAACTTCATTTACTGTGCATTCTTCAACCTTTGCTGACGAAATAGCTGTCGAGGTTGATTGTCAGGTTCGGTTGCGGCACATGGGTGGATTTAACGAAGGAAAAGTTGTTAAAGATGGAGATACCGTACGAGTTGAGTTGGCAACGCCGCAACGGGGCATTACGCCAGGACAGAGCGCGGTGTTTTACCGAGATCGGGTGCTTCTGGGTGGTGGTGTTATTGATACCGTTTTATAATTCTAGTCTATTTTCTTGAGTTTTCTGGCCAACTCTTCGGTTTCAGACAGTAAACTTTCAATTTCGTCCAATCCTTTGTTCCAGAAATTTTTATCAGCAATGTTTACATCCATTTTGGCAAAGATATTTTTTGGTGAGTCTGATGTGCCGGAAGATAAAAATTCTTTGACTTTTTCAACAAACGAAGCATCCTCTTTGACTGCACCTTGTAAGGATTTCGAGATCAGCAGGCCACTGGCATAAGAATATACGTAGAAGAATGAGCGAATATGTGACCAGTAAACCCACCAGTTTTGCGCTCCTTCGGATTGTTCAACCGCTTCCCCCATATAGGCGGACATATTTTTGGTAAAAATCTCGCCAATATCTTCTTTGGAAAGGTAACCTTTGGCGCGGAATGCTGCATGAAGATCCTGTTCAAATTTATAACAGGCTACCTGTCGGAAAATAGACGAAACATCGTCGTTTAATTTCATCATCATAATTGCTAATTTAAGTTCATCGTCGGATTCTTTTACGAGTTCCTGCAGGACAAAATCTTCCATAAAGGTACTGGCTACTTCGGCGGTAGAGGTTGGTGTGCCGAAGTTAAGTGCATTTTGTTTTTCTTTCATTAATTCGTCATTGATGCCATGGCCGAATTCGTGGGCGATGGTGAGTACATCGTTCAGTCGTTCAGTGAAGTTTAATAAGGTGTAGGTTGGTTGGGATTTAAGATTATATGCACAGAAAGCACCGCCGCGCTTGCCTTTTTGAGGAAGGGCGTCGACTTTGCCGGTTTCTACAAACATTTTGGCGATTTCGGCAAATTTAGGATCGAGTTGGGTAAAGACATGGTAAACGAGATCAACTGCCTCCTGATAGGTATACTTTTTATCTATTTCACCATATTCGACATTGCGTTCGTGATAGGCAAGTTTCGATTGCCCCATGAGTTTTGCTTTTATTTGATAGAATTTCCGGGGGATACTGTTGCGGGAAGAAACTGCTTCGACAAGTGCGTCGACGACTTCTGTTTCAATGTCATCAGCTAGGTGTCGAGCGGTGTCGGGTCGTTCCATGCCGCGTAATTCATCGTTGGTTTTTTTATTGGAGAATATTGAGTTGATTTCATTTTCAGCAACTTCAGCCCATTTGGCATTAATTGTATGAAACGCTTCGGCTGCACTATCCCGGGTTGCTTTATTTTTACTCGAAGTTAAGGTGGCGATTTCGGAAAAGTTTTGTACTTTTCCGGTACCGTCTTCCATGATAATTTCGGCTTCCTCTTTAGAAAGAAAAGTGGATGTCATTTTGACCCAGTTATAGTGTGAGGTGCTGGATTTCAGGTTCATTATTTTTTCTTCGGCTTCGCTTAAGAGATATTTCGACTGCTTAAAGAGATTTTCTATGTAGTGTTTATACGATGCCAAGGAAGGTTCATCAAGAAACTTTTGTTGTTGTTCCTTAGGAATTTTGGAGATACGCATTTCAAAAAATTGAATATCATTTTGAATTTTATTGGCAAAATCTTCGATCTGGTTTTCTTTAGCCTTAATTTCCGGGCTAACCGAGTCTTGTGCACTTCGTAGAGAAAAATAATAGCCGAAATCTCCCGACGTGCCATAGTGGTGTTGCCAATTTTCGTACTCATCTAATGCTTCTTTGAGCACACTAGGATTTTGAAGGTAATCTTCGCGGTCTTTCCATTTATTGATAAATTTATTAGATTCTTCAGTTACTTTTTGTTTTTGCTGCTCGATTTGTGGATCGTCATCTGAATGTAATAAGGGGGATAAATCCCAATTTGTTTTTGAAATGTTTAGTTTTGTCATTGTATTATTATAACATTTTGTATTGTGTGTCTGGTACAATCAAAATATGCGAAACAGTGAAGATACATTGGCGATGCTGCAAAAACTTGATGAGGTTTATGGTGAGGTACTGCCTTTTTTAAATCATAAAACTCCATTTGAACTACTGGTTGCGGTTATTTTATCTGCTCAAACAACGGACCTGCTGGTAAATAAAGTTACCCCGGCACTCTTTGAGCGGTTTCCTGACGCAAAAGCATTAAAGGATGCCCGAGTGGAGGAGGTTAATTTGCTTATTAACCGGATTAACTATTTTCGAACGAAAGCTAAAAATTTAGTAGCGATGGCTAGAATTATTGATGAGGAGTTTGAGGGGAACGTTCCGGATACAATTGATGATTTACTTCGGTTACCTGGAGTGGGGCGGAAAGTGGCGAATGTGATTATTGCTGATATTTATAAAAAAGCACTTGGGGTTGTGGTAGATACCCACGTAAAGCGGGTGTCGTATCGTATCGGTTGGACGGACGCTACTGATCCAAAGAAGATAGAACTTGATTTAATAGAGCAATGGCCACAAGAGAATTGGGTTAATGCTCCGAAACAAGTGATATTAATAGGACGACAGTATTGTTTTGCTAATAAAATGCCCGATTGTGAACATTGTCCAATGCGGAAATGGTGTTGGAAACGGATTATATAAGTTTGATTACTGCGTTAAGAAGGCGCTTTGTGGAACAGTTTGTTTAACTTGAGATACGGAGCTCCAGCGCAGTTTGCAGCTGGCACCACCCGAGTTATCGTAATACTCAACTTTAACCGCATACTTCTGGTTGGCTTGTAAAACGATTGACCCCGAATGCTCAGTTACTCCCTGGTCGATCCATTTATCTATAATCAGAACGTTATTTATCCAAACGCGAACCCCGTCGTCGGAATCGGTGTAAAAAGTATAGTTCTCGGAGTAATTGGGTACGATGAATCCTGTCCAACGGGCGGAGAAGGTATCGGTGCCCATGGATGGTGTTGGCGCTCCGTGCATCCAGTCAAAGTATACTTGTGGATCAATTCGGGTAACAGATGTGCCTGTAAAATCCATATTATCGTAATAGGTGGCGTTTAGTCCGTTAACAACACCACTGGGGACCGGAGTTGGCGTTGTGGTTGGAGTAGGGGTGGGTGTTGCCGTGGTTGATGGGGTTGGTGTAACGGTAGGCGTTGGTGTAATTGTTGGTTGTGGAGTTGCTGTCGGATTGGTTGCCGGTACAATTTCCAGTGAAGCCAATTTGGCGTTGTCTTTAATTGTCGTAAAGACAATTTGGATCTTACCATTGGTAACCGTAACCGGGAAGGATTTTGTGAGTGCGGTGAATGGTGCAACCTGGGTGAGAATATCAAAGTTGCTGAGGACTCGTGTTCCATTAATATCAACATTGAAGATACGTTCGCCGGCCTGGGTGAAGTAGATTTCTGAAAGATTTAAGTTGAGGTTATACGAACCGTTGGGGACGGTAAAGTTGTAGGTAAGGGTTTGACCATAGCGTTCGGACTGGAATAATTTTGGATTGGCAGTATTGGCGATCGTGTTATTGACCGTATACGTTTCTCCACCTGCGTTTTGAGCTGTATCGGTAGACCAGGTATTGTTTTGTGTGTCGAGCACTGACGTTCCGGTATTCAGTCGAATCGGTGAGAAAGTAGGGGTTGGTGTAGGGGTTGTTGTCGGGGTTGGAGTTGGGGTAGTAGTTGGTGTTGGGGATGGACTGGCTGTTGGTGAAGTAGTTGGCCCAGATGACGATACAATCTCTAAGGAGGCAATTTTAGCATTGTCCTTTACGGTAGTGAAATTTATGACAATTTTACCGTCGGTAACTGTTGCCGGAAAGGATTTAGTGACGGCAGCATATGGAGCTGTTTGTGCCAGGATATCGTAATTTGACAGTACCCGGTTCCCGTTGATATCAACGTTAAAAATGCGTTCACCAGCCTGCGTGAAATATATTTCAGAGAAGTTAAGGTTAACGGTGTAATTGCCATTAGGGACAGTAAATGTATAGTTAAATGTATTTCCGTAGCGTTCGGATTGGAAGAGTTTCTGGTTACTTGTATTAGCGATTGTGCTATTAACCGTGTAGGTAGTTCCTCCTGAAACTTTGCCATTGTCGCTGATCCAGGTTTGGTTTTGTGTATCTACTGTTGTTGTACCGGTGTTGAGTCGAATTGGAGTGAAGCTTGGAGTGGGGGTCGCTGTTGGGCTCACTGATGGGCTGGGAGTTGGAGATACGGTTGGTGATGGGCCGCTGATACGAGTAATCTCGAGTGCAGCAAGTTTGGCATTATCTTTGGTTGTAGAGAAATCCAGGTTAATTTTTTGATCGGTTACATTTACCGTAAAGGTCTTGTCGAGTGCGGAGAAGGGTGCAACTTCGGAGAGAATGTCAAAATTTTCGAGAACCAGGTTTCCGTTTAGATTGAGGTTAAAAATTCGTTCGCCGGCTTGGGTAAAATAAATTTCCGAAAACTTAACTTTTACTTCATATGTTCCATTGGGTACATTAAATCCATAGTTAATGTCCTTACCGTATCGTTCAGACTGATACAATTTCGGTGTTGTGGTATTTGCGATTGTGTTGGTAGTGGTGTAGGTAGAGCCGCCGTCGGCGTAGCTGGCGTCATGATTCCACTGGTTATTGCTTGGATCGGTATAGTTATTGCCGGTGGTGAGTCGTATTGGCGTAAAGGTGGGAATCGGGGTAGCTGTTGGTGCTACCGACGAGCTTGGAGTAGGTGTTACGGATGTGTCGGTAATTGTATATGAATCTGTGAAGGATGATTCGGTAGTTGAGCCGACAAATGAAGCTACCAGCTGATTTTCGGTAACGGTAACTTTAACCAGTCCGTGTCGTGGCTGGTTATTGGAGCCCATCCATTTAGCGAAGTATCCAGCTTCCGAGTCGGCTGTGTTGACTGTATATAGTCCAGCTCCGGCTGTTCCAACAATATTCAAGATGCTTCCTGCCCCTTTAGCATATGCTCCATTTGACCCCGTATTGGACACGCAATTGCTATTGTAGTTGCCAGGGATAATTCGGGGACAATTAGGGTTAAACGCCAGCTGTTTGCTCCGCTGGTACGTGTGATCATGACCCTGAAAAATGAGATCAACTTTCTTTTCTATAAGGAGATTAAGTATATCCGGGCCGATATCACAGGTTTTGTCGCCCATGGTAATGCAGTTTTCGTGCATGGTTACAATGATCCATTTGATACCTTTAGCACGAGCTGAGTCAATCGCATTGGCTGTCCAGTTGTAATGGCTCGATCCAAGGCTGTAATCCAGTAGTAGCGGCCCTTCGGCCATTCCAGGAGATATTTGAATAAACCGGGCGTTTTGATGGTCAAAGTAGTATTCCCAGCCATAGGTGCCGGAAATATTATCCATGCGGTGAGGAAGACATGGGGTAAAGTTATCAATATGTCCACCGGGAGGGTCGCCGGCTTCGTGGTTCCCTGCTACAATTTCGAAGGGAAAAGTTTCCCCGACAATTCCTTTAACGTAGGAGCACCAGGCTGATTCAGGAGTGATCTCATCGTAGCTTAGATCGCCGTTTGTGAGGCTAAACGCCGGGTTGAGTTCTTTAATTTTGTTGAGCGTGGCTGTAGCGATGCTGTTATATCCATAGTCGCCGGTGGTGACAAACGTGAACCCGCCTTCAGCGTTAACCGGGGTAGGTGAAAAGTTGGCAGGAGGTACTACAAGTGAAAGTATATAGGTAAACAGAGCTATTATGATGAATCCGAGGAGGGTATTTTTACCTTTTTTAAGCATAAAATCTTGCTGACCTATAGTAATCAGCTATTTTACACTTTTTTATGGTAAAAGCAAGTAGCACTGAACTCAATTAGTCAATCACTATTTTTCCGTTGCTAACCTCAATTTTTATTCCGTCTCCGGGCTTTTTCCGGCCTTCGATGACTTGTAAGGCAACTTCATCGAGAATGGTCGATTCCAGCATGCGACGAAGCGGGCGGGCTCCATACACCGGGTCATAGCCAATTTTAGCTAATAAGGTTTTAACCTTTGGCGATATTTCCATTTTGAGAAGTTGCCTTTCGAGACGTTGTCGAATTTGCTCCAGCTGTATATCGACGATATGTTCGAGGTTCGACTCAGTTAGTTTATTAAAGAGCACGATATTGTCGAGCCGATTCAGGAATTCGGGACGGAAAAAGGTTTTGAGTTCTTCTTCGGGCAGGTTAGAGGTCATGATAATCACGGTGTTTTTGAAGTCGATAACCCGGCCATTACCGTCGGTTAAGCGTCCATCGTCCAGTATTTGCAGGAAAACGTTAAAAACTTGAGGATGGGCTTTCTCCACTTCGTCGAAGAGAACGACAGAATACGGTCGGCGCCTGACAGCTTCGGAAAGTTGACCTCCTTCTTCATATCCGACATAGCCCGGAGGTGCGCCGATTAAACGGGCAACGTTGTGGGGTTCGGTGTATTCGGTCATATCAATGCGGATTAGAGCACTCTCGTCATTAAAGAGGAACTCCGCGAGGGCTTTGGCGGTCTCAGTTTTACCAACACCTGTTGGTCCGAGAAAAAGGAAAGATCCGATCGGCTTGTTGGGTTGTGACAGTCCGACACGTGATCGGCGAATAGCGTTGGCAACTTTATGCAGTGCTTCATCCTGGCCAATAACCCGCTTCTGAAGTTCCGCTTCGAGATGTTCCAGTTTTTGTGATTCGGACATCATTAATTTAGTAACGGGTATACCGGTCCACCGGGCAACTACTTTGGCAATATCTTCAGAAGTTACCTCCTCGCGTAGAATGCGTTTCTCTTCAGGTATTTGTGTCCACTCTTTATCGGCTTGCTTTAATTTTTCTTCGAGTTGAGGAATTTTTCCATATTGGAGTTCGGCTGCTTTCTGCAGGTCTACTTCCCGCTGGGCTTTTTCCAGCTCAGCTCGCGTTTTGTCGATTTCAGTTTTGGCTTTTTGAATTTCGGCAATCAGTTTTTTCTGCTCCTGCCATTCTTTTTCCATTTCCTGCGATTTATCTTTAAGAGTGAGTAATTCGGCGGCGATGTGGGTTAGTCTTTCTTTGGCACTTTCTGTTTTTTCTTTTTTTAAGGCTGCCTGTTCGATTTCCAACTGGATCATGCGGCGTTTCATAGTGTCGAGTTCGATGGGCATGGACTGTGTTTCGATTTTAAGGGCACTGGTTGCTTCATCGATTAAATCAACGGCTTTGTCGGGCAGAAAGCGGTCGGTTATATATCTAGTCGAAAGTTCGACTGCTGCAATCAAGGCATCGTCGGTAATGCGGATGCCATGATGCAGTTCATATTTTTCTTTAATTCCCCGTAGAATGGTAATTGAGTCTTCGTGAGATGGTTCTCCAACAAAGACCGGCTGAAAGCGGCGTTCCAGTGCCTGGTCTTTTTCGATATAGTGCCGATATTCTTTGACTGTAGTTGCGCCAATACAACGAAGTTGGCCACGAGCGAGAGCCGGTTTCAGGATATTTGCCGCATCCATAGCACCTTCTCCACCGCCTCCGGCACCGACAAGGATATGTAATTCATCAATAAAGAGGATGTATTTGTCCGGGTCCTTCTCAATAGTTTTGACAATGTTTTTAATTCGTTCTTCAAACTCACCACGATACTTTGCTCCTGCGAGAACCATGGCAATATCCAAAACGAGGAGTTCTTTATTTTGTAATGTCTCAGGTACATCTTTGGAAATGATACGTTGAGCAAGCCCTTCAACTATGGCTGTTTTTCCAACCCCGGGATCACCGATCAAAACAGGGTTGTTTTTAGTGCGCCGGGAAAGTACTTGCATTACACGGCGTATTTCTTCATTGCGTCCAATGACAGGGTCAAGTTTGCCGTTTCTGGCGTCTTCGGTGAGGTTGTGGGTAAATTTCTGCAGAGCGTTTTCGCTCCCGTCATCGTAGTCTGGTGGTAGGTTGGTGTTCATAGTAATCCTTAAGTTTGTAACTTGCTTACTTAAGTCGTTTTTGCACTATCTCACAAGCTCCAGTCAGCCTCACTTAACCTTGGTCAAGAAATAGGTTAAGTCATAATCTTAAGCTTTCCCCAGGGCGGAAGTTCGATAGCGCAAAACCGACTTAGATGCGCAGCTACTCTTTATATAATTCTTAAATTATTATAAATAATTTTGTCAAATTTAGCAATCGTTGAATTAGAGTGCTAAGCAGTGATTTTCGTCACTTTTATTTCCTGCAGGTTTTGCCTATGATAATTAAAGCATGCCTAAATTTCTTAAAAAAAAGCTTCATTTATACCTTACTATAGTTCTTTTTATACTTTTTTCTGTAACCTTCGTTATTGCGGTCCGGGAATACCGGGCGAGGGATCTCCAAAAAATTGAACCCTGTACTGCTGCATGTGATTCAAGTTTCTATACGGTTAATTCTCCGGCAGGATATTCTTTTGTAAATGGGTGCTTAACTACTGGTCAACAAATTTATACCGATGATTCCCGGTTCACTTTTTTTGGTATGCCCAGTGCATTGCAGGCGTTGCCCTATGTACGAAGCCCAAATGTCGGGATTAAAGATAGTTTATCCCTTAACTGGTCAATACAAACCAACCGTTCGGCGCGAGTATATATTCTTTCCCGGTATATTCCGGGAAAGCAGGCACCTGCGTGGATCCGAAGCCAGTATACCCGTATGACTAATGACGACATGACTAATTTACAGCAATTTGTGTTGCGTAAAAATGATTTGGGCTTGATTGGTTTATATGAAATATATTATCGGGATGTTTCAGCAGGGAATATACCGTTTTATTCGGCTTCGGATGACGGTACTGCATATTCAATGTATTTAGTTGCGCTTCAACCATTGACTGCCCCTACTTCGACCGGTGAGCCAACAGCATCCCCAACAGTTCGACCGTCTCCATCACTGCCTCCCGTTGGTCAAAGTCAGGGAGTGTGGTTATCTAAAGATGAAATTATGAAGCTGCCAACCAGTGGTTCAGCCTGGAACGTGGTTGTAAGTGCTGCAAATAGTAGTTGGGGCGGAGCATGCTTAAATGATAATAATTGTGATCATGACGTGCATACGTTAGCCGGGGCACTCGTTGCTGTTCGTAACAATGATTCGGCTATGCGGGCGAAAACAATTGCCGGACTGACTGCAGCTACTTCGTCCAGTCTTTCCCGTGCACTTGAGCTTTCGCGCGGGCTTCAGACGTATATCATTGCCGCAGATATTATCGGGTACCATGATGCCGCCTTTGAGGCGTGGGTACGAAGAATGTTAACGGTGAATGTTTCCGGTCATAGTGGAGGCTCGGGAGTACTTGGAACTGCTGAAAATTCGTCTAATAACTGGGGAGGTCATGCACGGGCGTCTCTGGCTGCCGCGGCAATATATCTTAATGATTCAAGCTTGAAGCAAACGGTTGTATTGGCACATAAAGCCTTTAACGGTACTGCCAAATCTCCGAAGATGGTTTTTACTGATACTAACTGGCATGCCGATCCGAATAATAAGGCCGGAGTTAACCGGAAAGGGGCAACGATTCAAGGTCGAAATGTTTCCGGTGTCTTACCTGAGGATTGGCGCCGGGCTGCAGACTACAAATGGCCGCCCGCAGCAACCGGTTATATGTGGGAAGGAATGCAGGGCTATGTGGTGACGGCAGTTATTCTCCATCGCGCAGGACTGGTTCCTTTTAGTGATGGGGATTCGGCGGTGGTGCGAGCAATGGATATTTTGTATCAGCGGGGGGAGTCGGCCGGTTCCGGATATACCAATCCGGCTTCAGGAGACGATACCTGGATTCCCTGGGTAGTTAATTACTATGGGGGAACAAGCTATCCGACCCAATCGGCCAGTTCCGGTAAGAATATGGGGTATACTGACTGGACTCATGCCCGTTAGGTAGTGTACAGTAGAAGCATGCCTGAAGTAGTGAATCCTACGAATTACCGTGAAGATCCGTATTTGGATCAGCTGGAAGGCCAAATTGTTAAGAAGCCTCAAAAAGAGCATTTTAGTGATAGTTTGATGTTCTTTGTACTTTTTTTTCTGCTTATCATAATAGTCGGGGTGATCATTGGTATTTATGGGGCGCTTTATTTTACATCCTGATGTCTTCCAGATGTCTTTATTTTTCGGCCTTACTATAGTAAAATGATCGGATGAGTGAATTATTCGATATCTTAAACGAAAACGGCATTAAGACCGGTCTTCAGAAGCCCCGGGTTGCAGTTCACCAGAATGGTGACTGGCACCGGTCAGTTCATGTCTGGATTATCAATCCTCGAGGTGAAGTACTAGTTCAAAAGCGGGCTGCAGATAAAGATACCGCTGCCGGCGCCTGGGATATTTCGTGCGCCGGACATATTTCAGCAGGAGACGATTCTCTCACTACTGCCGAACGGGAGATCGGTGAGGAATTGGGTGTTCCGATTGATACTAATTCCTTAGCCTATCTTTTTACTATTAAGCGTCACATGGATCATACGGACTCCGCATTTATTGATAATGAGTTTAATGATGTGTATATCTATGTTATTGATGCAAATGTAGATATCTTTACGCCTGATGCCACAGAAACACAGGAGGTGGCCTTTGTGCCAATTGCCGATCTGGAGAAATATGTAAATAGCACCGATCCGCGTTTTGTGTTATATAATCCTGAGTACCGGGAGAAACTTTATGCTGCTTTTGCGCAGTATTTTGGTATAGGAAGGTAATCTCATGTATACGGTTCTTCTTTATTATAAATACGTTGATATCGCTGATCCCCAGGAAGTTCGGGATTGGCAATTTACACTGTGCGAGCAGTTGGGTCTCAAAGGTCGTATTTTGATCGCTACAGAAGGTATCAATGGAACTGTTTGTGGCGAGCCTGAGCAGATTGAAGAATACAAACGAATTACGGGAAATGATTCACGATTCGCAGATATAATTTACAAAGTCAGTACTGCTGATGAGCAGGTATTTCCTAAATTGCGAGTCGCTGTACGGAACGAAATTGTGACGCTGGGAACCAGTGATGATGTGCGTGCTGCAGAAGGTGCCCAGCATATTTCGCCTGCGGATTTAAATGCCTTGCTGCATAGCGGTGAGGAGTTTTATTTGTTTGATGCCCGTAATAATTATGAATCGGCAGTAGGTAAATTCCGCAATGCCATAACTCCGGATGTTGAAAATTTTCGCGATCTGCCGGCTAAACTTAAAGAATATGAGTTTTTGAAAAATAAGAAAGTAGTAACGTATTGTACAGGTGGTGTTCGTTGCGAGAAATTTTCAGCTTTAATGAAAAAAGAAGGATTTGAAAATGTATACCAGCTGGATGGTGGAATCGTAACCTATGGTGAACAATTTCCCGATGACGGCTGGGAAGGTAAATGTTACGTATTTGATAAGCGGATTATGGTGGATATTAATACTCCGGAAAAAGAGATTATTGTTTCGCATTGTTTACATTGCGGTATTGCTACCCCCCGGATGATCAACTGTGCCAATGTTTTGTGTAACGAGCAGTTTGTGTGCTGTGTTGCGTGTGATCAAAAATTTATGGGCGGTTGCAGTGAAGAGTGTAGTAAGAAAAGCCGGTATCTGGAATCTCATTGATTATTATTTTTGCTGATCGGTAAGATATTCGACGATAGTGGGAACACTGGCGGCGATAGGAAGTGCAATAAATGCCCCGATTATTCCAGCTAAAGATCCACCAATAAGAACAGCAATGAAGCTCAGTGCAGGGGAAAGATCCAGGGCTTTGTTGTAAATGTTTGGTGAAAGAATATTGTTTTCAATTTGCTGGTACACAATGAAGAGCAGCAGTGTGAGAACCCCGGTAGAGGGTGATATTGCAAAAGCAATAATTACTGCCGGTGTTGCACCGATGAATGCTCCAATTTGAGGGAGAAGATCGGTGAGTGCTGCAAACAGGGCCAGGGCACCTGCGTAAGGAACGTTGAAGATGGAGAGGCCAATAAAGGTTACCGTTCCGCAGATAGCCGAGATTAATAAATTTCCGCGAATATATTGTCCATTGATGCGTGTTACTTCGTCGGCGAGCTTTTTAACTTTTTCCTGATTGTCCTCAGGAATGAGTGAGAGGACTATTTCATTTAACCGTTTGGAATCAATCAGGAAATAGAGCGTTAGGAAAATGACGGTAAAGAAACTGGCGATATACCCCGTTATACGTGAAGTTGATTGCCATACATACGAAGCTGCGTTTTGTGAATACTGACCGAGATTAATATTTCGCAATTCGGGTGGCAGTAATGTTGACCGGTTTAGGGCAGCGCTTAATTTTGTACCTATTTCGGGGAACTGTTGAATAAGTCCGGGGACTATAGACACAATAATCAGAATGATAGGAATAAATAATACAAAGACGACCAGAATCGATGCAAGGGTAATAGATAAGCCTCTTTTAGTTAGGCGATAGACGATCGGAAATAAGGCTGTGGCTAACATTATTGAGACCGCGATCAAGAGAATGGTATCGAATAGGTACCAACAGAGCCAAATAATCCCGATAATTGTTACAATTCGGAATAACGCTTTCCAGCTGAGGGGATGTTCCATTTTTGCCATTGATGCAATTTTACCATAACCGTCTTATTTTTCCTACTTAAATCTGATATAACTGTTATATCTTTATCTGTTACTGATTTCTTAGGAGCCGTTATGTATAGACCATCAGATGAAATTTTACAGAAATATGCTGATTTACTGATTAAATTTGCGTTGGGTGGAGGTACCGGTATACAAAAAGGTGAAGTTGTTTTTATGACAATTCCCGAATCGGCAAAGGCTATGATTGTGCCACTGCGCAGGTCTGTTCTTTCTGCCGGAGGCCATCCATTATTTTACTATTTGCCTGATGAGGTAGCAGCCCGTGAGTTTTATGAGTTGGCGAATGATGAACAGCTGACTTTTTTTGCAGATAAGTTTTATCGGGGAATTGTGGATCAGGCAGATCATATACTTCGCATGCTCGCCGAACATGATAAATACGAGCTAAAAGGGGTGGATAGCAAAAAATTGATGGATCATAGTAAGGCACAAAAACCGTATATGGAATGGCGGTTTGATAAAGAGAACAAAGGAAAGCTTACCTGGGTGTTGGCCAGCTTTGGAACTGAAGCGATGGCCCAGGATGTCGGGATGACGCTTGAAGAGTATTGGGAACAGATAATTAAAGCCTGTTATCTGGACCTGGATGATCCAATTTCACGCTGGAGAGAAATTTTTTCCGAGCAGGAGCGGCTCAAAACAACGTTGAATGAGATGAAAATTGAGAAGCTGCATGTTGAAGGAGATCACAGTGATTTATGGGTCCGGCTGGGTGCTACTCGCCAATGGCTGGGGGGATCGGGAAGAAATATTCCGTCCTTCGAACTATTTATTTCTCCAGATTGGCGGGGCACTAATGGACACATTTATTTTAACCAGCCGTTATACCGGTACGGGAATAGAATAAGTGATATTAAATTAGTGTTTAAAGATGGAGTTATTGTTGAAGCTACAGCTTCGGAGAATGAGCAATTACTGAAAGATATGATTGCCGTACATAATGCTGATAAAATTGGAGAGTATTCACTTACCGATAGTCGGATGTCTCGGATAACCCGTTTGATGGGTGAGACGCTTTTTGATGAGAACTTCGGAGGGGAGCAAGGCAACACTCATTTGGCAGTAGGCATGTCGTATAAGGATTCATACGCCGGTGATATGGCAACAGTGAGTGCTGCTCAGTGGGAAGAAATGGGTTTTAATGATAGCGCAGTACATACAGATATTATTTCTACCGAGAAGCGGAAAGTCACTGCGTATTTGCCGGACGGTTCGACTAAAGTTATTTACGATGATGGAAAGTTCGTTGTTTAAGCGGATAGCACTTTTTGCCAAATTTGTTCTACGCCATTAGGGGCGAGTTCTTCGGTTGTTTGATATCCCCGGTAGTTTTGCATGGAAAGAAAGATTCCCGAGTTATATCCATTCATAATAAATAAGGCCGCAGCCTGTGGGTCGGTTGGCAGCCGAAGTGCACGCCAGGTATTCGATTGGGGAAATGGATTGATGTTCATAGGGTAATTTTTTGTGCATAACCGGCTATAGAGTTGGTGGTGTGTTTCGCCGTCAGGTAAAAATTTAAATCTTTCCAGATAATTGATGTTGTCGTATTCTTGTCGGCCGACCGGTTCGGTAAGCAGCAGGATCGGTCCGGCAATGGTGTCCGGCCTGGTTAGCACTTTGAAACATTGTTCGGACGGTTTAGTGATTTCCAGTGATGGCGGGTTAACTTGTTCATATAATCTATCGTAGAGCTGTACTGTTTGCATATCATTGGCACCTATATGGAAAATAACTTCGGGATTTTCTCTAAAATATTCAATAAACGGTCTGGTATAGTTGCCTTCACGGGTAACTATTGAAAATTTGAACTCCCGGCATTCGGCGCGGGTGTCAGGACAGGTTAGTTCGTTGATAAGGTCTTTATAGAAATCCAGCTGCACGGCTGCACCGCTTACCGGTATACAAATACGCGCTTTTTGTGGATTATCCGGCGTTAGTTGTTCCGTTTTATTAAATAACACCGGTTTTTCGAGCAGCTGACAGTATTTGGGATTGATAGGGTACGGGGCAACAGTGATGGGAGGAGCTTTTCGGTGCTCCTCTTTAAATAGCGTTTCAAGTTTGGTTTTGGTTTGAAAGCTGGGTACAAAGATACTATCGGCATCAACCATCCAAAACCGTTGCGGTGAATCGTCAGTTACTACAACGGCATGGTAGACGGGTATATTGACCTGATTATGTCGGATGATCCGGGATATTTTGTGCGCAATAAAAGCGTGGGTAGATACAATAATCAATTTGTCGGCATTCTCGCTGGTAATTATGTGCTGTAGTTGTTGAATAGTTTCATTTACCTTCCTGGTTTGAATATACGCAAGAAGCGGCGTGACTATTTTTTCGGCTGTCGGGTTGGTTTGGGTAAACTCGAGAATTTTACGAAGATAGTAATTGGTGCTTATTAGGTGATAGGTAAAGGATATTGACTCATCCTGAACGCCGAGAATGTGGGCTTTTTCACCAGCTGGAAGACCACTGACTAAGGCATTAGTTACACGAATATGGCCTAGTCCCGTTGGGGCTGTAGTGATGACAATTTGAGCAGACATACTTTTACTGTAGAAGAATCGGGGCGAAATTACAAATTGATTCACTTCTCCAGGCATGCTAAAGTGGTATTACTATGATATTTCTTGGTGCTGATCATGCCGGTTTTGAGACAAAGGATTTAATCAAGGATTTGCTGCACCAGATTGAAGTTCCTTTTGAAGATTTGGGGGCTGAGGTATTGTTGCCCGGTGATGACTATGTTGATTATGCACAAAAAGTGGCAGTACGAGTGGCCAAAGGATTTGGACAGGGGATTCTCATCTGTGATACCGGTATAGGGATGGATATTGCTGCCAACAAAATTAAAGGTGTTCGGGCAGCGTTGTGTACCTCCGTGTTTATGGCGCAACGGTCAAAAGAGCATAATAATGCCAATATTCTGGTTCTTGGTGCTGCTGTTAATACTCCGGTTGAAATAAATGAAATTGTTCGTGTTTGGCTGGATACACAATTCAGCGGCGACGAACGTCATATTCAGCGTCTCAAAAAAATTGAGATGGTTGAGAGGGTCTTGAAATTAGACTAACTTACGGCATAATGAGGTATGATTGTTTATCCAGGTGTACTTGTACATTCCAAAGAAGAATTTTCTGCGCGTCTTGAAGAGATTAAGGGCATCAGTGATGACGGTATTCATATTGATATCGCCGACGGCCATTATGTGCATACAACACTTCTTCCGGTTGAAGAAATGGGGATACTGCCTGAAAATTGTTTCTTTGAAGCCCATTTAATGGTTAATAATCCGGTAGGCTATTTTGAGAAATGCAAACAGGCCGGGTTTAACCGTGTACTGGTACATTTTGACTCACTTGGCTTAGAAACGTATGCGCAGGCTTTACTTGTGCAGCAGCAAGCTCATAAACTTGGTCTGGAGTTTGGTCTTGTATTTACTCATGATAATCCTGTGGAATTGCATGCTGATTTGTGTAATTTTGATCAGATATTAGTTATGACTATTATACCGGGAGGTTCCGGGTTGCCTTTTATCCCTGAGCAAGTGGAAGAGGTACGGAAAATTAGAGCGTATTGTCCGGACATTTCGATCAAAGTTGACGGGCATGTTAATGATGAAACCATTACTGTACTGAAAGCTGCCGGAGCAACTGAGGTAGTGGGAACGTCTTATTTAAGTGGAAAAGATATTATCGCGCATTACCAACGATTGAAAGGTGTATAACTATGGCTGATATTAAATTATCAAACAAAGAGAAGAAGAAAACATTTCCTGCAGCTAAGATTGAGCGGGTAGCATTCTTCGGTTTTGCCGATTCTACCCGAGCAGATGCAGAATATAAGCTGGCATTTGAAACGGCGCAACTAGTGGCCGAAGCCGGTTACACCGTGGTCGACGGTGGCGGTCCGGGGGTTATGGAAGCTGCATCGAGAGGTGCAAAGGCGGGTGGCGGTAAAACAATAGGTGTCACTTTTTATCCACAGAACGCGGTTAATTTTGAAGGTAAAGCAACCAGCAATGTGCTCGATGAAGAAATTGTAACTAAAAACTATCTGGAAAGAACACTCCGTTTACTTGAATATGGACAGGTTTATATGATCTTTAACGGCGGTACGGGAACAATTAGTGAATTTGCGATGGCATGGGGAATGGCCAGACTTTATTTTGGCCACCATAAGCCGTTAGTTTTATGCGGAAAGCACTGGTATGAAATCATTGCCGCATTTTCCCGCAATATGAAGATTCGGGATGAAGAGTTGAATGTCTTTACGATTGTTGATTCGGCTCCCGAAGCACTGAGTGCCTTGCGGGCGTTGGATATGGACTTGGCAAATACGCGTTTAGAGTGGGACCGGGAAGTTGATGAGAACGAGCGCCCATTTGTGCTTTAGTCGTACTAGTGATATAAATCAACTGTTTAGATTTACAGAAAGGTCAGTGTTATGAAAATGCGAGCAATTTCTGCCGGTAAAAAAGAGCGATTACAAAATCTTCTGAATGATAAAAATGTCGTGAGTGCCATGGCAATTGATCAGCGTGGATCATTGGCAAAGATGCTGGGTTCGGCTTTGGGACATGAAGCTTCTCAGCATGAGGTTGAACTTTTTAAGAAAGTTTGTGTGGAGGTATTAACTCCGTATGCCAGCGCGGTATTGCTGGATTCGGAATTTGGTATGCCGGCTTTACAGGTTAAAAATGCAGATACCGGTGTTTTGCTGGCGTATGAAAAGACCGGATATGATGCTACGGTTAAAGGTCGGTTGCCGGATTTACTTGACGGGTACACTGCTGCACGCTTGCGGGAAGAAGGTGCAGATGCGGTGAAGTTACTGGTGTACTACGATCCCTTTGATACTGATGAGGTTAATACCATTAAAAAAGACTTTATTCGACAAGTTGGTGAAGAATGTGAGCGGGAAGAGATGCCGTATTTTCTGGAGATAGTTTCTTATTCGGATACCGTTGGAGATGCTAAGAGCCTGGAATTTGCTAAAGCTAAACCGGAGATGGTAAAGGCATATATGAAAGAATTTTCTGCTCCGGAATATAAAGTAGACGTACTGAAGGTAGAGATGCCGTTTAATGTGTTATTTGTTGAAGGTATTGTTTCAGGTGGTGAGATAGCGTATACCCGCGATGAGGCCAAGAAAATCGCTCAGGAAGCAGCTGCACAGTGTGAAATTCCGTTTATCTACTTAAGTGCCGGAGTAACTATTGATCAATTCCTGGCATCGCTGGAATTAGTAGCGGAGGCAGGTGTTGCTTATTCCGGAGTTCTTTGTGGACGTGCGACCTGGCAAAATGGGGTTAAGGCCTTTGGTACCGGTGGTGAAGCAGGACTTCGTGCCTGGTTATTGGATGAAGGGGTACGGAATATTAAGGCAGTTAATGAACGGTTGGAAAAAGGCGCGACCGGACTGGAATTATAGTTTCTCAGTCGCTAAACGATATCCCTGTCCGATTTCGGTTTGTATCGGAAAGTTACGAAACAACTTTCGCAGCTTGTATGCGATACTGGCCGGATTGGGCGGGGGTAGATCGGGGCGCCACAAGACTTGGGTGAGTTCGTCTCTGCCTGCGTAGAGAGGATGGTCGTTTTCCTTTTTTTTTGTCTATTAAATAAATTAAGCCACGTATCGTAGTTCTCGAAGCACGTTTGCCGGTGTTGTTCAAAGTAATTTCTTCCTTTAAGAAATCTGCTGCTAGTCTAAACTCCTCATTCCGGTATCAGATTGGGCGTATTGGCTCGAAATCAGTACTATTTCCACCGCCGTCACTTTCGTTTAGTTCACCGATCAAGCTATATCCTTCATGGTTTTCTCCGGCAAAAGGAATGTCGGGCATGATCATTTTCATTTTCCTGACTATGGAGTGGAGGCTGTCATGACCTAACCCTACCAGTTCGGCTAATTCAGCACCCGGAATTCGTTTCTCCGGATCGCTTATTTTTAATTGTGCCGCATAATAGAGAATCAGTATTTGAGTATCGGTAAGATAGTCTTCCCGATGATCGAAGACTACTTTGCCGGTAAACGGTGATATAGTCAGTGCCCGCCGATCAAGTACTACTGTTGATTCCGGTAACAATGGTTTTTGTGTTGTCTCCGGAGAACTACTTTCCAGAAGCAGGTGAGTGTAGTTGCGAAGTACTCTAAAGATGTTTACTGAACGTTCAGATCCGCCGGGAGCGTCGATTTGGGTGGCTAACTGGTGAATGTTGTGTGCCAATCGGGTTGCGGTAAAGAGCTCAGGTACAGAATAACCTGTTGCAGGCTGATTACCAATAATCAGATCATCAAGTAATTCCCCAATTCTTCTCAAACTTTGTGGTGTAAAGTTATGCGGGAAAGTATTTCGCGTAATACTTTTGGGGAATCTTCAATTCTGGCTAGGAGTTGATCAAAATTTTCTTCGGTTTCGCTCATAAGTGCTTAGCTTGTGATTTTTATCAGATCCTGCTATGTTCTGTCTATGGTGATTTTAGGGATTGATCCCGGTATTGCTACTACCGGTTGGGGTGTTGTGGAAAAAGGTGAGAAAGCGGGGTTAAAAGGCAAAGACCTGCTCATGCTGGATTACGGGTGTGTGATTACGGAACCGAAACAGACTCTGCAGGAGCGATTGGTACTTCTCTATAAAGGTATCAGTGAGTTATTGCGGGAGTATAAACCGGATGCCTTTGTAGTTGAAGAATTGTTTTTTAACACTAATGTCACTACTGGAATTACGGTTGGGCAAGCACGGGGAGTGATTTTACTCGCTTCGGCACATTTTAATGTGCCTTATTTTGAATATACTCCATTACAAGTGAAGATGTCGTTAACCGGATATGGTCGTGCTGAAAAAAAGCAGATGCAAAAAATGGTACAGCTGATTTTCGGTCTACCTGAAATTCCGAAGCCTGATGATGCTGCCGATGCGTTAGCTATAGCGTATTGTCATAGTGTCAGTATGCGCTAATCTTTGGGTTTCATTTGTATTATTAAGAGGTCTGTGTTATCAATAATTGTAGATACCTATGATTGCATTTCTTAATGGTGTTATTGATTCTGTTCTTGCACAATCTTTGTTTATTGATGTGCATGGTGTGGGGTATGAAGTGTGGGTTCCAGTATCGGTGTTAACGCGAGTTACTGTTGGTCAGTCAAATAAACTATATACCTATCATCATGTACGCGAAGATGATGTACGGTTATTCGGTTTTTTGGATGCACGCGATTTGGAAATATTCAAATTATTGTTAAGTGTAAACGGTGTTGGACCAAAAGCCGGCTTGGCCATACTTTCTGCTTATTCCAGTGACGATATTATTGCAGCGGTAAACCGTGGTGATGACCGTTTATTTGCCAGTGTTTCCGGAATTGGAAAAAAAGGTGCGGCTAAAATTGTAATTGAGTTAAAAGGCAAAGTGTCCGGAGTAGGTGCTCCAGCAGGATCGGTAGGGGTGCAGGAAAGTTTTGTAACTACTTCGACGAATGATTTGGTTGATGCTCTGGTAAGTTTGGGTTATTCTGAAAAAGAGATTTATGCGCATGTTAAGGATATCGATACTGCGAAAAGTCTTAACGAGCAGATTAAACAAGCTCTTTCTTTATTGGCTAAACGATAATCTATAAGGGGTAGTGTATGAGTGACTTTGGAGGAGAGTATGGAGCCGCAGTTGACTCAAGACAAACTCTTGTACTTACTGAAACTCATTGGGGAAATTCAGAGTATTGGGAAACAGCCCCGCATCTTGAGCAGGCACAAATTACTTTTCCCGTTCCACCACCACGACCGGAGAAAGTACCCGATTATTCTTTGCCGAAAATTACGTTAAAGTATCTTTTTTCTTCGTCCTCTGGTCCGAAAGAAGAGCCTTTGAGCTGGCGTGAGGTCATAGCAGAAAAATACCGTGAAGGGAAGAAACGAGTTTGGTTGGAGAGAGAAAAAAGAGAGGGAGCGATGGTTTCTATTGCACGTTATCGTCCGGAAGAACAGGAAGCTCTGCTGGGAGCAGTGGCCCATTATTTACAGGAAACACAGGTGCCGTTTACCAGTTGTTATCTTAATGGGGTATTGGAAGGTGGACTCGATGTACTTCTATACTCTGATAAACAACCAAATGCCCGGCTTGAAACAGATGATGCAGGAGTAACGTACCGTACTATTATTACCGGTAAACGATTAACAAACGGGGGATACGGTGTAAGTGAAAATTCGATGGCGCGCCCGCCTGAAAAGAAAGCAGTTGCACATTTGGTACGGAAATCTGATGGTCGAGTTACTATTGAAAAGGCTGAACCTTCCAAACTAGAAGGTGTTGCGCATAAGTAAAGGATATATATGAGTGATTTTGGATCTGAGTTACACACCGGTAAAGGTAGTAGCTATGTTGGAGAAACGATGGTACTTCCTAAAATACCTGAACGTAATGGGGAGAAACTCGTTCCAACACGTATTACAATGAAATTTATGGGTGAACATCCTAATGTAGCAGAGGAACAAAAGTTTGGTGACATGGGAGAAGCAGATCAACTGCGGTTACTTGCTGCAGTGGGGACAGTATTGCAACAATCAGAAATTCCTTTTAAGCAGGCTGTTGTTGATTCTGTTGGGGGAGTAACCGTTTCGATGAGGGTTTTTGATCATGCACCTCTTTTTACTGATAAGCGGCCGGTTGTTTTACCGGATGTCCTGGTTAATATTGTTCCTGCGGGAGTGGCCTTGCTTGATGAGAGAGGTCCGAAACCGGAAGATTTGCATTTGGAACGTAGTGATGATGGTGAATTGGTTGTAATTACCGGTACCACTAAAGAAAATTCCCTTAGCTTTGGAGGTGCTTTTCCAGATGTGCAGCAGAAGTTTAATGCTCGACCTGATGGAGATCGTATGAAAGGACATCTTAATGGAGTCCTGCTGGATGTGGGTTTACGTCAGATGGATAGAAAAAAACTAAGTCAGGTAAAAATGAAATAATATTATGTCAATAGTATCTTCAAAAATTGAAAATACCGAAGATGAACAATTGGATCTTTCGCTTCGACCGAAGAAACTTGATGAGTATATCGGCCAGGAGAAGATGAAAGAAAACTTGATCATCTCTTTGGAAGCCGCGCGACAGCGTGGAGATTCACTGGATCATTTGTTGTTTTACGGACCCCCAGGGCTTGGAAAAACAACGATATCCCATGTCATTGCGAATGAGATGGGGGTATCGATTCGTGTGACTTCCGGTCCGGCTATTGAGCGGGCGGGCGACTTGGCATCGATTTTAACTAATTTACAGCCGGGAGATATTCTTTTTATTGATGAAATTCATCGTTTGAACAGGGTAGTGGAAGAAGTGCTGTATCCGGCAATGGAAGATTATGCGTTGGATATTGTGATTGGCAAGGGGCCTTCGGCACGAAATGTACGGCTGGATTTGCCGAAGTTTACGATTATCGGAGCGACAACCCGGGTAGGGTTACTGTCCTCGCCACTGCGCGATCGTTTTGGAATTATTCACCGGTTGGAATATTACAGCGATAATGCACTTTTCAAGATTATTGTTCGGGCATCCGAAGTACTTGGTGTAGTGATAGATATGGAAGCCGCTCAGGAGTTGGCGAAAAGAAGTAGAGGTACGCCTCGTATTGCCAACAGACTGTTAAAACGAGTGAGGGATTTTGTGCAAGTGAAACATGGTGGTAAGGATATAGATAAAAATGTAGTAAATAAAGCTTTGGAAATGCTGGATGTAGATGAACACGGGATGGACGCAAGTGACCGTCGGGTGTTAGAGACAATCCATAAAAAATTTGGTGACGGACCGGTAGGATTGGAGACATTAGCCGCGGCTTTATCTGAAGATGTTGGGACACTTGAGGATGTTCTGGAACCGTTTTTACTTCAAAAAGGATTTTTACAGCGTACACCACGCGGACGGATATTGACTGATTTGGGTAAGAAATACGCAAAATAGTTTACGTTGCATACTGACGTGCGTACCGATCAAGAAGCTAGAACGTAAGTTCCCATTTGGCGGGCTCGATGTCGATGGAGATGTGATCGTGGTCGTTGAGGTATACTATTAGCCCGTCTGCGATTTCGTAGGATGCGTTACCTGTGATGATTGGCGTTGCTAGGAGATCGCCTTCTTTCCAGTAGTTAACTGCACCACCGTTGTTTTGAATGTAGTACACAAGGCCTCCGACGGTCTTGCTGGCGAATTTAGTAGTGTAGTCGCTGTATGTCGATCTGTCGTAGGAGAAGTGAGCCGGATAGATGGCCTTGGTCGGTTGCGAGCCGAGTAGCCCCAGCAGCACATCGTACGGAGTCCCGATATTCTCGGGGTGATACTCGAAACGCGCCCGTTCGAACCATTGGGTCAGGTAGCTCTTACCATCTGAGCCTTTCTCCGTCCATGCTTCGGTTAACGGCAGGCCAAAGAGTGCAAGACTCTCAGCCCGGGTGCATGGGAATTGTGCGGCGGGATCGGCCCTCAAGCAGCGATTACTCCAGGTCGGCCAGAATGCCGTGTGGATGGTGTGCCCGGTTTCGGCGAAATAGCGTGGCGATTCCTCGGGGATCGCCTTTGGCCAGGTCATCCAGGCGTCGCCATTGAAGGCTGCGGCGCCTAATCGGCCGAGAAGTACATCGTACGGGCGGGCGTTCTCGGGGTGCAGCTCGAGCCTGTTGCGCTCGAACTGTTGCACCTGGTAGACTTTCCCACCGATGTTTTCGCTGTGTTGCGGGCCGACCGGCAAGCCAAATACCGGCAGGCCGCCGTTCTGTTCCCAAAACTCACGGATGCGGCCTGAGATGCAGAAGCCGTTGTCGAAGCAGCCGTCTCCTTGAGCGCGGGCGGGTGGTGGTGTGGTGCCCATCAAGATGAGCATGAGCAGAGCCAGCAGCGTTGCCGGTCTGCGAAGGTTGAGGTTCATGGTCTTTCCTTTTTTTCAGTTCAGGTTTCGATTGTCTGCTGTCGCGCAAACCGGGAGCGTAACAATTGGGATTATTACGTTGCCGGCTTGCACGCGCAAGTGGCCTGAACCTCTATTAGGAATGTAGATATATGCGGTATGTTAAAGAACAATTATCCTGCATACCGGTTTTGAACTCAAATATTCTGGCCAGTACTTCAGGATGGTGTATTATACCATAAAAATTGGCTTTTTGAGAGTGCTATAGGTCACGTGTCGAGTATCGACAATTAGCCTTAAAATCGGTACAATCGCTTTGTTATTACCTAATTTACGGGAGGTCTTATGTCCGGTGTTTTGTCACTCAAGCCTTGGAACAAGGAAGAGAAGAAGATTTTAAATGTATTTATTGAGATTCCGCAGGGCGGGTCAATTAAGTACGAATTAGACAAAGATTCAGGTGTGGTATTCGTTGATCGATTCCTCTATACCGCGATGTCGTATCCGTTTAACTATGGTTTTATACCCGGAACTTTGGCTGATGACGGAGATCCACTCGATGTACTGGTTCTTTCGGATAAATCGGTTGTACCGGGTGTAGTTATTCCTTCAGTAGTAATTGGTATGTTGGATATGGAAGATGAAGAGGGAATTGATACCAAACTGGTAGCTGTACCTACTGCTAAAATTGATCCTGTGTATGGTGTTTATAAAGATATTTCCGAGCTTCCTGAAGCTTTGCGAAATAAAATGAAGCATTTCTTTGAGCACTATAAAGAACTTGAGCCGGGTAAGTGGATCAAGATTCGTGACTGGAAGGGTGCAGATGTGGCGTTGGAAGAAGTGAAAAAGGGAATAAAGTAGTTTCCAGACTGCTACTCTAAGGCTATTCTTCTAAGAAGAATAGCCTTTTTGCTTATTTGGTTATTCCCAAGGAAGGTTGGTATAATTACTATACATTTATGTATATCCTTGCTATTTTGTTCATCTCCTTCATGTCCGGTTTTTTTGTAACGGACATTTTTGTTCGCCGTTTGTTTGAGAAAATGCATGAGCGGATCAGAGAATATAATTATACCTATACGGGGTTGTTATTTGTTTTTCTCGGTGCGGTTTTGCATATTATGTCACTGGTGAATGGTATGAGTATTTCCACCGGTTTATACTCATTTATTTACGCCTTTGGTGTGGGAATTGTTGTTCATCACATTCTGTATAAAGGGTTTTTGTTGTCTCAGGATAGAGAACTTTCGGCAGCGCAACGGTACCAGAAGCAGATCAATCGCGGGCTGGAAATTCTTCCCGGGTTCCTTACTTATCTTGTTTTGCTCTCACCAATTTTACTGGCGCTGCGATTGCCTTTAGCCTTAATTTATCTGGTTATTGTCGCGGATGTTTACTGGTTCTTTAAAGCTATGCGAATTGCTTTTTTTGTTATTATCGGGTATCGCAAGATGCGTGAAGCGGAAAAGATCGACTGGAAAGCTAAAGTTGAGCAGGACTATCCTGAAGATGTGAAGCGGATTTACCATCTGTTTGCTATTCCTACGTATAAAGAGAGCCTGGAAGTGTTAGAGCCGAATTTTAAGGCGATAGCCGAGTCTAACTATCCGAAAGACAGGCTATTTATAGCGCTTGGTCTGGAAGAACGGGATACCGAGATTGGTCCACGTAATGCCCAGTATTTACGCGAGAAGTATGGAGATAAAATTGGCGGCATATTTGTTTCGGTAAACCGTTTACAGGAAGGGGAGCTGCAAGGTCCGGCAACCAATCGTAACAGTGCACTGCGCAATGCCAAGTTAGAGTTCGATAAAATGGGTGTTAATTTAAAGGATGTACTGGTTACTACTTTAGATGCAGATTTTGTCATTCATCCACAATTTATAGCTGGAGCAACGTATAAGTATCTGTCATTGCCGGCAGAGGAACGTGATAAGCGTTCACTAACAGGAGTCTTTTTATACAATAATAATTATTGGACGACTCCGGCGCCAATGCGTGTGATGGCGGTATCTACTGCTTTCTGGCAGTTGTCGGAAATGGCGTACAGTGATAAATACGTTAATTTTGCTTCTTTAACCATGAACTTTCAGTCGTTATGGGAATTAGGTTTATGGATGCCGGATAAAGTTAACGACGACTCCGGGTTTTATTGGAAAGCGTATTATCACTTCAATGGGGACTACCGTGTTGTTCCGCACTTTTTGCCGTTATCGGCTGACGCAGTACAGGATGTTACTTTTGTAAAAACGCTTCAGAACCAGTATTTGCAGTACCGCCGTTGGGCATATGGAGTGGAACATATTCCGTATATTGTAACCAGCTATTTTAAAAATAAAGACGTTCCTTTCTTTGATAAGACCGGAAAGTTGCTGTTTGTCTTATGGTCTTACGGCTCGTGGGCAACTTTAGCCTTGCTGGTTACGTTTGGTGGCATGGTTATTCCGATATTTAACCCGACTTTTGATAAAACAACCGCTTCGCAGAATTTACCAATCTTTTCGTCGTATATATTGACGTTTACATTTCTTAGTCTTTTCTTAACAATCTATATGCATGAAAAAATAGTTCCACCTCGACCTAAGGGGTGGCGCTGGTACAGCAAGATATTTACGTTTTTGCAATGGCTGCTGATTCCGGTCATTATTTTGACCTTTGGTACGATTCCGGCGTTGGATGCACAAACCCGGTTAATGCTTGGTCAGTACATGAAGTTCCGTGTGACGAATAAAGCACGTGCAGGGAAAATTTAATTATGGAGATTGTATTCCAGGATTCCATACCAAAAGTGCAGCAAAGTTTAGTTGATGATCTGGTTTCGACTATTTTGAACAATGCCGGTAAAAAACTACTGGTTTTTTATTCCGGTGGTTCGGTGCTGGAGTTGTTCCCGAAACTAAATGTGTCCTTAAATGTGGAGGGCATTACGAACGTTGATGCCTGGTTTGTGCCGGTAGATGAACGGTTTGATGTAACTGCGAGTAATTATCGTGCTTTAGCTGCTTTGGACTGTTATCCGGACTTTGAGAAGCGTGGGGTACGCTTTTTGGATGTTTTGGCGCATGGTCATTCTTTTGAAGACTGTGCGTATTGGTTCAGTGAGTGGGTGCGCGTAGAGAGTGACCAGGTACATATGGGTGATGGACTGATTCTCGGTATTCTCGGTATGGGGCCGGATGGCCATACTGCAGGAATGTTTCCGTATCCGGAGAATGAAGTCTTTTTTAATGGGGAGATGGTTGCTACTTCTCGTTTGGCGGTGGGATATGATGTGGGTGATAAGAACCAGTATCGTGAGCGGATAACGTTAACAGTACCAGCTTTAATGAAATTTGACCGTACGTTTGCGTATGTGGTGGGGGCAAACAAGCGACCGGCTTTAAGCAGAGTAGTAAACAAGGAGGGGACTGTAGCAGCTACTCCGGCTACAGTTTGGAATGAGCTGCGTGCGTGCAGTGTGTATACTGATATCTCTCTTTAGTTACTGGGAAATTGTCGTGTGTCAAACGGTGTAAATCCGGGAATCAACTGTTGTAACGGTACCTTATTGTTGTCCCGGAAAGCACTGACTGGAGACCGGTAATTGCTATCCGGAAGAATATTTGGATAGTTTGGAAGGGTAGCGGTTAAGCCCATACTCCCCAGGACGGCATCAATAGGAAGTGGAGTTTTGTTTGCATAGGAGCTTCGGGCATCTTCACTAATAATATACAGGTTATTAATACATAGTTTCTGATTTTTTCCAACTAGTAGACATATTGACGGGCCGTATCTGCGGCCAATCTCGGTATCTTTGTCGTAGATTTCACTGACTATCGCATCTTTGAATATATTGCGAAACCGTGGTCCGGAAATTCCGGTTACTCCGGCGGCTTCCAGGACAACTTCCGAGTCGTTTTGGGTAATACCTAATCTTTGTGGATCCGCAATGTCCAAAAAACCGTCAAACAGTAACTGGCGTCCTGCCTCGATGTTTGGTGTTGCCTCGCTAACGGGAGTCGAGCCGATGGGGGTAAGTGATTGTGCGGTTCCTTCGGTACCAACTGCTGTTGTCGGACGGGATTGATCAGGTATGGTGGTGGGAGGGATTTGCAGTGGCTGACCGCAGCGGGCCAAGAGTATCGCAGCCAGGATCATTTCTCCTGAGTAGTGGATACGACGTAACGCCCGGACCAATTTTGGTCGTTCGTCGATGGTGCGGTTGATGAGCCTTAAGCTTTCAATAGTGGTAGACATTTCCAGGTAATGCATCTTATTTGATGAGAGGCATTATATCATTTAGAGGAGAATACGCGCATCCAAGGCTATTATGCCTGATTGTGTAGCAATGAGCGGGTTGATGTCGATTTCAGATATTTCCGGGTAGGTAAGACTCAGGTCGGCCAGTTTTAATATGGCATGTATAACCGGATCAAGTGGAAAGGCTTCTTTGCCGCGATATCCATTGAGGATCTGGTAGATTTTAGTTTCCTTAAGCATTTCCTCTGCCTGGTTTTTTGTTAAGGGGGCGATTCTAGAAGCAGTGTCCTGATATAGTTCAGTGTAGGTGCCGCCGGTGCCAATGACTATTACCGGTCCAAAGGTGGGATCCCTTTTCATCCCGAGCAGTATTTCCAGCCCGGGTGGTAATTGTTTTTGTACATAAATTGAGCTGTTTTTAGAAGGATTTTTTTTGAGCAGCGCGGCAAGTTGTGTATAGGCTTCTTTAATTTGTGCTTCATCATGCAGGTTTAAGTAGACTGCTTTTTGTTCGGTCTTATGAATAATTTTTTCCGAAGATACTTTCATCACAACCGGTGTTCCCATTTTCTTTGCTTGTTGGATGGCGTCTGGGCTTGAAGTAACGGTAACGCGGGGAGGAAAGCTGATTGCCGATTTCTTAAAGAAAATCTCTACTTCGTCCTGTAATAAGCTTGGGCGATTTTCGTGCTTAGCTTTTGTCAGTAGACCCTGATGCGCAGGATCCTGAATGTGCGTGATGTTTTGTAATGGCGGTAAGGTTTGGTAGCGGGTTTTTTGTCTGTGGTATTCCCACATGCGTGACAAAACATACACGGCTTGTTCGGGATAGGTGTAGCATGGAATATTGTGTTCAGTAAGAGTTTGAGTGGCTTCCGCTACCAGTGTTCCCCCTAAAAAGGCAGCTAAAATCGGTTTGTGGGTTTGTTGGACATGGGACATGATACTCTCGGCTGTTTTTTGAATTTCTGTTGAGGATTGCGGGGTTAAAATAACTATACAGGCATCGACGGTATCTTCGTTGATCACGGCCTTTAAGGCATGATCATACCGATCGGCTTTGGCGTCACCAATCAGATCGATCGGGTCATGGATATTGGCTTCACGGGGCAGGTGTTGGCTTAACTCTTCCTGGGTTTTGGGTGAAATAGGCGCAAGCTCGAGTCCGGATGTTTCAAGTGCATCCGTGGTGATGATACCCGGGCCACCGGCATTGGTTATTACCGCTATCCGATTTCCTTTTAATTCCGGTAAGTTGGAGAACGCTTTGGTTAAATCGAACAATTGCTGTGTTGAATCAACACGAAGAATACCGGATTGCTGAGCCGCAACAGAAAGTATCTTATCTGAGCCGGTGAGTGAACCGGTGTGCGATTTGACTGCTAAAGCAGCTTTCTCGCTTTTGCCCGGTTTTAATAACAGAATCGGTGTGCGGACTGTCAAGCGTTGGGCTTGCTCCATAAATGCTTTGCCGTTGCTAATTTCTTCCAAATATAAAGAAATCACTTTCGTATTTTCAGGTACTTTTTGCAGAAAATCGTTTTCGGTAAGGACGGCTTTATTTCCTAACGAGATGAAGTAGCTGAACCCAATATGATGATGCGATGCCCAATCAATAGCAGCGGTTCCAAAAGCACCCGATTGTGAGATAAACATAATATTTCCGGGCTGTGGCATTTGCGCTGCGAATGAGGCGTTGAGATTATGTCCGGGAGCGATAAGCCCTAAACAGTTTGGCCCTAAAGCTGGTATTTTGGCCTGCAATAGTTTTTCTTTAATACGTGCTTCGTGTTCCTGTCCTTCTTTACCTACTTCTTTGAATCCAGCAGTAATGATGATGACAGAGCGGGCTTGATTCCGGATACATTCATCAATAATTTGTTCCACTACCGGTTGTGGTACGGCAATAATGGTCAGGTCCAGGCGTTCTTTGTATTCAGAAATGGACGTTAGCGACTGGTGCCCCTGAATAACTTCTCCTTTAGGGTTTATTGGAATAATTGTCCCGGAAAAATTATTTTTAATCAGGTTAGCCAGGATTTGGGCGCCGATTTTGGCCGGATCACGGGAGGCACCGACCACGGCAATGCTTTGCGGATGTAACAGCGGCAGAAGATCCATGAGTAAAGTATAGGGAAAAAATGTATTGTTGGCCAGAGCCGTAATTGGTGATAGACTACTGTAATCATGTCAGAAATTGTACGTCGAATAGAAACACGGGATGCTGAAGAAGTTGGCAGGTTATGGTATAACTTGAGTCTTCATCATGAACTGTATGCAAAATATTATCAGGTTAAGCGCGATACCGAGTCTGTCCTGGCCGATCATGTGCGCGAATTACTCCAGCGGAGTTGTATTTTTTTTGTAGCTGAGGTGAGTGGGCGGGTTGTTGGTTTTGTGAGCGGGTATGTTGTCCTGCGTAATCCGCAACTTGAAATAGAGCGTATAGGTAAGGTTGATAATATATTTGTTGATGGTGACTATAGAGGTCAAGGCATTGGTACACGGTTACTTGAAACACTATTCGACTATTTTAAGCGCCAGGGAACTGAATATACGGAACTGAGTTGTGATTTTGCGAATGAAAAAGCATTACACTTATATAAAAAGCTTGGTTTTAAGGAACAAAAAGTTCTGATGGTTCGTGAAGCCTCCTGAAGTTGTTTTTATATACCACTTCCTGTGTTAATATAACTTGCGATGTCTTCCTTTGATGATTTATATAAGCGGCTCAATGAAAAACAACGTGAAGCTGTTGATCATATTGATGGACCGATGATGGTTCTTGCGGGGGCAGGAACAGGTAAAACACAAGTTCTGGCCATGCGTATCGGTAATCTGATGCGTATGACCGGTGTTGGGGTAGGAAATATTTTGTGTCTCACTTTTACCGATGCCGGTGTAACGGCAATGCGTGAACGATTAATTCGAATATTAGGAAATGATGGCCATAGTTCAAAGGTTGCTACTTTTCACTCATTTTCCAATGAGGTGATGTCTGAATATCCGGAGAAGTTTATAAAAACTACCGAGCTGCTGCCGCTGACCGATTTGGAACGTGTCAGATACCTGACACGGATACTGGAAGAACTTCCCTACGGAAGTCCTTTGAAGCACGTCAATAATCCGGTTTTGTATTTAAATGATATCTCTTCGCGTATCAGTGAATTAAAACGTGAAGGTGTGGATCCGGATCGGCTGGATCATTTTATTCATGAACAGGCTGTTTTTGCTGAAAGAACCAAGGATTTGTTTGAGGAAATGATGGGGAAGAATGCCGGGCAGTATACTGATTCATTACTTGATCAGATTGGTGATACGTTTGTTGAACTGTCTAAAACAGTTGATGGAAGTGATTATCTGTACCGGAGTGCGGGCTTATTGCTTGCTCGAGCCCGGGAGTTGGCGTTATTGAATCCGACTAAAACCGGAAAGGTGAGCTATTCTAAACTAAAGGAAGAAATGAAGCGTTTTTACACGCATGTATCCGGAAAGATAGAGCATCAGAAAGCGCTTAACGAAGTTTACCGTGTGTACCTCAAGACGCTGGCCGATAATGGCCGCTATGACTTCGAGGATATGATCAATAATGTCCTTAGCCTGATGTCCAGTGATCAGAACATGCGTCTGGATTTTCAGGAGCGGTATCAATATGTGCTGGTAGATGAGTATCAGGATACGAATACTGCGCAAAATAAACTGGTTGATGTCTTTGGATTGGATGTCGATTCGCCGAATGTTTTTGTGGTGGGAGATGATGATCAATCCATTTTCAGGTTTCAGGGAGCTTCATTGGAGAATGTTGTAGGATTTACCCGTCAATATCAGGATTCGGTAAAGGTGGTTTCTCTTGTACACAACTATCGTTCACAGCCCAGGATATTAAAAGTCGCGGATTTGCTTATTTCGAATAATCAATTCCGAGCTGCGGTGGCTATTCCTGATGTTATAAAAGCGTTGCAGCCTGGGCTTACCATTGAAGAGCGGCCAATCCGGATAGTGTCTTTTGATGACAGTGTATCGGAACAGTATTGGATAGCCCGTCAGATACTGGATCTTATTCATCATGGAGTGGAACCACATGAAATTGCCGTATTGGCGAAAACAAATAATGAACTAATGGAACTGGTTCCGTTTATGAAGCGTATGGAGATTCCGTTCTCGTTGTCCCGAAGCGAGAATGCGTTTGAGAATGTGGTCGTGAGCCAGTTTCTGCGATTGCTGCTGGCGATTAGAAATCCGTATGATAATGTTAATTTCTTTTACCTATTGGAATCGGCTGCGGGAGGTATTCCGGCGCTGGAATTCCTACGGATGAATAAGTATGCGATTGAACATCGCCGGGAAGCTTTGATGTATTTTGATTTATTAGGCGATACCAGGCGATTAATGGAAGCAGGTGTTATTGATACAATTTCCTGTTCTGCTTTATATAACAATATTTTGCGCTGGAGAGATTTGATTGGGATATTGAGTCCAATGGAGATTATCGGCGAGATTGTTTCCAGCAGCGGTATTCTAGAACAGTGCAGTTCTTCCGGGGAAAATGAGTTGGAGAACTTACGGGCATTAGGTGCATTGGTTAACGAGTTCGGCCGAGCGATTCAGTCCGACCGAAATGCCACATTTGACAGTTTAGTACAGTTGGCCGTGGAAATGCTGGAGCATAATTTGGCCTTGCCGCTCGGTGACAGAGGAACGGCTTCAGGAAGAGTTTCTTTGACTACCGTACATAAATCCAAGGGTCTCGAATATGGACACGTGTTTCTGATGAATTCTATTGAGCGGAAGTGGGAAAAAGGAGGTCGGGCTGACCGACTGCCGTTACCGCTTAACTTATTTGAAAATGATTTAGGAGTGGCGGCCAGACAGCAGGAGGAAGAAGCACGCCGTTTATTTTATGTTGCTGTAACGCGTGCGAAGCAAGAACTGGTGATTTCGTATGCCCGAGCTGATGGTGACGGCAAGAAACAGATACCGACTCAATTTGTAACCGAATTGGGAGATGACGGTATTGTAAAAGAAGAAATGGGGTTTGATGCTCAAGCAGAGAAAGAGAAATTGACCATGCGGTTAGTTGGCTTAAAGCGACCCGAATCCTATGATGCCGAAGTTAAAGCGTATTTACGAGAACGGTTACAGGATTATGCGTTATCTGCTTCTCACTTAAATGCGTACCGGAAATGTCCGCGGATGTTTTATTACCAATATTTTATTCGTGCCCCCATTGTTCCTGACACGGCACTTGTTGTTGGAACTGCTGCGCACAAGGCCGTTGAAGCGTTATTTGAAAGTAATGTACATGGTAAGGTGATCAGCAGTGAAGAGATGGTGAATATTTACCAAAAAATGCTGGAGCGGAGTTGGCTGGTGGGAGCAAAGTATGCCGATGCTCTGGAACGGGGTCGGTTATTTTTACCGAAATATTATGAAAATAGAATTGGTACCTTACCTAAGATTGTAAAGATAGAAACCGATTTTTCGTACCATGGGATTTGTCTTGACGAGATCCGATTGACTGGAAAGATTGATATGATTGAGTATACGGATGATGTCTCGCGTAAATGTATCGTGTATGACTTTAAAACAGGCGATTCTTCTAAAGCTGCTAAGAAAGTTGCGTTTGATGAAGATATCTGGCGGCAAATTGTTTTTTATAAGTTATTGACCAAGATGTCCCGACGGTTCGGGCATGTGATGGAGCGGGGAATTGTGGAATTTTTGGAACCGGATAAAGAGGGTAATTTCACAACAGTCGAATTGAGTGTAACTGATGATGATCTGAAGGTGGTATCGGAACAGATTAGGGAAATGTGGGCAGAACTTCAGGAACTAAAATTCAGTTGCCGTGAGCCGTTTGGGGAATGTGATTATTGTAAAAATATACTGAAGGTTGGAGATTCGGAGGGTTTCTAGCTTTTAGATTGACTTCCTTATTGGGCTGTGGAACTATGGTTGTAAGCGGACAGCTGCAATTTGGGCCTATCACATTCAAAATTTCTTGGCTGCGGTAATTTGAGTATAAATCCGATAATGGAAAACGGATATCCTAAGGACTGTTCCCGTGAAGAGTATGGTGATTTGGTTGATGTGATGTCTTCGAATGACTTCTCTGTGAAGGCACTTAAAATTAAGAGAGGGAGTGTATCATTTTTTAGAGAGTTATACGTCGAATATCGTCAGTGTTTCATGTCGGGTATGGAGATATAGACGAATCCTGGCTGATTGCAGCGGATCCTCCCGGTTCGTGGTGTAACTCTTCACTGGGAGCAGGCAAAACATTTACCGATCAGGCAACGGGTGCGACAGTGGAAGTGTTGTCGAAGACTCCGCAGGAGATTACAGTTTCAGTTCAATTAGGTACACCGGTAACGTTACCTCCAATAGTAACACCTTCAGGAAGCCCGAATAATAGTCCTCAACCTTGCTCTGAGTCGAATGCTCCATATTCTATCTATACTCCTCCCGGATATGCTTTTATACCTCGTTGTTTCAGCCAGTGTAAAACCATTTATTCGGATGATTTGCGGTTTACTTTCTTTAATACACGTTCCTTGTTTGCGGATATGCATTATATCCAAACGGGTAATGTGCGTGAGAAAGATGATCGTGATTTATCATGGTCAATTAACTTGAAGTCTCCGGCTACTGTTTTTATTTTTTACCGTAAAATACCTGGTCAAGCTGCACCGGCATGGATAACGCAAAATTATGAGAAACGTACGCCTAATTCTTTTGAGGATGTTTCCCAATTCCGGCCTCAGATAGTACGACCTCTGCGTATTCTATGTATTTAGTAGGGGTTAAGCCTCTTTAAGCAATCATCGGTTCAGAAAATTCTTCTTCATCGTCGTCGTGGTGACGGACGAAATGATTGAAATCTTTTGGACGGATAGCTGAAATATCAAACTCACTGCCTTCAAAATAGCTTTTGAGAACCGGAACAATTTCTTTGCGAACCAGGACATGATGGGTATGAGCGATGTGGTCTTCAAATTCCAATTGGAAGTTTTTAACCAATAATTTCTGGGTTTCAAGCTCTTCGGCAATGAAAATATTTCGTCCCTGCATAACATCAATTACCTTAACAAAGATATGATGGACATCGTGCTTGGTTGCTAATCTGCGTAACGCTTTAATTATGTCATCCAGATTTTTGCTGACAAATTTTTCGGCATCGATGATTTCTATCTGAGAAATAGCGACGCGGGTTCGATGGAATTTAAACACCGCCAAACGGTCTTCGACGATTTGATAAATTGTCTTGTCTTTGAAATTTGACTTCGCTTTAAACATTTTTTCGGTAAAGTCGGCCGGTACGTTGAATTTTGTGGTTAACCATGCTGCGGTGCGTTTATCCCGGTTGGCCGTTAATTTATTCTTGAAATTGATGGTGTTGGAGATAATTCCACCATACAACAAGATGGCGCAATCGGTGGGAAGCTCGGTATTTGTTTCAATAAACTTTTCGGCAATCAAGGTAGAGGTTGCTCCAATAGTCTCTATTTCAACAACGGCTTTCTTGAAACTTTCGACGTCATTGTGTGCCCGATGGTCAATAATTTGAACGACTTTAGACGGTTTAATAGCCTCATCGATTCCAAATGTATCACTGGCATCAACCAAAATAACCGCGTCGGCCTTTTCGATGAGCTTTTTGGCGTTGGTGAGCGGCTTAATTTTATATTTTTTGAGCAGGAATTCGGTTTCAGCGTCCGGATTGCCCGAAATAGCAGCCTGGGCTTTTACGCCATTTGAGCTCAAATATTGAGCGTAGGCATGGGCGGAGGCATAGCCGTCGAGGTCAGGACCTTTATAGGCAGTTACGAGCACGAGGCTCATTTGCTTTAGTTTATTTAATTCCATGCCGGGATTATACCACTTATAGGGTAGTAGGGCAAGTTTATATCATATTTAGGCGATTATCAGTTTTTGTAATTGTTTCTTTAATAATATACCTTTATATGTTACTATTACTATATGTTATCTATGGAAATACGATCGAGAAATTATGATAAAGTGATTGCGGCCGTTGAGGACCGCAATGCAGTTGAAGCCGCACAAGCGCTCGTTGAATTATCGGCAGAATTGACCGGAGCAAGTAACGTACGGTTGAGAACAATTCACCAAGTGGAGGACGTTTTAATAAAAGAACTTCCGGGTAGATTCAATTCGTTGTATGATTATAGTATTGCGCATAGTCTGGCCGTGCCGTCTTTAGATGGTGCTGAGACTGCGTTACATGTTTCTTTGTCACCGAGTTTCTCTGGTGAGCACATTCCTAGCCGGTTATCTTCCAACGGTGCCGTATTTGTTGCTGTTGAACCCGGAATGGCTTTGCATCCTGAAGTAAAGGCTAAATATGAAAAACAAATGGGAACTTCAGCATGGCAATACCTCTATAATGAGGCAGCCGGAAAAAAGAATCGTGCGGCAGCCGGCCGTCGGTCTACTCATTATTATCATAACAACCCGCATGGTAGTGCCCGTGTGGTGGAACATACCGGTAGTTATGCTATCGAATCAGCTGGTGTTGGTGTTTATCTACAAACAGGGAATTTACGGCGACTTATAGAAGGACTCGATCCTGTCTACCAAACTGAGCTTGGTGAATGGTTGGAAGTATACCCCGTCCCAGTAGAAAATTTACCTGAACCGGTGCAGACGATATCTACGAACGGTGATATGGACGCTGTTTTTGAGCGTCTGGATCTCTACCATCGGGGAGTCGGTGCTGCAGCCTGGAATTATTCAAAGCCACGTTTCCTGCGCGGAGTGTTACTTCGGGCTCAGGCTGCAACAGGTGAGACGAGTCGACTAGGTTAACTTATACCAGTCGGGGGAATAGCGGCTCAACCTCGTTTACCTCAACTTCGTCTGCCCACTCATGCATGCCGTGGAACATATTGGGATTGTCTTCCATGAGTTTTTCAATATTGAGCGCGCGAGCGATTTTAATTGATGTCTCCGGTAAGAATGGATACAGTTCCCAGGCGATGTTATGAATTGCTTGAGCCAGCCAATAGAGCACGGCGTTTACTTTCTCTGTTTCTCCTGCTTTGAATAATTTCCATGGTTCGGTTGTATTAATGAGCTGGTCGCACTCACGAATTTTTGTCCATAAATGTTCAAGTGCTTTGCTTAATTCGCGCTGCTCCAGCAGTCTGGCATATTCGGATGTTGAAGGGTCATTTTGAATACAGGTTAAGGCAAGCTTTCGGATAGCTTCATCAACAGGGGAGGTGGATTGTTCCTTGAGATTGGCTACCGGTTGTGCGGGAACTTTACCTGCAGAGTACTTATGTATCATTGAAATTGTCCGTGAGACAAGATTGCCGAGTCCGTTGGCCAAGTCGGCATTATACAGTTCAAGCATCCGGTTATCTGAAAAATCTCCGTCGGAAAAAGTAGGAATCTCCTTGAGCAGGTAATACCGGGTAGGTTCCAGACCATATTTTTCGATCAAATCCTGGGGCGAAAGGACGTTTCCGATAGATTTGCTCATTTTCTCGCCATTAACTGTTATAAACCCGTGGATAAAGACCTGTTTTTGCAGGGGAAGTCCGGCAGAAAGCAACATTGCCGGCCAATAGATTGTGTGGAATCGGTTGATGTCTTTACCAATAATCTGAATATCCGCAGGCCAGTATGTTTTAAATAAACTGTCGTCGTCTTCACCATAACCAAGTGCGGTGATGTAATTGCTGAGTGCGTCTACCCATACGTACATTATTTGGGACTCATCTTCCGGAACAGGAACGCCCCAGCCTTTAGAACGTTCTACAGAGCGTGAAATGGAGAAATCCTGCAGTCCTGATTTAATAAGAGCAAGGGTTTCATTTCGGCGGATATCGGGTAAAACCTGGAGTTCGTTTGTTTCAAAAAGCTGTTCAAATTTTTCCTGATAGTTGGAAAGTTTGAAGAACCAGTTTTCTTCTTCGACTTCGTCTACTGCTTTCTTATGAATAGGGCAGATTTTACCTTCAAGCAGTTCATCTTCGGCATAAAACTGTTCACACCCCACACAGTAAAGTCCCTGATATGATTTTTTGTACAGATCCTCTTTTTTAAATGATGACCACAGTTTTTGGGCTCCTTTAAAATGCTTTTCGGTAGATGTTTGAAAGAATTGATCGGTAGTTAAGTTTAGCAAATTTTTAAGCTTAGCGAACTCGGCAGCATTTTTGTCGACAAATTCTTTTGTCTTTAGGCCGGCTTTTTCAGCCGACTGTACATTTTTAAGGGCGTTATCATCTGATCCGGAGAGAAAATACGTATCGTATCCGAGCGTATGATAGTGACGGGCCAGGGCGTCAGCCTGCAGACACTCAAGAGCATACCCGATATGCGGTGTTGAGTTAACATAGGGAATGGAAACGGTAATATAAAACTTCTTGTTCATTAGATGCTCCTTTGGATGCTAATAGTATCTTCGACTTTGACCTGTAAAGCATTCGCTGCATTTTCCTGGTTAAAGGCAATTTCCAGGGTCTCATGACTGCCTTTATATGCCAGCGGCTGGCCAAGTGGTACTTCAGCAAAGGTCTTTACAAAGGGTATTATATACGATTTTTCATTTATTTTAAGCTCTAATTTGTCGCCGTGGTTATATTGTGCGGGATTATTGAGTTTGATATTGCCATACGGATCAATATGGAGGATTTGATTGGGATAGTATTTGAGTGAGATTAAGCGAGACGTGTCGATTTCGGAGGCATACTCGCTGATCGGTTTGTTTAAACTCAGGTATGCGGCAACTTTGGCAAAGATATCCCGACCATGAAAAGTATTGGAGAGTGAGCCAATTTTTTCCTCATCAATTTGATAGATTTTCTCAATGCCGTCCTCTGCGGCTGCCGGATAGAACAATCCGTTGTTGGGACCCACAAACCAGAACTGTTTCGTTTTTACGACGAGCCCGATACGGTCGGATCCAACTCCGGGGTCAATTACCCCAATATGAATGCTTCCCGGAGGAGTAAACTGAACGAACTTTTGGATAATGAAAGCACCTTCAGTAATTGAATATGGTGTAACTTCCCGACTGGCGAGCAGGAACTTAATTGACGGGTTTAAGCTGTAGATTACTGATTCAACTTGGCCGGCGGCAAAACGGTCGCCAAAATCGCAGGTTAAGGTAATAATAGGGTTGGTCATTGATAAGCTCCTTTCACCAACAAAAAACCCTCCTGGTGGAGGGTTTGTGCTTTCTAATGATATTTATATTTCTAATTACGCGTGCACAGTCTCACCAGGTTTGAAAGCTTGGTGTCGCATGTACATGATAGTTGTAACTAAACGTGTAATCATTAATACTATTATACTTTTTTCCGCTATTATTGCAAGAACGGGCGTTTTTTGAGGTCTTCTTTGATGTGATTTATGATTATAGCAGCTCGTTCTGGTAGTGGAACCACAGGGACCCTACTATATCGATACCCCATATACTTTAACGACTGCTCTAGTAATTCGTTAATTCTTTTTTGTTGTTGCTCATCTTCAGTTCGGGCATAGTCTTTTTCGTAGTTAGAAAGTGGATCTAATAGGAATACTATTCTATATAAGGATACCTCTTTAGAAAACATAAGTTGTGCTTTTTCATCAGAAAAGAAACGGTTATTGTTGTTTTTGTCAGCCTCGGCTACTTGTAAATATGCGAGTGTATCCGGTTTAACGGTCCGTTCCCAAATAATAAGTTCATGGGGATCACTTAGTCGAGCAGCCTCATCTTTCAAAGCAAAAAGTTCTTTTTGCCAGGATTTTTCGTCTTACGGATCATTTCTAAAGTCAACCCCTGACTCATTTTGGTATCAATGTCTACACGAGCTGCTTCCGGACGAATGAAATAGGGAAGTTGGTATTTGTACTGATAGAATGCAAGATATCTTAGGAAAGATGTGTTACCGGCACGCGGTGCTCCGGTTATAGCATACCAATTAGTTAATGGTGTGTTTTCTAGAAGCATAGGGTATTTTTATCAGAGTTCGCCAACTTTTTCATCATCCAGTTCAGTAGGTGTGCGCAATAAAAGTAAAGGAAGACAAATTGCGTATGTTATTATGGGTATTATACGGATATGTTTTACAAATAGCGTGCTGGTAATGGTGAGTGAAATGAGTAGCGCTTTATTGACCGTAGTAAAGAGTTGGGAAGTAGTGAATACGGCTGAAAATAAAAAGAAGGTGAATAGGGTAATAGGAAACGCATTATTTATTGCAAATTGAGATGGTGGCTGGTAATAATAGGTAAAAACCCCACATGCCGTACTACTCACTATTGCAGCTACAATTTTTATAATTTTTTTCTTTCGCATATTTAATTATGGATAGTATACTTATTTTTTTCTTATTTGTCTTTTTGCTTATTATTGCAGTGTTCCTTTTTTTGCTGTACCAGAAATTGAATAAGGGGAACCAGGATGCACATTCGTTGGAAATTATGGGTAAATGGATGGAACAGATGCAGCATCGTCTTGACCGCAATGCTGATGTCCTAGAGCGGAGTATGCGGGCTACGAACGAAACTATCGGCTCGCGTCTTGATAAAACCAGTGAAATGCTTTCGGTTGTTGGGCAACGGGTTGGAGAGATGAGCGAAATTGGTAGAAGCATGCGGGATTTGGGTGACTTGTTGAAATCTCCAAAATTGCGCGGAAATATCGGGGAGTATGTTTTGCGAGATTTATTGGCACAGTATCTTCCCCGGACAAGTTTTGATTTACAGTATCCATTTAAGAACGGGTATATTGCTGACGCTATTATTCGTACCGACCAGGGCTTGTTGTGTATTGACTCAAAGTTTCCACTGGAGAACTTTAAAAAAATGTATGAATGTACGCATGATGAAGAAAAGGAACGAGCACGAAAAGACTTTATTCGGGATGTCCGGAGACATATTGACGCAATCTCGATGAAGTATATTGTTCCTGAAGAAAAATCGCTTGACTATGCAATTATGTATGTACCGTCGGAGTCAATTTACTATGAAGTTATTTGTCAGCAGCATGAATTACTGGAATATGCGCAGAGCAAACAGGTGATTATTGTGAGCCCGTCAGTGTTTTATGCATACTTGCAGGTTATATTACTATCTCTGGAAGGCCGGAAAGTTGAGGCACAGGCTATGGAGCTGATGCGGAATTTTCGTTCCTTACAGTTGGAGTTTAAGCGGTTCTCCGAAACCTTTGGTTTGGGCATGAAGCATCTGGGGAATGCCCGCAATGCCTTTGATGATGCAACGGTAAAATATCAGGTGGTAGAAGGTAAGTTGCAATCACTATTTAAAGAAGAGGAAAGAATGCTCACTAATAATCTGAATCAACATCCAGATCTTCTTCAGCATTAACTGTATCGGCATCGTCAGTTTCCTGTGTTTGAATAGGCGTTTCTTCACTGATCGAGGCTGGCACTGACTCGACTCGATAGGTTCGCTCACCCTGGACATTCATAATGTAGGTGGGTAGTGGAATATCGAAATAATCAAAATAGAGGAATACGCCAATTAGTAAAGCTGCGCCAAAAAGCCCAAAAGCCAGCAGGTTCTTATCCGAGCGGACTAACTGTACCGGTTTTTTGGATTCTTTTTTTGATCTAGCCATGTATCTATTATTCGGGAATCAAAAAGGATTTGTCAAGAGATACTTATCTGAATTTCGCTTTAAGTTTCAGCCATTTTGAGCGATACTTATCAAGCTTATTATATATCTGATACATCGGCGGGTTTATTACCAAGTCGAACGTTCCGAGGTATTCGATATGTGTCGGACCGTAGCCTTCCTTAAAACGGTGAAATCCGTACCAAGGGTCGGAAGGATCAGGTTTTGAGGACATTGCCCCCCATAAATCCAGGGTGTTGAGCCCCATTCGTTTGCCTAATTGGATGGCGCTCCATGCAACCAGATTGGAGGACATCACGTTTCTGAACTTTGTCGTTGATCCGCCGTATTGATAGTAGAGGGTGTTATGAAAGTTTGTAAGTAACCAGGTGGAGGTGGGGGTGTTTTCATACGAAGCTATAAGTAGCCGGACCATATTATTTGCGCGCAAGGTTTCCCAGATCTTACGATGATAAAATTCGTCGTGTCCATAATATCCCTGGCGCTTGGTTGTTTCGAAATATAATTTAAGGAATATCTTGAATCCTTCTTCGTCGGTCCTTTCCTGAACTGTAACTCCTTTTCGTTGAGCTAAGCCGATATTGTATCGTGTTTTTTCGTGCATATTAGCTAACAATTCTTCATCGGGTTTGGTAATGTCGAGCAGGAAATTGTAGCGTGTAAAAAGTTCTTTTCCCGGGGTGACCAGAAGATCTTTGGTGCTGATTAGCTGTTTGCGTGTCATTTCCAGATAATTTTGGACATTAGGATCCTGAGATGGTCCGTAGATGTTTGGTTCAATTTTAATAAAAATACAATTGTGTTTCTGGCCAAATGCGTGAAGCGAGTACAACATATCTTCGGTTGGCATTGTACATTTTGGTAAATACCCGATGTTCCACATATTGAGAGGGGAGGGCAGCGGGTGCAGGGATAATTCGAACCCGTCCAATAAATTCGTATTATCAAAGAAACCGTATTTAAATACCTTTTTTCCGGTTGCTTCTTTCGCGTCACCCCACTCCCAGGACTGTACGATGTGTTTAACGACCGAGTTATACCGTTCTTTTTCGTTAATAAACAATTCGCGAATGAGCATATGGAAATAGTACTAGAAAATAAGTATAGGGTAAAGCCTTGGTTGTGTATCCTTCACATTTTGTATATAATCTTATTGTACTTAATTATTATACTAATATTGTAAGGAGAAAGCTATGGCACAGTCCGGTAAAGACAATGAACAACTTCAGCCTCCGCAACATCAAGATCAACAACCTGGTATTGAATCCGAAATGACTCCCAAACCTAAAGCAGAGGATCCGAATCAAAAGGCGAGCGGGAAGCTGGACGGTAAGGTTGCTTTGATAACCGGTGGTGACAGTGGTATTGGCCGTGCGGTCGCGGTATTGTATGCCAAAGAAGGCGCAAATGTGTCGATTGTGTACCTTGATGAGGATGAGGATGCTGAAGAAACAAAACGGATGGTTGAGAAATATGACCGTAGGTGTTTGCTTATCTCAGGCGATGTGGGCGATGAGAGTTTTTGCAAACAGTCAGTTGAGCAAACGGTCAAGGAACTGGGCAGGCTTGACGTAGTAGTCAACAACGCTGCGGAACAGCATCCCCAAGAGAGTATCAAAAAAATTACCAAAGAGCAGTTAGAACGTACTTTTCGTACTAACATTTTCTCGATGTTCTACATTGTAAAAGCAGCACTCAAATATTTGAAAGAAGGAAGTACGATTATTAATACTGCTTCTGTTACAGCCTATAAAGGGAGTCCGCAGCTCCTTGATTACTCGTCGACGAAAGGTGCCATTGTGGCCTTTACGCGTTCGCTTTCGATGGCATTGGCTGAAAAGAAAATACGGGTAAATGGTGTAGCTCCGGGGCCAATCTGGACACCACTTATTCCTTCAACATTTAATGAGGAAAAGGTTGCTTCATTTGGTAAGGATGTGCCGCTTGGTAGAGCAGGCCAGCCTGAAGAAGTGGCGCCGTGCTATGTTTTTCTGGCAAGTGACGAGTCCTCCTATATGAGCGGTCAAATGCTTCATCCGAATGGTGGTACAGTAATTAATGGTTAAAGAAAAGGATTTATTATGACGACTCAAGATTTTCTGCATAAAGTTCAGTTCAGAGGGCGCATGGAAAACCTGCGGGAAGCGCAACAAGGCACACGATTAATCTTTGCTCTGTTGAAGGAGTATTTTTCGAGTGATCCGTACCGGATGCTGGGCAAGCTTTCTGATGATATTCGTGGTTTATGGTGGGTTGCAGAGAAGCGCTCGGGACAAACGGACTGGTTTACGTATTTGGAGAACGAAATTAATCGCCACAACTTATCAACATCTGCTCATGAACTGACTAAAGCGGTGTTATTTACCTTGCGTGAAGCCGTGGGAGGTTCAATGATGCGGCGGATGTCGTTTACTTTGCCCGATGAAGTGCGGGGCTATAGTTTCTAGGCAAATTTTAAATTGTCCTGTTCGAACCGTTTCTTGATACGGTATTTGAATTCGCGCTCCATGTCCCATTTTTTTGCCTGATTGGTTTTGATCAATGTTTTAATGGTAATTTTTGTGGCGGTAATGTCGATTACTCCATCAATTTTAGGTGAGCCGATGATCCACGTTCCGAGATTGGGGTCATTTTTTAATTTTTCGGCCTCTTCTTCAAAAAGCTTCAGTATATCATCAA
Source organism: uncultured Gammaproteobacteria bacterium (assembly GCA_964403585.1). Classification (GTDB taxonomy): domain Bacteria; phylum Patescibacteriota; class Microgenomatia; order JALYQM01; family JALYQM01; genus JALYQM01. The sequence goes on along the minus strand of CAYOFQ010000001.1, from coordinate 1,360,471 downwards.
TCGGATGCTCGGTGGACACTCCGATATCGATGTTGGCACGGGACCATTCTTTGGTTAAATTAGCGATTGTGCCGATGGTTCCGTTGGGAATGGTATGCACAACGCCGTTGATGTCGCGAACCGTTACTGCCCGGATGCCAACTTTTTCTACTTTACCCTCAACTTCACCCACTTTGATAATATCTCCTTCATAAAAAACATCGCCGGTTAGTAAGAAGAGGCCGGTAATAAGATCCTTAATAATGGCCTGGCTGCCAAAACCGATGGTAAAGCCGACGATACCGGCGGAGGCGAGTAGAGGAAGAATGTTAATATTTAGTGCCGACAGAATGGTAAGTATAGCGATTATTAAGATCACTACTGATACCGCGTTTTGTAACAGGTGTAATACTGTTCTGGTTTTGGGTGTTGAGGTTTTAGCAAAAATCTGCTCAAAAACCCGACGCATAATTACATTGAGTATATATGATCCCAAAAGGACAATGATAATCTTCAACCACAATGAGGTATCGGCTTGAATACTTGGAAACATACTCTTAAATTGTAACACAAAAGGATACTTAGATGGTTTCTTTCCAATCAATTTGGACCCGACCCAGTCCATGGGTAACGGCCAGGTAGAAATCGGGGCGGGCTTTAAACAGTTCACCAGGTGAGGTGTTTGGAACGCCCTTGCGGTCGAGTTGGAAGCCTCCTTTATTGCCGGCATCAGAAGAGAAGAAGTATCCTTCAAGAGACAATGTTGAGTTAAGCGGAGAAGTCGTCAGAGAGGGACTGCAGGCAGCATCGGCCGGTACTGTGCAACTGGTGTCAATGACTCCGTCGGATAAAAAGATGCCCTGCACAGAGGTTACTCCCGGATCGATTCCTATTCTGCCCTTTACGACAAAGGTTAGTGAGGATTTACCGTCAGCTGCGATAGTGTAGCTGCTGGCACCCTGACGAGTTATATAAAGATCGCCGTTCACAAATATTACGACATTTTTCCCTTGAATGGTCTGGTTATCCCAGTTTCCGCCACCGATGGTTAAGTCATTATTTCCGGTGCTGGAGTGCTCAATGTAAATACTTTCACCGGGAATATTTTTGAAACTGCTTACACCTTTTATTTCAACCGGCTGGATTTGGTTTTTATATTCATTGTATAGTGATTCATATTCTATAGTGTTATGAATGGAGTAACTATTGGATTGCCATTTTTTAGGATTAACTTCACCTTTGCCGAAACTGGCATTGCCGCCTTTATATAAGACGACATGATTGTTGCTGCCGGTAAAAAATTTATCTTTGGGAAGTGAAGAATCGATGGCATCATCGGTATCAGCATGCGAGTAGGTGTCTCCTCCCGAAGTTTGAAAGAAAGTCTGTGACGCCGGAATTGCAGCTTTGGTGTTATCGAGGGTTATGCCAGTTGTTAACTGTGGGTAGGCAATATTGCTAGTGGTACTATCGACATCAATGGAAGTTGCAGATTCAATGATAGGTTTAACGGCGAAGTATATATAACTTTCTTCATCGGCTTTAAGGTTGGGAATACTAATATCCATGCTATCTGCAGCAATATTGCTTAAACAGCTTCCCGAATTACAGATAGTATCGGTTTGGTAGATGGGTGAACCCGAACCTACTTTTTTATATATTTCAATATTACTGGTGGGAGAAACTAATTCGAAAGCGCCGGGATTAAGTTTCTCATGGATCACCAAGGTGCCGTCATTATAGTCGGTTCGGCCTTTAATTGTTAATTTAACCCAATATGTTGAACCGGTTATTAGCGTAGATTCTTCAGAAAAAACATTCAGTGAGTAAGTACCAATTTGCTTGCGTGAACAGACCCCAGTGGTTCCACATTCACCTGGAGGGAGTGTTGGTTTTGGTGTCGCAGTGGCCGGTTTGGGAGTTCCTGTAGTGGACGCCTTAGGAGTAGCTGTTTTGACGTTACAAATAACCCGCTGGGCAACCACATCAAAGAAATTTTCAAGTTCTCTTGAGCTTTTGGCAAAAAAGGAATAGCCCGGAGTGGCTACTTTGTCTAATAATTTACTGTCGGCATCAACAATTCCTAAGGTAACAATTATTACTCCGGCGTTTTTGATCGTCGCGGCGGCTTTCAACGTTTCGGCATCCCGCCAGTCGGCCGTTTCGCCCGGATCGTCGTAATGTTTTCCATCGGTTGGCATAATAATGTACCTGGCAGTGGTGTTATCTTTTGGCAAGGCGGCGTAGGCTGCATTTAAAGCGGCAAATATTCGAGTGCCCGGTTCATTATTATATCCCGCAAGCTTACTTAAGATAGTGGTTTTGCTTGATCCAATGGCTGCTTCCAGGCGGGGAGTTTCAGCAAAGGTCATCAATCCAACTTTGTCCTGGCTGAAATTTATTTTGTTAACAAATGTGGATGTAATTTTTTTAGCTGCATCCTCCCGGTCGGCATAGGGAGGAAATTCGGCTCCTGAGCCTTCCATGCTGTTCGATTTATCAACGAGTAACATCATGGAAGCCGGCTTGGTACACCCTGCAGCGGTAGTGGGAATTGTATTATGCGGTTGTAGAACGAGTGCGATTATGCCGATTATAGTAAAAAAACCAATAAATTTTCGTAGCATGCAATTTTATTGTAGGAGATTATGTTTGCGGTTGCAACGGTTTGGATTTAGTATGAGCGTACTGCGACCACATACATTGAGTAGGCAGTGACGGTGTTGTCTGATGCCGGTCCGAAACTTACTTGACCTGTTGTCCCGGTTGGGAGCGGCAATAATTGTCGCTGGTTGGTTTGTGTGGTTACTTTGCGGTATTTGTAGATATCATACACACCAATCAGTCCCAGCTCATTTCTGCGTAATGCGTAGGTAATCAGTTCGACAAAATTATCCGGGGTAACTTTCTGATAGTTATCCTTGATCCAGGCCGGGGGATTTTGACCCGGAATTTTTCGGTACATGATATACACGTCAGCGCGCTGATGCAGCGAAATTGACCACTGAAGTTGTTTGTCTTCTTTAACTGAGAAGTTCGGAGTTTTTATGTATGAAATATTGCGAAGGTAGGGAGGAAGATTAAAGAACGTGAACCGGTTATCATCGGTATAAATTTGATTAGGTACAAATAAACATGCTTTACTAAATGTATAGTTTTGCGGTTGGTTAATAGTATAATTGCCCTTTTCAGCGCAGACATGTGCAATTGGTGTCGGTGTTGGGGTTGCGGGAAAGGTTATTGGTTGTTGTTGGGCGCCAATTTTTTCAGTTTGCGTAGCGTACTGAAAGTTTCGGTAAATGCCGAATACCATTAATCCAAGGATCAGGATTAGGATGCCGATAAAAACATATTTTGAAGGGGATATGTTTTTTTCCGGTGTTTTTGGTTGGCTGAGATCTTCCATAAACTTTTGCTTTATTTTATTGTATGGTTATAATTTTTCAGTTGCAAGGGTGATTTTAGTTGCAATTCCCGCATAATTATGGCAGCATGAGAATATGTTTCAGCCGAAGTTTATTATCAACCAGAAAATATTAAAATACATTTCACAGATTGAAGTGGCGAAGGAAATAATAGAGAATTCGCCGCTTGTTCCTCAGTGGGAAGTGAAATTCCGGGAAGAAGCCGTATTGCGTTCGGTACACCATGGTACTCACGTAGAGGGAAATCCAATGACGATTGGTGAAGTAAAGGGTGCCCTTGAAGGTAGGGCTGTTCCGGCGCGTGAGCGTGATGTTCAGGAAGTAATTAATTATCGGAACGTGCTGAGATATATAGATAAGTGGTCGCGAACCGAAACCGAAGCCGGAAAACCGGTAGACTTAGGAACGGTACTTAAGCTTCACGAAATTGTTATGGAGAATATTTTGCCGCCTGAGCGTTTAGGACAATTACGGGAAGTTGAGGTTGTTTTAAAGAGTTCACGTACCGGAATGACCAGCTTCCGCCCGCCCTCTAAGTACAACGTTCCTGCCCTGGTGAATATGTTTCTGGGATGGCTCAATAGCCCACAAGGTGAGGAATTGCATCCTGTTCTGAAAGCCGGGATAACTCACTACGAACTGGTTCGAATACATCCATTTGTTGATGGTAATGGACGTGTTTCGCGGGCGCTGGCAATTCTGGTGTTATTCAAAGGCGGGTATGATGTTAAACGTTTCTTCTCGATTGAGGAATATTTTGATCGTGACTCAGTGCGTTATTTTCAAACATTACAAAATACGTCAAATCAACTGGTTGTAGATAATAATGAACGTGATTTGACCGAATGGCTGGAGTATTTTTCGGAAGGGCTGGCAGTAGAATTAGCCCGGGTCAAAGAAAAAGTAAAAAAACTTTCTGTGGACCTGAAATTACAGAATAAAGTCGGTCAGATAACCCTCAATGAACGTCAAATGGTACTTGTAGAGTACATGGAGGACTATGGCGGTATAACCAATAAAGAGTGGCGAAATTTGTTGTCAGGAGTATCTGATGACACTATTCTTCGTGATATGCAGGATTTGATAAAAAAACGCTTAGTTAAAAAAGAAGGAACCACTAAGGCGTCACGATATAAACTGGTATAGGATTTCCTCTTGTTTTTAAAAAGCGCTTTAGCTATTTTAGGGGCAATGGGTGTAATTGAAACTCAACAAGCAGATTTTTTAGGTGAACCACATGCTCCGGTAGATAATCCTAATTATTTTTCTTTTGTATTCCCTTTACGGTATGTTGAAGAAACCGGAGAGTTTGAGGTTTGTTTAATGCGCCGGGCGAGTGGCCGGGCAGGCGGTGACTGGATTTCTACAGTAGGTGGTCATATCCGAATAACTCCTGAAGCAGTTACTCCGTCATACCTGGCTAGTGAAGGGAGGCGTGAATTACGGGAAGAGGTGGGGCATGATGCGAAGATAGTAACGCATAGGGGACGAATAGCCTGGCAAAATGATGAGCAGGGGAATTGCCGGGGAGAAGTGTTTGTAGCTACCGGACTGCATGGTAATTACTTGTTTGATGATGATGAAGGTGCTTTGTTGTGGGTTTCTTTGCACGAAGCCATCCTACACCCGGAAGTACATCCGATGATTCGGCGGATACTTGAGGACATTACTGTGCAGGATGATTTTTATGACACTACAATTCCGACAGAGTTATCTTTGTGGACGAGAAATGATTAATACTCAGCCAACCTTCAGGTAGTTATTGAACTCATATGTTATACTGCAGATGATGAAAAAAATCCTGATCACAATTTGTGTGATTGTACTATTGATATCAGCTTTTTTTGCTTACTCATATTTTATGATGCAGCATAAAAATTCGGTATTGTTAAATCCTTTTGTAGATGACGAATCGGGAAATGAAATAGCTTCAACTGCCAGTGACTCATCGGAACTTGTATCAGACTTTCCCATTGATTGTGTATTAAGTTATGGAACGTATACGATTAGTCAACAAGGATGTGATGAGTTAAATGTGATTGATGCCAATCCGGATCCCCAAGCTGAAATGATATCCTGCCAGTTGGCCGAGGGAACGTTTTTATTTACGCAAAAGGAATGTGACATTTTGAAAACATCCCAGGGGAGTCGGGATGTAATGAAAACACTTGATTAAAGGTACTAACTCCCGTTTTGTTTAATTAAACTGTTGACGTCATACACAATACCCGCTACGCTAAAAATATACTATTAGTTTTATGAGGGAGGTGAACTCACCATGGCAGCAAAGAAAAAAGCAGCTAAGAAAAAGACAGTTAAGAAAGCAGCTAAAAAAACAGCAAAAAGAAAAAGCAGATAGTCTCTTCTTAACACTGTTTCTTACTTAAAAATACTCTGCCCTTAGTAGAGTATTTTTTTATCTTATAGTACAATTGTGCATATATGACTTTTAAGGATCTGGCACAATTTTTTTTAAAACTCGAGTCAACGACAAAACGGCTTGAGCTTATTGATATCTTATCCAGCTTATTTATATCTATTGAGACGTCCGAGGAGGCCAAGAAAATAACCTATCTCATCCAGGGGAGAGTAGCAGCTTTCTACGAGCCAATTGAGTTCGGGATGGGTGATCGATTAATAGAGCGGGCAATTACGCAGGCGTATGATGGTGAGATTGAAAGTGTACACTCACACTACGGCAAGTTAGGAGATCTTGGTCTGGTAGCTGAGGATATGGCCATAAAAATCGGTAAACGGCCAAAAAGTTTATCTGTTGACGAGTTGTTTGAGCAACTGCAGAAAATAGCTCAGACCAGCGGTGAAGGGTCAGTTGAAGGTAAAGTTGCGGTTTTAGCCGAAATTTTACAACACAGTGACCCGAATGCAGCAAAGTTTGCAGTTCGAATTGTGTCAGGCCGCTTACGACTTGGGATTGGAGATCCAACCGTTTTGGAAGCATTGTCAAATGCTCGTTTAGGTGATAGGAAATACCGCAAAGATCTGGAGAAAGCGTATAACGAAGCAAGTGACCTAGGTCTGATAGCTGAAGCTCTATGGCGGCATGAAGGTGAAAAGGCTCTCGCTGCAGTACAGAAAATGACGGTTAGTGTTGGCAGACCACTTCGTTCGGAGCTATGTGAGCGTTTACCTAACGCTGAAAAAACAATCGAAAAAATGGGGACTGTTGTTTCGCAGTTTAAATATGACGGATTTCGTACACAAATGCATTTAGACCGGAAATCCGGGATTGTAAAGTTGTATTCACGAAACCTTGAGGAAACTACGCACGCGTTTCCCGAATTAATCAAAGGACTGCTTGATCAAATTGATGCTGATTCTGTAATCCTCGATTCGGAAGCATTAGCGTATCATCCGGAGTCTGAAGAATTTTTTCCTTTTCAGGAGACTACCAAACGGCGCAGAAAGTACGGGATTGAAGAAATGGCTCAGGCGTTACCTCTGCGGGCATTTGTCTTTGATATTCTCTATAAGAACGGTAAATCACTGGTTGATTTACCGGTACGTGAACGCCTGGAAATTCTGGATGCAACCGTGAAGAAGAATGTTGACCCTAATCGGGTAGACACTCTGATTGTTTCAGAGTCCCGGTTTATTAGTGAGGCAAAGCCGTTGGCCTTAATGCTCGAGGAAGCTTTAACAAAAGGATTGGAAGGATTAGTAATAAAGAAGATAGCGTCTCCCTATGAAGCAGGTGCCCGTAACTTTAACTGGATTAAATTAAAGCACACTGCTTCTGAGCAACTTAAAGATACTGTTGACTGTGTAGTGCTTGGATATATTTACGGTCGCGGAAAACGGGTGGCGTTTGGGGTAGGAGCCTTATTAGTTGGTGTCTATGATAAAGATAAGGATGTGTTTGTGTCTATTTCGAAAATTGGAACAGGTTTGAGCGATGCGGAGTGGGTGGCGGTACGGGAACGATGTGATCAGTTTATGTCTAAAGACAAACCTGCCCGGGTTGAATCAGACATTATACCTTCGGTTTGGGTGGAGCCGGAGGTGGTTATAGAAGTGCTTGCTGATGAGATTACCCGTTCACCGTTACATACCGCAGGTAAAAGTGAAACAGAGCCGGGGTATGCGTTACGGTTCCCCCGTTTAGTTTCATTTAGGGATGCCGATAAGCGACCCGAGGATGCAACTAACGTTGTAGAGGTTCAAGAACTATATTCCATGCAAGGTAAGAAGGAATAGCTCACTATACCGTATTTATGACAGATTTGTTCAAAATTAAACTTTCTGACATTTTTGCTAACTGTCAGTTTTGGTTTGCTACATTGGTAGTTTATTTTGAATGGCGACATATACCAACCGAACAAGTATTTTTTCTGCTGAGCTTTTATTCAATCTGTGCTTTTGTTTTTGAATATCCTACCGGAGTAATTGCCGATTATTTTTCGCCTAAGATATCGTTAATTATCGGATATCTGCTATCCGCTATTTGTATGTTTTTACAGACTTTTCAGGGTAACGTTTATTATTACGGTTTTCTGCTTGCGGTGAGCTCGATCGCTTTTACGCTAACTTCCGGAAGCGATACGGCGCTGCTGCATAATGTATCGAAGGACTTCAAAAATGATTATGCTCAGGTAAAAATGTGGGGTTTAATTATGACCTCCATTGCTGCGGCAGTCGGCGGGATTGTTGGAGCATATGACTTGCGGTTTCCGTTGTATTTAACTTCGCTCTTTTTTCTTATTTCAACAGTATTACTTTTTTTAACCAGAGGTTCTTACGGGTATGAACAGAGAGAAGGTGAGGGAAATATTTTTGCTACAGCGAAGGAAGGTGTGCAGCATGTGTTTAACAACGGGAAATTGTTGTACTTGTTTATTCCCTCAACGTTTGTCGGAATATTTATTATTAGTTTTAAATTCTTTTTTAATCCTTTTTTTGAAGAAATTCATTTACCGTTGCCGTGGTGGGGAATATTTATCAGTATTTCGGTTTTATTCTCCGCTTTAGGTATTCGATTGTATAAGTCATTTTCTCATATAGAATTATTGTTTACATTCTTGCTTTTTGTCGGGGTATTGTCGTTACTTGGAATCGTGTGGATTCCGGCCATTGCCATCGGTGGATTTTGGCTGACGTATCTTTTTAGGGGGTATATTGAAACACAGCTGGATGTGCTGATCAATGAGACTATCACTTCCCGGGCACGTGCCAGTGTCCTTTCATTCAAAAGTGTTCTAGTTCGGATAGGACAGTCTTTATATACTCTGGTTGGAGGGCTGATTATTGCTGACCACAGCTTCTTTCCGTTAATTGTTCTTACTGTGTTGATTTTACTCGTTACAAGCCTGTATCCTCTTATTAAGATACGACTGGTTTATGGCACAAAATAAGAAAGTTATCATCTTTGATTTCGACGGTACTCTGGCAGACACCTTTTCCACGGTGGTCGAGATTGTAAACAGTTTAGCGCATGAATACGGATATGAACCACTCGGTATTGAACTCATCTCGGCACTGCGGCATAAGCGGGCACAGGATATAATTAAAATTTTCAAAATTCCGATTTGGCGGATCCCGAAGCTTTTGTTTACTGTTAAGGAAGCGTTAGGAAAGAAAATCAGTGATTTGGAATTATTTGATGGTATCTCTGAGATGTTGCAGGATTTAAAAAAAGAAGGCTATGTTGTCGGTATAGTGTCTTCAAATAAGGTAGATACGATAGAGGAGTTTGTCAAGAAAAATAACATAGACTTATTCGATTTTATATATAGTGAAAAAGATTTATTTGGCAAGTCGCGGGTTTTAAAAAATCTAATGAAGAAAAAAGGGCTTTTTGCACAAGATGTTATGTACGTGGGTGATGAAACACGAGATATCGAAGCTGCGCGGGGGGCTGGTATTCAGATAGTTTCTGTTTCATGGGGGTTCAATGCCGTTGAGGCACTTGAGAAATTATCTCCTGATCACCTAATCAATCATCCTTCTGAATTATTGCCGATTATTCTGGAAAGTTAGCTTGTTATCTAAATAGAGGTAGTAAATTCCCCAAATCATATCGTTGACCGAGTGATAAAACGGTGTTTTATAGATTGTTCCGTCAGGTGCATACAGCTCAGGAAAGCCGTTATATTTCTGAATGTTCTGTGAGTAGAAGGTTAAATCTTTGGCGGCCTTTTCATTTTGGTTGAGTTCAGTGAGTAGGTCAATATATAACATGCCCCAATAGCTCCAAATGGTGGTACCAATATAGTTGGGGGCGAAAATACGTACCGGGAGATGTTCTTTCGATGGGATACGAAGTTCGGTTGTTTTCAAAGGGAATGGCTGATCCAATTGTTTCTTCTGAATATACGCAACTATGGATTCCAAATATGGTCGATCCTGCGGGTTTGACGCTGAAAGCATGCCCATCTCGAAAGTGATGAGATTATCCGCTGAAAAATAGTTAAATTTACTTTCAGGTGCTTCATCATAGAATATGCCTGACGTACCATCCCATCTTTCTGTGAGTAACAGTGATTTTATTTGGTCGGCTTTGGCTCCCCATCCGGAGTGCAGATTTAATTCGTCATTATACTTATATACAGCGAAAAGCATTACATTGTCGTAGAGTGATGATTTACGAATCCAGGCATCCTTTATGCCGCTTAAGACAATATCTTTTTTAATCAGCCCGGTGCTGTCCGTAAATTCAGTAACATATTCGTCTGATTTTTCTTTTAAGAATTCACTATATTGGCTGGTGCGTTGCCTACTGAGTCGCTGAATTTCGTGGATGCGTGTTTGTTGTTCTGTGGATATAGGGAAATGTGTTACTTGCTGATCCAAGTTATTCAATTGATGAAGTATGCGTAATAGGGAGGGGAGACTGTCTGATGGTTGAGCATAGATATTAATGGGGACATATTTACCGTTTTCCAGTTGAACTATAGTAGTAGTAATTTGATTATACGACTGAAAAACACTGAGTGCGAGATCTGTTGACCGCTCAATCAGGGATAACCGTTCAATCCATTCTTCAGCCGAGTCGGCAGCTGTGGCATTAACTAACTTATTAGCGAATGTACCGAGATTCCGGATATAGAAATCTGTATAATGGCCACCGGTATACAGGTACTTATTTTTACTTCGGATATGTACTATTTCTTTTACGGTTGATTTTGCATTGTCTTTGACAATAGTGCTTTCTTTTTTTGAACTGATACTGTACAGAAGAATTTTTCGTGTAGAGTATGTATATGCCTGAAACTTGGCTATTGGTCCATGACTAATCGGTAATTTGGGAAACAGGAGCAGGAATAGAAAGATCAGGATCGTAAAAGCCAGTATTGATATCGTTGTGTAGTAAACAAAGCGGAGCGTTTTTTTTGCTCTTGAATTCGGGGCACTGTTCATCTTTACCTCTGTCATTACACTGATTATACTAAGGCCAGTTATGTTTAAACTAGATCGAACCACATTAGAATATATAAAGGATCTTTCGGATCCGGATATTGTAGCACAATCTGATCCTGATCAAATTAATCTTAAGAGAGAAATTATCCGTACCAATTTGCTGACACTTTTTATCGGGACTTTTGTGGTGTCGGCAATTATTATACTTTTTATCTTTTATCTTCCCGGTCTATTCAATGTATTTTTACAAATAATTTTCTATTATGTGGCAAGCCTGGTTACGTACTGGAAAGTATTAATTGTCGCGTTTGTTTTCTTCCTCATTTTGCTTTTTATATCATTTAGACATACTTGACACTGGTGTTTTTCTCCATCTACAGTAGAGTTATTAATCTTTTATTATTAGAAGGAGAACTCTATGAAACTCAAAAATCTTCTGATCGGAGGAAGTGTTGGCGTAGCCTTTTTTGGTTTATACCTTAATTCCAGCCTTCCAACCAACGCAGCTACGAAGACGATTACTATTTCGAATAATGCCTTTTCGACAGATATTTCGATCGCCAATGCCGGTGATACAGTAGTCTGGTTAAATAATGACACTGTTGCTCATCGATTGGATATCCTGTCGGCAACTGACAGTTCTTTGATAGTTGGAGACATGTTATCACCAAAAGTTTCAACTTCTACTGCCGGTAGAACTCTGTCACGCAAATTTAATACCGAAGGTAATTTTGTCTACCGCTTGGATGCGACTATTTCCGGATACTTAACTATTTTCCCGTCATTCGTTACACCAACTCCTTTTGCGACACCGACAGTTACGGCCACTGCAACACCTACTTCAACTGCCAGTGCCAGTCCGACGGCAACTGCTACCGCTACACCGGTTGTAACAGCTTCACCTGTGATAACTGCGACGCCTTCGGCTTCACCGACAGTGGTGCCAACTGCTACCGCATCACCGACAATTGCTCCGACTGAATCGCCAACCGCAACACCTACAGCCAGTCCCACTATAACTCCAACAATGACCGCAACTCCGACTCCGGTACCGACAGTTACGCCAACGGTGGCTCCGACCGTAACAGCTTCACCTTCCGCTACGCCAACTGCAAGTCCAACTGTTGTACCTACGATAACACCCACAATTGTGCCGACGGCTACTGCAACAGCAAGTCCAACCGTAGTTCCAACAGTCACGGCGTCGGCTACTCCAACAGCCGTACCGACAGTTAGCCCCACGGTTGTTCCGACTGCGACTCCGGTAATAACGGCAACACCGGTACCGACTGTGAGCCCCAGCCCAACGCCGGCAGGTGAAGTGCTGCCACTGTTTTCTGTTTTCCGTCGGACAGCGTGTACGGCAACTTTGATTAACAATAATACGCAAGTACGGACCGACAAATTGGATGCGGTTACTTTACTGCGAGGAACCTGGAATGTCCAAAATTTTGTAAATACTCCACCTAATGTTTCGTTACAGGTACAGCTGGTGTCTGTACGTAACGTCAATTTGCTTTTCGGAAGCAATCCGTTCTTTGGACTTGACCGAACAGTTGCAGCTTCCAAAAATGCAACTTTTACCGCGGCTTCGGCGAATGGTGTCCTTCAGAAAGCCAGTGAGGCGTGGTGTGCCCAATAATACTGTTTGAGCTCGGATACTCCTAAAAGGCCCTCTTATTGAGGGCTTTTTGCTGACGGGTATACAGCGAAGACTGTTTCTGGTATATTTTATTCTTATGGAATTGAATGAATTTCGCGATTATCTCCGTGTTTTCACTACGACACATGATGCTGAAATGCACAAGACGGCGATACTGCGGATGCTTGACCCGCTTGACCTGGATATTGAGTACAAGAAACTCAATCTTGAAGGAGGATTGAATAGAGTTATGGATATTTTCTCCTCCTTTTCAGACACCTCAGAGGATGATTTGGTTACTGAGTATGAGCGTAAAAGCCTGGAGCAAGTAGGAATATTAACCCGGGAGTATTTTACTAAAAAGGCCTATTCTTCTTTTGCGAAAATGGTGTTTGCCCTGACAATTGAGTCTTTTGCCGAAAAATATGACTTGGGTCTTGTTGATGAGCAATTGACGGAAGTTCAAATTGAAGATATTTATAACACTATTCCCTCAGAAATATACTTGCAGACTTTCTTACTGGAAAGTATGTCTGATGATTCAGCGTTTAACTGGAACAGGGATGCGGTGATTATAGAGCAGTCATTGCTGGCGTTAACCGTTTGCTTTAGTGATATCTACGCATTCCTTACCGAAGAAGATGATTATGAGGATGAGATTGCGGACTAGGATTGTCCGTTTTCGATACTTTCATTAGGATCCTCGTGTACTTTGAAGTTGCTGCCATTTTCGGCAGCGTCTTTCCACTTTACTTTAGTTTTGAAGATTGAGTATTTAATATATGCTTTTACCGGCTTGAGTAATCCTGCCAAATAGAAGATGAGCAGCGCAGCAGTACACAGGGCAAGTACTTTGAGCAAAATTTCCATGGCATCTGACCTAATCTCATAAACCAGCTGATTGTTTTTTCTCACAGCGGGAATTCGCATTCCCGAGAGGCGTGGTCCGGCCGAATACACGTCAATAGTTTTGGTGCTATTAGTGTCTTTAAGATAGGCTTTCCATTTGGGGTGGTACGATTCACGCCAGTATAGTGTGGTTACTTCCGGAATATCTTCATTGAAATTAAATACTATCCGGTCGGGAGAGGTGCGTTTAACCGACACATTTAATTCCTGACTGGGTTTTCCATTAAGCAACCACTCCAGTGATTTATTAATTAAGGAAATTTCTTTTTGGTTCTCGTTCTTAAATCCTTCAATATGAGGGATTGCATTGTATCCTGACCAGATTACTTTTCCTTTTCCATACTCCCGGGCGATAAGTAATGGAATGTTGTTGCTTTGCATTAATACATGGCTATCTTTGCGAATATCTTTAGGTGCTGAGACCCCCCAATTTCCACCCAATTCTGTGAGTGCCCCCACGGAATTATCTTCAGGATTAAAGTTAATAATCTCGGTGTTGTCTAAACTGAGAGTGGTGCGGGAACCGAACTCTTTCCAGGCCAGGTCATTTGTTGGGAAAAATCCGGGAGCTCCGGTTATTTCCCAGTCAGGGCTATTATATTTCCATCCTGTGTCTATAAAAACACTTCCACCGTTCTTAACGTAGGTATCGATAAGATCGTGGCCTTTTTGTATGTCACGGTATTTATACCATTCCAAATAGATGGCATTAAATTTCTGAAGCTGCTCAAGGGAGTAGTCATCAACATATTCTTTGCCACCAAAAATAATACCTGTGTCGTAGGGAAGTACTCCAATGTTGGCGATTTTAAATAACTGATCATATAAAAATCGCTTACTGTTGCCAATAAATAGCAGTGCGGGTTTGGTGCTCCAGGTAGTCAGAGTGGTAGGATTTTTAAATTTCCACCATTCATAGGTAGTCATCACCGGATTCCCGTCTTCGTCGAGCTCTCCGGTAGGAATTTCCAGGGGCTTGTACTCCCAATTTGGATCCTGTTGATATAAGTAAATTGGTGAATCGTTTCCTCCACCGGGAAGAATATATTCGTAGCCAAAGTATTTTGCTAGTTCGGTAATAACGCCGGGTTTTTGGTTGATTGGCTGATTTGAATACATAACCGAGGACTGGTAATTCCATAGCGCCGAGTGGAGATTTAACTGGTTAATATAAACCTGCGATTGAGAAACGTTAGATTTTAATGCTAATTCGGTAATAACTTTGCCATTGTATCCGGATAAATCGTATCTGGTGTTGAGAGGATCTTCCGGAATTATACGTAACATCCCCCGATCCTGATCTGTTTCGTACGGGTTTTTAATACCGTGGTAGTTTGGCCTTGGCCAGTTATTACTATCCAACTGGTAGGCGAGCGGTAAATACATGGCGTCGCAAAGACCGGCTTTGTTTGAGGTGTTAATCTTCTGGTTTTGACAGTAGGATTGTGCCTCTTGAATCTCATCAGTTTTAAGTTCTTCCTTAAGAATGAATGTTTGTCTGCAAATTCTGCCTAAGAGTGTCTGATCGGTAAGAATTTTTTCATTACCGATTTCTTTTTCCAAGTTGACACAAACTTCGAGCATTGTTTTGCGGTTATAATCGTCTGACTTTTTTATTCCCGCTTTATCCATTGATTCTTCGTCCTGTTTATTGGTTGTACTTTTATCTGTCCAAAGATTGTTTGAAGAAATTATTTTCGGTCCGATTTTTTTTGTATTTGCTCCGCGAATAATCGCAGGTGGTGTTACAATGTCGAATGCTAAAAATAAGACTCCAACCATAAATAGCGCCAAAGATGTGGCAATCGCCGGTTTAGCTATTCCTTCCCAATATTTTTGAGCTCGCGGCGCAATATGTTTTAGTGCGCTACTGATGGGAAGTAAACTATATTCCCATATCAGATACGCCCCATAAGCTGCTGTAATTGGTAGAATGGCGCGATAGACCATCCAGACAGTCCGAATGTCCAGGAACATTGAGAGCGGGCCAAATAGATACGGAAATCGGATACCCAATTCGGTGGTGTAGTTCATCAATCCATAGAGTGAAAGTATTCCATAAAAGGTGATTTTTTTGGATTTCCGCCAGCTGAGAACGAGGGCAGCAACAGCTAGCCCCCACATATATATTTGGGCCGAATGGTCATTTACTGCGACCCGATTGTCGGGAAATTCAAAGGCCTCAATTCCGAGCATTTGTTTGAGAGAAGGATGTCCTTGCGGATCGATTTTTCCATAAATATTATTTGCATATCCGGCAAACCCTCCTTCGGCAACATGTTTGTTATAGTCTGTGTATAACTGGTATCTCCACAGAAATAATCCTGCTAACGGGATAAAAATCAGGAGGAGGGTAAGCAGTCCGCGTTTCAGAGCAGGTTTTCCATAGTGTCGAAGGGCAAGCAGTGTCCGGCCAATTATGAAGAGAATAATAAAATGGGAAAGTCCCAGGCCAGCCTGGAAATGAGTCATGAATGCTATGAAAAAAAAGAAAACTGTTACGACGAGTGCAAACCGTTTGCGGAGGGTATCTTTATATCTGAAGCTTAAGTCGATGAACCAGTCGGCAAACAGGATGGTGGGCATTATGAACATATACGAAACCGACTCTGCATAAAACCCCCATTGATATGCCCAAATATAGGTGATTGGAGAGATGAGATAAAATAGTGCCGCAATTATACCGATAATTTGACGGGCGATACCTTGTGCAGGATAGCGCATTCTTGTCCAGCAATACAGAAAAATCCCTACCGCAGTTGTTAGGAATGAAGCAGCTTGGAGTAAATTAAATACGCTAATAAGCTGCAGATTGGTTAATTTACTTATGAGCACTACCAGGTAATGCGAAAACCAGGGATATCCTGCATAAAATGAGATCCCTACTCCCTGAATGGGATACCAGTAGGGAATTGAAGGAAAGAATCTATTTAGCCAAACTACGTAGTCAAATGCACTTACCGTATCCGTACCAAAGATCTCCGGCGTAATAATATAATTCCAGCAAATGAGATAAAATACTCCACTAATAATTCCTAACCCGGCGAAAAGTAACGCAGTTTGTATGGTGATATTGAAGGTTTTTCCAAATAGATTAAGAAGTGAGAATTTTTTTTCTTTCATCAATACGTATTAGCTTACAATACCGGTGATGGATAGAAAAGGGTTCAGGCATTTAGTAAATTCAATAGAGCCTGTTCTGTTTCATGAGCCTGTTTTTGTGTATCAAAGATAGCGAGCGCACGTTGCCGGTTTATCTTACCCAATGTTTTCCGTAATTCATGGTTCACGACAAGTTTTTCGAGTGCTGCATAGATCTGGCCGATATTTCCTTCCTCTACTAAGAAGTTTCTGGGGTCGACTTCCTCCGGGATTCCACCCATTTCGGTAGCGACAATTGGCAGGCCAGCAGCTTGAGCCTCCATTAGTGTATACGAAAAATATTCGGTTGTAATTGGAATATTTAATAAATACGAAGTTTTGCTGGGCGAACAGAAAATATCGGCTTGTTGATAGATTTCCGGAAGGCGATAATATTCAACGAAGCCCAGAAGATTAATTGGTAGAGTTTCGGCTGCGGTTATTACCGTTTGAGTTAATGAACCCCGACCCGCAACGGTCAAGGTCGTATCGGGATACTTTCGATGAAGTAGGCTAAAGGCTGCGATAATATCGGTCACCCCTTTGGATTTTTCTAGTCTCCCCACATAGAGAATATTGAGTGGATTGGTATAAGTTGTTGCGCGTGGTTTAAATCTCGTCAGGTCGATTCCTTTGTAAATGACCTTTACTTTGGAACGGGGAATTTTTAGAGAGTCGGTCAATTCTAAGGCCTTGTTATTGCGCAAAATAAATAATGATGTGTAATCGATCACTTCCCGGGTTATTTGTGCGTAGGGAGGCAACCAGGTAGAGATATGATTCGGGATGTTACACCAGAGAATAGTGAAAACCGGTATATTATTTTTCTTGGCAAATTTGATAGTCTGATAATTCCAGAAATAATAATTGTCTGAGATACCGATGAGGTCACTTCCCCTGAGTTCCTGTTCTAAATCAGCAAAGTAATTCCAGGCCAGATTGGTGGCGTTGCTGCCAAGTAACGAAATAGGATCAATACCCAGGGGATTAATGAGTTTAAGATTGGTGATGCGGACATTGTTCGGGAGTTTGTATCGTTCAGCAATATGAGGGTTGCTATTACCTGAAATGAAGTTAATGTCAAAGTTTTTAAGAAATTTATAATGATCCAGAGCCGAGATCCGGCTATCTCTTACTAAAGCTAATTTGTACATATTACTGTTCGCTATATTTCCTGATGGTTTCAATTGCTACTTTAGCAATAGTATCATGCCCGTCCTGGTTGGGGTGCAGTATGTCGTCCATGGTTTTTTCTTCTCCGGCATCCTTCATTGCCTGAAATGCATCAATGACCCCGATTTTTTTAGTGTATCCAACTTCGTGAATTGCCTTATTCCAGGCGTCAACCTTGTTGAATTCCTGCTTGCAGCAATCACGGAAGTAATAAATTGTCAGGAGCAGGACCAGTCGGTTTTCCGAAGGTCCCGCTTTATCAATAATTTGCTCCAAATTGTTTTTATAAGCGGCTATACTGACATTGCCAATATCACGACTTGCCCCGTAGAGATCATTAAGTCCAACAGCTATGGTTACCAGATCGGCGCTGGAAGTTGCGAGTTCCTGGGGAAGACGACTTCGTACGTGATCACTTGTTGATCCGGTAAGTCCGTAATTTACCGTCTCAAGACCCGAATTTTTCTTTGCCAAATAGCCACTTACCTGATCAACCCACCCCCGGTTTTTGGCGGCACGTTGACCTTCAGTAATACTATCGCCTTCAGCCAGGTATGTACTGATTTGTTTTGGTTTGAAAACTATGGGAGATACGGGGTTTCCTTGACGAGTCCGTGAAGCCAGCTCGGCGCTTTTTGAACCTTCAATCTTGTTGTCAAAGGTAAGTGCGGAAATTATATAGCGGTATTCTTCATCCGGGAGTAAGTTGCTGTCTATGAATTCATCCTGGATTAACGGGATGTCTTGGTACCAAAATCCGTCTCTGTAGATACGATATCCTGATAGTGTTCCGTATTGTGGAGGTAAGCCGGTAGCGACTACGATTTCTTTTTTGGGGAATTTCCATGTTAGTTTGATTGTTGTTGCTGAAATGTCTTGTGCTTTTAGATCTGAAGGGGAATAGAGGTTGGAGTGAGTGATACTGCTATCCACGTTCATAAGATGGTTATCCGTTGCTGAGAGAACTTGTGTGGCTCCACTCTGTGGATCCAACTTGCGTAACGCGTTGGTGTATGTTTTATAGAAATAACCGATAGAAACAAACAGGACCAGGGAAAGAACTGTAATACCATATTTCATAAAAGTATTATGCCACATTATTAAGTAACTCTAAAAATTTCTTTGTGTATTGGGAAATTAGCAGGTTATTGGTGACAAAGCTGTTCCCGGCAGTTATGTTTGTTGCGTAGTTATCCGGATGGGATAGATACTTATTTATACAGAGTGAGTAAGATTCCGGATTGGATGGGGCGATTAAACCAAAGTTATGACTTTGCATAATTTCGCTCACGCCGGATTCTTTCGTAGTTAGACACATTTTCTTTAGGTAGAATGCTTCAAAGGCAGTAATACCTAATCCCTCCTGATCAGAGTTAGAGGTTATGAGTACCAGGTCGCTGTCACAATAGTATTCTTTAATTTCTGTGTCATCAACCATTCCCGCGAAAATCACGCGGTTCCCAACTCCTAAGGTATTGGCCAGCCGGGATAATGCCTCAGTGTTACCTCCGCCTACGATGATCAGTGTATGATTAGGGAATATTTTATTTAATTTGCTTAGGCAGATAATTGCCAGCTGCTGATTCTTTTTGGGGTGAAGAATCCCTACAGAAAGTATTATTTTATTTTGCTTCAAATTATATTTATTTCGGATTAATCCGGGGTGCGGATTGTTGAGTCTATCGGTATTGATGGGTGGAATAAGCATATGAACGGTTAAGCCCGGATATTGTTGTTTAACTTTTCGCTCTGTTTGTGGTGAGACTGTTACGGCGGCCGAAATAGCAGGTACGAGTAAGTGGTCAATAATAGATATAAACTTGAAATATATTTCAGAACTTTCAAGTGCATGCACTATCCAAATAATTTTTTGGCGGTACAGTTTTGCTACTACCCAACTTGGCCACAGGCACGGAAATCCCTCAGTTTCGATATAGTCAGCTTTACGTGCGTAATATAAGATATATAGCAGTGTTACCGGTAGAACTAAGACTAAATAAATATAATTATTTTGGAAAATCGTATTGATAATTTGATGAGGGAATTTACAGTAATTCGGTATCTCAGAATAAGGTAAGGCAGGATCTTTTTTTGTGAAGAAGATCAGCGGGTCATGACCGCTTTCCTTCAACCCTCTGGCAAGGTGTAGTGCAACGCGTTCGGATCCACGAAAACTAAGGTGGGGATGTACAATTAAGATTCTCATGTTACTGTTTTACTAATAATGATATATATACAGTATGCAATTGAATAATGAAACTCGTATTTACTTAACCGGATGTGGGGGAATGTTGGGCGAAGCTTTTTATAAGGCTATGTCTGGAAACTATCAGTTTTTTGCAACGGATATTGATTTGAATGATCAGTTTCTTTCCTACGCAGATGTCCGTGATAAAGAATTACTTAACAAACAAATAAATGAATTTAAGCCGGATTTGGTAGTTAATCTCGCGGCATTGACTGATTTAGAATATTGCGAGCAACATGAACGTGAGGCGTATGAAGTAAACGCATTGGGTTGTAAGAACGTGGTTGAGATTTGTGCGGAAAAGAATCTACCGGTAGTGCATATCAGTACTGCAGGTATTTTTGATGGTACCAGGGAATTTTATGTTGAAGATGATATTGCCAATCCGCTGAATGTTTATGGAAAATCAAAATTTGAAGGAGAGCAGTATATCCGTGCATATCCGCGTCACTTTATGTTTCGGGCAGGATGGATGATGGGGGGCGGACCGCGCAAAGATAAAAAGTTTGTCAGTAAGTTGATGAAGAAGATTACTGCCGGTGATACAGATTTGTATGTAGTCGATGATAAAGTGGGAACACCGACATATACTCATGATTTGGCCAGAAATATTTTTGAAGTGGTGTCTCATGACGCTTACGGCGTTTTTCATACTATTTGTCAGGGGGAAGCGAGCCGTTATGATGTAGCCAGATTTATGTTGTCTCAGCTTGGGAGAGAAGATATCGTGCTTCATAGGGTTACTTCCAATCATGAAAGTTTAAAAGATTTTTATGCTATTCGTCCCTGGTCAGAAAAGCTTGTACCTGCACATTTAAAAGAATTAGGTTTATATACAATGCGTCCCTGGCAAACGTGTTTAGAGGAGTATCTTATCCAATGGAAATAAAAAAATATGATTATGTCATACTCGGAGCCGGAGTTGCAGGATTGTCGTTTGCCTGGAAAATGATCAAAAACGGTAAAACTGTGCTTGTTTTAGAAAAGGAGCCGGTAGTGGGTGGATTGAGCCGGACTTTAGAGCATGACGGGTTTTTAATGGATTTTTCTGCGCACAGATTTCACACTAAGAACCAGGAACTATTGCATACAATTACGACTCTGCCTGGCCTGAAAATGAACAAGCATATCAAAAAAAGCCGTATCTATTTGTATGGAAAATATCTTAAATACCCTTTCGAGTTAACTAACTTATTGCGAGCAATGCCTTTTCATGAAGCTGTTTTAAGCAGTGCCGATTACTTACTTAACAGATTCAAGCAGCGGAATAAACCGCGGGAGGTGCAATCATATAAAGACTGGTTTACTTATTACTATGGCCGTCGTCTTTATGAGGTAATGTGTTACCGGTACACTTCCAAAATTTGGGGAATGGATCCGGGGTTAATTTCGGCAGATTGGGCAGATGCACGTTTTAGCGGTGAAAATCTGCAGCGCCTGATTAAGCGAGCAGTAAGAAAATTGCTGAGCCTTGATTTTTCGCGCTATGATTTAGAGGACGATTCCCTTGCTCCCGATGGAGGAGAATTTTTCTATCCTGATATGGGTATACAAGAACTGCCTGATGCGTTTGCCGCCGATCTTGTTGCCCGAGGAGGAGATGTTCTTACTTCGGCAACGATGACTTCGCTTAATAAAAATTTAAAGCAGGTAAAGTATTCTTTCCAAGGAGAAGAATATTGCGTTGAGTATGGGACTGTAATTTCGACTATTCCCCTAAAAATGTTATATGATCTGCAAGATAAGAAATCTACAGATATAGCTCAATTTTTATCAGAGACAAAGTATATGGATATTATCTTTGTTTACTTGTTCCTGGATCAGGATCATGTTTCCAATGATCACTGGATGTATTTCCCTGATCCGGAGATTCCCTTTAATCGTTCGGTAGAATTTACAAACTGGTCAAAAAAAATGGCTCCCGAGGGGAAAACATGTTTATGTTTAGATATTACCTGTTATTTTGATGATAGTAAGTGGAGTAAAAGTGATGAACAGCATGTCATTGAATGTATTGAGTCTGGAGCTCGAATTGGGCTTTTTCAACGTTCCAAAGTTAGCGGTTCATTTGTTAAACGGATACGCTACGCTTATCCGGTATATGATCTTGAATACAAAAAGAGGCTCCAAAAAATAGTTGCATTCCTGGAGACAGACTCGGTTTATTTACTCGGTAGAACAGGGATCTTTAGATATAACAATTCTGATAATAGTATCGAGATGGCTTTTGCTCTGGCCCAAAAATGCCTCGATAATTCTCCGGACAAATCGATATTTGAATACAAAATTAAAGAGGTGAGTTTGTAACTATTTTACAATTAAATAGTTACCTATTACGAGTGCATCGAGTCCGGAGCCTTTGAAACAGCGGATGGCGTCTTCCGGTGTATTAACGATAGGTTCATTCATTACATTAAATGAGGTGTTTAATACAACCGGAACTCCGGTTAGTTTGTAGAATGCCTGAATCAGTTTATAATACCGTTCATTTTGTTGTTGCGTAACTGTTTGAACACGTGCCGTTTGGTCGACATGGGTTACTGCGGGAATGTCGGCTATCTTATTTTCTTTCACCATATAGGTAATGATCATATATGGAGAGTCAATACAGTCGGTGAAGTATTCCTGAGCATATTCCTGCAGTACCGACGGGGCAAATGGACGGAAGGGTTCTCTAAACTTAACTTTGGCATTCAATAAATCTTTATGTTCGGCCTTCCTTGGATCGGCCAGAATGGTACGATTGCCGAGTGCTCTTGGTCCGAACTCGGCTGCTCCCTGATACCATCCGATAAATTTACCGTCACTCAGAAGTTTAGCTGTAGCTTCATACAGGTTATTTGGTTTGGTGTACAGCAGTGCAGCTTTTTCCAAGGCCTTTTGTATTTCCGGGTCTGAAGCCGAGTATCCTAGATAGGGAGTCCTGTTATGATAGTCGTTTATCTTAGCAGTCTGCTGTTGATAATAGGCGAGAAAGGCCGCACCGACACTTATTCCGTCATCTCCGGCTGCCGGGTATATATAGTGAGCATCAAAAATTTTTGATTCGGCTATTTTGCCATTGGTGACGCTATTAAGTGCAACACCTCCGCCAAGGCAAAGGTTACTTTCACCGGTCAGTTGTTTTGCTTTTTTGACTAAATTGAGAATTGCCTCCTCGGTAAGGGTTTGAGCAGCTTTGGCGATGTTCTGGTGGTGCTCAGTAATTTCCTCTTTTTTATTTCGCTTCTTGCCAAAAATTCTCTCAAATTTCTTTGCCATTCCTAATTCAAGGATGTGCGGCGATTTAAAATACGAACTGTCAACTTTGTAAAGTGATTTGGTGTTTAGGACTTGGCGCATCTTGCCGGTAAAAGAGTCATCTCCATAAGAGGCGAGGCCCATAACTTTTCCTTCATCACAATTTCTCATAAACCCTAAATACTCAGTAATTCCTGAATAGAATCCACCAAGGGAGTTGGGATACAAAAATTCGAATTTTTTGGTTATTTTTGTGCCTTGAGCGTGATAAATTCTGGTAGAGGCTTTTTCTCCACGACCATCCAGGGTAATTATGGCAGCAGAGTTAAATTGTGATGCAAAGTAGCATGCAGCGGCGTGGCAGTCGTGGTGTTCTCTAAACGTGATTCTTCCTTTATACCCAAGTTCTTCTCTCAACAGAAAGTATATTTTTAGGATATTTACCAGATGGGATGAACTTTGGTTTATTTGTTGCTTAATTCGTTGCGGGATCCACGCCGATATTCCTGGCGATAGCACAGTAAAAATCAGCTTCCAATGCCAAAAGTTAAACCCAAGCGCAATTTCCTCCACATCGTTAATATTATCTAATCCTGCCTGTTTGAGACAAAAATCAATTGCTTCTTTGGGGATCCGGGAGCTGTGTTTTATTCTATTGAATCGTTCTTCTGCGGATGCTGCTAGTATAACGCCGTCTTTAATAATCGCGGCACTGGAGTCGTGGCCGAAGGGGTTCAAGCCGAGTGTGGTCATATGAAGCAGGGTATAGCGTTCTTATTATGCAGTCAAGCCTTTGCTATAATAACCTAACTTTTATGACGAAGATTTACTCGTTCATTCGTGCTAACTGGTTATTTATCATCGCATTAACTGCTTACGTTATATTTGTTGGTATCACAATTTATTTCCATGAGATTTGGGAAGAAGAAATGCATGCATGGGTATTTGCCCGTGACAGCCATTCGTTATCCGAGCTCTATTCCAATTTGAAGTATGAGGGACATCCAATTTTATGGTATGTAGTTTTATATTTAATAAGTCGTTTTTTTCATTCACCTGTAGCGATGCAGGTTGTACATTTTGGTATTGCGATAGCTCTGATATTGGTCTTTATCAGAAATGCTCCTTTTTCGCGGTTACAAAAAATTCTCTTCATTTTTGGTTATTTTCCCGTTTTTGAATACTCCGTACTGGCGCGTAATTATGGAATAGGTGTTCTGCTACTTTTTATTTATTGTTCAGTTTACGGTGGACGTGAGAAGCGGTTAATACTTTTAGCCATGCTACTCATGCTGTTGGCGCATACATCCTTAATGGGATTTATAGTTGCGGTGGTTCTGGGATCGGTCTTAGGATGGGAAATACTTGTAAAGCGAGTGAAAATTCCGGTGAATTATCTCGTTGGTAGTGGTTCGATTTATGTGGTGGGACTCTATACTGCATATTTGAAATTAATTCCACCGCAAAACTATGGGTACCGGTTGGACTGGTTTATGCATTTTGATATTAAAAGGATTGCGATTGTATTTTTATCTTTTTGGCGTGGAATGATTCCTCTACCGCAATGGTCGGTACATTACTGGAACTATAATTTCTTTATTCCTAATTTTCAGAAAGAGACCAGTTATGTAACGAATGGTATTGGAGAATTGTTTGCAACGAATTTAGGATCAATGTTGTTATTGGTGGTGGCAGGGATTATTTCCGTGCTAATGATTGCGTATATTTTCATTCTCTTTTATTCCCGTAGGTTTATTTTGTATATTTATGCTGCCTGCTCGGTGATGTTTTATTTCTTATTTTATGTCGTCTATTGGGGATATGTTCGCCATTATGGCTTCTATTTTGTCATGTTTATTGTTTGTCTATGGCTGTTTTATTATTATCCGGCTGCTCAGATTAAATCCAAACTGCTCGCTCGAGCAAATTTCTGGGCAGAGCAGTATAAATCCTTGTTTATTTCGCTGTTGTTATTTACCCATGTTCTGGCCGGAATCTTTGCCGGTGTTATGGACTGGAAATATTCCTTCGCAGGAGGTAAGGCTGTATCCGAATATATACAGACTCTGAATGCCAAAAATTTATTATTAATTGGGGATATAGATGATGCAATGACTCCAATAAGCGGCTATACGGGTGAAAAATTTTATTTTCCAAGAACCGGGCGTAGTGGAACTTTTATTATTGCAGATAATAACAGAACTAAGAATCTTACTCAGGATGAGTTGTTACGCAGGACTGATGTATATGTAGGGCAAAAAAAGCAGGAGGGCCTTCTGGTCTTGAATTACCCCCTGGCATTTCCAATTCAATCGAAGTGTCCGGTGTCTTTGGAAAAAATGTTTATACATAATGTAGCGGACTTTAATGATTATTATTTATATCGAGTACGGAAAGAGTGTCGGTGAGTAAGGCCGGTTGTTCTTGAGATTCAGCAATATTCTTTTGAATATATGTTTCAAACTGGCTGATGTGGTTTTCCCAGGAGTATTCTAACTTTACCGTGTTGGCAGCATTCAAACCAATGTCCCGGATTTGCCTGGAGTTTCCTAAAGCATATTCAATATATTCTTTAAACTGATCAATTCGATTTGGTTCGGCTAAGAAGCCGTTCAGTTGATGACTAATTATGCGCGATGGACCGGCGTGATTCCATGCAACAACCGGTTTCTGATAGGCCATGGCTTCAACAATCCCCATGCCAAAATCTTCTTCCGGAGCGGTATACACATATACCTGACAATTGGTATATAGCTCGTCGAGCTCTGTTTCGGTTACATACCCCAAAAAATGCACATATGCCTCTAATTTGTAATACCGTACAAGTTTTTTCAGATCGTCGGTATAATCTGTTGGTTTTCCAGCTATCAATAACGGGACTTTGACTTTAAGAAGATCCAACGCTTCAAGAGCATATTCAAATTTTTTATGGGCGAAGTGCCGATTGGACAGAAATATAAACGGTTTAGGAATTGGTACACCTCTAAATGTAAATAGAGGGTCTTTCGTAGCTTGCGTGTTGCTTGTTTCCGCTCCTGCCGGGCAGAGGATTGGAGTGCGTCCATAAACATTACCCAGAATGTCCTGCATATACTTACCATTACAAAAGAAGGTATCGGCGCAGGCAATACTCTTCAGGTCAACCCAAAAAAAGAGTGGTCGTAATATATTTATGAAATGGGGGAGCCATTTAATCTGGTTTTTTAGTTTATATCCATGTTCCCGGTCAACTTTTCTGGTGTAGATCATTCTTGTCGGTTGGGCGATATAGATAATATACGGGATTTTATACAGTCTCTTGAGTATGTAGCCAAAAACAGGGCCAGGCTGGTTGGCCCCGATTACCAAATCATAATTTTTGAACCGGTATGAAATGAAAGGGAATAGCAGTACGGTTACGATTACGCCTATTTCAGGCTTGTTTTTCCATAGTTTGGTAAATCCTTTTATTATTTCCTTTACTTCATATTTATTGATTAGATCGGGGAAACACTCTTTTTCGTCAAGTAATGGAGTATAGCAATCGACCAGATATCCTTTTTGCCGGAGTAATTCAACCTCTTTTAAGGCAAGTTTTTCTCCTCCTCCCGAATACAAAAAGGCGAGATGAAAAAAAGCTATGCGAACGCTTTTAGGATCGATTGTAGACATAGTTAGGTGCCCAAAGTGATTTAGTTACGAATTCCATTCTCAGTCGTTCGGTTATTTCATGACTACCATCAGTTGTTTTAATATTAAGCATTTCCATAGTTAATGGTTCGGAGAGTGTTATATGAATAGGATTCTTCTTAAGGAATATTTTTTTATTCCACAGAAAGTGTCTAATTAACCTTGAGGTTGAAATACCTGATATTTGGGTAGCAAAGAGTTTAATATCTTTTTCTTCTACGGAAGTCTTTTTTAGAATGTCTCCAATTCCGTTGTACCATAATTCAGGATTATTGCTGCCACCGTCAGGAAAAATTATTACGATATGCCCGTCGATTAATAATTGCGCTGCTTGTTTGACTGTTTGTTCGTTTTGAATTTTAACCTGTTCAGGTGCTTCATAGCCGGTTAAAAGTCTCATTACATAGAATCCAATCGAGTTTAGAAATCCCCGATTGTTAAGATTTCTTTGGGTGCGGGCATATATAATAGGCACAATATGTCGGCCAATATAATTGCCTTTATTTTTTTGGTATACATCTGCAACGATGTAAATATCTTCACGATTGAGACATGAGGTAATAAGAAACGGATCAAGTCCGGTTGGATGATTGCCAAATATTAGTGCTCCGCCGGTAATCGAAAGTGGCGTGTCCCGATCGGTTAGTATATTAAGCTGCTGTAAATATTCACGAGTGCTATTAGTAAAACCTTTAACAGGTATGTTCTCGTTATATTTAGCGGTAGTTTTCAGGATTTCCTCATAGGGAAATATATAGAAGCAGGTCTTTAAAAACCACTTGATGAAGGTGAAACGCTTCTTGTCGTAGATCCATTCGAGAACACCGAGTGATCCTTTGTTCTTATATAATTGCTTTAACGCGGGCAGTATCGACATTTATTTCTTCTCTCCTGTTAAGAAAAAAGCATTAGAGTAACCTCTCTGTGTTACTAGTGTATCAACTTTCTCCAGAAATGGAAGTGATATTTTACTCAGAAAATCAGTAATTGAAAGAGCCGCGTGGCCAACAAGCGGGTAGTTTGTATTTCTGGCAATAAATTCACTTGCCATAAGAAAAATATATAATGCTGAATTAAATATAATTAATGTAGTGGCATCAAAAAGATGGGTGTTCGTATTGGTAAGTCCCTCTTTGTTGAAAAGTTGCTCAATTTCCACCGGATTAAAAAAAAGTTCCTTTACATGGCCGGCACGCTTCAGATGATAATCAGTACCGATTTTTTCAAGCAGCCAGTCGATGGTGTATTTATTATTTTTATTGATCGAGTTTAAAATAAGCTTTCCTCCCGGTTTGAGTATGCGGACCATTTCTTTTATTACTTGCCGGTATTCCTGAATATGTTCTAAATTATCGCAACTTGTGACAACATCAAATGAGTTATCCGGAAAAGGTAGGGTTGTTGCATCAGCAAGAAGGTAGGTGTTTTCCGGATTTTCCTGTTGTGCTTTTCTGATTAGTACTTCCGAAACATCAATTCCGGTGCCCTGTCCGTGGAATGTTACCTGAATCCGTTGAAGTAAGACTCCTGAGGCACAACCGACATCTAAAATTTTGGTGGACGAATCGATGTTACATTTTTCCAAGTATTGCTTAGTAACCAGATCCTTAGGCCGAAGTACTTTGGCATAGCCGATTTTTCGTAGTAATGGTTCAAAAGGACTTAGGGGAGGTGAACTATTATAGTGATCGGCTTGCCATTTGGTGTGGCCGCTAAATTCGGACATAGGGTACAGAGTAGGGGTTTATCCCTGCTCAGTCAACATGGAATTATAGTGAATCTGAATTGATTGTATAAGTTACTAAATTACCGTATGTTCCACTTGCTTTTTGGGCCAGGTTTGGTTCCAGTGCAAACAGTTTTGTATACCGATCCCGTTCACTATAGGTAACCATAAATTTAATTTTGTTCTTCTTAAAGAAATAGAGTACTTGATCACGGTAGGTCATTCCTTCAGGATTAAGCGGGTCTACGGAATTCCAGTTGGCATACGGATCGACGTTATTTTGTTCAAAATAGTAGTATGGGTCATACATCTGACTCACTAGGTTTTTGCCTTCAACACCGTATAATTTTACAAATGCATAGGTGATATCCGGATTCCCTTCAATCATTAAGATCCCGCCGCCTTTGTAATCAGTGAGCAAATCTTTAGAGACTCGTTTAACATTTTCCCAGGTGGCCTGAGTTGGGTTGTAATACTTAAAAATCTCCGGCCATACGAGATGCGTAGCTCCAATAGCGGCCAGAAGAACGATACTGGCGAGGGCAGTACCAACAATGTTGTTTAGAAAACGTGCTCGAGAGGGGATGTAATAAAAAAGTATTGCCGCAAAGAGAATACATAAGAATGTATATGGGTACAGCATGAAACGAACTACCCAAACATAGTCGGCCCAGGATTTGATGTATTCAGAAAATCCAAAGGTTAACCCTAAAAACAACCAGTTCCCCAGGCCCATAAGATGCCATTGCCATCCTCTGGGTTTTCTCCATAGGGTTATTGCTATACCAAACACGGTTATAGCGGTAATTACTCTAAACGCGAATTGCCCGAACAGATCTTTGGAATCCAGTGCTTGTTTGTATTGCCACTCTCCCTGGATATTTTTGTCTACATTTTGGTAGAGCGGATAGATGGGATTACCGGTGTAGTCCAGTAAGTATTTCATATACGGTCCGAGGACTAATAGTAAACCAAAAACCAGTAGTACTTTTTTATCTGTATGAATTGCACGGTCGAAAATAATAAAAGCAGCAGTCAGTCCGAGGCTGAACACCCAGAATTCCGAGCGTGTCATCATGGCAAGTCCCAGGAGGATTCCGGCAATAAACGGTTTTTTGGGCCAGTAGTAAATACCACCAAGCAGGAAAGGAATCCCGAGGGGTTCGACCATCCCGGTCGCGTCGTTAAATATTACGACTGAACACAAAGCAGTAAATAAGGCCGCCGCAATACCTACTTTTTCGTTGTAATATTTTCTCCCTAATGCGTAGATCAGTACGACGGTTATGGCGCCGGCGACACTCGTCATGGCGCGGACCATCCACATTGACGAGTTACCGGTAATTGTGAACAAGAATGCCAGTGTGAGCGGGTGGAGCAGTCCCCAGAACAGATCCATGCCTTTTAAGTCCCAAACCCTCAGGAAACCGTTGTGCAGCCCAATTTCTTTGGTTAAATAGCCGATCTGCCAGTGATGATACGAGTCCCCAAACCAGCCTGCTCCCGGATTGTCGGCGTCTGTCGCAATAGTAAAAAAGTAGAGTCTGGCGGTTAAGGCAATTACGAACAAAATCGCAGCAATAATTATTGTTTTTTTACTTATTTTCTTTTTGTGAGTTTCGGTGGTCTGAAGTAAGTCTGGTGTGGTTGGCGGTCTTACTTCATCGTCTTCATAGTAGCCGTCGGGAGTCGTTGCCATAATGTCTGTAGTATAGGGAAGATGATATAATGAGGCAAGAGGAAGTGATATGAATCTTATTTTATTGCCCGGAAATGACAAGTCGAATAAAGCCTGGATAGACAGTATTGATACTGTGTTCTCTCCTTCGTTTAAACAAACCGCAATTCATTATTATGATCACTGGTGGAGTTCTGATGCAGGGGAAATTGATTTGGAAGTTGAGTTAGACAAACTAGCTGCAACTGTTGAACAATTTGATACGTATGTTGTGTTTGCAAAGTCTGCGGGAGTGCTTTTAGCGTTGTATGGAATCTATGAAGGGGTACTTGATCCGGAGGTATGTATTTTTGTTGGAAGTGCTGTTAACTGGGGATATGAGCGTGGCTATGATTTAGATAATTGGCTCATTAACTACTCCGTTCCAACTTTATTTATTCAAAAATCGCAGGATCCGGCTATTTCAGCTCCGGATCTTAAAAATCTGTTGATGGATAAAAATGTACAGCGGTATTCACTCCAGGAAATTGAGGGAAACGATCATTACTATGATGATATTGATCAGTTACGGCAATTGATGGAAGGCTTTGTAGATCTGTGAAGACCGAATTTGATTATCAATCGAAAGTATGGGGGACGGCTGTAGTTTCAGCGTCTCCTTTTTCTCTGGCAGGATTGCGGTTTTCCTATTTTCTAGCCAGCATACAGGGAGTATACGGTAAAGTTTTGGAAGTCGGTTGCGGTGCGGGAGGAAATTTACAGGCATTACGAAAATATCGTCCTTATTTAGAACTATACGGAGTAGATATCGGTGAAGCAGCAATTCGTGAAGGACAACGCCGTTTCCCACGTCTCCATCTTTCAGTTGCTCCGGCAGAGAAGTTACCTTTCCCTGATAATTCCTTCGCCATAGTGTGCTTTTTTGACGTACTTGAACATGTACAAGACCCTGAAGTTTGTTTGAAAGAGGCCGCGCGGGTACTGCAGCCCGGTGGTGTATTGCATGCGTATGTTCCGTGTGAAGGGGAAGCGCTGACTTTGCACGGGTTTCTCAATCGACAAGGTATCAATTTAAAAGAGAAGACTGCCGGTCATATCCAGCAATTAACCAGAGCACAGCTTATTGCGATGAGTACCTTAGCCGGATTACAAGTAAAAGAAGTCTATTGGAGTTGCCATCCTATTAATCAGATTGGAGATCTCCTGTATTATTGGTATTTAACACTATCCGGTAAACGGTTGGAGAACTCGCTGGAAGGCAGTATCGGTTCCAAACAGGGGGTTTTATCGCTCGTCCTGACTGTTATTAAATCACTGGTCAGCCTAGTATGGTACATAGAGTCCAGTTTACTATGGTGGTTTCCGGGTGCAGGGGTACATATTACCTGCATCAAGCAGAAAATGTAGACAATTATGAAAGTAGTAATAATACATGACTTTCTTTATCAATACGGTGGTGCGGAAAGGGTTCTGGAGGTTTTTTTAGAAATTTTCCCCCAAGCCCAGGTTTTTACTTTAGGGTATGATTCGTCAGTATTTCCAAATTACTGGAGTGGTTATGATATTACCTCGCTTGCCGGTAGTCTCCCCGGGATCAGGAATTACCCGCAACTGTATGCACCATATTTAGTAAGTAGAATGGCAGCAATCGATCTGAGTGAATTCGATTTAGTTATTTCTTCCGATTCACTTTTTGCAAAAATGGTTCTTTGCCCGGTTGAAGTAAAACATCTGTGTTATCAGTATTCTCCTGCTGATATGTTGTATCACTTTTTGCCTCGTAGAAAAAAACGTAATGGATTAGAGATTTTATTGACCGGTATGCAGAAATCATACTTGCGAAGACAGGATTTTCTGTCTGCCCAGTTACCGGATCGTTATATCACGTTGTCGCATTATGTTGCCGATCGGATTCAAAAATACTATGGAGTACGCGCTGAGGTAATTTATCCGCCGGTTGAGTTACCACCTGTTTCAGAAATTTATCCTGCAGGGGAGTACTATTTACTTGTTTCCCGGTTGGTTCCCAACAAGAATATTGACTTAGCGGTACGTTGTTTTACCGAGTATCGGCTGCCGCTGGTTGTAGTGGGCAAGGGTGATGAACTTGCATTTCTGCGTTCGATAGCCGGTGATACCATAAACTTTGTTACTGATGCCGATGATGATAAACGTAATAACTTGTATAAACACTGTAAAGCACTTGTTATTTGTAACGAAGAGGATTTTGGAATTACTCCGGTTGAGAGTATGTCGTATGGACACGGTGTTATTGCATATAAAAAGGGCGGGGTACTTGAGACTGTTGTTGATGGCGTAACCGGTGTTTTTTTTGATACGTTATCAACAGAAAGTCTGCTTACTGCAGTGAAGCGTTATGAGTCATTATTGCTCAATGCGGAAGTGTGTCGCAGACAGTCAGAAAAATTTTCCCGTACTCAATTTATTTCTTGTATTAAAACTGTTATTGACGAATTAGCTGTCTAGCGTGTAGTCTGGAACTACTGCTATGATCAAAAGTTTGATTCCCTATATTCTCATGTTTTGTTTTCTCTGGTTTATGCCGGATTTGTTCATGTTTTCCAAAAATGTGTCCAACTATATTTATAAAGAAGCTACCGTGCGGCCGTTCTCGCGAGTTGAGGTAAAGGTAGTAAAAAAACTTCCTTATTTGCCCCTTAAATATGGGGTATTAGCACCAGGGCAGAAAAACCTTCGAGTAGAGTTCATGGACACGACCAAGAACTATGCCGTAAGCGCGGCGATAAATGATGATGGGGTAGCGTTATTTGAGTCTTTGCCAAATAGTACTTATACTTTGCGTGTAGGAGGTGAAGTCGAATTATCTCCCACAGAGATTGCCGATTATGGAGCACTTGGGCAGTCTGTTTTTAGCGAGAGCGAGGTTATTTCTACTTCTATTGAAACCGTCACTATAAGCTCAGATGTATTTCTTGCGCCGGTTATAAAGTGATGAAAAAAATCAGTATTTTTTTCGTAGGTTTTTCCCTAACAGTATCCCTTGGGGTTTTGGCACTGTCTTTTTTTTCTGCCCGCCAACCGTCACCTCCGTTATTGTCGGCAACTCTTCCTGAAGAATCCTTGGCGGAAGAATTAGGAACGCCGTTACCTTCACCATATATTGTATATGAACCGCTGACCCGCAGTTCGATTTTTTCCGCTCAAAGACGACACACAGTTGAAGCCGATGATGTTGTGATTGTGGCGACAGGGGATATTATTCCAGCCCGGGTAACTAATGCAAAAATGAAGGCGAAAGGAGTTGACTATCCTTTTCTCAAGGTAGATGAACTCCTGAAAAGTGGGGATTTTACTGTAGCTAACCTTGAGGCACCTTTGCTTGAAAATTGCCAAGTAACTTTAGAAGGGATGAGTTTTTGTGGTACTGCGGAATTCGCTCCGGCGATGAAAAACCATGGTATTAGTTTGGCTACCCTGGAAAATAATCATATCGGGAATCATGGTCTAGCCGGTATTGAGGAAACGAAGAAAATCCTGGAGAAGGCGGATTTGCCGTATGCCCGATTTGATACGCCGTATGTTACGACATTGAAGGATATTCGTTTTGGTTTTCTACCGGTTAACGGGGTCGGTCCGTCGATAAATAAAGAGTTATTAGCTACACGAATTCGTCAACTAAAAGAAACTGTTGATGTCGTAATAGTTTGTGTTCATTGGGGTAAAGAGTACACCTATGATCCATTACCAGCACCGGGAATTGCTCCGGATGATCCGCGGGAAATTGCTCATACCATGGTTGATAGTGGCGCAGATGTTGTGTTCGGTAACCATCCTCATTGGGTCCAGGGGGTTGAGTTTTATAAAGAAGGGTTTATTGCTTATGGGCATGGTAATTTTATTTTTGATCAGGAGTGGTCCCAGGAGACTAAGGAAGGTGTTGTCGGTTCCTATGTCTTTTCCCGGGGGAAGCTGGTAGATGTAGTCTTTACGCCAATAGTAATAGAAGATTTTGCACAACCAAGACTGGCAACTCCGCCCGAAGCCGATGCTATCCTTGGACATATGCAGGCAAGTACTGAGCGGCTGGCTCAGTAGTTCTATGCTGCTTTGGGTACTGTGAAGATGAATTTAGCTCCTTTATGTGCTTCGGATTCGACCCAGATTTTTCCACCGTGCATTTGAACGATTGATTTTGAAATATATAAGCCAAGCCCATTTCCCTTGGAGCCTTGCTCAAGTTTGCCTGATACGCGGAAGAATTTTTCAAAGAGGTGTTGTTGCGATGCTTTTGGAATCCCTTGTCCGTTATCTGTAACCGATGTTTCAATCCAGGTTCCGTCTGTGCTGGTATGTGCTTCTACTACAATGGTTCCTCCATCCTGCGTGTAATTTATGGCGTTGGAGATGAGGTTGGAGAGAACTTCGTTGATGCGGAGCTTGTCGACATAGGCAACCAATTTTGGATTGATTTCGTTTACTGTTAATGTAATATGTTTATTCTTAGCGCGTTCTTTGAAAATATCCGCAACTTCAATAACATTCGGTCCCCACGGTTCATTCTTAGTATTGATGGAGAGAATTCCTTTTTCAATTTTTGTAACGTTGAGCATGTTTTCTACTAAGGCAAGCAATTGCTCGGCACTGATTGAAATTCGATCAACAAGGCCTTTCCATTCGACCTCTTGTTCAGTTTTGCCACCCTCGAGTTCCTCTCCAAGCACGCTCGAGTACCCGCGGATAGATGTAATTGGTGTACGCAGTTCGTGAGCTGCCATAGATACGAAATCCAGTTTCATTTCTTCCAATTGTGTTTCACTGGTGACATCGTGGAGCGTTATTATTGCCCGGAGATTGGTTATATCACCTTCTTTTATTTTTCCGGTTATGATATTAATGTAGGCTTCTTTTCCGGCTTGAGTTTTCATTATCAATTTTTCTTTCTGATAAATTACACCTTCAAAAACTTCGCTGTTCAGTGGACAGTAATCTTCCAGACTTAGTTTGTGATCGTCTTCGGTAAACGTGATAAAGTGCCCGATTGGCTTGCCGAGGACGTCTACTTCCGGAATGCCTGTTAAAATCTGAGCCGCTTTATTAAACATCAGCACTTCGCCATTTGCATTTAGCGCGATGACAGCATCGGTAATTCCACTGATAATAATTTCCAGTTTATTGCGTTCAGCTGAAATAGTTTCCTTCTCTGTGTTAAGTTCCTTGTTTACTTTATATAAATCCTGATCACGGTTTTTCAAATCTTGAATAAGTTGTTTTAAGCGGCGTGCCATTTCGTTGAAGGAATGCCCCAGGTCTTCTATCTCGTCGTGGGTTTGGATATCCAGTTTATAATCAAAGTTTCCTTTACCCAGTTCACTGGCTCCTAGTTGTAATTGTTTGATTGGTTTAGCAATTGATTGTCCTATTCTTAAAATAATAACTATTACCAGTAGTGATAATCCTCCAGTAATGGCGATGATAGTTGTTCTTAAGTTGTTGCTGACGGCGAAGGCTTCAGCTTCGGTTTGTTTGACCACAAAAGTGAAGATTAAGTCGTCTATTTTTCGACAACGGAAACTGCCATAGACATTTACGTCCTGGTAGCCCTTCCAGAATACGGCGCTTCCGGATTGTCCTTTTAAACAGCTTTGGTAGGGAAATGTTTCCTTCGGTGGAGTTTTTACTACTCCCCGAAGGTTCGTGAGCGGAACGCCGGCTTCATCAAGGACGTAGATTTCTCCGGTTTCGGAGTCATTAAATATTTTCTCGTTTTGAGTGTTGATAGACTGGGAGGTGTACAAACTTCCTTCGATTAAGGATTTTATTACTGTCGTGTTATATTCTACAACCAGCGTTGCTGCGAGGCGATTATCGCTTCTGCGTAAGAACGGTGTAGTTAACGATAGTACCCGTACTCCCGAATTCAACGTTGCGATAGATCGGTAATGCGGTACCCGGATGTCCATATCTCCGATAGCTTCTTCGACATCGCGGATTGGTTTTCCGACATCGTCGGTGGTTGTTGAGATAATAATTTCACCTTCGTTATTAATGATGTAGATTTGCTCGATAAATGAGTTCTCGCGCCGGATTGAAACGAGGGACGCAAATATACCATTCGTATCTATTTCTTCATCCCGGGAATAATTTTCCATTTGAGAGAGCAGTATGTCTTGTGCAGCAATACTTTTGATCCAGGCCTTATTCCCTTCGAGAAAGTCGATAAGATTTTTTTCCTGTAGTTCGACGTTTTTGTCGAAGAAATTGCTCAGTGTCTGGGTGTACTGTTTTTGAACGGTATTATTAACGATGATCGTCACCGCTGCCAGGGGTAATATCGAAAAGATCAGGAACAGTGATAATAGCTTGGTGCGAAACGAGTATCGCCAGGAATGCCACATTATTACCTTTATTCAACCGTATATGTTTCTAAGAGTGAAACTTTTTTGTCTTTTATTTTTTGGATAGCATAAGGAAGTGATATAACATCACCGTTTTGATCAAAGGTGATTTTACCTGATGCTCCATCCCATAATTTCAAACCGTACAAATATTCACTAATTTTATCTGTGTCGTTAGAACCTACTTTTTCATAGGCTTCTTTGTATATTTTCATAAGGTCATAGATTGCTACCAGGTCGGTAGGGTAGGTAGCCTCTTTGCCATACTCTTTTTGGTAGAGTTCGATGATATGTTTTGCTTGAGCTTTGCTCTCATCAAAATAAGCCTCAATTCCTACGAGATCGTCGAGGATTTTACCTTGCTTAATAACTTCATCACGGGTGAGCATAACTTCAGAAGTGAGTAATTTGGCAGTTGTTTTAGAATTTTTCAACCCTTGTACGATCAGGACGCCCGGGGTTGGAGTTTGGGGAACGAAATAGACGAGATCAACCTTTGTTTTATTCACTTTATCAATAAAATCTTTGAAATTGGTTGCACCAGTGTCAAATGCTTCCAATATTTCCACTTTTCCACCATCCTTTTCAAATTCATCGGTAAATACTCTGCTTAAGGCATTGCCGTAATTGGTATTTTCTCCAATCACTGCGGCTGTTTTGGCATTTAATTTGTTCTTGGCGTATTGTGCTGCAGCTTTTCCGGCGAGGTTGTCTGAGGGAATCGATCTAAATACATATTTGCCGAGAGTACTGATTTTTGGACTTGTAGCCGAGGCAGAAACAGTAATTATTTTTTTCTTTTGAGCTTGTGGCGCGATAGCCAGGAATTCATCCGAACATTCGCCTCCATATATTAGTTCAACTTTGTCTTCCTCGATAAGTTTTTTACCGGCCAATTCAGCATCGGTGGAACTGCATCGTCCGTCTTCAAAAATTACTTTTATTGGCCTGCCACCAAATCCTCCGGCATTATTAATTTCTTTTTCAATTACTAACATCGCTTGCTTTGCCGGAATTCCGTATGAAGCTCCGTCGCCGGTTAAGGGAGCTACGGCTCCGATAAGGAATGGTTTTTTATTGTCGGAAATTACTTGAGCACTGTCTTTGTTAGTTGTTTTAGCTTGATTATTCTTCAGTACGATTCCCAGAATTCCACCTAGTGCCAACCCACCTATCACACAAACACTGCCTAAAATTATAATTTTTGCGGTTGGATTGGAGCCGGGTTTTTGGGACGGGGCAGGAATAGTTGGCATTGAACTGGTGGATTGAATGTTAACATTAACAGTAGATTGATCGTTCATAAAGAAAATTTTATGCAAATAGTACTAGTACTACTGTAGGTGAAATTTTGAGGTGTTGTCAACGGGGGATGGGGAACATTTGGTCGGAGACGTGAGACTCGAACTCACGGCCTCAGCGTCCCGAACGCTGCGCTCTACCAACTGAGCTAGTCCCCGAACTTACCTGGTGATTATACTAAATTGTGGACTCGAGGGGAATCGGACCCCTGCGATGGAACGCGGTGCGAATTAGTCCCTAATTCGTACCACTAAACTACGAGCCCAGTAGTTAATTTGGATCATCTAATGGAACTACACGGACGGCAGTATTATTGTCGCCAAAGATAGTTGTTTCGTGTGCCACAACTTTTCGTCTCTTTTCCGGAGGTGTGTTTCTTACCGAGTTGGCGGTTGCTACTAATGTGTCGTAGCCCATTCCGTCAGTGTAGCGGGAGAGATTTGCTCCGCCACTACCCCCTTCTATCCTGAACCAGGCATAGTTTTCAAGCGGAAGGATTGTTCTTAAATCGAATGTTGCTCCGTTGTCTACTATTGCAATAACCGAGCCTACTTCTCCTGTATTAAGATCGTATTCCCGGAGTTCTACTGTCATACGCGGTTCCTTTCTTTGTGTCTTTTTTTATATTATACTCTGGTTATGGATTTAACTAAACAAAAATGTGTTCCCTGCGAAGGGGGAGTTGAGCCGCTTAAAAGAAATGAATTTGAGCAGTATTTGGAACAAGTAAAAGAGTGGACAGTATTAGAAGATAAAGAACTTCAACGAGAGTTCAAATTTAAAGACTTTGGAGAAGCTTTGGCATTTATAAATAAAGTAGGACAGATCGCCGAAGAAGAAGGGCACCATCCGGATTTTTATCTCCATGGGTGGAATAAGGTACGATTTAATTTAGCAACACACGCCATTGGCGGACTTTCGATTAATGATTTTGTACTGGCGTCAAAAATTGATCAACTTCATTTATGACTCAACTAATGTTGCCTGCCGTGGTGGCTGTTGGAATGGTAGTACGTTTATATTTTTCGTCTCATCCGCGGCTTCCCTTATTTAAGATTCTACTAACCACAATTGGTCTAATAAGTACGACTCTTTTTATTTACGGTTTGTCGTTATATTACGGATTGACCGATAATTTTTTATTGCTTGAGGTTATTCTGCTTTTTTTTACGTTATTATTTGTTGTCTGGAACTACAAGGACAGGTTACTTCCTTTAGTATCGGTTCATGAGATTATACCTGCTTGTGGATTATTACTACTCTTATACCTAGAAAATAGTTTTATATCATCGACTGAGTTTCCGCGATTTTATATTCTGGCGTTGTTGTTGGGAGCACTATGTGTTTGGATGCACATTGTACGTCACCCCTTCACTTTTATTGTGTCATTTCTTTTTATTGCACTGTATTCGCTTATTGTGAGTATTTCTCTGGCGCTTAATTTATTGATTCATGAGTCATCCGGCTTGACTATTATAACAACCTCGTATTACACCCTATTTTTTTTAGGGACGTTATTATTTGATATGTGTTTATATGCACTGCTCCTGGGATTGGGACTTCCCATTAAAAATAAGCATGAAACATCTCGTGAAACGCTGGTCCGGGTAGCTCATTTTTATGAATCAGTTAGAGATCGTTTTACATTTATTTATTACTCGGTTGCCCAGATAATAACGGTCACTATTATTGTGTCTGCTTGTGTTATTACGAGTACGATTTTTAACTTTGGAAGTGAACTGAATTTGTTACTTTTTATGTTTGTACTGCCCGGTATTACTCATCGAATGTTTACATTACCTTTGGGGAAATGAGTGTTTTTGAGTGTACGTACTAATGATTTCCTGGATCTGCCGGTGTATTTGCGGAGCCCCGGCACAGATCATATACGGTTTTTTGTGATTGGTAAGGTGATCTGAATAATCAAAAGGCTGACCAAAGAATTCAGTAACTGTGCCGCCGGCTTCTTCTATTATGGAGTGCACTGCCACGACGTCCCAAATACTTGTTCCCATATGTAAGCATGCTCCGTACGTTCCACGGGCAACCATGGCCGGATCGAATCCGCCTCCTGTTGCACGTAAATTACGAATATTCAAAACTATTTGTTCAAGTAGTCCGCATTCCCAATGGGTTCTTTCAGGGTGATTTTGGTATCCGTTCAAACTATAGACTATTAGTGTGGATAACAGTCTTTCTTCTTGTGTTACTCTGATCGGTTTGTTGTTGCAAAATGCGCCGACATCTTTTTCCGCAGAGTATATTTCATCAAAATACGGTAGTGCAGCTCCTCCGGCGATTGGCTGATTATCCTTCAATAGTCCGAGAAAAATACCGAAAAGAGGAGAAGCGCTGGCGAAGTTGCTGGTTCCGTCGACCGGATCGATAACCCAGGTGTATTCGGAGTTTTTGTTGATTACGCCTGCTTCTTCATCAATTATGTTATGACTCGGGAATGTTTTTTCAATTTGCTTAATAATATATGATCCGATAAACAGATCAGCTTCAGTTAACACCTGGTTGTTATCGGTAGGTTTGATCGAACTATCTACTTTGCCGAATTTATCTTTGGCAATTTGAGCAGCTTCATGTAAGGTTTGTTTGATGAAATCCTGGTAATTCATATGCTACAAGTATACTTTATTTTCTGTTTAATACCAGATTACTTGATAGTATTGCCAATATTTTCATCTTGCATTTTGGGTATTATTTGGGTAATGTTAATGTATTATATGATACAACTCGTCAACTCCTTATCATTATTATTTTTATAGGGGACGAAGAAAGGTATAAGCGTATGGCAAAGCAAAGCGGAAAATCCGAAGTTCAAGTAGAAAATTTAAAAGGTGATAGTAATCAAGCTGCAAAAATGCAGGCATTAATGACGGCAATGCAGCAAATTCAAAAATCCTATGGTCAGGGATCAATTATGAAGTTGGGAGAACAACAGGCAATGCAGGTTGAAGTAATTCCAACCGGGTCTATTGCATTGGATTTAGCACTCGGGGTTGGAGGTATTCCAAAAGGAAGAATTATTGAAATATACGGACCTGAAGCTTCCGGTAAAACAACGGTTTGTCTGCATATTATTGCCGAGGCACAACGAAGTGGTGGAACAGCCGCTTTTATTGATGCCGAGCATGCGTTGGATCCTATTCGTGCGCAGACCATTGGTGTAGATCTTGATAACCTGCTTATTTCCCAGCCGGATACAGGTGAGCAAGCCTTAGAAATTGCGGAGCAATTGATTCGTTCAGGTGCGATTGATGTTTTAGTTGTAGATTCGGTGGCCGCGCTTGTTCCACGAAGTGAAATCGAAGGTGAAATGGGAGATGCCTCAATGGGTGTTCAGGCCCGTTTGATGTCCCAGGCTCTGCGTAAATTAACAGCCGTTATTAACCGGTCTAAAACGATTGTCATTTTTACCAACCAGTTGCGTCAGAAAATTGGTGTGATGTTTGGAAATCCGGAAACAACCACCGGTGGTATGGCATTAAAGTTTTATGCATCCGTCCGTATGGATATTCGTAAGATTGAAAATATTAAAGGCCCCGGAGATAAGATTATTGGATCACGACATCGTGTAAAAGTTGTCAAAAATAAAGTTGCACCACCGTTTCGAGTAGCCGAATTTGATATGGATGAAAAAGGTATTTCATTTGAAGGCGGGTTAATTGATGTGGGTATTGAATTGAACGTTATCGTTAAGGCAGGGTCGTTTATTAAATATGAAGGTTCCCTGCTTGGCCAAGGTAGAGAAGCTGCTAAAGAAACATTAAAGAGTGATCCGGAGCTTGCCCATAAGATTTATGATCAGATTATGGCTGAATGGAGAAAGCAGGAAGGGAAGCAGGGTGCTGAATTGGTAGTTGGACAGGATAATGAAGAAGAGGGCGAAGATATGGAAATGGAAGGATAACAGCGATGATTATCCATGACCCAATTTACGGAGATTTTGACATAACTGAGCCGGTCTTACTTGAACTACTTGATGATCCGGCAGTTCAGCGGATTGGAAAGGTGATGCAGGGAGGGCCGACTCCTGTTGTATGTGGCTGGCCGGATTTTACCCGTTTGGAGCACTGTATCGGCGCGATGCTCCTGGTGAGAAAGCTGGGTGCGTCATTAGATGAGCAGATAGCAGCATTGTTACATGATGTTCCACACACTGCTTTCTCGCATGTTATAGATATTGTTTTTGCTAAGAAAGGTGAACAGAGTTACCACGAAGAAATTAAAGATCATATAATCCGGAATTCGACAATTCCAGAAATCTTAAAAAAGCATGGATTTTCCCTTGAAAATATACTTGAAGACTCGAATTTCAAACTTTTAGAAAGACCATCGCCGGATTTGTGTGCCGACCGTGTTGATTATGCATTGCGATGCCACTATTACTATCTTTCGAATAAAGGAGTTTCAGCACAGGAGTTGGCCTCACACTTGATTGTTCATAATAATGAGATTGTATTTGACTCACTCGACGCGGCGGTTTCTTTTGGCAGTATTTTTATGGATATCAGCAGGAATATTTTTTCCGGAGAATTAAATATGGCTTCTTATCAGATTCTTGCTGATGCGATCAGATATGCCCTGGAAAAGGAGTTCCTACAAGAGGCTGATCTTCTCAAAAGTGACCGGGAGGTTTGGGAGTTTTTAGAGCAATCCGGTGATCAGTATATCTTAGGCAGATTAAAATTACTCAGTCCGAACTTGACTATCGAGAAAGTCGACGCAGGAAATCATCATTACGTGCTCTATAATAAAAAGCGCTGGGTACGTCCCAAGGCTTTGGTAGGTGGTCTGTTAAAAGATTCTTATACTGCCAGTGAAAAGCTGCAAAATCAGTATGACGAGTATACCCAATGGATAAGCAAGCCTTTGTATGTCGTGGTAAAAGGGTTATAACTATGTCTGATTTGCTCTTTAAGGAATTGTATAAAAAAAGTTTGCGGTTTCTGGGCATTCGGTTGCGTAGTGAGAAGGAGATTCGGGATAAGATTAAGAAATGGATGAAGAAAGATGCCTGGGCTTATGGAAAAATTGCGGGCAGTAGTACTGCTGATGAGTCTGTAGTAACTGAGAATAGTGAAGTGGTGGAGCGGGTTATTGCTCAACTGAAAAAAGACCGTTTCCTGGACGATACCCGGTTTGCCGAGGAATGGGTGCATAGTCGAATACGTAGTAAGCCAAGGGGAGAAGTTATCCTCCGTATGGAACTGGCTCAAAAGGGGATTGATCGGGATACTATTGACGAGGTAATGGAGCAGTTATTGAGGAATCCTTCGCTCGAGGATAATGAAGAGAATGCTTTGAGAAGTATGGCTCTAAAGGTCGGTCATAAGTATGTTCGCAAGTTGTCCGGAGAGGATGAACGGGCCTTTAAATTCAAACTTTCTCAGGTCCTGGCCAGGAAAGGATTTGAATCCTCCCTTATCAAGGGCGTCGTTGACGAGCTATTAGCGACGAGATACAATACGGAGGACTAAGATTGTATACTGGTCAATTATTACGTATTAGTTTAAACACAATAAAAATAAGGAAATGTCTTGGTTTCGCATGAAGGTATTTTACCCAGTGGTCTATTTGAACTCAGTTTTTACTTTATCTGTCGCGCATCCCTCGTCCTCAACGTAGGATAGGTCCTTCATGCACCCCGCTTTTCCTGATGAAAGGAATTTATGGATACCCAGTCCCTGGTCCTGCTCATAGGGTTGGTGGGTGTCATAGCTGTATTTGTTTACCGGGAGACCCAAAGAAAAAAATCTACTCCGGAACAACCGATACAGACCGGCACACAACCTATACCCCAGACACAGCACAGTGATCGAGAAATTATGGAGGCCCGTCAGAAGGCGCGCGAGATTGTGCTGGAGGCAAAAGACGAGGCTTTCAAACTGAAGAAAACCGCTGAGGATGAGATTCGTCAGGCTCGTAAAGATTTTCTGGCTTTGGAAACAAGAATACAACAGAAAGAAGAGAGTTTGGATAGAAAACTTACTCAGGTTGAAAATCGTGAAGCTTCTTTAATTGGTCGCCAGTCTGA
Organism: uncultured Gammaproteobacteria bacterium; assembly: GCA_964403585.1. Classification (GTDB taxonomy): domain Bacteria; phylum Patescibacteriota; class Microgenomatia; order JALYQM01; family JALYQM01; genus JALYQM01. The sequence continues at coordinate 1,316,542 of CAYOFQ010000001.1, read as the reverse complement.
TCTCGATGCTAAACTGGCTGAGGTTGAGAAGGTAAAGGCTGAGCAATTAGCAAAATTGGAACGAGCAGCACAGTTGACTAAAGAAGAGGCAAAGGCGCTTATCTTAGAGGCTACGGAAAAGAACTTAAAAGATGAAATTGCTAAACGAGTACGAGAGGCTGAGCACGAAGCTAAGATTCAGGCTGAAGAGAAAGCCCGCGATATTGTAGTTACCGCTATGCTGCATGGTGCTACCGACTACGTACCTGAATATACTTCGACTCGCGTAAAACTTGTTGATGAAGATATGAAGGGTCGGATTATTGGAAAAGAAGGACGGAATATTAAGGCTTTTGAGATGGCTACCGGAGTTGATGTCGAGATTGATGAGACACCCGGAGAGATCCTGCTTTCAAGTTTTGACTCAGTACGACGTGCGATCGCCAAAAAGGCTTTGGAGCGTTTGATGGCTGATGGGCGTATTCAGCCGGTTAAGATTGAGGAGGTAGTCGAGAAGACCCGGAAAGAAGAAGAGAAGTTAATGCGCGAAGAAGGTGAGAAATTGTGTGCTGCAGTGGGTGTCTATAACCTTCCCTTAGAGTTGGTTGAGATGCTGGGTAGATTTAAACACCGATTCTCGTATGGTCAAAGTATGATTACTCATACGCTGGAAGAAACAAAAATAGGTGTGGCTATTGCTAAAGAAGTCGGTGCTGATGTTGATATCGTTAAATTGGCGTGTTTGTTCCATGATATCGGAAAAATTATTCAGGATGAAGAAGGAACGCACATCGAACTCGGTGTCAAATTGTTGAAGCAATATAAATTCCCGGAGAAAGTTATTCGTGCAGTTGCGGAACACCATGAGGATGAGCCGTTCTCAAGTGCTGAATCCATGATTGTGTATATTGCTGACGCAATTTCAGGTTCGCGTCCCGGAGCCCGGCACGAAAGTGTCCAGGAATATATTGACCGGTTACGAACTGAAGAAGATACGGTGTGGGAAATCGGGGGAAGAGATAAAGTTGACCGTGTATTTGCGGTTCAGGCAGGTCGTGAGCTTCGTGTTCTGGTTAAGTCATCGCATGTTGATGATGCGGAAGCAACGATGCTTTCAAAGAAGATTGCAAAAGAACTTGAATCCCGGCTTAAGAATTTTCCGGGTCAGATTAAAGTTACTGTTATTAGAGAAACACGGTCAGTCGCAACGGCTCGGTAATCCGAGCCGTCTTGGCTACGTTTACCAGCTGATGTCATCCTGCATGTTATCCAGCTGGTCAGCATAATACTGAATCTTACTTCGATAGCTTTGACCACCAATTGCATTTGAACGCCTACCACTTTGTGTGTAGGCGTTTTCGAATTTGATTAAACTTTCCGGAATATCTGCGATGAAGCGTGAAACGATTGATGTTTGATGCGACCCATAGATAGTGCGATTGATTGTGTAGGTTAAATAGAGATCCTGCATTGCCCGAGTAATACCGACATATGCCAAACGGCGTTCTTCTTCAAGTTCATTGTTATCAAGGAGTGCTCGGGAGTGAGGAAATAGACCTTCTTCCCATCCGACGATGAATACATGTTTGAATTCAAGCCCTTTTGCCGCGTGTAACGTCATTAACGTTACCGCGTTATATTCTGTTTCGGCACGATGTCGTCCGGAAATGGTTTCAGGTCCCTCCAGAAGAGAAACATTTTCAAGAAACTGGTCGAGTTGCGGATATTGAGCAGCGACTGTCTTTAACTCTTTAATGTTTTCAACTTTCTGGGCTCCCATCTCGGTACCATCATCAATATAGTCAATATAATCGGTAACATCGATAATTTTATCCAGCAACTGGAGCGTTGTATGCGCGGCTTCATCCACCGGTGTAAATGCGAACGGATTCTCGTTGGGAGTGGGGTTGTTTGGTGTTACTTCAATGACCGGTTGTTCCTCAAAAAACGAGAATTCAAGTGTTTGCGGCTCTTGTTGTTGGGCTTTCTTTTCCGGCTTTTTAGAGTCACTTTCCAGCTCTTTCAGATCAGCCATCGTTTGCTGATATTGTTTCTGGAATTCCTGAAATTTTTTAAGTTTGGTTTTGCCGATTTTAGTAATACGTTCAAGTGAGACGTTGTCTTTCGGATTTCTTAAGTAACGCAAATACGCTAACAGATCTCTAATTTCTTTTCGATCATAAAAGCGCAGTCCGCCGATTAACTTATAGGGGATACTATTTTTTATGAAGGCTTCTTCAAGTGTTCGTGATTGGGCATTAGTTCGATAAAGTACTGCGACATCTTTATATAAGAATTCATTATTCACAATTTGTTTAATGATGTAATAGGCTTCATCAATTTCATTCTGGGCCTCATAGATGGTGATAGGCAGCCCGGACGGGTTTTTGGTAAAAAGCTTTAAAACCTTATGTCCGGTGTTTTTACTTATTACGGCGGTGGCTGTGTCTAATATGTATTGCGTGGAGCGGTAATTTTCCTCAAGAGAGAAAACGTTTGCTTTAGGATAATCTTTTTCAAAGGCAATAATATTGCGTATATCTGCACCACGAAATTTATATATTGACTGGCTCATATCGCCAACAACACAAATATTCTGATACTTTTGAGCAAGCAGTCTGGTGATAGTGTATTGGACATGGTTGGTATCTTGGTACTCGTCGACCATGATGTATTTGAAAAGTTCCTGGTATTTATCTAAAACTGTAGGAACGTTGCGGAAAAGCTCAATACTTTTCGTCAGTAAATCATCAAAGTCCAAGGCGTCGATATCATTGAGCCGTTTCGAGTACGTTTCAAAAACCTGGGCTACCACTTGCTGATAGGGTCCCTTTGCTACTTGGGCATATTCCCGAGCTGAGATATTTTCGTTCTTACTCTGAGAAATAATTGCATGGATTGCAGAAGGATTTACTTTTTTTACATCAATATCCATGTCTTTAAGAATATTGCGTATAAGCGTTTTTTGGTCGTCAGAATCATAAATAAGGTAGTTTGGAGATAATCCAATGTGACGGCCTTCAATCCGCAAGAGCCGGGAACAGAATGAATGAAATGTGCCCATGAATGGTAAGGTATATTTGTTGGCCTGAATTGTGGAGCCATTTTCATCCTCTAAATTAGCCAATAGCTTTTTTACGCGTTCTTTCATTTCTCCGGCGGCTTTATTGGTAAAAGTAACCATTAAAATATGGTTGCCGGGAATCCTTTTTTCCGTCATGAGGTATACTGTCCGATAGGTGAGCACGCGGGTTTTTCCTGATCCGGCGCCGGCTAAGATAAGTACCGGACCATCTGTTTGTGCGACAGCTTGCTGTTGCACGGGATTGAGATCGTTGAGTATGGAATGAGACATGGTATCATTAATACACTTGAAATAGGGAGGCGTCAAGCTTAATTTATGAAAATTGACTTTACTATTCCAACTGATGGAAAACGACATGAGCTTTGTTTTTTTTGTCATAGTGAAACGGTTACGTCAGTAAAAACTGAGAAGGGATTACAATTTCAGTGCAATTCTTGTGATAGACTTTATCCCCGAAGACTGGTGATTGATGATGTGTCTCTTGGAGCCCGATGGTGGATTGATGTTCAGACAAAAGAGCTGTGGCAGGAAAGTGTGGGTATATTTTTGCGCGATACCTCAGGTAAATTACTCGTTTTTGAACGGCTTATCTATCCATACTCCGTAAGTATTTTATCCGGGCACCTTGAAGGAAAAGAGAGTGCTGAAGATGCAATTCATAAAGAGCTGGTTGAAGAGATTGGTTTTGATATTCCCAGTGTTCAATTATTTGTCGAAGAGGATTTAGTTGGTGATGAATGCAGTATGGGTGTTGATTGTCATAGGTGGCATTTATATACCGGACTTTTGGATGATTCCCAGCCAATAGTATTGAATAATGAGAGCAAGAAGCTCCACTGGCTAACTTTAGATGAACTGACCGATTGTGAACTGACGTATCCTGTTAAGCATTTTATTACTACGTACGGTGCCAAATTATTAAGCTAAGTATAATTTTATAAAACGTACCGGTTGTCACCCGGGTGTATAATAATAAAGCGTTAGAAAATGTGACGCGAGAAGGGGGTTTTATGGTTAAATTACTGGATTTTTATGCCGACTGGTGTGGTCCGTGTAAAATGATGGATCCGATTTTAGCAGAATTAGAGAAGGAATGGCATGATAAAGTCGCCATTGAGCGAATTGATGTAGATGCTCAGACAGATATCGCAGCTCAGTTTGGGGTTATGAGTATTCCTACTTATGTTGTGGTTAAAGAAGATAAAGAAACCGGTCGGGTTATTGGTTATAAGCCGAAGGCCGAATTTAAAAAAATTATTGAATCGTATCTCTAACTTATGAAAAAACTAATTATTGCAAACTGGAAATGTTATAAAACAATTGAAGAGAGTATCGAATGGATACATCAGGTAGGGCCTCAGGTTCCTGAGTTACAAGACATCGATGTTGTGGTTTGTCCCTCGTTTCTGTCTTTGGACATGCTGAGTGCCGTAATTGAAGAAAAAGGCTACCGTCTCAAACTGGGAGCGCAGACAGTGTCGTCCCTTGAAGAAGGTGCTTTCACCGGTGAAGTAAGTGCAAAAATGCTTTCGGGTGTAGTTTCATATGCATTAGTCGGTCATTCCGAACGGCGCAAGAATTTCGCTGAGACTAATGATGATATGGTTAAAAAATCAGAGTTATCCCGCAAGTATGGCATTGAGCCGGTTGTCCTTATTCGAGGTGAAGAGGATACTATACCGGACGGCGTCACCTATTTTGCCTGGGAACCGGTAAATGCGATAGGTACCGGTGCCGCTATTGATGCTCAAACCGCCAATGATATGGTTGTACATCTTGCCAATGGCCGCCAAGACCTGTATGGTATGTATGGCGGTAGTGTTACTCCTGATAATGTGAACACGTACGTCCAATCTCCAAATCTTTATGGTGTGGTGGTTGGTTCCGCATCCTTAGACCCAAGCAAGTTTTTGGAGATGCTTAATGCGCTACGTTAATTACGATGATTCTCAAAAAAAGCAACAAAAGAATAAACCCCGCGTCGCTATCGGCGTGGGGGTTATTCGCTTTAACTGGCCTTTAGTTATTGGTGCTACGATTGGTTTTATTGTTCTGCTGATCGGGTATTATGCCTGGTCATTTTTATCGGGATTAAAGGTTAAGGGAGGAGATTTACTTAAAGCTCCAAATGCGATTGTTTCGTATGTTGCTAATAAAGATCCTCAGGTAAAAAATGATAATGGCCGTACAAATATAGCGCTACTTGGTATCGGGGGAAAAGGTCATGACGGACCGTATCTTTCGGATACCATGATTGTGGCAAGTATTGATATTAAAACGGGTCATGCCGTGTTAATTCCTTTACCACGGGATATCTGGGTGTCCGGTACCCGTTCCAAGTTAAATGCTGTGTATGCGTATGGTTTCGAGAAAGGGGATAAGCAGGGCTTGGTACAAGCAAAAGAGGAGTACGGCAAAATCGTTGGATTGCCAATACATTATGCTCTGAGAATAGACTTCGGTGGATTTGAAAAAGCCATTGATTTACTTGGGGGAATTGATGTAACGGTTGATACCGCGTTCAGTGATTCACAATATCCGATCGATGGTAAAGAGCGGGATATGTGTGGGTATAAGGAGATCGAAGAGAAAATTGCCAGCGAGAGCGGTGAAATTACGGTTAAAAAGCTGGTGGATGCCAGCAATCAGCCGGTACCGGAGACTGTTAATCCTTACGCATGCCGGTATGAAGTGCTTACGTTCAAGAAAGGTCCGCTTACTTTGGATGGCAAGACGGCGCTTAAATTTGTGCGATCCAGGCATGGTACAAATAATGAGGGGAGTGACTTTGCCCGTTCACGCCGACAGGAAAAAGTTATTTCAGGCATTAAACAGAAAGTTTTTTCCACTGAGACCTTACTAAATCCGGCTAAAGTTGGATCATTGTTAAATACGTTTGGGGAGAGTATTGAGACTGATGTTGATCCGGGTGAATACGGTGAATTCTTTAAATTATTACAACGGGCTAAGGATGGGAAGATAGAATCGCATAGTGTGTCGGCCGAAGGCACCGATCCGCTTCTGGAAGTCGGGAATCCTGCGTTGTATGGTGGAGCCTATGTATTAGCTCCTGTAGCCGGTAAAGATGATTGGAGTGGTGTGCAAGCGCAAGTCAAGAAATGGATAGAGGAAAGTATTCATCCGCCTTCACCTACTGCTGAGGCAACTAAGTCGGCACAAGTTAAACAGTGATACAATAGGTTTCATGAATGAGATAGAACGCAAGTTTTTAATTAAACACCTTCCTGATATCTCTCGCCTTCAGATTATCCCGTACGAACGTCATTTTATTTACCTTGAACAAGGCACAGAACTGCGTATTCAACATAAAGGTGCGAATTTTGAGTTGGAGCGTAAGAGTAAAAAAGATTATTTGTCGGCCGAAAAATCTAAACTTACTATTTCTGAGTCTGAGTTTGAATTTCTTAAAAAGTATGCACTAAAAAGTATTGTTCGGGATGGTTACCAATATAGTGAGAATCCTGAAATTTCAATAAAAGTTTATCATGGTCAGTTAGAAGGTTTTATGCGTGTTGAAGTTGAATTTGGATCCGAGGAGGAAGCACGTGGGTTTAATCCGCCGGCATGGTTTGGCCCAGAAATAACCGGGAGTGAACTGGATCAGGATTCTAAGTTAGTTAGTTTGAGTAGAGAACGTTTAGCATCATTACTTAAGGAGTATTCCCAATGAAAAAAGGTGTTGATTATATTGGTGTAGCTGTTGGTGCGGTGATTGTTAATCGTGAAGGTAAAATACTGATGGGCTTGCGTGGAAGAGCGGTGCGGAATGAAGCGGGAAAGTGGGAGTGTCCCGGGGGTGGTGTTGATTTCGGGGAAAAACTTGAGGACACGGTGGTTCGAGAGGCGTTGGAAGAATTTGGTATTACTGTAAAAGTTGTAGAATTGCTTGGAGTATGTGATCATTTTATCCCCGGAGAGCATCAGCATTGGGTTTCGCCGGTATACCTGTGTACCTTAGAATCGGGTGAACCGAAAATTCTTGAACCGACTAAATGTGTACAATTTGGCTGGTTTACCCTTGATGAGTGTATGAAAATGGATACTACTATTGCTACCAAATTAAACTGGGTTTACCTGTTAAAGAAGTACCCTGAAAGACTCCCTGACCTTTACCGTTAGTTTACTATTCGGATTCCTTGCTGTAGACTTATCCAGAAATGATATATCTTCTACATGGTAATGATGTTGTGTCCAGCCGGAAAAAGCTTGAGGAGTTGCGTTCGGAATACGAGCCTACTTCGATTTCCGTGCTGGCAGCGAAAGAGATTGACTATGCTCAGTTTCCTTTACTTTTTTCTACGATGTCGATGTTTGATGAAAAACGGGTAGTGGTGGTAGAAGAGAAGCCAGATCCGAAGCAACTTGATTTAAATTCGATTTCGACTTCGGGTGTTGACCTGATTATTTGGGTCGGATCCGTTCTCAGGTCAAATGATGCGCTTATTGGTGCAATTACTAAGGCGAAGGGCAAAGTTGAGGTTTTTGAAGAGAAGCCAGACCTGAGTGTTTTTCCTTTCCTGGATGCGGTAGCGAGCCGCAAGCGAATTATTGCCCTACGGGAATATATGAAGTTAAAGGCTGAGGGTAATGATCCGATTTATCTGGTAACAATGCTTGTTTGGCAATTCAGGCAAATTCTGGTGCCGGAGATGGCGAATGGTTTTGTCAAAAAGAAGGTGGAGAGTTTTAAGGCAAACTTTTCTTTTGAAGAGTTACGGAAAATTTATTATTTGTTGTTGCAAATGGATGTTCAGTTGAAAACAGGAGACGGTGTTGCTGAGGTGATGGTGGAGCAGTTTGTGTATAAAGTGACGAAGTAGTTCTTTTCCGGCAAACTTTGATGGTGACACGCATAACGCTTCGCGTTTAATGCTCTGCTCTGCCATTAGCGGTTTGGCAGAGAAGGTCACCACAAAGCTTGCCTTTAAAGCTACGAAATAAGTCCACTTTCTCGACTTTAATGATCAACTATATCATTGAATAATTTCCCTATTAGTTGTACATTCTAGAGGTTATAAATTCGTGGAACAGAAGGAGTTACTATGAAAATAGGTATTGTTGGCGCCGGTATGGTTGGTGCATCGTTTGCCTATTCGTTAATGCAACGAGGTCTTGCCAGCGAGATGGTGCTGATTGATGCTAACCACGCCCGGGCGGTTGGTGAAGCAATGGATTTGAACCATGGGTTATCGTTTGTAAAACCGGTTAAGATCTATGCCGGTGAATATAAAGATTTAGCCGGGGCAGCGGTCACGGTTATAACTGCAGGTGCGGCGCAAAAGCCGGGTGAGACTCGTTTGCAGCTGCTGGAAAAGAATGCCGGAATTTTGGGATCAATTATACCTGAAGTTGTTAAAGCTAATCCGGATGGAATTATCGTTTTGGCTTCCAATCCGGTTGATATCCTCACGTATTTGGCTCATGCTATGAGCGGGCTTCCCGCGCATAAAATTATTGGATCAGGAACAATTCTTGATACGGCCAGATTGCGCTATTTCCTTGGTGAACGATACCAGGTTGACCCGCGCAGCGTTCATGCATATATGCTTGGTGAACATGGTGATAGTGAGTTTCCATGGTGGAGCGGTGCATTAATCGGAGGTATTCCCTTGAAGAATTTTGTATCTGCTTCAGGAGTTGGTTTTGACCAAGCAGCAATGGACGATATATTCAATAAAACCAAAAATGCTGCTTATGAGATTATTGAAAAGAAAATGGCTACTTATTACGCCATAGGACTCGGGCTTCTTGATCTGGTTGAAACTATAGTGAGGAACCAACATACGGTTTTACCGGTTTCCAGTATGATGACCGGACAATTTGGTGTGACTGATATTTGTGTTAGTTTGCCGACAGTAATTGGTGCTAACGGTATTGAAAAGGTTCTGGATATAGATTTGTCTGAAGAGGAACAGAAGTTATTCGGTGCCTCTGCTGAGACGCTCAAAGAACGGGTGAGAGAACTCAAGAAATAGGTATTGATTTAGGTGAGTCGTCGAAGATTGGTTATGTCGGATCTCCAAAGTGCCTGTTGCTCTCCGACCGGAATGGGGCGTAGTTTATTCAGCAGTGAATATTGGCGGACAAGGGATAGCCGGCCGGATGTTTCCTGCGCGACATCTTCGAAAATGGTCGTGAACGATTTGACAGCTTCGCGGAGATCGGGTTGAACAACTATCGTTGTAGACTCGTGACCCAGATTGAAATTTTCAGCTTCTTGTATCGCAAAATCGCGAAGGCTGACAAATTGCTCCGAAGTAAGCTTGAGCTTATCAGACATAAAAATTAACCAGATATACTGTTAGTTAGGCAGTTTTAGCAGCTTTTTTGGTGGTTTTTTTTGTTGCAGCTTTTTTTGTAGTCTTTTTAGCGGTTTTGGGTTTTGCAGCACCTGCAGCTTCGACTGTACGGGCGATAGCTTTTGCCAAACGGGACTTAAGCCGGCTTGCTTTTCCTTTGTGAATCAGGTGGGATTTAGCTGCTTTGTCTAAGGCACTGAAGGCATTGTTAAGTGCTTCAGGAGTTTTGGCGGTTACAGCTGTTTTAAGCATCGTGCGCATATGTGATCGCTGTGCTTTATTGTGTTCAGCGCGCTTTTTATCTTGGCGCATCTTTTTAATAGCATTTTTCAATATTGGCATATGGAAGGGATCATATCATAGTCTGTAATTTTAAGCAACGGGGTGATATAGTAGGGTGAATGGTGAATCGAATCCTTAAGAATGGTCGGGAGCTGTTTTTGTCTCGACAAAGCACTATTCTCGGTGCTGCTACGATCCTTATGGCAACGGTGGCGGCGTCACGGGTGTTGGGCTTGATACGTACTCGACTGCTCGCAGCGTATTTTACCCCCGGAGAAGCGGCTGTGTACATTGCTGCTTTTCGACTTCCGGATATGGTATACAATCTGCTCATTTTTGGCGCATTATCCGTAGCATTTATACCCGTATTTTCGGATATTATGACTAAGCAGGGTAAAGTCAAGGCATTTTCGTTTGCCTCAAGCCTGCTTTCGGTTGGGATTGTGGTTTTTGGTATAGTCTCGCTCCTGGCGGTGATTTTTGTCCGACCGATAAGCATGTTGATTGCGATAGGGTTTAATGAGCAGGAGCTGACACTAATGAGCTCATTGTCCCAAATTTTGTTTATATCCCAGTTTGTATTTGTTATTGGCGCTCTTTTTACCAGCCTGCTGCAGAGCTTTAAGCATTTTTTTATTCCCGCGATCGCCGGGGTTTTATATAACATTGGCATAATTATTGGAATTGTGGCGTTTACGCCGATGGTTGGGATTTATGGGCCGGTGTATGGAGTTCTCCTCGGTTCGTTTCTCTATCTGCTGATTCACTTACCTCTCATCAAAGCCATTGGGTATTCTTTTAAGTTTAAGTTTGATACATCGCATACCGGAGTACGCAAGGTATTTAAGCTAATGGGGCCGCGAACAGTCGCGATCGCCGGAGATCAACTCCGAACAACGTTTAATTTATCAATCGCATCTTCTATTTCAGCCAGTAGTGTTACCTATTTAAACTTTGCTCAACAGTTGTATTTAGTTCCGGTAGGCCTTTTTATTGCGACTATGGCTCAGGCGGCGTTGCCTGTACTATCCGAAGAACAGGCTTTAAAGCAAAAAGAATCTTTTGTGAAGACATTGATAACTTCCTTACACCAGGTTCTTTTTCTGACACTACCGGCAGCCGCTATCCTGGTTATTTTGCGTATTCCGGTGGTTCGGTTAGTTTTTGGAGCGTCTCAGTTTACCTGGGAGGCTACGGTTCTGACCGGCAAAACGGTTGCCTGGTTAGCCGTCGGATTGGTTGCCGAGGCTATCGTGATGCTGTTTGTTCGCGCATACTATGCCCTCCATGATACAATTACGCCGGTTAAAGTCGCTGTTATCGCCTTATTGATTGATGTCCTGTGCAGTGTTCTGGCGATTTTTGTCCTAAAATTGCCGGTTTGGAGTTTGGGTTTGTCCGCTACCTTAGGTGGGTATATTTCGGCTGTAGCGCTTTTTTACTTACTCAATAAACGGGTGGGGAATCTCTTTACAGAGGCTTTTTTCTCACCTTTTGTGCGTATGTCCCTGGCGGCTTTTGTGATGGCGGTGAGCTTATATATACCCATAAAGGTGCTTGACCAGGTGGTTTTTGATACCACGCGAACCGTTAATTTGATTGTATTGACCGGAATTGCTTCTGGTTGTGGTATGATAATGTATCTTTTCCTGACCTGGTTGTTGCGGGTTAAGGAAGCTTTTATGATTTTACGTTTTATTCGGGGGATGATTGAGCGAGGTAAGAATCTGCGATTCGCTCTGGGAGCACCGGAAGAAGAATTGACTGGTAAATAGGTATGAAGAATATTCGAAATTTTTGTATTATTGCCCATATTGATCATGGAAAATCCACGTTGGCTGACCGACTTCTTGAGTATACGGGGACGGTATCAAAAAGGGATATGCAGGAACAGTTGCTCGACTCAATGGATATTGAGCGGGAACGGGGTATTACCGTAAAACTCACTCCTGTGCGCATGCACTGGAAACGGGATGAGACAGATTTTATTTTGAATTTGATTGATACACCCGGTCATGTTGATTTCTCGTACGAAGTCTCGCGTTCGCTGGTTTCCTGTGAAGGGGCTTTACTCCTTGTTGACGCGACCCAGGGAATTCAAGCTCAAACGATGTCGCACTTAACACAAGCTATGGAGCATGGATTAACTATTATCCCGGTGCTTAATAAAATAGATCTGCCTGCTGCCGAGCCGGAGCGGGTTTGTAAGGAATTGTGTGATACGTTCGGTTTTATTGAGTCGGAAATGATCTATGCATCCGGTAAAACCGGAGCCGGAGTGGATAAGATAGTTGATGCCATTATTGATAGGGTACCGGCGCCACAACCGCCCAAGGCGGACTACTCGCGTGCACTGATCTTTGATTCATTTTACGACTCGTATAAAGGTGTGGTTTGTTCTGTCAAAGTTTTCGATGGAGAGTTCCGTTCAACTGACTTTATACGATTTTTTGCAACTGAAGCAGGAATCAATGTTCTTGAGTTAGGGTATTTTACTCCGAAGATGACCAAGTCAGATTCGATTAAGGCCGGAGAAGTAGGATATATTGCTACCGGCTTGAAAGATGTCGGTTTGTGTCGCGTAGGCGACACGATTATTGGTGGTATCGCCGACAAGCAGGATCTGCATGATTTAGACTGGAAAGCTCGAGTTTCGGCTCTCGCCGGATACAAAGAAATGAAACCGATGGTTTTTACCGGTTTGTATCCGATAAGTTCTGACGATTTTCCCCGGCTTAAGGATGCTTTGTACAAGTTGAAACTTAATGACTCTTCGCTTGATTTTGTAGAAGAATCTTCGCAGGCATTGGGGCACGGGTTTCGCTGTGGTTTTTTGGGACTACTCCACGCCGAGATTACGCACGATCGTCTTTCGCGTGAATTTGGGATTGATGTAATCGTTACTACGCCGAGTGTAGGCTATATCTTCAATGGAGAAGAAATTAAAAATCCGTCGGATATTCCTTCTCAAGCAGATGTTCAAGAGCCGTGGACCCGGGTGACGCTTATTTGTCCGTCTCACTATGTTGGAACCGTTATGCAGTTATGCCAGGAGCATCGAGGGCAGCTTGTTGATCAAATGTATCTAGCTCATCAGTCAAAGTTAATCTATGAAATGCCACTGGCGGAGTTAGTGGTAAATTTCTATGATCAGCTTAAGTCTTCGACATCGGGTTATGCTTCGATGGATTATGAGTTGATTGATCACCGTGATGTTGAGGTTGTCCGATTGGATATTCTGGTGGCCGGAGAAATAGTGGACGCCTTGTCATATGTTATGGTTAAAATAAAAGCAGAGAGTTTTGGCCGAAGTTTAGTTGAAAAATTGAAAGAAGTACTGCCCAGACAGAATTTTGCAGTGGCAATACAAGCTGCAATTGGCGGCAAGATAATTGCCCGTGAGACGATAGCACCGTTTCGTAAAGATGTTACCGCAAAACTATACGGTGGTGATGTAACACGAAAGAATAAATTGTTGGATAAGCAGAAAAAGGGTAAAGAGAAAATGAAGGATATTGGTAGGGTTAGCATTCCTCAACAGGCGTTCCTAGAGGTGTTGAAAGTAGGGTAATATGAAAAAGCAGTTATTTCGATCATTACGGCCATCTGCACGAACTCCGATTATTGCAGTTAATCAGTATCAATTTAATGACCGTATTTCGAATGCCTGTTTTTTAATTGCGCTTATTTTAACAGGTATCTGCTTTTTACTGGTTTGGATAAATATTGCGCAACTTCCACCACAAGTCCCGTTATTTTTGCAGCGTCCCTGGGGTGAAGAACAATTGGTTCCAAAAACATGGTTATGGTTACAACCGGGACTGTTGTTACTTTTCTTCCTCGTTAATTATGCGTTTTCTTTGCTGACGATGAAAAATGAGCCGCTGACTGCCCGTATTCTTGGTGGTACTGTACTAATCTGTGCCGTGATGAGTATCATTTCACTATGGAACTTAATGAATCTGGTTATTATGGTGAAATTATGGTTCTAATGTAGGCTACCATGTTGTATCTTCTGGGATTTTTATTATCGTTTCTGGTTTCCCTAGGTGCGACCCGACTTACTATTAAGTGGGCAATGAAATATGGGTATGTCGATATTCCTTCACGAAAACACAGTGCAATTTTACATGATCATCCTATTCCGCGTGCCGGTGGTGTACCCGTTTATGTGGCTACATTGTTAACGGTACTGTTCTTTTCCGGACAATTAATAAACGGGTATCAGGCGAATATCAAACATTTACTGGGTATTTTTATTGCCGGATTAGGTATTGTGGTAATGGGGACGCTGGATGATAAATATGATTTGTCGGCCCGGTTGCGCTTAGTGCTGATGTTTGTCTTTGCTTTGATCGTGGTCGGGTTTGGCATTGGCATTACCTATGTTACCAATCCCTTGGGTGGAGTAATTCGTTTGGATCAATTAGTATACGGATTTACCTTTGCCGGTGGTTTGCATACGATTGTGGTTTTAGCAGATATATTTGCCGTGTTTTGGATTGTATCCCTCATGAATATAGTAAACTGGTCTTCCGGGCTGGATGGTCAGAATGCCGGGATTGCGACCATTGCCCTGGCAATTTTGGGTTTTTCCGCGCTGCGATACAATCAAACTTCCGAGCCAACGGCGTTACTGGCGTTTATTACATCAGGTGCTTATGCCGGGTTTCTCATTTTTTCCGCTTATCCGCAAAAAATAATGCCAGGATTTGGCGGCTCAACATTTTCGGGGTTTATGATTGCAGTCTTAGCAATTTTGTCTGGCGCAAAACTGGCTACTGCCTTAATTGTATTGGCTATTCCGATTATTGATGGGGCGTGGGTGGTATTTAGACGGGTTCTCAACAAACAAAACCCCTTACAAAATACCCGAACTCACCTTCATCACTATTTACTGGATATTGGCTGGTCAAAACGAAGAATTGCATTTTTTTATTGGCTTATCTGTGCCATTTTAGGAATACTCGTGTTACAATTAAATAGTCAGACAAAACCGTTTGTTTTCTTATTATTATTACTATTATTTCTAGCCGGAGCACTATGGCTGCAACGCTTATTGCGATCATCAAAACAGTAAGACCGCGACAGTGGTTAAAAAACTTAACGTTGTTTGCCGGGATTATTTTTAGTCACCGGTTATTTTATCCAACCGATTTTTTTACCGTTTGCTTAGCTGTTATTGATTTCAGTCTGGCTACATCGGCCGTATATATTTTCAACGATATTATTGATGCACCACACGACCGGTTGCATCCGTTTAAGAAAAAACGACCAGTCGCTTCAGGGGCTTTACCGGTGCGGATGGCCGCCATTTTAGCCGCCGGGTTGCTTTTTCTCTCCTTTATCTTCTCGTTTATGTTATCTCAACGGTTCTTTCTGGCTGTAGTTACCTACATCCTTCTTCAAATAATGTATATGTCTTATTTAAAACATGTCATCATCCTTGATGTACTCACAATAGCCAGCGGGTTTTTATTACGCATATATGCCGGTGTGTGGGTAATCGGTACCCATGTGAGTATCTGGTTTTTGTTGTGTATGGTGTCTTTTGCTCTGTTTATTGCGGTAGGTAAGCGACGTGCTGAGGCGACTTTGTTGACCGGGTATAATGTTACTTCCGATATAACACGAGTTCGTCCGACCTTGGGACATTATCCTGAGTCCTTACTCCATTCGTATACTACCATGTTTGCCACTGCTACCTGGTTAACGTATGCGTTGTTCGCTTTCCAGCAACCTACGATTACGCCAAATACATTTTTTCAGCCATTATTTTATAATCTTACCCCCCGGGTTAGTGATGTAAAATGGTTAATGATCACGATCCCTTTTGTAATTTACGGTGTAATGCGGTATCTCTATTTAATTTATGAACGACGGGAAGGGGAGTCTCCGGAGCGCGTTTTGCTTTCGGATATGCCACTGTTAACCTGTGTCGTGGTGTGGGGATTACTTGTGTTTAGTGTGTTGTATGTGGTGTCCGGCTAGCGGTCAGGATATAGTTTTTAAAGCCTCTGGGATCCTCCACATATATCTTTTCAACCGTTCTGAAATGGTCGCGCAAATATTTTTCCAGCTCGGCAGTATCCTGTTTGGCAGTATCTGTATGCGCCGGCCGGTTAAAAATAATTGTTCCTGCGTCATTTAGCCAGGCAGCCAACTGGCTGATGAAGTCATATTTCCCCTGTTTGGGTGTGTATTCGGACTCTTTGCCGGTGTAGATATCGGTGATGATGACATCAAAATGATTATGCCACTCGGGTTTTTGAGATAACAGTTCAAAAATATCCTGTTGAATCACTTCACTATTTTCAAGCTCATCAAGTTTAAAATACTCTCTGCAGGCTTTAATAATAACCGGATCGATTTCAACAATTGTCTGGAAGGGGGAAGGGTGGTTTCTACCGATCAGATTGGAAATTGTATTTGCACCTAAGCCGATATGAAGTATATGTGCGTTTTCCGGCTTCGGAAGGGTATGGATGGTCATTTGGGCGATTTTACCCCAGTATGATTGAGAGATGGTGGCTTTTTCTGTAGAAATGCCCTGAGTACAATAGTTCATTACCATGCGTAACTCGCCATCCCGTTCCCGGCGGATTTCGACCGGTCCGGCGAATTTGGACTGGTATTTTTTTAATACTTTAATTTTAATCCTGGTTAAGGAATAGACTAAGAAGGCGATTAACGCGATTTCACCAATGGTTAAGAAAATAAGGCTGTTGAGCATAAATAGATTATTTTATATGGGAGATTATATATTTTTATCCATGCTTGTGGGTAGAAGATAGTTTCCCCATGGAATTTTTGCTTAAAATTACTGTAGCCAATCCATTTCTTGTTCTCAGACGGGTAGCGGGGGTCGTATATGGATTCGAAATCGAATACCTTGGCCCCCAGTTTTTGGCCTTCTTTTAGACCCTCCCAGACAAGTAAGGCATTCGCCTGAAGATCGTAACCTTTTTGGGTGATGCCGGTATGGTTATAGACAAAGGTCCGGTCATAGTGGAGGTACCAAACTACGGCAATGGGTTCCGGTTCATCCGGCGCATAGGCAAAGGAGAGAATCGAGTTATTATTAAAGGCATGCAATTTTTGCACACACTCGTCGTAAGGTAAGACATAAAACCCCTTGGTTTTTCCCAGAGTTTGATAGAGGTGATAGAATTTTTCAAATTCTTTCATGTCGTACTGATCTTTGGTGTGAATATGTTTGACGGTAAGCTTATTGTTTTGGGCTTTTTTGATGTTACGCCGGGCGTTTTCTGAAAATGACTTAAGCAGTTTTTCCTCAGTTTGCTCAAGATCAATCAGTACTGTTGAGGTAAAGGCCGATTTCATTTTAGATTTTCGATAGCCGTTTTTTGTTAGTAGTTGCTCGTCATAGGAGATGACATAAGGTTCGTACATCACAAATAAGGCATTATATTTTTTTGCAATTTCATCAATTCGGGCAAAATCCGGCTGTTCTTTGGAGTGCTGAATTTTAATTAAACTATGCTTAAACGGTTTGACAATTCGCACATAGACATTGGTGTTGCCGACTTTTTCCACGATCCAGTCGAGCGACTTCATATACTCTGCCCACTGTGGTGTCTGGCGGGCATCAATTGCGAGTTCGGTGAGATGAGACATGAAAGGATCGTAGCATTTGGAGGTAACAAAAGAAAGAGAGTAGTCTATTCGTCTTTTTTATGGTAGGATAAGTACTATTGGTAACTATTTCGGGGCGTGGCGCAATTGGCTAGCGCGCTTGCATGGGGTGCAAGAGGTTGGAAGTTCAAGTCTTCTCGCTCCGACCACTATTCTACCGGTTGAGTATTTTTTAGTCCAATAACGGTATTGGCGATTTTTTCACCCATTTTCAGGCCTTCTTGATTATCTATCGGGTAGTGTATTCCCGCCCATAGACGTGAGTTCGCAGCCTCCCTGGCCATGTTTTTCCATCGTTCGCTATTTTCAGGAAAGTAGTGGGAGAGAATCGTCGCAGCGGCAGCAGAAACTGCCGAGTGGCCTGATACATAGCTTGGAAAGTTTGGTGTTTGAATAAGTGGCTTGATGTCTGGACTACGCATGAAAGGACGTTCATATAAATAGACGTATTTGGTATGCCAACAGGAGATAAAAGTGTCGGCCAGCGTCATCGCTAATTGGGAACGGACCTCGATTTGTTTTTCCAGTGGTGTTTGATGAGTGGCCATATATTCGTTGGCAAATTCAATCCATAATCCGGCAGGAGTTGCGGTGTTCGATCCGGCTGCCCAATAGGTAACTTTTTCTTTTTGCTCGGCAGTATTGTTTTTCAGAGCATTCTTAACTGCGGCTATTTGTATTTTTTCTTCGCTGGAATTTTTATTTGGTGGTGAAGGTGCCAGAAAGTCTCCCGGCTCAGTAATAAGCCAGGTTTTCCAGGCACCGGCTTCAGGTGTAATAACATCGTTGATATGCCATATTTCCGGGATAGGCTCCATCATTTTGACCGCTTCGGCGGTATGAAAGGTATCGAGATTGTATCTCTCCCACACTTTCTGAGTAATGATTTTAGCGATAGTATCTTCGGCTGATTCCCGAGTGACCGGTGGCGGGCACCGCTCAGGATAAAATACGCAGGTGACCTGGTCACTTGTTTTGCTCATGCTGTCAAAATCCTTATTGTGATTAGCCGCAAGCGCGTAGGCATCCTTTTGGGCAACTAATACATAGGCGTAATAACGCGAAGCCAATGTCGGCTCGGTGTTATTTATTTTAACTTCTTTAAACATTACCGAATCTAATACCGGTAAATTTACGGCGCTATTGGATTTGACTGAAGGGGTTTTTTTGATTTGGGCGATTTCATCGGGGGTATATTTGAAATATGTTGCAACTGCAGGTTTTGCGAGAGTATTATTTATTCTCATGGCATAGATTATTACTGCAGTGGTGGCTAAAAGAGCTAATGTAAAGGCACTAATACTCAGTTTTTGATGTTTTTTCATATTAGGGTAGTGGTACTCCATTGGTCATAGTGCTAAATTCGAGTGGCGTGTTTTCGTATACTCCGAACGGTCGTTTAGATTTTATGATAGGAATGTAAGCCGGTTCCCGCCACTTGGCGTATGCCAATTCCCACCAGGCATGGGCATTAGTTCCTGCTCCTGAAGCCCATGGCCAGGCAGACGGATTGAGAATATATCTGGACATATAATCGGCGGATAATTTAAATCGGCCATAACTCCATAAATCTATTCCCCGTCGTTCCATTACTTTTGCTACGGTAACTCTAAAACCGATTGCCCCCGAGGAGTAGGTAATACCGCCGGTACCGCGTCGGGTTTCTTCAGGAATATGTCCATCCGAGGCTGTGAGATCAACCATGGATTTGAATTTTGCGATAGCTGAGTTCAGTCCGGATTGGTCACCGATATAGTCGGTGACGACGACGCGCATCTGGGTGCCGGCATCACCCCAGTTGTTGGTTCTGACCGAAGCGGTAGGGAGAATAACCGTACGTAACCAGTTCTTAAAGGCCGTATCTTCGGCTGCCGATAAAACTCCCGACGGTTTGATAAGGTCGGCGGCAAAGACGAAATTAGGAGCCATCCGGCCAATTATTAATGAGGTCTGACAACCTCCGCTGTCCGGACAGGTGTTGGATGTGGATTTAGTAGTGTTTACCCAGGCCATAATGAATTCTTTCGCTTTAGCAGCGTAGCGTGTGTCGTTGGTTAACCCGTAGGCAATAGCAAGTCCATTGGCGGCGTTGGAGTCGTCAACAAACGGACCGGTGGTGCCCGGGATGTTAAGCGGTTGTTGGGGTGATGGATTCTGGTTAAGCATATTGTTCGCGTAGCTGATGACAGGTCCATAGGCAGATTTATATGGTTCCTGTCCTTGATCGGCCAGTTGTTTGCGCTGACGCAGTTCATTATTAGTTACTATGTATCCTTTTTGTTCTCCCGGTGGTCCTGTGGGGACAGGAGTGTTAGTCGGATTCGTTGTTGCGGTGGGATTGCTTGTGGCAGTAGCAGACTGTAAGGCGAGTACTGTAATATACATGGAATAGGCAGGGGATTGAGCATCTGAAGCACCCTGCAAATTTATTTGTCCTGAGTTTACGTCTTTAGCGTATATATCATATATACCTATTAGCCCCTGGTTGTTTTTTCGCTTGAAGTATTGTGTTACCTGAGACATATCATCATTTGTTAGTCGATTGTAATTATTGCGAATCCAGGCAGGTGCACTGATTCCGGGGATATGTCGTGTCATCAGGTAGAGTGTTCCCGGGGATGTTGTATTCACGCTCCAGGAGAGCGACGTATTATCTTTGATTTGGGTATTGGGTGTTTGAATAAATACGGCATTCTGGTACGTTGGCTGGATGGCAAAAAATTGAAATATTGAGGGTATCTGATTGTCCGGCAGATACATGATGCCGTTGTCGGCGATACAGTTTACAGTGGTCGAAAATGGAGCTTGTACTGAAACTGCATTTTTATTGCAAACGGCAGCGTATGAAGAGTCGGTTTGCCGGGCTGCGCCAAAAAAATAGGCAATAGTATTGGCGGCTATTTTTTGGATCTGTTCAATTGAAAATACTGTTACGACTAACCCAATGATCAGAATGCAAATACCGGCAACGGCCATAATTACAAAAGCCGGCAGTGTGCTTTCATTTTCTTCATTCATAGTATCAGCATACGTGTTGAGCTGGGGTTACGTCAATGATGCTGCTTTTGTTTTCCGCGTAAGAGGACTATACTGCGTTGTATACATGGCGGCACCGATAACTCATATTGCTCTCGCTGATTCTGTTTTTGATACCTATTTTGAAGGTAAAAGCCGGCGCCTATTCACCATTGGAACTCTTTTCCCCAGTATCGAATATTTGCGTGTTTTGCGGCGTGATCATTCTCATTTCCGGAATGTCCATCTTACTGAGCTGGTTGCGTTGAATGCTTTTGCTGCCGGGTTTAAGTTTCATTCAGTTGTCGATCAAATACGTGATGAGTTTTTGGAGTCACATTCTGCGTATTACACTTTTCCCAAAACCGATTTATCCGTCCGGGCTTTGAAGTTTCTGGAAGATGAAATCCTGTACGGTTATGTACAAGAGTGGTCGGAATACTGTTCGTATTTTGGAGATACAACCGAAGAAGAGAAAAAATACGGGATTGAAGGAGATGAGATCAGGCGCTGGCACAAAGCGTTAGCTTCCTATTGTTGTAAACGGCCGGGCGATGAGGTCCGGATAGACTTTGTACAGTGGTTGGGTTTTTCGCGGCAGGTAGCGGAGGAGACGAATGACCAGGTGGAGGAGATGCGAAAGAATGAAGCTATTGTTCAGATGGTACATGATATGTATAAGAACTTTAAGTATTTAGTTGTGAGGGAATAGCTATGCATGATATTGCTTTATCTGAAACGGCAAAGAATTTGAAGTTAGGGAAATACCGGCATTATAAAGGTGATGTGGCAGAAGTGCTGGCTGTCGCTTTGCATAGTGAGACACATGAGGAATTAGTAGTATATACCCATCCAAATAAAGACGGGGTTATATTGACGTGGGTACGGCCGCTGGCAATGTTTTTGGATGTTGTTCAAGTGGAAGGTGTCGGTCAACCCCGTTTTGAATATATCGGCTAAGTGCTATAATACAGCTACTTATGGCTACCAGTCAGCTTTACCGTTCTACTACAAATAAAGTTATTGCCGGTGTTTGTGGCGGGTTAGGTGAATATTTTGATATTGACCCGATGATAATACGGGCCTTATTTGTACTGGCTTTTTTCATGAGTGGAACAGGTATTTTGTTGTATATTGTTTTGTGGCTGGTGATTCCAGATCGCCCCCGGCGCGAAACGCTTTCCCGTGATCATCTGAAGGAAACTGTTCGTGAAATGAAAGCCCGGGCAGTTGATGTTGTAGATGAATTGCGTGGTGCTAACGAAGCCAAAATGGAGAGCCGTCAATCCTGGCTGGCCATACTGGTGGTAATCGTTGGAGTGATGTTCCTTTTGCGCAATTTTGACATGCTGACGATATTTGACTTTGAGCGTTTATGGCCACTGATTCTAATAATTTTCGGTTTTGCTATTCTCTTCAAAAAGCGCTAAGCTATAGTCATGGTAACTCCTCCTAACCCAAACCATGGACTCCCGTTGCATGATCTTCCTGTTTTTGAGCGTCCCCGAGAGCGTTTGTGCCAGTTTGGTGCAGAGGCGTTGTCGGCAAGTGAACTCCTGGCGTTAGTGTTAGGAACCGGTTTGCGTGGCGAATCGGTGTTGGTAACCGCGCAAAAGTTACTTTCCCGATTTGGATCGTTAGAAGGTGTTTTTCGTGCATCGATGGCAGACTTGCTGCAAGTTAAAGGATTGGGGCTGGCGAAAGCGACGCAGATAAAAGCGTGCCTGGAAATTGCCCGCCGAATTTACACCGGTGAAGTGATTCAGTCAGAAGTTGTGATGCGGCCTTCGGATGTCTATAAAATTGTGCGTGGAAGGATTTCGGAGGAGGCCAAAGAACATTTTTTAGTTGTATCGTTTGATGTACGAAATCGTTTTATCGGGTCCGATGTTGTGGCTGTAGGGATTCTTAATGCTAATTTAATACATCCGCGGGAAACATTCGAATCGGCAATCCGACGGCATGCCGCGCAGGTAATTCTGGCGCATAACCATCCGTCGGGTGATTGTACTCCATCTGAGGAGGATATTCAGATCACCGGTCGGTTAGTGGATGCGGGCCGGATACTTGGTATTGAAGTTATTGACCACCTGGTCGTATCGGCACGGGGGTATTACAGTTTTCGGGATCATTCGCTTATTTAATATTTTTCCACGATATACTTCTCTTCACTAAACAACAGCTCGTCGCTTTTGAGGAAATTAAAGAGCAGCTTTAAGTCCGGGAATTGATCCGGGAGTGCTAAGACCTGTTCTTTGGTCAGCCACATATTCGCACCGCCTTCAAAGGTGTTTTTTAATTTGCCGGTGCAATTTTCTGCTATACAGATGAGAAAAAACTTGTCTTCGAGTATCTCTTCTTCGGTGTTGTAATCCATTTTGTGTTTCAACCCTTTAAGGGTAAATGTGGCACTGAGTCCCGTTTCTTCTTCAAGCTCGCGGGCAGCTGTTTCGAAGACGGTTTCACCCCAGCGGATCTTGCCGGTGACAACGCCATGATATCCGTAATAGGGTTGTTTGAGCCGTTTTTGGATCAGGTATTCAGTCTGGTTGTCTCTGTTTCTGCGGCCGATGATAGCGACGGCGATTTTTGGTTGTCGTTCAATTTTAGCGATGTCGGTATCCAGCCGATTGGCAAATTCTTTGCCTTTGGTGGTAAGGGTATATTTTCCTTCATCGGTTTTTTGTACTAATCCGGCTTCGACCAGTTTGGTGATATGAAAGGTAAAGTGGTCGCTGGTGAGTTCTTTGATATTGAGATCGGTGAAGCGGGCGCTGGTTTTGAAAAGTAACTCCCGTAAAATTGTTGCCTGAACAGGGTGAATTTCAAGTTGGGTTTGCATACGTACTCCTTAATTTAGTTATGCTATGATTTTAGCCTATTATAAGGAGAATACAAGTAAAGTGGACTTCACTAATTGCGCTCGATGGTTATTTTGTCGATCAGAGTTTGTGGCTCTCTTCCTCGAATGATTAAGGAATGAATCCCTGCAGAAAGACTAAATCTTTGAACTTTTCCATAATTTGATTCAGGTTTGCCGGAATTTCTCCAGGTTACGGTTCTGGCGGTGAAATCCCTGGTTGGCTTAATATCCCAGATCATTTTTGGTGAAGTAGGCTCACCATCAATATTCACAAAGAATGAGTTTTCTTCCGAATTTCGTGCCCGCACTGTTGCTTTGATGATATATTTGTCGCTTCGATCAACTTTAAATCGATAGGTTGCCTTTCCATTTTCTGCTATAGCAGTGCTTTGTGTATTCTGGAGAATATATTTTCTGGCCACTTCCGAACCAAGAAGGAAGGGTGCCTGGATAATGCCGGCTTCTGCTTCAAAAGAAAGTCCAAAGGTAGGAATTGGTGTTGGGCTTGGTTTTAGAGTGGGCGTTGGCGGTTTGGTTGGAGTGGAACTTGGTGAGGGATCAACGATTATAGTCGGTGCCGGTGTTTTTGTTGGTATAAGGCTTGATGACACCGGCGGAGTAGGTGTGGCACAGATAACCTGTAGGGTTTGTGTTGGGCTAAAGATTGGGGATAATAACGAGTCGGCTGTGCGTACTCTCCAGTAAACAGTTTTTCCGCAATCGTAGGTTGGTTTAAACTGTAACGGGTTTTGATTCATCAGCGGGGATTGTACTCCGGATGCAAATTTCACCGGTGCTGTCATGGCACTGTCTGAAGCAATGTCTATAATGAATGCTGAAGATGAGGCTGTAAAATAAAAATTGAATTGTGCCTGATATTGATACCCAATGGCCGAGAGATCAGTAAATTCGGCGGTTGGATAGGTATCCGGATAGGTGATTGGTGTAGCGGCGAGTGAGGAGTCCATATTTCTGGCAAGCTGCGCATTTTTATATACACCATACCCACTTACGGTAAGTGCGAGTGCACCAACAACCCCCGCTGCGAGCTTTACTATCTTAGATACTTTTTCTTTTTGAATACTTTGACTGAGTTCTTCATGCGTAAATGCCGAATGACTAGAATTCTCCGGAGACTCGGGTATCGGTTGTTGTGTATCATTATTCATTATGACGAGTATAGATGCTATTTTTGAGTACTGTCAATGATACACTTGAATTACGATGCGCTGGTTATATTTTTCAATTCATTTCGTTATCTGCTTTTTGCTGTTTGGCTTACAATTTGTAGTATACCGCTACGGTGTCTCTTTTTATGAAACTCCAAAGATATTGGCTGCGCAGGTAGGTATAATCACTCTTGGTGTGTTGCTGCTTTTCCGCTTTTTTCTGGAAAAACCACTAGCCCCTTCTAAAATGTACCTTATACTTGGTGGAAGTTTATTCTTGCTTCTATTGGTGCAGTATTTTCTGTTGGATGGTAGAGAATTGTTTTTATGGGGAAATGTTTTCAGGTTTCAGGGTGCATTTTTGCTGGTACTATTGTTGGCGTTTGGACTAATGGGAACGGTTGTTGTTGTTAATAGATTCTATGGTTATCTGGCGCTGGTTGCACTTATTGTCAGTGGCTTCGTAGCACTGTATTTTCCCCGAAATGGTGTCGGACGAATGGCAGGGTTGCTTGGAGAGCCGAATATGTTAGCGGAAACGTATGTATTCCTCTGGCCGTGGTTGTTAATAATGCAGTTCAAGACTATCCGGATAAAAATGTTGGTATCCGGGCTTGGAATGCTGTTAGCATTTTGTCTGATTTACCTGACCGGATCGCGATCGGGGTTATTAGCTATTGGTCTTCAGAGTTTGATTCTGGTTTCGTATTGGGTTAAGAAGCGGGTTGTTGGTGTGGCAGTAGTTATTTCTCTTGTGATTATGCTTACTGCAAGTGTATTGCCGTTTCTGGAAAAGGATCGTATTTGGGAAAACAGAGGGGAAATATGGTATACGGCGTTACAGGCAGGTATGGAGAGTCCGATTATTGGACATGGATTTGGGCAGGTTGAACTTGCTCTTGCAAATACTGCCTGGAGGATTGAGAATACCCTGCGATATCAGTATGTTGACAGTTCGCACAATATTTTTATGGACTGGTGGGTTCAGGGAGGCCTGTGGGGGATAAGTATATTACTTGCATTCCTGGGATTAGCTTTATGGAGATTAATCCGGATAGCGGATATTTTAAATGTCTTACTTTTAACAGGTATGCTTGGTGTGCTTTTTTTTAATCCCGGCTCAATGATTGCCTTAGTCCATTTGTGGTGGGTAATAGGAAGAGGAGTCAGTTCTCAGGTGGTGCAATTGGATCCTTATGCTACAATTACGTAAGAGGGCTGATCCCTTTAATGACGCCACACTTATTTGAACCACGCAAAGTTGTTTTTGCCGCTATGAGTAAGCGGAGTTTTTATTTGCGGGAGCATATTATTAAGTATGTTCTACAGCAGCACTTTACGCCTCTTTCGGCTTTTATGATGTTTTCCTACTTCCTGTTGGATACGGTTGACCGGGACGGATTGATCCGGGCAAATAATGACCTGATCCGGATTAGTGACGAATTATGGGTTTTTGGGCCAATTTCCGGGGGTGTACAGGAGGAAATTGACTATGCTGAACGGCTCAAGAAGCCTGTTTTTTACTATAAAGTATTAAAAGAGGCCCCGTGGTTCGAGCAAATTGAGCCTGAAGAGGCCGAACAGGAATAGTATCGACAGAACCGGGGTGAGTGTAATATAATCTCTGTCAGTGTCCGTTGGCCCTTAATGGAATTGTTGCCCTGGAACTGTTATTTAAATTCAATTTGAAGTTCCAGGACGATTTTGGATTGATATAGTTACATTAAGGTAAAATCGGGCGATTAGCTCAGGTGGTTAGAGCGCAGTCCTGATAAGACTGAGGTCAATGGTTCGAGTCCATTATTGCCCACGAATTAAGAAGAGTCCTTGAGGGGCTCTTTTTTTTTGTTTGAAAGAAGTTGTGAAGCGTAATTGTTTGTTTTATAGTTTAACTATTAATCTTTATACAGATATGATGTTAGGAGATTTTATGTCAGATACGGTTGCGGTGACACTTACTGCAAAGGAGTTATACATTATTAATAATGCCCTCAATGAAGCACGGGAACTTTTGCTCGGTGATCCCGATGAATTTCAAACAAGGATGGGAACAAATGTCAGCGAATTGGAAGAGGTTCTAACTAAAATACATACTTTGGTTGAAGAAAATAGGAAAGTATAGTTTATTCGAACTACTTAGCCGAAAACTTTTATTAGTATTAGCCCGATAAATATTGAAGCTCCAGCCAGTATTTTTGCTTTGCGGTCCTTTTCCTTAAATAGAGTAATACCTAGGACAATGGTGAATAAAATGCTGGCGTTTTTGATGGCAATGACGTAAGAGGTGATGCCGGTATTTAAGGCTAATAGATAGAAGATAGAGTATCCGGCAACAACGCCACCCAAAATAAAAAATTTTCGGAAGTGGTTTTTAAGATCTCGAAGATGATTTTTTGCTTTAATTAAAGTAATTGTAAATAATTTTGCCGATAGCAGGATGAAGTTGACTGCGGCGTAGAAAAACGGATTGGACGCTTGGACGGCTATTTTATCCAGCAATCCGCCGATGGATGCAGATAACATAACCACGGCCATTAAACGAACACTGCGATTGCTGTGTAGATGGCGAAGTGGTTCAAGTAGGCCGTGTCTGGTATGGCCAATTTTTAGGGCATAGACACCAAAGAGAATAAAAAATATTCCCAGAATACCAAGGAACTTAGGTATTTCGCCGATGGTTATGATGCCTATTAGAACGGTAATGATTGGTGAAAGACTTAAAATTGGTAACGCCAGAGAAATTTCCTCGTCTTTGATGGATTCGTAATAGAAGATTGTTTCAAGTGGAGTCATGATCATGCTGACAATCAGTGTTGGTAGCCAGAATTTTAGGGAAAGTTGAGAAACGGGAGGAATAAGCGAGTGGTCGATGATCAAGGGGATAAGAAAAAAGGGTATGGCAAAAGCCCGCATCGCGAATCCCAGGACGTATTTGTTGGTGCGGGAGATTATGCGTTTGTCTAAAACACCGCGAAAGGAATACAGAACAGCTGATAAGAAAGCATACGAATACCACATAGTTGCTATTTACTGAGGAGATCCGGTAATAACGACGGGTAATTTTTCAAATATTTAGTAAGATTTTGTGTTAGCTTAAGATTTGTCAGTTCCTCGGGTTGAAAAAATTTTACTTCCTGGCCTTCATTACCTAACTTAATTTGGCTGATTTCCTCGTCGGAAAGTTGGATATGGTAGAGATACGTTCCAACATTCCAGACGTCGGGTTCGCTTAGGATTTGGTTGAATACTTTCGGCGTAATACTTAGTTCTTCCTGAATTTCCCGGATAAGGGTTTGGTCGGGAGTTTCGCCCTCGTCACTATGGCCACCGATAATGTCCCAGCAATCCGGATCTTTGATGGTTGGTTTGTTATCCCGATGGAAAAGTAATACTTTGTTGTTATGTGTAATAAAGGCGTGTGAAACAAACATTGTATAGTTCCTTTCAATTTAAATTAATTTTCCGTGCTCAATATGAGCAATCACGTCAAATATTTTTATTTCCGGAGCACCAAACAGTTCCTGTGACCCTTTGAAGGTATCCGAGTTTATAAACGTATCAAGCGCTTCGCGGGATTCCCACAGGTACAGGCCGCCGTATTCGCCGGTTTCTTCATTTAAGACAAAGGCTTTGGTATGCAGTCCGGCCATGCCCTGGTAAAAGGATTCTGCCCGGGATTTTGCCTTTTGGCGTAGTTCGCTCCAATTAGCAGTTAAGGGAAGTTTGAAAAGGATACTTGCTGCAATCATAGAGGCTATTATAACACTATGCGGAGTAGTATACTCGCGTTATTATATTTATTTTTACCCCTATGACAGAACAAGAATCTAATGTAACTATTCGTATTGAGAATGATCGTAATACCGAAACTACTCCGATTTCGATTAGTCGAGATATTAATCGAGCCGTGGTCAGCACCCTAGCTCTTGAAATGACCGATAGAATCTTGGTCGATCTTCGTGGGCATCAATTGCCAAAAGATGTTCAGGAAAGCGTACTTAATTCAACAACTATAGCTGTTGACCGGATGCTCCATTTAAGCGCTGATTTACAGCAATATCTCGCAGACGGGCAACCTTTAGAGACTTTTAGCCATACCGTAGCCAACGATACCGCCTTAGATAATACTCATGCGGTACTGAACGGGGATGCGCAGCTGGCGGGGCATTTGGTTAAGAGCGCATTAACACATTATCGAACCCCTGAAAATCGACCGATACCAGGTCGACTTGATACTACCCCAATTGAGTCCGGTTCCCGAGTTGATGTAGTGCCTTCGACCATTCAAGGAATTAATATTATCACAGTGCGAGAGGGATCAGAGAATACTATCCACTTTGCCGGATCCAAGGCAACCCAGCGGATAATTGAGAAAGCTACTGCTTCGGCAGACGTTAGTCCAGAGTCGGTATTCGATAAATAATATCTCAGATTACATAAGTTATCAAAAAAAACGACGAATAAATCGTCGTTTTTTTATTTTATCGACTTTTTATTTCTACGGCTTATTGTTGTTTTTTATTTGACATGGTTGCTTCGCGCTGGGTTACCGCATCATCGGAGATATCAATTTGACCCGAGATTGATGCGTTCGGCATTACTTCTTCGGAAGTAGCTGCCGGGGTTGTCGGTTGTACCTGTGCTTCGGGAGCTGGACTTTGAGTGCAGGCAGCGAGCATTAAAACCGAAGTGCCGATAGCGATTAGTGAGACAATTTTTTTATTCATAGTATTTCCTTTACTTTTATTTACTAGTATTAGTTTTTGAAATTGTAATAGTTGTGCCAGGGGTAGTAGTATTTTTTTCTTGAGCAAATGCCGGTGTGGCAAATGATGCAAGTAGTGAGGCTGCTGATAGTGCAGCCAGGCCGATTTTGGTTACTTTTGAAGCTTTCATATTATTCCTCGTAAATATTACTGTAGAACGTCTGTAAAGCGAGGTCAAGGGGTTTCTTTATTTTACGGTTACCGATTTGGCAAGATTGCGCGGGCGGTCCGGATTATTGCCACGGGCAACTGCCAAATAGTAGGCAATCAGCTGAATAACCGGAGTGTTGATAATTGGCGATGTTTCAGGGATATCCGGTGTTTGAATAAATTCATCGAATATTTCATTATACTCGGGACCGATGCCAATGATATGTCCACCGCGTGACTTCACTTCCATGGCACTGCCAATCATGTAGGCTTTATCTTCGTCATTGGCAAACACGACAATACAGGGTGTATCTTTTTCAATTAAGGCAATGACACCGTGTTTTAATTCACCTGCCGCAAAGCCTTCGGCGTGGATGTAGCTGGCCTCTTTAATTTTTAACGCTGACTCGAGTGCAATCGGGTAGTTCTGACCTTTGCCGATGCAATAGACATGCTGTCTGTTTTTTAGTTTTAAGGCAATTTGTTTAATATTTTGCAGAACGGTGGGGTTGAGCATTTTTTCCAATTCTTTGGCTGTTTTTTTCAGAAGCTCTTTTCCTTCCTCATATTTACCGTTGGTTGCGTAGGCGAGCAGGAGTAATACAGACAGCTGGGAAATGAAAGCTTTTGTTGATACTACCGCTATTTCCGGACCGGCGTGTGAAAGAAATGATATGTCTACCGTGCGCATTAAAGTTGAACCCATCACGTTGACGATGGCCGCAGTTTTGGCATTTTTACTTTTTGCTTCGTCGATAGCCATTAAGGTATCTGCTGTTTCACCGCTTTGCGAGACGGCGATAATGAGACTTTCATCGGTAATGAATTTTTGGCAGTTTTCAAATTCTGATCCGACGGAGTGATTAATGTGTCGATTAGCGATGCGGGCAAAAGCATAGGTGCCATAGAGTGCCGCATAGCTGGCGGTGCCACAGGCTACGATATAGGAACCATAGGCTTTTTTGATGGCGTTGGCAAACTCGATAATATCTTTTTTATTCTGCGAAGAAGCGGCATAGACTGTTTTTGGTTGTTCCATGATTTCTTTAAGCATGAAATGGTCGTATTCACCTTTTTGGGCCTGATCTACTGTCCAATTAATTGTTTGTATATGTGGTTTAAATGTAGTGTTTTTAGCAACGTCGAAGCAGGAGCATTCTTTTTCGGTGATAACAGCGCCCTGATTATCTTCAAGAAAGATAACTTTCTGGGTGTAGGGGAGAAAAGCAGAGGCGTCTGATGCAATAAAGAATTCGTTATCTCCGACTCCAATAATCATTGGTGATCCGTTGCGAATTCCGATCAGTTTTTTTTCCAGTTTATGTTCTACGACAAAGCCGTTTCGACCATGAACTTCACTGAAGGCTTTTTTGACCGCTTCTTCGAATCCGGCGGGTGAATATTCTTCAACCAGATGGACAAATACTTCGGTATCTGTTTGAGATTTGAACTTATGACCTTTGGCCTGAAGCTGATTACGCAGTTCCTGATAGTTCTCAATAATACCGTTATGCACAACGGCGATTGTGTCGGTACAATCGACATGCGGATGGGCATTTTCGACGGTGACTCCTCCGTGAGTTGCCCAGCGGTTGTGTCCAATTGCCATGGTTGTCTCAGGAAAGTCGGGGACATGCACTATTTTGCCAACAGCTTTGTGTGTTTTTAATTGCGCACCGGAAATATATGCGATACCCCAGGAATCATAGCCACGGTATTCAAGATGTTTTAATCCGTCAATTACTGTTTCAGCGGCAGTGTTCTTCTTACCGATGTAGCTAAATATTCCACACATGAGTGCATTATGAACTTTTAAGGGGAAATCTGCAAGTTGCTTAACGTAGCATGAGAGGCAAGTAAGTTGTTTTCCAAAGAGATGACCATATCGGTCGTCTGGTCCCGTCCTCAGACGTGATCATCTCTTTGGAAAACCTCCTACAGGCTCATGTACATGTCAGGCGGTCGCCGCTGCTTTCGTAGTGCCAGTTAGGCGATTTGATCGCGGTTGACCGGCGGTGCGGGCTGGCTGGGGCGGCCGTTGGGAACTTCGATGTAGGGGCCGGCGATGGCGCCTTCGTAGCTCCATGGCTCCTGCCATGTTAGCCACTGTTTTTGGTAGTACTCGCCGGTCAACACAATGCGGAGATTCCCGTAGCGATAGCCGTCAGGCCCGACGATGTCGAAGGTGATGTGGTCGTCGTTCTGAACGAACTGCCAGCCGTGCAGTGGCTCGTAGGCGATACCGTCGAAACGGATGGCGACCTCTTGCTGTGTGGAGGAGTTGTAGAAGAACAGTGTTATGTACTCCCCCTCCGCCGGGTAGTAGTTGGCCGATGCCTGTCGGGCGTACGGGTGGTTGTTAATCGGGTTGATCTTCGCGTCGCGCAGGGCCTCGAGCGGGAGCTCGCTGGTGCTATTGCTGTGCTGCAGGTAATCGCGAAGAAGCTCGTTCTCGGGGGTGTGCGGCGTGCGGGCGTTGTCTAGCGCCTCGAGAATGAACTGCTCGCCACTCAGGTTGCTGCTGCCGATCTCGATGTGAGTTTCGCTGGTCACGCGAATGACACAGGCGACGACGAGTGACAGGAGCAGGGCGGTGGCGGTGAGGGCGCCGATCAGGCGATAGCGTTGTTGAGTGTTCACTTGAACTCCTTGCTTATAAGCGGTTTTCTTGGGTCTGTACGGGACGAGCAGATACCAATAAAGTTAGTAGCTGGTCATCCCGTACAGGAAATGATCTATTGTCTGAATAGGTGACTTGAAAAAAGTCACTTATTGCCTCTCATGTAAAAGAACATACTGAGATTTAAAGCTCAGGTTTACGGTGTAATTTGAGCTCGCGAAGGAGCTGACTACACTATAAACGAATGTATTATAGCACAAAATGGTGTTTTTGTAAATACTATGGGGTATTTATTGAGCGTAAATTTTGTGGAGCTACTAGGACTCGAACCTAGGACCAACGAGGTATAAGCTCGTCGCTCTACCAACTGAGCTATAGCTCCACTAACGAACACGCTATGGTTTGGCACCACAGTAGGTCAATTATACTTTCGAGAGAGATAAAGGGCAAGGTGTGTGCTCAGTCGCATTGACATCAGTAGCTTAATTTTCGATAATAAATTCATGTTTGAATTTAGAAAACATATTCCGGTAGTGGGAGTGGCTGCATTTTTTACATTTCTACTTGGAATACTTATGTATGGTCCGATTAAGCGTGGTGAGTTTAGCCAAGTGGATCGAACCAGTGCTGCGTGTGATACAAGTTTTTTTACTACAACTATGCAGAAAAGCTGTTTAGTTGCCGGACAGCAGATGTACAGTGATGATAGCCGGTTTACTTTTTTTAATCCTGCATCGACATATATTAATCTACCGTATGTGCAACTTGGAAACGCCAGTGTTAAAGATTTGACTACATTCGATTGGGGACTTACGTTGCAAAAAGCTGCTACGGTATATATTTTTACCCGTCATATACCTGGGATTGGTGTTCCAAACTGGATTTCGCAAAATTATACACGGGGGACTACAGACGATTTATCCAACATAAATCAATATTTATTGCGGAAGAACGAGCAGGGATTAATCGGTTTATATGATATCTGGTCAAAAAATTATGCTTCAGGTACTAACGTGCAATTTCATGCGGCAAGTGATGCTCAAAATCCGGCATATTCAATGTACCTGGTGGCGTTAAAAGCTTCTTCAGGAGGAGTCGTAAGTGTGCCGACGCCAGTGGTTACACCAACACCGACGCCAAACCGAACCGCAACACCGGTTCCGACTTTGTTCACTCTGCCGCCAGTGACCGGCGGGGGGAATTGTTCGGGGAGCTCCGTTTCGCCAGGACAATCGTTAGCATCGGCGATCAGTTCACTTGGTTCCGGACAAACTTTGTGTGTGCATGGTGGAACGTACGGAAAACTTACGGTGACCATCCCTTCGGGGGCAACAGTGAAAGCGTATCCCGGAGAAAAGGTTTGGGTGGAAGGTATTTCATCGGTGACGGGTTCCAGTGGTTCGGTTATTGATGGTATAAATTTCCGCTGGGGGTCCGATTCGTACGGACCACATATGGTTAGTTTAAAAGGCAACGGGTGGACGTATATTAATGGCGAGGTCGGACCTTCACACGGATATGCAAATGTGCTTATTTCAGGAGGAGCTTCTAACTGGAGAATAGCCAATTGTTATATGCATGATAATACCGATGGCGGACATACCGATGTTCAGGATCATTTGATTTATGCTTCGGAGACAAGCAACGGTATTATAGAGCGATGCATTTTTGCGAACAGTCCGCGCGGGCGCGGCGTAAAAATGGGTCCGCCTTCAGGAAGTGGTGGTCCGAGAAATATAACTGTTCGTTACAACACGTTTTATAATAATCTTGGTCCTTCGAATATGCAGGTTTCGGGTGATACATCAGGAGTAAAAATGTACCGTAATTTGTTAGCTAAATCCGGCGATTCGTACAATATTTCGGATCGGACTAATGGTGGTACCTCGAACAGTGCGTATGAGAATGCCGGCGACGGTTCAAGCGGCGTTGCGCCGTCCTCATTGAGTAATGGTGGTGGAGCTAATGTGCGGCTTGATCCGCAACTTGGTTCAGATTTCCGACCCCGAAATCCTGCCGCCCAGGCATATGGTCGATATGCACCTTAGAACTGGCATATGTCGGCGGTAGTGCCGTCCGGATTAATAGCACGCAGCTCAGTACCGTTTTTTTGAGATTCAGTGCATATGGTAGGTAACGTCTTTTTAAATAAGAAAAAGTCAAAGGCGGTGGTGCCGAAAATTCCAATGAGTATTGTGATTAAAGTTATTATCAGGGAAATATTAAGCCCAATAGAAATGATTAGTTTGGTTTTTTGGTTCATGGGTTTAGTGTAGCGATAGGCTGTTTAAAAAAGCAAGTAGTGGACAAGATTTATAAGTTTGAACGCCTTTGCCCTAAAGGACGTCAATGGAATTTTTATAGATTAGATCGTTTTTGCATTTCAACTTCGATGGTTTGGCGATCCTGCCCGAATTTCAAGCGTGAAAGTTCTTTGATCATTTCTGCGAGTTCCGGACTCATCATTGCACGTTCTACTGAAATATCCTTGGTTGTATCCAAAGAAAAAGCCGGTGTCGGTTCGCCATTCACCAATGTTTTAACATAGGCGTTAAAGCGTTCAACATTGATCAAATCCTGCTCATTAAATGTTGGCTGGAATTCATGCTGGAGATAGTTGGCATCAGTAACACCAACTCGGAATGAGACAATGGTACCGACGTTGCCAAAAATGGCATTTTTAATATTTTCCTCCATCTGGCCGATGAACTGATTGGCCACGATCAGGTTTAATTTAAACTTACGAGCCTCGGAAAGAATGTCGGCAAACGTTGATGTGGCGAAGTTCTGGAATTCGTCGACGTACAGATAAAAGTCGGGGAACGGGATATTTTTGGCGATCGCGTCGGAGCGGGACATCGCGGCTACAAGAATGCGCGGTACGAGTACCAGTCCCAAGAAATTAGAGTTTTCTTCGCCGATTTCTCCTTTGGCCAGATTAACTAAGAGAATTTTTTTCTCATCCATAATTTTGCGGAAGTCAAACGCTGATTTGTTTTGACCGATAATATTACGCATCATTTTGTTGGTAACGAAGCGGCCGAATTTGGAAACGATATAGTCGAGAACTTCAGATTTATGGAAGTCGGATGTCTGGGCGATCTGGTCTGTCCAATAGCGTCGGACCATCGGGTCCTGAACATGCGGCAATAACTCCTGCATATATTTTGAATCGGTAAGGACGCGGACGACTTCAATAAAAGTGTTGCCGGGAACAGACATAACGGTAAGCATGGCATTGCGGATTGCATGTTCAAACCGTGGCCCGATAATACCGGTTTGGTGCGGGTCGTACAGCTTATACATTAATCCAATGATTGAGTTAACCATGAAGTGTTTTTGTTCTTCAGTTTCGGCCTCCAGCAAGTTTAATCCCAGCGGAAAATCCAGGTCGGAGGGGTTGAAAAGAATAACGTCTTCAGCGCGTTCCGGTGGAATGAGTTGCAGGATGTCAGTAATAGCGGTCCCGTGCGGGTCCATGAAGCAGAGTCCCTTGCCCTCGTTGATGTCCTGCATGGCCATTTGCTTGAGGAATTCGGATTTACCGGTACCTGTTTTACCGATAATATACATGTGGCGGCGGCGATCGTCGTCACCGATAAATATCGGGCGGGTAGTTCCGCGGAAGACGCTTTTACCAAGGTATAGTCCTTTTGCCGGGATATTGGCCGGCGCGGCAGCCCGTTTCGCGTTTAGCCAGGAAATGTATGGTGTTTCAATGGCTTTATTCGGGAAGTGATAAATTGAGGCGAGTTCTTCTGAATTAAGTATGCTTGATCTGAAAAATATTGGTGTATACCGGTAGATGAAGTTAGTAAGAAATACTTTTTTCGACCAGATTTTTTTTGTTTTAAATCCGTTGTACGGACCGTTGAACTGCTCAAAGCTGGCCCGAATATTGTTGAGATGTGTTTTGGCCATGTCCTTGGTTTGAGCACAAACCACAATGCGGATTGCTGTTTCATACCCCGGCTTGGCTGTTTTCTGTTCGATTGCTTCGAGCTGTTTGGCATCGGCTGGTTTGGGTTTTTCGCCGGAAGTTTCCTGTGAACGTTGGGCTTTAATGAAACTGTACCCGCGTTTCGACCATTTCCCGCCGGCCGGCGCAATGATCATCTGAATAACTGCGCCTTCACCTTCGCGCATTTTGGCTAACGCCGAGGTAAGTGCTGAAAGCGGGTCAGTTGCCAGCTCCTTGTATGTTTTAATAGGTTGATAATTAGCCGATTTCAGGCGTAATGAGGCAAATTGGACCTTGCCTGTAGTTGTAAAGATGTTGTATTCATCAACTATTTTAATTTCTGCTCCGGAATAGGCGGCATGAATTTGTTTTTCAATGAGATCCTGCAGATCTTCAGGAGCGTTAATATAAAATTTGATTGACTCCGGCTGTCCGACTATTTCAAAACTAATTGATGGCTGGTGTTTTAGCATCGGGATTAATGCCGACTTATATATGCCGGTGAAGGCGGAGAACATTTGTTCAGCAGCATCAATCTTAACTTCGTTATCTCTGGGTATGGTTATTTGTAAGAGCTTAGACTTTAAGGATTCCTGCTCGCGTTCTTTGTATACGGAGAAGCGGATAACGAGTATGCCGACGATAAGGAGCATTCCGCCAACAATGAGGAGGGTGAGGACGATAGTCAGGAGCATTAGTCCTAAAAATGGCAAGGCTTGGAAGATATCTCCGGTTAGGAACATACTATTACTTTAGCAAACTGGGGAATAAAAAAATATACCTTATTCAACTCAATTTACACTTCTTTCTCTTTCAGCTGGACTTCCTTGAGCTGTCGTAAGCACCATTCGGCCAGCCAGCGAATTGCCGTATACACATCTGTTTTCATTTCTTTTTCTATTTCAAGCTCCTGGAGTGGTAGTTGTGGTGTTTTAACTGCCGGAATATTCATTTGCGGCGGGGCAACCGGAGTGACCGGTATCTGGGGAGGAGGAGTGAACTTAACATTGGTTGCCTGCATGTGCTGCTGCATTTCAATGTTTAGTTCAGGTTCGACATATTCTTCTATTGGTGCATATTCGGAAGGAGCGCTACTGAACGCTTCATTTTCCAGTCCGGCACCTTTAATCGGTGGTTGAGTTGTATGCGGATTCGCAGTAATAGGCTGATAATGTTGAATAAAATAATTGATTTTTTTGTCGGCCATAAGACACTTCTTATTATCTATGATCGGGTGTCTTTTGTCTATTTGTTAACCCTGACGTATCGGCTGGCGACATAGCCTTTGGTGCCATCGCTAAGTACTATCTGCGTCCAACCTGAATCCAACTGCTCAATATATTCGTATTTTTCACCGGTGTTAACTTTGGCAATTTCCTGACCATCTGAGCCGGCTTTGTCCCGCACACGCAACCAACCGGTAGGTGTAGAAAGTACGGTGACTGTTTTTTCACCTAGAGTAGCGCTTCCCGAAGCGGTAGGTGAGGCGCTGGCAGAAGCCTTGGGGGTAGCGGTAGCTTTTGGTGTTGGGGTAGCTTTAGGTGTTGCCGTTGCTTTGCCACTGACTGATGGTGATGCGGAAGCGGAGGCGGTGGGTGACGGCTCGGGTGAGGCAATGTTCTCACTCTTTAATTGTGCTTCAACAACTATTTTATAGCCGTCAAAAGCTTTAACTTTTATTTTTCTGGATTGATAGCCTTCTTTGCTTAGTTCGATTTCATGGATACCGGTACTCACTGTCGGAATGAGGTATGGAGAATTTCCCTGTTTTTGGCCATCCATACTGATTTCCACCTGAAGCGGAGTGGTTACTATCGTTATACCTTTACCTTTTTCGAGACTCACGCTTTCGCCAGCCTGTTCTTCCGGATTAGCAGCGAGTTCACGATTGACATGGTAGACGGTGTTTTCATTGATTCTGATTTTACCTGAACTCCATGTGCCGGCGTCCGATTCAAGTTTAATGCTGTACTCTCCGGCCTTCATTTTAGTATTCTGATAGGGTGTGTTCCCAACTGACTGGTCATTTACGAAGACACGTGCGCCGGGAGATGACTTAATTTCCAATCCGGCAGAGGCATTATTTGAGGTGCATCCTGCTAAAACAATCGCAATTCCGGTGACAAGTAGCAATTTCTTATTCATAGATCTGATGCTATTCTATTTTTTTTGCCCGGATTATGCAAGAGAAGAAAGATCGCGCTATTGACGTGGCGAATCCGTTACTTTTATAATCAGTGTACTTATGCTTTATAATGATCAAAATTCAAGTGGTGGTAATGGTGGTGGTGTTCCTGCACCAACCGGCTATATTCCTCCACAACAGCCTCAACAATATTACCCGCCGCAACCGGTACCTCAACAAGTGCCGCAGCAACCTCCGGTTCATCCCGGTTATGTTGCCCCTCAGCCAGGGTACCAGAATCCGCCGATAGCGCCGGTACACTCTGTGGCTTCCAAGCCGGGTGTTTCAGATAAAATACCGGATCGGAAGAGTGTAGCGACAAAGATGATTGAACTTGTTTATTTGTTGCTGGTAATTTTAGAGTCAATATTAGCCTTAAGATTCTTATTTAAATTGCTTGGTGCCGATCCTGATAATATATTTATTCAGTTTCTCTATAACATGACGAAAGTATTTACGATTCCGTTTGAAGGGTTGTTTGGTTCGTCATTGCAGAATTCAATTCGAGTTTCGCAGTACGACCTGGAGTTTACAACACTTGTCGCAATGGGAATATATGCACTTATTGCGTATATTGTCGTCCGGATTATCGATATCTTCAGATAAAATTGCTATAGATACTAATAAAGGCAAAAGATTTTCTCTTTTGCCTTTATTTTGTTTTCTTAAATTTTCTTATTCACCAAAGTACACACCAATAGCCTTGGCTGTGTTGATGAGTTCATGATTATTTGGTACAAAACGGGTTTCCGACGAGGCTTTTTCAAGCGGAAGCGGTACGACCGAATTATTCTGAACTGACATATAGAGAGAATGCTTGCCGTCGAGTAGTGCGGAAGCGGCTTCTTCGCCAAGTCGTGTACCCAGAATTTTATCAAAAGTGGTTGGTTCGCCGCCGCGCTGAATATATCCGAGAATAGTAAGCCGGGCTTCAATGTCGGTTTTCTGGTGGAGCGTGTACGCTAACGCAGTGCCTGCGCTCATCTGGTTCTCGCCCAAGTTCTTTTGTGGTGCTCCCTCGGCGATAACAATAACCAGCGATTTGAAGTCTTTTTCAGTTTTTTGATTAATGTGAGCAACTAAATTATCAAAGTTATATGGCATCTCGGGTAGAAGAATGACATCGGCACCGCCGGCAATACCCGATTCAAGAGCAATCCATCCGGCAGACCAGCCCATTACTTCGACAATCATAACCCGGTGCAATGATCTTCCGGAATCACGGATCCGGCCGATGGCATCGGTGGCTGTGGTGACGGCGGTATTAAAGCCCAGGGTTACTTCAGTATTGGCCAAGTCATTATCGATAGTCTTAGGAATGCCGATAATATTAATACCGGTCTGTTGTCCAATCCAGTATGCAATTCTGAGTGAGCCGTCGCCGCCGGTTACGATTAATCCGTCGAGATTCAATTCTTCTTTTCGTTTTTTAATTTTGTCGATGGTTTCGAGCGCTTTAGGCGATGGTGCCTTTAATAGTCCGACCTCTCCAAAGTCGCCTTTATTCGATGTTCCAAGAATTGTTCCTCCGGTCCGTTCGATGTTTTCGACATCGCGACGTTTTAATTCAACGAAGGCGTCGGGAGCATAGAGACCCCAGAACCCGTCGAGGAATCCGTAAATTTTATTGTTTTCGTCTCTGTTTTTGGTTGTTAATACGACAGATCGTATAACTGCATTCAAGCCGGGACAGTCACCACCGGATGTTAAAATACCTATATTCATATCCCCTAATTTTATCCCTCAGGTTTGGCCTCGTAAAGGGGTCAATTAGTACGGTACTTGAGGTGGTTGGAGCTGTTGTTGTGAGTAGAATTCGGGTCCGGGAGTTCGTAACTGAATAGCCGGGGTTGGTTCGTAAATGAATTGACGGACATACATTGCCGGGATGAAACTTAGTAATAAACTGAACAAGACACAGAGAACAATGGTTGTAGTGGTTGCGAATGATTTGTTATCTCTCTTATATAAATAAAATACCGAAGCGGTAGTAAATAAAACAGTTAAGAGATGGAAATATAAGATATTCCAACTGCTGGAATGGTACACAACTGAGCGGTAATAGGAACTTTGTGCCGTGTCGGCAGTGAAATAGGCGAATATTTCAATTAGTATAAACGATGTTATAACTGAGAACGCTGTTGATAAGGCCCCTGTTACCAGGAACCTGAGGTTGTATCCCGGCGTTTTTCGTTTACCAATTAACACTGTGATGGTCGTGATTATGGCGATGATTACGATAAAAAAATAACAGAGATTAACGATCGGAATGATCGGATCAACAATCATGGCAAAGCCGAAGTTACTATTCATACTATTATTGTCCTGCAAGAGAAAATTATTTGCAAGATTTTTCGCGGGGTGTGATACAATCGTTCTATGATTGGTGAGATGCATTGCCATACGCGTTTATCCCGTGTTAAATGGGTTCATCGTGACTTGCCAACTCCTTTTGAGCTTATTGATCATGCGGTTTCTATTGGACTGGATTTTATCGCAATTACCGATCATGATTCCCAGGAAGCATATGGTGTAGTAAAAGAATATGCTCAGGAAAAAGGAATCGTACTTATCCCCGGAGTAGAAATTACTACTCGATCGAACAGATTATCACGTCGCAGAACTCATATCCTTGCATATGGCGTCGAGGAGCGAATTCCTTCCCGCCGGTCAGTTAAGGAAACTATTGCGGCTATACATGCTGCCGGAGGTATTGCAGTTGTGGCCCATCCTTTTTGCAGCAGATACGGGAAAGTACTCTATATTGGTCACCAGGTAGGTGATTATGCCTTTGATGCGGTAGAAGTATTTAACAGTGACGAATTACCCCTCGATAATATGCGTGCACAGGCATTGGCTTTAGTGTTGGATTTGCCTGGTATTGGCGGCAGTGATGCGCATACGTTGAATAATATCGGGAATACGTGTGTCTCGGTTGATCTTCCCAAGACCGGTGACTGGCGGGAGATTTTAAAAGCGATACAGGAACGCCGGCATACTATAGTGAATAAGCAATATAATTCACTGGAAGAACGACAGAGCACAGTCAAGCTGTTGCGTAATACCTTTATGCCTATACACCTCCATAAAGACTCCTGAGACCTCTTGACCATTTTTTTTATTCAGCTAGTATGGCACTTATGGCAGATGATTATATTGAAAAGGTTTTAATCGCCTATGATGAGGAGATCCCGTACCGGATTGAGCGAAGCTCCCGTTCTACCCGGATGCGGATTATTGCCGAGACTATTGCGGGAATTAGATTACTTCTACCAAAACGCGCCTCGATTCAGGATGGGGAAAGATTTTTAGAAAGTAACCGGGAATGGGTATTTAAAGAGTGGCTGCGAATTGCTAAAACGAGGGAAAAGCAAAGTCATTTGTTTGAGCCTTTTCTGGAAAAGAACTCGATTGTCTACTTGGGTAAGAAATACCAGCTGGTTATTGATGTCGGGAAGCGGGTACTACCGCCGGTTATTGTTGAAGATGACGTGATTGTAGTGCAATGTGTTAAAGCCGAACTGGCTGAGAAAATTCTGGAGCGATGGTACCGGCAGCAGGCTAAAGCGGTTATAACCGGATCGCTAGAATACTATCGTGCCCAAATGAATCTCGATTATAACGAGCTGACTATTAAAGATCAGAAAACACGGTGGGGTAGTTGTTCCTCTCAGGGTAATTTAAACTTCAGCTGGCGGCTGATTTTAGCTCCGAAAGAAGTTCTGGATTATGTGGTAGTGCACGAACTGGCTCATTTGGTTGAAATGAATCATTCAGACCGGTTTTGGGCAGTAGTGTGGAGATATTATCCAGAGTATAAAAAGCAGGTGAAGTGGTTACGTGAGAATGGCGTAGGGCTTCGGCTTTAGACTTTCATTATGGTAAAATGGTAGATATGCTTATTGATACCCATTGTCATTTAGATTGGGAAAGTTACCAGGAAGATTTTGATTCTGTATTACAGCGCAACCGTGAAGCAGGAGTAGAGCGGATTGTCACTATCGGTGTAGATGAATCCACTAACGAAAAAACACGCGCAATTGTTGCCAAAAATGCGGAGGTTTATCGTTGTATCGGATACCATCCGGAAATAGTAACCGGGGCGAACTTTAGCCAGGATGAGATTAACCGGTTAATGAAGAAGCTCGATGATGAGCTTATTATTCAGAAAACAGTTGGTGTTGGTGAGTGTGGTCTGGACTATTACTGCTTTGTCCGTCCTGAGAACGAGAGTCCCCGCACTGAGTCTGAGATAGATCAATTAAAAGAATGGCAACACGATTTGTTTGAACGTCAAATATTGTTTGCGCTGCAGCATGGCCTTCCGTTATCGCTGCATGTACGGGATGAGTCCGGGGATCAGGCGTACCGGGATGTCCTGGATATCCTTGGTGAATATTTTGGCGAAGGTAAGGACTATTCGGAACAAGATTTTGCCTTCTCAATAGCGCAGTTGGAAAAAAATTACTTTGAGGGCGGCCAGGAAGAAGTTTCTACTACCCCGGGAACCGCCGAAGAGACAAAGATAGTTGGTGTATTGCACTGCGTGAGTGGTCCGCTGGAATATGTAAAAAAATGCATTGATATGGGATTCATGGTTTCGTTTGCCGGCAATGTCACCTATAAGAATGCCGTACAAATTCAAGAGATTGCACGAGAAGTTCCCCTTGCGCGGATAGTTTTAGAAACCGATGGTCCATTTTTGTCTCCGGTGCCGTATAGGGGAAAGCGCAATGAGAGTGCCTTTATGGTTGAAACGGCTAAGAAAATTGCAGAGATAAAAGGCCTTTCACTCGATGAAGTAATAAACGCCACAACAGCAAATGCCTTTAAGCTTTTTAGTTTCTAAGGTATTTTTCAGGCTTTATTTCTACTATCAATACTGTTATATTTTGCCTAGCATTATTATTTGTAATGTACAAAGGAGCTGTATGCTTACCTCAATTGAAGCTCGCAATTTTGAGCTTACCGAAGCTATTCGTTCACGAGTAGAGAAAATGATTCTGTCCCAGTTGAAAGTGTATGAAGAGCATATCACCAAAGCAACAGTTGTATTAGATTATATGAATCACCGAAAAGGCGGACAACCTAATGCCGATGTTAAAGTGAAGGTGGAAATTCCCGGTCCGGATGTGGTCGCCAAGAATACACACGATGATTTGTATGAAGCGGTTGATGGTGCATTAGACAAGATCGTCGATCAGATGCAGAAGAGAAAAGAAAAGTAGCTTTGTGCAAGGAGTGAGTTAATGACGCTTGAAGATAAGGTCCAGCTCATAAAAAATAATTATCTATTTTCTACTCTAGCTGAAGACAATCTGGTTCAGATTGCACTTAAAACTACTGAGAAGGATTATCATCAGGGCGAAGTGCTGATAGAGCAGGATTCCCTTGATACAATTATTTATTTTATTAATTCTGGAGCTGTACAAATTTATCGGATGGCTGATTCGGGAGAAAAGATTCTTCTTACCAAGCGCGGGCCGGGCGAAATTATTGGCGAGCTCTCGTTATTTAACCAGTATCGCCGTGCTGCATCGGCAGAGGCGTTAATGGATACACAGGTTTTAGGTTTGTCGGCCGCTGATTTTTTGCAAACGCTCTATGCTTTTCCGGAAATAAGTATTTCGTTGCTTCAAGTTCTAGCTCATAGAATAGATGAACTCGGAAAAATGGTAGAAAAGTATGAAGCTTCCGGGGTATAGTAGATAGTGTCCATGCGGAAATTATTGATCTTTTTCTGGTTGCTTGCGTATTTGTTTGCCATATTTTGTATTTTTGTCAGTTTCTACTTTGGTGGAACTGCGGCACTGTTCGAATATTTCTCCCTTATTCCGCAAAGTAGCTATGTACTTATTTTTCTAGTGTTACTTGTAAGTGGATATTCTTTGTTTGGTCAGCGTGCTCCTTTTTTACTATTATTGCCGGTATCGGGTCTTTTAA
Source organism: uncultured Gammaproteobacteria bacterium (assembly GCA_964403585.1). GTDB lineage: Bacteria > Patescibacteriota > Microgenomatia > JALYQM01 > JALYQM01 > JALYQM01. The sequence goes on along the minus strand of CAYOFQ010000001.1, from coordinate 1,272,548 downwards.
TGTCGGTAATCTGGCTTCTGGATATTGTGTGGATCCGGATTCCGGAGCACGTGCACGAATTTACCGGGGAAACGGTTCGTGTAGTTAACTGGAACACTGAAGTTTGGGATGTACATCGGGAGCCGATGTTCATTCGTGAAATGAAATTGCATACCGCAGATGTGTACCTTTTACAGGAAGTTTTGAATACACGATCTCCCGGTGTTGCTGAACGGATGCAGCGTGCATTTCCGGAGTATTCGGTGGAACACCATGGAGAATTTATGGTTCTTTCCCGTTTTCCGATCAGCCACAGTGAGTATCCGTTATCGCAGGGTTATTCCAGACATGAGATCCAAATTCAGGATAAGATGGTGACTTTTTATAATATCCACTGGCGTGTACCGATATTCGGTGACAGAGTCAGGCGTGATAATGGTTATGATTTTGCGATGAGAAGTACACAGTTTCATGATTTGACGAGGGATTTGTATACTACACCCGGTCCGGTTTTTATGGGGGGGGATTTCAACTCAACCAGAAATTATTCGTTTATCCGGTTCTTAGAACAGCAATATACTATGAACCAGCCTAACGGGGTACTAATTTTTCCAAAAACCTATCATACCAGTTTCCCGGCTATTCGAATTGATTATCAGTTCACTAATAAAACTAATACCTTTGTTCGTTACACCCGGTTTGGCGGTACCATAAGTGATCATTTTGGTATCTACGGGGAGTTTAGGTTACAATAGTGGGTATGAAAACAATTTCTTTGCTCTCAGCGGATCAGTGGAAAGATTATACGTTACTTGATTCAGGCTCTGGTGAACGGCTTGAACGTTGGGGGAAGTATATTTTCAGGAGGCCGGACCCACAAGTGCTGTGGAATAGAAGTGATGAAGCGTTATGGCGTTCGGTAGATGCAACGTTTGTACGCAAACAGGAAGATAAAGGGGAGTGGAAATTGTCTGCTTCTGTTCCACAACGTTGGCAAATCAGTTATAAGGACATGAAGTTTTGGGTTGAGCCTACTCCATTCAAGCACTTGGGGGTGTTTCCTGAGCAGGCAGCACACTGGGATTGGATGCGCGAAAAGATTTCTTTACGAAAAGAGAAACAACAGATTCTTAACTTGTTCGGTTATACCGGCGGTGCCAGTGTCGCGTGTGCTTTGGCAGGCGCTTTTGTTACCCATGTCGATGGGTCGCGCCCGGCAATTAGTTGGGCGAAAGAGAATCAGCAGGCTAGCGGTCTACCTGATGACTCGATCCGTTGGATTCTTGAAGATGTATTATCGTTTGTGCATCGGGAAGCCCGGCGTGGGAAAAAGTACCATGGTATTATTATGGATCCACCTGCTTTTGGACATGGTGCAAAAGGAGAAGTATGGAAATTTCACACTCATTTTGGAACTCTATTGCAAGCGTGTCAGAGTATATTGGCCGATGATCCGTTGTTTATGATAGTGAATGCCTATGCGGTAAGCGTGTCGTCTTTATTGCTGGATACCATGCTTGAAGAGACTATGGCAGGTTACTCCGGTGATATTTCCTGTGGAGAGTTGATTCTAAATCAAACAGGTTCAGAAAGAGTTCTTTCAACTGGGATTTACGGCAAATGGTCTTCACGCGACTAACATATTTTGGTATAGTAGGTAGTATTATAGTTCTTCAAGGAGTTTTACTATGAAAAGATCAGTACTGGCTGTGTCATTACTTACCCTCGTTATTACACTTAGTGCATGTTCTTCTCAAAACACTCCTGCGGAAACTGATTCTCCAGTGACTTCGAGCCAATCTCCGGTAGCAAGTATTGATCCAAATCAGCTTGATCAGACAGATGATAAAATAACTTCCGATCAGGGTGGCCAAGCACGGGAAATCAAGGTGGAAGCTTTCAGTTATGGTTTTAATCCGAATAAAATAGAGGTTTCTAAAGGTGAGAAGGTAAAGCTTGTTGTTACAAATACCGGTGGAATGCATGATTTCGTGGCGAAAGATTTGGGTATAAGTGAAGATCTTTCGACCAGCGGGCCGACAACTATTGAGTTTACTCCTGATAAAGCCGGTACGTTTGAATTTATCTGTTCCATCGGAAACCATGCTGCTCAGGGAATGAAAGGAACGATAGTGGTTAAGTAATATGACAGCAGAAAATGCACGCAAACTACTTTATGAATGGGTGCAGGCGCCAAGCCTGCGGAAACACTGTGAAGCAGTCGCTGCTTCGATGCGTCACTTAGCTCTTAAATTTGGCGAAAATGCAGACTTGTGGGAGGCTGTTGGTCTCTTACACGACTTTGACTATGAGAAACACCCGTCCCTTGAAGAACATCCGTTTGTGGGTGTTAAACATTTACGCGAATTAGGTATTGATGAAGTTATTTGTCGTGCGATACTTTCGCATGCTGAACGATCCGGTGTTGAACGACATACTAATATGGAGAAGTCGCTCTTTGCTGTGGATGAATTATCCGGATTTGTTACTGCGGTTGCTCTGGTTAAACCAAGTAAAAATATTAATGATGTTGAGATTTCTTCGGTTAAGAAAAAACTGAAGCAAAAAGAGTTTGCTGCCAAGGTATCGCGGGATGATATTATAAACGGCGCTCAAGAGTTGGGTTTCGAACTTGATGTTCTGATCGGAGATGTGATCGAAGCCTTACAGTCGAAAGCAGATGTATTGGAGCTTGATGGCCGTATGGCTACGACGTAATGTATGGAATTTAATCATCGTTTACCTACCCTGCTGGAAATTGCTTATGCTGTGCTGATTGGTGTATTCGCTTATTTAGCGGGAAGTGCTTACTTTGGCAGTTTGCCGGGTGCAGCACCGGATAGTTTTCGGATAGCAGTGTATAGTTTAACCTCATTTGCGATCATGCTCTATGCCTTACTTAAAGGTCAAGCTGCTGCTTTACGCTATGCGGTATGGGGGTTAGTGTGGGGGATGGGTATCTATCTGTTTACCCTTCGTCATTCACCGTTATTCTTATCGAGTTATATTTCGCTGCGCAATGTTTATCTGGCCGGGTTTGTGGCTTTATTTGTTGTCCATGGTATCTTAATTATGCTTTTTCAGTCACGCTACAAAGTTACTGCCGAGGATTTACAAAAAAATATTCCACATTTGATTCCCGCCGTAATTGTAGTTGTTTTTATGTACGCTATTATTAATTTAGTTAGCCGGGTTATTTAATATGAGTGATTCTTATCCCATTATTGGTGCGCATGTTTCGACTGCCGGTGGTATTGATAAAGGCATTGATCGGGCGCTGGAAATTGGTGCTGATGCCATGCAAATTTTCGTCTCGGCACCGCAATCGTATCGATTTACTCAGCTTGAGGAATCGACAGTCAAAAAATTTAATGAAAAATATGCTGCTTCAGGATTACGGGGACTTTTTTTCCATTCGATCTATTTGATGAACCTTGCTTCTCAGGAAGGTGCGAAAAATCATCTTGCCAAACAATCGTTAGTTGATTACCTCAATACAGCAGCCTTGATTCATGCAGATGGTGTGGTTACCCATATCGGCTCGTCGACTGGGACAACGTATGAGCAGGCAATTGAAACAATACAGAAAAGTATTAACTGGGTTTTGAGTAAAACCCCTGCCGAAACTACGCTTATTTTGGAAGTTACTGCCGGAGCAGGTAATACTATCGGTTCGCAATATGAGCATTTGCGGGATATACGGCAGGGAATTAATGATGTTCATCGTGTTAAAACATGTTGGGATACACAGCATACTTTTGCCTCCGGATATGATATTACCAAGGATCTCGATGGTGTCTTGAAGAAATATGATGAACTGGTTGGAATCGATACTTTAAAAGTTATCCACTGTAACGACTCAAAAACCGAATTCAACTCACATAAAGACCGGCATGAAAACATTGGCAGAGGCCAGATTGGTGATGCAGTATTTAAAGAACTTCTGCATGAGGAGCGGCTCCGGAACCTGCCATTTATGCTGGAAGTTCCGGGAATGGATGAGAAGAGCGGTCCGGATAAAGAGAACATTGATCATCTGCGTGAACTAAGCCGATAAACACAATAAGAGCCGTGGTTAAACGGCCCTTATTGCTGGTGAATTAATAAGTGTTAGTTTCTTACAATTTCTATTATTACGTAGAATACACCTGGATGTCATCTGCATCATATTGTTTAAAGACGCTGCGGACTTCTGACTCATCGTAATCGTCAATTTTGGCAGTGACTAGTGTTCCGCCGCTGCGAACTCTATCTTCGTAATTTTTTGCTTCAGAAGCCGATACACCGAGTCCCCCGAGGGCTCCAACTAATCCTCCGGCTGCAGCTCCGGTTAAAGCTCCTGCGGCTGTTGTAGCAGCAGCTCCGGTAAAGCCGAGTGCAGTGGCTAACGGACCTGCCACAAAGAGGGTGCCAAGTCCCGGAAGTATTCCATTAGCTACTGCAAGGCCGGCAACGGTACCAAGAATACCACCGGTTACTGCGCCTGAGGCGGCTCCGGCAGTGGTGTCTTTGGCTACATCTCCGGCAGCGTCGGTTACTTCCATATCACCGTCATGTCCTCCGCGGACATACGAAATATCGGTATTACCAATGCCCATATCCTGTAATTCCTGCACTGCTTTTTCCGCCTCATCACGTTCATTAAACACGCCTATGATTGTATGCATGTGATACTCCTTTCATAAACATATATTATATTATTAATGTAATAATATGATAGCACATAAATGGTATATGAACAAGAGCAATAATTATTTTATAGGCGGTTTAAGCGAAAATGGTGAATAGATCGAGAAAAAGTCGGCTTTGGAGGATGTCGAATATCTCGGTAAAGTTAACGAGATTAGGAACGAGCAGCGGTTTTAAAAGTAGTTCTTCCGGAAAATATACCGAGTGTGAGTTTTTGATGAAAAAGATACATAGCAGGAGCGCATAAAAAAAGTAGGCAGCGGAGAAGTAGAACAGTTTTCGCTCTTTCTTCTTAGTTAATCGCTTGTTGACGTAATAGGATATTGGAATTGGAAGGAATGGTATGAGTACAAAAAGCAGCATTAGCACGATAGTTAGCGGGGTGTAGATTATTGAAATTGACTCGAAGACGTTTACGAAAGGACGCAGTAAAAAGTATAAATGAGTAATTATCGTGGCGGTGATAAATGTAGTACCTGAATTAATAACGAAATGCTGAATGTACTTCTTATTCCATTTTTTCAGGTTGAATAAATATCCTGCTATAATTAGCGCCTGCGGAATTATATAAAACATTGGAATTACTATTACCGCGTGATATATTCCGAGCAAAATGTATCCAAAAATCGTTGTCATATTTAATACCCGGGTACGCGTAATTCCTTTAATTTGTTAGTAGCCGAAGAATGGCTGAGATGTGCTTTATCGCCGTGTCCAGAAACCCCAGCAGTTTTGGCACCCTTGTTAAATACATCGGTCATGTCTTTGCCGCAGGCCCAGGCCAAATCTGCGTCGCTTCCCGGGTGCTGCTTAATCGTTTTCCCGTTTACTACGACCGAGAAATACGGAGAGATGTTATAGAGGTGCCAGCCATCGGAAGCACGGTATACAGTCCAACAATCTGCCGGCGGATTCACATGTTGGGACGCAATAGCCAAAAGATTGGCGGGAGGCAGACTGGGGTTAGCCGTTGGTGTTGGCGAAGGAGATCGTGATGGCGTAGGTGACGGAGTCGGGGTTGCTGTCGGTGTTGTGATGGTGCCTGGAATCAACGCTACGAGGTACATTGAATATGCAGGAGTTGTAGCATCAGAAGCCCCTTGTAATATAACTGTGCCCGGCCCGATGTTTCGGGTATAAATATCATAAAGACCAATCAGGCCCTGGTCATTTTTTCGCTTACTAAATTGGGCTATCTGTGACAGATCATCCGTTGTTTGTCGTGTATACCCGTTCCTAATCCAAGCCGGTGCGGTTAATCCCGGAATATGTCGTGGCATTACAATCAGTTTGGCGCTGCTTGTAACATTGATCGACCAATTTAAATTAGTGTTATCTTTTATTTCACTGTTTGGTGTTTTTATAGTTACAGCATTGTTAAGTTCAGTAGACGGTTGAAAAAACAAAAAACGGCTGTCTGTAGAGTAGATTTGAAGGTTATTTTGGAGACAGCTCTTGGTAAAGTTCCAACCGGCCGGACTAATTATTGAAAAGAAGGATGTATTACAGCTTGTTTGGGCATTGAGCAACTCGGCGGTATTAATACTTTCAGGATTACTTCGTAGAATTCGTGATCCAGAATAAAGTATAACTGCAAAAATAAACGCGGCAATTACCACTGTCAGGTTTTGATTTAGTTTTCTATTTTTCATACAATACTATAGCTACTAAGACTATACGTCAGTTTTTTAAGGGTTGTCAATTGATTTTATGAAAGTCTCTAAACTTATAACTACTTCGCTGACTGTGCTGCTGGCTCTGCTTTTGTTTGCTATTACAATTAGCATCATCTTGTTTGCGGTAACTCGGTTGTTGTCTGCAACGTAATGCATTATCATGGTGCTATGTATAAAGCATTGGGGTACACGATACTCATACTTTGTTGTGTCAATACAATTGCGTTTTGGTTACTCTCGAAGGACGATCTTGCGATAATTTCTACACAACCCTTCCTAGCTGTTAGTCAAATTCTGTCATTGTTAGGGTTAGTGCTTTGTTCTGTTGCTTTGTTATTCTCAACGCGTTTGGCGATTCTTGAAGACATATTCGGTGGGCTTGATTCAGACTATGTGCTGCATCATATTATTGGTGGAATTTCCTTTATTTTCCTAATTAATCACCCGTTATTCCTAGTAATCCATTATTTACCTCATTTTAAGTTGGCTTTGTTTTATATTTTTCCGAGTAGTGATTTAGCCTATAATCTTGGAATTGCAGCGATATATTCAATGATCCTGTCTTTTATTTTTATTGGGTTTATAAAGGTTTCGTATAGTGCGTGGTTGTGGTCTCACCGACTGTTAGTTGTATCTTTTATTTTGGGTAGCCTTCATACGGTATATATCCCCAGCGATGTAACCAGAAATGCACTGCTTCGTGGGTGGACCTATATTTTTATTGCTATTGGGATATTTTCTTCCTTATATATTCTTTTTTTATATCGTAAGTTTGGTCCACGTTATAAATATGTTATAGAGAACATCACCAGGACGGGTGACGTGTTTAGTATATATTTGAAACCTGAAGAAAAAGCCATCAAATTTGTCCCAGGACAGTTTATTTATATACGTTTTGATAATCAAAAGTTGGGGAATGAATTACATCCTTTTTCATTTTCATCGGCTCCATGGGAAGAGGGTATTAGAGTAAGCGCTAAGATTTTGGGTGACTACACGAAGCGGTTAACAGAACTGGCTCCGGGAGATTTCGCCCATATTTTCGGTCCGTATGGCCGGTTTGGTAGTGCGTATATGAAAGGAGATAAAAATTTGTTGTTTATTGGGGGCGGAATTGGAATTACTCCATTTTTGAGTATGTTACGTTTTGAATCAGTATATCCCAAATCTCGAAATATTGTATTATTTTATTCGTTTAAAAATTCCCAAGAAGCGGTTTTTGTTGATGAAATAAACACCCTTACTTCATATACTCCATCGGTACGTTTTATTCCGTGGGCGTCGCATGACCAGGGGAGGCTGAATGGGGACGCTATTTGGAGAACTGTCGGTTCGCTCGCGGGGTATACGATACTAATGTGTGGACCACAACCAATGATGAAGAGCTTACAAAATCAGTTTATATCTCGAGGGGTTGACGAGAAAGACATTATTTTTGAGGACTTTAATATTTTATAGTATGAAATCGTATTTATTAATTTTGATTCGGATTAGCATAATTAACTTTGTTTGTATTTTGCTGGTAGTAGTGTATTTTTCGCAACGATCGGTTGTAGCCAATTCATCAAAAAATGGCAAAAAATCGGCCTCACCGAATCCTACCGAGGTAGCCGCGGTACTATCACCAGCCCCGACCGATGAATTCCTGACGAACTCTCCTGAGGTAGCGGAAACTCCCGATGATATTGCAACGCCTACTCCTTCTCCAACGCCTACCAGGAAGCCAACCGCGACACCAAAGCCTTCGGCTGTAGCAGCCACGGCCACGACTACTGCAACTACTCAGCCAACAGCTACGCCGACACCGACGCCAGCCCCTACTCAGGCTCCGACACCAACACCGACACCTACGCCAACCCCGGTGCCGACTCAGCCTCCGGATCCGCAATTAGTTCGAGTTGCTTCACATAATACGCAGAATGACTGCTGGATGGTTATTGATCACAAAATCTATAATGTCAGCGACTATATGACTTTACACCCGGGAGGCAAGGATCCACTAGTTAAATATTGTGGTAAAGATGGAACTTCGGGGTATCATACGAAAGATCTCAATCCCCCTGTTGATCACACACCAAACTCAAACGCGATGCTCGATCTTTTTCTGGTGGAATGATCTTATTGCGAGAACAACACCGATACTAACCAGAAGTAGTGCGAGATATTGAGGTACACGTAATAATCCAATTTTGCTGTCGGTATCCGGATCAAGTTTGACCAATTCGACGAGGAAACGGATGATCCCGTAGTTCAGTAAGTATAAGCTCGTCACAATTCCTCCGCGTGGCGAATATTTCCGGTATATAACCCACAAAATCCCGAAATTGATAAAGTTTAATAAAGACTCATAGAGAAAAGTAGGGTGAAACGTTGGGTATTGTTTGACAGCCGGAAGCCGGTTGATCTCGTCAATATGAACTGCCCAGGGAAGAGTGCTTGGACTACCGTATAACTCCTGGTTAAAATAATTCCCCCAGCGCCCGATAGCTTGTCCTAGGGCAAGTAGGGGGAAGATAAAGTCGGCTATCGCTATGAAATTATGCTTAGTTTTTTTGCTCAAGTAGAATAGTGTGAGCGCTCCGCCGATAATTGCACCTAAAATTCCGAGCCCCCCATTCCAAACTGCAAAAATGCTCAGTGGATTTTTCGCGTAAATACTCCAGTTGGTAAAGACGTGATATCCACGGGCGAATATGAGTGCGACTGGTATCGTTGTGAAGAAGTATGAATCAACGTCATCAGAAGAGAACCCTTTTTCTTTTGCAATTTTTAATGCAAGGATATAACATATAGTTATGGCGAGTGCTATAATAAAGCCATATAAATGAATTGTTACTGGTCCAAGATGCACTGCGTTGAGTGGTGGTGAAGGAATCATATAGTAATTTTAGCATAGCATCTTTGGAATAGGAGGAACTATGAAATGGCTCATGCCGGTAGGTGTTATCGTCGGTATCTTATTAATCTTAGGTCTCATATTCGGTGGAACCTATAATTCGCTGGTGTCAAAAAGCCAGGCAGTTGATGCGCAATGGGCGCAAGTTCAAACGCAATATCAACGTCGGTTTGATTTAATTCCAAATCTCGTAGAGTCTACTAAGGGATTTTTCCAGCAGGAGCAGACTATTTATAAAGACATAGCTGACGCCCGTACACGATATGCCGGAGCTCAATCGACTGAGGATAAAGTCGCAGCGGCAAATAATCTGGAAAGCACTTTGAGCAGATTGCTGGTGATCGTTGAACAATATCCGAATATCAAAAGTGATGCAACGGTAGCCCGACTGATGGATGAATTAGCAGGAACTGAGAACCGTATCTCTGTCGAACGTAAGCGTTACAATGACAGTGTACAGGATTACAATACGTCGCTGAAGAAGTTTCCAACAGTCCTGGTGGCAGGCATGATGGGGTTTGATGAGAAGAAATATTTTGAAGCGCAGAGCGGTGCTGATCAGGCACCGAAGGTTGAATTCTAATTAATCGCGAGAGGTGGGGTATGTCGCGTAAACATCTGAAGCGGTTGCATTCACGAATTTCCAATGTGCGTCGGAGAGCAGTGGCTTCGACAGCCAAACAGGTGCATGGATTTTTCTACTACTTATACAAACTCGGCGTTGGAGTGGTCCTGTTTTTTCTCGACTTTTTCCTTTTTGCCGCTTTATGTTTCGGAGCAGCATATCCTGCGTATCAGGGGTATGTCAATGACTATGCCCAGATGCTTTCAAGCGGTGGCAGGCAACAACTGGAGCAGGAATTAACTCAATATGAACAAAAAACGACTAATGAGATCGCAGTGGTAACGATTGATACGCTGGGAGAACAAACGCTTGAAGAGTATGGGATCGGACTTATGGATACCTGGAAAGTAGGAAAAAAAGATAAAGATAACGGGATTATATTTTTAATAAGTAAAAATGAGCGAAAAATTCGAATTGAAGTCGGTTATGGTCTGGAAGGGGTTATGACTGACGGAGATGCGGGTGAGATAATTCGATCAGTTGTGGCCCCCCGTTTTCGGGAGTCAAAATTTGAACAGGGGATTGTTGACGGAACGCATGCCATAATGGAGGAAATCGGCTCCCCTGAAGATGGTGTTTCACAAGGTATCGGAAATAACCCTGTTCGTAAAGCAACGGGATCAACGTTTGATTCGATTCTTTCAAACTTTGGTGAGTTTATTTTTCTTATACCGATGGCCTTAATTTATATGGCCAGTTATATGGCGAGAACAAAAGATGTAATGTTTGGTGGTTTGGTAGGAGGAATTGGTGGAGGAATACTCGGATTTATTCTCGGTAGTACTGGATTTATTCTCAGTGCTGTCGTCGCTGGTGGAATTTTGGGCTTAATTTTGGATTGGATTCTGTCCCGAAATTATCAGCGTCTTTCAAGAAATGGTCGACCAACTGATTGGTTCCATTCTTATGGCGGTTTTGGTGGTGGAGGTTGGGGACGTGGTTCTAGTGGGGGCGGGTTTGGTGGATTTGGCGGTGGATCAAGTGGCGGTGGTGGTTCCAGCGGTGGTTGGTAATCCCAATTTCCTAAAATACATTCTTGCAGGTAATATTGCTGGAGGATTGAGCAACACAGCTTCCCACCTGGAATGTACGTCCATCCATGCCAAGGAATATTTGCTGAATTGCAGTTCTGCCATACCCATCTCGATAAGGGAGTGCTCCATAACCACTAACACCGCCAGAAAGTATTGTTTGAGTTGAGTATGTTTGATATGCTGTACAGTTTGAAAAAGCAGTGGTGCTGAAGTCTAGTGTGCAGTCCCTTGAATACGTTTTTTTGCCATCAAGGCTAATGAGCGATTCCCGATATTTTCCGAACAAAATCATCGTGTTAATGTCTCTGACTGCGGTTGGGGCAGTAATTTTTTCGGTAACATACGCCCCACAAGTTGTAACCTGAGATTTTTCTTTGTTCCATGCGCAGACTCTACTGTACCTGGTCTGTCCGTTGGATGCGATAAAATCCTGGCGAACTTTGCTCGAGATCATGAGTGCTCCGTACCCGAGTATTGGAGTAGGTGTATCCAGCATTGTTTTGTTATATCCTTCACAGTAAACAGGCCATCCTTTTGCAGGAGGAAATGAACATTTTCTCCAATTGAAAGTTCGCCCGTCTTTCATTACATAGGAGCGATGCACCACTATTCGGTCATTTGAAGGGTAATAGAATGTCGTAACGTCATTGGCAGTTCCGATGTCCAAAGGTTTTCGTACTAGAAAAATACATCGAGAATCAGCTCCACCCCAACTTTCTGTGCAATCGTCGCTTTCCGCTTGTTGATTTAGATACGCAACTGATCCAAGTGGTGTATCTTGTCCGGTAACTCTATTTTTTGTATCAGGCTCAACAATAGTTTTTGCTTCAACATCAACTACCGAGACGTTATATCTTCCGCCTTTAACTATAAATCCACCTTGACTAAAAGTCCCGTTTGGTCGAGTTGTCGGGAAGTATGGTTTCCAGGCGCCGCTAGCTCCATTGCCTTCAACTTTTACTTTTACTCCACTCACCGGATTTCCATTAGTATCCCAAATACCTCCATTGATTGCTACTATCTTCGGTGTGGCTTCAGGATTACTTCCGGTGCCGCCGGAACAGGTGTTGCAGTCTTCATGGGCATCACTTGTTACTGTCGCGAAATCATTGCACCATTTTGCGCTGACGCCAGCTTTGCCGGCTTCGGTCGGATCATTGCGTACGATGTTATAACACCAATCGGTAACTTTTTGAAATTCGGCTGCGGCAGTACATATCCCGCTGGAAGCACCGCTGGTACACTGGGTTTTATTTTGTTCGCATAGATTGGCCGGTCCATATGATGCTCGAAGAGCTGTATCCATAGTTGCGCAGGTTGTGCTCTTCGCATGTCCGTAACAATAAGTCACAGCGTTAGAGAGCATATTTTTAGCATCGAGCCCTGAACAGTAGCTGATGGACGGGGCAGTACCGCTTGGACTAGGTGCAGGTTCGTTGACGAACGTTCCATCAAGCCCGTAATCTATAAACAAGTTTGCTTTTGTTGAATCCATGCCAATTAATTTGATTGTTACTTTATATTCCGGATCGGTAAATGTTGGGTTGCCAGGGGTCAAATGTCTGACTAATTTTGAACTGGGTGATTGTTTCCCGAATGTTGACTCAAGTGTGGAATAACGGTGGATATATATTCCGTTTTCAATATTTGCCCGAGCGTCGAAGTTATTGTCCTTTTTAACTCGGTAGGTAATAGTATAGTCCGCCGAATAATAAGGGGGGAGAATTCCAATTTTTATTAGCTGGGTGTTAGAACTTGATTCTTCGACAGGATAAATCGCTAGATTATCATATTTCTTCGGACCAAGTAGTCTTTTTGTGCGGGGTTCGGTTTCAGGAATCCATTTAAGAGCATTTTTAAACGCTGCGTTAATATGTGAAGGCGCTGTGTTTTGGTAAATTCCCATTAAATCTGTCCGGTCGCCGGTTTCCCTAATTGTTTGGCAGGAAATGTCTGTACAGAGATGCGAGTGTCCGATACCCATCGTATGTACAATTTCATGGGCAATAGGTCGGATATTCGCATTGCCGTTCATCCAGACCAATCTTCCTCCTAACTCAGACAGTCCTTCAATTGGATATGTTTTTCCGTCTAGCTTGGTACTGCAGGCTGCTGTTCGAGCATGGATGATGATAAAGGAGTTGTAGTTGCTGTAGCTAATTCCGTCAGCTTCTGCTTTTGCTCTGGCTTTGATACCCATATCATAAAGCCAATTTGTATCACATTTGTCGCTTGCCAAGTCGATGGTATACCATCCTTTGACACTGTTTATGTCGCCGATAATTTTTGTTTTTCCAAATGAAGCTTCAGTAAAATAATTTTTTACTGAATTTTCTCCGGTAAAAATGTTCTGAGCAAGTAATTCTTTGCTAAAAGGAGTTGACGTATTGTCCTTGAAATTAATGAGAAGTACTAATGGTTTTATATCGCCGGTTGTTGATTGCGCTTCACTTGAGTCAATATCGGTCAACGAAGCGTTTGTGGAGAGCTCTATTTTTTGTGCAATGAGCGTATTCTGATTAATGTCTCCCTGGACGGTTATATACTTATTGTAATATTCTTCCAGGTTATCTCCATAATCCAAAGTGTATGTTTTCCCCTCTGTTACAAGCACTGCCTGCTCAATGGGATTTTCCTGATCGAGTACGTGTTGGGTAATATGCCGAAGTGTTCCGGAGATCTCAGGTTTCTTTTGATTGATTTTTACTGTTGATGTCTGGCTGTAATAGAGTGACAAGCCAAGAACTGCTGCGAAAATTGCATAGATAAATACTATTTTATTGCGTTGGAGAGAATTGCTCAGCGTTTTTGAAAGCATGTCTTAAGCATATTTGTAAAGAATTATGCTTGTCAATATAATACTATGCATATCTAAAGGGGTTTCGTAGGGTAAGGCTGAGAGTTTGTCCTATCTTATTAGGGTCGAATTTTTCCGCCTGAAGCGTACCACCTTGAGAGTGAAGGTGATAGTAAAGTGGACTTTGGCGATACACATTGTCTCCTTCTAAGAGTGTTATTGAGTCGTTTTCTAAATCCAGTGCCTGTACCTGGTTTAAGGTTTGTTCCAGCATGCGGGGATGTTGCTCCGGTGTAGAGTAATAGAAGATGTGTGTTTTGCTATTTGGTCCTTGTTTGAGCAATGCAGTATGTTCAATCGCCAGATCCAGCAAGGTATTTGTATCGCCGGTAGTGTTTATATGCAAGGCGCCTTGAGAACGAACATTTTTGGGGAATCCAAGTGGAGAGTCAATGTCGCGGGTGATATAGGTGATTGATTGAGTTCCGTTGTTGGGACGGGCCATGACATAATAATAGAAATTATTGACCCACCACATATATGCATTAAGTTGAGATTGAGTGCTTTGGTAGGGGTGATCGAGGACATGAATTACGTTAATTTGCGGTTTATGGTAGACGGTTTCCTGATACGTTTTTTTTGCAAATCCGATTTTTCTGCGCAGGAACCGCTGCTTTTTTCGTTGTTCTTCGGCTTCGGCGAGCACTTCTCCCATATTGTCAGGTCCGGGTGAGTATCCTTGATCAGCGTGTTGTGCCAAAATTTTGCGTAGTGCGACAGCCCGAGAAACGTTACCGGGTACCAGTTGGGTTTGTTCTTCATAAACATCGGCAGAAATCTGTTCCTCCGTGGTAAGGATAACCGGTATTTCAATTCCGATAGCTTTAGCCAGAACGTGTATCAGTTCAGGTAATGGCCCTTCGATTGTCTCCGAACCATTCGTACCGAAAACATACGGATCCAAGTGAACCCATTCCCGGTTCATGTCACAGTAAACAGGGAACCACATATCATCCAGCGTCGTACGGGTTATTACTGATGAGTTCCATTGTTGTATTCCATGGTGTTGGTGCAAGAAAATCCAGTTGTTCGATGTGCATATGTAGGGACGCTTTTTTATATCATATTGTAGACCTATTCTCAATCCTATAGTGTTTACATTAATAGCAAAATAAGGTATTCTTGCATGGCTAAAACGAATGTTATTCTCAGAGAATTGCAGGAGTAGAAGCCCTGAACTCAGATTTTGAGTTCTTGTAGCTCTTTTACAGCAAGAGGTGTAGGTGTAGAGAGGTGCTTCGGGTGGAGCTATGGTCCATTGGAAGCACCTCTTTATTGAGATGCCAGGCGTGGAGGATTGAATTTAGAATGGAGAATGCAGTGACTGATGAGACTCGTGCCCGTATTTTTTGGGCAGTCGTGATTGGAATAGGGTTATTGATCGGTGGCGAAGTTTTCGGCTACTACCTGGAGCCCGATGGAGACTTCAAAGGAATCGGGCTGCTACTTGCCGGAGGTTTCGAGTTTTTCTACCTTATTGTTCCATGGTTAAAAACATGGAACTGGAAGAAGGTGATTGGTTGGACTTTCGCCTTCCTCCTATACTGGGGGGTTGCCGAATGGGTGAAGGCCCTGTATGGTCTCGGCTGGTACCGTGGCATGTGGGGAATATTAATATTCATCATAGTTCTGCTTGTGGGGCGAAAGCTCCTGCTGTGGTGGATTAACCGTCCCCTCAAGCCGCGCGACAGCGACAATTAACAAGTATGTCGGGCTGCGAAAGCAGAGCGTTGCCTTCGGGCTCGTTTGGATGGTTGCCTCCCGGCAGTCATGCACCCGACACCCCTCCGGGGTTTAAGCTCAAAAATACACCTCTTGCTAATTTGTGTGACATTTTTACCGGTTGCATATTTAGAACAAGTGTGCTAGAATCCTTTTACATTCAACACGATAAACGAACGTTGACATCTCACGTCTGAGGTAGAGTTCGAAATCGAGTTGATTTTTTTGTGCCCCACGCAATTCATGCGCGGGACGATTTCAAATTGATATTGCATTAAGGAGAAATCGCTCAAATTAACAGCTCAATATTACCGGTTGCCAGATAGTTAGCTATCTGATATTATCCGGAAAGTTGATTCGCAGATTTTGGATATAAGAGTCTTCTTGTATACAAAACGTTGTAAATCAACGTTTTCTAAGTAAACAATCCATCAGGATGCTATTACAAGGAAAGTTCTCCACCACGGAGGATATATGTCCTTTAACAACTGAATAGTGATAGGAAGTCAATTCCTATGAATTTCATTCCGTTTGACAGACCGAACGCTTGTAAGAGTTAGTAGGATTGATAACGGAATACCCAAAATTTGATGGATAATTTTTATTGAGAGTTTGATCCTGGCTCAGGATGAACGCTGGCGGAGTGCCTAAGGCATGCAAGTCGAACGGGTCTGTAGCAATACAGGCTAGTGGCAGACGGGTGAGTAACGCGTGGGAACGTACCTAGAAGTGGGGGACAACTGTCCGAAAGGATAGCTAATACCGCATGTGAACGTAAGTTTAAAGTCGCAAGACGCTTCTAGATCGGCCTGCGTCCCATCAGCTTGTTGGTAGGGTAATGGCCTACCAAGGCGACGACGGGTAGCTGGTGTGAGAGCATGACCAGCCACAACTGCACTGAGACACGGGCAGTACACCTACGGGTGGCAGCAACCGGGAATATTGGACAATGGACGAAAGTCTGATCCAGCGACTCCGCGTGAGGGATGAAGGCTTTAGGGTCGTAAACCTCTTTTGTATGGGAAGAAAAAAATGACGGTACCATACGAATAAGGACCTGCAAACTACGTGCCAGCAGCCGCGGTAATACGTAGGGTCCGAGCGTTATCCGGATTTATTGGGCGTAAAGCGTTGCGTAGGCGGTTCGTAAAGTCTACTTTTAAAGCCCGGGGCTTAACCCCGGATCTGGAGTAGATACTCACGGACTAGAGTAATAGAGGGGGAGATGGAATTGTTGGTGAAGCAGTGAAATGCGTTGATATCAACAAGAACACCAAAGGCGAAGGCAGTCTCCTGGCTATTTACTGACGCTCAGGCACGAAAGCTGAGGGAGCGAAGCAGATTAGAGACCTGCGTAGTCTCAGCCGTAAACGATGGACACTAGATAGTGGCGCAAGTCACTGTCGTAAAGCTAACGCGTTAAGTGTCCCGCCTGGGGAGTACGGTCGCAAGACTAAAACTCAAAGGAATTGACGGGGAACCGCACAAGCAGTGGAGCATGTGGTTTAATTCGAGACGAAGCGAACAACCTCACCAGGGTTTGACATTCTTCTGCAAGCGCACGGAAACGTGTGACCTTCGAGGGTGAAGAAACGGTGCTGCATGGCTGTCGTCAGCTCGTATCGTGAGACGTTGGCTTAAGTGCCACAACGAGCGCAACCCCTACGGTATGTTATATTCTCATACCGAACTGCCTGTTTATCAAACGGGAGGAAGGCGGGGATGACGTCAAGTCAGCACGGCCCCTATGCCCTGGGCTACACACATCCTACAATGGCGAACAACAACGGGCTGCAACTGGGTGACCAGAAGCTAATCCCTTAAATTTCGCCTCAGTTCAGATCGGAGTCTGCAACTCGACTCCGTGAAGTCGGAATTGCTAGTAATCGCGAATCAGCAGGTCGCGGTGAATACGTTCTCGGTTCTTGTACACACCGCCCGTCAAGTAGGGAAAGTTGGGAGTACCCGAAGACGTTTTCTTAACCCGCAAGGGAGAGAGACGGCGAAGGTAATACCAGCGATCAATGCTAAGTCGTAACAAGGTATCCGTACCCGAAGGTGCGGATGGATCACCTCCTTTCTAAGGAGTTCCAGAAGCGCACGATGCTTCTTACATAAGTTCAGTTAGAGCTACTTATAAAACAAGCTCGAGAGATTGCAAATTACGTCGCGATCTTGAGACAAGACTAAGTCTTAAAAAATGCTACTTCCTATCACTATTCAGTTCTTAAAGAAAAAATTAAACCTCCGGAAACGGAGGTTTTTTTGATCCTAAAGTTGAGATAAATCCCTACTTAATTCTGACAGAAGGTTGAGTCGTTCTTGTAGAATTTGAACTACTTTGATTTTTGCTCTAGGGTACAGATTATGTATAAAGTGTGAAGTGTGAATAGAATGAGGGTCTACTATGGCAATCCGTGGTGATTCGGAATTTTCTCCGAATACCACGACGTTATTTTTACCTAATGAAATATCAATTACTTTTCGTTCTTCCTTGTAAGTTTTTACCGTTTGCGCTGCAAAGTAGTGAAGCTGATCTCGAAAATTTAGATCTTGTGCTGCTATTTCTAGTAATTGTTTAGGCGTAAAATCTAAGAATAAATCCTTATATTTACTGATTACCGGTTGGACTATCGCGACCGCTGGCATAGCCATAACTGGTCCGTGAAGAATAAGGTACTCTTCATTGATTACTAACTCAGGAAAAGCCGCATACGTTTGTTTCACCCATTCATATTCTGCTCGTGTTTCGAGGGCTATTTCTTTAAGCCGGTCTGGTGAGGCGTTAACTGATCCTTTTAAAATTTTGATAGCGACTTTTTCACCGTTTTTACCTTCATACAAATATACATCGGCTTCCCCTCCAAAGTTGCACAGTTCAATGGTATTATTCGTTAATGGCAAATTACTGCTGTCCATAACTGAGCTCGCCAATTGCTTTTCGTATCCAGGAGTGCTATTGTCCTGTAGCTGAATTCTCGCAGCCAGTCGACGAGTAGCGGGAATGCCTGTTCGGTCAAGTTCCCGAAGGAGTTCTTCGGTGCTTCGTCTTGGTCGCAATGGCCCCCGAGATATCTCTACCAGGTCTTTTGGACTAAGCCTATCAAGCGTAATTAGCTCATTAATCATAGCTTGCGTATTATCTTATAGTTGCACTTATATTGTCAATATGCTATTATTTAACCCATAGAAGAGGAGGGGTAAACAATGTCAACTGAAGTCGCTTTTGAGTCTAGAAAAATGGTACTGAGTGATGTAACCACTCATGACCTGGATCTTCCTGTCAACTATAGGCCGGACTTCAAAATTGAGAATTTTTCTCGAGAACACATGCTAACCCTCCACGACTTAGATTCAGTTGATAAAGTTGTGCTTCAGATTGGTGGAAATGGCGGTAGATTGGGGGAAGGTGTGCTGACCAGCGCGTTTATCCACCCGATACATGAAGTTCTCACTAAAGCAGGAAAGCCCGATACTCCGATAAAGCTTGTCATAGACCAGGGATTAGCCTCATTGTATCCAGCTGATTTATATTCTCAGGAACTCGGTCGACCGGTAGAAGTTATGACCGTTATGCCGGTATTATCCAATTTTCAGGTACAAGGACTATTTACTTCAGAGCCAGGTAATTTGATGGTTTTTGATTTTCATGGTGGCAACGGTCGCAGGCCTTCGATTTCCAGAATTCACTATTCTCAGGGGAATGATTCTCGTGATGTAACGGTACTATCAGATTTGTTTAAGCCGGCTGTTCGTGGGTTTGCCGGGCTTGGTCCAGAAGTACGCTATAGCCGTTTTTTTGAGCACATGTTTGCCCTGCCTGAGGGGAGTATTGATTCGGCAGCGGCCCAACCGACCATCTTATTTGATGCGAAAGATACTGCACGCTATGGTGAGTTGCGTCAGCAGTTAGAATTACGCGATGATGCTGTTACTATTATGTGTTTCTTTCAATCTTTTGTCCCTGCTAAATGTTATGGTCGTTGGCAAGAGGTCTTGCAAGAAGTTAGTAAGTATGTCGCTCAAGTCGACCCCAACAGGCAAATAGACTGCATAATGGCTTGTGCTCCAAGTGGGAACACTCGTGACCGGTATACGACTGAGGATATTGAGGCACAGTTCGGGGACTTTGAGGGTACTGGTAATATTCATTGCAATGTAACTAAGCTGCCGTCGTTAAGAGACTTGGCTATAGTCGCTCGCCATTCCAATATAATTCTATCTAATGATACGGGACCAGCTCATATTGCTGGCGCCGTGGGTCGGCCGGTAATCGTCCCGTTTATTCCTGGAGATGTTTTATCAAAAAACGTGTGGTCTTCTGCTCGTTCTTTCAAAGGGATTACAGTTGAGCCGTCACCCTATACAAGTGATGAGATTGTCCAAGCGCTGCAAGAAGACGACTTTACCGTTATCGATAGTATCCCTTCAAGCGATTTAGTTCGACTTGCGGTAGAAGGTCTATCCTTATAGGCAGGCAATTGCGTGTATTTTAAGAAGTTTGCTGACAAATTCCTATCGCTGCACTAAATACGCCGTTAGCGTCTATATCGGAAGGTGCTTGGACGTGTGTTTGAATAGCTGTAACGACTTCTTGAGGGCTATAGTCTCCCTTCAAAAGCATTCTGAGGTGTTCAATGTCGCTTGGTCGTACTGCTCTTTTTTGGCTTTCGGCAGCTCCACTGATTCGGATAGCCCAGGTCGCAATAAGATATGCACAGGACTTTGCTCGCAATGTTACTTCTGCTCCTTGGGTTTCAGTTGCAGGAAAAAGTACTGAAGGTACGTGTGAGACTCGGCCATCTTTGCCGAGTACGCTAAAATCGACAGTAGTGGGTGTCATTGTAATTGCTTGATAATCTACAAATTGGATTTCCAGTCGCTTGGCTCCTTGGTTGTAGGCTGGAGTAACCACATCGTATTCAAGACGATCATCGGTTCTTTTATATAAGGTAAAGCGTCGACCCCGTACACCGAGATTTTCAATAAGATTAGCCGTTCTGGCTAAACTCATTCCCATATTAGGAGTAAAGATATTACCATCTAAGTCATCGTGTTCGAGGGGGGTGTGGGTTAGTCCTTCGATCGCATAGCTACCGGTAACCAAGAAGAATGAGCCAGGGACTGATTCCGACAAGCTCCGTAAGCCAGATAATACTCGTAAGTCGGCATCTCTTTCTGCCTCTTGAGTATGAATATCTGCTTCAACAATGGTTGTTCTTTCAGACATACGATCCCCTTTACTTCTTAGAGTTGGCTGCTTCAATAAGGATATCTAATGTTTGTTTACCAGTACGGCGTATATCATATTTATCCACTTGAGCAGCGCCTGCAACAACTAATCTCCTTCGCGTATCATTACTGCCGACAATATTCTCGTAGTGTCGAGCATAGGTCAGTTCATCTTTTGGTTCACTAAAGAGTGCAGCGGTGCCCAAGACTTCCGGAGCTGCGGTTGCGTTTGAGGCCACAACTGGAATTCCGCAAGCCATGGCTTCCAGCGGTGTTAAGCCAAATCCTTCGTAAAGTGAGGCTGAGGTAAATAGCTTAGCGCCGCTGTACAACGTAACTAAATCTGAAATTGGGACTGAAGGGAGTAAGCGTACCAGCAGTGGAGGTAATCCCATGTCTTCGGCAGTTTGCTTAATATGCTCATAGCCAATACGATATCCAGTTGCATCGTTTGGACCTACCATCACCAGTCCGATTCCCTGGTCAGGAAGCCGGCTAGCTGCATAGGCTTTAAGGATGGTAATTTGGTTCTTGTGTGGAGCATAGCTTCCTGTGGTGAGGATGTAATCCTCTGGTAATTGGTATCGATCTCTCACTTGGGCGCGCTGCTCTTCATCGATGATGGGGCGGTAGACGTCTCGATTCACTCCGAGGTGGACAACATCGATTCTTTCTGGGGCTACTCCTAAATGTTTAATAATTTCATCTTTACTAAACTGCGAGTCGGTTATAACTCGAGTTGCGAACCGGGCGGTGTAAAGACGACTTTCATTAAGCGCTCTTTTCTCAGCGGAATTGATATAATTTCCGGCCAGTTCTGGTGCTGCGACAGGTAGCACATCATGCAACGTTTCGACGTACGGTACGGGAGTCCATAATTGCCCTCGGTTGTGAGGATGCCAGACTACATCAAGACCGAGTTGTCGTTGTTGTTGAGGGCCGATTACCTGTTCGTTTTCGATCATCTCAATGGCGCCGGCCTTATCCGAATAGGGGAGTTCTACCATTGTCGCATTTTTGAGTTCAATGCTGTCTTCGGGAGATTTGCCGGGATAGTGCAAGAGAACAAATTCGACATTATCGGGACCTTGTTTATCGAATTCGCGGAGCATGTCTTGGGTATAAATAGTGATACCACGGTCTGATTTTCCGACTTTGCCAATATTGATACCGACTTTTGTTTTTTCTGACATAGAGTTATATATCCTATAATTTTTGCTATTATACTGCAATTGACCGGTGGTAGCAAGTATTGATCGAGTTGTAGATTGGTAGGAATGCTGTAACATTTTTACTGTACTCTTACACTATACTTATGTACTTCCATTGGAGTAAGAAGCCTATAGTTGACTTATTAAAGCTGCTGTGATACTATTTTCGCTATGGTAAACACAGAGAGTAGCACTATTGTTGGAATACCTTTTTACGATGGTGAAGGCCCGGACGTTCTGGACGCGGCTTTACGAAATGTGGATATTTGTCTTAACCAAATGCAAATAGACGCAGGCATTGTGATTGGTATTAACGGTCCGCGTATTAATCGCGGATTACAACCGCTTGAGTGGGGTGTAAATAAATCTGATTTTAATGCCGACATAAAATTTATCCGGACTCCTCCTGGTTTGGTAGCAGCCGAGAGAACTATTTGTCGCCATGCAGTTTCTGCAGGTCTTCGGCGCACCTTCCTTCTTGATGCTGATGTTTCGCCGTTCCCTCGCGCTTTCTTGAACATGTGGGATCAAGGGGATAAACCAATTGTTGGAGCTAATTACGCGACGTACCCACCTGAAGTTATGCGTATGCTTGAGCTTGGTTTAACTGACGCTGAGTATATGTTGATGGAAATTTTTGAAGCGGATAAGCATCCTTTAGCTCGTGAATTTACGACTAAAAATAGGCATAAACGACGGCTGAAGGGGAGTTTGTTGTTGATTGACGCTGAGCTTGGACCAGTAATGTTTGGTCAGCAGGGTATTACCTCAGATAGTGTTATGAACAGTTTAATTTCACCTGATGATCGACTACTGGTTCAGGACGCGGTGTTTATGCACTATCCTCGTATCGATTTAACTGATTATATTCAAGCTCGTATGAGACATATGCGGGCTGCACATGCTGATCGACGTTTAGATCAACATTCCAGTCAAGAGGTTAAGTATAGTGTACGAGATGCTGAAGAAATCGCTGCGCAAATTAAAGCAATAGGTGGTGATGATGCTGAGAAAGTCGCATCCAACTTTTTATTACAGACTGCTTTGCGTTACGAAGTAGTGGCCTTGGGTCGACAAATTATTTTAGGCAAGCCAGTCGATTTTTCCGAAGTGGCACCTCAGCCTTATGATCGTACAGTTGCTACTTTTGCTGGAGCTACAGCTGTTATTCGAAGTCTAATTAAGGATATGGCTGATCTCGACTCATTACAAGGTGAGGTTACTAAAGGTAAAGGTATTACACAAACTAACTTGCCTCGTGCGCCTTTATACATTGCGCCCCTTCTAAATGTTCCTGACCAACGGCGGATGATCTTGAGCTATGTCGGATTAGACGCAAGTGCAAGAGTATAACTGCCCGATAAAGAAAGCTGTGCTTTATGTCGGAAACAACAGAGTTATCGTATTTGCTGTATGGCCCTCCAGGTGCAGGGAAAACTACTGTCGCCGAACAAATTCGTCAAATTACTAACTCTGAGTATTTTTCCTTTGGTGGGTTGGTGCGTGAACAAATTCAGAGAGGGACTCAGGTTGTCCGGCACTTTACCGGATATTCAACTGGACCTCGGACTGAATTTAAACCAATGGAACCAGAGGTCGTTGAATTAGTCGACGAAAAAGTTGGTGCGTTGCTTGTTTCAGGACATGGAATACTTTTTGATGGCTTTCCTAAACATGTAGGTGAAGTTTCTGCATTTCAGTCTATTGTTAAGCGGCGTAATTTGGCACTCGGTGGTATTGTACTTATAGAAGTTCCCTTTGATGAACTTCTTAGCCGAGTTGAACTGCGCCGAATATGCGCGGATTGTTTAACTCAAACAACGCTGGCCGATAAACATGAAGTTCGTCGATGTACCGATTGCGATGGTGCCCTGGTTATTCGAAAAGAAGATCATCCAGAAAGATTTGAGTCTAAGTACAACTTATACACTCAGGTACTCGAGGGTACGCTTGAAGCCTTATCTCGCTATGATATTCCTATGATTCGTATTAACGGACATGCTTCTCGAGAACAGGTAGCCAAACGAGTTGATGGCGCATTCCAGACTCTCCGCCGACTTGAGGCACTTAGCTAAGGTGTACCGTATTATTCCAAGTCATTAAGTTCCAGCCGAAGGTCTCATTATGCTGTAAATGAGTTATTCCAGTGTTGTTGTATCTCGCATGATAATAGAATTGCCAGAAGACTTCCGGAGTAAGCTTTTCTTGGAGAATGATGTGTAATGTGATCATAACAATGATCTGCACATGTGACACGCAGAGTACATTCTGGCCGTGATGATTATCGAATAAGATTTTTTCTATTGATTTGGCCCGGGTTACTATATCGTTAAATGATTCGTCGTCAGAATATCGCCAGTCAGGGATAGTTTGGTTTTGCTTTATTATTGATTTAATTTCTTCGGCTTTTGGATCACCATAAGAGAGACCTTCTATTTCTGATGGTCTTCTTAACTCTTTTAAATCCTCAGCGAAGGTAATTGGTAGTTTCAACCCCGCTGCTATTATTTCTGCTGTTTGCTTTGCGCGCAGAAATGGGCTACAATATATAACCTGAATATTGTGGTCTTGGAGTCTTTTGGCAACAAGTTGGGCTTGATGTCGGCCTTTTTCAGACAAATCCGCATTCTCGCCTTGATGTACTCTCTGAGAGTTTCCTTCTGACTCACCATGTCTCACGAAAAATATGTTCATGGCGATATAATACTGCTTTATGTATTAAATTTCTATGTGAAGGGTCTGTTATATTTAGTTAGTCTTAGTTAGTTACATTACTATTTGTGTATGATATAATATTATGACTTACTGTCGCGCTTTAATTTTATGTTTATTGAACAAATTGTCCCCTCAGAAGGTACAAATCTCTATTTAATCAGACACGGTGAAACAGATTGGAATGTTGCTCGGAAGCTGTCGGGTCAGTCTAACGATGCGCAATTGACAAACCAAGGCATGGAGCAAGCCTTCTTGGCTGGTGAAGATTTGAGTGCAGTTAGCTTTGACGCAATTTATGCATCAGATCTCACGCGCGCAATACAAACGGCGCATATTGTTCGTGGACGCCGGCCTCTGGCAATCCAGTTAACTCCATCATTACGAGAAAGAAACTTTGGTGGGTTTGAGGGTCGTTCACATCAGGAATTACGCAGAGTGGAGGAGGAGCATGTTGCTTTAAATGATGAGGAGTATTTACGATTTAAGCCACATCCTGAGTTTGAGTCAGATATAGAAGTGTATGATCGGCTCCTGCCGTTTCTTGATCAAGTAGTCCACGAGTACAAAGGCGGAACTGTTCTTTTGGCCACCCATTATGGGATTATGAGGTTGTTACTTCACCGTTTAGGTGCAATTGCTCGCGGAGAATTCCCAAAAATAGAGAATAGTTCCTATTTGCATCTGTCTCATGATGTCAATGGATATGCTATTGAATCTACTCGGGGTATTGATTTGCCTGATCGAACGTTGACTTTGGCTGTTAGCGATCGTCGACGATGCGCGGCCTGATTTAGGTTATTTTTTTCCGTATTTTTCCCAGCTTACTTTGAGTACTTTCTCTTTGTTTTTATTTTTCAGCTGGTAAGGCAGTGGTAATGTCTTGGCACTAAAAGGTAAACTTGTCTGGTTATCGATGTTAAGTTTACAAACAATATTGTAGTTGTCGATACCTACTAGGTCTTGTTCAGTATAAATTCCTCCAAATTCTCTTGAGAGATACGGGGCGTCTTCCGCTCCAACCGTAAAGGAAACTAATGTACCGACGTTACCGAAGATTGAACTGCGGATATCGTCGTTAAGCTGAGATGTGTACTGGTTAGCCATGATCAAGGCCAAACGATACTTACGAGCTTCAGAAAGAATTTTAATGAACGCGTCAGTAGCAAAGTTCTGGAACTCATCGACGTAAAGGAAAAAATCCTGGCGCTGGTCTTTGGCGAGCCAGGCGCGGTTCATCGCAGCGATCTGCATTTTGGTAATAAACATCGCACCAAGGAGAGCAGAGTTGTCTTCGCCGATTTTTCCCTGAGACAGGTTAAGAATAAGAATTTTTTTCTCGTCCATTATTTGCTCCAAACTTATAGAAGAACGAGGGCTTGAGATAACCGATCGGGTATATTGCGAACTGATAAATTGTCCGACTTTGTTTAGAATTGGTGAGATTGCTTCGGTGCGGAGTTTATCGGTCATGCCGGCAAATTCCTGTTCCCAGAAACTGCGTAAGACCGGATCCTGGATGCGGGAGACAATCGCGCCTCTAACGCGGTCGTTGGTGAGCATTTCCGGTACGTATAAAAAGGTAGCATCTTTAAACTGTACCAGTGTCAGGATTACATTGCGTAGAATATATTCCAATCGGGGTCCCCAGCTCTTGGCATACAGTTTTTTGAAAATTCCCACAATACCGGCAGCAACCAGTTCGCGTTGTCCGGTAAGGTCGGAGGCGTTAATGGTGCCTAACTCGAACGGATTTAAGCGGAACGGATGTTCCATGTCGGAAGGATCAAGGTAAACAACATCGTTAATACGGTAGGATGGTACATAATCGAGGATAACATCGGCGAAATCGCCATGCGGATCGATGATACATAATCCTTCGCGATTGCGCATATCCGAGATAATCATATTTTGTAAAAGCGTGGATTTACCCGTACCGGTTTTTCCAATTACATACGTGTGTTTAAACCGGTCCTCTTTTTTAATACCAAAAATTTCCTCAGTGTTTTTAAAATCAGTCCGTCCCAGCCAAGCAACTTCCTGTTTCTGTTCGGCTGTTAAATTCCGTGCGATTGGTAAGTTTTGTGGCGGCTCACCTTTCTGGCTTTTTCCCCACGCAATGTTTTTAATACCGGCCAGTTTTTCACCCGGTAGATGCCAAATGGTAGCGAGTTCTTCATCCGAGAAGACATGGTTTCGAGGTGAGAAGGCGATGGTTCTTTGTCGCATGCTTTCCAGGAATTTTTTGCGGGCAAATACCGATGGTAATCGTAATATCAAAGCGTTCCCTTCACCAGTTGCGAATCCTCCGTAGGCTCCACCCAAATTATACAAATTGGATCTTGCCGTATTCAGATCTGCCGCAAAGGCGGCAACTTTAATCGCTACATGCAGTCCGTTGCTATCGATTTTACTCTGAATAAGTGCTGCCTGCGGATGCGCTTGACGTGTACCTTTTTCCGGTCCGGGAATACCCTTATCAATGACATTTCTACCCATACGCTGCCAGGTGGGTGGTGCGGCGGTCAGCGTCATTTGAATTAGCATTCCCTCATTGGGCTTTGTTTTTGACATGACACCCAGGATTGAAGAAAGCGGATCGATGTCTTTAAAATCCTTTAAGGTTTTGATGGGGTAGTAGAAGGGTGAGTAAAATTTTATTTGACCATACGATAAATATGGTTGAGAGAGGAACCCCGGTAGATAGTCATCGACCTGGTACATTTGAATAGTCGGATAGTGGGAAATCAGCTGACTCTCAAAAAAGGTTTTAAACTGATCAGGCATTTCGGCGAAAAAATGGATCGCCTGATTGATAGTCGCAATTTCCAGGGTAATAGAGTGGTGTCGTCCCCGTAACCGCTCAAAGAAAGGTGCGCGAGGTAGCGAGGAAAGTGCTCCAAATAGTGAGATAGCAGTGTCAGGTGTTTCCAGACCAAAACGGTTTGGTTTCAGTTCAATTATCTGATGTGGTTTTTGAGGTTCTGCAGGTTGTTCGACGCTTTTTGCCATGAAGATATGATATATCCTAAAAACAATGGCGTAAAGGTTCGAAGTGCTTGACGGTCAACTCCAAAACTTATACTCTGACACTCATATGGTCGGAAAATCGCTCCACGGTTACTCAGGGCGATTTTAGATTGGATTTTTATGGTGGGAAAATCACACCAACTAGTTGGTTTTGTGTCTGTTTATACTTATGCAGTCATTATGCAGACGCCGCATCTCAATCCTCAAACAGTAATAGCTGCTGTATTATTAATTTCTTTGGGAAGCTTAACCCCGGATTTGGATAGCCAGGAAAATAAGATATATCAAATAGTGCCAATAGGTCAGCGCTTATTTGCCGAAGTGGGGGAGCGGGCTTTTGGAAGACACCGTAGTATTTCGCACTCAATTTTAGGTGTTGCAATTCTGTGGTATTTGTCTCACTGGCTCATTTTTATGATCCCTGAAGCGAACGGCTTCAATCTGCAGGCATTGTGGCTAGCGTATGTTATTTCGCTCATTTCTCATTTGTTTGCCGATGCTATTACTAAGGATGGGATTCCCTTATTATGGCCAATTAAGTTCCGATTTGGAATTCCACCTTTGAAATTCATGCGTATGAAAACGGGAGGCTGGACTGAGGTTTTTATTGTTCGAAGTTTGCTGGTGGTGTGGGTAATTTACTTGACGGTTGTTGAGTGGGGTGTGGTGAAGGTGATGTTGGGGTTAGGATAGAAGTCGCTTTTTTGGTTTTTTGTTACTGATGCTCACTTTGTCATCGCTTGCTTGCTTCTCGTCTTTCCTTGTCGAACATGCTCCAGTTATTACTCCCTTAATGTACTTTAAAAGTACACGTCGCCGAATTGTAATCATCTCCCAGGGCGGAAGTTCGACTTCGTAAAGCCGAGTAAGCTACGCAAGTAACTCTGAAACCTATTTTAATTGGTCTTTATATTCCCGCATTAATTTCTGAATCTTCGGATCGATTACTATCTGACAGTACATGTTTTTGTCTTTATTATTCTCGTAGTAATTTTGATGGTAGTCTTCGGCTTTATAGAATGCTTCGAAAGGTATGATCTCTGTAACAACGGGGTTTGGATATATTTTGGCAGATTCTATTGCTGTCTTAGATTCCAGAGCTGTCTGATGTTGTTCTTCACTATGATAAAAAATTATTGAACGGTAATGTGTGCCTATGTCAGCTCCCTGGCGGTTTTGTGTTGTTGGATCATGCATGTGCCAGAAAATATCCAGGATTTCACTGTACCTAATTATGTCAGAATCAAATGTAATTTGAATGGATTCGGCGTGGCCGGTGGCATCGGTAATAACCTGAGAGTAGGTGGGATTTTCTCTTTTTCCTCCGGAAAAACCTGATTCAACGGAGAGAACTCCTTTGATTCTTTTAAAAATAGCTTCCGTACACCAAAAACATCCGCCTGCTAATGTTGCTGTTTCTGTCATGAAAGTACTATATCATAGCCAATCGACAAATGAAAACTATAGTGCTATAATATATCTATAATTTATATTATTAATGTAATGTCTGCAATAAAGTTGCGGAAGAAGGAGGATTTATGACTTACGATTCAAGCACACCTAAAAAAGGAAGCGGCGTGGCAAGTGCCCTGGGAGCTGTTATGGTTGGGGCTGCGGTTGGTGCAGCTGCAGCGTATTTATCCGATAAGAATAAGAGAGATCGCCTGATGAACAAAGCTAAAGGTACTGCTGACACACTCAAAACCAAGACTTCAGAGGTAGTAACCAATGTAGCTGACAAAACCGGCGATGCTTTAGAGAAAGCAGGGAAGAGTGTAAAGAGTAAAAATAAAGTTGAGACCACATTTGACGATGTTGCCGATACAACTCTCGATTCAACTACTTTCTAATGACGGTAGTTATTGTGTAGCAAAGGCGGCACAGAGATGTGTCGCCTTTTTTATAAGAATGTGCAATTGAGTATTGCAATTATAATTTAAAATGTTATACTATTACTATAATTATTTATTATTAATTTAATAGGAGGTTATATGAATATTGTTGCATGGCTTATCCTTGGTGCAGTAGCAGGTTGGGTAGCAAGTGTAATTATGGGGACAAACGGTTCTCAGGGTTTGCTCGGTGATATCATTTTAGGTATTATCGGTGCTTTCCTCGGAGGATTCCTTTTTAACTTAACTGATGCTCCAGGTGCAAGCGGACTTAACCTTTGGAGTTTGTTTGTTGCAGTAATTGGTGCGATAGTTGCTCTGATGATCGGAAGAGCGATCAGTCGAACTGTCTAATCTCTAATCAATTTCTCTGCAATTTTCCACCCCCTCCTTATTGGAGGGGGTTTTTTATGATACTGGATTCCCGATTAGAGATCTCCTATACTAAATAGTATGAAAAAACTGCTCTTGGGAATGATACTGATGTTGGGAGGCTTATTTTTCGGTATGGCTTCTGTATCTGCACAAGACGGATTATTGGTACCGGTTCCAGATGATACCGCGAAGACACCAAGTATATCCGTTGTATCCCCTCAAAAAGATAGTATTGTTAGCTCAAAATTTACGCTGGAAATGGAAGTTTCAAACTATTTGCTTACTGCAAAACCGGTTGAGGAGTATCAGGCAGGTGTTATTGCAGTGTATGTCGATGGTAAATTCTTTACCAATACTGCTTCCACCAGCGCGACGCTTACTATACCGAGAGTTGGTACGCATTATGTTGAAGTTGAACTTACGCATGTTGACCGTTCGCCGTTTGTACCCCGAATAGCCGATTCCTTTACTATACATGTCCAGAAAAAGAGTCCCTTGTTGCAGGTGCTAGACTTCCGCCCCGATTCGACTGTCTATACAGCCACGCCGACCTTCCCAATACTCTATGAGTATGCATCTTTTGAGGAAAATTCCGGATACTATCAGGTATTTGTGGATGGAGAGGTTGACGGCACTTCGAAGGATCTGGCTGATCCGACCAGATACACCTTAAATACGCCGCTAACAGAAGGTAAGCACTCTCTGCGCGTTGCACTATATAATGCGAACGATCGTCCGGTTGTTCCGACTGTCGATTTTCAGGTGCCATTTATCTATTCGCAAAATAAGCCGGTAATTGAGAATGTAACCTTGCCACGGAATACCGAAATGAACAAGGAAGTTCCGTTTGAGGTTGTCCTGTCAGGTTTTACTCCGGGGAAGGATGGTTACATTGATGTATTTGCCGAGGGAGTACATTATTATGTAACGGAGCCTCAATCCCGCTTGCCGCGACTTTCAGGGGGGAATCAAAAGGTAACGTTTACGCTTTTGGATAAGAATGGTTTTGTGTTGAAGCCTTCGGTAAGTGTCGAGAAAATAGTCTCTGTACAGGCTCAAAAGACTGAATCAGGGCCATCAGCACTTATTCCAGGCGGTATTTTTACAACTGCGGAGGATGGACAGCAGCCGCGCTGGGGTTTTCTCATTTTGGGCGCGATTGAAGCGGTTGCAATTGTGGTATTTGGGGTGCTTCTTTTGAGGCATGAACGGAAGAAGTAGTGGTTTGCTTGATAACTCGTTTTGCTTTGTCGAACATGCTCGAGGTCTAGCTGACCAATTCGATTTGTTGGCCTCACATGCTCCGGTTTTCCTTACTTAATGAGTTCCGCACCACGTACTTAATAAACCCATAATCGCTATCCAGGGCGGAAGTTCGGCTGGCACAAATGCGAATTAGTTGCGCTCCTTTAATGTCTTTGGCTTACCTGCTTGACGCTTCGCCTATGCGCGGGTATAATCACTAACTATGCCTACTATAAATCAACTTATTCGAAAAGGACGCAGCATGCCAAGCAAGAAATTGAAGGCTACTGCATTGCGTCAATCATTTAATGCACGTAACCGCAAACTGGTTACTACCTTTAACCCTCAGAAGCGGGGTGTTTGTACGGTAGTTAAAACAATGACTCCGAAAAAACCAAACTCAGCTCTTCGAAAGGTTGCTCGTGTCCGTCTTTCCAACAAGAAAGAAGTTACCGCATATATCGGCGGAATTGGTCATTCTTTGGCTGAACACTCAATTGTTATGATCCGTGGAGGTCGTGTTAAAGATCTTCCAGGTGTGAAATATCATATCGTTCGCGGCAAGCTTGATGCTGCAGGTGTTGCCAAACGAATGCAAGGACGAAGCAAGTATGGTGCGAAAAAAGGCCAGGCAGCAGCTGCTGCTAAGGGTGGTAAGAAGTAAGGGGTAGAAACGATGGCATTTGTAGCTGAAGCTGCGGGATATGATGACAATTTTGATAAAGACGGTCTTGTGAATACAAGACCTGCTGTTTTCGGGATACGTGAACTTCGTCCAGTATTCTTCAACAATAATACAGCTATGTTACGGGAAGGGCTTGAGCCTAAGCCTCAAGTTGACTTGAGGACTACTTCTCGGGCATCGCGAAGAGTACAATTAAATTAATAGTGGAGTAAATTTATGGCACGTGGTGGCAAAATTAGAAAAAGAACATTAATTAATGATCCAGTCTATAATTCACGACTGGTTACCCGCATGGTTAACAGAATCATGTTGGATGGAAAAAAATCCGTAGCAGAAAAACTCATGTACGATGCACTCAAGAAGATCGCTGATATGGGTAAAGATCCGATTGTTGTGCTTGAAGCAGCTATCCGTAATGTTGGTCCGCGAATGGAAGTTCGTCCCCGACGTGTCGGTGGTGCTGCATACCAGGTCCCTATGGAAGTTCGAGGTGACCGACGTGAAGCTTTAGCAATCCGCTGGATTATCACTGCAGCTACTGCGCGTTCAAGCCGGGAATTTCATTCATTTTCAGATAAACTCGTAGCTGAAGTACTTGATGCAACCAATAATTTGGGCGCAGCAATTCAGAAGCGAGATAATACTTTGAAGATGGCTGAAGCTAACAAGGCTTTTGCGCACTTCCGCTGGTAAATTTAACCTAAATCAAACTACGTATGTCTTCACATACCGAAATTTTTTCTCCGGCAGGTGGAATTATTAGTGAAATTCCGCAAGGTGGTCAACTTAAGTTGGTTCTTGCTCCACATAGTTCTAAGCATGCGGTAGATGTGGTTGTTCGTACTAAAAAAGAGTACTCAGTTGTCAGTACGGGCACTTCGGCTGAAGCCTGGAGACCGGCCGCGTTAGTGGACCCTGAGATTACCGGTAAAAAGTGGCGGAAATTGAAGAAAAAGTTACTGAAAAAAGGCTATGAGCGTGAAGATATCGTTAGGGGAGACTTGGAAGTTGCTGTAGCAAATACGTTGGGTGTTCCGATGACTGTTTATAGTATTCGCCGTGTCAATGATTAGTAGTCGAACTAAATATTGTATTTATTTTGTGTATTTGATATCATCTAACTGGTTTATCGAACATCGATAGGTTCTCTGTATAAGAGAGAAAATGATTTCGGCGCCAGACTTTACAGTGTACGAGCTTAAAGTTGGCGTTTTTTATTGCATTTAAAGAGCTATTTTATTGATTTGTTATTATTTATTTATCAAAATTTTTTATGGCACAACAGACCACAACCAACCGTATTTATCCGTTAGACAAAATCCGTAATATCGGAATTATCGCTCATATCGATGCTGGTAAAACCACCACCACCGAGCGAATTCTTTTCTATACAGGGAAGAACTACAAGCTTGGTGATATTGATGAAGGTAATACTACTACCGACTGGATGGAGCAGGAAAAGGAACGAGGTATTACTATCGTTTCGGCTGCCATTACTGCATTCTGGAAAGATAATCGTATTAACATCATTGATACTCCCGGGCACGTTGACTTTACAGCCGAAGTAGAACGTTCACTGCGTGTTCTTGACGGTGGCGTGACTGTGCTTGATGCTGAAGAAGGTGTTCAGTCTCAGTCTGAAACTGTATGGCGACAGGCAGATAAATATAAAGTTCCTCGTATTTGTTTCGTTAATAAAATGGATAAGCTTGGTGCAGATTTCCATGCAACCATTAAGTCTATACACGAGCGCCTCGGTGCTCCCGCGGTAGCGTACAATTTGCCTATCGGTGCAGAAAACTCCTTCCGTGGTGTTGTCGATTTGTTAACACGAACCGGATGGGTATGGCAGGGTGATGAAACCGGTGCTAAGTTCGTTGAAGATGCTTCAGTTGTCGAAGAAATGAAAGATGAAATTGAACAACACCGTGCCGTTTTGGTCGAGAAGATTGCTGAAACAGACGACGTGCTGATGGAAAAATTTCTCAATGGTGAAGAGATTGGTATTGAAGAGTTAAAGAAAGCTTTGCGTGCTGCAGTTATCGGATATAAGATTGTTCCGGTACTTGCCGGTTCTTCGCTCCGGAATAAAGGTGTACAGCCACTTCTCGATGCCGTTATTGATTATCTTCCTTCACCTGTTGATCTTGGTGAAGTAAAAGGAACTAACCCAATAACTGAGGAAGAAGAAATTCGTAAGACAGTCAACGAAGAAGCCTTTTCAGGACTATCATTCAAAATTCAAGTTGATCCATTTGTTGGTAAGCTCACCTATGTACGTGTATATTCTGGTGTTCTTAAAGCAGGATCATATGTATTGAACTCTACTAAAGGAAATAAAGAACGTATTGGTCGTTTGTATTTAATGCATGCTAACAAACAGGAACAGATTGATGAAGCATACGCTGGAGAGATTGTCGGTGTTGTCGGTTTAGCTAAAACATTTACTGGTGATACTTTGTGCGATGAATCTAAGCAAATTGTATTAGAATCAATTACGTTTCCTGAGCCAGTTATCTCATTGGCGATTGAACCAAAGACTAAAGCTGACCAAGAGAAAATGGGTCTAGCCTTATCTAAGCTCTCTGAAGAAGATCCAACATTCCGCGTCAGTACTAATCAGGAAACAGGTCAGTCGTTAATCTCTGGTATGGGTGAGCTTCACCTGGAAATTTTAGTTGATCGAATGAAGCGTGAATTTAAAGTTGAGGCGAATGTCGGTCAGCCACAGGTTGCCTATCGTGAAACAATCAAGAAGATCGCCACTGGTGAAGGTAAATTTATCCGCCAGTCCGGAGGTCGTGGACAGTATGGTCATGCTGTCATGCGCGTTGAGCCGCTTGAACGTGGACAGGGATTTGAGTGGAAATCAGAAATATTCGGCGGTGCTATTCCTCGTGAATATATCCCGGCTATCGAAAAAGGTGTTAGAGAAGCGCTTGATGGTGGTATCTTAGCGGGATATCCAATGGTAGACATTCGAGTAGTTGTTACTGATGGATCCTATCATGAGGTTGACTCTAATGAACAGGCGTTTAAAATCGCTGGTTCAATGGGTGTAAAAAATACTGTACAAAACGCTGATATGGTTCTGCTTGAGCCAATCATGAAGGTTGAAGTTACGACACCTGATGATTTCATGGGAGATGTCATTGGTGACTTGTCATCAAAGAGAGCTCAGATTTTAGGTACAGAGAAGCGTGCTAATGCGGTTATTATCAATGCCTTAGTTCCATTGGCTGAAATGTTTGGTTATACCACAAACTTGCGTTCAATGACGCAGGGACGTGCGACTTCAGTGATGCTGCCTTCACATTATGAAGAAATGCCTCCAAACATTGCAGCTCAGATAATCAACAAAAATGTAAAAACAGCAGCAGCGTAATTATTGTAAAAATTGAATTAGAATATTAAAATTATTGAACGTGTAATTACTAGTAGTTATTATTATTTTAAAAGGAGAAACAAATGGCAACGTATCAAAGAACAAAGCCACACGTTAACATTGGTACGATGGGACACGTAGACCACGGTAAGACAACTCTTACTTCGGCTATCACCAAAGTACTTGCTGATCAGGGTATGGCGGAATACCGCGCATATGACCAGATCGACAGCGCGCCTGAAGAAAAGGCACGTGGTATTACAATTAACATTTCCCACCAGGAATATGAAACAGCTAAGCGTCACTATGCACACATTGATATGCCAGGTCACGCTGACTACATCAAGAACATGATCACCGGTGCTGCACAGACCGACGGAGCAATCCTCGTTGTTTCAGCTCCAGATGGTCCTATGCCTCAGACTCGCGAGCACATTCTTTTGGCTCGTCAGGTTGGTGTTCCAGCAATTGTTGTTTTCCTTAACAAATGCGACATGGTTGATGACCCTGAACTTCTCGACTTGGTCGAAATGGAAGTTCGTGAACTTCTTACTCGCTACCAGTTCCCAGGCGATACCACTCCAATCATTCGTGGTTCAGCTTTGAAGGCTCTTGAAGGTGACGCAGCTAATGTTGAAGCAGTCAAGAAATTAATGGACACTGTTGATGAGTACATTCCTGAACCAACCCGCGACATCGATAAGCCATTCTTGATGGCTGTTGAAGACGTATTCTCAATTAAAGGCCGTGGAACTGTTGTTACCGGTCGTGTTGAGCGCGGTATTGTTAAAGTGGGTGACACAATCGAAATCCTCGGTATCACCAATACTCAGACAACAACCGTTACCGGTGTTGAAATGTTCCGTAAACAGTTGGAACAGGGACAAGCCGGAGACAACGTTGGTATCTTACTCCGTGGTATTGAAAAAGATCAGGTTGAGCGCGGACAGGTTCTCGCTAAGCCAGGATCAGTTAAGCCACATACCAAGTTTGAAGGTGAAGCATACATCCTCTCCAAGGAAGAGGGTGGACGTCATACTCCATTCTTCTCTGGTTATCGCCCTCAGTTCTACGTACGTACAACTGACGTGACCGGTGAAGTTAAGCTTCCGGATGGTGTAGAAATGGTAATGCCTGGTGATAACACCAAAGTTACTGTAACTCTGATCACCCCAATCGCTCTTGAAGAAGGTCTTAAATTCGCTATCCGCGAAGGTGGACACACAGTTGGAGCAGGTGTTGTAACCAAGATTCTTGAGTAATCAGGAAATCAATTAAAACAATTGTTTTAGAGAGTCCCAGCAATGGGGCTCTTTTTTTGTTTATCTGGTAAAATAGCTTTCATATGTCGGTCAATCAAACAGAAGGTGTGAGTGTATATGTGCGTAAGGACATTGCCGAACGCGAGCGGTCTTCATTATATGATGCTGCCCGTGAATTGGTACGCAAAGTACATGGTAACGGCACAGTACTAGATTTGGGGTGTAGCGATCTGGTTGCCTCCCGCATACTAATGCAGGAAGGATATCGGGTTGTTGGCGCCGATTTGGATCGAAGTGCGCTGCGGAGGGCTCACGGAAATGCAGCTGATGCACGGGTTATTCAAGCTGATGCCCGTCATTTGCCGTTTGATTATGAAAGTTCCGATATTACCACAGTCTTAGCGCTGGATGTCATCGAACACTTTCGTCGTCCAGAAGCCTTAGAGGTGTTAAGAGGTATCCGGGCTTTGCCTAATATTAAGAATGTGATTGTGACCATGCCTATTCATTCGATTTGGTCGATTCCCTTGATGATCGAAGCTTTGCGTGCGGTACGACAGATGAGGATGCCTGAAACAGGTCTGCTTGACCGAACACATAAGATTTTTACGGATCAAGCAGGACATAGACGATTATTTGAGGAAAGCGGTTTTATCGTTGATCAGGAAGAGACCACGAACTGGTTTGAAGGAGTTACCGGTAGTTGGGATAACGTTTTTCAAACGAGACCGGGGTTTAGGAGACTCCATGCCCGATTGTTTGAAAAAGCTGTTTGGGATGTTATTCCAAAAATGGTCCATCCGCTGGATAGATCGAGGCGGCGTCAAGTCACCGACCGGCTAATTGCGTATCAAGGGATGTACCTGCTTTCGGCAGCAGAATAGGCGCTCTGGTTTTTTATTGGTAAAGCCATAATGGTCAACTGCTACTTTAACTGAATTATGAGTTTATATGAAGGAATCCCCAGACGGCAGTTCCTGGAGCGAAGTGAAAGGACGGTGAGAGCAATAACTATTGCTCAAGTGTTGCGTAGGATAGGATTACTTGGCAGTGTGGTTGCTGCAGAGCCGTTATATCGCCTTGACCGGATTTTTGAACATAGACAAAGCCTTCAGGAGAAACTTGCAACTGCGACAGATGTCTTTCCTGGGTATGGAATTGCTTGTTTTGCCAATCCGCAACCTTATTTTGGAACCGCTGATCCGATTGGTTGGTATACCAATGAATTAGTTTTTCCGCTCGTTCATCAAGCCGCATATAATGCTTTTTCCGCTGCCGAAATTCATTCAAACTGGGGAATGGGAGATATTTATACGGCGTTGCTGGCTTCTACGCATCAAGCGCTCGATGATTCCGCTGCCAGTTATTTTCCTAAGGGTGCCTATCCCGATCGGCTGGAGGAGGCACTTCAAAGCGTGAACTACCGTGACGAGTTATTGATGAATTTTGTTATTTCGACCGCGGCCTTGCTTAATTCGTATACTCCTGATTTTGATAATCAAATTGGTAGTAGCCGGTATCGCTATCCCAACGCCTGGGATCGTAATTCAGGGTATTTACGGGTATTCAATAACGCCGGTATTCTGCGTAAAGAGCAAGCGACTAATCCGGTCGAATACAACGGAGTAGACCGTTTGATACACGCGAGTCATCATATGGCATTGGTGGTTTTACTTGGCTTAAGCCAAAAATATAACATGCATCTGCACTTGGAAGCAGCGGGGTTGTTGAGTTTCATCCCAGACTATCTCCAAATGGTACATAAAGAGTCTGCACTGTCTCTAGCGTCTCTTATGGCGGGGTATGGTTTTGAATTGAAACAAACCTTAAAATTGCATAATCTGACTAATGTTATCTCAAGTGTGCCTGTTCAGGACGGATATTTTGATAATGAGTGGCGGTTTGATATCAGAGCTAACTTGATGGGATGTCTGATCGGATTGAAACTGCTGCGGAGTCGATCGCTAGAAGAGATCATGAGTACTTTTACGGTTCTAAATACTGCCGAATTGAGAGTGCCAAAGTTAGTACCAACTATACCACACCTGGTATCAAAAGAATTGTTAACATGAGTTTAATGTGACTAATTTGTCATAAATATGATACAATCCGTGAATTAATTGTATTTATAGTGCTATGGAAAGTTTAGTTCGAATAAGTGCTACCGGAACAGATGGTGTTGGGAAAGATACGGTATGGCGTATTTCTAAACAGGCTATTCCTTCTGATCTTCGTATAGTAAAAATAGGGAAACCGTCCTCAATCATACTCGGAGGTAGGGAAGAGTTTGTTGATCAACAGGTTTCCGCGGCATTAGATAGACTTCATACTAAGGCTGATGAATCTCGGAATAGGCACCTTACTTCAGCTGTTAATGCTTTGATAATAATGTTTCAATGGAGATATCAGGAACCTCGTCTTATAAGGAGGTACAACCCCGACGTGGTATTTTCATTACGAGATGGGTATGCTGATCCAGCTGCTTACGCACCTTACTATACACCTGAGTCGCTTGGTGCATTGCCAATTCCTCAGCGCCTTGCATACCTTCGTCGATTACATGGATCACCATATCGGGATCATACAATTTTTTTAGACGTAGACCCGGAAGTTGCTGTTGCTCGGATTGACGAACGCATTGCGCAAGAAGCTATCTCAGGTGAGAGGTTAGTACGTCCAAAATGGAGGCATCAGCACGAGAATAATAACGGGTTGCGCGAAATCCGTGCAGAGTTTTTTAGAGTTTTAGAGGTGCTTCAAGAAGAGGGGACTGCAGTAACGTATATCGATACTACTGGAGTTTCCCCGCATGATGTCAGTGAACAGTTTGTTTCAACTTTAATGCCTTTGGTGGGTTAGATCTTCAACAGCCAGAACGGCCATATTTGCCATGGCCCGAAGTGCTCGCTTGCGTCGTTGTGGAGTTCTTCGCATATTGATTATTAACGAAGAGATGCCCCATTTATTATCTTCTTCCTTGGGCCGCCATTGAGTGGAGCTTCCAGTGAGGTAGTCGATTGTTCCGCCGAAATTTCCAATGATACATCTGATAGTGTTGGGAAGGACAATATGCTGATGGATCCATTGCTGGCTTTGAATTTCGTCTCCGGCCAGTAAGACAAAATCAGGTTTTAGTGTCTGTAATCCTTGAACAATATAATTGGCATCTCTATTGTTATATGAGTAATCTCCTGGCAATTGCTGAATATCTAGTTGAGGATAGTTTTCTTTAAGTTTTGTCTTTGCCGTTAAACGGTTCTTTTCATTGCTTCCTACCAATACAACTCGCTTTTGATCTTGAGCGCATAAATTAACTGCTTTTTCGGCTAGATATACTCCACCGGGGATCTTGTGTAGTGCTGGTCGTACTACCCAGGTAAATGTGGTCAGTCCGTGAGACTCGTTTAGAACCAGCCAGGTTTCTTCTAATACCTTTCGAAAACTGGGATATCTTCGAGCATGGCTGTACGTTTCATTATTGAGCGTGACTATTTGTCTGGGGCGGTCTTGTATCTGAAGTTGCTGGGAAATGCATGCTAGCGCCTCTGGTTCAGTTAATTGATCTATTGGTACTCCATGATGAAATATTCGCTCCGAATTATTTTTCATATATTAGCTAAATGACAGTAATTTTCTAATCTTACTTCTTAATGGCTTTGTAATTTCTGTAATTATGAAGTTGCGATAGTCGTTTCGATGGGTGCGTCTAATTTCTCGAGCAAACTCTATAAATTCAAATGGTATAGATTGTCCAGCTAAAGTTACTAATTCTTTAATCTTTTCAGTATCCTTCGGCTTCACTGCACCACCTCGATAAATATACATTCCGGCTAATATTTCGGGACGTAACGTTCTTATAGAAATATTTTTGTAGGTAATTTGTTGAGGTTCGAGCATTGAAGGGTCGAGATATAATACAAGGTCATCATACGCAGCCGCAGGTTGACCCTGGTCTATTACCGGAACTTGGAACATGGTTTTTATTCTTTTCCCGACACGTTTTTCTTGCTTAGCTTGATAAAGAGAGAGTTCTTGGGAGATATGGAGAGATACTTCAGGGCAATTTATATCAGTTTCAAGTGCAGTTATTTTTGCTTGTAGTTGAGCAAGTTGCTCATGATCGCTCGAGTAGATCATTACATCGATATCTCTTTTGGTTCCGTTAGCTCGATGTAAACTCAGATCTTTAAATACACCGTATTGTTCGCACCAGGCTGCATGTGCAGTTGAACCCACGATAAAATAGTTAGTTCCTGATTCCTTCAAGAGACGTATTACTTTGGAAAGGCCGTCGGTGAATTTGAAAGCAGAGTCTTGTTCTACTGGTAATCCCTTGTCGGTGAAACTCAGTTTTTCGATAGTACCCATGACAGTCGCCCAGCCGACATGGGCTGCCAACTGTATGGCTATGACAGCTTTGTACATAGGGCTGGCTGTTCTCCAGTTGAAGGTATCGTAGACTTCATTGTCTACAAAAATGAACTCCCTTTGGTCGTCAGAGGCAACAATATTATTGGTACTGAGGGGGTTGGCGGCGATAAGCGCTTTGTGAATTTTGTTCCGTGGTTTACGGCCTCCCCAATCCAGTAAGGTGCCGGTTTGCGAAAAGTGGTGCAGTGTCTCAGCGGTTAGCTGTACTAGTTTTCGTCTAATGGTTGGGTTGGAAAGGTTATAGAGCAATCCGTAGTCATTAAGATTGCCTCCGTCAATTTCGGGTCCGATGCGAACAGTTATATGTTCACCGTCTAGCCCTTCGGTTACTATAGCCATTTGGTCTTGTGTGAATTCAGGAAATTGTTGACGCAAATCCATACCTCTTCGGAGTGCATTTCGAGTCTCGGGGTTATCTTCTTTAATAATTGCTATGAAGCGAGCCTGGTTATCTGACTCAATCCTAATCGCGACCGAGTTAGCGCCATTGCCAATCTTGGTTTTTTTCCCGACAAAGGGGAGTGGCAGTTGGTCAAGTAGTGCGTGATCGGAATACTTCCTTTTTTGTTGCTCATTCATAGATGGATTGGAATTATACCATTGCATTGCGTTCCTCTCTGGTACTGTCGTAACGACAGTGCCATTGATATAATTTCACCATATGTTTGATTATAAATCCCTACAGGTATATTTTCGTGATCAGTTTGTACCCTTTGCCGAGGCCAATATCAGTATTGCTACGACCGGGTTTCTGTATGGCTTAGGGGTATTTACGGGGATGCGGGCGCATTGGAATGAGGAAAAGCAGCAGTTGTATATTTTCCGTCCTGAGGACCATTACCAACGATTTTTGAGGTCGTGTCGGTTGTGTAACTACGATAACTTTGAAAAAAAGTACACGTATGAGAAGTTTTTGGCGGTACTGGTTGAGCTTTTAAAGCGGAATGAGATCAGGCAGGATGCGTATATTCGAGTGTCGCAGTTCACGGATGCAGTGGATATCGGGCCTAAATTTGCCCATGGAACTGATTCTCTGGCTATTTTTCTGTATCCCTTAGGTGATTATGTGCCGACCTCAGGTATGCGTTGCATGGTATCTTCATGGAGGCGAGTAGAGGATACTGCGATTCCTGCTCGTGCCAAAATCTTCGGAGCATATGTAAATACGGCCTTTGCGAAAGAAGAGGCTTTACGAAATGGGTATGATGAGGCTATTGTACTTGATTCACTTGGTCATGCGGTAGAGGGGAGTGCTGAAAATCTGTTTATTGTGCGTGAAGGAAAGATTATTACTCCACCGGTTACCGATAATGTCCTGGAAGGTATTACCCGGAAGACCGTGATCCAATTAGCCGAAGACCTCGCGTATACCGTTGTAGAGCGCTCTATTGACCGTACGGAGCTTTACTTTGCTGATGAGGTGTTCTTATCGGGGACCGGGGCTAAAGTTTCTCCGGTGCGTGAGATTGATGGCTATACAATCGGCCTCGGGGAGATTGGCCAAAAGTTGCAGGATGCGTACTTCAAAGTAGTGAAAGGTGATGTTCCTGAGTATAATTCCTGGGTTGTGGCCGTTTATTAGCCATAATCTATATTTTTTGCTAATTATATAAGAGTTGTGTAAGTTCCCTGTTGCAAAAGATTTGAGGTTGTAGTACACTCCTGAGAAGTGAATTGAGCTAATTAAAAGGTTTCAAATCATAGGTATAATTCAACTGCCTGAACCACTACCGCTATTTGGTGTGGTTCTTAGTTTGTCTTGTACTTGATATTTTATTAATAATAAGGTAAGCTCATTAATATGGCAAAAGGTAGAATTCGCGTACGACTTAAGGCTTATGATAATCGAGTGATCGATCAGTCATGCCAACTCATTTTAGATACAGCACTCCGAACAGGTGCTAAGGTAGTTGGTCCTGTACCTTTACCTACTAAAACCACGATGTATACCGTCAACCGCTCCCCATTTATTGATAAAAACAGCCAGGAACATTTTACACTCAAAACACACAAGCGGCTAATCGATATTATGGAGCCTACGAGCAAGACAATTGATTCCCTCATGCACTTAGAACTGCCAGCAGGTGTGGATATCGCAATTAAAATGTAGGATGAATTAAAAATAGTGGTCAGTTAATAACTGGCTTTTTTGTACTTTGTATGAATACTTTACTTGGTAAAAAATCAGATATGACAACCCGTTTCGACAAGAACGGCAAAAAGTTAACTTTAACAGCCGTAACTATCGGAACTAACTATGTGGTTGAAAAGAAGGAAACCGAGAAAGCCGGATACAATGGTATCGTTCTCGGACTGGGTACAAAGAAGCGAGCTCCAAAGGCTTTCATGAAGAAAGTTGCCGGAATGGGTGTTGTTCCTGCGTATATGAAGGAAGTTCGAACTGATGAAGCGGTAGAAGCCGGCACAAAATTGAATTTATCCGACGTTTTTGCTGTTGGCGATTTAGTTAAAGTTACTGGAGAATCAAAAGGTAAGGGATTTACCGGTGTAGTAAAACGCTATAATTTCCGCGGTGGACCAAAAACCCATGGTCAGAGTGATCGCCATAGAGCACGCGGATCTCTCGGTTCCGGTACAACTCCGGGTCGTG
Source organism: uncultured Gammaproteobacteria bacterium (assembly GCA_964403585.1). Lineage (GTDB taxonomy): Bacteria > Patescibacteriota > Microgenomatia > JALYQM01 > JALYQM01 > JALYQM01. The sequence goes on along the minus strand of CAYOFQ010000001.1, from coordinate 1,228,999 downwards.
TGTTTAAAGGTAAAAGAATGGCCGGTCGGGCCGGTGGTGAGAACGCTACCGTACGCAATTTGACCGTAGCTTATATCAATGAAGAATTAAATCAACTTTTTCTGACAGGTCCTATTCCCGGTCATCGAAATAGCTTGTTAGTTATTACAAAAATTGGTGAGAATAAGAACTTTCCCGGGATGGAAGAAATTGTACTTGATGCGGTTAAGCAGGTTGAAGTTCCGGCTGAAGAAGTAAAAGAAGAAGTTGTTGCTGATGAAGTTGTAGCTGAGACAGCACCGGTTGAAGAACCGGCAGAAGCTCCTGAAGCAAAAAGTGAAGAGGAGACAAAATAAGGTATGAAAACTCGAGTTGTATCTATAACCGGTGAAAATAAAGGTGACATTGAATTATCTCAGGCCGTATTTGGGGCTCCAGTTAATGAGTCATTAATGGCTCAGGCAGTACGGGTATACCTGGCTAATCAGAGACAGGGAAATGCCCATACCAAGGGACGTGGAGATGTAACAGGTTCGACCCGCAAGATTTTTAAGCAAAAAGGTACCGGTAATGCCCGACATGGTGATATTAAAGCTCCTGTTTTTGTCGGTGGTGGTGTAGTCCATGGTCCTGTTGCTCATAGTTTTACTATGAGTATGCCGGTTAAAATGAAGCGGGCAGCTTTACGCAGCGCTTTGAGTGCTAAAGTTGAGGATGTAGTTGTTGTTGATGGTTTGGTTTCGGTTGAGGCTAAAACTAATGCTCTCGCTAAAGGTCTGAAGAACGTTGTTGCTGATAAAAAGAAACCATTGCTTGTTTTGACTTCAGAAATGGGTAATGCGCTTAAGTCATTGAGAAATGTTGATGGTATCGACTATATCCAAGCTCAGGATTTAAATACGTATGAAGTATTAAATCATGACATGATTGCAGTTTCGAAAGAGGCGTTGGCTGTGCTTGATTCCTGGATTGGCAAGACTAAAGTTCAAAAGGAAGATAAATAATATGAACAGTACGATATTAAGACCATTGATAACAGAAAAATCAACCAGCAATTCAGCACGCGGAGTATATACTTTCGCAGTAGCTAAAAAAGCTGACAAGATTGAGATTAAGAAGGAAATTGAGCGGTTATTTAATGTACATGTTACTGATGTTCGAACTGTTGTTATGCATGGTAAGGCACATCGAGTAGGTAAGCGACGAACAGAAGTTCCACGAAGTGACTGGAAAAAAGCATTTGTTACGTTAGTTAAGGGAGAATCAATTAGTTTATTTAATGTTACGGGGTAATTTATGGCTTTAAAGAAGCATGTTGCTACAACACCATCGCGCAGACATCGTTTGGACATGGTCCTGGATGTAATTGCAAATAATCCTGAAAAGAGACTTGTTACTATTTTACGCAAGAATTCAGGACGCAATAACTCGGGTCGGGTTACCGTTCGTCACCAGGGTGGACGAAACAAGCGATTCTACCGGGTTATTGATTTTAAGCGGAATAAGTTCAATATTGATGGTCGGGTTGTTTCAGTGGAATATGATCCTAACCGTACCGCCAATATTGCTTTAGTTGTTTATAAAGATGGTGAAAAGAGATACATCCTCTCACCTGAAGGTTTAAAGCCGGGAGATAAGGTGGTATCCGGTGAAATCACCGATACCAAACCGGGTAATGCAATGCAGTTGAAGAATATTCCGGTAGGTACAATGATTCATAATATTGAAATGCGACGCGGAATGGGTGGTAAATTAGTACGAAGCGCCGGAACTGCAGCTATTGTCATGTCCCGTGGTGAAGGTACTGTTGTGATTAAGATGCCGTCAGGTGAAGTTCGTATGTTTGATGAGTTATCGATGGCTTCTATAGGACAGCTTGGTAACCTGGATCATTCGAACATTCAGCTTGGTAAAGCCGGTCGATCACGCCATCGCGGTATTCGACCTCAGGTTCGTGGTGTGTCCATGGATCCGGGTTCTCATCCTCATGGTGGTGGTGAAGGCCGATCGGGTATTGGTATGAAGACGCCTAAGACTGTTTACGGTAAGAAGGCTGTCGGTAAGACCAGAGATAAGAAAAAAGCATCTAATAAGTATATTTTGAGCAGAAAGAAGAAACGTTAATCAGAGATTAGGTATAGAAATAAATAGTAATTTTTAGTATAATCTGAAAACGTGAAATTGAGTTAATATTATTAGGAAAACTATCCCAGACATAAATGTCCGGGATGAATACAAAAATTAGAAAATAGATAGAGGTGTATTCATGTCACGATCAACAAAAAAAGGACCATATGTTGACGATAAGTTAATGTTAAAAGTCAGCAGAATGAACCAGACAGGTGCCAAACAGGTTATTAAAACCTGGGCTCGAAACTGTCAGATTGCCCCTGAATTTGTTGGTCACACCATTGCTGTTCATAACGGACGTATTCACGTTCCGGTTTTTGTTACTGAATCTATGGTAGGACATCGTTTGGGAGAATTCGCTCCGACTCGCACTTTCCGCGGACACGGTAAGATGACTGAGAAGAGTACTTCCAAGACATAAAGATAGCAATTGATTATAGAGAAAGTTTAAAGGGTTTATTGTATGGAAATTACAGCTACAGCACGAAATGTTCGAATGAGTCCACGTAAATTACGTGTTCTTGCCAATGTTTTCAAGAAAACTAAAGCGCTTGAAACATTAGTTCGTTTGCAACATGTTGACCGGGCTGCATCAGTGCCGCTCATCAAGTTGATCGCAAGTGCCGTAGCAAATGCTCAGTCAGCGCATAAGCTGGAGCCGAGCAATTTAGAGATTAAGAATATTATTGTCGATGGTGGCGCTGTTTTTAAGCGATTTCGTCCGGCATCCCGTGGTGCTGCACATTCGTATAAGCGACGCAACAGCCATGTAACGGTAGTTTTAGAAGGATAATTACAATGGGTCAGAAAATACATCCAATATCATTTCGTCTTGGCATCGTTCATTCTCATCTTTCCCGATGGTATGCCGATCCTAAGAAATACAAGACTTATTTGTTGCAGGATGTAAAGCTCCGTGAGTTTTTGATGAAACGTTTGCGCAGTGCTTCAATTGCCCGTGTCGAGATTGAGAGAGCAGTTAATAAAATGACTTTAACATTGTATGTAGCGCGACCCGGTGTTGTTATTGGACGTGGTGGAAGTGGTCTTGATGAGTTGAAAAAAGCGTTAATGTCCGAATTAAATATTACTGACGCTAAGAATCTTGAAATAAAAGTTGAAGAGGTTAAGAACCCGGATTTGGTTGCATTCCTCGTTGCTTCATCTGCTGCAGAGCAGTTAGCAAAAAGAATGCCGTCAAAGAGGGTTTTGAATCAGGTTGTAGAACGGGTAACCAAAGCTGGTGGCAAGGGTGTTAAAGTTTTGCTTTCCGGACGTATTAATGGTGCGGAAATTGCCCGACGGGAAAGTGCGAAAAAAGGAACTATTCCCTTGCACACTCTCCGTGCCGATATCGATTTTGCACACGTTCCTGCTTTAACAAAATCAGGTTATGTTGGCGTTAAAGTTTGGATTAATCGAGGCGAGAAGAAGATTTAATAGGAGTATTTTGTCCACGCATAGCGCGGACCGATTTTAGATTATAATTTTTTAGATAGAGGAAAAATCGTATGGCTTTATTAATGCCGTCACGAACTAAATACCGAAAAGCATTCCGTGGTAAGCGCGGAGGAATTGCAACACGCGGCAATGAAGTATCATTTGGTCAGTTTGGTTTGCAGGCTCTGGAAGCAGGGTGGGTAACCAGTCGTCAAATTGAAGCAGCCCGTAAAGCTATTGCTCATGAGACAAAGCGTGGAGGTAAAATCTACATTCGCGTTTTTCCTCATAAACCGGTTGGAAAAAAGCCGGCTGAAGTTAAAATGGGTGGTGGAAAAGGTGACGTAGATCATTATGTAGCTGTGGTAAAGCCAGGTACGATCCTCTTTGAAATTGGTGGTGTATCTGAAGAATTGGCACAGGAAGCAATGAGACTGGCAGGTCATAAGTTTTCAATTGGAGTTAAGTTTGTAGTGAAGGAATAGTATTTATGAGATCAAATGATGTAAAGCAATTACATACTGCGTCAGTAGAAGAATTGAATAAGCAGCTTTCAGAATTACGCAATAAACTTGAAAATGCTACTTCAGATCATGTTATGGGTAAATTGACTAATGGTAGAACCTTGAGTTCTTTGCGAAAAGACATTGCCCGTGTGCTTACTGTTTTGCGAGCAAAGGAGTTATTACAATCCTAGCCAGAATAAAATTGGGTTAGAGAGGGTAAAGGAAATTTTATGAATACTTTACATGGAAAAGTAGTTTCACAAAAGGCTGACAAAACAGTTGTTGTTGAAGTACATACATTTGTGATTCATCCAAAATATAAAAAGCGGATGGCTCGAACGAAGCGATTTTTGGTACATGATGAACTTGGACTTCATGAGGGAGATATGATAAAATTCGCAGAAGTGCGTCCAATGTCAAAGAATAAGCGCTGGAAAGCACTTGAGGTAGTAAAGGCTTAATATATGGTACAACATCGATCTTATTTAAATGTGGCTGATAATAGTGGTGCAAAACAACTTATGGTTATCCAGGTTGTTGGTAAATCCAAGCAGCGCTACGGACGAATTGGTGATTTATTAACCTGTGTTGTTAAAGGTGCGGATCCGAATGGTCAAGTTAAAGATGCGACAATTGTTAAAGCTGTTTTGGTGCGTGCCCGCAAAGAAACACGCCGAGAAGACGGTTCGTACGTTAAGTTTGACGATAATGCGGCAGTGGTAGTTAATGCTAATGGTGAACCAGTAGGAAGCCGTGTTTTTGGTCCGGTAGCTCGTGAGCTTCGCGCACGTAACTATAACAAGATCTTATCATTGGCTCCGGAGGTTTGGTAAAAAGGAATTTATATGAAATTAAAGATTAAAACAGGTGATGATGTTATGGTATTGTCCGGAAAAAATAAAGGGCAAAAGGGTCGTGTTGAGCGGGTATATCCGAAGACCGGAATGGTTAAAGTAAAAGATGTGAATGTAGTGAAGCGGCATATGAAACCACGTCGAACCGGTGAAAAAGGTGTTATTGTTGAGATGAATAAACCGATACGATCAAGTGCAGTTGCCTTGGTTGTAGATGATAAAGCTACACGCGTGCGTTATGAAATGAAAGATAAGCGAAAGGTACGCATCGCTGTAAAGAGTGGTAAGGAAATATAATATGAACAGAATGCATACAAAATACAATGAAGAGATAAAGAAGGAATTAGCCAAAGAGCTCAATCTTGGAGCAATGGAAGTTCCGGTGCTTAATAAGATTGTCTTGAATATGGGATTGGGCCGAGAAGCAGTAGCAAACAGTGGTGTTATTGAAAAGGCTGCTGAGCAGCTTGGTCAAATTGCCGGTCAAAAACCGGTTCAAACTAAGGCACGAAAAGCTATTGCTACTTTTAAATTGCGTCAGGGACAGGTAATTGGTGTTGCAGTTACGCTCAGAGGTGATAAAATGTATTCATTTCTTGATCGTTTAATCAACGTTGTTTTACCTCGTGTTCGTGACTTTCAGGGTGTAAATGGTGAAGCATTCGATGCCCAGGGTAATTATTCTCTTGGTTTAACAGAGCAGACATTATTCCCTGAGATTGATATCTCTAAAGTAGATAAAGTTCGTGGTATGCAAATTACGTTTACTATCAGATCAAAAGGTGCCGAACATTCGTATAAGTTACTTGAAAAGTTCGGTATGCCGTTTAAGAAAGAAGATAAATAAGGGATAATTCATATGGCAAAGAAATCAAACATATTACGTGAGTCAAAAAAACTTAAATATGCAACTCGTTATCGAAACCGATGCCAGTTGTGTGGCCGTTCTCGTGCCTATATTCGAGATTTTGGACTTTGCCGTATTTGTTTCCGACAGTTGGCTCAGAAAGGAGAACTTCCAGGCGTGGTAAAAGCTTCGTTATAGGAAAAGGAAATTTCATATGATCACAGATCCAATCGCAGACATGTTAACAATAGTACGAAATGGTTATCTTGCCCGATTAAAGCAGGTTCGTATTCCTACAAGTAAGCTTAAAGTAGCTTTGGCTGAAGTTTTGAAGAGTCAAGAATATATTGCTGATTTTTCAACTGAAGAGCGTTATTTAACAGTTAAATTGCGTTATGTAACTGCTCCCGGTTCACTTGCTAAGGTTCCTGCTTTGTCCGGTATACAAAGACTGTCACGACCAAGTTTACGAGTTTATAAGGATTCAACTAAGATACCTCGTGTTATGGGTGGACTTGGCACAATTATTGTTTCGACGAGCAAGGGTTTGATGACAGGGCAGGATGCCAAGAAACAGAATATTGGTGGAGAGCTTATTTGTAAAGTTTGGTAAAGGAAAGTAAAATCGTATGTCAAGAATTGGAAAATTACCTATCACATTGCCTAAGGATGTTACCTTCACTGTGGATAACGGAGTTGTTAAGGCTAAAGGTCCTAAGGGTGAGCTTACTCAACCAATAATGCCCGATGTAACTGTTAATGTTGTTGAAGATAAAATTGTAGTTGCCCGAGCTAATGAAAGTGCCAACGCCCGTGCCCTGCACGGTTTGACTAGAACGCTGCTTTATAATATGATTGTTGGCGTCTCAAAAGGTTGGACTAAAGATTTGGAAATTGTTGGAACCGGATATCGTGCTGCTCTTCAGGGTGCTAATTTAAACCTGTCACTCGGTTATTCTCATCAGGTTTTGGTTAAGCCACTTCCGGGAGTAAGTTTTGCGGTAAATGGTAATAAAGTTACGGTAAGTGGAGCAGATAAGCAGGTTGTCGGTGAGATGGCAGCAATGATTCGCCAGAAACGAAAGCCGGAGCCGTATAAAGGTAAAGGTGTTCGTTATGCCGGTGAAGTTGTACGACGCAAAGCAGGTAAAGCAAAGAAAGCAGGAGCAAAATAAACTCCAAGCAATTTATGCTCGGAGCGATTTTAGATTGATAATAAAGTTAGGAAAAATCGTATGGCAAATAATGAAGCAAGAAATAAAAGACATCGTCGCGTACGCGCTAAGGTTTCAGGAACTGCTGAGCGACCTCGTTTGGCTGTATACCGATCAAACGTTGGTATTTATGCTCAATTAATTGACGATATTGCCCGCAAAACTATTGCCGGTGTTTCGCCGAAAGAATTGAAAGACCAGAAAGTTACTAAAACAGAGATGTCAAAGTTACTTGGTGAAATGATGGCTAAGAAAGCTAAAGATGCAAAGATTGATACCGTTGTTTTTGATCGCGGTGGATATCAGTATCATGGAAGAATTAAAGCGTTTGCAGATGGAGCACGAGAGGCAGGATTAAACTTTTAAAGGAGTAAAGGATTTATAGCATGGCATACAATAATTCATATCATTCACAGGAACCAAAAGAATTCGAAGAGAAAGTTGTTCAGGTTAACCGAGTCTCTAAAAAGACAAAGGGTGGTAACCGTATGGGTTTCTCAGTAGTTATTGTAGTAGGCGATAAAAAAGGACGAGTTGGTGTTGGTTTAGGTAAAGCTCCGGATGTTTCTAGTGCTATTCGTAAAGGTGCTAACTATGCCAAGAAGCATTTGCTAACTGTTCCAATGAAGGGAACGACTATTCCACACGATATATTTGTAAAGCTTGGTGCTGCTAAGATTTTGCTTAAGCCGGCTCCCAAAGGTACCGGTGTTATTGCCGGTGGACCAGCCCGTGCCGTACTTGAAGCAGCCGGAGTTCGGGATGTTGTTTCTAAAATTATGGGAACAACAAACCAGGCTTCAAACGTTTATGCAACGTTGCATGCTTTAGGTCAGTTGCGTGCTACCCGGCTTGGTAAAGACGACGGGGGACGGAAGGTTATTTTGAAGAAAGAAGAGAAGATTGCACTTGATGAATTACCGGTAGTTGCCGACGATGATGCGGTTAAAGATATTTTGAAGAAAGTGAAGTAAAGTTATGAAATTACATGAAATGCCATCATTAGTAGAGCGAAGCCGAAAACGAGTAGGACGTGGTACATCATCCGGTCGTGGTAAAACTTCAGGGCGTGGTCATAAAGGTGACAAGGCCCGCGGTAAATCACCCTGGTATCGGGTTGGCGGAAGCCGCCGAAGCCGTTTGCTTAAGCATTTACCACAAGTTCGTGGTATTGGAAATTTGAATAAAAATGAAAAACCGATAGTGGTGACTCTGGCAGTTCTGGAGTCTTCATTTAATGCGGGTGAGACAGTAACGTTACAATCATTATACGAGAAGGGTGTTGTTTCTCCGTCACAGTCTGGAGTGAAGGTTTTAGGACAGGGCAATTTAACTAAAAAATTAACCGTTGAACTTCCTGTTTCTGCTTCCGCAAAAGAAGCTATTGAACGTGCCGGTGGAAACGTACAATAGAGTATGCAAAAAATATTTGCTCCTATTTTTCAGGCGTTTCAAATTCCTGAAGTACGAAAGAAGATTCTTTTTACAGTCGCTATTTTAGTAGTATTTCGTATTTTAGCTTTTATCCCTGTTAGCGGTGTTAATACTGCTGCATTAAAGCAATTATTTGACCGTAGCCAATTCCTTGGATTATTAGACGTCTTCTCCGGTGGTACTTTGAGCAGATTCTCAATTATTGCACTTGGTTTGAATCCGTATATTAACGCCTCGATTATCCTTCAGTTGATGACGATTATGTTCCCGGCCTTAGAGAAATTATCTAAAGAAGGCGAGCAGGGGAGAGAAAAGATTAATCAGTACACCCGTTGGTTAACTATTCCATTAGCTGCGTTACAAGCATTTGGTGTCTTTGCTTTACTCAGATCGTCTAAAGTAGTCGGTGATGTTAATCCTTTAACCATTATTGCCATTGTTCTGACGCTCGCCGCCGGAACAATGATTTTGATGTGGTTAGGAGAACTGATCACTCAGTATGGCATTGGTAACGGTGTTTCAATGTTGATATTTGCCGGTATAGTTGGCAGTTTGCCTGAAGTTGTTGCTCAGGCGTACGCTTCGACAGCGACGATTAACTGGTTTAACTACGGTGTATTTGCGGTAATGGGTATCGCTTTGATCGCCGGAATTGTGTATATCAGTGAAGGTGCGCGAAAGATACCGGTACAATATGCCCGTCGGGTTCGGGGTACCCAGGTTATTGGTGGACAGGATAGTCATTTGCCGCTTCGTGTCAATCAGGCTGGTGTCGTCCCGATTATCTTTGCTGTTTCGATGGTACTTATTCCAAGTATGTTGGGGCAGTTTTTCAGCACCTCCCGCAATAAACAGCTCGCTGATGCAGCGATCTGGCTCTCTCAGGCATTTAATCCTAATTCCTTTGTTTATAATGCGGTATATTTTCTTTTAGTGTTCGGGTTTACCTATCTATACACGGCTATTGCCTTCAATACCAAAGATATATCTGAGCAATTAATGAAAAACGGTGGATTTATTCCCGGTATTAGGCCCGGTAAGCCAACGCAGAGTTATCTGAACTATGTACTCAATCGTATTACGTTAGTTGGCGGTATCTTTTTAGCTTCAGTTGCTATTTTACCGGCGATTGCTAGTTCAATTACCGGAGTTACGACCGTTCTTTTAGGTGGAACAGGTTTATTGATTGTCGTTTCCGTTATTCTTGAAACCAGTAAACAACTTGAATCTCTCCTGGTAACTCACAATTACGACCGTTTCCTGGAATAATACTCATTCTCTGCCTTGACTATGAAAAAAATAGAAGGCAAGTACGCCACTTCGTATTTAGATAGTTTATTATATTCTCTTCCTGATGCTAAGTCCGGTGAAAATGCGCTATCAGTATTGCAGGCAGGATTAGCTGTCCGGCGAGTTGGTCGTAATCTTGAGGACCACAGTTTGCCAATTAGTGTCGGTATCCATGGATTTCCTCAGCTTGAGCAATGGCGTGGTGATGTTGCCAGACATTTGCGGGATCTTTCTGCTGCGAACAATGCCTTAATTGCTGACGGGATAGCCCTACTTGAATCAAGCAAGCAATTTGATACTGATACCACCCGTGTTGCCGTGAGACAGATTCAGGCGAAGACTGAAACAATGAATCAGTTGCGTAGAACCGTAAGCAGTTTCCGACCCGGGGTAGTTGAACAATGGACTAATGAACGAAGAGAAGATTTTCCCTGGCAGCTTCTTGAGCATATGCCAGGTGCGATATTTACTCCTGACTATCGTACGAAAGGTGATGTATCCAAAGGTCTTGGGTTGCGCTACGTTGAGGCGAGTGGGGGAAGTGCCTTTACAAGTGGGGGAAATATCTATAATGATCGCCAGCTGCTGATTGCTGTGCGTATCGATATGCGGGACATCCGGCGAATTGATGGCCTCCGTTTACTTGGTCTTAACTCACAAGTAGGAAAACTCTCTGATTTTATTCTGCCTGATACCGGTGGCTATAACTCGTTTCAATCAAAAGATGATTATAACCGAACCGATATCCCTTTATTTACGGATGCGTTGCCGGAAGAACGGCGTATTGTTGTTAAGGCACTGATTGACACTGAGCATCCGAATATCCGCGATGCTGTTGTGAACGTTGATCTTACCGCAGTCGACTCGGATACAATTGATACGTATTACAATCTGCTCTATACCATGTATCGAGCGTATAAACGTCTGGATCGGGATATGCCGAGTCTGATAAAAGAAGGGGGATCGGGGTGGGCGGATCCTTTACTCAACGCGATCACCGAAATTAACGTGGCTATCGATCCGTTTAGAGAGACGCCGGTATATGATATGTTGGTTGGAACTTGGGCGTGCCTGATTACCGAGGTTCAAAATGATCTGTCCGGATTACAGATGGCCACTACAAACGCTGTTACTCATCGGATGTCTGAAGATCAGGTATCTGCCGCTTTAGCAGTTTCTGGGCAAAAAGCATGGGACATAACTCAGATGTGGCCAATACCCAGGCTTGTTGCTGCGTATAAAAATCGGACGACACCAAATACATAATTTATACCTTTGTATTCCTTAGTAAAGTTATATATAATCGTTTAGCATTTTATATGGTAATTATCATCATGGGTCCACAAGGTAGCGGAAAAACTACCCAGGCTGAACGGCTGGCTGCTGTGTTTGATATACCTCACCTCGAATCAGGTGAGGTTTTTCGTGAGATAGCTAAGGAAAATACCGAGCTTGGTCAAAAGGTTCGTTCGGCACTGGAGGCAGGTCATCTGGTTGATAAAGAAACTGCCGATATGGTATTAGAAATCATGTTTGAGAAGGCCAAATACCACAGTCATGTTATTGTCGACGGCTTTCCCCGGGATTTGAAGCAGGCTCAGGAGCATAAGGGGAGAATTGACCGGGTATTTTATTTGGATGTTGGTCAGGATGAATGTATCCGGCGGCTGGCCAATCGCGGTCGGGCTGATGATACTCCTGAGGTTATCAAAGAGCGTTTACGGTTGTATTATGAGCGTACTGTACCGGTTCTCCACTGGTTTGAGTCTTTGGCGATATTGGAGAAAATTGATGGTGAGCGTGATCCTGATGCGATTTTTCAGGATTTGTATGGTAGAATAAAGCGAATGTTACAAATAGGGGATGCGGAGTTAATGAGCTAGTTTTATATATCAAAACCCTCATTGACTTGTTTTCAGGCGACACGCTCAACGCTTCGCGTTTAGGAGCTCTGCTTCGCCAATAGAAGTATGGCGAAGAAGGTCGCATGGAAACAAGTCTGCAGCAGTCTTTGAAGATAAATTTATGAAAATACCTATGAAGTCAAAAGAAGATGTCGATAATATGCGGGAGGGTGGTAAGATCACCACAGCGGCGTTACGTGCCGTTAAAGCCGCTGTAAGGCCCGGAATAACCCCAATGGAGCTTGATCGTATCGCTGAGGCTAAAATCAGGGAAATGGGCGGAGAAGCCTCATTTAAACGGGTTCCAGGTTATAAATATACGATCTGCTCCTGTTTAAATGATATTGTTGTACACGGTATCCCTCAAACGGAGCCGTTAGTGGTCGGTGACCGTATGGGAATCGATGTGGGGGCTTATTATAAGGGTTTCCATACGGATGTTTCTTATTCGGTACTGGTTACTGAGGATGGCTACTGGGAGCCGGGAGAATCGGATTTTGAGGTAATTCGTCAGGATGGTAATAAAAAACAGGATGTGTCGGACGTTATTGATCCGACTATGGACGAACGAAAACGTTTTCTGGCAGTGGGTAAATTGGCTCTTTTAGAGTCAATTAAACAGGCTACTGTTGGGAACCATATTGGCGATATTTCTCATGTGCTCCAAACGTATTTGGAGGGAGCAGGTTATGGTGTGGTTAAAGAGCTAATCGGGCATGGAGTTGGTAAGGACTTACACGAACCTCCTCAAGTTCCCGGTCGTGGTAAGCCCGGTGAAGGGATTATCCTCAAAGAAGGCATGGTTTTAGCTATTGAGGCTATCTATACCATAGGAAAGCCCGGAGTTGCGTATAAGGACCATGACGGATGGAGTATTGCAACCGCCGACTATAGTTTGTCAGGCCTTTATGAGGCTTCAGTGGCTATAAAAACTGATGGTCCTGAGGTATTGACGCTGTGGTAGGGTTTTGTTACAATTAGGCGGTTAGAGTCGAGCTTAAAAACGGGAAGTACGATTTAGAATTGCCTATTTAGACAACAGGCAATTTTTTTAACGTTTAAATCATGACAAAAGACGGAGTTATTGAACTTGAAGGAGTAGTCACCGAATCCTTGCCCAATACCTTATTCAGGGTAGAGGTTACTGATGCGGGTGATCCGTCCAAGAAGATCCTCGTCTTGTGTACAATTTCCGGAAAAATGCGGATGAATTATATCAAGATTTTGCCTGGAGATCGGGTAAAGCTTGAAGTTACCCCGTATGATACCGGTCGCGGGAGAATTACCTTCCGGTACAGATAGGCTTGAGTTTTAAAGAATTTGTGGTAAAGTTAGGAAACATGTTTTGGAGAACACTCATATGAAAGTAAAAGCATCAGTAAAAGTTCGATGTAAAGATTGTAAAATCATCCGACGTATGGGTGTTGTACGTATTATTTGTAAGAACCCACGACATAAACAGCGTCAGGGATAAAAATTATTGGAGTTTGCATCCCACGCAATGTATGCGCGGGATGGTTTAGGATTTATAGTACACTAAGGATAAACCATGGCACGTATTTCAGGTGTTGATCTACCTAGTAACAAGAGAGTTGATATCGGTTTACGATATCTTTTTGGTGTTGGACCAACCAACGCAAAGAAAATTTTAGATGCGGCCCGTGTAGATTATGCAACGCGCATCAAAGACTTATCTGAAGAAGAGATTCTCAGAATTCAGAGAATGGTAGATACCTATCGTGTCGAAGGTGACCTTCATCGTGAAATAATTCAGAATATTCGTCATAAACAGTCAATTGGTACTTATCAAGGATCACGTCATAAGGCAGGGCTTCCTGTTCGCGGACAGCGAACCCGCCACAATGCTCGTACCCGCCGCGGTAAGAGAAAGACTGTTGGTACTGTACGTAAAGAAGTAGTAGCAAAGATGGGGGCAAAGTAACATCCTATGGCAACAACAGCTAAAACAGCACGAAAAAATATTAGTAGTGGCCGAGTGTATATCACTGCGACCTTTAACAACACCTTAGTGACTATCACAGATGCAACCGGTAATACTGTTGCTTGGGGTTCAGCCGGAGTTTCCGGTTTTAAAGGTGCCCGAAAATCAACACCATATGCGGCTACAACCGCAGTTGATCAAACCATTCGTAAGGCGATGGATATGGGATTACGCGAAGTTGATGTATTTATTAAAGGTCCAGGAGCCGGTCGTGACGGTGCAATACGCGCCTTGAAAGCTGCCGGAATGGGTATTAGTTCAATATCAGATGTCACACCGTTAGCCCATAATGGTTGTCGCCCAAAGAAAAAGAGGAGAGTCTAATCTATGGCACGTTATACAGGTCCTAAAACACGATTAATGCGACGTGAGGGTACAGATCTTGGTTTGAAATCCTACGTTAAAACATCTGCTGGAAAGCGATTGACTGTTCCACCAGGTATGCATGGGCAGAAAGGTAAGCGTAAGACCAGTTCTTACGGTGTTCAATTGCGTGAGAAACAGAAGGTTCGCGTTATGTATGGTTTGCCGGAACGACAGTTTGTCCGGTTCTTTAACTTGGCTGCCAGGACTCGTGGTGCTACCGGTGAAATGTTCCTGCAGTTATTAGAGCGACGACTTGATAATGTTTTGTATCGTCTCGGATTTGCTCCAACTCGGGCAGCAGCCCGTCAGTATGTTAACCATGGGCATGTCAAAGTTGACGAGAAGCGGGTTTCTATTCCATCATTTATAGTAGAACCCGGTATGGTTATTTCGTTATATGAAAGAGGATTAAAGATTCCGGCTCTCAAAGCCACTGCAGAAGTTACTAAAGATAGTGAAGTTCCTGTCTGGTTAGAGAAAAAAGGTATGGTGGGAAAAATTAAAGGTTTACCGACACGGTCAGATGCACCAACGGAAATTGATGAATCTTTGATTGTTGAATATTATTCAAGATAATGGAGGAGGCGCCTTAGGCTCGGCGCAAAACGCATGTTAGATCTAACAAAAGTTATTTTAGTATCAGAAGGAACAAACTCTGCAACTATCTCTATCGAACCCTTAGAACGCGGATATGGTCAGACTTTAGGTAATAGTTTGCGACGTGTACTTTTGACCAGCCTTCCTGGTGCTGCTGTCACTAAAGTACGAATCAAGGGTGCTCCTCATCAGTTTATGACTATGTCAGGAATGACTGAAGATGTTGTTGACCTTCTTCTTAATGTAAAGAAAATCCGCATTAATCTTCACGGTGATGATGAAGTAACCTTGAAACTGCATTCCAAAGGTAGTGGTGCTGTTACCGCAGGAGATATTGAGAAAAATCCGTCCGTAGAGATTGTTAATCCGGGTTTAGTTTTGGCTCATTTGGCAGATGATAAAGCTGCTTTAGATATGGAATTAGTTGTCGAGCGTGGTGTTGGATACGTAACTGCTGATGAGCGTGTTTCGAATGATCCTTCGGCTGCACAGAAACTTGGTGAAATTTTACTTGATGCTCACTATTCGCCAATTACTCGTGTTAATTACACAATTGAAACTACACGTGTTGGACGAATCACCAACTTTGATAAGCTCAACATGGAAATTTTCACCGATGGTACCATAACTCCTATGGATGCTATGCGTCAGTCAGCTACAATTCTGACTAAGTATTTCAGTTTCCTGAGTGGTGCGGAAGCTAATGCAGTAAGCGAAACTGTTCAGGAAAAACCCAAAGTTGTTGCTCATAATACCGAGAAATTAACTGTTGATGAACTTGATCTTCCTCCAAAGATCGCTAATCGTTTGAAGGAAAATGGTTATGAAACAGTTGATGATGTTGTAAATGCAGGTCGCGATAAGCTTTTGAAGATGCCTAATTTCGGTGAAAAATCACTTAAAGAAGTTGAAGTAAAATTGAAAGAGAAAGGACTCCCAGGGATTGGTAAATAAGATGAGAAATTTTCTTTCGAAATCTTAAGAACACTAAGGAGAAATAATGCGCCACAGAGTATCTGGAACAAAATTTAATGTAGATAAGGATCATCGTAATTCGTTATTACGAAATCTTTTAACTTCGTACATTATGCACGAAGAGATTACTACAACCGAAGCCAAAGCTAAGGCTTTAAAGACTTTCTTTGATAAAGTTGTTACTCGCGCTAAGAAGAACGATTTACAGGCTCGACGCATTGTTAATTCCTATGTAACTCAGTCAGAAGCAGCTGTTAAGCTGTTTGATGTGTTGTTGCCAAAAATGCAGAATCGCTTAAGCGGTTATTCAACAACTGAAAAACTTGTTGGAGAACGTGCAGGTGACAGTTCGAAAATGATGAAAATCAAAATGCTGGTTGAGGAAGCTCCAGTTAAAGAAGAGAAAAAAGCTGCTAAGACAACTGCAAAAAGAGCTAAGAAAACCAAAGTGGAGGAGAAATAAGGTATATGAAAAGTTCAACAGGAATCAGACCATCACAGGTACAGCGAAAGTGGCACGTCATTGATGTTGCTGATCAAACACTCGGCCGAGTTTCCACTCAGATTGCTAAGTTATTGATTGGTAAGCACAAGCCTTATTTTGTTAATCATCAGGATACCGGTGATTATGTAGTTGTTATTAACGCCGCAAAGGTTAAAACAACCGGCAATAAACTTGAGACAAAGACGTATTATCGTCACAGTGGTTACCCGGGTGGTATGAAGACCCGTTCACTTGGCGAGCAGATGATCAAAGATCCGCGCATTGTTGTTGAAAAAGCTGTTCGGGGGATGTTGCCTAAAACTAAGTTAGGTGAAAAGATGTTTGCCAAGCTGTTTGTTTATTCAGATGATAAACATCCTTATGAGGAAAAAATTGTAAAAGGAGATAAATAATGGCAGAGAATACTGAAGCAATCTATAAAGGTACCGGACGCAGAAAAACTTCTACTGCACGTGCTCATATTAAATTAGGTAAAGACGGCATGACTGTAAATGATCGCCCGATTGAAGAATATTTTGCCGGTCAAGTTCGTGCAACTGTTTACACTCGGCCATTTAAAGTGACTAACACCTTAAGTCGATTTACCGGTTCTATAAGAGTAAATGGTGGTGGAGTCGAATCACAGCTTGAAGCTGTTGCTCATGCGTTATCCCGGGCTTTACTTAAGTTTGATCCTACACTTAAAGTTCAACTTCGAAAGCATAAACTTCTTACCCGAGATCCGCGTATGAAGGAAAGCTTGAAATATGGTATGGCACATGCCGCCCGTGCGAAGAAGAGTTCTCCGAAGCGTTAAAGATACTATTCTTATATCGATTTTAGGTTACCCATACCAATTTGGTATGGGTTTTCTTTTATGTTATAACTACTCAGTATGCCTGAACTTCCGGAAGTTGAAACAATTCGCCTTGGTCTTGAGAGAGTCATTATCAGTCAGGAAATACGTGCTGTCCAGGTGTCTCTCCCAAAGATGGTTAGAGGGGCGATAGCGGCTGTAATCGGCTCAACTATTACTGCTATCGGTCGCAGGGGAAAGCTACTTGTGCTTCGAACGAACGGTGAATATTCCATTTTAATCCATCTGAAAATGACCGGTCAACTTGTTCTTGAATCATTGCTATCCGATAAAGTATATCCTAACAAGAGTACGCATGTCATATTCGAATTTATGTCGGGAGAACGTTTATTTTTTAATGATACCCGTACATTTGGATACGTACTGGTTCTTAAAACAGTGGACCTGGAACAGTATCCATTTTTGAGGAAACTAGGAGTTGAGCCGTTTGATGCCCGCTTTACTTTGCCGTATCTTGAAGGGTTGGCGAAACGATTCCCGCGAATGAATTGTAAGCTATTCCTGTTGGACCAGACCAAAATTGCCGGTTTGGGTAACATTTATGTTGATGAATCTTTGTTCCGTGCCGGCATTTTGCCAACGCGAAAAGTGGGTTCATTAACCAAATCTGAACTTTCTTTATTGTATGCCGGAATTATTTCAGTATTACACCAGGGGGTTCGGCTGGGAGGTTCTTCGCGGACAAATTATATTACGGTAGACGGTTCTAAGGGTGACTTTTTAAATGAAGCAAATGTGTATATGCGGGAAGGACTGTCGTGCCGGGTTTGTGGTTTCCCAATTCAAAAGACTAAGTTTGCAGGGAGAGGAACCCATTATTGTCACAATTGCCAGCGTTAGCTACTGGACTGCAAAATCTGATCTGAGATTAGGATCTCCTTCAGGCAGGCGGAGTCTATCTAAAACTTCTTCCATGCGCGACTCGTTTTCCTTTTGAGCCTGTTCTATGGTCCGGTCGAGGAGGTTATTCCGAACTGAAAGTATGTAAAAGTTTCTTCCGTATTCGATAATTGTGAGGGTCACCACCTGATTTATTTCTTCATATACCAGGGTTCCGGTGATGGCATTAAATAAGAGGTATTTTCTCTGATATGTATTGAAGGCATTGTCGGCTCGCGGCCTAAAATAGTGTTGGGCAAAACGCTGCAGGCCTTCGCCGGCAGGGTTTTTATCAAATGTCAGGAATAATTCCTCGGTATTATCCGGCCCCATGGATTTAGTATATTTTGCCGTACGATTTTCATTGTCCATGTCGATTGTATAGCTGCTATCAATTGACAGATAGCCGTGATCGTAGGGGATTATTTCGCTTGGACCATTGTTGGCCCGGATCGGGCCGGAGTTATTAACAGGAATAGGCGTTGGAGTGGAGGTGGCTACCGGCGTAGGAACCGGATTATCGTTAATCTCAGCAATTTCCTGCGGACGAAGTGCAAAAATAGCCACAATTACTACAATAGAAATACCGATAAAGGCTAATAAAACGGCAAAAGTCAGATTGTTTTTTGCTATTTGTAACTTGTTTTTATTTTGCATATACTCATATTAACAATTGCATAGATAGTGTACAATAAGTTATATGAAATATCGATTGCCTAAGTATTTAAGCTCGTTTTTGTCTCTCGGTATAGTGTTTTACTCGATTCTCGCGTCGAGTGTTTTTGTGCAACCTGTCGAGGCAGTAGAGTGTTATTGGCAGCCGGCAGTGTGGGGTGGAGCCATAACTAACGGCAAAGTTAAGAATCCGAATTATGACGACTTGTCAGAAGGCGGAGGGATGAGTTTTAATCCAGGACAAGGTGTATCGTACGGTTTTGATGCTAATCTCAAGTCTTATAACTATTCCCAAATATTCTGGAATTATTATAATTTGCTCACTCCGTTTGTCACTGTCGATGAGACTGCCGCAATTGCCAAATATGGTGAGGATCGCTGGAAAACCAAATGTATTGATACTAAGACTATCTCCAAAGGTAAACTGACTTTTGAGACCAACGGGACTATTTCCCGACAGGATTGTACGTATACCCCGGTAGAAAGCGCCGGAGCGTGGCGATGGGATTTGAGCTGTAACGGTGTTGACACACCGTTTCAAGGTATTACCGATTCACAGGAAATTAACGTACCGTATGTTCAAACTATCCGACAGATTGCCCGGGCTATTCCGCCGATCATTCATACCGGCCCCTGGTATTGTAATACCGCTACACCTAATTTCTGCGCCGATAAATATAACTTACCAGATGTTGACTGCCAGGTAACGGATCTGAGCACGTATCCAAATCCACCGGACGGTGCAGACGGTATCTGCGTGTTTAGAACACCAAAAGATAAGAACTTCATTGCCGATATCTTGTGTGCCGAGCCTACTGCAAATGGTGGTGCTCCGGCTCAGCCGATACAGTATCCTCCACTTGAAAGTAACGTTTGTGCATTGGGAGACACTCCGGATATTATTTTCCAGGATCCAACTTCCACAGACAGTGAGCCGGGAACACCGGCAGGTCCGGGTGTCGCTCCGGTGAGTTTCTCAACCAAACCGTACTTATCTGCAGGTACGTTTGATAATAAAACGAATGAACTTCCTTTTGATCAGGATGCCATTGAGCAGTATTATAAGCCGGCACTGTACGATAAGTTGGGACTCTATTCAGGTCAGGATCGCAAATGGTTGGATTCTCAGAAGAAGACCCGGATTGACGGTAGTCCGGAGGGACTTCCTGCGGCATTCGATATTGGTGGAGATGTTTCGGGTGTTAACAGACATGGTCCTTTTGAAATGGATTTCGTCAGTGAGCTTGGCGCCGATGTCGAAATTTCCAATGACTATCGTTTTGCTAATGCTGAGCTTTTACCAACTGGATATGGAGTAACTCAATCTGGGGTTCATCGAGCCTATCTCAGAGGTGAGCAGGGGCGATTAAAGGGTACTGTTTTTGTTGATGGAAAACCGCTTGGTGCCAGGCCGTTACGGGACGGAAGCCGTTTGGATGATCCGCAAGAAGTTCCGGCGCTCCACCAACAGGTAAAAGGGCAACGCTATTCGGTTGCTACAATTGCGGGTAAACAGCTGTATGTCTCGATTTCTGATGAGCCAGACTTTTTGAGCCCGTTTGCTCCAGTTCCCGGATATGGAGATATCGGATATGAACACTTCGCTTTGTATACCTTTGTAAATTCTAAAGGTTCAGTTATTGTTTTCTATCCACTGGGTGGTAGCGGTGCTCAAAAGTATACCTATACTATTAGTTATGATGGTGGTAAAAGCTGGACGCCCAAAGAGAAATTGCCTGTGCAGTTTCCATTTAACGGAGCTTTTGCTATCGATGAACTGGATGGAATTCATGTGCTTGGTGCTGACGAAGGCGGCGGGAACCTGTATTATTCGAAGTTCTACTTTGGAGACACCGGGCTTACCAATATAGTTCCGTCACGGCCGGTGCCGCTTAATGCCGATGGCATGAATCTTAAGACCGGCGGTTATGATTCGCGTCCATTTACGGTTCAGGCACGTTGCGCCTTGAGTGGTACGCCATCCGGTTCATTTAACTCATGTTTTGCCGATATTGCAGCGGCAGTTACTCCGGTGGGTCGAAATACTTTAAACGGGCAGGTAGGGGTTATCCATACAACTTATGTGACAAATGGGAATGTATTTACTAAACCTGAATTTGCGGTGCGTCGATCGATTGACTATGAGCGGGGATTGCTTAAATATGCACCCGGTCAAGACGCCAAGGATATGTTGCAATATGACTTAGGAAGTCGACGTTTTGCGGAATCCTCGAATAGTGCGATTGCCCGGATTGGTGACACGACAGTTATCGTTTATAGATTCTTAAATTACAGCGGTTTTATTCAAATGCAGTATGCATATAAGAACGGTAGTAACGGCCGGTGGGAACAGGGGCTTCCGTTATCCGGTAAAGTTTCCCGTGCTCAGGATGGTGGATACGGCTGGGGAGGTTTCCAGGGAATCAATATTACTCCTGAAGGATTAGTATCCTTCTCAATCATTGAAGCGTATACAAAATACTATCCGGATAAGAAAATGTACGATCCTCCAGGCTATAAAATGTGTTTATTGCCTCACTTTACCCCAGGTCTTACTACAACTTCCTGTGGTCCCGGTAAAGAAGATGGAATTAAGTATGTGGTTGCTCCGACACAGACCGGTAGCAAGGATATTGAATTAGCCGATCCGGTTGATCCACAGTGGTCCGATGAGTTTTAAGGGAGATTCATGAATTCAAGACAACTTACTATCGTTACGCCATGTCTTAATGAAGAAAAATATATTGGCAAACTGCTGTATACGCTATCATTACAGACTAATCAAAATTTTGAATTTATTATTGTGGACGGCGGCTCTTCCGATAAAACTGTGGAGGTAATTGGGAGATTTGATAAAATTTTGCCTCAAATTCAACTTATTCAATCTGACAAGAAAGGTGTCTCTTATCAGCGCAATCTAGGTGCCAAGAAGGCGAGCACGGATCAATTATTGTTTCTCGATGCTGACAGCCGTTTAGATCAGAGTTATATTGCAGATTTTTTGGATGAGGTTGAAAAAGCACATGCCGATGTTGCCACTGCCTATATCTGGCCGGATAGTAAAAATCCGATGGACTGGTTTTTCTGGCTTGGCGGTAATCTGGTTACGGATTTGTCTCGGTATGTATGGCCGCTTGGATATGGGATGAACCTTTATATTAGGAAAGCTCTTTTTGACGCAATCAACGGATTCAATGAAGAACTTCGTGTTGCTGAAGATGTCGATCTGGTTAAGCGGGCGATTGCTGCTAATGGCAAGTATGCCGTGCTGAAGAAACCAAAATATTATACCGATGTTCGGCGATTACGAAGTGAAGGACATGCGCAGTTTATGGTTAAGACAATGTTAATTGCCTGGCAAGCCTATCGTCATGGATCTTTTTCGAAAGTAGATGTGGAATATAAGATGGGCGATTGGAGCGAACTGGATAAAGCTAAGGAGTTGGAGAGAAAAAGCCTCTTTGAAAAGGTTAAAGATTCAATGTTATTCTGGAGAGAATAGTTGTTTATGTCAGAGACTCCTCATTCTACATTTAAGGATTTGCTAGGAAATAAGGCATTTTTGCTGCTCTGGGCCAATCAATTCTGTTTACAGCTATCATACAGCATGATTAATTTTGCCTTGATTCTGTGGGTCTATGAATTGACTAAGCGAAATACTATGGTATCGTTATTGGTTTTGACTCTCAGTATACCGTCTATACTTTTTGGTACTTTTGCCGGTGTTTTTGCCGACCGGGTCAACCGTAAGCATATTATCCAGACGACTGATGTGCTCTTAGCGATACTTTTTCTTAGTTTCTGGTTTGCCGGGAGCTCTTTGGCAATAATATTTCTCTTGTCGTTTCTTATTAGTGTGGTTAGTCAATTTTTTCTTCCCGCGGAAGCTGCGACTATTCCGACAATTGTCAGTAAAGGGTTATTAGTTAAAGCAAACTCCCTTTTTTCTTTAACTATTTACGCTTCTTTGATTGTCGGGTATTCACTTGCCGGTCCTGCGATTAGTTTGACCAATAACTACATTACACCATTCCTTATTGCGGGATTTCTTACGGCATTGGCGAGTATTATCTTTGTCCGATTTCCGTTAGTTGATCAAAAGATTGATCCGGCTCACAAGGACCGCAAAGTTGTTGATGCGATGAAAGTTGCTCTTGAGGAAATTAAAGAAGGTCTACACTATATTATTAAACAAAAAACGATTATGGTTTCAATATTATTATTAACTGCTGTTCAGGCTTTTGTCAGTACTTTGAGTGTCTTAATACCGGAATATATTAATAATATTTTGCAGATTCCCGCCACAAATGCGAGCTACATTATTATGCTTCCCCTCGGCTTGGGTTTAATTACCGGAGCTTTTTTTAATGGCGCCTATGCCCGAATGTTCTCGCGACGGCGGCTAGTGGAAATTTCAATTATCGGTGTCAGTATTATGTTGCTTTTTTTGTCATCAGCTCCGGTTATCTCAGATTACTTGAGTTTTCGCACTATCGCGTTGTCTCCGCATTTTCGTCGATCTCTGGAACATATTATCGGGTTGTCCGGTTTACTGGCTATTTTTTCTTATTTTCTGGGGTTTTTCAATGTTTCGATTGTTATTCCCGCACAAACTGTGCTTCAGGAATATACCCCTGAAGATCTGCGTGGTCGGGTGTTCGGTGTACTTAACATGCTGATGTCCTCATTGGCAACGTTGCCGGTTATTCTTGTTGGTTCGTTAGCCGACTGGTTTGGCACCGTGACTCTTATCAGTACGATTGCATTGTGTATAATGTTTATCGGTTTGTTTATTCAATCGAAACGGTTTGTTACTGAGCGGCTTTTATACAAAAGAGATTAGTCCGAGACTGAGTTCTGCTTCCCCTATATATGAAAATAACGACATTGCGATTACAAAATTTCAGGAATCTGAAGGATATTTCACTTGATCTCGGGTATGCCAGGGTAGGTTTCCTTGGAGAGAATGCTCAGGGAAAAACAAATATTTTAGAAGGGCTGTACATTCTCTCAAGAGGCGAAAGCTGGCGTTCGGTATTGGATAGCGACCTTATCGCGCATGATTCTTCATTCGCTCGTGTTGACGGATCGATTGTTGTTGACGACGAGGCAACAAATTTAGCCTTAGTAATCGAGCGAAACACTGAACGGGCAGGGGTAAAGAAGTCGTATCTGGTAAATGATATCAGGAGAAAGAAAGAGACATTTACCCGGTATTTTCCGGTAGTACTGTTTTCGCCTGAAGATATATCGTTAGTTGTCGGATCGCCATCTGCCCGCAGAAAAGCGCTGGATGTTTGTTTATCCGAATCTTATCCGCATTATGGTCATCTTATTTCTCAATATGGCAAGATACTCGTGGCACGTAACCGTTTGTTGGAACGGATTCGTGAAGGGCAGGCGCATGTTAACCAGCTCGAATACTGGACGCAGTCACTTGTTCAGTTGGGTAGTCAGATTTATCAATACCGGTATCAGTTTTTTCATTTTCTGAAACAGCGACAGGAGCGATACTTAATCTCATATGCTCCTAAAATAGGGTGTGATGATGACTCATTAGGGGATACGTTTCTTGGGACAATGGCAGCACTTTACGGTGAACGTATTCAGACGAATATTGAAAAAGAGATTTTGAGTGCGGCATCCCAGTACGGACCGCACAAAGATGATTATTCATTTTTTCTCAAGGAAAAGGACTTATCTTTATATGGTTCACGGGGGGAGCAGCGGGCAGCACTGTTTTTTTATAAGAAAATGCAGCTACTTTATATTGAGCAAGCCAGAGATATGAAGCCGGTGCTGTTGCTGGATGATATTTTCTCGGAGTTTGATAAATCACACCGCCATGAATTATCTCAAATGACTGAAGGGTATCAAACCTTTATTACAGGCACTGAGGAGGATTTTTTTCTTAATGAGGGTTTTGGATTTGACCGGGTCTTCGGAGTTGAAGAAGGTCAGGTCTTTGTAAAATGAGCTGAAATTTTGTATAATTGGGCAGTACTTTATGAGTATCTTTCAGGATTTTTTCCATATGTTTTTTGTTCACGAAGACCGGTCTAAATACCGAAAAATCTTCATGATCCGTACCGTTGGTAATATCCTGATTATCGGTTCCCTGCTATTTGTGGCATCTCAGTTTTACCCTGTAATAGCTGCTGAAGTAGGCTACCGGTGGGAACGGGCGACTACTAACCGTGCGGCAGAAGAGGCGCAAATTCCTGAAAGTGTACGCATTCCTGCTGTGGCTACTCAATCAGGGGAGGTGGTGAAGAAAGTACTCCCGGCGTTAACTGATGAACCGGTTAATACCGATTATGGCATTGTAATTGAGAAAATTCATGCCAACTCGGCCATTGTTGCCGATGTCGATCCGTTTAGTCAGGAAGCCTATGACGCTGCTTTGAAGAAAGGTGTGGCGCATGCTAAAGGCTCCCGTTTTCCGGGGGAAACCGGTAATGTCTATCTATTTGCCCATAACACGTTAAATGCGTGGGATATCCCCAAATATAATGCTGTTTTCTTCCTGCTCCATAATCTGGACGCGGGTGATCGAATTTCAACATTTTATAAAGGGGAGCGATACGATTATCTGGTTTTTGATAAGCAAGTGCACAGTGCCCGTGATTTGGCTCCATTGGAATCTCAATATTCGGAACCGGTATTGAGCTTACAAACCTGCTGGCCTCCGGGAACTACCTGGCAACGATTAGTTGTTCGAGCTAAATTGGATCGTTAATATTTACTTCGTTTTATTGCGATTAGTCCTATTATCCAAGTTACTATCGCCCAGAGCATTGTATTTATTAAAAAGAATATAAAATCTACTCCATCAAACAACGCAGTCGCATAAGGCACGGGCCAACCTCGTGTATCGTTGCAAACGAGAATGCATGTCTCAGAAACAAAGAGTCCTGATGCCAAGGAGAGAAAAAATCCTATTAATAAGCTATACCGTATTTTCATAGAGCTTATCTTAGATTTATTGTATAAATATTTGGTTCAGTTCCTGCCTTAAGATTGAAGTTGGTGAGTATCACCAGACGTCCTCCGTCAGGCCAGGGGAAGACAATGCTGTCTTCAAATGGACCTGAATAAATCGTCGACTTGTTCTTACCGTCGGTTTCGACCATGGAGATACTACCATCTTCAACCATAACCAGGTGTTGAATTTCCCGATCAGCTTTTTCTTCAGCGGGGTACCAGGCGTAATATTTTGCCTTAGGCATATCGAAGCTGGTTTTTTTCTTGGTATCGTAAATTTTTACATTCAGGTTGGCCGAGAAGCTGGCGGTCTGACTTTCTATTCGTGAAATATAACTGGCGGCGCTGGTGGCTTCAATGGCATCTACGGCAGCAGCTGACTGAGTGGCTGTTTTATTGAGCGAAGGCACTACTACCACTTTTGGCTTTTGGGTTGCAGCAGTGTCCGGTGTATCTTTTGTTGCGTACAGGAACATGGTGCCGTCGTATGACCATTTCAACGGAATTGCCGAATCGGAAGCTATCTTGATTGCTTTAACATCGCTGGCTATTTTAGTTAACCGGACATTTTCAATTTTATTCAGTTCATCGTTCCAGGTCTTTAATTGTCCGTCCTTGGAAAGTGTTATATCGGTAGGATTGGTGTTTAGTTTGGTTATATCAAGAAGAAAATTACGGGTATATCGTGCTTCCGGCCGGTTGCCTTCCTGAAGTGTTGCCAGGATTTGTTTGCTGTCCGGTGACCACAGTAATTCGGCTCTGCTGAAGTCTAAGTCGTTGGTGTTCCGTGCAATTTGGGTAAAATCCGTAGAGGGTCCGGAAAATACTGTTCTTTTAGCCATATCCATTATCCATAAGCCGGCTTTATCCTTTTCGCTAAATCGTATGGCGTATGCGGCTTTAAGCATGTCGGGCGAAAGTTTGACATCAATAGCCCCGGTATTGGTTATCGGATTTACGCTCGGTGTGGCCGGCCACAGTATTGCCTCAATTTCTGAGATAATTTGGTTGTCGATTGTCATCTCTTTTTCCCACGGAATATATCCTTCCTTGGTTATACGGATGCTGTATTTTTTGGCTGGGAGAAAGGAGATACTGGTATTCGTTACGTTTTGATAGTGACCGTCAATATAAATTTGAGCACCATTCGGCACTGAGTTTACGACTAATACTCCGGTCTGTACAACTTTCTTGTTTTTGGCGTCAAAAGTATATCCCTGTACCAGGAGGACGCCGATAATGGTTCCTAAGCCCAATATTACTATTGAGGCGATCGAAACGAGAATTCTTGTTTTTTTATCCATAGGTTAATAATAAAGGGTAATAGGAGTGTGGTAAAGGGTTAAAAGCAGGCTATTTGATCTATTATACCAAACTGGTATCCGAGGGGGTTTTCTGGTATATTTGGAGTGCTCACGCTACTGCAGTAACGTCGTTTGTTCACTCCGACAAAAAACGTTATGAATTTTCGATTTTTGCTAAAATCTGACAACTCGTCGCATGCTCCTCAGACAAGTCAGATTTCTTACGCAAAAATCCTCAAATTCCCAGTTCGGAGTTTTTTGAGTCGTTCACTACGACATCACTGCAGTGTCAGAGTATAGGATACTTATGATGAATTTTACTAAACGTATCGGTATTGACTTGGGAACGGCGAATTCGCTGGTGTATTTGGCGGGTGAGGGGATTGTTCTGAATGAGCCGTCGGTGGTTGCTGTATCGGTTGATGACAATAAAGTAGTGGCGGTTGGAAATGAAGCGCGCGAAATGTTAGGGCGTACTCCAACTAATATAGTTGCTTCGCGCCCGATGCGTGATGGTGTAATTGCAGATTATGTAATTACCGAAGCGATGCTCCGTTATTTTATCGATAAAGTCTGTGGTACTTCGCGGTTTTTTAAGCCGGAAGTGATGATATGTGTACCTTCAGGGGTTACGTCGGTGGAACGCCGGGCGGTGCTTGATGCAACTATGTCGGCGGGGGCTAAGACCGCGTACTTGATTGATGAGCCACTGGCTGCTTCAATTGGCGCTAAGATTCCGATTGCACATCCCTCGGGTAATATGATTATCGATATTGGTGGTGGTTCGGCAGAGTCAGCTGTTATTTCGCTGGGCGGAGTGGTTGTTCACGGTTCGGTGCGGGTAGCTGGGAATAAAATTGATGAAGCGATTGCGACGTATATTCGTCGTAAATTTAATCTTATTATTGGTGAACGCATGTCGGAAGAGATTAAAATTAATATTGCTTCGGCTATCCCGCTGGATCCGGTTCTGGCTATGGAGATAAAAGGACGTGACGCGATTGATGGATTACCGAAAATTATCGAAGTTAGCTCGGATGATATTCATGAGGCGATCAGTCCAAGTCTTCAGTCGATTGTTTCGATGGCACGTCATGTTTTGGAGCAAACGCCGCCGGAGTTAGCTGCCGATATAATCGATAAAGGTATAGTATTGTCAGGGGGCACCTCTCAACTTCGAAATTTGGATAAACTTCTGAGTATGTCGACCGGTGTTCCTGTGTATGTCGCCGAGAATCCTCTTATGTGTGTGGCGATTGGTACCGGTGTTGCAATTGAGAATATCGACCTATATAAACGGGGAATTAGTCGACGTTAAAACCCTATCTTGGATCTCTACCGACTCTATTATACGTGGTGGCCTTTTTAGGCTATTATGAATATAATATTGGCATATGATTATTGGTTTTGATGCATCCCGGGCTTTTATCTCCGAGAGAACAGGTACTGAGAATTATTCATATAATATTCTGGTAAATCTGCTTCAGACTGACCGGCGTAATGCTTATAAAATATATCTGCGCTTGCCGGCTGAGCTTCTCGATAAACGTGCCGAGGAAATGTACCAGGGAAAATCACAGAAAGAACGGGTAACTCAGTGGGTTGAAACAGTTCGAAAACAGCTTCCTCCAACCCAAAATTACCGCCTGATTGTGATAAAAAATAAGTGGTTGTGGACTCAAGTGGGCTTAGCCAGAGAATTATGGAAATATCCTCCTGATGTCTTGTTTGTTCCTGCTCATACCCTGCCGGTAGTTCGTAAGAAGAAAATCCGAACGGTGGTGACTATTCATGATCTGGGCTATGAATACCTGCCACAGTATCATCAATTTCCTCAAAAGTTATGGCTTAATCGTTCAACTGAATACGCGGTGAAACATGCCGACCGGCTTATTGCCGTTTCAGAAGCTACTAAGGAAGATTTGGTTGGTAAGTTAAAAGCAGATGAAAAGAAAATAAGTGTAATTTATGAAGGTTTTGGCTGGGATTCATTTAATAAACAAAATATTCAGAAGCCGGGGATTACGCTACTATCTCATTACAGTCTCGACTCCGACTATATATTATTCATCGGGACAATTCAGCCGCGCAAAAATCTGGTGCGTTTGATACAGGCCTTTAGTCAGGTTATCCAATCCTCGCTTGTTCAGGAACAGATGCCGAAACTGCAATTAGCTTTGGCCGGTAAAAAAGGCTGGTTGCATGAAGATATCTTTGCGGAGTCTGCGCGTTCTGGGGTGGCGGATAGGGTTAAGTTCCTGGGGCATGTACCTGATGCTGAAGCGATTTCATTATTAAAAGGAGCTAAGGTTTTTGTTTTTCCGTCTCTTTTTGAGGGATTTGGTATTCCGATTATTGAAGCCCAGTCCGTAAATACTCCTGTTGTTACTTCCCGCAAAAAACCAATGACGGAAGTGGGGGGAGATGGGTGTGAATACGTAGATCCCGAATCCCCTGAGGATATTGCGCGTGGAATCAACAAAGTTCTTGGAGATCGGCTTTATGCTGATTCGTTGCGCAAGAAGGGCTTAGTGAATGTACAGCGGTTTAGTTGGAAGAAGGCAGGGGATGAGACCCTACGGGTGCTTGAGAAATAGATTATGTATTTACTCGATGTCAAACTGTCGACTACGAATAAGCAGGAATTGCTGGATGTCCTTTTACAATATCTTGAGGATGGTAAGAAACACCATCTGGTAACTACCAATCCTGAGTTTATTATTGAAGCCCAGACAAATAATGCTTTTAGGCGCGTAATTAATGCGGCGGATATTTCACTGATCGATGGTGTTGGAGTCCTGTGTGCTATTGATTACGCATTGAAAAAAAAGCCAACGACTAAAGTAAGAGCGTACTTTTCTTTTCTTACCTCTTTTTGGCAGGTGGGAATAAAAAATCGTCCGGTTGTGTTTGAAGGAAAGACTTTGGAGAGGATTACCGGAGTTGATTTTACCTGGCTGCTCGTTCAGCAAGAGTGGATGAAGGGGCGGAAAATATATCTTCTTGGCGGTGCCGACAGCGTATCTTCGATGGCAATGAGAAGATTACAACAAGTTAATCCCGATATTCATTTCCGTTCTTCAAATGGTGTGCGGAATGTTGCGCACAGTGATGAGAAGGAAAACTCAGTCGTAATTGCAGACATAATCAATTTTAAGCCGGATGTCTTACTTGTTGCGTACGGGCATCCCTGGCAGGATTTATGGATAGATCGTTACCGTGACCAACTGAATTTCAGGATAGCGGTTGGTGTTGGTGGTACGTTTGATTATATTGGTGGGAGAGTACCGCGAGCGCCTGCATGGATGCGTTCTATGGGGTTGGAATGGGTATATAGACTGCTTAAACAACCGCAGCGATATCGTCGTATTATCACAGCCACATGGGTCTTCATGCAAAAAGTGCTATTCAATGATAGAATCCTCTCATAATATTCTCAGCTGCCCCTTGCAAAGCACATTTGCTCGGTGAATACTGTTATTAGTACAACTAATTTGTGAGGTATGTATGGAGCAAACATTATTGGGTCCATCGCAACTTTTTGATCGCGCGTGGATGATTTTTGAAAAAAAGTGGAAGTCAGCTCTCCTGATATTCCTGCCCTTAATTGGATTTGTTATCGCATGGATGATCCTGATGGTGGTAATGGTTGGGGGAACCGCCATGCTGGGCGGGATGTCGGACTTTAGTGGTCTCGGCGCCGGCATTATTATTGCAATTGTAGTGTCTTACATTGTCTTCCTGGTGGTTGGGATGTGGGTTCAACTAGCAGAAATCTACTTAGTTGTTCATCATGACCGTGATGTTAGTTTTAATGAGGCGTACAGCGCGTCAAAACAATATATTCTTCCCTATTTATGGGTTAGTTTACTTTTAGGTTTGATCGTGGCAACCGGTTTTATGGTGTTAATAATACCGGGTATCATTTTGGCGGTGGCATTTGCGTTCAGTCACCTGGTGCTGGTTGACCAGAATATTAAAGGATTGAATGCCGCCTTAACAAGCCGGGAATATGTTCGGGGACGATGGTGGGGAGTATTCGGGCGGTTTTTTGTTCTCGGATTAGTGTATTTTATCCTGATAATTCTTATTTCGGCGCTACAGGAGCAACTGGCCAAGGCAGGCTATCCGATGTTTGCCGGAATTGTGGCACTGGTCTCCTGGGTAGTGCAAATGGCCATGAATTTTCTGGCTGTGACGTATGGATTTGCGCTCTATGAGAATCTTAAAGCTCTAAAGCCGGGAGTAATTCCCATTGCTGATGGTACCCGTAAAAAGTTTACGGTTATGGCTGTAGTAGGTATAGTAGCGATGATCGCTTTGTTTGCATTACCTATTATGTTATTGGCGATTAACCCTTCAGGGTTAGTAAAGACTGCCCGTGATGCCAACCGGATGGCTGATTTAGCGAAAATACAGGGGAGTCTTGATCTGTATAAAGCAACCAATGGTACCTATCCGACATCACTGGACGCTTTAGTGCAGGCTGGAGGAATAGGGACTTTGCCGGTTGATCCAAAGACGAAAGCACCGTATCAGTATACGGTCACTGAAGATGGTAATGATTTTAGTCTCTGTGCGCGCCTGGAAGAGAAGTCCGGAAACAGTACGGGGATAATGGCTAAACCTGATATACTTGGCAGTTTGTACTGTGTATCAAGTTCCGAATCCGGTGACGCCAATTCAGATCGGATGAGGCCAAATGAGGACGGTACGTTCCCTGCAGGTGACGATACCTCCGGAGGTTCAGATGCGGGAATGACACGTCCGGCAGGTGAGGATCCGGGTACTGTCGACGATGAGGATTTAAGCGCCTATTAGACGAAAATTAGAGATGTAGTATACTTATGCCGGGCTGGAGAAATCTGCCCGGCATTTTTAATGGCTGTTTAGCTCAGCTGGTTAGAGCGCTTCGTTCACATCGAAGAGGTCATTGGTTCGAGTCCAATAATAGCCACTTAAATTTCGACTACTTTTCCACCCATTTTTTTTATGAAATAGGTATCGTGTGAGACGTAGAGAATTCCCCCTTGGAAGGACTGGAGTGCATTTTCAAGCTCTTCAATTGAAGGCAAGTCGAGATGGTTGGTGGGTTCATCAAGGATCAGTAAATTTGGATTGTTGGCTAACATTTTAATGATCTGAAAGCGGGCTTTTTGACCTCCGGATAGTGTTTCCAGGGTTTGATTCGCTTCGAGAACCGGGTCAAATAAGTATTGGGCCATCAGCGATTTTATTTTCCGGTCTTCAAGTAGTATTCCAAAGCTTTCGTAGGCTTCTTTAATTGCAGTGGCCAATCCCTGACCTAAGAAATCGGGATTAATTTCCTGTTCGTATTCGCCGATGCGTAAATCGGCGCCCAGCTCTATTTCGCCGGCGAAGGTAGTTGCGCCCGGTTGTTTCTGCCGGTACGTAGAAAGTATTGTTCTGACCAGGGTGCTTTTTCCTGCACCGTTGCGACCTTTGATAAATATCCGGTCGTGGTTATGCATAGAGAAGTTGATCTGTTCAAATAGCGGTCGGTCATATCCCAAGGAGAGATGTTTTAATGAAAGCAGGTGACTCACTTTTTCTTTATGTTCTTTTACTGTAATGGCAATGTTTTTTTCTTTATACTTGTGGTACGAATCTACAATCTCCTGATCAAGCAAGTCTTTTGATTCCTGATCTATCCAAAACGAAGGTTTTACCGTTTCGGCTTTAATTTTTTCGTAGTCCCGTAGCCAGTGATCATAGCGAATTTTCCACTCCTTGCTTTTCGCCCGCATGCGCAACCCCCAGTCAACCTTCTTTTTGGCCTCTTCGAGCCGTTTTAGCTGGTTCTCATACTGGATTACCGAATTGGTTGTCTGGGTTGTATTCTGTTTCAGATAGTGGTCATAATTACCGTTAAAGGTAATCATTTTTTTGTCTTTCAGTTCAATGATTTTGGTAACGTGTTTCAATACATCGCGGTCATGGGTGACAATAATGATGCTTTCGGTGGCTGACTTGAGCCAGTCGATAAACTGTTCTTTACCAACGTAATCCATGTGGTTGGTTGGTTCATCAATGAGTAACAGGTCAGCCTGGGAATACATTACCCGGACTAGTTCAACAAATCTTTTTTCACCACCGGAAAGCGTTTTGAGCTGGTGGTACGCCTTGGTAGTGTCGATCTGGAAGCTTCGGAGTGATTCGAGGATAAGATCCTTAATATAGTAGTACCCATTGTCGGAAAAGTAGTTTACTGCGTCGGTGTAGGCGTGCAAATCAGCATGGTCGCCCGATTCATAGCGGGAAATAACGCTGCCGTACTGATTATAATTTGGCACACTTTCCAGAATATAATCGAGGGCGGTGATGTCGTTGTTATTAATGTGTTCCTGACGAGTCAGTACAATGCGTAAGTTTTTGCGTTTTTCGACATTGCCCGTAAAATCAGAATCTTCGCCGGACAGGATGCGCAGCAGGGTTGATTTGCCGTGTCCGTTTCTTCCGATCAGAGCAATTTTCTCTTTAGGATAAATGGTAAAGTCGAGCTCGGAAATGAGTTCCTTTGCTCCTACATGTTTGGTAAGACCGGCTACTTTTATAAGCATAATAATTGATGATTAGCTTGTTTATTCTATATTTTCTTGTATTTTTGAGCAATATTGTATATACTTGCTCTCCAAACTATGCCAGAACTTAGAAGAGGTGTCGATTTTAATAGCTTTCCTGTTGTCACCGGAGCCTCAACCGATAGGCCACGAGTTATGTATCCTGAGCGGCGAATACGAAAGTTCCCGCTTCGGCGGTTTACCGAGGTGCCTAAACTCCGAAGGTATTTGCGGGGAAAAGGGTATTTGCTGCAAATGAAAGATAAAGTTGACTCGCGTGAGAGTATGCGGCGGTTACGGATGATGTCTTTACCTCAGGAAAAGTTGTCTGTTAGATGATCTTGAGCTTATATTAGCACAAGCGTATAATGGGAAAATGAATCGTGATTTAGCTTCACAATATGAACCCGTTCCCTATCTGCTGGGGAAAGCGGAAAAAACGGATATTCCGTTAATCTATCTCAATAAAAAGCCGCATATCGATTCGACATTGCCAACGGTGTTTATGCTCATCGGTCCTTCCGGAAGTGGTAAGGATTCCATCAGTGATCCACTGTATAAGGATGGACTTATTGTTCGAGCTACTACCGGTACCAGCCGACCCCGTCGTATCGAAGAACAAGAGCCTGAAGAACGTCATATCTGGATGCGCCAGCAGCGCGCCGATGAAACACTCGAAGAATATGATGCTCATTTAGTCGCGGAGTATGGACTTATCGAACATGACCGTCATTTTGGTGGCCTGTATGGTTTACCGTACTCCAGTCTTGAAAAAGCCCTTCGTCTTGGAACACCGCTCATTCGTACGGAAGTAAAAGGTGTCAAAACCATTACCAAATATCTGGAAGGGAAGATGAACTGCGTTGTTGTATTTATAGTATCGGAAAGTTTGGATCAAATTTGGCAGCGGATTGCAAACCGTAATAATATTGCCGAACGTAAGCAGACTGCTCTGGAAGAGATTAAAGAGGCTCCTAGTGTAGCGCACTATTATTTATTTAATCCGGTCGAGTTTGAAGGTAGCCCCGGTTTAGAACAGGCACAGGACGCTCTGAAGAAATTAATCATGATATACTCAGATCATGAATAATCACAAACAACTTATTCTGGTTGACGGTAATGCGTTATTACACCGGGCGTTTCACGCCTATCCGTTTCTTTCGACTTCTCAGGGTGAACAGGTAAATGCGGTATTTGGTTTTACCGTGATGTTATTGCAGGTATTGGAGAGATTCAAGCCTCACTATATTGCAGTCACTTTCGACCAGAAAGGTCCGACATTCCGTCATCAGGAATTTACTCAATACAAAGCACAGCGAAAGCCGATGGATGACGGATTAGCTTCCCAAATTGAACGCACCCGGGATGTGGTCAGAGCATTTAATATTCCGATTTTTGCGATATCGGGGTACGAAGCAGATGATCTTATTGGTACGATAGCGACCTGGACAAAATCAATGCAGGATGTTGATGAAGTAATTATTGTGACCGGGGATCGTGACTTGTTGCAACTTTTGGATGCTAAAGTGAAAGCTTTTATGCCGGGAAAATCGTTTAGTGAGGGGAGTATTGTTGATTTGGCCAAATTTAAAGAGAAATTCGGTTTTGAAGATCCACAACAATTGATTGACTTTAAGGCGCTTCGTGGAGATGCTTCGGATAATATTCCCGGAGTACATGGGATTGGCGATGTCGGGGCGACCAAGTTAATTCAAAAGTACGGAACTTTAGAAAATATCTATGCTCATTTAGATGAAATTGATGCACGGACACGCCAGAAGCTGGCTGACAGTGCGGAAATTGCAGTTTTATCTAAAAAACTGGCTACTATCGATACTGATGTGCCAATGCAATTTGAACTTGAAGACTGTGTCGCGGAGAATTTTGAACGGGATACTGTCAGAAAATTATTTGAAGAACTTGAATTTAAGAGTTTGATTAAAAAATTCAGCCCACCTGCTATTGTCACAAATGATCCTGTAGAGAAATCGAAAACCAAAAAAACGGTCAGGAAGGGTGATCAACTGTCTTTTGATGAGGAAATTCAGGAAGAGGTGCTAGACGAAAAAGCCAGAGTTCAGAAATTTTTGAAAGACCAGCCTGCTCAGGTAGTTGATTTGGACCTGTCGATGATTGAGGTTCTGGCCCGGATGCGGGAAAGGGGAGTATTAGTGGATAAAGCAGTTCTGGAACGATTGAGTACCATCTTTGGATCAAAACTGGAAAAGATAGTTAGTGATATTTATGAATCGGCCGGACATGAATTTAATTTAAATTCACCTAAGCAATTGGCTGAAGTATTATTTGATCATTTAAAACTTCCTGTCATCAAGAAGACAAAAACAGGGCGTTCAACTGATGAAGAAGTATTGAAGGAGTTAGCGATTGGAAGTCCCGTGGCCGAAAAAATATTGGAATATCGTGAGTTATCCAAGCTCAAATCAACCTATGTTGATGCTTTGCCGAAATATATAAAAGAGGACGGGAGAATTCACTCGACATTATCGCTTGATGTGGCAGCTACCGGGCGACTTTCATCTTCCGATCCTAATTTACAAAATATTCCTATCCGAAGTCAGTGGGGTTCGGAAATACGTAAAGCGTTTATTGCTGCTCCCGGCTATGTTCTGGTATCGGCCGATTACTCGCAAATTGAATTGCGAATTATGGCTCATCTGTCAGGAGATGAGGCAATGCAAAC
Organism: uncultured Gammaproteobacteria bacterium; assembly: GCA_964403585.1. Classification (GTDB taxonomy): domain Bacteria; phylum Patescibacteriota; class Microgenomatia; order JALYQM01; family JALYQM01; genus JALYQM01. The sequence continues at coordinate 1,192,976 of CAYOFQ010000001.1, read as the reverse complement.
AATTTTTTCGGAGAACCGCGACATTCACGCCAGTACGGCTGCACTTATTTTTAATGTACCGCTTGATCAGGTTTCCAAAGATCAGCGCCGAAGTGCTAAAACTATTAATTTCGGATTAATGTATGGTATGGGAGCGCATGCACTAGCCCGGGATCTTAAAATTACCTTCAGCCAAGCACAGTTGTTTATTAAAGCCTATTTTGACGCGTTTCCTAAGGTGAAGAAATGGGTTGATAAAATTTTGGCTGAGGGTCAGGAAAAAGGGTATGTTGAAACAATTATGGGTAGACGCCGGTACCTGCCTGAATTAAAATCCCCGGACCGTCGATTACAAGCTGCCGGGCAACGAATGGCGATTAATATGCCTGCTCAGGGCACCCAGGCGGAAATGATTAAATTAGCGATGGTCCATATTGATCAGCAAATTGAAGCTCTAGATGGTCAGGCACGTTTGGAAATCGGTATGTTGTTACAGATTCACGACGAATTGATTTTTGAGGTAAAGGAAGAAGCGGTAGCCAAATGGGTTCCGGTGATTAAAGAAAAAATGCTCAATGCCTTGCCGTTGTCGGTTCCTATCGAAGTCGGCTTAAACACCGGGTGCAGTTGGGGAGAAATGAAGGAACTGGTACTCTAGTTAGCCGATCCAGATGTTGTTGATAAACGCACTGATAAATAGCAGTTGTAACCCAAAACAGACAATATACATGCTGTAGAGAATGTATTTATTTCTGATTATTAAAGGAAGTACTAAAAATACCGGAAACGCGGTAAGCACAAATCTGCTCATGCTCATGATATTGCCACTTAATAATGGAATAAGTACCACGAGCAAACTATATAGTCCATAGCGGGGACCAAGTCGTTTCCAGACCTGTATCGACAACGCAATAAAAATCAGCGAGAGGCTCCAATCGACAAATAATATGGGTGTCTTGGCAACCCTGGTATCGGTTAGGAGCTGATACGGGTAGGTGAAGACTTGTTCAAAAGGAAGCATCAGTCGCGGATACCCGTGCGGTTGTGTCCACATTTTTTGCGAGTGTATAAAAATGAGCGGATCATGGAATGTAAGCTGTAAATAGAGCATATATACCACTATACCGATGCTTGAGATACCCATATATAGATATCTTTGCCGGGGTGATTTTACGAATAAGAATTGTGAACCAGCCGCAAGTCCCACGACTCTGGTCGCGGAAGCAAGACCGCCGGCTATTGCCGACAGATAATACTTTTTCTTTTCAAAAAAATAGTAAGAGAAGATTGCCAGGCTGAGGAAAAGCCCTTCGGTGTACGCAGCATTAATAAAAAATACCGTTGGGAAGCAGATAAACATGAGGATTGCTTGTTGTGCCTGTTGCTCGGATAGTACTTTTCTGCCAAGTAGATAAAAACCAATTATTGCAGTTAATGAAAATAATTGACTAAGGAAAAATGCACTAATGTCTATTGAAAGGCCCAGTTTGTTTAGAAGGCTGATCAGCAGTGGAAATAATGGAAAAAATGCCTGATTCGGAAAACTATATCCTTTCCAGGCAATGTCCAAATAAAATACAGAATCCCATCGGCTAACCCAGGCAAGGTATAGTCTTTGATTCAGTGTCTGACTATGTATCGAGGGTAAGAGTAATGGTTCAAAATAGATGAGATATACGGTAAGGATGGATTTCCATACAGTAAATACGATTACGGGAAACTTTATCCACTGCATAACAGCATTATAGCGTATAGTGCCTGGATAGTGTGTCAGCTATATATGAAATGTCTGTGCCGGGGCTTACATAGTATATATTGGACCGATTGGAATTTTGCATTAGCCAGGTTGCAATGATCATTAAATCATCGATGTTTTCTTTCGTTATTTTGATTTCCTCAGTCTCGTTTTTATAGATAGCCTCAAGTGTATCTTTCCACATCAGGTTGTTATCATCCGCCTTGAGTGTTTGATACTGATTGTATTCTTGCTGGTTCAATGTTGTTTCAGGGAATTCGTCATCAGGGAGGAAGTACGGAATTTCCTTTTGCAGGTATGAGTACCGGAAACTGGCTAAATTATCCTTAACGTGCGGGTTTCCCGGAGACGTTTTCTTTTTGCTAGTGGCGGTGAGCTTGGAATGGAGAATACCGTTTTTAATACAAAAAATCTCTTTGCTTTTTCGATCTACCCCTTCTTCGACAATAATAACGTTATTTTCTTTTACCGACTTGGTTATTTTCTGTTGCTTATGTAGTATTCGTTCGAGCGCGATCATGGTATCTCTGAGTTCGGCAGCTTTTTCAAAGTGTAACTGTTCACTTGATTCATCAATTTGGCTTTGAATTTTAGAAAGAATGATATGTTCATTACCGGACAAAAATGCTTTCGCTTTTTCAATAATTTCCGCGTAGTCTTCCCGGCTCATTTTGCCGCCGCATACTCCGGGACATTCACCCATCTCATAATATAAACATAACTTCATTGTTTCCGGCTTATTGGGATTTATTTTGCCTTTACATGGCCGTAATTTAAAAGCTTTCTGCAGGTTTTCAATTGTACTTTCCAAGGCCCCGGCCGATTTAAAAGGTCCATAGTAAATAGCACCGTCGGCTTTGATTTCGCGCACTGAATAGATACGGGGAAATGCCTCATTTGAGATTTTAAGAAATGGATAGGCTTTGTAATCCCGGATCATTTTATTGAATACCGGCAGGTGCTCTTTTATTTTTTTAGATTCCAGTAAAAGTGCCGATAGCTCGGATCCGGTTGGAATATGTTCGATTCTTTCAACTGTTTGAACCAGTTTCTCCAGCTTTTTTGTTTTTCGTCCGTTGTAGAAGTAGGAGCGGACTCTTTTTTGCAGACACTTGGATTTCCCCACGTAGATAATCTGGCCATCTTTATCCTTCATCAAATAAACTCCCGGTGCAAACGGAAGTTCATCGATCTGGTTTTTGATCTGTTGATACTTTTTGGTTTCAGCAGGTGTTGTTAGTTCTTGCAGTGCGCCAAAAATTTTCTTTCCACCCTCGATAAGTATATCAAACATGTTAATCAAACTTTTACCTGTCGCAAGAGCGTCATCCAGCGCCCGATGGCGGTTGGGAATTTCGATATGAAAATGTCTGGCCAGATCATCAAGTGTGTGGTGCGAGAGTTGGGGGATTAACTTGCGGGAGAGCTGTACCGTGCATATCTTAGGGGAAGCAAATTCGAAGCCGGCGAGTCGCAAGTTTTTTTGTAAAAAGTTATAGTCAAATGCGGCATTGTGAGCAACAAAAATAGAATTCTCAATTAGCGGCAAAATAGTTGGTGCTACGTCGGGTAATATCGGTGCATATTCTACATCACTGTTAGTAATCCCGGTCATTTGAGAAATAAACGGTGGAATTTCAACACCGGGATTCAAAAATGTTTGATATGTATCGATAATTTCGTTGTTAACAATTTTAACGATACCGATTTCAATAATTTGGTTAACACCGGGTTTAGTGCCGGTCGTTTCAAGATCGACGACGCTATAAGGAAGGTCTCGGAGTGGTGTATTATACAGTGTGTCTTGTGTCATTGATGAAAGGGATAGGGCAGGTTTCATGACGTGTCTCTCTTATACGAGTTTTGTGATACGAAGTCAACCCGAAGAGTACTATTTTCTTATCGCAAATTCTTGAAGCGACACGCTTAATGCTTCGCACTTTATGTATCCTGCTCGCGTTTAAAACTCCTTCGCCTATAGCTCAGGATCTTCGGCTCGACAAATTGTCTTCGCCCTTACAGGACCTGCGGCCTCCGATCTGCTCTGCCATCAGACGTCGTTTACGGTATGACGAAGAATGTCGCCTATCCCTAAGACTCAATTATGGAAGTAGGATTACTCCTATCTAAAGTAAATAATTTGAATATTTCAGTTGATCCGATTATTCCGAATCCGGCGCCTAACATCCACCCACCGAGTACATCACTCATCCAATGTTCGCCAATGTACACTTTGGTAAAGCCAACCAGAAAAGTAAAAGATAGTAACACTAAGAATATTCCCAAAAATAAAAAGATACGGGTGAAGTCGACTATTTCAAATGACATTGCGTTTTCTCTGGTTAGTACGAAACCGAATGGTAAATTTAATTTAAAATCGGTGCCGGTTTTTTCAGTGTGGCGTTTAACGTAACTTACTAAATTGTGGAAAAAGTAGGGAATCCATATGAAGACGAGAAAGGCGGAACGTGCGGCATGTCCGGAGGGGTAAGAGGCTTCATCGCGTACGTAATGATCAGGTAAATTAAGATGCTCAAAACGGAGAACAAACATTTCCGGAGGTGGAGCGTGGCGGAGTTCATACTTTCCGTATACTTCGATGACGACGATTAGAATGTAGAGAATACCGATTTTCCAAAAGTGCTTCCGGTGTATAAGCATGGAAATAAAGACTGCAACCGACATGACCTGCCAGCTGCCCAATTCCACGAAGCGGATTAAATATGGTTTTAGCCGTTCAGGCATGTGGTCCTGGATGCGTACGGTTGTATCAAAATCAAAGGAGTTGGTGAGTTTATATTTGGCTGCAACGGTTAGTACGAAAAATCCGAACAACAATAGCAGTGCGCTACCTAAGATGATAGAATTGAGGAGCTTAGTATTTTTGAGCATCGAGTACAGTATAACAAACTATGAGAGTTGCTTTAGTTCATGATTATTTGCGGGAATACGGGGGAGCTGAACGGGTGCTTGAGACGTTGCATGAAATGTATCCTGATTCTCCGGTGTATACGTCATATTATTTTGCCGATGCTTTACCTGATTCATTTAAAAACTGGGACATCCGGACATCGGTTATGCAGAAGTGGTGGGGGATTCGGAGCCATTTTTTGTGGTATACGTACGCGGTGCCGTGGGTTTTTGAACAATTTGACTTGCGGGAGTATGATTTAATTATTTCTTCTTCTTCATTTGCTGCTAAGGGTGTGCTTACTAATCCGGAACAGGTGCATATAGACTATTGCCATACACCGACCCGATTTATTTGGGGAATTAATCGTAACTCTCATCGCAAATTTGTACATTCTCTTTTAAGTCCGGTAGATACATTCCTTCGTCAATGGGATTTTGCCGCCGCACAGCGAGTCGATTATTTTGTTGCAAATTCGAGGGTGGTTCAGGAGCGAATCAAGCGCTATTATAAGCGTGATGCCGAAGTAATATATCCCCCCACGGTAACAAATACAGTTGAATTGCCTGTGACTTCGGCCGGATCGTATTTTTTGGTGGTTAGTCGACTGGAACGGTTGAAAAATGTGGAGCTGATTATTCGTGCTTTTAATGCTTTAAATTTACCTTTAAAAGTGGCCGGTACCGGATCACAGCTACACTATCTTAAGACTATTGCTCATAAGAATATTGAATTTTTAGGATATGTTGATGATACAACCCGAGCAGAATTGTATCGTGAATGTCGTGCTCTGGTTGTGGCTACCGAAAACGAAGACTTTGGTATGACATTAGCTGAGGTTCAGGGATACGGAAGACCGGTTATTGCTCTGCGCAGTGGAGGTTATCGTGAAACGGTTATCGAGGACACGACGGGAGTGTTTTTTGATTCCCCTGCGTCTGCGTCAATAGAAGCAGCGGTTAAGCGGTTTCAGGGAATGAGTTTTGATTCTAAAGAGATAATAAAAAATTCAGTTCGTTTTTCCACTGCAACGTTTAAACGGGTGTTTAATGAGTTCGCCGAAATGGTTTGGAAATCACACGGAAAATAAATAGCCAGGTACTTTTTACCTGAGACCCTCTTCTGCGCCAAAATCCGGGGAAGTAAATAATGTTGAGGAGAACTAAAGCAATTACGATGATTGCTTCATATGATAACCGGGCATAGTAGTCATCTTCCAACTTTAACCATAAAGCGAATTCATCAAAAGTCAATCCCAGACCAACTCCATAGAGAATAGCCAGGCGACGATGGATAATCGGCCGCAAATCATACAGGGCGGCAAACCCGACGATCACTAAAATGAAAATTCCAAAATTCAAGTGATGAACATGTATGCCGTTGATATATACATGATCAATTAGATATGTCAACTCCAGGAGATCATGTGTGGTGATGTAAACGTAGGTTCGCGCAATAACGAAAGTGATGAGAAATGAAAGAAAGACGATAAACGGAATTTCCTCCATCCGGGAAATAAACAGATTTTTGACTATCCGTTTAAGCCGGTTTTCTTTTTTTACCATTAATAGTTTACTCAGGCGTGAACTACTATTCATAATTTTTCCAGGTATCTCTCTAATATAACTACTGCTGAACCGGCGTCATCCCTGCGGCGCTTTTTTTGGCTAACCCCGCTTTGAATCATTGATTGCAATGCTTCGTTCGTGGAAAAACTTTCATCCTCGAAAACGATTGTGCACTTGAATTCATGTTGTAATTCTTCGCCAAATAGCCGTATTTCCTGATCGAGCGGGGAATTAGGTAATCCCATTACTATCACTTCAACCGGTTCGGCCAGCTTCTCTTTCAATTGCTGCAGGCGCGACGGTGAATTACTGATCGTGCCAAGTCCTGATGCTGTAATCCCTTCAGAAACAGCTAGTCCGATTTTCTTCTTTCCGTAGTCAATTCCCAGGTACATATTATTTTTTTTCGGCTTCGCCGTCATCCCAAATAACGGGTGCGGTGAGCACAGCTTCTACGAGCTCATATATTGTCAGGAACTCCAGTTTTTTATCAATAAGACCGTATTCTATTCCTGACAGGTTTAGTATTTCGGTTGCCTGCTTTACATAATCAGTTGAATTATTTCTTTGCGCGTAGGCAATGGTCATATATGTTAAAAATTCGGCGGTGTGCCCAACATTATTATGATAAAACATTGTTTTGGCGATGTGTTGTGCAGTGGTGGTTGGGTAGGCCGATTTGAGTTCTTTGCGAATCCAGTACGCCCGGGTTTCAAAAATTCCTGAGTCTACCGTGGTTTGAAGCCACAATCGATCCCGATTGTTCTGTGCTTTCTCGATATCTTTTTCCAGTGCGTTGCAGAGCAGATCGCCAATAAAAAGGTGACTAATTTCCACAATTGTCTTGTTAAGAGTGGCTTTTTCAATGTCTGAAAGGTTTGGATGTTCTTGCATAGTTAAATGCTACCAGATGGAGAAACGTTGTGCAAATGCGAGCGCTTGATACCCGCAGATTGATAGTTAATAGGAAAGGCTCTCGACCCATTCGCTGCGCTCAGGGTCCCTCAAGCAGTTGAAAGTAAAAAGGAAGCTTTCTCGTTTGACCCCGCTCGCATGACTCACGGGGTCCTTCGCCCTTAATTCTTAGTAAAGCGGAAAGGCTCGGAGGTGCGGGCCGGATTCGAACCGGCGGTTTTACGGTTTTGCAAACCGTTGCAATTGGCCACTCTGCCACCGCACCGTAGCATGAACTATATCATATTTCCGTGCTCAGGTAAAAGATTGGCTTTCCCGCGCTTTTTCACCTCGCACTCTTTCCCGCGGACTGCAAACATGGTATACTTTTTATATTCATTTAGTAATAATTCTGGGAGATACTATGGCATTAAAAAATGATTCTGCTACACCAAAAGAGAAACCACCGGGTGGTCGATGGAAAGGATTTCTTTTATCCTCGGTTATTGGTCTAATAAGCCTTTTAATCATTGTTTCGTTGCTTAATCCTTCTGCAGGAGGTTCCGAAGTTCCGTTATCCACGGTACTTAATGACGTAAAAGCGGATAAAGTAAAAAGCTTAACGGTAGAAGGAAATAAGATTAGCGCGAAATATAAAGATAATGCTGAAAAGGTAACCTATAAAGACAACGAAAGCATTGTGCGCACTTTGGAAAGTTCGGGAATTGATCCCAAGTCGGTGAGTGTTACGGTTAAGGATTCATCTTTTGGCGATGCCTGGATTAATTTGTTAACTACCGTATTACCGATGCTTTTGATTGTCGGATTTTTCTTTGTAATTTTCCGGCAGGCACGTGAATCGCAAGGTTCACTTTTTTCCTTTGGCCAATCCCGCGCTAAACTGTTCAATAAAGATCAACCCCGTAATAAATTCTCTGACGTTGCCGGTGTTGATGAAGCTAAGGCCGAATTGGAAGAAGTGGTGGAGTTCTTAAAAGTGCCGGAAAAATTTCATGCGCTTGGAGCACGTACTCCGAAAGGAGTATTACTTGTCGGGCCGGCGGGTGTTGGAAAAACTTTATTAGCCAAAGCTGTGGCGGGAGAGGCGAATGTCGCTTTCTTCTCGGTTGCCGGTTCTGAATTTATGGAAATGTTGGTTGGTGTTGGCGCATCACGTGTGCGTGATTTGTTTGCTACCGCAAAGAAAAGTGGTCCTGCAATTATTTTTATTGATGAAATAGATGCGATTGGCCGTCAGCGTGGGAACGGGTTTTCAGGTGGTCATGATGAGCGCGAACAAACACTCAACCAGATTCTGGTAGAAATGGATGGTTTTGCCGTAAATGATAATGTGATTGTTCTTGCTGCAACGAACCGTCCGGATATGCTGGATAAAGCGTTACTGCGTCCGGGACGTTTTGATCGTATTGTTCACCTGGATTTGCCGGATATAAACGGCCGTAAAGAATTAATCCGTATTCACAGCCGTGGTAAATCTATGGCCAAGGATATTGATTTTGATCGCATAGCCCGTAGAACGGTTGGATTTAGCGGTGCCGATGTGGAAAACATGCTTAATGAAGCGGCGATATTGGCAGCCCGTCAGAACAAGAAAGTTATAGATATTCATGATATTGAAAATGCTGCTCTCAAGGTGAAATTGGGTCCTGAGCGTAAGCGAATGCAGTCTGAAGAAGATCGTCGAATGACTGCCTATCATGAAGCAGGGCATGCAGTTGTGATGTGGGCAATGAAACATCTCGATCCTGTCAATAGAATCTCGATTGTTTCGCGGGGTATGGCGCTCGGATTTACTACTGCTACACCGGAACAGGACCGATATAATGATACACGTACCCGCCTGTTTGAATTGATCGCAGGAATGCTCGGTGGACGCGCAGCGGAAAAGCTTGTGTACAATGAGTTAACAATCGGCGCATCCAACGATTTGGAGAAGGCGAATGGTCTGGCACGGGACATGGTTACGATGTATGGAATGAGCGATCTTGGTCCTATTTCTACTGAAAAGCGAGGTTCGTATGGTTACGATGATGTAAAAGAGTATTATTCAAATGATTTAATGGCCCGTATTGATGAAGAGGTGCAAAAGATATTGAAAAAGTCTTCCGATATGGCTGACGAAGCTTTGACTACCTACCGAAAAGGTTTGGAAGCGGTAACCGAAGCGCTTATGAAGGAAGAAACGATTGATGCCGACCGGTTCCGTGATATTATGGCCGAAGTAACCGGTATTCTACGTGGTGGTGAACTAAAAGTTCCCAGTGGTCCGGAGATACTTACCGAACCTTCTGCATAGGAGAGTGATTTCTAAAGAATTTAATACCCCGGGATCCGGGGTATTTTTTTATGTAGTTATTGTTGTGGTGCTATAGCCACTAAATACATAGAGAAGGCTGTATGGGTAGTATCTGAAGCAGGGCCGAGAGCCAAACTTTCTCCGGCGACAAGCCTAGTTTTCTGTTCGTAGATATCGTACACCCCAATAAGTCCCTGCTCATTTTTTCGTAGCGCAAACTCGGGCAAATTCTCGTAGCTCTCAGACGTGATCTTAGTAAATTTTTCCGTGATCCATGTGGGGACTCCCTGGCCCGGTATTTTACGGTACATCAGGTAGACTTTAACCGGGGAGTTGGCTCGAATACCAAAATTAAGGTTCAGGTCGCTTTTTTCCGCAATATTGCCGGTTTTTACGGTTGGTAGATTTTGCAGATATGATGGCAGGGAGAAATAGGTGAACCGGGTATCATCACTATAGATTGTTGATCCGATAGTTAAGCAACCTTTGGAAAAGGTATAGTTCACTGACGGGACGATAGTAAATAAATTGTCATTCGCGCACGGCGCGGCTGTTGGTGTAGGAGTCGGAGCTACGGTTGATGTTGGACTGGGAGTTGGTGATGGAGTTGGAGTAGGTGTTGGTGTTGGACTTGAGGATGGTGAGGGAGTAGTGCCGGTCGTAAATTCGTAGGCGCCGATATCATAGTTAGTTCCAACGGGAACAGTATTACCGTCAAAATCTGTACTAAGGCTCAGTCCGGTTGTGGTCCCGGCGTTTATGGCAGGACTGGTTGCTTTCAGATGTAAATCGCCCTGGGTGGGATTGACGAATTGCGGATCAATTTTTCGATCACCCGGTCCAAGTTTTTTTACAACGGCGGGCCCGTTAGGATTCCACCAAATGTTATTACTTTGATTAATCTCTGTGGAACTGGTAAGTTGGTCTGTTGCGACAACAATGTTGTTTTTAACTATAGTTGCATTATCGCTGCTGCCAATACCGGTACTTGTTGGTCCGTACAGATATATACTATTATTGAAGGCTTTGCTGCGCAGAACCGGTCCAAAGGAACTATTGGCTCCGTGTAATACCAGAAAACGTGATGTTTTGGTGTTGCTGATAAAGATGTTGTATGCCCAAACGTTGTCGTTGGCAGTATGACTACCGTCATGACCAACTTCTGAGAAAACACGGTCATTAATTACTTTGTTATGGTGAATCAGGTTGCGGTCGGCGTTATACAGTTCGATGGCATTTCCCGGCTGAATGCTAAAATCATAGGCGCATACCCCGTTATTGTCGTGGATATAGTTATAGGCAATCTCATTGTCATCGCCGCGGAGATTCATACCCCACGCTCCAAGGTCGGGTGAAGGGTCGGGTGTTAATTTATTCATGACTCCGTTATTAAACATTTCATTATTTAAAATTTTATTATGGTGGCTGTCGTCATGAATTTGGACACCGATAGTATTACCGCTGGATTTAGTATTTCTCAGAATATTATTGGCACTTGTTCCGATGAAATTGAATCCAACGAAATACCCGATCCTTTGATTCCGGCAGTTGGGATCTACTTGCGTATTGATTGTTCGAACATCAAGGTTTTCGATGATTTGATAGTCGCCCGTTACCTCTACGCGGCTCGATGTTAAAGAGGGAGGAGTTTGGATACTTGGTAGGGCTCCGGTTCCATAATCGCCGATAGTTATGGGTGCCGCTGCAGTACCTTTCCAACCGGCCTTGAGTCGTCCGCTCCAGATGCATCCTCTTTTAAATGCCAACTTGTCACCGGGACTTAACGATGCGACATTGGCTTTGGTTAAACTTTTCCATGCGGTGTTGGCGGATGTTCCGTTAGCAGCATCGCTACCATTCGAGCAATCCACATAGTAGGTTGTACCGGCCGCAAATGTTTCAGATTGACGTTGGATATCGCTACCAAGATTTGATTGTGTTAGAACTCCATATATTAGGGTACTGAAAATAAATGTTACGCAGGCCAAAAGGAGATGCTTTTTCATACTACTAGGGTAGTTTTTTTAGAAGGGAGAGTCAACCTGCGTGACCTGATCACTTGTGTACTTATGGTAAAAGAGTTACCATTGACACTATATGAAAGTCCTCTATCTAGCAACTGAACAAACACCTTATTCGACAGTCGGAGGGCTCGGTCGGGTCGCCTACTTTCTTCCCAAAGAGTTACAAAAAACCGGAATAGATGTTCGGGTAATGATGCCTAAATATGGGAAAATTGACGAAAAAAAAGCTCAAATGAATACGGTTCTGCATGGATTGCATGTTCCGACTCAAGAAGGGTTTAACGATTTAATCTGTAATGTAAAAATGAGCCAGAGTGAAGCCCGTACAACTTATTTCCTGGAGAACCAGGAATATTATGAATTGCGGGCGAACGAGTATGGTTATTTTGATGACCCGATGCGGTTTACGCTCCTGTGCCGAGGAACGCTTGAATTTCTCCGGCATGATCAAAATGCTTGGGTTCCGGATGTTATTCACAGTAATGACTGGCAGACGGCGCTGGTTTCTCAAATGCTGGCAACTGAGTATGCACAGGATCCAAAACTTTCACAAATTGTGACTTTGTATAGCATTCATAATTTGGCTTATCAGGGGATGTACGACTACCGGTTTGTTTCCGACCTGGATTTTGATGACGGCAAAAGTACGATACCGGGTTTTTATGATCCACGTTTATCAAAGATCAACATGATGCGCCGGGGAATAATGTATTCGGATATTGTAAATACTGTATCACCCACGTATGCAGCTGAGATTTTAACTGAAGAGTATGGTGCAGGGTTAGAGCGGTTATTGCAGGAACTTCGAACTAAATTATTTGGTATTCTTAATGGCATTGATTATGACGAATTCAATCCGCTTACTGATAAATTGGTGGTCGAAAATTTTACTTCAGAAAATATCGAGAAACGAAAAATTAATAAGTGTGCTTTACAAAAGGAGTTCCAGTTACCTGAAGATGAAGAAACGCCAATTCTAGCTATTTCCAACCGTTTGGACGGACAAAAGGGAATAGATTTGGTAACTGAGATTATTGAGCCGGTACTGGATGAATATGCTCCTGTTCAATTGATTGTTAATGGTGGTGGAGACAACCGTTTTAGAGAATTTTTCGCCAAGCTGGCAAAACGATATCCGTATCAGGTCGGAGTTAATCTTAACCCTAATTTTACGTTGCCACGACATATTTTTTCCGGGGCGGATGTAATTTTATTGCCATCCCGCTTTGAGCCGTGTGGTATGACACAGATGGAAGCTATGCGTTATGGATGCATTCCTCTGGTTCGTAATACCGGAGGGTTGGCCGATACGGTATCCGATTATGATCCGGTTACTAAACAGGGAACCGGGTTTGTCTTCGATCATTACGAGCCGTTTGCCTTATTTGGCAGTATCGTTCGATCGTTGGAGACGTATAAACATAAAGAGGAGTGGGACAATTTGGTAAAGCGGGCAATGCTGCAGGATTTTTCGTGGACCAAATCAGCCCAGGAATACAAGAAATTATACGAACGCGCTATAGAACTCCGTCGCCAAACAACACAGGCGAAGAGCCATATCGGGTATAAATAATATGAAGATTCTTTTTGTAGCTTCAGAATGTACTCCTTTCGCCAAAGTTGGTGGATTGGGAGATGTTATTAGTGCTTTGCCTCAGGCACTGGTTTCTCAGGGAGTGGAAGTTTCAGTAGTTCTGCCTTTGTATAAGCATCTTAAGGATAGTCCAAGTGAACTTATTCAAATTGACGGATCGCCAAACTTTGTCGTTCATTTTGAAGGACGTGATGAAATATGTCAGTTGCATCGGGTTCATTTTCAAACCACCGATGTCTGGCTGTATTTGATATTGAATGATACGTATCTTTCCAATGGGGGGATTTATTTGTCGGACGACGCGATGGCAGTTGGTAATGATGAGCCGCGCCGATTTATGTTCTTTTGTAAGGCAGTACATACGTTGCTTAAACTGGGAGAGCTTCAGTCCGATGTTATTCATTGTCATGACTGGCATACTTCATTGTTATTAAAACTTCTTCGTGATCAGCCGCTTGATTATACTGTTAAATCGGTATTAAGTGTTCATAACCTTGGTAATAAGGGAACCGTTACGGATTCCTTATTGAACCGGGAGATTGATGGTAGCGATACTACTCATGAATTGATGGGTACGGGTGTAACATCTGCCGATGCTGTGGTGCCCGTATCCAAAAATTATGCGCAGGAATTACTTGAGGGTGAGTTTTGTTTTGGGTTAGAGTCTGTGGTTGATAAAAATAGTCATAAGTTTGTGGGAGTTACCAACGGTATTGATGTTGACTATTATAACCCTAACAAGGATCCGTTTATTGCCCATACGTATTCGGTAGCAGACTGGGAAGAAGGTAAGCTGCATGCTAAAACTGAATTATTTAAAAAAGAAAAATGGGATGATGCCGATCCGGCTTCAAGTATGCTCTTTGGCTTTGTTGGTCGAATTGCTGAACAAAAGAATGTTGAACTGATGGTGGAAACCATCAAACAGCATGCTAATCCTAACATGCGGTTTATTTTCCTTGGTGTGGGTGAATCTAAATTAACTGAGATGTTGCATAGTTTAGCGTTAAAACATAATAATCGGGTGAAATTTATTAATCGTTTCGATGAAGCGTATGCCCGGCTAATCTATGCTGGTAGTGATGCTTTCCTGGTGCCTTCTTTGTATGAACCGTGCGGGCTCACTCAAATGATTGCAATGCGCTATGGTTCGTTGCCGATAGGTCGAATGGTTGGTGGACTCGTTGATACGATTGACGATCGTGAAGGTACCCAATGCGGTTTTCTGTTTGAACAATCAACGGTAACTGAATTTGATGATGTGCTTTCATATGTGTATGATGAATGGCATGGAAACCGGGAGTATTGGAAGGAAATGGTTGTGAATGCGATGCAGCGTGACTTTTCCTGGACGGTACCAGCCCGGGAATATTGTGAGATTTATAAGAAACTGTTGAGGTAATTATTCTACCGACTGTACACCGCGAACTTTTTGTAACCGGGAATAGAGTAATTGTCGCTGGTTGTCCGATTCCAATCCTACTACAAACTGAATTTTTAGTATTCCGTCGTGGGCCGGGAGCTGTTCGAATTGTTCAATGGCAACCCGAATATCGGATAAGGCTTTGGTGATATCCCGTAATGCGCCTTCGCGATAGGTCATTTCTACTTTCATGCGTTGGGCTTTGACCATTCCTTCGGGTAGTGACCACGTTACCGGAATTTGTTTTTCCTTATGAATGATATTGGAAACATTTGGACAAATAGCACTGTGGATGGATACTACCTGAGTTTGGGTTACAAATCCAACGATTTCTTCACCGGGGAGGGGATTACAACATTTTGCCAAACGGGTTGCTACTCCGTGCAGGCCGTGGACTACTACGGCTGCTTTACTGGTAACCTGTTTTTTGTACCAGCGATTTTTAAGGGCGGTTTGGACCTTTCCGACGATCGACATCGGATTGAGTAAAGAGGAACTCGGAGTAGCATCGGGGAAATCATCCGAACGTTTCGTGTGAGTGGCCGGTTCAAAGTCTGCTTCGACGAGCTCTTTTTCAGTCCTTTGTTCGTTTATGTTAGCTGCTTTTTGAATTTGTTTACGGGCGTTATTGGTAATGACAAATTGCAGCCAGTCGGATGAGGGAGCTTTCTTCTCTTTAGCCGTAAGAATCTCGACGATTTCACCATTACGCAGTTGATAGTTGAGCGGGACAATATGGCTGTCTACTTTAGCGCCGACTGTCTTATTCCCTATTTCCGAGTGAATAGCATAAGCAAAATCTACGGGTGTAGCGCCGAGCGGTAAATCTTTAACATCGCCTTTAGGGGTGTATACAAAAATTCGATCTTTGAACAAATCGTGTTTTAGTCCTTTTAAGAATCCCTGACTGTCAGGTTCTTCTTTTTGCCACTTGGTGAGTTCCTGAATCCACTGTAATTGTTCCTTCGAGGCTTTGAATCCTTCATCTACTTCAGTATCGGTAACACCACGTTTGGTTTTTGCCTGCTCATAAATAATATGTGAAGCAATACCGTATTCGGCTTGTTCATGCATTGACCGGGTTCTAATCTGAACTTCCATTACCCGGCCTTTTTCCACAAATACTTTGGTATGAAGACTTCGATACCCGTTGGCTTTGGGGACAGCGATATAATCGCTGACGCGCCCGGCTAATGGTGTCCAGATCTGGTGTACTAATCCGAGAACAACATAACAATTTTCAATACTTTCGTTATTCAGAATAACCCGAACTGCGATTAGATCGGCGATCTTAGTAATATCATTATTAAATTCAGGCCGTTGCAGTTTTTTCCATAATGAGTACATGTGTTTAGCCCTGCCTTCAACTCCGGCATCAATGTTTTCCTGATTCAGCGCATCCTGCAATTTTCGTTTTACCACCGAGATATAACGGTTGCCTTCCTTAAAAAGAACTCTGGTTTGTTCTTTTAACTCTTCATACTCTTTCGGATAAACCCATTGGAATGCGAGATCTTCCAGTTCGCCGCGCATCTGTCCCATTCCAAGTCGGGAGGCGAGTGGTGCGTATATTTCGAGGGTTTCCTTAGACTTACGAATACGTTTTTCAGGCGGCATGTATTTCATGGTTCGCATGTTGTGTAGACGATCTGCGAGCTTGATGAGAACAACCCGGATGTCTTTGGCCATGGCTAAAAACATTTTGCGCAGATTCTCGACAAGATATTCCTGGCGGTCTTCGGAGATAAACTTAAGAAGACCAAGGTTGGTTTCACCTTGTACCAATGAGGCAACGTCTTTTCCAAAAGCTAGCTCAATTTCTTCAATCGGTACCTGAGTATCTTCAACAACATCATGCAGGAGTGCGGCAATAATTGAGGCGTCATCCAATCCCATTTCGGCGACAATCAGGGCAACGTTTGCCGGATGAATAAAGAACGGTTCGCCGGATTTTCTTTTTTGACCTTCATGTGATTTAAAGCCATAACGGTAGGCGCGGTTGATGTTCGCCTCATCAATATTTTTACGTTTTTTCCTGGCGGTATCGATGATTTCCTGGGCGGTGATCATTAGTTAATTATACTCCAGAGAGCAAGAGGGGAAATAATAGACAATATATCCTATAGTATTTGATTTTAGGCTAAAAATGTGATATTATATAAGGTGCCCCGAGTGGGTCTTCGCTCACTTGAGCGTGCGATCTATAAGAGGCTATGAGCTCACTTGAGTTCATATTGTTCTTTAAAACGAGAGGCTGATTAGTTTGAGGCGAAAGCCTTAAATCAGGCTCGGGTTTGGTACGTCCGAAATTTCGTATGTGCCGAATAACCTTTCTGAAATAGTTTATACACTTTGTACCGTGTGGGGCATAGATGCCATAAGTTTTGTGGCATGCATGCCCCACATGATAATCCAACCGACGCAACAAATTTAAGGAGAGACCTAATGAAGTCCTTCATATCAACTAGCCGCGCCGCCGCTACCATGCTCATTCGCCGTTTTGGCCTAAAGATTATCGCGCTTATTCTGATCGCTCTGACCGCTGTGCCGGCCGCCCGCGCCGCTGATTCTGCCACCACCCGTGTTTTTATTCAGGCTGGTTCAGCAAACCAGGCCTATTTCTACAATGGTGACACAAATGACGGGCCTTGGTTCCGACTTATGGGTACTGGACCGCGCACCGCGTTCCAGCTCATGATCAGTAAGACTTCCGGCATGCCTGCTAGTGTCGACTGGTCGACTGGAGTCGCAACCTACGCCGGTAGGCAAGTTCCGGGTATTACCCTACACATGATCGAGGATCCTGATGGTAGGCTGATCGGCTACACCGCAGATCTCGAGTCGTGGGTTCGGTATTATACGCCGGAGCAGGCTAAAATGGTTATGCCATAGCTTGAATTTCTGCGGTTAGTACCATTCCTTCGTGGCGTTGTGTTGTCCGCTGTCTTGTACGTTGCTCGTGTTGAGTCACAAAGTGTGTAGCAAAGTGGGGCCTTTGGCGCCGCACCTTGTGACTCAACAGTCGACTATTTATGAAAGGTGAATTTATGGAAACTCTTGTTGAAGTAGTTTGTAGTTACGACTACACCATTATTTTAACAATAAGTATCACCATTTTTCCGAACCGTAATCAGCCTCTTGCCTTTGTATTTTCCAAAGTTTAAATTTTTATATCTCTTACTTTTAGCTGCACTGTTTTTTTGCCATTCCATTCATTAATATCCACATGATAGGCGAGGTCGATCGGATTGCCAGGACGAATTTGGGTATTAAGTTCACCGAAGTTGAATGCTATGGCTTCGAATGGTTTGCTCTTGCTTTCTTTATGGGTAACTTTCAGTTTTAAATGTTTGTTCTCCGCACCGAGTGCTCGAGTTTCAATGACGGTTACTTTTTCAGTGGTGAAGAGTGGTTCCTCGGCATTAATTCCAAACGGTTTCAATTCCTGTATGGCAGTATGGAGCTGTTCGGAGATAAGCGGAAGCGGGAGAGAGCAGTCGATATCCAAACTGGGATTGGTCATGTCGGCGGTGATACCATCAGAAGCGAGTTGACGCATGGCTTTGGTGAAGTCGGCAATGGCGTCAGGTGAAACAGATAATCCGGCTGCCATAGGGTGTCCGCCATAACTTAGCAAATGCTCACTGCTTTCGGTGATCGCATCAATAATATTAAAGCCGCGAACCGAACGGGCGGAGGCTTTATAAATATTGGCGTGATCGGGAGATGATCCCCAGACAATTGTGGGCTTATAAAATTCTTCAACCATACGGGAAGCTACCAGCCCGATTACGCCGGGGTTCCACTGCGGATTACCGAGAATTAATATTTTATGGTTCAGTTGTTCTTCTGCCTGGCGTCTTGCCTGATCAATTAAAGTTTGAGTCAGGTCTTTGCGATCATCATTGACCATGTTCACTTTTTGGATAAGTTCATCGGCTTTAGCCTGATTGGTGGTGCAGAGAAGGCGAAGTGAGTCCATGGCGTGTTCCAGCCGACCCATGGCGTTAATGCGCGGGCCGATGATATACCCGATGTGATAGCCTTGTGCTGCTTTTAAGTCAAAGTTGGCTGATTTTGCCAGGGCGAGTAACCCGGGGCGGTTGCTTTTCCGTAACTGATCAAGTCCGTGCATCACCAATGTTCGTGATTCTCCCTGCAAGGGGATTAAATCGCAGACAATACCGATGCAGGCCAATTCTAACAATCTCAGTGGCAGTGATCGGGCATCCGTTGATTCATATGATTTGGAGAGAAGATCTTCAATTGGTTCTTCATGAATATATGAAATGAGTTTGACGATGGTTTTCCAGGCAACGCCGGCACCTGAAATTCGGGCATCGTGAACAATCAGACAATTTTCGGGGAGTAGTTCAGGTTTGTGGTGATGGTCGGTGACGATCACTTCAATGCCTTTTTCCTGTGCATAGGCGATTTGTTTGCGGCAGCTGATTCCCTGGTCAACGGTAACAATGAGGTCGGGTTTCTCAGTTTCGGCGAGTGTGTCAATGCCAACGATAGACATGCCGTACCCTTCGCGTTCGCGATGCGGGATGTATGGTTTTACATTTGCGCCGAGTTTATATAATGCTTCCCACATGATGGCTGTTGCAGTTACGCCGTCGGCATCGTAGTCCCCGTAGACGATGATTTTTTCTTTTTTGGTGATGGCTTCTTTGAGCCGTTTTACTACTTTGTCCATATCCCCAACGGAGAAATCTACACTCATGAGCGATGGGCGCATAAATGATTGAATACTGTCGGGAGTAGTAAGTGAGCGGTTGGCGTAGAGTATTTTTAAGATATCTTCTATTGAGTTCAACTGTGTCGTGGCCTTACTTAATATTTTCCAAATCTTTTGTTTCATCATCTCTCTATTTACATCGTTTTACGTCTAAAAGTCAACGAGTTTTTCAGGGTGCTGTGATATACTTGAGCTATTATGGCTTCGGATATCTTTGTTCCTCATTATATTATGATAACGCTAAAAAAGCTTGCTGCGGCAGGCTATGAAGGATATGTTGTTGGCGGTCCGGTCCGGGATGTATTGCTGAATAAAGAACCGAATGATTGGGATGTTACCACCAATGCTACTCCGGAACAAGTGCAGGCGCTTTTTGAAGAGACGTTCTATGACAACTCTTTTGGTACGGTTGGCGTTGTTATGCGTGTTGTTGAGGATCCGATTGTCGTTCATGTCACAACTTTTCGCAGTGAGGGTTCATACACTGATTTCAGACGTCCGGATTCGGTCAGCTGGGGAGATTCCATTGAAGACGATTTATTACGGCGGGATTTCACTATTAACGCAATTGCGTTGCGAATTGAGAAAGATATTTTATCCGGTGTTAGTGAGGATTCGCAAGGAATGGTTCGTCTGGGAGTTGGTGAGTTTGTCTTGATTGATCCCTATGGTGGATTGGTTGACCTTCAGCGGCAGGTTATCCGCGCAGTTGGTGTAGCGAGCGAGCGGTTTCATGAAGATGCGTTGCGCATGTTACGTGCAGTCCGTTTTTCTTGTCAGCTTGGTTTTGCAATTGAGGAAAAAACAGCTGAGGCAATTAAGCAGAAAAGTGAAAACATCCAGTATATTTCGGGAGAGCGTATTCGTGATGAGTTGCTGAAAGTGATTAAGTCGGATCGCGCTTATGAGGGAGTTCATTTATTGGACGACCTGGGGCTACTCAAGTTTATTTTGCCTGAACTGGTCGCCGGTCGGGGTCTTGATCAGCGAGGTCATCATGTATTTGATGTTTTTGAGCATAGTCTTAATGCGTTGAGACATTGTCCTTCCAATGACGGCATTGTCCGTTTGGCGGCACTGTTACATGATATCGGTAAGCCGGTTACGCATGAAGTGCGTGACGGTATCAATACTTTTTATAATCACGATATAGTGGGCGGAAAAATGGTTCGTGCTATTGCTGCGCGATTACACTTGTCAAAAAAAGACCGCGAGAAGTTGTACACTCTGGTGCGTCATCATATGTTTAGTGTAGATACGATTCAGACCGATGCGGCGGTGCGGCGGTTTATCCGGAAGGTCGGGGTGGAAAATATTAATGATATGGTTGATGTGCGCATTGGTGATCGTTTAGGGAGCGGAACCAAGGACCCGGAAGGCTGGCGGTTGAAAGAGTTCAAAAAGCGCATTGAAACATTGCTGATGCCAACATTTACCGTGAAGGATTTGGCTATTGATGGGCGTGATGTCATGCGTATTCTCGCTATTCCTCCCGGACCGAAAATTGGACAAACGCTTAATCAGTTATTTGAAGAAGTTCTGGATGATCCTGCCAAGAATACAAAAGAATACCTTGAAAAAAGAATCTTAGAGCAGGTTTAGTATGGGATGTAGCGGTTTGAGCTCTCATCTCTAATACGGCGGTGAGCTCCTTCTATAAGCATTAATCTGAATGGTTGTTCCTCTGAATCTAGCATTGTTCTGATACGGGATGCTCTATCTACGTCTGTTTCGTCTCTTCTCTGTTGTATTCGTGTTAGATACCAATCCGGGAATAATCGCGTGTAGTAGTTGTCCGCTGTTGCCGGGTTACCAAACTGGTCTAGGATTATCCTTCGCTCGAAGAACCGTTTTGTCAAAACATATCCGGCATGAAAATTTGGTTTAGGATCACCGATTTCCCATTCTCGCTGGGAATTTCTGAGTGAGGCAATCGAGAATATTTGAACCTCAAATTGTTTCATTGGGTGTAACGTGTGTTGTGCTGTTGGAGTTGCTGCTTCAACTTGGGCATCAAATTGCAATACGCCGAATCCGCTACTTTTGGCTTGATTGATAACTTCATCTGGAGGAACAAATTCGCAGTGAGTCCCATCAGCTAGCTCGATGCTGAAACCTCCAGTGAGGGTTAAAGTTTGTCCTTTCTCTTGTGGCATTAGCAACCAACCTGATTTATGAAATGCATTAACCAGGAGCTGTGATAACAACTTTGCGTGCTCAGGACTATCGACTACGAATCGGATTCCACGGATATCTTCAGGGAGTTCACCGTTTTTCAAGAGTAATTTTGCAAGAGTTGCGACGTCTTCCTTTTTTCGACTGGTCATTAGGATCTGGAGTTGTTCCTCGTTATGAATTATTTGGTGGAACGGCATTTCATAGTATCTTTGTACCCAGGTTTCACCTTTGGGAAGTCTACTTCCACGAGCGCCGTGCTTTTGTGGATCGTAGATTTCCCAAGACAAGCATCGTTCTGTACGAACATCATGGGTCATTACAATACCACGGAGTTGGATTTCGCCAATTTGTTCTTCTTCCCATAAGTGGGCATCAAGAACTTTATGAACCTCTTCAATGGTTCCGTTTGCGGACTCAATCCGCAAGATAGCCGCTATCGCTTGGTCAATTAATACTGCTTTTCGTGTTGCTTCTTCACGTATTTTTGCGGTTGCACGAGGATTTGTTGCGAATCGGATTAATGTGTACAAATTATCAGTTTTAACTTGTTCCTGTAATTCTGTTACGGTAGGGAGTGATGATTTTTCCCAAACAGGGGTTAGAAAATCGCGTTCTTCGTTGATGAGTTCGTCGGCTACTCTAGTGCCTTGTAATAGGTATTGGTTGAATTTTTCACTATCACATTCATCATTAGGGTTAAATCCATGACGTTCCATCATAATCCGAATTAAATTGTCACGAGCAACTTCTTGGAGGATTTCATTTTGACTATTGATGGCTAATATGGCCTCAGCTATATTTAACTTTTCTCCGGGTTGTCGAACGGATTGAGCTGAAAGAGCCCCGATATACTCGGACTGGTGTTTATGTACGATGTCCGGGTGGGTTACTCCCCAACGAATTATATCTGCCTGCGTCGGAATTAAGTCATTTAATAATGATCGCACGGTACGGAAGTCGGAAATTGCATTGTAGTCTTGGCCGTCGATTCTCATTCGGGTATATGGACGAACATCGGCCAACTTTCTGTTCAAAGGGGCGTAGAGGGGAAGAGTATCTTCCCGGCGGCGACCAAAGATTCCCGTATTGCCTAAAAGCAATTGAGAATCAAAGGTTTTATAGCGATTATTTGTCTCTACGCTCATATTTGTACTTTCTCTATCCTGTTAAATTACTCCTATATTTAACGGAAAAACCCCCTTTGTTGAGGGGGTTTGGTCTGTTTTATTCGGTTTAGCGTTTAAAAACTTACCCCCTTTGCTTTTTTGCATGAATAAACGCAAAATTACGAATCCCGTAATTAATGAGATTGAGGTTAAGGTAATTGGTAGAAACTGAGTTATTAATCATATAACAGACTATTTTTATAGTACACAGATCCTTTTGTCAAGGCTGGAACTAAGGATACTTATATACCCCTATTACTGCATAATTTGGTTACTGTCGCTTAGTTATCCTTATATACTTATATTATAGGATATTATACTATTTTAACTTATTTTGTCAATTAAAGGGGTTTTTAGCGCTATCTGGGTAAGAAATATCGACTATTTTACTATGTCTTTCTTGTTCTTATAACAATGTATGGTATACTCAATGAAAAGCAATGACCCTGCGACACAGGTGAGCTGAGAGAAGAACCCTTCTTGGTAGTAGAACTCTCCGGGAACGCCCGTTATAGCCGTCAATGAGCACAAAGTAAGGTGGCACCGCGCGAAAAGCGCCCTTATATAATTATCGTTTAGGTAATTTTATAAGGGCTTTTTTAGTATTTAGGAGGTTTTATGGAAAGAACATTAGTTCGGGAAACTACCGGAAAGGTAGGCGAAAAGGTATTACTTAAAGGATGGGTCGATACCAAGCGTGACCATGGTAAGTTGACTTTCATAGATTTACGTGACCGTTCAGGGAAGATTCAACTGGTTGGTTACCAGAAGATGTCGGAGTTGGGTAAAGAGGATGTGGTGCAAATTGTTGGAACGATTAAGAATCGTTCGGAAAAAGCAATCAACCCTGACTTAGAGACGGGTAAGATTGAGCTGGATGTGGAAGAGTATACGGTTTTGGCAAAATCAGCGACTTTGCCGTTTGATATGTCAAAGGATGTCTTGGATGTAGAATTACCGACACTCCTGGATCACCGGGCATTAACTTTGCGACACCCGCGTGTACAGGCGATTTTCAAAGTGCAGGAAGTTGTGATTGATGCTTTCCGGGAATACATGAAACAACATGACTTTTTTGAATTCCAGGCGCCGGCGATTGCACCGGCAACCGCTGAAGGTGGAGCGGAGGTTTTTGAAGTTGAGTACTTTGATAAAAAAGCCTATCTTACGCAAAGTCCACAATTGTATAAACAGATTGTCATGACAGCTTTCGAACGCGTTTTTTCCGTTAACAAAGTATTCCGGGCAGAACCTTCTGTCACTACACGTCACTTGACTGAGATTGTATCGCTGGATGCCGAAATGGGATTTATTGAATCGTGGACCGATGTGCGCGATATGGCTGACGGGGTAGTTAAATATATTTTGCAGCAGGTTGGTGAAAAGTGTGCCAAGGAAGTTGCATTGTTTGGTGTGGAGATTCCGGCAACGATTGAAAAAACACCTACCTTAAGCTTACGTGAAGCTCAGGAAAAGATATTTGCTAAAAACGGGCGTGATGTTCGTGGTGAAAAAGACTTAAATCCTGAAGATGAGCGTGAGCTTTGCCGAATTATCAAAGAAGAAACCGGATCCGATCTGGTGTTTGTGTACGGATATCCAACCAAGAAAAAACCGTTCTATGTGTATCCCAATCCGGAAGAGCCTGAATACAACGAAGGTATGGACCTTCTTTGCCGGGGTGTAGAGTGGTTATCCGGAGGTCGACGTATCAATGATTATAATCAGCTGATGAAACATGTCGAAGAGTGGAATATGGATCCCGAGAAAGTACGGATGTTTCTTGATGCGTTTAAATACGGAGCACCTCCGGAAGGGGGATTTGCCTTCGGGGCTGAGCGAATAACCAAACAGATTCTGGAACTGGAAAATATTCGTGAAGCAGCAATGTTCCCGCGTGATATGGAGCGGATTGATTTTAGACTGTCTCAGATGTCGGAAGAATAACGTATAATGGCATAGAGTATGTCTGTATTCCGTAATCCGTCGCTCTATTTTCTGGTTTTGCTGATGCTGGTGATGGCTCAAGTTCCGGGATATTCCTATTACCGGAACTTGGACTATTCACAGCTTAAGGCCGCGTATCGTGAGCTGCCACAATGGTTTGCGGATGTTTCGTTATCACTGTATCCGGAAAGAGTCGGTACAGAGGATGTGCCAAGTCTTACGGCCGAAGGTGTCTTTATTATTGATGTTGATTCGGCAGTGCCACTTTATCAAAAAAATGCCCATCATGAACTGTTTCCCGCCTCCACTACGAAGATAATGACTGCGTTGATTGCTTTGGAGGAATTCCGACTGGATGATGTGATTGAAGTACCGGAAGCAAGTTTTTCGGGTTCATTAATGCGTCTGGAAAAGCATGAGCGAATAACGGTGCGTAACTTATTGAATGGTTTGTTGATAAATTCCGGAAATGATGCGGCAGATACGTTGGCAATGTCGTATCCCGGCGGGTATCCGGCTTTTATTGATCGTATGAATACGCGGGCAATTGAATTAGGCTTGCGACACACACGTTTCCGGAATCCTTCCGGATTGCCGAACCCTGATCATAAAATGACGGCGTGGGATTTGGGGCAACTGGCCGCATTCGCGATGCGAAACGAGACGTTTCGGTCGATAGTCACGACTAAAGAACGAACGGTGTATGGATTAGGTGGAGAGCGCCACGTACTTAAATCAACGAATAAGTTACTTGGTGAGGTGCCCGGGCTTGATGGTATTAAGACAGGATATACCGAAGACGCGGGTGAGGTGCTTGTTTCGACAGTGAATCGAAACGGTCATCGGGTGATCATTGTTTTGTTGAAGAGTGCGGACCGGTTTGGTGAGACGAAGGCTGTAGTGGAGTGGGTGTACCGGAATTATGAATGGCGGAAGGTGGAGTAAGGTTTCTTCAGTCGCTAAATGATTTGCTGGCTGTGGATGCTCAGGCTTTCTCCCTTATTGGCCTTCTGCATTCATCATTGCATCCTTTAACGACGTGTCTCGGTTGCATATTGCGTGTTCGGCAACCTTCAGCGGAAGTCCTCGCGGCGCAAATCAATTAGCGACTGCCGGTGTAAAAAAATGATTATTCCTTCACATACCCTTCCTGCACTGCAGGAACGAAGGCGCGGAAGAGGAAGTTGCTGTCGGTTGGTTTGTCGCCTTCAAATACCCAGACCGGTTGAATATATGGTTGATACGTTGGTGGTTCATAATAGGCGAGATAAATTTTTCGGATATTATATTCGTCGCCTGGGTTTGAAGGACTTAAAACAATGGCTTTGCCCTGGTTGAGTAATTCCCATGCTCGCTGTGTGCTTCGGGTTGGATATACACCTAATACATTTGGCGAGTTGTTAATAGGCCAGTAGACAATTTCGGCACTTAACATTCTATTTTGAAAATCGCGTGAATTGGCACTGGTGGTTACTCCGGTAAAAGTGAAGTTTATTAAACTCTTATTGATATATGGACTAATAAACGGAATGTCATAGATTGGCATGCGTGGAATATTTACTTTGGTAAGGTTTGCCTGAAGTTGGGAGGCAACCGGTGTTGTTATCTGTGTGGTGGGGTCAAAGTAGACAAAATTGCCTTTGGCCGGTGTTTCAAGTTCCAAGATACCGCGGGTATTGCGTAAATCAGGTCGTGCGTTGCTGACAAAGTTTAATGCGTCCTGTTTCGCCCGTTCAATGGTTGGGGTAATGCTTCGTTCCAAAGATACGTATGCCGCAAGGTTATCGTAGGAGTAGTTCATATTATAGTAGATGAAATCAATTTCGATCTTACGGTTGGGATCATTCTGGTCGGTAAAGAGGAATGTCCGATCGGTGTTTTTTACCGGTCTGGCGCCGCGGAAGCCTAAATTTTCAGCGAGTGATAGTGATTGCTGCTGGTAGTCGAGTTCGGCACTTTTTTTCTCTACTTCATAGACCATGGCGCTGGAGGTGCCTTCGGGGATGTTGCCGTCAATGGTTTCCAGAACAAATTTTTTACCGGCACTGGTGGTAGTTCCATCGACTAATAACGGTGCTTCAAGCACTCCATACGCCGGGTTGATGTATGGGGTCGGTGTAGGTGTTGGGCGGACACAACAGGCATTATAGGCAGCGGTGAGTGTAAATCTGAGCACAAAAAAGGCAATTATGCCAATTCCTAAGAAAATAGCACCTTTTTTGGTTGCATCGGCGGTGGTAGTTAGACGTGAAGCCATGGTTAGTAGTAAGTATATTGGTTGTTATGGTAAAATGCAATTATTATGGAAAAAGCAGTACGTACCAGAATTGCCCCTTCACCAACAGGTTTTCCCCATTTAGGAACAATTTATCAGGTCCTTTTTGACTATGCATATGCGCATAAACACGGTGGTCAATTTGTCGTTCGCTTGGAAGATACTGATCGTGTCCGGTTGGTACAGGGAGGTGAAGATGTTGTGTACCGTATGCTCTCCTGGTTTGGGCTTGATGGTGATGAAGATCCGGTTAAGGGAGGCCCCTATGCGCCGTATCGTCAGTCTGAACGGCTGGAAATATATAAGCCGTATGTTGAAGAATTAATCCACAAAGGGCATGCGTACTACTGTTTTTGTACAAAAGAACGACTTGAGGAAATGCGCAAGCAGCAGGAGGCTAATCACCAGCCTCCCATGTATGACCGGCTGTGTCGGACGTTAAGCGCGCAGGATGTTCAGGATCGGCTGGCTGCCGGTGTTGCTCATGTTGTGCGTATGAAAGTTCCAGATGGTGAGATTATTTCCTTTGAAGATGCGCTTGTCGGTCATGTTGAGTTTCGCAGTGAACTAATTGATGATCAGGTTTTACTTAAAGCGGATGGATATCCAACGTATCATATGGCGGTGGTTGTTGATGATCATCTGATGAAAATCTCCCATATTTTTAGAGGGAGAGAATGGATTCCGTCAACTCCAAAACATATCCTTTTATACCGTTTTTTTGGGTGGGATGCACCTCAACATGTTCATCTTCCGTTGGTATTAAACAGTGAAGGCAAAGGAAAATTATCTAAACGTCATGGTCATGCCTCAGTCGATTATTATCGTAAGCTGGGCTATTTGCCGGAAGCGGTTCTCAACTATCTATCTAACATAGTCTGGAATAATCCGGAAGGTAAGGAAATTTATTCCTTCGAGGAATTTATGCGGCTTTTTGAGATTAAAGACGTGACTTCTCAGGGAGCGAAATTTGACCTTAAAAAACTTGATTGGGTAAATGGCCAATGGGTGAGATCGCTTTCCGATTCGGAGCTAATTAGAAGATTGACTGAAAAAGATGACGTTGGCAATACATATTCACGGTATACGCATCAACAAATACTGCCGGTGTTACCTTTAGTTAAGGAGCGGATTAATTTGCTTGCCGAATTTGATGATCTGGTGCGTTTTTTCTTTGAAGAAGTTGACCAAGTTTTAAAGAGCGATCTAAAGAGAAAAGCCGTAGCTGCCGGAACTTTGGATACTAATCCGACGGATCAGGAAGCTTCCGATCATTGGAAAACACTGTTATTGGGTAAGCCAAAGGATGCAGAATTAACCCGTCGGATGCTGGAAAAAGCACACGACGTTTTGTCCGTAACTGAAACCTGGAATCATGACATATTGGAAGGATTGATGCGAGGTGTTTTGGAATCTGAACAATGGAAAATTGGTGATTTCTTTATGGTGCTTCGTGTGGCGGTAACCGGACGAAGTGCGACACCACCATTGTTTGAAACAATGGAAACACTCGGAAAGAAAGTATGTCTGGAGCGGTTGGCTATGGCTATTAAGGTTATGTAATCGTACTATTAATTTAGTATGTTGTTCAAAAAATACCGGACGGTTTTCGGCAGAGAGTTAGCCATTACTTATACTGTTATCATTGTGTTTTTATTCTTTTTCGGAATAATAAGCAGACAAATGTTTAGCGGTGCGTATCTGCTTTTGGCCGTGTTACCCGAACTACCATTGTTAATTCCGCTGATCTCTATATTCCCTGAATCAACAACGCTCTTCACTCTTTTTGTAATTTTTTCGATTGGACTTAATTATTTCCTGCTCTATTATCTTGCGTATAGAGTACATACTAAGTCTAAAAAGAAAAAATCTTAATTATTCACGCAGGTGTGGATTTTGGTTCCGTTCTGGTCGTAATCGTAACATCCATTTGCATCAAGCTCAACTCGTTTGCCATTTACTTCCGCGTAGCGTTTACCGTTTTCACTTACTACTTTGACACTTGTTCCGTTGGAATTGACATTAATATTGGTTGTGGAGTTTGAAGTAGAGTAGGATTGTACCGATCCGTTGACATTATTATTAATATTCACTTTTGTCTCCGATTTTCCATTTTTAATAACTGACTTAAGTGTTGGACTTACCGAAGGTGAGGCGCTTGGAGAAGCAGTAGGTGTCTCGGTTGGTGTTGCGGTGGGGGAGTTGGTGGGGGGTTGTATTGCACTTGGCGAAGGCATAACCGGGGTCTGTTGCGTGCAGGCGGTTAAGAATAGTACGGTTGTGAGGGCGAGAAGCACAATTTCTTTATTCATACATCGATACTATCACATTCTCATAAGATTATAAAGAGAAAATCCGTCCCAAGGAATACAGTAAACTGAACCTATCTTACCGCTTCTGTGTTGCCTGGACTGGGGTTTTTGTGGTACTATAGGCGTCAGTGTTTTACTGCCGGATGGTGAAACGGTATCACAACGGACTCTGAATCCGTTTTTCTAGGTTCGAATCCTAGTCCGGCAACACACTTGGATTCTCAGTCCATAATTTCTCTAATAATGGCTTATTAATGCTTTCTTTTTCAGGTTCTAACCCTTCATAAACTGACCTTTCAGATAATTTGATTTCTTCAATGAACAGTAGTGGTTTATGCAGATCAATATGCAGTTTTCTATCTTTTAAAGTTAGGTTCTGACCAAGACTCATGAGAATTTGTCTTTTTGTTTCCCAGTCACCATTCTCAAACCAATATTTAGCGTAACGTATCCATTTATTTTACAGATTGTTCCTAGATTTACTAAAAGAGTAGACATAAAAAGCCTTATTGATTATTTAAGTAAAAATGTTGATATTAATATTGATTATGTTATGGATATAGTAAAATTATTAGTAGAAAATAGAGTTGAGGATATGACCTACAGGTTATATGATGATAACTTGAGAATTTTATTAAAAGCTGGTATTGAAAGCTAGTCAGAAAAAGCTAAAAGGATTTCAATACTAACTATTAATATATTAGGAGAACAAGGGAATGATAGCTTTAAAGATTTGATCTCTGCTCATTAATATGATCCCTTGTTTTATGAATGAGTATTTCATGTTTTTTAGACTTTATTAAAAATTGCTTATATTGGTTGAACAAGCCTGAAGTAATAATAAGTATAATTGGTTGGGTTGTTACTTATTTATTTGTTATAAAAGCACAAAAAAAGCAACATAAAAATGAGATTAATCATGAGGTTTATAAGGATCTTATCTTTTCTCTTGATCAATATGCTGCTGAGTTGTCTGCCTTTTCCAGTAAATTGCAATCTTTTCATATAACAAGTGTTTATAGGCATTTAGGAACAGAAGAACTTCAAATTATGAATTGGATTAATGAAGTAAGAACAGCTGGAAATAATTTAAGATTTTATTTGTTCCTGCAAAAATGGGAGAGCTATGAAATCTTCTTGCAAAATTTAAATACTGTTAAGTTAACTTTTAATAAAGAACAGGGGAAGGTAACTGATGAATTTTTAGGCTTACTTCTTTTACAAGAACCTTCTGAATTAATTAAAAAAGATAGAGAAAACTTCTTGGTAAAATTAGATCATTTATGGGAAGAAAGCATGAGTTTATCTATGTATATTTTAGATATGAAAATCATTTTACAAAATTATTTCTATGGACCATACGGATTAAAGAGATTAAGTTTTAGAAAACCAGAAGATCCAAAATATAAAGTTCTTACTGAAAAGGGGTTTACAAACTAATTTTGTGCAAGTAATATAAAAAACTTTATACTTAATTAGAAAGATCATAATTTGGTATAATTGCTGAATGATACTTTTATTTGATTTTTCAAGGGTTTTACTTTTTCCTACTGATTCAGCTTATTCAGGTAGTTTAAACGGCTTATATAAAGATAAGAAGCAAGAAAAAAGCTTTGATTTTTTTAATTATTTTAGCTTAAATAAAGATCTTTTAGATTATTTAAAATCTAATCAAGATACATTTGAGCTGTTCATGTTTACCAGTGAATCTATTCAAGATGCTCCAGAATTATCTCCATATATAAAGCCTTTATTTAAGAAGATATTCTCAGCTTTGGATATTGGGCATGCTAAGAAGGATCCTCAGTCTTTCAGGGAAATTGTAAAAAATTTGAATGTAGAGGCTTCAGATATTACTTTTATTGATGATTCTTTAGAAAATATACAAGCAGTGGAACAAGCGGGACTGAAAACAATTCATTACGTAAATAATGAAGATTTATTTAAACAATTAGGAGAATAGGATGTTATTAGGTACTTTTGTCAATGCAATAGCTATATTGGTTGGTAGCACCTTAGGAATTATGTTCTTGAGAAACATTCCTGAACAGATTAAGGCTATTGTTTTTCAAGGTCTTGGCCTTTCTTTGTTGCTAATTGGTATGAGAGGAGCATTAAAAGTTGAAGAGATCTTAACGGTTATTCTCAGCTTAGTTTTAGGTGGAGTAGTTGGAGAATTACTTAACATTGATAAAAAACTTGAGTCCTTATCTTTAGTTTTAAAGAAAAGATTTAAATCCAATAATGATTCTTTTAGTATAGGATTTGCTAATTCATTTATTTTGTTTTGTACTGGAGCATTAGGAATAGTAGGATCTATTAACCAGGGGATTCAGGGAGATTATAGCTTATTGTTTACAAAAGCTATCTTTGATGGATTTAGTTCAATTGCATTAGCTTCAGTTTATGGTGTTGGAGTTCTCTTATCTTTTATTCCTTTGATTATTATTCAAACAATTCTTACTTTAATTGCTCATTATTTTTCAGCTGCATTTAGTCTTTTTCTTATCAATCAGTTAACTGCTGTAGGTGGTTTACTTATAGTTGGAGTAGGTATTAATATTTTAGAGATTAAGAAGTTAAAAGTAGTAAATTTTCTACCTGCTTTATTAATAGTTATTATTTTATCTATAGTTTTTCACAAATAAGTTATAACTGTTTTGAACTAAATAGGTTCTAATATTGTCCAAGTAACGCAACAACTTAACTTTCCACGAATTTGCGTAATGCTTCAAGTCGGTTATCCCACTGTTTTTCCAGTTCAGCTATAAAGGCTTGACCTTCTTTAATTGTGGAACGGTCGAGACGGATGTGTGTCTCTCTACCCTTGGTTTCAATGGTAATGATGTGCGAGTCGATCAGGACCTGCAGGTGTTTTCTGGCGCCCTGGCGGGTAATTTTTAACCCCTCGGAAACTGAAGATAAGTTGTGCGGCGGTCCCTCAGAAAGTCGTTTGACCATCTCCAATCGGATAGGATCGCCCAGGGCGCGAAAAAAATCAGAAGTAATCATGATTCTCCATTCAGCATTTTTTCCAGGCGGCCCATCATATAATCCCATCCACCTGAATTGTCTTTGAAACATTGTTCGGCAACTTCAGCTGGTAATGAGGCAAAGCCGCTTTCAGTTACCGTAACTTTTGTCCCTTCAGCGGATTCCTCAAGCCGAAATTCCACCAGCGTATTAGGTTTAGACAGCACATCGCCGATAAAATGATTACTGCCCGGGATCCAGCGGTAGGCGAAGTAATTAAATGGGTGAACTGCTTCAACATAGATCTGGTTCTTGCCGTATTCGCCGAAATCGAGGATCGGGCGATCTCCTTCATTTAGCGTACCTTCAATTGCTTCGGGAAACCATTGCACAATCTGTTGCGGATCTGTGATTGCTCCAAATACTTTTTCTTTAGTCGCTTTAACTGTAATTTCGCGAACGATAGTGTTTTGCATGCTTTTTCTTTCTTAATATATTTGTAATATCCGGAGTATAATACGAAATATTGAATTATGCAACTATTTGGTTGCATAATAGAGCTGTTGGGGCGGTTATTTGATATAATGCGCTCCATGGCAGAATTTTTAGCTTCGCAACAGCAAATTTCCGTTGTTGAATCGGCAGTTGAGCATGCTTATACAGTTGTTTCCCGGAATAAAGGTCTGGATCCTATCGATGTAGCAATCGGCGGGTATTGTTCTGATATAACTGATGCTGTTCTGGCTCGTTTATCAGGTACTTTTTCGGTTCGCAGGCTAGTATGACGTATGACTCCGGATCTGCCGTTTCACGAATTTTTTGATCTGGATACCGATTGGGTGGGGGATGCAACCTGGCAGCAGTTTCTGGTGCCTGTTTTGTATTTCCCTCTCAAACGGCTGGTTGCAGAGAATACACCACGCCTGATGCTGGTACGACGAGTTGAAGTCCCTCAGTTCTTAACCCGATATGGTATTCCTGGCCGACGTTTACCGATATGGGAACACGCTCGTCCGGAATAGTTCGGCGAATGATATCATATGCGTATGACTACTTTTTACCTTATTCGACATGGTGAAAAACGGCCGAATTCCGGTGATCCATCATTAACTGACACAGGAAGAGCGCAGGCAAAAAAAACTGGGGAGTTTCTGTCGAGATTGCCGATTTCCGCTGTCTATTGTAGTCCGCTCCTTCGTGCTCAGGAAACGGCAGAGATAATTGGGACTGCATGTAATGTACGTACCCAGGTGGAAGATCGTTTAAGTGAGCGTATGAACTGGAATGATGCCAGACAATCGTTTGCGGCATTCTTAGAAGAATGGAACAAGTCGACTGATAACCCTGATTACGTTCCGAAAGGGGGTAAATCGGTACATCAAACGGCAACACTGCTGGAAGAATTTATGCGTGAGGTTGCCGAGCCCGGAAATGATTATCATATTGTAGCAGTAACTCATGGTGGTACAATTCGGGATTTTCTAACATTATTGTCTCCTGAACATAAACAAATATTGGGTACACGCTTAATGGAAGGAATTCATGAGTGTTCAATATCAAAGATAGGTTTTGACGGGCAGACGTTTTCTGTGCAATCGTTTGACGATATTTCACATTTAGTTAGTTAACGGGGACACTATGATTAAAATTGATTATGACCAATATGCGAGAGCCTTAATCGGATCAGGAGTACTGGCTCTTATATTCGTCGAAATTTCCGGGAATGGAATAAGTTTATTAGGAATACTGCTTATCCTTGCTGGTATTGCCTTACTGTTAATGCGAAAATATTTTAAATAAAGATCTTGTTATTGTTCTGTTTCGTATACTAATGTTATAATGTTTTTAGTACTTAGTATGCGCCATTGGAAAAAGAAAAAAAATAAATCCGGTGTTAAATACGTATATAAGTTATGCGATTGTGGTGCCCGACTTCGCTTTGTAAATCCCAATTTTATGAAAAAAGGCGAGCAGGGCAACAAAGCCCACGCGCATTGTATCTGGTGCCAACTGGAATGGCATTTCACTGCCGACGGGCGGCTCTATGCTCATCCTTTTAAGAATATAGGCTCAGGAATGGGCGTATACTACAAGCCGAAGTGGTAACAATTTTACTTATTGTACTTACTATACTTTCTGTAGTATTATCTTTTTCATAACATGAAATTAGTTATAGTTTGCTGTCTCATAACGCCAAGGTAGCTTCTTTCTAACAAAAGAAGTGCGTTGGCGTTGACCCCGAAATATTCGGGGTTTTTTTATGGAAAGAATATGGAAAAACTACAGAGAATTGAAGATTTGCTTGAAAGTAAACGCAATAAAAAATTAGTCGCTGTAGCGGCTCATCCTGACGATGAAACTGCAATCTGGCCCGGGTTGCTGTATCTGTCGTCGTTACTAGGATGGCGTACTACCTTAATTGTTTTAAATAAAGGTGAAGGAGGAACAAACTTTGCTCCTGAACTTGATGACCGGTATCCCGGAATTCGAGTCAGTGAAATGCAGGCGGCTGCTGATATTCTTAATGTACATGACCTGATTCAAGAGGATTTTGGTGACGGTAAACTTGTTGAGACCGAATTTTACTGGAAACCTAAATTATACAGAAGAATACAGACAATTGATCCAGGTCTAGTGGTGGGGTTTGATCCGGTGGTGGGAATAACCGGGCACTTGGACCATCGGGTGAGCGGGCGTGCTTTGGCAGAATATGCTGAGCGAAGAACAGTCGATTTATTACAGGCAACGTATATAAAGGAACAGTTCCGGCCGGCTGTACCGGTTGAGCGGGAAGCGCACATGCCTGTTCCAACACACCGTCTGGACTTAACCAGCGAAGCGATTGAAAGACAACTCGCTGCAATTGCTGCGCATCGCAGTCAGGATCTGGCTAAACAGTGGGGGAGTTTTGAAGGCGGG
Source organism: uncultured Gammaproteobacteria bacterium (assembly GCA_964403585.1). Classification (GTDB taxonomy): domain Bacteria; phylum Patescibacteriota; class Microgenomatia; order JALYQM01; family JALYQM01; genus JALYQM01. The sequence goes on along the minus strand of CAYOFQ010000001.1, from coordinate 1,157,996 downwards.
ATACTGGATTGGAGGGCCCGGCTAACTGCGATGCCCTGGGAGCATTATCGACGCGTTAGTTAACTAACTTTCATCCTTCATTTCGCGCAAACTGACCGGTTTTTTTGGATGATTCGAATAAAATTTTGAATACTTGCATGGAAATTGCCAGGTAGATTATGGAGAGCCCTGCGGCAATAAGGAAATCCTGGTATGCAGATTCCTTGCCGGTTAATAAAGCTCGAGCTCCTTCAAAAATATAGGTGGGGGGTAAGGCCATGGAAATATATTGCAGGGAATGAGGGAGGGTTTCGACCGGATAAAATGCGGCGACCAGGGGCTGTAATATTGATATGAAACCCCACGCAAGTGCCTGAATTTTAGTGCCGAACCGGAAAATGAATCCAAGTAAAATAATTCCCAAGGCCACACCAAATAATCCTAAATTAATAAGTAGTACCATCAACGGGAGTAAGCCGAGCGTGAGAATATTAAAACCAAACGCGAAATATACGGCTATGGAACTAATTACGAAGATTACTATTGCTTTAAGAGCTCCGGTGATAGTATGGGCAATGATATATTCTTTTAAGTTAAGTGGAGTTACAAACATATTGCTCAAGTTGCGGGACCAGACATTCCACAAGCTTGGTACCGTTACACTGTATTGCATGACAAAAAGTGTTTGCCATAACAACATACCCATCATGACATAATCTGAAGCAGCTTTATTGCCGGCGCCAGATAGATAGGTGGCTAAAAATCCAAATACAATAATGCTTAGTATCGGCATAATGACAATATCAAAAAATGTCTCTACTGATCGTTTGGTGATATACAATTCCTGAAGAAATACCCCTTTAATCCGTTGTATGTTCATACTTATTCTGTTCCTCTGGCTATTTGTAAAAATACATCCTCAAGATTCGGTTTTACTATCTCCAGGTCACGAATATCCAGCCCTTTATTTCCCAGTTCAATTATTAGAGGTGCTATTTTTTCTTCGCGGGTGGGGATCTCAAGACGGTTATGCTCACTCTTATATTCGAGATTGTTCTCCCTTAGGATTGTATGACTTTGTTCGATATTACCGACATATAGAATCAAAATAGATCTATCGATGCGTTTGGTTAAGTTAAGAGGAGTATCCTGAGCCACAATTTTACCCTTATCGAGGAAAATTACTTCATCACAAATTCGGGTAATTTCATTCATGTTATGACTTGTATATAAGATGGAAATCTGACGTTGATCGCGCAGTTCTTCAATAAGGGAGAGTGTTTTGTCGGCAACATCAGGGTCCAGTGAAGCTGTGGGTTCATCCATCAGGATAAGTTCCGGATCATTGAGTAGCGATTTGACCAGATTTACCCGTGTTTTTTGTCCGGCCGAGAGATTCCAATATACTTCATTCCGTTGCTCTTCAAGATCAAAAAAGGAAATAAGTTCATTTACTCTGTTGCGAGGATTGGTTACTCCATACAGGTTTGCGTAAACCAGGAGATTTTCAATAACGGAAATTCTTCCCAATAATGTGTTAAATGCAGACGTGTAATTAACCCGGCCCAGAACTGTTTCCCTATTTTTTGAAAATGGTAATCCAAAGTAGCTGATGGTACCTGAAGTTTCTTTCGTAATGCCGATAAGGATTTGAATGGTTGTTGTTTTTCCGGCGCCATTTGGTCCCAAAAATCCGACGACTTTCCCCTTGGGTACTTTAAAGGAGATATCGTTTACCGCACGATACCCTTTATAGTCCTTGACCAGATTTTTGACTTCAAGCACATTTTCGCTCATATTATGCTATTATACCTTTGTTTGGGTGGAGAATAAAGGTAGGGTAGCTGACTGTTGCAATTTTCAGTTGTAAATTCTACGCTATAGTAAGTAATGTGATTTTGATCACGAGGTTGTTTATGATTAAGAAGCGAACTTCTAGTACCCTTCTGTTTTTGCCTGCTATTGTAGTAGTGCTCGTTTTTGTGGTTGTCTTATTGGTGTTTAGCGGTGCCCGGGGAGTATTTCAAAGAACCGACCTCACTCAAGCCGCTTCCTGTCCGGCCGATATCGCTTCCGTAACAAGTTTTGGCGGGTATACGTTCAGCAAACAATGTCTGAACATAAACGGACAAATTTACGGTACTGACTCCCGGTATACTTTTTTTAGACTCGATCCGGCTATGCAAGGTGGTACGTATATCCAAACTCCGAACGCAGAAATAAAGGACAATCCCAATTTGAGCTGGAGTGTTACCCTTAATCAGCCGGGAACGTTATTTATTGCGACGCGACATGTTCTGCAGTCATCAGCAGCTTCGTGGATAACCTCTCAATACACCCGTCAGACCGACGACAATCAATCCAATGTCAATCAATATCTATTGCGTAAAAATGAGCAGGGGTTAATCGGTTTATATGATATCTATAAGCGACAGGTATCCGCCGGGACGTATCAAATGGGTCCGGCTGCAGATGTTCCTGGTAATGCCTATTCAATGTATCTGGTGATATTTGTTCCGAGCGGGAGCTCAACAGCAACTCCAACTCCTACGGTAAATCCAACGCAGACTACAAATCCGACTCTACCCCCGGTTTCCGGTGACCTTCCCTGTGGACGGTTCCCAAATGCGAGTGCCGGTTGTATGCCGGTATCCTATCAATCCTGGTTTGATAATGTGCCGGCATCCGCACAAACGATGAATGTGAACTATACTCCCCGGCTGTTACACCAGCATTATGAATGTAATGTTCCCGCGGTACGAGCTAACGGGCAATTTTTGAAGGAAGCAATGAAAATATCCTGTACCTTTGTCCGGTATAACTCGATTATTCCGTTCAGCAGCAAGAACTCAGCGTGGTATCGTTCGCAGAATCAGGGTAGCACTTATGAGCAGTTCACCATGAATATGGCTCCCTGTCAAAGTACTAAGTATGAGGGTAAAGAATGTAAAACGGAAAACATTCATACGGTGCGTGCAGGAGACTTCAGCAAAGCGACAGAAATGCGGTATACCCCGAATGCCGATTTTGATGGACTAGATGGTCAGCGGCATTTCCTGTCTTCAAACTGGCAAACAGGAATCGGATATCGGAGCTCATCCGAACTTACATCCCGCTACTGGATTGGCACCTGTGGTACGTATCAACGCCTTATTCTTAAAAATGCTGATAAATATATGAAAGGGAGCGAACCGATTCCAACGGTAAAAGGAACTATCACTATTCCGTTTGAAAGTAACGGTGGTTGTGGTGACCAATTTAAAACCTTTGTATTCCTTGATCCATCTCAACATGTCCGCGTTGAAGGTACGCAAACGGGAACCACTTTAATGGAGACAAATGCCCACTTCAACGGGAATTTAACCTGGGATACAACTAAAACTACGAATGGTGTCCATAGTTTGCTCTTTATCAACATGGAAGGTACAAGCAAATATGTGTCAGCATCCGGTGTTGCGGTTAAATATAATGTACAGAACTAAGGTTGGAAAATGAAAAATACCCGTCAAAATAAGATTATCCTGTTTACAGTGATTTTCATTTTGCTGATAATTGCGATTCCTTTAGTGATTCAGCGTACTAAAGGTAATTCATTGGATACTATTTTAGCTTCTAACCCGTCGGAGGAGAAACAGCTTGAAGATGTGGAAATACTGGAAACGGTGAATATGAATTCAGATAGACCGCAATTTAAATTAAACGTTCAAACTCATGGAGAGTTTACGCAAATACCTGAACGATTATTATTGGTGGATAAAGTGAGTAACTCTATTGCGCTGCAGCTTCCGCTTTCACCGTCGTTGTATCCGACTGAATGTGTTATGCATCGTAATATGAATGATAATATGCTGATGAAAAAATGGGAAACGCAATGGTTTACAGTTGATGGTATAACGCAAGTTGATGCGACCTACGCACCAAAGTTATCGCAAAAATATTCTGTTCACCTTGACTACTATCTCAATACAGAACAGGTTACTTTTACGAGCAAGAACGAAATAACTGATGTTTGTTTTCAAATTCCGAAATCTGAAGCAATATCGCCTACAGAAGAAGAATATATGGAAGAATAAGGCGCTTTTCCTATTAAACTATTGTGTAAGACATGGTATAGTTTGTATAGTAATGCTATAAGTATGTCTCACTCTATTCTTGTTGTGGATGATGATCCCGCTATTGTTGAAGCTATAAGCGTAATATTAGAAGACGAAGGCTATAAAGTTCATAGCTCAATGAGTGGCGATTCGGTGTATCATCTGCAACCACCGTATCCTAATTTAATTCTATTGGATATCTGGTTATCCGGACATAATGGTGCGGAACTTGTTACTTATATAAAATCGCATGATTCTCTGAAAGCTATCCCGGTAGTAATGATCTCGGCGAACCGTGATTTGGAGAAGATTGCTTCTCAGTCGGGTGCCACCCGGTATTTAGCTAAGCCGTTCGATATTGATGAACTTTTATCTCTAGTAAGATCTCTTCTTTAGACACTCTGCTATATCAAATTTGTTAAGGCATTTATAGTGGCAGGTTTACATGGTACCTCAAATGTGATATTATTGATGTATCATTAATTGTTAGTATTAATGATACTATTATTTCTTTAATTCTTATAGGAGGTGCCGTATGGCAAGCAATACTAAGAATCAGAATACTGCGCAGAATTCAGATGATAAACGTCATCAGGATAATTTAGATTCCCGGACCCGTTCTGAAATTGGTAAAAAGGGCGGTGAAGAGCGAGCAAAGATGGCAGATCGCGGTGAAGCAATGAGTTATGAAGAAATGGGCTCACTTGCTCATGAAAAAGGCGCTCATGAATTTACTTCAGAAGAAGCAAGCAGGGCTGGCAAAATTGGTGGCCAGAACTCCCATGGTGGAGGACGTTCCTCAGATAATGATAAATAACTTAATTAGTAAATAGTATTCAATAACTATTAAGGGAGGTGCATAATGGCAAACAATTCTTCAAACAACAAACAACAGGATGATAACCGTAAGTCAGCACAAAACTCAGACGACAATCGACAGCAGAATAATGGTCAGGGTTTTGCAAGTATGCCTAAAGATCAGGTTCAGGAGATCGCCAGCCAGGGTGGTCAGGCAGCACAAGCAAGTGGAAATGCCCATCAACTAACTGATGACGATCGTCGCAAGGGTGGAGAAGCAACAGCCGAATCCCACGACCGTTCTTTCTACCAGGATATTGGATCCAAAGGCGGACAGAATTCCGGTGGCGGACGAAAATCTGATGACGAATAACGAATAGGTTTACTTTCTCTGGGCAATGGGCAGGTGATTAAAAAACACCTGCCCATTTTTGGAATTTATGATATAGTTGTGCTATGGCTGATCATACAAAAATCTCAACAAGACGATTAATACAAAGTTTTTTCGCCGAATTTATCGGAACTTTTTTCCTTTCGCTTATTATCCTGACGCTTAGTGGTGGGGCTCGTGTTGATTGGACACCGGTTGTAGTGGGTGCATGGATCGGATTAATGATTTACCTGGTTGGTGGTATCAGTGGAGGTCAGTTTAATCCCAGTGTAACGCTAGGTCTAGTTGCCAGTAAATTATTATCCTGGAAACATGCGATAGTAAATATGTGTGGTCAAATTATCGGAGCATTTATCGCTTTCTGGGTAAGTGTGCATTTTCTGGCAATGGAAACACAATTTAATGAAGCGCACAGTAACGAATGGTTGTATGAAATGCTCGGTGCTTTTATTTTATCTTTTGCAGTTGCGGCAGTTGTGCGAAAGCATGTCCCGCCGGCACTGTCAGGGTTTGTTATTGGTTTGGCCCTGACAATTGGGATACTTTTAGCTGAACCGGTTAGCGGTGGTATTTTAAATCCTGCCGTTGCATTAGCAGCTCAAATATACTCATGGCAGTATGTTGTTGCACCGTTGCTTGGTGGCGTTCTCGGTCAATATTTGTATTGGGGATTGGTACGCGACTAATCGCTTGATTTATTTTTTGATTGTGACAAAATAATATATACATACCGAATCTTTAATGATCTGTAAAGGAGTGTGATCTATATGGCAAAAGGTGACAATCGAGATAAAGGTAACAAAAATAAGAAAAAACCTAAAAAAGATAAAAAGTAGTTTGATGTGGAATTACAAAAAAACCTCTTGACGAATCAAGAGGTTTTTTTGTTGCGACCAATACGGTAATTTCATCGTCTTGTAATTCGGGTTATATTTGCTAGTATGGTGTAACTATGACAGATGATTTGCTGTGTCCTTCATGTGGAACCTCAATACAAGTCACTCAGGCGTTAATGTCTCAAGTATCCGGACAAATACGGAAAGAATTGAAAGCGCAAGCTGATGCTGAAAAGAAAAAGTTCGAACTTCTGGTTGCTGAAAAAGAAAAAGAAGCGTTACGGTTTAAACAATTGATGGAAGATCAGAGTAAAAAACAGCAGGAGCAACTGGAGTCAGAAAAAAAACGCCTGGAATCTTCACTCGTTGAAAAAATGCATGAACAAATGCTATTGCAGGAGTCGGAGATTAAGAAAAAAATTGAAGAAGAGAATGCAACACAAAACAAAGATATGCTTAATCGGTTGAAAGAAGCAGAAGAGTTGCGTAAGAAAGATCAGGAAGCGTTATTGCAGCTTATGAAGCAGCTGCGCGATAAAGATGAAAAAGAGCGTGAACTCCGTATTGAGTCGGAAAAACGGTTAGGCGAGGAAATTAAAATGGCTTTTTCTAAAGCACAGAAAATGGCTGCCGAGCAATACGAAATGCAAATTAAAGAACGTGACAAGATGAATGACGACCTGCGCAAGAAGATTGAAGAATTGCAAATGAAGGCAACGGAAAGTTCTGTGCAGATCCGGGGAGAGATCCAGGAGTTGGAACTTGAATCGCTGTTGGGCGAACTTTTTCCGATGGATATTGTTGAACCGATTGGTAAAGGGAAATTTGGTGCCGATGTGGCGCAAAAAGTTCGGGACCAATATGGTCGCACCTGTGGTGTTATTTTGTGGGAATCCAAACATACTAAGACTTGGCAATCGGACTGGCTGCCAAAACTACGCGAGGATTTGCGTACTTATAAAGGACACATTGCAGTATTAGCTTCGCAAACAATGCCGGATGGTTTGGACACATTTGGAATGAAGGATGGAATCTGGGTTACTAATTATGAATGTTTGGCCGGCTTGGCAACTGCACTGCGTCACCAGCTCATATATATAGCCTATGAACGGAATGCATCAGCAGGTAAAGGTGAAAAAATGGAAATGCTCTATAACTACTTAATCGGGCATGAATTTAAACAGAAGATTGAAGCGATTGTCGAGGTATTTACCGGGATGCGTGAGGATCTGGAAAAAGAGAAAAATGTGCAGGAACGTATTTGGAAAAAGCGGGAGATGCAGTTGGCCCGATTGGCAGTTAATACTTCCCGTATGTATGGCGAAATGCAGGGACTGGTTGGATCGGCTTTGCCGGATGTACGTGGTTTAGAACTGGAATCCGGTGACGAGCCACAAAAAGAGGTCAAGAATTTGCTTGACCTCATGGGATAACTATTTCATTTAAATTTATTTTTGTCGTTTGGGTGGTGCGATAGAGACTTTAACGACCAGGTCGCGAGTGTTACCTTCGGCGTCGTCAATTTCCTTAACGCGCATAGTCTCGTAGTATTCAACGAGCATGTCCGAGAGCGACCCCATTTGATCCTTAAGCATTTCCTTGGCCTCGTCATATTTGCCCTGCAGCATTTTTGCTTCAGCGGTGCCCATGATGGTTGCTTTAACCTGTTTCTTTATCTTTTGGGCTTCTTTCGCGGCTTTGTCTGCTTTGTAATATTCCTCACTGTTGGCCATGATGTCTTTAAGTTGGGTGGAAAGTTCGGATACTTCGAGCTGGGATTTTTCAATAATGCTTAAGCGTTGTCGAATAACATTTTCTAATGAAGAAAGTGCGAAGTCGACATTTTCATCTGTTGCATCGGCGTCGTTGTCGGCAGGGACATCATACGAATCGTTGAATGTACCCATGCCGATTGGTGCGGCAGTTGAAAGATTGGAATTTTCGGCGCTATCAAGTGTAACATCGTCGGCTTTTTCTTGATTTGGTAATTGGTTGAGATCATCGGGCAGATTGTTGTTCATAACTTGGTATACTAGCGGGTATTTAATACTGCGTCAAGTAGCGCGCTTATATTTCTCCTTCGCCATCTCTCAGTAGTCGATTGCCTTCAGGTAGTTGCCGAACGCCTTCGATGGATGTTTTAATTTGATCCCTGAAAAACCGCAGTTCTTCCCGTTGGATTCGCAGATATCCCATAACTGTGTCTTCACGTTCGCCCGGTGGCAGGTTTATGTCTAGCGCTCTATGTAATTCTTCATTTTTTCCTATTCCTATAGCAGCCGTCGTGCGGCATCGAGAAAATAAAAACGGTGCTCATCGCTTTCAAGTGGTTGTAAATCTAATCCAAGCCCTAACTTGTCATTTAAGTCCTGTAAATCCTGTCGGGCTTGGGTATCCTGCTGCGCATCAAGAAGGACTCTATCGAGTCGAGTAATCATGTCCCGGCGATCGCTGAACTCCGGTTTTGACTGAATCATTAATCCCAGGGTTAATCCCATGTCCCGGGCAGCATATGCACGTTGTAACTCGGCCGGGTCTTTTTTGCTCCATTGTAATTCGAGTCCCAGGGTAAAGGCGGTAGGGTAGGCGCTCATAGTGTAAAATCTCCTTATGCCCAAAGTATATGATTGAAGTATATAAAAAGAAATACCAAACCTGTTTACAAGCATTGGAAGAATTGCGTGCTTTCCGTCCTGAACTTAAAGAGGAAGTGTTGAGTTACAATGGCATTCTTGATCCGATGGCGGAGGGTGTGTTGCCGGTATTGGTGGGCGAATCCGAGAATAAGAACCGGAATGATTTTACCGGTTCTAAAAAAACGTATGAGGTTGGTGTGCTGGTGGGGATATCGACCGATAGTAGTGATTTGCTAGGTATCGTAAAGGAATTTAGAAATCCGGATAATAACTCAAATCTGATTGTCGAACATTTCTTGAGTCACGAACAAAAGTTTAATCAAACCGTGCCGATGCATTCAAACCGAAAAGTTGATGGTAAGCGGTTGTGGTGGTGGATGCTCAATGGAGTAGAGATACCGGCAGAACGGCGACCCGCTAACAATGTGGAGATTCTTGCCAGCAATTTTATTTCAGAACAAACTGTTCCCAAAGATTATTTAACTCAGGAAATTGATAATATGGAAAGGAATATTGGAGAACGATTCAGGCTGGACAAGGTTGTTGCATCATGGCGGGAGTTTCTTTCACGCACCCGGCAGGATGAATTTACGCTGTTAACGTTTGAACTGACTGTAACCAGTGGTTTTTATGTGCGCACCTTTGTCGATGACATTGGGAAACGACTTGGGATACCGTTGCTCGTTTTCAGTTTAAAAAGAACACGGGTTTTTCATCAGTCCGGTAATTGACCGCTTTCACTCAGTAAATCAAGACATCTGCGGGCTGCCTGATTATCCGGGAAATAAAAATCCAGATGGGGTGTATAGATTGTTTCTTCGCTAGTCGGCTGGCATATCCTGCGTACTACTGCTGCTGCCTGGTGGATTGTTTCAACTTCCTGTGGCGTATGCATTTCAGCTAAGTTTGAGGCATCATTTCTTTTTACAAATAACGTCAGGTCAGGAGTTCCTCCTTCAGATATAATTCTGTAAACACTTTTATCTATTTCAGAGTCTCCATGGAAATACGGCCAGTATTCGGCTATCCCGGCCACCAGAATTACTATGAATAGTAGTAGCTGTGCCCGATCGGCGAGTTTGTGTAATTTGGCTTCTTTTTCAGGTAAGCGACTGTATTTATTTTCTTTCATCAGGTTTGTTATGGTATCATAGTCACGTTTATGAAGAAAAACTGGCAAAAATTACGTGATGGACAGTTACGTTTTGAAACATTTCTGATGCGGGAGAAGGTCATTAACGCAATCCGGGAATTTTTCCGTGCTCAGGATTTTCATGAGGTCGAAACTCCCCTGATGGTAAAAGCTCCCGGAATGGAGCCATACTTGGAAGTATTTGAAACTGAATTATTGGACGCCCCGGGAAAAAGGTATCGGGCGTTTCTGACCACTTCCCCCGAATATGCAATGAAAAAATTGTTGGTTGCCGGGCTGCCTCGCATATTTCAGATCTGTAAGTCGTTTCGCAATGGGGAGGACTTGCGCAGTTCTACTCATAATCCGGAATTCACTATTATGGAGTGGTACCGAACTCACGCTGACTACACAGATATTATGAAGGACTGCGAGTTGATGACCGAGTGGATTTACGATGCTTTGCATGGTGATTCTGCTGATGGCAGGCGTATTTTGAGGTATCAGGGGCAGGAAATAGATATATCTGCACCATGGGAGCGAATTTCGATCATCGAAGCGTTTAACAAATATGCCGGCGTTGCGGAAGCTGATTTACAGGATAGCAGTGCGATGCGGAAGATCGGGCGGTCGAAGGGATATGCTGTTGATGAAAACACAACCTGGGAACAGGTTTTTAATCAGATATTCTTAAATGAGATTGAACCTCATCTGGGATACACCAAACCGACAATTTTGTATGACTATCCGGCAAGTATGGCGGCGCTTTCCCGAAAGAAAAAAGATAACCCGCTGTATGCCGAGCGGTTTGAGTACTATATATTAGGTAAGGAAATCGGCAATGCTTTTTCGGAGCTTAATGATCCGGTAGAGCAGGAGGAACGTTTGCGAGCCGAATGGGAGGAGCGAAAATCTCTGGGTAAGAAAATGTATGATTTGGATGAAGACTTTATTGATGCGCTCAAGGCAGGTATGCCAGATGCGGCAGGAATTGCTGTCGGGATTGATCGTATCGTGATGCTTTTTGCGGATGTTGCGACTATCCAGGAAACAATCTGGTTCCCTGACGGGGAATTGTTTAGCGCATAAATGCCGTGTTATAATGCGAGGAAAATTAGTATACGTTTATTTAGAGGAATTTTATGTCTGTTGTATCAACCGCCGATCTTAAAAAGGGAATGTATGTCATTTTTAAAGATGAGCCTTGTTTAATCACCAATATGGATTTTACCAATCCGGGTAAGGGGTCAGCCTTTTACCGCATAAAACTGAAGAGTTTGAAGAGCGGTCGGGTGGTTGAAAATACTTTTAAATCAGGTGAAACGCTTGAAGAATATACTGTCGACACCCGTGAACTGCAATATTTATATAAAGATGCTGAAGAAGCGTATTTTATGAATCCGCATACCTATGAACAGGTGAGTGTTAAAACCGACTTAATTGGTGATTTTGAAAAGTTTTTACAGGAAGGTGTTACGTATCAGGTTCTTCTTCATGAAAGCGATGCGATTGGTATGCGCCCGCCAAAGAGAGTTGTTTTTAAGGTAGCTTCGACGGAAAAAACTGCCGGCGGCAATACGGTTGGCAGAGTACTTAAGCCGGCAACACTAGAAAATGGAGTGGAAGTTCAGGTTCCGGAGTTTATTAAAGAAGGTAATAAGATCGCTTTGAATCCGGATACGGGTGAATATCTAGAGCGGGTGAATGATTAATCTTTTTACAGAGAGCATTTAATTTTCAACTACTATAGGTTTAAATAAAAAGAATTTAGTTATAAAATAAGTCACACATACTGTATTGGCTGGTATTAAGAGAGGCGCGATAACGCACCTTGCACTACTGCGCCCCTCTTAACAATCACGCAAATCCTGCGCAGTATCTACGTGATTAGCCAGTGTACTTGTCAGTTCTCCATGTCACAATCAGGTATTTTTCGGGTACCGTCACGGTTATCGTCCTTCTTCTGGTAATTCTTACCGGAGTTTCGACCCAGCGGGTCTCCCAATACATAGTGATTCCTTCCGGCGTTTCGATCTTTGTCCCGTTTTGGGTGATAGTGTAGTAATGGTGCAATTGCAGCCTGAACCAATATGTCAGGTGGCAAACTTGCACATCACCAGTTTCGTCGACTGGGTGCAATAGAACGCATGCTCCCCCTGCGAGCGTATGCGACTCCTCTTGCGTTTGTGCCGCCGGAGCGGCGATGGCGGATGGTGTGGCCGACGGGATGAACAGGCTACCTGCGACTAGCAATGCTGCCAGCAGCAGTCCGGCAATAGTACGGCGTATCATTATGGTCTCCCTGCGCAGGATAGAGATGAGGATTATTCCTAATTTCTATTCTGCGCAGGTATGCAATACAGTATGTGTGAAAGGACTAGCTATGTGTAACGAAAATGCGTTTATATAAATCTATAAGGCTTATCGTTAAACATTGGAATATTTTATCAGTAGTAAAAACTATAGTCAATATTATAGGATGGAACAGGATTTTATTTTTGAGCTTGACATCTACCCTATAGTTTTGTTATTATCCGGAAACATATTTTAGTCTGCCTAGAAAGAGCGTATCATGGTACGGCGTCTCGCGGCTTTTTGGGCACTTTTCTTTTCAGTATTCTTTATTTCGGTTTCTTCGGTAAATGCAGCTCCACCGGCTAACTTTCAGACCACGTTGATTGCAGGATCCGGTTTTAGTGGAGCTACTACGTTTTCTTTTTCTCCTGACGGACGTATTTTTATCCTCGAACGTACCGGTAAAATCAAGATTTTTAAGAATGGACAGGTTTTGGCTACTCCGTTTGCCGATCTTCCTTCGGCCGGGACAGGTGATCGCGGGTTAATCGGTATCGCTTTTGACCCTGACTACCTTAATAACCACTGGGTATATTTCTGGTACACTTCCTCCGGTGATTTGCATAACCGGTTAGTTCGTTTTAATGCCTCAGGTGATGTTGGCACCGATGGTCCGGTGGTGCTCTTTGAAACGACTACTCCTTCCCAGGAACTCCACGTTGGTGGCGGTATGTCTTTTGGTCCTGATGGTAAGCTGTATCTGGGTATCGGAGATAACGGGTATCCGCCAAATGCCCAGGATTTATCCGTTCCGTTTGGAAAGATCCTGCGTATCAATAAAGATGGTACCGCACCGGGAGATAATCCGTTTGTTAACACCCCTGGAGCAATGCCTGAAATTTACGCAATGGGTGTTCGCAATCCATGGCGACTGCAGTTTGATTCCGTATCCGGCCGAATTTTTATCGGTGATGTCGGAAATGACTATTGGGAAGAAGTCAATAAAATTGAAAAGGGTAAGAATTACGGTTGGCCGGTTATTGAAGGTATGTGTACCTTATCTGCTACCGAGTGTGCCAAATACACCAATCCTATATATACCTACAGCCATGATGGTCAAAGTTCAGCTGTAACCGGAGGTCCGGTGTATCACGGATCAATGTTCCCTTCAACGTATAAGGGGCGCTATTTTGTTGGTGACTACGCGCGTGGTTTCATTCGAACCCTGACTTTGGACAGTAACGGTAACTCAACAGGAGTGCAGGATTTTGATACTAATGCCGGCAGTGTTGTTGATATGCGTGAAGCTCATGATGGCTCGCTGTACTATTTGACTTATTATCCGGCCCGATTGTATCGGGTCAGTTACTCAACAGGAAATACTGTTCCGGTGGCTAACGCGAGTGCCGATAAAACTAAGGGTATTGAACCGTTAACAGTCAAATTCTCATCTGCCGGAAGTTCAGATCCGGATGGCAGCCCATTAACCTATGATTGGGACTTTGGTGACGGCACACACTCAACTGCTGCAAATCCTCAGAAAACGTATACTGTCAAAGGAACCTATACGGTTATTTTGAAAGTCAGTGACGGTACAAATGTCGCAGAAGCTATACCGCTGGTAATTCAGGTAGGTACTCCGCCTTCCGTTCATATTGGTTCACCAACAGACGGTTCAAAGTATAAAGCCGGTGATACAATTTTTTACACCGCGTCAGGTATTGATGGAGCTGGTTTTGACCTCCATGATGCTGATTTTACAACCGAAGTTCTCTTGCATCATGATACGCATACTCATCCGTTTTTAGGTCCGATTCAAAGTAAAACCGGTACGTTTACAATTCCTACTACCGGGGAAGCATCACCGAACACCTGGCTGGAAATCCGAGTTACCGGTCGTGATGACAATGGTCTTTCTACTACCGAGGCCGTAAATATCTATCCAGAGACATCTAATGTTACTCTTAACTCAAATCCAACCGGATTATCCGTTAATCTTGATGGAACTCCGGTAACTAACTTGCCGGTCACGCTCAAAGGTGTGATAGGATTCCAGCGTGAACTTTCGGCCCCGGTAACAGAATATATTGGCGGTAAGGTTTATGTATTTGACCGCTGGTCTGACGGAGGAAAGCCGAAACATTTCATAACAATGGCAGCTCAGGACACCGCGTATACGGTTTACTATAAAGAAGCTCCGCTGTTTAAAGGCGAATACTTCAATAATAAAACACTTACCGGTACACCTGCTAAAACACGTAATGATGCAATAATTGACTTTGATTGGGGTGGCGGGTCACCTATGTCAGGTATTAATGCCGACAATTTCTCAGTTCGCTGGACCCGATCGCAGTATTTCCCGGCCGGTAAGTATACCTTTACGTTGACTTCGGATGATGGAATGCGATTGTTCATTGACGGTAAGAGTGTGATTGATGCCTGGTTTGATCAGGGAACAACCGATCATACCGGAACAATTGATCTTACTGCAGGAAATCATGATGTACGGGTTGAGTACTATGAGAATTCAGGTGAATCGGTAGCTGCATTGGATTGGACTTTTGAGCCATCAGCTATTCAGCCGACACCAACTCCAACCTCGACACCAACCAGTACACCAACAGGAACCCCTGAACCGACTCCAGCCGAAGGCAGCTTTAGTGGTGCTTACTATAATTTGCCGGGTACAGGTGCTTCACCGGTGCTGCCAACAGGTACGCCGGCTTTCACCCGAAATGATGCTACTGTTGACTTCAACTGGGGATATAATTCACCGAATGCAGCAATAACTGCCGATCACTTTGGTGTTCGCTGGACTAAAACCCAGAATTTTGCCGGTGGTAACTATATCTTCAATACGGTATCCGATGATGGTGTACGGTTATATATTGATAACCAGCTGCTTATCGATCAATGGAATGATCATGGTGAAACTAAACATACTGTTCAAAAGAACTTAACGGCAGGCAACCACGTGATCAAGCTGGAGTTCTACGATAATACCGAGGATGCTATTATTTCCTTCTGGTGGGATCCGATCAACCAGCCAACTCCGACGCCAACACCAACTAACACACCAGCCCCTGTGAATGGATTTAACGGCGAATACTGGAGTGTACCAGGAACTGGCAGCAAACCGGCTATTCCAACCCGTGCAGCCGATCTGACACGTACTGATGATACGGTTAACTTTGACTGGGGACAGGGCGGACCGGGTGGAACAATACCGGTGGATCACTTCATTGCCCGCTGGACGCGCAAGATTACCTTTACTGCCGGAACCTATCGTTTCAATACTTTATCTGATGATGGAGTACGATTGTATGTCGATAACACGTTGATTCTTGATCAGTGGAATGATCATGCTCCTACTACCCATACCGCCGATGTAGTGTTAGCTGCTGGTGATCATGATATCCGATATGAGTTCTACGAGAACGCCGGTGGAGCAGTTGCCAAGCTTAACTGGACCGTGATAAATGGAACTCCGGAGCCTACCGCAACACCAACACCGACTCCGGTGCCGCCAACCGGTGGGTATACCGGTCAGTACTGGAATACCATCGGGACCGGACGGTCGCCGGAATTCCCAACCCGGGCACCTGATTTGACCCGAACCGATGCTGCAATTGACTTTGACTTCGGTGCCGGCTCACCGGATGCCAAGATTGATACCGAACACTTTGTCGCCCGATGGGTAACGAAGCAGACTGTAACTGCCGGAACCTACCGGTTTACAACTGAGTCGGATGATGGTGTACGTGTTTATATTGACGGGCAATTGGTAATTGATGACTGGGTTGACCACGCTGTTAAGACTAATACTGTTGATAAAGTATTAACTGCCGGTGACCATGAATTTAAGGTTGAATATTATGAAGACGGTGGAGGAGCGATCGCGAAGTTTAATTTTGTGAAGCAATAGAATTTTTTCTTGCTGAATACTAAGCCGACACGCTTAATGCATCGCCTTGGCTCGCATTTAAAGCTCTGCTTTTCCAGCCAAGGTATGGAAAAGAAGGTCGGCCTTAGTATTTCAGCTTCGAAGCTCGGGATTGAATACCTTACCGGTTATTCGCTCCCGAGCTTTTTGCGTACTTTTTCTTCGCTTGACATGGGATTAAGGGTATATTATCTTATATATTGTACTATTGCTATAAGGTAATGTGTTATGGATTATGTTACTCGTGAACATTGGAATAGGATTTTCTCCCTTACCTCGGAAGCAATGATTTTCATCAATGATAGCGGAATGATTGAACTCATGAATCCGGCAGCGGAAAAGATTACCGGATTTTCGGCTGAAGAGGCAGTGGGGAAGCAAATTCAGGAAGTATTCATAGTTGAAGGTCAGTCCGACTTGCTGGCACTGCCGACACTGGCGGTATATAAGGACCCGGCAGCCGAGCCGGAATATATGGAAGTTCAACTAACCCGTCGAGACGGGGATCTGATCTGGATAAGTTGTTCTTTTACTAAAATTGCTTCCGATGAAGGAGGCGAAAAGTTGGCAATTTTTGCCCGTAATATTAACGAAGCGAAAAAAGCCGAACAAATGCGTTCCGATTTTATCTCAATTGCTTCGCATGAACTCCGTACGCCGTTAACAGTTATTGCGGGATATTTATCTCTGCTTTTAGCAGGTAAGGTGGGAAAATTAAGTGAGCAGCAAAGTAACTTTATCAAGCAAATTTATGATGATACTCAGAGTCTCTCCAGTCTGGTAGAGGATCTGCTGGATGTTTCCCGTCTGGATAGTGGCAAGTTCAGATTACACAAGAGTGCCATGTCATTGTTCGATGTTTCTAAAAAGACGATTGACAGTTTGATGGACAAGGCAATGGAAAGAAATATCAGTATAGTGTATACTGCAGATAAGGTCGTGCCGCCATTTCATGGTGATAAAGCGAAAATCCGTCAAGTATTGACTAACATAGTTGATAATGCTATCAAATATACAAATCCGGGCGGAAAGATTAGGGTAAGCTTAAAAGTAACGGATTCTTCTTTTGTAATCACCGTTATTGATAACGGATATGGTATCGAAAAGAAAGATCTGCCGCACATCTTTGAACGGTTTTACCGATCTGAGAACAAACTTTTGGATCGGGTAACAGGTGCAGGTTTAGGTCTTTATATAAGTAAAACGATTATCGAGATGCATGAAGGAAGTATTATTGTTGACAGTACATTTGAAAAAGGAACTACTTTTACGATATCATTACCGCGTGATTTGGCTTTTGAGCGGGGACAGACGATACAACCTGTAGAGAAAGCGCCGAACGCATTTCAACAGTTTTTAGCGAACTTTTTACACGGTAAACGTCGAAAGGATTATTCTTATGAGTGATGACAAAGTACGCGTTTTATTAGTTGAAGATGACCCTCGTGTTCGTCAGTTGTATGAACTCGTTCTGACGATGGAGGAGTATGAAGTTATCTGTGCCGTAAACGGTGAAGAAGGTCTTCAGAAGGCCGAAGAGGATTTGCCTGACCTTATTTTCCTTGATTTGCGTATTCCGAAAATCAGTGGGTTGGATTTATTACAAATGCTTCGCAATAACGCCAAGACAGCAGATATTCCGGTGGTTATTCTTTCCAACTATGATGATGAAGCTACTATATCTAAAGGCTTAGAGCTGGGTGCTAAAGAGTACATTATTAAGTCTCGGATAACACCAAAAGATCTTCCAACTAAAGTTGAAGAATATGCTCCTGAGCATAAAAGCAAGTAAACTTGAAATTAAAACTTTGAGTCTTCTTTTGTATCCTGGAATTTATTTCGGGATATTTCTTTCTCAGGTAATGATATGTTTAATTGCATACCCCAAAAAGGTTGAAGAGGAAGCAGACTTCTAGACCCGCCAGTATCAGCACTATACCCATAATTGTAGCTAGAATAGCACATAATGCCAGGGTCAGGCGTGTTGATCGATCAGGTGAGTCTTGAGCGTTGCGGAGTAGCTGCCAGGCACAGTATAGAAACAACGCTCCAGGAATAAAAAGAAGTAGAACCCCACGAGAATTGGTGTACATACTTTGTATTAGGCAGGGATCTTGAAGTCAGGGAAGATTTCTTTCATCTTTGCATCCTGCTTATCCCCAAGACTGTCTAAAATTTCGAAAACGGTACGGACTCCGGCGAGGTTTAGTCCCTTTTTGCGGGTTAAATATTGGATAAATCTAAGTTTGTCGATATCTGCCGGGCTGTAGCGACGGCGGTTGGTTTTTGTGCGGTGAGGGATGACCAGGTTCTCATTTTCGTATAACATTAAGGTACGTTGATGTACACCAATAATTTCTGCGGCAATTGATAAGGTGAAGAGGGGTTTTGTATTTGTATTCATAATTTTTTTACCTAATTCTTACATTGTTACTACTATAACTTATTACTCTACAAAAAGTAAAGACTCACAAAATGTTATATCATTGTTTATTTTCAGTGTATAGCATTTTTTTTGTCTTGACAAGAGTTTAGCAGTCGATTTATACTATTGCTAGTTTCGAGTTATATTTTCGATAAAATTTGGAGAAAAATATGCGTGATTTGTCCCCTCGGCAGCTTAAAATACTACAAGCCATCGTAGAGGAGCATGTCGCCACCGGTACTGCAGTTGGCTCGGAAACGATTGAAAAAAAGTATCATCTGGGGGTTTCACCGGCTACAGTCCGTAATGAAATGGTCAAATTAGTGGAAATGGGGTACTTAAAACAGCCTCATACCTCGGCAGGACGGGTGCCAACAACTATTGCGCTGCGTCTCTATATCTCGGAAATTATGAAAGAAAAGTCGCTTTCGGTTAGGGAAGAGGTACATATTAAGCAGCAGCTTTGGGACCAGCGGTTCGATTACGAGCGTTTGATGCGGCATGCGACTTTGGTTCTAGCGGATAGTACCCGCTTACTTGGTATCGCGATTACCGGTGATGATGATGTTTTTTACGCAGGAGCAGCCAATATTTTGGATATTCCTGAATTCTTTGATATTGATGTAACTAAAACAGTCTTGTCGCTGCTTGATCGGCATGAAGCTTTACTGGAATTGATTAAGAAGTCAGTTACCGACGATCCGGTTAAAGTGTTGCTTGGTGAAGAACTGGACATGCACTACCTCGAACCTTGTGGTTTTGTGTTTACCGGTTTTCGCGCCGGGAAATACGGAAACGGCATGATTGGTATAATAGGACCTTCACGGTTGAATTATCCGCATATTGTGCCAACCGTACGCTACTTTGGCAATCTGATCTCCGAAGTGGGTAGAAACTGGTAATGAGGGAAAGGTTTGTTGCCCACTTATGTATTGGCGTTTTTTTGTGAGTATATATTAATGGATTGGTAATACTTGGTTTTATTTAGTTAGGAGGGAATGATGGACGATACACAGAATAAAAATGATGTCCAAGAAAGTACAGACTTGGACCCGCAGGATGAGCAGGTACAGCAATCACCAGGTGATCAGCAGGACGATGTTGTTTCCAAGCTGATGGCGCAAAATGATGATTTAAATAATAAGTGGAAACGGGCTGTTGCAGACTATCAGAACCTAGAAAAACAGGTTAGACGCGAAAAGAATGAATTTATGCAGTTTGCCACCATGAATGTGCTGGAGCGGTTTTTGCCGATTTTGGATCATATGGAAATGGCAACAGTTGGCATGAGTGATGAAGAAAAGAAGAGTGGCTGGGCTGTTGGGGTTCTGATGACAGTGAAAATGTTCCGAGATATGTTGAAAGATGAGGGATTAGTTGAGATTAAAGCAGAAGGAGAAATGTTTGACCCGCATAAAATGGAACCGGTAGATACTGTTGAAGGTGAAAAAGATAAGGTAATTAAGGTTCTCAAAAAAGGATATGAAGGTTTCGGTAAAGTTATTCGTCCTGCTCAAGTAATAATAGGAAAATAAAAATATTAGTAGATTTAAGGAGTTATACATATGGCAAAAATAATTGGTATAGACCTTGGGACGACCAACTCCTGCGTAGCAGTGATGGAGGGTGGAAAGCCTAAGGTTATTCATAGCGCCGAAGGACGCAATGTTATTCCTTCAGTAGTAGAGGTTGTAAAGCATATCGTCGGTGATGTTGCGAAGCGTCAGATGATTGTTAATCCTGATACGACTATTTTTTCTGTTAAGCGTTTAATGGGACACAAGTTTCATGATGCATCCGTACAGAAGGATGTTAAGTCGCTTCCGTACAAAGTTGTCGCCGGACGTGACGATATGGCCGATGTGGAAGTTCAGGGACGAACATATACTCCCCAGGAAGTATCGGCCATGATTTTGCAGAAAATCAAAGCAGATGCGGAAGCGTATCTCGGTGAGAAGGTAACTCAGGCAGTTATTACGGTACCTGCTTACTTTGATGATGCGCAGCGACAGGCTACCAAGCAGGCCGGTGAAATTGCCGGTTTGGAAGTGAAGCGTATTATCAATGAGCCTACTGCTGCTGCGTTGGCTTACGGATTAGACAAAGCCAATGCACATACTATTTTGGTCTATGACTTAGGTGGTGGTACCTTCGATGTTTCAGTTTTGGAACTTGGTGAAGGTGTGTATGAAGTTCGTTCAACTTCTGGTGACACTCACCTTGGTGGAGATGACTTTGATCAGAAAATTATTGACTGGTTGATCGCCGAATTTAAGAATGAGCAAGGTGTTGATCTCTCGAAGGATAAGCAGGCGTTGCAACGTCTTAAGGATGCCGCCGAAAAAGCTAAGATTGAATTATCTGCATCTCAGGAAACTGAAATATCACTGCCGTTTATTACCGCTGATGCTTCAGGTCCAAAACATATGCAGACGAAGCTTTCACGAGCCAAGCTGGAACAGCTGGTAGCCGAACTGATTGAAAAGACATTTGTTTCAGTGAAGACGGCGTTAAAAGATGCTGATTTGGAAGTAGGGAAGATTGATGAAGTGGTTATGGTTGGTGGTATGACCCGTATGCCGGCTGTCGGTGAAGCAGTGAAGAAATTCTTTGGCAAAGAACCCCATAAGGGTATTAATCCTGATGAGGTGGTAGCCGTTGGTGCCGCTATTCAGGGTGGCGTACTCGGTGGTGAAGTTAAAGATGTACTTTTACTTGATGTAACACCACTTTCGCTGGGTATTGAAACCCTCGGCGGGGTATCGACCAAACTTATTGAAAAGAACACAACAATTCCTACTTCGAAATCGCAGGTATTCTCAACTGCTGCGGATAATCAGACTTCGGTTGAAGTTCATGTTCTGCAAGGTGAACGGGAATTTGCTGCGGACAACAAATCCCTGGGCCGATTTATTTTAGACGGTATTCCGCCGGCACCCCGTGGTGTTCCTCAGGTTGAAGTTACTTTTGATATTGATGCCAATGGTATTTTGAATGTATCTGCACGAGAAAAGCAGAGTGGCAAAGAGCAGAAAATTACCATTACTGGTTCAACCGGACTCTCCAAAGATGAAGTTAACCGGATGCAGCAGGAGGCCGAGCAGCACGCTGAAGAAGATCGCAAGAAGAAAGAAGAAGTTGAAACACGAAACCATGCCGATTCACTAGTCTTTACTGCTGAGAAAGCGTTGAAGGATGCTGAAGGTAAGATCCCTGAAGAAGTGAAGAACGAAGTGCAGGGTAAAATTGATGAATTGAAGCCAATTGTGCACACAGGTTCAGTTGAAGAAGTGAAAATGAAAACTGAAGCATTGTCTGCTACAATTCAAAAGATCGGGTCATCGATGTATGGACAGGGTGGAGCGGCCGGAGCTGCCCCTGGAGCCAATCCAGGAGCTTCTACGGGTGCTGCAGATACCGGAGCAACCGGAGATGATAAGAAAGATGCACAAGAGGGAGAAGTAGTAGGATAATTTATGGCTGATTATTACGCGACGCTTGGTGTCGCACGAACTGCTACTGCGGATGAAATAAAAAAGGCGTATCGTCAGATGGCGCGAAAGTTTCATCCTGATGTTAATAAAGAACCGGATGCCGAGAAAAAGCTGAAAGAAGTAAATCAGGCATACGAGGTTTTGTCGGACCCGCAGAAGCGGCAGACGTATGACCAGTTCGGTAGCGCTGCCTTTGAAGGAAATGCTGCCGGCGGCAACTACGGCGGTAATCCGTTTGGAGGGTATGGTGGTTTTGGCAATGGCGGGTATCAGTACTCGTATTCGAGTACCGGAGATTTTGATCCGTTCGATATCTTGAATTCTTTTTTTGGTGGCGGGAGTCCGTTTGGTGGAGCTGCCGGTCGGCGGGGACCCCGGACTCCTACATACCAGATCCAGATAAGTTTTGAGGAAGCCGTGCATGGTGCTGAAAAAGAGGTTTCGATTGAAGGTAAAAACCGTAAAATAAAAATTCCCGCAGGAGTCGACGATGGAACACGGATAAAATTTGATGATTTTTCCCTGGTTGTCTCTGTTCTTCCTTCGCCTATTTTTCAGCGTGATGGTTACGATGTGATCGTTGAGAAGGAAATTCCATTTACCCTGGCTTCTCTTGGTGGGACAGTAGATGTTCCTACTATCGATGGCGATGTACAGTTAAAAGTGCAACCGGGAACTCAGCCGGGAACTGTTGTCCGCTTAGGTGGTCGGGGAATTCAATCGACGCGAGGTAATGGACGTGGAGATGAGTACGTCAAATTTGTCGTAAAGGTGCCAACGAAGCTTTCTAACAAAGCAAAAAAGTTAGTTGAAGAACTGCAAAAGGAATTATAGTCTGCGGGGTTCGCCGGGTTTGGCCGGTATCATTGCCCGGAGGGTATTTCCCAATTCCATAAATTCATCGGAGACTTCTTCAATTTTGTCCGCAGCAGCTTCATCCTGTAAGTTGGCATAGATTAACTTAACGGCGTTAAATTTGGACATTGCATTAGCCCAGTCCGAGGTAATTAGTCTAAATAGCGAGTATCCCCGTCCGGTAGGTGATGGGTCAAGCTTCATCATTTCGACTAACAGTTCCCTTCGTTTAGCTCGGGGCAAAAGGACAACAGCCGCAATACAGTCTATCTGAGAATCGTAACGGCCGTGAGTCTGTTCAAAAATAGATTGCCCGATGTCAGGGTCGGCTGCGGCGCTGGCAACACGGGCAGCTACTTCGATAGGGAGTACTTCAAGAAAATCTGAAAGAGCAAGTCCGGGGGCGGAAGTAGTTCCAGCATCTGTCCATTGTGATTTTATCGCGGGTAAGATTCTCCCTAAAAAGAAACGATCTTTTTTTGAACTTAAATCAGACGGGAACCGTGAAATTGTTCCAACTTCTACCATCCTGTCTTCAACAGCTTGCTTGATTACCTCACCAAGTTCAATATCCCCATCTGTAATGTGTGATTTTCCGATTGCCCTTCTTCCCCATTGAAGAACTTTAATTAGTTTACGTTCGGTGGTATCCCGGTTTATCACCTCATCTGACCGTTTGAGCGAAATGAGTCTATAATAGCCGGTAGCTAATGTGGTAAGGGAACGTTCGGGTACACCTGATGTTTTTTCTGCCATAGTTGGCGAATTGTACACTAATACAAGATAAAATTCAACCCTATAGTAATTTCTATACTTACTTACATGATTGTACTGGACTGGGTGACTTTTGCGTGATAGTATCGGTATTATTTCACTACCTATGGCATTTGCAGAAACTTCAACACTATTAGAACAATATATTCAGGACCCTGCTTCCGTAACTCCCGCTGAGCTTCGAACCTACACACTGACAGGGGAAGGGGATACCGAAGCCAGACAGGTGATTGGTGGTCAGATGCTGCGGGTTATGGCCGACCATATCCATAACGGGGAAGTTGACTCTGCTTCCTTTCATGCAGATATACACCGGTGGGTAGTTATTGGAGATGCGGCACTGTTACATGCCAGGCGGGCATTTTCTCCATCAAACGTTGGAAATGAATTTATAACTGAATCATTACGCCGGCTGCGGAAAGAGGTGTTTAGTTCTGCTTTTCTCAGCCCGCTTCGATTTCGGGATGGTTTGGTTGATGATACAACCCGAAAATTTGTCTCCCGGTTGGCAGCAGTCTATGTGGCCGTGCATAAAAATAAATTTCCGAGAACGCTACTGGACGAAATTGATCACCGGGTTGGACATAAATATGAATATGATGCCGGCTTTTTTATGCGGCTGGCTTTACATCGGGATACTCCTCAACCATGGATCTGGGAGACCCTGATGGACGAAATTAGCGGACAGGGAGTGGTGGATTTTGACGGATTAAAAGATACGTTTCCTGAAGTAGTAGCCACATTGGCAGAAAGAATGTCCCATATTTTTAATGTTCGATATATACCTGGACTTTATGTTCCAGTTGATGAAGCACTCTATTTTAGATTTGCTACATTATTACCCGGGCAGCGGGAACTGGCAGGGCAGGCACTAATTGATAAATATAAAATTGGCGATGTCCGGAAATTTGTGTTTGATTATGTCCGGGATACCGTAACCGGTGTGCACGCACGTCAATCTGACTACGGTCGTGCCGATACCCGTACGCATAATGAGCGACTCTATGCCTTATCACGAATCTTGCCTGAGCTACGATATATCGGCGTACCGCTTGATGAGTCGCTTGCTTTTATTATGGGGGGTGCTGATATAACAGATGAACAGCGAACTGCGTTCAGTTCATTTTTAACTGAAGATGCACATGCACAGGCCTTTTCCCGGTTGAGGCGGAGGTTTGGAATTATGACGGGTACCGCAATTTAGTATGATATAATTTTTCAATGGAATTAGTTCAAAATACCCTCAAAAATAATGAAAAACGACAATTTGTTTTTACCTGGTTCGGTGATGAGAACCGGGAGGAAGCGCATGAAATTGTCTTAGAAGGGGATCATAGTGAGGTAGACGTTTATGGTGTTTTTTATGGTCGCAATAGCGCCCGTTTAAAAAATACTGTACGGGTTGTGCATAAAGGAAAAGATACCCGTGCCAACGTGTTTGCCTGTGGCGTTGCTTTAGATAAATCCTTTCTGGATTTCTCGGGGATGTTGCGTGTTGAGCATGGCGCCAAAGGAACGCGAACGTTTTTCAGAGCAAATTTGATGATTCTTTCACCTCAGGCATCGGCGAATACGTTTCCCGGACTGGAGATCGAAGAAAACGATATTACGCAAGGCGGGCATGCCGCTACCGTTGGCAAAGTTAATGAGGAGCAAATGTTTTACTTGATGAGCAGAGGCTTGGCGGAAGATGAAGCAAAAAAGATTGTTATCCAGGGATTTTTTGAGCCGGTATTGACGTTGATACCGGTAACCGAGCAGGAAGAAATTCGAAATAAAATTAGTGAATATTTAATAGGGGAATAGTAATAATTTTCCAATTAATAATTGCATATTAATTGCACAATAAAGCCAATATCTGTATAATGTCTCGATGGCTTTTGAGTATTACACGTATACTGTCGATCTAACTGATTTACCGTACCGTTTGGTTCGGCGTAATGAATCACTTCGTCCAATTTTGCCATCGTTAGCGTTGCCGGAGAGAGGGAGTATCCCTGAGATGGGAGTTTCTTTATCGACGGAACCGGTTATGGCAACCTATTTCTGTCTGCCGTATGACGGAGAGCAGGTTTATGATGATTATGTCGATGCGGTGATTGCCCCGTTTGGACGGTTATGCAAGCAAAGTGAAGGGCGAAGGCTCGGGGTTCTGTCACTCAATAAGTTTAATTATTTGCTGCTTCGGGAGGCATTGGATTGGACTGCTTTTGTTGCCGTAGTGCAGTACTCACCTGAGGATGCGGGGCTCGTACGGACTGCTTTGCGCAGAATTGATTACGTCTACCACGGTACAGAATTTTATCGGCGCGGACTGAGTTCGCCGGCGGAGTTTGACTTAGCATTGCGGGGTTCCGGTTTTCGTCAGGTTTTTGAGCCGATAGAGGATTACCGTTCAACCTTATTGAGTAAGATTCGTTCCAAGGATTTGACATGGGGTACCGGGTTGGTTAATGCGAGAGCTGCGGGTTGGATTGCTTCGGGCGATCAGATTGAGCAGACGTTAGAAAGTCTTAAGAAAGGACACTGATTTATTGATATAATACCCGTATGCAAAAGCCGTACAAACTAAACTTCCCGTTATTGCAGAATAGAAAAGTGATTTTTCTTGACTCTGCTGCGAGTGCGCAAAAGCCAATCCAAGTGATTTCAGCTATGGATGGCGCTATGAAAAACCATTATGCCAATATTAATCGTGGGGTCTATTCGTTATCTGAGGAAGCTACAGCCATGGTTGAAGCTGCGCGGGAAAAAATTGCACGTTTTATTGGTGCAGCTAAACCTGAAGAAATTATTTTTACGCGCAATGCAACCGAGTCTATTAATTTGGTAATGTATTCGTGGGCGCGAAAGAATTTGAAAAGAGATGATGTAATTGTTCTGACTGAAATGGAACATCATTCCAATATAGTTCCGTGGCAGATGCTGCAAAAGGAAATTGGGATTGAATTGCGGTGGATTTCTGTCACCGACGAGGGGTATTTGGAATGGAAAAATGTTGATCCTACGCGCGTGAAGCTGGTTGCGGTTACACATGTTTCAAACGTACTTGGAACAATTAACCCGATACAGGATATCGCGGAATGGGCACATGCAATTGGAGCTCGTATTTTGGTTGATGGTGCACAGGGGGTAACAAACATTCCCGTTTCTGTTGTCGATCTTGATGTCGACTGGTATGTTTTTTCCGGGCACAAACTGTATGGGCCGAGTGGCATAGGGGTACTCTACGGAAAATATGAACTGTTAGAATCAATGGATCCTTTCCTTGGTGGCGGAGACATGATTCTGGAGGTCCATAAGGATAAAACAACTTACAAGGAGCCACCTCATAAGTTTGAAGCCGGTACACCGGCCATAGTTGAGATAATCGGATTAGGTGCTGCGGTCGATTTTGTACATGATGTGGGAGTTTTAACTATTAAGGAACATAATCGGGAACTGTTACAGTATGCTTTTGCGAAGTTGCGTGATGTTTCCGGTCTCAGGTTATACGGGCCGTCTAAACCGGATGATAAGGGCGGGGTGGTAGCTTTTTCCATGCAGGGTATTCATCCGCATGATATTGCAACAATATTGGATGAAGAAGGAATAGCGATTCGCAGTGGGCATCACTGTGCTCAGCCACTGTGTGACCGGTTTGTCCAGCCGGCTCTCGCGCGAATAAGCTTTGGTATTTACAATGAAAAGGAAGATATCGATGCCTTGTATAAGGGATTACTAAAAGTTCAGGAGATATTTAAATAGGAGTATCAATGAACCTATACCAGGATGAAATTCTAGACCATTATAAACACCCTCGTCATAAAGAGAGACTTGAGCAGCTAACCGCTTCGGCAGAAGCTGCAAATCCGTTATGCGGGGATAAACTTGGTTTGGATATCCGGGTGGAAAATGGCAAGATAAGTGCAGTAGGCTATTGGGGTGAAGGGTGCGCAATTTCCCAGGCTTCCATGTCTATGTTGACCGAGGAGCTGATTGACCAACCCGTGGAGATTTTGAACCAAATTTCACAAGAGGATATTGTCGAGATGCTGGGGGTCAAAATCGGGCCTGCCCGGCTAAAATGTGCACTCCTGCCGCTTTCGGTGCTCGAAAAACTGCATTCCGAGTTGCATTGATTCACAGTACTTTATTTGATATAGTAATGGAGCTTTATGGGAAAACTTGTTAAGAAGGTAAAAATTGATCAAAGCATGTGTATTGGAGCAGGTACTTGTGTCGTACTTGATCCAAAAGGTTTTTTGTTAGATGCTGAGAACAAGGCAGTGTATAAAGATCCGAATAATCCCGGAGTAACTGTCGTCGAGTATGAGTTTGGTCAGCCGGTTGATGATTTCGATTTAGTTCAGGCTGCCGAAGGGTGTCCGGTTCAGTGTATATATTTATATGATGAAAACGGGGAACAACTTTTCCCTTAGTTCAGAAAGGAAATTTCTGTGAGTGATACAGAGTCAGTACATACTGAAGCCGCAGCTGAATCACCGGTTGCGCAGACTCAACCACAAATAGTTAACCAGACGATACACCAGGGAGGTTTTCTTGGTGGCGGATGGTTTTCAACGTTATTGTTTTTAATGGCTTTCTTTTTAGTTAGCTATTCACTGGGTGTTGTGACCGAGCGGAATACTAAATTGACTTCCGTTGGTGCCGTTGCCGGTGCTCAAAACGGATCCGGTAATTTTAATGTCACCGGTTTTAAGAAATTGGCGGCTGAACTTAAGCTTGATACCAAGAAATTTGATACCTGTCTTGATTCGGGAAAATATGTTCCCGATGTTAAGAAAGAGTTGGATGAAGGTACTAAAATTGGGGTAAACGGAACTCCATCTTTTGTCATTAATGGCGTTGCGCTGGTTGGTGCTCAACCGATGAACGTGTTTCAGCAGGTACTTAACGGATCGCCTCTGCCAATTGATCCTCAGGCGACAGCCTCGGCGAGTTTATATGATGGTAAACGGGTGACGGGTGGAATCTCAATGGATAATGTTCGAATGAAAGGTGATCCTAATGCGCCGATCACCATCGTAGAATATTCGGACTTTGAATGTCCCTATTGTGGACGGTTCTATGCCGATACGTATAAACAGATTGATGCCGAGTATATTAAGACAGGTAAAGCTAAATTGGTCTTTAAAGATTTTCCGTTGACCATTCATCCTCAGGCACCGAAAGCAGCCGAAGCTGCACGTTGCGCACAAGAACAGGGGAAGTTCTGGGAAATGCATGACAAGTTGTTTGATTTACAACTTGCCTCGTAGTTCTTACTCTTTGAACTAATGATCCCGGTTTCACTCGAGACCGGGATTTTTTTGAATTTGTAAAAGCATAAACAATGTTATATAATAATGATACTATAATATTGTAATGTTGGAGATTCTATGTCAGATCCTATCGTACAAGAAAGAACCGTTGACCGGGATGTTGTAGGAGATCAGGTAGTGGAGCGAACTTCAGTACAGACTCGGGCAACGAGTTCAGTAAAAGGTATCAATAAGTCGATTCAGGTGGTTTATTATATCGAAGGCGTGCTCCTTGCTTTGCTGGCGCTCAGATTCGTGTTGCGTATGTTAGGCGCATCGCCGGCCAGTCTTTTTGTTAACTTTATTTACCAGTTAACCTATCCGTTTGTCTTTCCGTTTCTGGGTATGTTTAGAACCCAGTGGGGATATGGCATTGCGCGACTGGAATTTGAAACACTCATTGCAATCGCCGCATACGCTATTCTGTTCTGGATAATCGCCGGGTTATTCCGTTTGGGGAAATAGTTTTGATAAGGTATAATAGCTAAAGAGGTGCTATTATGCGCATTTGTATAGACATATCCCAGGCGGTGTACGAAGGAACCGGTAGCGGAAGATATGTTTTGGAGCTTGTTCGCGGCTTACTTTCCCAGGATAAACAAAATGAATATATTCTGTTTGGCAGCGCGATGCGTCGCCGCTCGTTTTTGGGAAAATTAGCAGATACCTTTAAAGCAGATTTTCCCAAAGAAAAACTGGATTTTAAGCTTTTCCCGTTTCCGCCAAAATTTTACGAGGTTATCTGGAATTCAATGAATATTATTCCGCTGGAGACATTCACCGGGAAGGTTGATGTCTATCATTCTTCGGATTGGGTGGAAGCGTCAAGCAAAGCAAAACGGGTTACCACAGTCCATGATCTTATTCCGTTTTTGTTTCCTGATCAGGTTCACCCGCGAATTCGTGATGCTCACGAAAAACGCTGGAGTCGGATTGAGCAGGATATTGACTGTATTATTGTTGATGCGGAAGTAACGAAGCAGGACATTTTGCACCGTTTTTCGGTTCCAGCGAGCAAGATTACGGTGATTCCGCTTGCATGTGATGATCGGTTCTTTGCAGTCGGAAAGGCGAGGGTTGACGGTACTTTGGCCGAGCAGGAGCGAACAAAGAAAGTGCTTAAGAATTACGGGTTATCTGCTCAGGGGTATGTTTTAGCGGTAGGAACTTTGGAGCCCCGAAAAAATATTGCCCGGCTTATTGACGCATACGGTAAGCTGGATGAAACTATTCGAAATAAGTATCCGCTGGTAGTGGTTGGTAAAAAATCCTGGAGTAGTGAACTACCACAAACTAAGGGAGTTATTCTGACCGGGTATGTTGACGACGCTGATTTACCGTATTTATATGCAAACTCACGGTGTTATGTAATGCCTTCTTTATATGAAGGTTTTGGATTGCCTGTTCTTGAGGCCATGGCCAGTGGAGCGCCGGTAATCTGCTCAAATCGTTCTTCATTGCCTGAAATTGGTGGTGAAGAGGTTCACTATATTGAAGATCCGCTTGATGTCGAATCGATTCGTGTAGTTCTTGCTCATGTGCTGGAAAGCGATCCCGAAGAACTTTTAACTGTGGCAAAAAATGCCTACGCGCGTGCTACGCAATTTTCCTGGAAGCGGACGGCTCAGGAGACATTACATGTTTATAATCGTCTTTATGAAAAAGGAACGTTATGAAAATTGGAGTTGATGGAAATGAAGCTAATGTTTCACACCGGGTCGGAAGTGGTATGTATGCTTTCCAGGTCCTTAAGCATTTGTACGAATTGGATACCTGGAATGAATACACCATTTATCTGAAATCTGTTCCGGTACGGGATATGCCGGCTGAACGTAAAAACTGGAAGTATGTGGTTTTTGGTCCCGAGAAATTATGGACACAGTTTGCATTACCACTTCGGTTACTGATTGATGGTCGTAACCTGGATTTGTTTTTTTCACCCGGTCATTATGCTCCGCGATTCTGTCCCTGCAAAACCGTGGTGTCGGTATTGGATACCGCGTATTTACGCTTTCCTGAATACTTCAAGAAAAGTGATTTAATGCAATTAAAAGCCTGGTCAAAATACAGTATTAAAAAAGCATCCCATATTCTTACCATATCCGAGTCATCAAAGCAGGATATTGTGAAATATTATGGTGTAGACCCGCATAAGATTACGGTTACGTATCTTGGATATGACACCGAAACCTTTAAACCGGTGGAAGATCAGGAGCAAATTCAGACTGTTCTGAATAAGTATGGATTTAAGCAACCATATATCCTTTACCTGGGTACTTTGCAGCCGCGAAAGAATATTGTACGCCTGATCCAGGCGTTTAAGGACCTTATTGAGCAGCCAAATTATTCTCAACTAGGATTAAAACTTGTGATTGTCGGGAAGAAGGGCTGGTTGTATCAGGAAATTTTTGCTGAAGTCAAGAAATTGAAGTTGGAAGATGTGGTTGTTTTTACGGGGTATATTAATGATGATGAGAAACCGGCTATACTATCAGGAGCTCTCATGTATACTCTGCCGTCATTATATGAAGGATTTGGTATCCCGGTACTTGAAGCTATGGCGTGCGGAACGCCGGTGGTTGTTTCCCGCATTTCATCACTTCCGGAAGTAGTGGGAGAGTATGGAGTTTTGGTTGATCCGTATAATGTAAAGAGTATTAGTGGTGGATTAAAATTGTTGGTGAAAGATAATCGTTTGCGTGAACAGATGCGCCAAAGTGGTTTGCAATGGGTTAAGCAGTTTGACTGGATGCACACAGCACGAATGACATTATCCGTGCTTGAGCAATTTAGAAAGGAACACTAAAGGAATTACTATGTTTAAAGATAAAAATGGAAATGAACTTTCTACTGATGTTGCCCTGCAAAAAATTGTCCGCCGGCTGTATTCCTATATTGAAGACTTTGCCTTAATGGTTTTAACAATTCTTGGATATTTTCCTTCTCATATTGTGCGAAAGATATTTTACCGGTTAGCAGGAATCTCGATTGGACCCAAAAGTTTTATCCATATGGGGGCCCGGTTTTATGAAACGACGCGAATCCGTATTGGCGAGGGGACTATTATCGGGTACCGCTGTTTTTTTGATGGTCGTGATTCATTGTTGATTGGTAATCATGTAGATATTGCCAGTGAAGTAATGATTTATAACTCAGAACATAATCATAACGCTCCTGATTTTGGCGCAATTAGTGCTCCTGTTACTATCGGGGACTATGTATTTATAGGCCCGCGATCAATTATCTTGCCGGGAGTGACAATCGGTAAAGGTGCGATTGTGGCTGCCGGAGCGGTGGTAACAAAAGATGTTCCACCGATGACTGTGGTGGGAGGGGTGCCGGCAAAACCGATTGGAATGCGGACTGTCTCCGAATTGAATTATAAGCTTGGACGGCCCCGACTATTTCAATAGTTATTTTTTTAACGCGGTTTTGGTTTTTCTGTAATCATCCCGAATAAATTTTGGAACTAAGAAAGGGTCCAGAAGGCCTATTGGTGAGAACTCCCGTTTTTGTCTTTCAATTACTTCCAGCTTAAGTTTTAATATCTCCTGTGGTGTGGGAGGTACATATTGAGCATCAGCATGTTGTTTATAAAAAGTAAGTTCCCGTTGGAGTAAAATACGATTTACTTCCCGAATTGCCGGAGCATCGGCAAATCGAAGTTGCTTCGCTGCCTCATTATATAAGTCCAGTAATGTTTGTTTATCTTCCAAGGATAACGTGCTTTGGCCTTCGCTGGGAGTATTTTTTAGCGGATTATCGAACAATTCATTCGGTACAAACATGGTGTCGCCTTTGAGCGCTTTGTCTATTTGTTTCATACGGAGTGCCTTTTCGGGAGCAAAAATATGAGCTTCATAGGATGTTTCAGTTGAACCAAAGTTAACTGCAGCGGTTGTTTTTTCAAGGAATAATTTTTTGTTCAGAGCTTCAAGTTTTGTTTTGTTTTCTTCACGCTGGCGTTCGTACCCTTTGGTTACCAGTTCCTGGGCCTTTAGTGTGCGGTCAGTTTGATCGGCTAACGGATTGGCCGGCTCCGAAAATTCGGCTTGGTTTGTGGCGGGTAGTTCGGCAGAAGCGGTTTGTTTTTGTTGCTGTTCTTCGGCGGCTATTTGTTGCTCGAGAATTTCGATTCCTGTCAGTATATTCGTTGGAGCAAATGTTGCTGTCAGTTTGGCAAGAGCATCCTTGTAAAACCCGAGTAGCTTTTTTCTATCGGCAAGGGGTAGTTTATCACCTTCGATTCCCGGCATATCCTTCATAGGATCATCAAGCAGGGGATCGGATACCCTTAATAAATCCTGGTCAGAATCTAAGGTTTTTTCAATTTGATAGAGACGTAATGATTTTTCGGGTGCAAAATGGATACCTTCCTTAGCATTTTCAAGAGCCAGGTTTCTTTGGAGTTCTTTTAACTTCTGTTTGTTCTCATCACGCTTTTTTTCATATCCTTCTGCTAACTGGCTTTGGGCTTTAAGTTCCAAGTCTACGGGGGAAACTGCTGCATTGTCTGTATCTTCCATAAAAATAGTATACTATACCGTATGACTGATTCACGGAATAAATATAAAACACTAAGCTCGCGAATTGCCTATCAGAATAAGTGGATAACGGTTCGTGAAGATACGATTATTCATCCGAATGGTGAACAAGGACTTTATGGTGTGGTGGTAACCAATCCTTCAGTTTTTGTCGTTGCCTTAACGGATAAAGATGAAGTTTGCTTGGTCAGTCAATTCCGTTATCCGACCCAAATGTATTCAATTGAAATTCCGGCAGGCGGGTCGGAGAATCAGGATCCGTTAATTGCGGCACAACGGGAGTTGCTTGAAGAATCAGGTTTTGTTGCGAAAAGATGGGATAAAGTTGGTACGCTGCAAATGCTTAACGGGTTACTATCAGAGATAGGTACGGTTTTTCTGGCGCGGGAACTTACGCGTGAGTCTGTTCAACTGGATTCATTTGATGCGATTTCGGAAATGAAACTGGTTCCGTTGGCGGAAGTGCTCACTATGATTAAAAATGGGGAGATCACCGATTCTCCGGCAATTTCGGCTTTAATGCAAACGTTATTGTTTCTCGGAAAAATCTAATCTCAATATACTATAGGCTATTTTGGTATTTTTGCTATTCTGATACAATATTTTGTATGTTGGATCTTTCCATCATCATCATTAATTACAACACGCGTGAGCTTACCATGAAGCTCCTGGAAAGTATCTTCAAATATACCCGGGGTGTAACTTTTGAGATAATTGTTGTTGATAATGCCTCCGAAGATAAAAGTGCGGCCGAAATTAAGCGTAAATACCGTAATAAAGTTACGGTAATTAAGAACAAAGAGAATGTTGGGTTTGGAGCAGGGAATAATCAGGGAATGGAGATTGCGCAGGGACGCTATTTTTGTCTGTTAAATTCGGATACGCTCCTTATCGGTAATGTCTTTGAAAAAATGATTGAATGGTTTGATCAAAATACCTTTGTGCCGATCAAAAGTTCGCGCAAAATCAATCCCGAAGAATTCACTCTGTCCTCATTACCGCATGGTACCGTAAAACGATATCCAATTGGCTTAATCGGTTGTAAGCTGCTAAACCCGGACCGTACCGAACAATATAGTATTAAAAAATTTCCGTCGATTGGATCGATGTTTGGTAATTTGTTTCTGGAACGGTTTATTCGGCGGCCGATGCCGGATAAAATAACCGAGATCGATTATGTTATGGGAGCTTTCATGTTATTAAAACGTGAAGTATATGAGCGGGTTGGCGGATTTGATGACAAAATATTTATGTATGTTGAAGAAACGGACTGGTGCTATCGTATCCGAAAGCACGGATTTAGTGTGGTATACTGGCCGGATGCAGCCATAATTCATTATGGTGGACAAAGTGCTATACGCGGTCGCCGCGATCAAATTCTTAATGCATTCCGCGGGTTTCGTTATTTTTATCGCAAACACTACAGCAAACGGTCATACACCTGGCTACTTGCAATGATCAGATTAAAATCTTATGCATCACTTCTCTTTGGGAAATTGACCGGCAATAAATATCTGGTCGGCACTTATTCCGAAGCATTGGAAGATATAAAAAATGGAAAGTAATACGGAACCTATTCATAAACGCGTTTTGCAGTGGATAGTTATCGGGCTTCTGATTTTTATTCCACTTTATCCTAAATTACCGCTTTTTGACATTGCTTTTACGTGGACGTATATCCGTGTTGAAGATGTGCTGGTGGCTTTCAGCTATGTAGTACTCGGATTTTTACTACTGCGGCGAAAAGTATCGGTCCGGAACTTTTTACTGCGGCCGGTGGTCATTTTTTGGACTGTCGGATTACTCTCGACAATAGTAGCCTTACTAACTCTCGGCAAGGTCGATAACTGGGCAATTTTTAAGCCGCATTTAATTGTACTTAACTATTTACGGCGGATTGAGTATCTGGGTGTTTTGTTTTTAGCGTATGCAGCTTTTTCTGACCGCAAAGGAATACGAAAAGTAATTATTGCTTTAATTGTCGGTTTAGTTGGAGTTACTATTTATGGTCTTGGTCAGAAATATGCCGGGTTTTGCAGTTATCTGACGATGAATGAAGAATTTGCCAAAGGAACGTGTATCCCGTTGCAACCCGGTACCCGTGTTTCTTCGACGTTTGGTGGTCATTATGATTTGGCGGGTTATTTAGTACTGGTGTTGCCGATTGTGGTCAGCATGATTTTTGCTGTACGAAAAATGGTTTGGAGAGTCGCACTTGGAATAATTTCGCTGTTCGGATTTTTTGTTCTGATTCTCACGGCTTCCCGAATTTCCCTTCCGGCATTATTCCTTGGTTTAGGTGTAGTGGGTTTTATTCATATTAAGCAAAAAAAATATTTGTTACTGGGATTAGTTGCGGTATTGGCTTTAACTTTTATTGTTGGACGGAATACGATAGTTGATCGTATTGGTAAGACCATTCGTGTTAAACAGGTGACTGTTGATATGAAGACCGGAAGAATACTGGAACAGCCAACTACCCATAAAGATTGGGCGGGTCTTCCCGAAAGTGATCGGGCTGTACTCCTGCCGTTTATTCCCGGTGAAGCTACGCCCTCGGCTTATATTGTAACGAAACGCCAAAAAGGTGAGAACGAAGAAGTGCCGGTATCTACTATCTCTGGTACTCAGACAAATACTGTTGAAGTGCCGCAAGCCAGTACCAAAGAACAGGATACAGCCGTAAAACGCGAAATTATTGA
Source organism: uncultured Gammaproteobacteria bacterium (assembly GCA_964403585.1). Taxonomy (GTDB): domain Bacteria; phylum Patescibacteriota; class Microgenomatia; order JALYQM01; family JALYQM01; genus JALYQM01. Next base: position 1,121,795 of record CAYOFQ010000001.1, on the reverse strand, counting down.
AGAGGTTCGTGAGGTTCAGGGAGATTATGAGCTGAAATATGCACTGGTATTTGATATTTCGCTTACTACCCGAATTGACGGTGAGTGGCCAATAGCATTGGCTGCGTTTTGGTCACATCCGATACTGGGACAGGGATATTCGACCGTTACTTCGGCGGTAGACAGCAGTTTTATCCGTGCGTTAGCCGAAGTAGGGATTGTCGGATTTGTAAGTTTCTTTGCAATTCTGGTGATCTTCTTAAAGCGGGCGTATACTTTTATTGCAACCAGTCAGAACCTTGTCTATCGGATGTTTGTAACCGGTGTTGCCGGTGGTGTATGTGGACTGATGGTTAACGGTTTGCTCATTGATATCTTTGAGGCATCTAAAGTTGCGTTTATGTTGTGGTTATGTATCGGGTGTGCTGTGTGGATTATTGAAAGAGGGGATTCTGAAAAAGACACTGTATGAAAAGAGTTCCGGTTATTCTGATACTTTCATTTACTATAATAAGTTATTTCCTGTTTAGTTCGGTACTTTCTCATTATTTTATTTCAGATGATTTTGTCTGGTTACTGAATGCTAAACGGGACACCTGGAATGAAGTCGCGCGTTATCCGTTCGACTCTCAGGGTTTCTTTTATCGTCCGTTCACAAAGTTCTATTTTTTTCTGATGTGGCAGTGGTTTGGTACTCACGCCTGGGCGTATCATCTGGTTAATATTGTGTTGCATGTACTTAATTCGTTTGTAGTTTATTTGTTGTCGGCTTCTCTTCTGCAACGCTTTTTTCCTGATCGAAATTCCCGTAGAATTTCACTTTTTGCTGTGGTGAGTTCTCTTCTATTCTTTATTCATCCTGCGCATCAGGAGAACATTATCTGGATAAGTGCGGTTACTGAATTATTCCCGGCATTATTTGTTTTATTCGCGTTGTGGCTTTTTGTGCGGAAAGAAAAAAATGGTCTATTCGTGAGCATGCTTTTTTTCCTGTGCTTTATCCTTGGGCTGATGAGTCACGAGTATGTTGTAATCTTTCCGGTGTTAGTATTTATTACAGATTGGTTTGGTTATGGCCGACGGTCGGTGCTGAATCATAAAAAACTCTATGGAGGGTTGATACTGGTTGATGTTCTTTATCTTGTGTTGCGTGCCCAATCCAATTCGCACTGGAGTGGCGGGGACTATAGTTATAATCTGGTAAAGCTTCCATTTAATGTTATTGGAAATTTATCCGGGTATATAGGATTAACTGTTTTTGGTGTTCCGTTTGTTTCGTTTTATCAAATGTTGCGCGGAGTAATGCGGGATAACCTGGTGCTTTCTGCGGTACTCGTGGTATTACTGATTGCTGTTACAGGTTATTTGATAATGATGGCCCGAAAGAATTATGGTGAAGATCATTTTGATACGGCTGCGGAAAAGTTCACTCTATATGTAAGTTTATTTTTTGTAGTAGCGCTGCTTCCTTTTTTGGGGTTAGGTGGACTGGCTGAGCGGTATGTTTATCTTCCCTCGTTTGCCTTTTTGCTATTTGTGAGTTTATTTCTCTATTGGATTATTCGGTATTTTGATGTTACCTCCGGTACCTATACTCGCTGGTATGGGGGAATACTGGTGTTAATTGGTGCGCTCTATTTATTTAGTGCGAAACAGGATCAAACGGATTGGAAGATTTCCAGCGACTTTGTTTATAATCGACTTGAAGAATTTCGTACGCAGTGTAATCAGTTTACACCCGGTCAGACGATCACAAGAGTCTCTCCACCGAACAGAACAGGGCGGGCGTGGACTTTTCAGGTTGGGTATGAACAGGGTGCAAACGTCCTGTGCGATAAGAACATTAAGATTCTATTAAAATAAATGCTACAATACCGGTATATATGAACAAAATTCTCCTCATTTTGATATTAATTCTCAGTCTGACAGTTCGTTTGTATCACTTCAACTCGCCGATGGCCGATTTGCATTCATGGAGGCAGGCGGATACCGCATCGGTTGCCCGAAACCTGGTACGTAGTAATCTGGATGTTCTTCATCCCCAAATTGAGAGTGCCGTGAGTATTGATGGTATCGGGCGTGATAATACGCCGCGTTATCATTTTGCGGAGTTCCCCTTGTACCAGGCCGCAGTTGCCGTTATAAACCCGGTCGTTATGTCCCTAACCAAAGCTAATTTAACTGACAGTATTGTTTTATCGGGTAGGGTTGTCTCGATCGTAACGTCACTGTTGAGTATTGTGGCACTGTACTTGCTGACTCGACGATATTATGCGGAAAAAGTGGCAATGCTGGCGGCGTTTGTGTACGGGTTATTGCCGTATTCAATTTTCTGGTCCCGTGCCGTATTGCCGGACAGTATGATGCTGATGTTTGCATTGTTTATGCTGTATTGGTTTGATGTATGGATAAAATCAGATTTGCATCATAAGCGGTTGTCATTTTCTCCGGCGTTTTGGTTGAGTTGTCTTTGTTTTGCAGCAGCTTTATTACTGAAAGCCTTTGTTCCGTTCCTGCTGCTGCCGATGGTGTATTTATTGTGGCGGCGTCTTGGACTTAATTTTTACCGCAGTGGTGTTTTGTGGGTGTTTGTGTTAGTTTCAGTGCTGCCGTTTGTGTTATGGCGGATGTGGATGCAGCAGTGGCCTTTTTCAATTCCGGCCAGCGGGTGGTTATTTGACGGGAATCGCATTCGTTTAAAGCCGGCGTGGTGGCACTGGATTGTCCAGGTTCGACTTGATCAATACATGTTTAATGTTACCGGATTATTACTTATGGGCATCGGGTTGTTCTTTTATCGTGACGGATTTGAGCACCTGCATGCGAAAGAGCATCATACCAAACTGGACTCCAGATGGTATTTGCCGCTGGCTTTATTTGCCTGTTTTATCTATCTTGTAGTATTTGCAACGGGTAATGTGCAGCACGAATACTATCAGTTGCCGTTGACCGCATTTGGTTCAATTTTTGTTGCGTACGGATTCTGGTATCTCTGGTACTATGCCGGTACTTTTTTTGAACGGAGCGTCCGGCGCCTTATTGCCATCAGCTTTATCTTTATTACTTTGATGCTCGGCTGGTATTCGGTTAAAAACTGGTACAGTATCGGTAATCCGATGCTGCTCACTGTTGGCCGGCGGGCCGATGCCATACTTCCCAAAGATGCCTGGGTTTTGGCCGACTATGGTGGTGATACTACCTTTCTTTACTATGTAAACCGAACCGGCTGGAGTGTCCGGGATAAACAGTTACAGGAAATGATCGATCGTGGCGCAAAATACTATATATCCATGCACCGGAATGACTATATGAACAGGTTGGCTACGTTGTATGAAATAGTTGACGAAACTCCGGAATATGTGATTCTTGACCTGACCAGAAGAAAAGGGGACTGGACCGGTATCGCGCCGTACTCTCTATAATCTATGAACATTCTGTTAATTTTTCCGCTCTGCCCGCTTCCGGCCCAATCTGGAGGTCAAGTTCGTGTTTGGAATATCGCGAAACAGTTGTCCCGCCGGCACTCGATTGATTTGGTGTGTTTTATTCGGGATGAGTCGGAAAAGAAGTATGAGCCCGAATTGTTAACCGTATTTCGATCGGTAGCTTTTATTCAGCGTAAGAAATTGTTTGACCGGAGTGCCCTGCTGGGAGGAATAAGCTCATTTATTAGCTTTGTGCTCGCGAATATCGGGTTACTGTTTTCAGCACTGCTTTCAAATCGCTCGTTGTTGTCGCATCTTTACTCCTCATCGACTTTATACGATCAGATCAAAGAGGTGGATTCGGTTAAAAAATATGATCTTATCTATGCCGAAACCTTTTACGGAATAGCCTCTCTGAAAAATTTATTGCCTGAGCTAAAAACAAAACTCCTGCTTATCGAACAGAATATTGAATCGCTGGCATATTACCGGCAATCACAACAACAGAAAAATATAGTTATACGCTGGTTAATGATGCTCGATGTCCATAAAATCCGGATGGAGGAAGAGTATTTCTGGAAGTCAGCTGCCGTACTGGGTGCATTATCGGATGTGGATCAGAAGTATCTGAAAGATAAAACGGGTAAGGACGTGGTATTACTTGAGAACGGTGTGGATATTGAATGGTTTTCGCAACCCCGCAGTGAGCGACTTGAGAATGAAGTGTTATTTGTCGGTACATTCTCTTATTTTCAGAATGTTGATTCGTTGCGGTGGTTTCTGGATGAAATTTGGCCAAAAGTAGTTTCCGCTTCGACACAAGAACTTTCGCTGCGTATCGTTGGAAGACGTGGGGATGAGACACTCAAAAAATATGTTGCAGCAAAGAACCTGCGAATTGATGAAAGTGTCGAGGATATTCGGGATGCTTTCCAGCGGGCAACGGTACTGGTTGCTCCGATTCGGGCGGGAAGCGGAACAAAGTATAAGGTCATTGAGGCAATGGCTTCACATCTACCGGTGGTGACAACTACAGTTGGTGCCGAGGGGTTGACTGTTACTTCAGGTAAAGAGCTATTTATAGCCGATTCAGTAGAGGTGTTTGTTACCTGCGTATTGAATGTTTTGAAAGATAGGGAAGTGCGACAAACGATTGCCAATAACGCGTACGATTTTGTTACAGAACGGTATGATTGGCAGCAGATAGTTTCACGCTTTGATGAAACAGTATTGTTACATTGACGATGCTAATAAAATATCTTACGCTACTAGTACATGTATTCCCGAAAAACTGTTTTCTTCAGCCTCGTTATACTCATAGCTTTAGTTTCGATAACCTACATTAGCCTGCTGTCCCGTTTTCAAGAGTCACGGGTTTTGCAAGACCCTGATAATATTAATGCTCAAACAGCATGTAATACCGGGATTTTTGACTTTACGTATATTCCGCAGGGCGTTTCGATGTCTAAAGGGTGTGTTCAGGCTAATGCGTATATGTACACCGGTGATTCGCGATTTGTTTTCTTTGATGCTCCGGGAGGAAGTGGAATCTTGCCGAAAGGCCATCCGTTTGTCCAGACTGAGAACGTATCCATTAAAGATAACGGTGCCTTGACCTGGGGAATTCGTCTTAATGCTCCGGCAGACGTGTATGTGTATTATCGCCGCGCGCTTGAGCCAAGTTCGACCCAGATCCCGGCCTGGTTAACCGACGGGTATACTACCGTAACCGGGACGAGTCCGATTAATATTAATAACCTGCCGTCATATCTGATGCGCAAAAATGATTTTGGTTTGATTGGTTTGTATGATGCGTATAAAATTTCCGGAACTGCGGGAAGAACATTTACTTTTGGTGCGGCTTCGAAACCGGGGATATCTGCTTTGTCTATGTATATCGTAGCGGTGGTTGGTACTTCTCCAACTCCTACACCTTCACCCACCCAGTCTTCAGGCGCAAATGTTGAGTTTGTTGGTGCCGGGGATATTGCAACTTGTGGTGGTCCGGCTGAGGCGACGGCTGCTTTGGTGGCACCGGTGTATAACTCAGGCGGCTATGTATTTGCAGCCGGAGATAATGCGTATTCCTCAAGCGGTTTTTATACGACCAACGGTTGTTATGACAAAACGTGGGGGAAATATAAAGACCGTACCTATCCGGCAGTTGGTACACACGAAATTTCGGACGGTATCGAAAGTTATTATAACTACTTTGGGCAACGGGTTCGCGGCCCGGCCGGAAAGGGGTACTACAGCTACGATATCGGGAGTTGGCACTGGATAACGTTAAACAGCGACTTAACCGGTACCGATGCAACCAATCAATTAGCCTGGCTGCAGGCTGATTTACAGGCGCATCGCACTGTTTGTACCGGTGTTGTGCAGCATCGCGCCCGGTATACTACCGGTTCAGGAGGAGATCAGAATGATCTGGCTAACTATTATAATGCGCTCTATGATGCCGGTGCCGATATTTCAATTGCTGCGCACAAACCGTACTATGAGCGCACACATCCCGTAAGCAAAACACGGACGATCGATATTAACCGGGGCATAACCAATTTTGTGGTTGGAACAGGGGGTAATAAGGGATCGGTGTATGATGAGAATCCGTCTTCAATCCGGGCGGCTTTTCAGGTTGGTTCATCAAGCGGATTCTGGGGAGTACTCAAATTTACCTTAAAGCCAAACGGATATGATTATGTCTTTACAACTGCTTCAAATTCCCCGCATAGTTCGTTTACCGATAGCGGAGTTGCATCTTGCCATTAAATCCTGATTTTCTAGTATAATGCGCATAGGTTATGACCGATATTTCAATTGTTATTCTCAACTACAATACCAAAGAACTTCTTGCGCAAACTCTTGATAGTGTTACCCAGGCGTCGTCTTCCACACTTTCGATTGAAACTATTGTCAGTGATAACGGTTCAACTGATGGTTCGATAGAAATGCTCAAGCAGGATTATCCCTGGGTTAGGTTGGTAGAAAATAATGAGAATCTGGGCTTTTCGGCAGGGAACAATCGTGGGATAGCAGTTACTACCGGAAAATATGTCCTGTTCCTTAATTCCGATGTCAAAGTACTGGAAGATGCTATTGCGTATGTTTATTCCAAAATGGAGCGTGATCCTTTAGTGGGAATCGGCAGTTGTTATGTGGAACTGGCATCAGGCGGTATAGATCCGGCGTGTCATCGCGGGTTTCCAACGCCATGGAGGGCTTTCTGTTATTACTCAGGTTTGGAAAAACTGGCAGGTCGCTTTCCTTTACAGGGTATAGGAATCCCGCTACGGACATTCTTCGGCGGGTATCATATGCTGGGTAAAGACCTGAGTACTGATCACGAAATAGATGCCTGTATTGGCGCATTTATGATGGTGCGCCGGGAAGAGGGAGAGAAGATTGGCTGGTGGGATGAGGACTTCTTTATGTACGGTGAGGACCTGGATTTCTGCTATAAAGTTAAAGAAAGCGGAAAGAAGGTTGTGTTTTATCCCGGTGCCAAAATCCTGCATTTTAAACATCAAAGCGGGTTAAAGAAGTCATCGGCTACCCAGGTTCTGAGTGTCGATGTCAAAGCTATCAAAAGAAAGACGACGACTGCTTTCTATGATGCGATGACTATTTTTTATCATAAGCACTATCTGAAGGTGTACCCGCGTTGGGTAACCGGAGTAGTTTTATGGTTTGTGGAGTTTAAAAAGCAACATGCTATTTCAAAAATTAAATGAAAGGATATATGAATACTATATATAAACGCATTCTCCTTAAGTTTTCGGGTGAGTCACTTGCCGGTGACGCGAAGTCAGGTGTTGATCAGAGTGTTCTTGATTACTATGCAGGGGAAGTATCGGCTTTGGTAGCTACCGGTGTTCAAGTCGCAATTGTTATTGGCGGCGGAAATATTTGGCGCGGTGATATTCAAGGAAAAGAATTTAATGATCAGGCGCAGTCGCATTTCATTGGAATGCTGGCCGGTATTATTAATTGTTTGGCATTTCAGGATGCTCTGGAAAAGCGACAGGTGCCTACCCGGGTGATGACTTCAATTCGCATGGAAAATGTGGCGGAGCCATATATCCGTCGCAAAGCTATACGACATCTGGAAAAGGGTCGTGTTGTTATTTTAGGCGGGGGAACCGGTAATCCGTTCTTTAGCCATGACAGTGCGGCAGCCCTTCGTGCGGCTGAGATTCATGCCGAAGTGTTGCTGATGGCCAAGCATGGTGTTGACGGGGTGTATACCGCCGATCCTAAGCTTGACCCGAACGCCAAGCTTTTGGAGACTTTAGACTACTCATTTGCTGTGCAGGAAAAGCTGCGGGTCATGGATCTGACCGCATTGACCTTTGCGCAGGAGCGAAAACTTCCAATAGTAGTGTTTAATGGTATGCAGCAGGGTAATATGCTTAAAATAGTTCAGGGGGAAAAGGTGGGTAGTACCATCAGTTAGCAATGAAAATAGGTATCGATGCACGAATGTACAACGAGTCCGGAAATGGCCGGTATCTGCGCAACCTGCTCATACAGCTTCGACTGAGTGACCATAAAAATTTCTATGTGGTCTATTGTCTGGAAAAAGATTTTGAAGCAATTTCGCTGGTGCTCTCAGGTGATAACTGGAGAATTGTTCCGGTTAGTTTTAAGTGGTATACGGTAGCTGAACAGTTGTATTTCCCTCGATTGCTCTATCGTGAGCGATTTGATCTGGTGCATTTTCCGCATTTTAATGTTCCGTTTCTGTATTTCCGGCCATTTGTTGTAACTATCCATGATCTTACTCACTACATGTTTGCGATGCGGCGGGCTTCGACTCATTCGGCAGTAACCTATTATTTAAAACATCAGGCATATAGTTTTGTTTTTCAGTATGCGGTGAAGCGAAGTGTTAAGATTTTTACTGTTTCGCAGTTTGTAAAAAGAGCCATATTAGAAAAATTTCGATGCTCTGAAGATAAAGTTGTGGTAACCTACGAAGCTGCGGAAAAGCCGATTGCTTTAGAAGAGGGTGTATCCCAAAAGGTGCTTAAGAAATTATCCGTTCGTCAGCCATACTTTATGTATGTTGGTAATGCCCACCCGCATAAAAATCTGGAGTTTTTATTGCAGTCGTTCGCTGAATTTCGAAAAGATGTGCCGGATATACGGTTGATTCTGGTAGGAAAAGAAAATTATTTCTGGACGCGATTGATGAAATGGGCAGCAGATCGAAATTTACTGAGTAATGTTACCTATCTGGGGTATGTTGATGATTACCATTTAGCGGTTCTGTACCGGGAGGCATTTGCGTTTGTTTTTCCCTCGTTATCGGAGGGGTTTGGGCTTCCTGTTCTGGAAGCGATGACGTACGGTTGCCCGGTGGTGTGTTCGGATGGTACCAGCTTGCCCGAAGTGGCGGGTGATGCTGCGATATATTTTGATCCTTCACAGCAAGATTCTTTGGTCCGGGCCATGCATACGTTGTATTCATCTACAGGCATTCGTGAAGAGCGGCGGAAGCTTGGGTTTGCACAGGTTAAGAAGTTCAGCTGGTATGAAATGGGCAAGCAGACTCTTCGTGAATATGCATTGATTCAGGATTAATTACTTCAGGTTATTGTTTGGGTGGCTGGTTTGGATCGGTGCCGACATATTGATCGTAGGGTGTTGTATACGACTGATCGGTCTGTCCGAATGAGTTCGGATCTGACTGCCCAAACCCTCCCGGTTGCGGGTTATTGTTGAAATTATCAGGCTGGTATGGCGAATACGTTGGATTTGACGGTGGTGCCGGCATGGTATAGTCGTTGTTTTGTTTCTGTCTGCTTAAGATAACCCAGACGATGCCGATTATTAGTAAGATAGTTCCAACTACTGCACCGATAATCAGTCCGATATTACTGGAACCTTTGGCTGCCGGTTTTGGTGTTGGTGATACCGTTGGTGTCACTTCGCCGGGAATATCCACATCAAAGGTTGGTGCGGGAGTTGGTGATTCCGTTGCTGAAAAGGTAACCGTAGGAAATGGTGTGAATGTTGCCGCTGCGGTTTGTGTTGGAAAAGGTGACGCTGTCTTGGCTGTGCCGATTGGTGTTTCTTCGTCGTCTTCAAGCGGTTCATCCGGTGCTTCCGTTGCAAACGGATCTTCAGTAGGGTCAATCTCTTCGTCTGATGGTTCAATCGCGCCGGCGAAGGCATTGTCCTGTTGCTGTACTCCGGATAATCGGGGAGCTTGTGTCAAAATAATGCAGATCAGGAAAATACCAATTATGGTAAGGGTTATTAATAAGGTTTTATATGAATGGTCGTCGCTTCGATTTCTCATCTGAAATATATCGTAACATTATCTTTTTTTAAGAGTCAAGGATAGTATTTGAGGATACGCTCATATGAGTCTTTACAATTGGTATATACTACTATAGTACGAAGTTTTTCGGAGGTTTTATGATTCACAATGTTATTGTTATCGGTTCCGGGCCGGCAGGGTTAACTGCTGCATTGTATCTATCGCGTGCTGAATTGTCACCGGTTGTATTTGCCGGGGGAGCACCCGGGGGACAACTCATGATTACTACGGAAGTGGATAATTATCCGGGGTTTCCCGAAGGTATTCAAGGACCGGAGTTGATGCAACGCATGATTGATCAAGCCAAACGGTTTGGTGCGGAAATAATCAATGAGGATGTGACGAAAGTAGATTTTTCCCGGAAAGACTCTGAAACACTGAAAGTGTGGGTAGATGAAACACTCTATGAATCCCGGGCAGTAGTTATAGCGACCGGAGCCAGTGCCATGTGGTTAGGACTGGAAAACGAAGCACGATTGCAAGGACACGGTGTTTCGGCTTGTGCAACATGTGACGGATTTTTCTTTAAAAACAAAAATATTGCTGTTGTCGGTGGCGGAGATACGGCGATGGAAGAAGCCACCTTTTTGACCCGCTTCGCCCAATCGGTGACAATAATTCATCGCCGGGATTCACTGCGGGCCAGCAAGATTATGCAGGAGCGGGCTAAGAATGATCCGAAGATCAGTTTTATGTTTGATACGGTTATTGAGGATGTATTGGGTACAGATAAAGTTGAAGGGTTAAAGGTTAAGAATGTCACTACCGGTGAGGTGAAAGATATCCCGATTGATGGTTTATTCCTGGCGATTGGCCATAAACCTAACACTGAAATTTTTAAAGATACCGGACTGGAGTTTGATCAGGTCGGTTATTTAGTAGGAGAACGCGATACCTGGACGAAAATAGAAGGTGTATTTTTAGCCGGAGATGTAACAGATCATATGTATCGACAGGCGGTGACTGCCGCAGGATCGGGGTGTAAGGCTGCGATTGATGTGGAGCGATGGTTGGGGGAGATGAAGACAGAACGGAACTGGTAGCTTTTCAAAATGTTTTCTTTTCCTACGCTTCTCCGTGGACGGGGTCTTTGACCCGCTTCGCTCTGCGTCGAGCAATGCATGCACTCCTTAGTCGCACGGAAAAGAGAAACATTTCTATTCAAAACGCTATCTAGACATACAAAAAACCTCTCCGTAAAAAGAGAGGTTTTAATATGTGAAGAAAAGTTTCAAATCTATTCTTCTGGAACATTTAATTTATCGTAAACATCTTTACCGACAAACTTTGTTAAGTTTGTTCCATTTACATTAGCGCGAACTGCGTAGCGAACTTGATCGCCTTTAGCGGTTTTGCGAACATACTTGGTCTTTTTGATTTGATCGTCTGGGACGTCAACCTTGGAGCGAGTTTTAACGTTATAGAATTGCATGAATAGGTTCACCACCTTCCAACGTCTGCGAAGAATTAATAATTTGCTTTTTCATTGAGCACAGATAAGCTCAATATGAGAGTACTATACTGAGGAATTTTGGGTAATGCAAGAGGGAAGTGAGCTTCTTTAATTCAAAGTGCGAGTGAGATATACTTTGTTATATTTAATGTGAGTTTATATTTATTTTATGCACGAGACATATATCCAAATACTTACTGCGCCATTTGTTTTAGAACAGGGTGACAATGAATATATGCGATTCCGTTGGGGGATTGATGATCGTCATCGCCGTATCGTGAATTTATCTACGTTTATATTTTATGCAGCAGAAATGTATCAGGATTTTTCGCATGATGTAACCCGTCGTTTACTCGGAAGACTTGTTGCAATTAGTGCACATGAGGTTCGTGGCTTAGCAGTTCCTTCGTATATTGCGCCTGAGGATGTTAAACGCTTGCTAATTGGCCATACAGCCGTAGGACATGAAGATACTCCGGAATTCCAGCGGCATTATGCATCGGTATATCCACTCGGTGAGGAAGGAGAAAACATACGGAGAGTAAATCTTATACTGAGATAAATAATTTACTATACTGATTACAGGAGATTTTTATGGATGACGAAAAATATTTTGTAGAGACGTATAAGTCAACTGCCTACGGAATTGTTGACAAGGTTAAGGAGTGTCGTAGCGACCTTGCGCCAACGCTACCGGAAGGTGATCCGATGCGTGAAGAGATTGTGCGGTTTGTTCTCGAAGGCGGGAAGAGATTCCGCCCGGCATTGTCATATTTGATCGCAAAATTTTATGGTGCGGAAGATATGTACCCGCATTTGGCACTGGAAACCTTCCATAAATATCTGCTTACCCATGATGACATTATGGACCGTGATGATAAACGTTACGGAGCGCCAACGGTACATAAAAAACTGGAGGAGATAATCCAAAAATATACGAGCGATGCCGGAGAGCTAACTCATTTCGGGAATGGTTTGGCAATTGTTGCCGGAGACATGATGGAGGCGGCTACCAATAAAATTATTTTACGTTCGCAACTGGATGCGGATACCAAAGTGAAACTCTGTGAATTAGTCGCGACGGCTGCTGAAGAAGCCGCCTGGGGCTGGTATGACCAGCTGGTGATGGATTATACGCCGCTTGATTCAAAAGAACTGAGTTATGAACGAATTGAGCAGTCGATTATTTGGGTAACGGGAAAATATACCACTAAATTTCCGATGCACTTCGGATTTGCTGTAGCAGGAGTCGAGTTTCCTGAAGGTATTGATCATCTGGCAGACGACTTAGGTGTGTTATTCCAAACCGGTGACGATATTATTGGTTTGTTTGGCGATCCTGAGAATACCGGTAAATCCAATTTTGGTGATATTGTACAGGCTAAAAAAACGCTGCCGATGTGGTTTACATTCGAACTGGCGAATGAATCGGATAAGGTTGTACTGAAGCAATTAGTTGGCAAGAAAGATCTTACGCATGAAGAGGCTGAAACTGTTCGGGCTATTTGTGAACGGTCGGGCGGTTTGAAACGCTCTAAAGAGTTGATGCGCGAGTATCGTGATGCCTGTTTGGGGCAGATCGATGGTTTGGATATTCCTGAGGATATGAAACGTTTCCTGCGGGGATTTGCACTTTTCCTGGAGAAACGCGATCGATAATAAGATTAGTGTAAGTACCTCTTTCCAAATCATTGTGTGAATGCTACTTTTATTCTATGGATCGAATTGTAAACAAATTTACATGGAAAATGGGTGGTGAGGCCGGATTTGGGGTAAACTCTTCCGGATTATTATTCACCCGTTTTTGTATGCGCAACGGGTTATACGCGTTTGAATATTCTGAGTATCCGTCACTTGTTCGGGGAGGACATCAAACTTCACAGGTGACTGCAGATTCGCTTCCGGTAACTTCCGAGCATTACCAGATAAACATTTTAGTTGCTCTGAATAAAGCATCAATTGAATTACATAAAGATGAATTATCTCCCGGTTCGGCGATTATCTATGATAGCGCGCAGTTCACGCTGACCTCTCCTGAGGAATTGTTAGGGAAAAAAAGTTCGCAGGTTATTTTGCTGGGCGTGCCATTTACGCAGATTGCGATTGAATGTGCGAATCTAAACCTATTACGGAACACGGTTGCAATTGGTGCTAGCTTAGCATTGCTTGGTGCTGATATAACTCCACTGTTTACCTTAATTGAAGAAGAGTTCTCCCGCAAAGAAGCTGAAGTTAGTGAAATGAATAAACAGGCTATTCAAAAAGGTCATGATTATGTACTGCACCATTACGGTGGTTTGGTAGAGTCCTTTATTTACAAGATGGAGCGAATCCATCCTGAAGATCAGCGAATGGCTATTTCGGGTAACGAAGCAATTGGGGTTGGTGCGGTTCGTGGTGGAGTGGAGTTTTATGGTGGTTATCCCATGACGCCTTCTTCGACATTACTGGCGTTTATGGCTGCTAATCAGTATGATCACGGATTTGTTGTCAAACACGCCGAGGACGAAATTGCGGTAGTCAACATGACGGTCGGCGCTTCATTTGCCGGAGCACGGGCAATGTGTGCTACCAGCGGTGGCGGTTTTGCATTGATGGAAGAAGGTATTGGTTTAGCTGCGATTACGGAAACTCCCATTACTCTGGTGAATGTGCAGCGACCAGGTCCGGCGACCGGATTACCTACTTGGACTGATCAGGGCGACTTGCGGTTTGTACTGCATGCTGCACAGGGAGAATTCTTAAGAGTGGTTATTGCTCCGGGAGATATGGACGAAAGCTATCGCGGGATACAGGTTGCGCTGAATATGGCAGAAAAATATCAGATCCCGTCAATCGTTTTGTCCGATAAATGGTTAGCCGAATCTCATGCGGTTGTTCCGGTGTTTGATCCGAATGCTGTTCCTTTAGAACGCGGGAAATTAATTCTCAAAGACGATCAGATCAATCGCTATAATACTATTAATTCCGATAAAGGTGTCTACGGCAGATATTTGCCGTCAAATGACGGAGTAAGTCCGCGGACTGTTCCCGGCGTAAAAGACGGTGTGTTTTTGGCCAATAGTGACGAACATGAAGAGCACGGGTATACCAGTGAAGACGCGGACGTTCGAATTGAACAAGTGGATAAACGGATGATGAAACTCAATCATGTCTTGAAAGAGCTACCGGAACCGCAGATTTACGGTAATGAATTTTCGAGTATTTTATTAGTCGGGTGGGGTTCAACTAAAGGACCGATTTTAGAAGCACTGAAGATGGTACAGGAAGAACTGGACACTTCGGTTGCATTCATGCACGTGATGTATATCTGGCCGTTTCATACGCAAGCGATTAAATCTGCACTGACACGGTATCGCCGGATCATACTGGTTGAAAATAACTCTACTGCTCAGTTCGGCGGGTTAATAGCGGAAATGACCGGAGATGTTTTGGCAGAAAAGTGGCTTAAGTACGATGGCCGGCCGTTCTGGCCGGAAGAGTTGGCTGAGAAGATTAAAGCAGTGATTCAGATGAAAGGATAAGATGGATATTCATACGGCTAAAAAATTTAATACCCGTCAAAAACCCACCTGGTGTCCCGGATGTGGTGACTATAGTATTTGGCATGCGTTAAAAATGACGATTGCCGAAAAAGGATGGGAGCCACACCAGTTTTGTGTTGTCTATGATATTGGATGTAGTGGCAATATGTGTTCTTTTATTAACGCCTACGGCTTCCATGGTTTGCATGGCCGGTCGTTACCGGTTGCCGCAGGGATTAAGATCTCCAATCATAATTTGCCTCTTATAGTTGTTGGTGGAGATGGTGGTTTGTATGGCGAAGGAATGGGACACTTTATTCATTTCATGCGGGCCAATCATGACATCACCATGTTAGTTCATGATAACCAGATCTATGGTTTAACAACGGGACAAACCTCGCCGACAACCGAAAAAGGTCAGAAAACAAAATCTAATCCTATTGGTGGAATTGAAATTCCAATCAATCCACTGGTCATGGCGATAGCTTCAGGTGCAACATTTGTGGCGCGCGGATTTGCCGGAGATACAGCAGGTACTGCAGCCCTGATCAAGAAAGCAGTTGAGCATAAGGGATTCTCGCTCGTGGATGTATTTCAACCGTGTGTGACATTTAATAAACACAACACGTATGAGTGGTTTAAAGAACGTATTTATGATCTATCCGCAACCGATTACCAGCCGACCGATAAAGTACTGGCATTTGCGAAAGCGATGGAATTTGATAAGCTGCCGATCGGTGTTATTTATGAAGATACAACACGTCTGACTTACGAAGAAGAATTGCCGCAGTTAAAAGAGAAGGTCCTGATTGAGAACCAGAATGAAAACCGGGATATTTCTAAAGTCTTGCAGTCGTACATGTAAAAGGGGAGGGTATGATTCGTACAACTATTGAACTTTCGATTGAACAGCTCGAACTTATTCTTGATGAACTTGGTCCGGAACAACCGGATGAGCATCACACAAAAAAAGAGCTTCGTGATAAATTACGCGAAACTCTTTTAGCGCTTCGTGAGAAGCATGCTCAAGCCGGTTTGGCCTGACTAGATACTGGCAACAATTTCTAACTGTTTCTGATGAATTCGGGCTAAACGCTGCTGTCGGGCAACTTCTTTTCGTTCCCGTTCTTTGGTCTTCTGGAGGAGCATATCATCTACTTTGGCTTGGCATTCTTCGTCCGGGCAGGCTGTTTTTGATTTCTTGGTCTTTGTACCGTTGGCTTCTTCTTCTTCCCATTCTTCAACGGTGACGCGTTGTTGTCCGCAACGTATGCACAAATTATAGATGGTCATAGGGGCATCCTTTCCGGCACCACAAAAGTAGTACCTAGGCTATGAGGTAATAAAATTAATAAATAATTTTTTGGCAATAAAGAGAGAAAGAGAAAGTTTGTTTTGGGGAATACAATCTTCTTTAGCTATGTCTATAGGGCAGTTATTCATATCTAAAACTATCTACAATATACACTAAATATATCAAATTTCAACTGAGCGTAATGATGTAAGGTTTTTTGTGCGGGAGTCGAGTTTACTTTTCAAAAAGATCCACTGCCTGTTGGACCCTGAAAGGTTAATCTTCCGTTAAGTCCCTTTATCATTTTGATTTCTTTACTGATTTTTTTCATTCCATATGCATATTGAATTTCTATTATAAAATCGCGAGTTTCTTTAAACTTTAGTTCATCATCAATTGGAATTGGATGGTGATCAGTAGGACTTGTTGGTTGATAAACAAAATATTTAGATTGTTCTCCTTCTAGTCTAGCGAAGATTATTAACTCTGCCTGCTCGCCGGAATTTAGATTTAGTGTTTGGACTGCTTTTTGAGGATTACTTAGTTCCCTCCACCACAGCAGCCCAAGTACTTCATTAGTGCTCTTATCTTTTATTAAAGCTCTACATTCGTGTGCTGGAGCTCGGTCAAAAACCTGACCAATCCTAATCCGGTTATGGATTCTTTTCCCAAGGATGGTGGTTTCGCTAATTCTTATTCCAAAGAAACCTGGTTCGTTTGAAACACTGATGAAATTACTGTAGTAACCAGGTCCTGGGCCACCACCTCCGCCACCGCCTGAGACAACAATTTTAGGTCTTCCGATATAAATAGTGGCAAATGAGCCAAATATTCCACCTATAATTAGTAGGCTTAGGTCTTTTAATAGATCGATCATAAATTTTCTACAGTTTTGTAACCTATTATATCAGTGCCAAATTAATCTTGACTAATCTACAAGAATCTATATAATAAATAGTGTAATCGAAGTTAATTAGAAGCGGGTCCGAAGGGCCTGCTTTTTTTATAGGAGAAAGTATATGGATATTACTCAGGCACGAACTGAATTTGCCTCGGCGTTGCGCCAGGTTTGCGCTGAGCGTGGAATTGACCCGGAAGCGGTGATCGATACCATTAAAGCTGCTATTTTGGCTGCATATCGTAAGGAAGCTAACCTTGAAACTACTGATGAATTAACCGTTGAGGTTGATGCCGAAACAGGTGAGCTTGGAATTTTTCAGGAAGGTAAGAATATTACCCCGGCAGGGTTCGGACGTATTGCTTCACAAACAGCCAAGCAGGTAATTTTACAGCGTATTCGTGAGGCTGAAAAAGCAGCTCTCGTTAAAGAATATGAGGGGAAAATCGGTTCTATT
Source organism: uncultured Gammaproteobacteria bacterium (assembly GCA_964403585.1). Classification (GTDB taxonomy): domain Bacteria; phylum Patescibacteriota; class Microgenomatia; order JALYQM01; family JALYQM01; genus JALYQM01. Next base: position 1,104,437 of record CAYOFQ010000001.1, on the reverse strand, counting down.
CAAAACGGTATGATTCAACGTTTTGACCAGGGAACAATCATTGTTGACCTCGGTCGGGCTGAAGCGATTATGCCTCGTGAAGAGCAGGTACAGCGCGAACGATATCGCGTTAACCAGCGCTTAACTTTTTATATTGCCGAAATCCGCCAGACTGAGCGTGGAGCACAGATTATTGTCTCCCGTTCACGACCGGAACTCGTAGAAGAGATCTTCCGCCGCGAAGTACCGGAAATTGCTTCCGGAGCAGTAGAGGTTAAAGCGATTGCCCGTGAAGGTGGTTCACGCACTAAAATTGCCGTTTACAGCAAACAGACCGGTGTTGATCCGGTTGGTTCCTGTGTCGGTCAAAAAGGTGTTCGTGTTCAGGCTGTTATCTCGGAAATTGGTGAGGAGCGCATTGACGTTATTCAGTTTAGTGATGACACTGCCAAATTCATTGCAGCATCCTTGGCTCCGGCTAAAGGTGTATTAGTTGACCTCAATAAAGAGGAAAAGTCCGCGTTGGTAACTTGTCCAACCGACCAGCTGTCACTGGCGATTGGAAAAGACGGACAAAACGTACGTTTGGCAGTTAAGTTAACCGGCTGGAAAATAGACATTAAAGGTCCGAAGGGAAGCGAAGTTGAGACGGTTGAAGAGGCTACTGCTGAAGGTGCGGCCGAAGGCTCCGGTGAAGCAATGCCTGATGTGCCAACTCAGGATATTACTGCCGAATCACCTAAAACTGAGGACGTAGCAACCGGAGCTTAAAAAATATATAATAGAGCATATGGCGAAGAAGCATGACCCCTCCCGAACCTGCGTAGGGTGCGGAACCGCTCGACCCCAAACGGAGTTGGTGCGATTCGTCAGAACATTTAAAGGTAGTGTTGTCGAAGATGCTACTTCCCGATTAGACGGAAGAGGAGCATATATTTGCACCGCAACAAAAGAACGTTGCTTGATCTTAGCGATTAAGCGGCATTCTTTTGACCGGGCATTACCGCGAGTTTAATAGTATCACTGATTAATCAGTAGAATAGGTTATTATAATGGCTGAAAATAGCAATACCACTACAAGACCCCCAATTGTCGCTGTTATGGGACACGTTGATCATGGCAAAACGACGTTGTTGGACTATATCCGAAAAGCTAATGTGGCTTCTCGGGAGCATGGTGGTATTACCCAGCATTTAGGTGCGTATCAGGTTAAGACTGAGGACGGGAAGGCGATAACCTTTCTGGATACTCCCGGTCATGCCGCTTTTGAAGGTATCCGTAAGCGCGGTGGTGAAGTAGCCGACATTGTGATCTTGGTGGTAGCCGCCGATGACGGTGTAATGCCGCAGACACAGGAAGCGATTCGACATATCAAGAATTCAGGTTGTTCAATGATAGTGGCTTTTAATAAGATTGATGTTCCTGATTCAAATATTGATCGGGTAAAGCAGCAGTTGGCTGAAAATGACGTTTTGGTTGAGAGCTATGGTGGAGATATTGTTTCGGTGGAAATAAGTGCTAAGACCGGGCAGGGCGTGGATCATCTTCTGGAGATGATTGGGCTTGTTTCGGAATTACTTGAACTTAAATCTGACCCGACAGCACCGGTAGTGGCGTTTTGTCTCGAGTCGCGTATGGATAAAGCCGGTCCGATTGTCAGCCTGCTGGTAAAACGGGGTACTTTGAAGACCGGAACGGATGTGCTGGTTGATGAGGCACAGGGAAGAGTTCGTTCAATGAAAAATGATAAAGGTGAGGTAGTGAAAGAAGCGTCTCCTTCGCAGGCAGTTGAAATTATTGGTTTTTCAAAATTACCTGAAGCCGGAACCGTGTTTATCGAAGAGAATGGTAAATTGACCACCAGCGACAGCGTTGGGGCGTTATCAATTCGACATGTCGCCTTACAAAAGGAGAATGCTGCGGACTTGTTCTCTTCACTCAAGAAAGATCAGTATCCGGTTATTTTGAAGGCCGATGTGGCCGGTTCGCTGGAAGCTGTGGTGGCTAATATCCCACGCGCATCGGAAGTGCAGATTATTGACCAGGGAATAGGTGATGTCAGTGAAGCGGATGTCATGAAAGCCCGCGGCACTTCAGCCCGAATTTATTCTTTTAATGTCGGAATGAGCGGGGCTACCCGCAAGCTGGCCCGGGATGAAAAAGTAGACGTCAAGGAGTACCGGATTATATATAAGTTGTTTGAAGATATGGAGCAGGATATTGTTGATTACTTTACCAAGGCTCCAACCGAAACTATTTCCGGTCGCGCCGCAATTCTGAAGGTTTTTGATGCTTCGACAGGGGGTAAAATAGCCGGTGTACACGTTAATGAAGGTGTCATGCAGGTTGGCGCAACGGTTCGGGTAATGCGTGGTGAAACCGAGGTTGGAAGAGGTAAGATAGTTACCGTTAAGAAGCTTAAAGAAGATGTCCAGCGTATTTCTGCCGGTCAGGAAGGTGGACTTACTTTTGACGTGGCGATTTCGTTTGCCGAAGGTGATACGATTGAATACTATAAGCCTATAACTAAAAGCTAGATACAATGATGTGTACTTGTGGGTTTAGGCCGGGAAGCGTACAATATAGGTGTATAATTTAGAGTTTTTAGTCTATGGATCCACAAAATAACCTCAAACAGCTTCAAGATTTATTTGCACAGGCCAGGGAAATTTTAGTCATTACTAAAGAAACTCCTTCTATAGACGGCTTATGTGCCGGTTTAGCCCTTCAACAGGCTCTTTCTCAGAAAATGGACATGCAGGGTAAGAAAAAGCGGGTTACCATGGCGGTTTCAAAACGCAATGGAACGCAGTATTCACTGTTGCCCGGTTCAGATCAGATTGTTTCCGAGCTTGGGTTACGGGATTTGGTTATTGGAATTAACGGGTTTGTGGAAGGATCCATTGAGAACGTCAACTGGTATGTAGATAAAGGCCGTTTAAACGTCGTATTTAAATCAAATCCGGCTGTACCGATGCAGTTTGAGCTCAAAAATTTGGACCCGTTTTACGCCGGGGCCAACTTCGACATTGTAATTGTCATTGATGCTAACTCGCCGCAGGAGCTTGGAAATGCATATAAGCAGGATCCCGGAATGTACTCCGAACTGCCGGTTATCAATATCTCAAATAATCCTAATAATACCCGCTTCGGACGGGTAAATATTGTTGACCCCAGTGTTCCTTCGGTTAGTGAGTTAGCCTATCAACTGGGGCAAATCGCTCAACTTAATGTAACCGGTGATTCGGCTACGTTACTCTTAACCGGTATTGCCACCGCTACCGATAACTTTGCCCGTAAAGGACAAACTACTGATACGATTGTTGGTCAACTTAAAGCCTATGGTGCGCAGCAATTGGACATTGAGTCTATTAAGAATCAGGCTACGTTACCGCCGCTGCCGGTGCACAAAAATCCGCCACCGGTCGCTGCCGGAAACCCTGGCATGCCAATGGGGATGAATACCCAATTTCCTCCTGCCTACGGGCAGTATCCGGGACAGCCGCAGTATCCGTATATGCCGCAGCCAGGTCAGTATGGTCAGTATCCGATGCCGCCAATGGGTGGCTACTATCCCGGACAATACCCGCAGCAACCAATGCCACCCGGTTACGTACCGCAAGGATATCCGCAGCAGCCGCCAATGCCGCCACAGTATCAGCCTCAGCCTGAAATGCCACCGCAGCCGGTTGTTCAGGAATGGGAGCAACCTCAGGAAGTATTGCAGGATTATGTTGAGTCAGTCCCTTCAATTGAACACGATTTGACCCAAAGTGATACGTATATTCCCACGGTAGAGCCGGTTTCCTATGACCACGTTGAGCCTTCGGTATATATGCCGGGTATTCAGCAGGATCCAAATATTTACCAGCAGCAGGAGTATCAATGGCAGTCACAGACTCAAAATCCGCTTCCTCAGCCTCCGGATGCTCTGATTGAAGAGCGTAAAGAGCAGAAAAATCCGCCTGATTTTAATTCGCCGCCGCCGGGATTTATGCCAGGTGAGAAGAAATTCTAATCAGAATTGCCCGGTATTGACATTTTAGTGTATAATACTCGGGTTATTAAATTATCGATAGGTCGAAGATGGTGGTTTCGTAACGGAAATCCGTTATTGTTACTACTACTTACGAAAACATATGGCTTTAGCAAACGACGCTAAAAAGACTATTATTTCTACAAACCAGATCCACCAGGGTGATACTGGTTCTCCTGAAGTACAGATTGCTATTCTCTCTGAACGAATTGCACGTTTGACCGAACATTTGAAACTTCACAAAGGTGATAATCATTCACGACGTGGACTTTTGCAAATGGTTAACAAGCGACGCAGACTTCTCATGTACCTCATGAAGAAAGATGCTGATCGCTATAAGAGCGTTGTTTCCAAAGTCGGTTTGTCTAAGTAAGCCCCTTAGGTTATAATAATTCTATATTAATTAGTGTCCTTACCTCCGATGGTTTTTGGATCCTGAATTAAGGGTCGCTATCGTTACGATATGCGGTGGCTTTTAATTGAGGAATCTGAAAATGTCGGCACAAGATAAAGCTAGGTGGGGAGAAGGAGTTCATATGGCGAATATTACTTCGCAGCGTATTCTGATCGGCGACAAAGAGCTGATTTTAGAACACGGACGTTTTGCTGCTCAGGCGAGTGGCGCTGTAATTGGAAGAATGGGTGACACAATGGTATTGGCTACCGTTGTTGCCAGTAAAAAAGAATCCACTTTAGATTATTTCCCGTTATCAGTTGAGTTTTTGGAACGATTATATGCCGGTGGCCGTATCTCATCTTCACGATTCATAAAGCGCGAAGGACGCCCTTCCGAAAATTCAATTCTTACTGCTCGTCTGATCGACCGGTCAGTTCGTCCGTTGTTTCCTGACGGTTTCAAGAATGAAGTTCAAATAATTGTAACGGTGTTGTCTGTTGATATGGAAAATGATCCGGATGTCTTGGGTGTTATCACCGCCAGTGCTGCATTGGCAGTCTCAGATATTCCATGGAATGGTCCTTTATCAGCTACCCGTTTGGGATGGAAAGATGAATCGTACCTTGTTAACCCAGTTGAAGAAGTAATGAAAGTTTCTCAGATGGACTTAGTGGTTTCAGGTACCAAGAATGAAGTCGTGATGGTTGAAGCCGGAATGCAGGAAATGACTGAAGAAGTAGTGATTGCCGGACTCGAAGAAGCACAGAAATACAATAAGTTAGTTGTTGAAGGTATTGAAGAACTGGTCAAGAAAGTCGGTAAAGCAAAGTTTGAATTTGTTAAAACCGAAATTGATGCCGAAGAGAAAGATGCGATTACCAAAGCTGCCTTACCGCTTATTAATGATATGGTGGAAGCGGCTGCGCAGAAGAAACTTAACAAAGAAGATGCGCTTGGCGAATTAAAGAAGCAAGTTGAAGAGAAGTTGAATGAGAGCGCAACTGAAGAGAAACCTGCTCCTTCAAAAGCGATAATCGGTGAAGTTGTTGAAAAGTTATTCAAGAAAACAATTCGAACTAACACGATTAATACCGGTAAGCGTGCCGATGGTCGTGGCTATGATCAGGTTCGTGATCTGGAAATTGAAGTTGGTTTGATTCCCCGAACCCATGGTTCGGCGATGTTCCAGCGTGGTATGACTCAGACCTTAACAACCGTTACGTTGGGATCACCGGCTTTAGAGCAATTAATTGAAGGACCGGGTGGTGAAGAGACCAAGCGCTACATGCATCATTACAACTTTCCACCGTACTCAGTTGGCGAAGCCAAGCGAATGGGATCACCGGGACGTCGGGAAATTGGACACGGTGCGCTTGCTGAACGTGCGTTAATCCCGGTAATTCCTCCGCAGGATCAGTTCCCGTATGCGGTTCGTGTCGTTAATGAAATTATGTCGTCAAACGGATCGTCTTCAATGGCTTCAGTATGTGGCTCGTCGCTGGCATTAATGGATGCCGGTGTACCGATCAAAGCAGCGGTAGCAGGTGTTGCGATGGGGTTGATGACCAATGAAGAAGGTACCCAGTATGCGGTGTTGACCGATATTCAGGGATTGGAAGATGCTACCGGTGATATGGATTTCAAAGTTGCCGGAACTGCTAAAGGTATTACTGCGTTGCAGATGGATATCAAGCTTTCAGGATTAAAGCATGAATGGCTGAAGAATGCGATTATGGCTGCAAAAGAAGGTCGTATGTTCATTCTTAAAGCAATGCTGGAGAGAATTTCTGAAGCACGTCCAACATTATCCAAGTATGCACCACGGGTAGTGATGATGAAGATTGATCCTGAAACCATTGGTTTGGTTATTGGTGGTGGAGGAAAGACGATCAACCAGATTATTAATCAGTGTGGTGTTGCGATAGATATTGAAGATGATGGAACTGTTTTGATTAGCGGAACAGAGGATGAAGGTATTCAGAAAGCTCAGAACTGGATCATTTCTTTAACTAAAGAAGTCAAAGCCGGTGAAGTGTATGAAGGTACAGTAAAGCGGATTCTTCCATTTGGTGCCTTTGTGGAAATCTTACCTGGTAAAGAGGGTATGGTTCATATTTCGAAATTAGCTCCGCATCGGGTTGAACGGGTTGAGGATGTTGTCCAAATTGGTGATATCGTAACCGTTCGGGTTGATGAAATAGATTCGGAAAACCGTATCAACTTAACTTTGGATGTTGCCGGTGATTGGGTAAAGGAACGCAACGATGACGACCGTGGTGACCGGGGAGGTCGAAACGGTGGAGGTGGCCGGTTTGAGCGCCGCGACCGCAATGGCGGTCGAGGTGATCGGGGTGGCCGACGTTGGTAGATTAGTTTCTCCGTTTATGATTAAATGGAGATAGTAGTCAATTATTTTTCCTGCTATGGCTGACGGACAAAACATAGATATCCTGCAACAGCAGACCGACGTATTACGCGAGCGGATAGAAAATGCTGTTATCCCTGAGGGCATTAAAGAAAAATGCCTTGGAATGATCGAGCGTATTGCCCGTATGGCGAAGTTTGGTACCTACTCAATAGAGTATGAAAATACCTCCCGCTATATTGATAATATTCTCGCGATTCCCTGGAATACCTCTTCGGAAGATGTTTTGGATCCGACGATTGCCCGGCAGGCTCTGGACAAACATCAGTATGGCCTTGAGCCGGTGAAGGAACGTGTTCTGGAGTATTTAGCGGTGCTGCAATTGCATCAATATCGGGTGCAACAATTGGGGCAGGACGATTCATTCCGAGCTCCCGTTATTATGCTGGTCGGGTTGGCCGGAACAGGAAAAACATCTTTTGCGTATGCCGTGGCTGACGCGATGAATCGCAAAGTTGCCCGTATTCCGTTTGGCGGAATGGGTGATGCTTTAACACTACGTGGACAATCCCGTGCTTTTGCGGATGCTGAGCCTGGTGCAGTAATTAAAGCACTCATGTCGGCCGGAACACGGAATCCTGTGATGTTGTTGGACGAAATTGACCGTGTCTCCGATGAAGCTCGAGCCAGTGTAATGGGTGTTTTACTTGAGCTTTTGGATCCTTCGCAGAACGTGGCGTTTAGAGATCACTATGTTGATTATCCGGTAGATTTATCCGGGTGTTTGTTTATCGCAACGGGAAACAATACCACTAATATTTCGACCGCGGTTCTCGACCGTTTGGAGGTTATTCAAATGCCTTCATACACCGATGAGGAGAAAATTACGATTGCATCAACATACGTTTTCCCTCGTGCATTGCAGGAATCGGGATTGCCGCCCAATGCGATTATTATTGATCCCACCGTCTGGCCTCAAGTTGTTAGACCACTTGGTTTTGACTCGGGTATTCGTACTCTGGAACGTACGATTCGAGGAATGTGCCGGAAAGTAGCGCGCATGATAGTTGAGGGGAAAGCTCAACAGGTTCATGTAACGCAAGAAAATGTAAAGGAATTTTTACCTACATGGTAGGTTAGAAAGTAACAGATATGTCAAACGAAAATAATCAAAATGATAAAAAAGACGGAATAACCGATTTTTCGGCCTTAGTTCCGCAACGAAACCGGTATAATCCGGCGGGTGATTCGGTGCAGAAAGCATTGGGGGAACTCAAAGAGAATATTGCTCAGAAAAGTAAAACTCCTTTCCAGCGCCGACAGGAAAAAGACGCCCGAAAACAATTTGCTCCAAAAGATCAGCCGGCTACCGAAGGTGCCCGGAAAGAGCGGGGAGATCGTACTGATCGGGGAAACAGGGATGATCGCGGAGACCGGAATCGCGGTCGTTCGGGACGAGGCCGCTACGATCGACAGGATCGGGGGGATAGACCTAATTTTCGTTCGGCAGGTGGTGGACGTTCACCGTCCCGACGTCAGATGGGGCAGGCACCGATTCGTCCTACAACCATTAATAATCAGCAGTTAGCCGGATTATGGTATGGCGATAAAGTTCCACTCGTTAAGCGGGATCCTTCCTTAGTTGAGGGAGCTTCACTGCGGATTTTGCCAATTGGCGGGATTAATGATGTGCAGAAAAACATGTATGTATATGAGACTGAGCAGGACATTGTAATTATTGACTGCGGTATGGGTTTTGCTGATGAAGACATGCCGGGGGTTGACTATCTGATTCCCGACATTTCCTATTTGAATGATAAGAAAAATAAAATCCGGGCTATTTTAATTACCCACGGTCATGATGATCATATTGGCGCTTTGCCGCTGATCTGGCCAGAATTAAAGTGTCCAATTTATGCTTCCCATATTACCAGCGGATTCATAAAAACCAAGCTAACTGAGCATAATCAGCCGGTCGAGCAGATTGTAGAAATTAACCCTGACGCTTCGTATGAATTTGGCGTATTTAAGTTTCAGTTCTTCAGATTGAGTCACTCGATTCCCGATACTCTTGGTTTTGTTATGGATACACCGGTTGGCCGTATTATTCATAGTGCCGACTTTAAATTTGACTGGACTCCGGTTATTGGGTTGCCCACCGATGTGCAGCGTATTGCGCAGTATGGAGCCGAAGGAGTGTTATTGCTACTGTCAGACAGTTTAGGCGCTGAAAAACCGGGATACACGTTATCGGAAACAATAGTTGAAGGCCAGTTTGATGTTGTTACCGCAAAGACCACCGGAAAAGTTATCATCACTACAACCAGCTCGAATATTTCCCGTATTCAGTTAGCTATGAATATTGCAGCTAAATACAACCGGAAAGTTGCCGTATCAGGCCGTTCTATGGACCAGAATATTGGTGTCGCCAGAAACTTGGGGTACTTAACCTATTCCGACGATATGTTTGTGGAACTGGATGATATCGGAAAATATGAGGATCACCAATTACTGTTGATTGTGGCAGGTTCGCAAGGGCAGATGGAATCGGCATTGGGAAGAATTTCGCGAGATGAGCATAAACAGATTTATCTGCGTCCCGGAGATGCCGTGGTATTTTCAACCGATCCGATCCCGGGAAATGAGAACCAGACTAATCGACTGATTGATGCGTTAACCGAACACGGTGCCGAAGTTTACTACTCGAATATCTTCAGTGGTTTGCATGTTTCAGGACATGCCGCTCAGGAAGAATTGAAGTTAATGATTGGTCTTGTTCGCCCAACGTATCTTATGCCGATCGGTGGTACTTCACGCAGTACCAAGAAATATCGTGAGATTGCTATGAATATGGGTTTTAAGCAGGATTCTGTCTTGTTGCCGAAGGAGCGAGACATTGTTTCGTTTACAGTCAAAGACGGAGTTGCTGTACCGGCAATTGCCGGGCACTTTGAATCCAAGGATGTTATGGTTGATGGTTTGGGAGTGGGTGACCTTTCGGAAATTGTTATCCGTGATCGCCAGGTTATGGCTGAAGAAGGTATGTTAGTGGTAATTGTTCCAGTGGATCATACGACCGGACATACCGAGAGCGGAGTCGAGATTGTCTCCCGTGGATTTGTATATATGAAGGAATCAACTCAGCTGATTGAAGACATCACTCGTTTGGTAGAAGATATTTTGGAAGAACAAAAAGGCAAACCGATGGACTGGACGTTACTGCGCAAAAAGATCGAGGATCGTGTTGGTAAATTTATCTTTAAAGAGATCAAACGTAAACCGATGGTCTTGCCGGTAGTATTTGAAGTTTAACTCTAGTGACAAATCACTGAAAAGTTGCTATAGTGACTTCACATGTCCAAACCTGCCAAAAAACCTGCCAAAAAAGCGTCTTCGCCGAAACGTTCCCGTAAAGGTGGAGGAGGAGTGAACCCCGCTGTATTACGTTCTGCCTTTGCGATTCTGTCGTACATCGGTGCAATACTTATCCTGGTTTCATTGGTCTTAAAGAGTGACTTATTCTTATCTCTTCGTGAAACATTGTTCCTCAACTTTGGTTTAGGAATGTTTTTCCTGCCGTTAGTACTGATTAGTTTGGGAATGTTTGCACAAGGATTTAAATTCAAATTAGGACAACCCCATATTCTGGTCGGTGTACCACTTTCCGTGCTGTCCCTACTGGCACTGGTTTCGCCGTTTTCACTAGAGTATTCAGGTGTGGTTGGAACACGGGTGTGGGGAAGCTTAAATGAATTTTTGCCGATGCCGGTTGCCAGTATTATATTGGTCCTCGTTTTAGTTATTGGACTCGCGGTACTGTTTGATACTTCCCTGGATTTATTTTTCGAAAAGATTTTTGCCGGTATAGGCGGATTCTTTAGCCTCATTCTGAGTAGGTTTATTCCTTCCAAACCGGCTGTAGAAATCTCACGCAATACGGTGAGTACGCTTTCTGCGGCAGCAGCAACTCCGGCAACATCCGGTGGTTTGCGTGAAGGCTTAAAAATCTTTGCAAAGAAAGATAAAAAGAAAGTAGAAAAAGAGGACGAGGATGATGAGCCGGTCACACCACCTAAAAAAGCAGTGAGTGATGACTCGCTTGGTTCCAATCCGGTGGTCAATCCATCGTTATCAGGCCAGGTTTGGAATTATCCGCCGTTATCGCTTTTCTCTAATGCTCCCGGTAAGCCTGCAGATCGTGGAGATGTTAAAAATAATTCCAATATTATCGAAAAGACTTTGGAAAGCTTTGGTATTATTGCTAAAGTTGTTGAAATTGATCAGGGACCGGCAGTTACCCGGTATGCTTTGGATCTAGCCCAAGGAACTAAAATCGCAAAAATTACGTCCCTCCAGTCGGACCTGGCAATGGCTTTAGCGGCACACACGGGAGAGGTTCGTATTGAGGCACCTATCCCCGGTAAAGCACTTGTTGGTATCGAAATTCCAAACCGGACATTGGAGATTGTGCCAATTCGTTCGATTCTTGGCAACGAAGATGTGCGCAATCATAAATCCAAGTTGTTGGTTCCACTCGGGTTTGATGCTGCCTGTCGTCCGCTGATTGCCGATATCACCCGTATGCCGCACTTGTTAGTAGCCGGTACGACCAACTCCGGTAAATCTGTCATGCTTAATGACATCATCGTGTCAATTTTATTCCGGGCTACCCCGGATGAAGTAAAACTGATTCTTGTTGACCCGAAACGGGTTGAAATGACCGCGTATAATAATTTGCCGCATTTATTAACTCCGGTTATTCACGACGCAGATAAAATTGTTTCGGCTTTGAAATGGGCTGTTAACGAAATGCAGCGACGGTATCAGGTTTTCTCGGAAGTAGGTGCACGTAATATCTCCAGTTATAATGAAATGAGCGGTTTTCAGGCTGTTCCGTATATTGTAATTATTATTGATGAGTTGGCGGACCTGATGATGTTTGCTCCGTCGGAAGTTGAAGAAGCAATTTGTCGTTTAGCTCAGATGGCACGTGCAGTAGGAATTCACTTAATTATTGCCACGCAACGTCCTTCGGTTGACGTTTTGACGGGTCTGATTAAAGCGAATATCCCTTCACGTATGGCCTTCAATGTATCTTCAATGGTTGATTCCCGTGTTATTTTAGATACTCCGGGAGCAGAAAAACTCCTTGGTAGGGGAGACATGTTATATTTGGCCTCGGATGCCGCAAAACCGACACGTATTCAGTCACCTTTTGTGCGTGATGAAGAAATTAATGCCTTAGTCAACTTTATTAAGGCTTCAGGTGTTGCTCCTGTTTATACCGAGGAAGTTATCACTCAGCCGATTAGTTCCGGGCGTGGTGGTGGTGGCGCAGTTGGAGCTGATGATGATCAGGATCCGCAGTTTGATGAAGCAATGCGGATTGTTATTGATTCAGGTAATGCTTCGGCCTCTTTCCTGCAACGAAAAATGAAGGTTGGCTATGCCCGAGCCGCGCGTTTGTTGGATCAGTTGGAAGCCGCGGGGGTGGTTGGTCCGGCTAATGGTTCGAAAGCGCGGGAGATTTTGAGAAGGGAAGTGTAGCTAGCTCACTTATAGCGCTTTGCTTGCTCCTCGTTTTGTCTCGTCGAACATGCTCCAGTTGATACTTCCTTATTGTTTTACATGTACACGGACTTTGAATAGCCATAACCACTTCCCAGGGCGGAAGTTCGACTTCATAAAAGCGAATAAGTTTCGAACTATAGATAGCATACCGTAGTCGAATAATTTTTTCTTTTACGTTATAATGTGACTAATTGTATATCCCCATGAATATGAAGACTTTAGGACAGATTTTGCGCGAGCAGCGAGAAAAGAAGAATATCAGCTTTGAACAGGCAGAAGAGGCTACCAAGATTCGCAAGAGTTATTTGCGTGATCTGGAGGATGGTAACTATAGTAACCTCCCTGCTTCGACGTATATTAAAGGTTTTTTGAAGATTTATGCCGAGTATTTGGGATTGGCTGAAAAAGATGTGATGGCTTTTTTCCGTCGTGAATTTGATGAGTCAAAGGATGGGAAGATCACGCCAAAGTCTACGCTTCGGCCGGTTCGGGAACCGTGGATCAGGTTAACTCCGCAGGTCTTTTTCTCAGTAATTTTTGTTTCGGCCGTAGCAATATTATTTGCATATATTTGGGTACAATATCAGTCATTTGCCGGTGCTCCGCAACTTGAAATTTTCTCGCCCAAAGACGGGATTGTTGTACAGAAACCGGATATTGATGTAGAAGGAAAGACCTCACCGAACAGTACCCTTACTTTGAATGGTCAGAATGTCGGGTTGTCTGAGGATGGCTATTTTAAAACTTCAGTACAAATGAGTGAAGGAGTAAATGTTTTGACTTTTGTGGCGGTGAATGAAGTTGGTAAATCCACCACCGAAAAAAGAACCGTTCGATTCGATGTAGTTAAAAAAGAATAGGGTACTTTCGTCTCTTGTATTTTATCCTTGAGGTGATGTTTAATAATACATATGGATATTTTGCAAGTTATCTTAGTTATTTCACTTGTACTGCTCACCACGCTGTTAGTTTTCCTTGGAATACAAGTGTATTTTATTTTACAGGAAGTTCGTAAGACACTGGTAACACTCCAAAAAACACTTGATAATACTGCCGAAATAACCGAAATGGCGAAAAATCCTGTTTTTGCGCTTACTCAAATAAAAGGATGGGGAAGTGTTATAGGCGGACTTCGTGAAGGCATCAAGTTGTATAAGTCATTTCGTCATCGAGAAGAATAATGTTTACGTCTTCCAAAGAAAAACAAAAATCATCGGGAAATGTGTTGTTGCCGGTTGCTGCTCTGGTCGCGTTGGTTGGTGGTATCGGTGCGGCTGTCTTAACGCATCCCAAAAGTAAGAAGGTTCGGGATGATTTGGGAAGCGTAACTGACGAGTTAATTGACTCTCTGGAGCGTGTACTAGATAAAGTTGAGACTAATGTTCAGAAGGGTACTTCGCAGGGGTTGGGGGAAGTCTCACAGCTTCTTATCAGTGCCTATGATGAAATTAAGGCACTCAATGAAGCCGCGGTAGATGAACCGAAAGGTGTGGCAAAGGTAATTCGTGAGGTTAAGCATGAAGTAACTAAAGTTGAGGAGACTGTTGTTCAGGAAGTACACAAAGTTGAAGCTGCTGCTCAGCATGTGGAAGATGATATTTCGGAAAAAATTGCCTGGTTACAGCGTCGGGGCCGGAATTTGGCTCGGAAAGAGATTAAGTAGTTGCACGTTCAACCCGCTCTGCATTACTAAGGAATCGTTCCCGAGCGGTTTCGTTGGGAGCATATTCAGCAAGCCGGCGATACACTTCTACAACAAATGCCCGTTCAGATTGTTCTAATGGGGGCTGATTGACCAGTCTGTGCCCTAAGTATTCCAAAGCTGCAGGGGTAAAACCGTCTCTACTGAGTGACAGAAGACCTTCAGGAATTGCCATAAAATTGTACCTTATTTTATCCTGCCATTTTTCCAATAATTTGATATAATGGCTTAATAATTATATTATCTCAACTTTTGTATGTCAAGAATAATTGAGCTTAAATCCACTCCGGTTGCAGAGGTTGTGCGGGAAGCTGTAACAGTACTCGAATCAGGCGGAATTGTGGTATATCCCACCGAAACAATTTACGGTATGGGAGTTGATGCTACTAATCAGGAGGCAGTAAATAAGCTGCTTTTCTATCGTGCTCGCCGGGAAGGAAAACCGCTCTCAGTGGCTGTATGTGATGCGACAATGGCCGGGGAGTATGTCGAAGTCAATGCCATAGCTAAGAATTTGTATACCAACTTTTTACCGGGCCCTTTAACAGTCATTTCGCACAGTAAGGGTTTGGTGGCAGCGGGTGTTGAGGCAGAAAACGGGACGCTCGGAATTCGTATTCCGGATTATCCTCTGGTCTTGGATATGGTAAAAGCATTGGGAAAGCCGGTGGTCGCGACGACTGCAGCACCGGCTTCAATGCAAAAACGTCCGTACTCGATACAGGAACTACTCGACGGGTTATCTGATAAGCAGAAAGCGATGATCGATCTGATTATTGATGCCGGTCAATTACCGAAACGTGAGCCTTCGACGGTTGTTGACACTACCTTAAACCAGGAGATTGTATTACGACAGGGGAGTTTAAAATTGACTGAGGTTTTGGAGCGCAAGACAGAGTCGGCTGAAGAAACGCAGGAATTAGGGAGAGAACTGATGGACAAATACCTATCCTATTTGGGCACGAAATCCATTGTGTTTGCTTTACAGGGTGAACTTGGCGCAGGCAAGACACAATTGTCAAAAGGAATTGCCCGGGCTTTAGGGGTACAGGAAGTGGTGCAGTCGCCAACATTTACGATTGAAAATGAGTACCCGTTTGAAAGTGGAATTTTATATCACATCGATACCTGGCGGCTATTTGATGAACAGGAGTTACTGGATTTGGATTTTATTAAACAGATTGACGAAGGGAATATTTTTGTGATCGAGTGGGCAGATCGTGTGCAGAATTTAATTGAGCGAATTTCCAGTGATGCGGTTATTGTGTGGGTAGGTCTACAATACGGTTCGTATGAAAATGAAAGGATCATCACGGTAAGTGATTTTGCATAAGTATGAACTTAACTGAGCAGTTGCATCACTTACGTGAACAAGCCCGTAAAGTGCCTACGGTTGTCAGTCAGCGCCGGCTGGAAGAACACTATCAGCTTGATATTGATGGTATTGTCATGCCTCAGGAAGTGGACTTTGCTGACCGGACACTCGGGAAGTTAAAATACCGATTGGGTGTCCTTAACCTTTTCTGGAAAGCTCCGGAAACATTATCGACCGAGCATCGGCTTGGAGTAGTCATGTTTGTTGGTCTTGTTTCGCGGATTGATGACCTGCTTGATTCGGAAGAATTTCCCCGATTCGGCTGTGAAGAAGAAATGCGTCGCTATATCTTGGATCAGCCGGCGCATCCGTTTCGTTCCGGGTATTCGATTGATACCGCCAGGCGTTCGATGATGCTGCGTTTTCATGATGCAGCGGATAAACAGGAGGCTGTAGATTGTTTTTTCGACTCGGCTTTGCATACGCAATTTGGTATTCGGGACAGACTACAGGGTTACGGATATGCTGAAGCGTTAGCGTATCGTGAAGCTACTACCGGTTTGTATGTTGAAGTGGGCGGTAAATTAGCTGATTTGTCCTCTGAAGACATTGCCCGTGTTCGTTTAGCCAGTATGTTATGGCAACGCATTGATGATGCTGCCGACTTGACGGATATAGGTATTACGCAGAATTTATATATTGGTCTGGCGCGTGACCTGGGTGAACTTCATATTATTGAACGGGCCAGAGAAAAAGGTATGTTGTATCAGGGAGCGTTACCTTTTGTTGAAGCTCAAAAACAGATCAAAGCGGTTGTTCGGGCCACGACGGCCACACGGATGCTCTATAGACAATTATTTGACCGGCAGTATGTTACATTAGGAAAGCCAATGGTGGCGTTATCGGCATTAAGGAATTTAGTTTTATGAAGATTCTTGCTATAGATACATCCTGTGATGAAACATCAGTTGCGGTTACCGAAGGTGATCGTGTTTTTTCCAACAAGATTGCTTCGCAGATTGAACTGCATAAAAAATGGGGTGGGGTTGTTCCGGGTATCGCCCGCCGTCAACACGAAGAGCATATTGATCTGGTTATCAAGGACGCGCTGAAACAAGTAAAACTCGGGCTTAGTGATATTGATGCTATTGCCGTAACGTATGGACCGGGTTTGGCGATTGCTTTGGGTGTTGGCATCGAAAAGGCCAAACAACTGGCGATCGAATATAATAAGCCGCTGATCGGGGTAAATCATATGGAGGGGCATATTTACTCGTCTTTGTCCCGTAATTCTCAGGGTAATCCAAAAATCGAGTATCAGTTTCCGTTGCTGGCGCTGTTAATTTCGGGTAAGCACACTGATTTGGTGTTAATGCATGATCATGGTAAGTATCAAATTTTAGGTAAGACCCTTGATGATGCGATTGGAGAAGCCTATGACAAAGTTGGCCGAATGCTGGAAATCGGCTATCCTGCGGGACCGTTTTTGGAAGAGTTGGCGAAAGAAGGTAATCCCAATCGTTTTCAATTTCCGGTTCCGATGAGTAAAACGCCAAGTGCCGACTTCAGCTATTCCGGACTTAAGACAGCAGCCTTATATTTAACTAACCGTGAATTAAAAGAAAAAAAAGAGAGTATGAGCCCGTCTGAATATAAGCAGGCAATTTGTGATGTTGCCTGTGCTTTTCAGATTGCCGCAACCGAAGCATTGTTATTAAAAACATCTTTCGCACTTAAGTCACTGATGCTCGATTACGATATTAAAGATCTTGTCGTTGCCGGCGGAGTTTCCGCTAATCAGTTTGTCCGAAATAAGCTGCGTTTTAAGTTTGGCAAAACGTTACGTGTGCACTTTCCAACAGATAAAAAACTATATGGCGATAATGCCGGAATGATCGGTGTCGCGGCACACTATAGTGCCCAGCGAGGGAATTTCGCCGATCCACGTACCCTGGATCGTGAACCCAACCTGAGTTTAAACTCTTAATTGACGTGTTGACAAGCCACTTCTTCTTCCTTTACGCTATTTTCATATCAATTGCATATGAATATTTTCGACATAATTCTGTACGTATTTCAGTGGCTCAATATCCTTTCAATTTTAGCCTGTTTGATCTTCTTACTTTTTACCACTAAAAAATATACCGGCGTTATTGGAACGGCTTTGACTTATTTAGCCGTAGGTATTGTTCTTAATGCATTTGTTCAGGTGGTAGATTTATTGAGTAAAACGATTGACTTTATAAGCTTCCAGAGAATCGCAGGATTTACCTATCAGGACGCTATCCGTAGTGCGTTTGCTACATTTGGATTTGTGATGTTGGCTGCAGGTTTCTATAAACTCTCCAAAATCTATAAACAGCGCTTTTAAGCTATTTTCAAATTTTGCTATTAATTATATCTCCGTTACGCCATATACATCGTATTGACGACTACTATCTATTGATTTTATATTGATATGGCATTCGATATATTGTGTTTTTAAGAAAAGTCCAAAATAAATACGAAGATAAACTACTATGAGATGTCCTTATTGTAATCACGGAGAAACGCGGGTATTAGATAAACGCGACGATGACAATCTAGGTATAACACGAAGACGCCGGGAATGCGAGAAGTGCTTAAAGCGTTTCACCAGTTTTGAAAGACCTGAATTGTTGGACTTAGTTGTATTGAAGAAGAATGGACATAAAGAACCGTTTGACAGAAGAAAAATTATTTACGGTTTGAAACAGGCGACGTGGAAGCGGGGAGTATCTGATCAGATGATTGACCGGATTGTTAACGAAATAGAAGGTATTTTAAGGCAGAAAGACACAGTTGAGATTCCCAGTATTGAGATCGGTAATTTGGTTATGGATAAATTAAAGCTGATTGATAACGTTGCGTATATCCGGTTTGCGTCTATCTATCGAGCATTTGCAGATGTAGAGGATTTTCAGAAGGAGGTTCGTAAGCTGGTGTCGACGAGACAATAACTTTATGGCAAAAACTGTAATTATTTATTATTGTTTAGTGTTTTCTTAGTTGTATAAGGAGAGAGCGTTATGGCTTCAGATAATACGGTTATTTCTGAATCAGAATCGAAGAAGAAGCATCCCATTACTAAGGTAATCGGTGGTGGAAACCAGCAGGATGAAGGTAAAAAAGGGATTAGTAAGTACGGTAAATCCAGTACTGCTGAAAAAAGTATTTTTGACGGGATGTATAAAGAAGGATTTACTCCGTCCCCTGAGATGTTAAAACGAATTTATGAAAGTATTGCAGATAATGAAACCTTTTTGGCCGGACTTAATGTCAGTGGCAGAACAAAATATACCGGTTCAAAGAAAACCGAACTGGAAGGTGTACGAAAAAAAGTGCTTCTTGACCGTTATTCCTTAAAAGATGAGAACGGTGATCCGGTTGAGCATCATCCTGAAGAAATCTGGACTCGTGTAGCCTGGGGGCTCTCCCAAATTGAAAAAACTCCGGAGTTGCGCAAACACTGGGAAAAGAAATTTTATGAAATAATGGAAGATTTCCATTTTGTACCGGCCGGGCGTATTTTATCCGGTGCCGGCACCGGATATGCAGTTACCTATTATAACTGTTATGTTATACCGTCTCCGGATGATTCCCGTGGTGGTATCATCGATAGTTTAAAGGATATGGTTGAGATTATGGCCCGGGCAGGTGGAGTAGGAATGAACCTTTCTTCGCTACGACCTAAAGGTTCGTATATTAAAACCGTAAACGGCCATTCTTCCGGTCCGATGGCGTGGGCACAGTTGTATTCGGTAGCTACCGGTGATGTTATCAGTCAGGGTGGTTCCCGACGCGGTGCCTTGATGCTGATGATGGATGATGATCATCCGGATATTGAAGAATTTATTACCTGCAAACAAACTCCCGGATGGATTGAACATGCTAATCTTTCAATCTGTGCTTCAGACGGTTTTATGCAGGCTATCAAAGATGACGCCGACTGGGATCTCAAGTGGCGTGGTCAGGTTATGAAGACCGTTAAAGCCCGCCATTTGTGGGACTTAATCACCACTGCTGCTTGGAAGAGTGCTGAGCCGGGATTTGTATTTATGGAACGCTACAACAAGTGGTCTAACACCTGGTATTACGAAGATATCCGCTGCACCAATCCATGTGGTGAGCAGGGGCTTGGTCCATGGAGCGTCTGTAACCTTGGTTCACTTAATTTGTCAAACTATGTTGTTGACGGCGAAATGGACTGGAAGAAACTGGCCGAGCATGCACGTGTCGGTATCCGTTTGCTGGATAATGTTATCGATTCCAATCTGTATTTCTTTGAAGAAAATAAAATCGCCCAGCTTGGTACCCGACGTGTTGGTTTAGGTACAATGGGTTTGGCCGATGCTTTGATCAAAATGAAGATCCGTTACGGATCGGATGAAGCGTTGCCGATCATTGAAAAAATCTTCCAGACCGTGCGGGATAATGCGTATGATGAATCGGCTAATATCGCCGCAGAAAAAGGTGCTTTCCCGTATTTTGATAAAGAAAAATATTTACAGGGTCATTTTATTAAGCAACTTCCTCAGGAAATTCAGGATAAAATTGCTCAAAATGGTATCCGCAATGCGGTATTACTTTCCCAGCAGCCAACCGGTACCACTTCACTTTTTGCCGGAGCTTCATCCGGAATTGAGCCGGTTTACGACTTCGCGACTGTTCGCCGCGACCGCACCGGAGAGCACGTTATTTATCATCCGTTATATCAGGAATGGAAAGACACCCACCAGGATGAGACAACTGCACCTGACTACTTTGTTTCAACAGTAGATTTACTCCCTGAAGATCATGTTAAAGTTCAGGCAATGGCTCAGAAATATACCGATGCATCAATTTCCAAGACCGTTAATGCACCGGCAGATTATACTGTCGAGCAGGTTAAAGAATTATATATGAAGGCGTATGACCTTGGCTGTAAGGGTATTACTTTCTATCGTGATGGTTCCCGTGACGCAGTGCTAACCCGTGAATCGGAAGAGAAGAAAACTACCGAGCAGGCAGCTACAGCTGCTGCAGCGGTTACCAACCCAACTCCGGCATTGATTCAACCAATGTATCATACTTTGCGTGAACGACCTGAACGGTTAACCGGTTCTACCTATAAAGTTAAAACGCCATTTGGTCCGGGCTATGTCACCATCAATGAAGATGAGATGGGTGATATGTTTGAAGTCTTTGTTTCCCTTGGTAAAGGTGGTTCGGATATCTTGGCTGATGCTGAGGCAATTGGACGATTAATTTCATTAGCGTTGAGAATTCCTACTACCGTGTCTAAATCAGCTGTGGTTGAATCGATCGTTGACCAGCTTTCCGGAATTGGCGGTGCGTCAACAGCCGGCTTTGGTAGTAACAGGGTTCGTTCATTGGCCGATGCTGTAGCCAAAGCAATCAGTGAACATGTTGCTTTAAAAGGTACCCAGATTGAAAGTGATCCGGTAGCTCAAGTGCAGTTGCCGCTTGGTACCGTGGAAGGTGCTTCGATGGATACGCAGATTACCGGGACTAAAAGTGCCCGACGCGATATGTGTCCCGATTGTGGACAGGCGACCCTGATGTTAGTTGAAGGGTGTGCCAAGTGCGATAACTGTGGGTATGCACGATGCTGATACTAGTTTAATTAAATTTTTGCCCCTGGAGATTGAGCTCAGTCTTCGGGGGTAAATTATAATAAATCCTATGAATAAGGCAGATATTAGGAGATACTATGATGACTCAATTTAGAGATGAATTATACAAAGGGTATGGAGTGTTGTGGAGAGTTATTATTGGAGATTTCGGTGATGATTATATTGGTTCTCCAGTTTGTTCTAATGAGTCATGTCATTGTGAACTGAGAAAGATATCCTATATGGAGTTATATTGTGATAATTGTGAACGGAAATATTCACTACCAAAAACATACGATGAGTGTCGAGATATTATGGATCGTAGGCATGAAGGAAGAAAAACTTTGGATTGGGCAATTTACTCATTAGAATTGCCTCCTACCAAAGTTAGCTCGGAAGATAGGGAGGATGAGAACTATTGGGTTCAAGCTAAGATTAGTGAAAAACAAGGTAAGCGAATGGCCGTTGTATACTTTGGAGAAAAATTGAAAAAGCAATCTACTAAGGACTATTTGCAAATGTTTGTGGATTTTGACGAGGAGCAAATACGATTTGATAAGAATAATAAAAATCCCATGAAATTGTTATCGAAAATTACCGCAGAATTTCCAAGTACTAAGATTGAAATTAGTAATAAGGATACAGTATGACAAGTATACATAAAAAAGGACTCGTGATCGTTTATACCGGGGATGGCAAAGGAAAGACGACGGCGGCGGTCGGGTTAGCCGTCCGGGCAGCCGGTTACAAACGGAAAGTATTGTTTCTCCAGTTTATCAAAGAATGGTTTACCGGTGAAAAAGAAACGTTCAAAGCTCTTGAGCCGTATATTACTTTTGTTCAGATGGGGCAGGGGTTTATTGGTATATGGGGTGATCGTAAGGATCGTTCTGTTCATGACTCAGCGGCGGCAGAGGCGTTTGCTTTTGCTAAAGATAAGGTTCTTTCGAAAGAATATGATGTCATCATTCTCGATGAAATTAATGTGGCAGTGAAAGAAGGGCTTATTACCATTGATGATGTGCTTGAATTGGTTCACGGTAGACCTGAAGAGCTGGATATTGTATTAACCGGGCGTGGTGCTGATGAAAAACTTATTGAGATAGCCGATTTGGTTACAGAGATGAAAGAAATTAAACATCCGTTCCAAAAGGGAATTCTAGCTAAACGAAGTATTGATTTCTAACTTTCGGGTTGAGATATTTTTCCGATTCATTCATAATAGGATTATGAAAGCATTGCATCACGCCCATAAAATGGGTATCAGACATTGGCATGTTTATATGTTTGGGCTCTCACTGGTTGTTATTGCCAGTGCAGCAGCTGTTCGGGATTCTCAAGTTCGCGAGAAGCTTACCATCGAACATTTACGTGAAGTTGAAGTGGCATATACGCAAAGTGCTCCTCCTGCGGCCCAGGTTCTCGGGGCGCGTGTTGATAATACTACTCAGACGTCGATTCGACAGATCGGTCATAAAGGACAGAGTGTCTTATCCCGGCTTCAGGACAATCATGTTGTGATTGTCGAATATACAGAAGACGGAACCGTGGTAAAATCTATTGATGGTGCCGGAACGTCGGAAAACGATCGTGAAGGTTCCCGCCGGTGGGGATATTCGGTTAACGGTAAAGAAGCTACTGTCTTTGCCGATCGGTATATCCCGCGGGATGGTGATGTTATACTTTGGGAATATAAATAGATTGTACATACATGAACTGGGTTGACCTGTGTATTTTTCTCATTTTGTTTTATTTTGCGTATCGCGGATTTGCGATCGGTTTTGTGGGTTCGCTGCTTAACCTGCTTTCCTCAATTATAGCCGTATTGATAGCCGTTCGTTTTTATCCTCAGGTGGGAGCTTTTTTTGTGGATACGCTCGGGGCGAATAAATTTGCAGGTCCTGTTCTGGGTTTCTTTGCCTTGCTACTGATTGCCGAATTCGCAATTTCGTTTGTTTTTTCTTATTTATATCGTTTTGTGATGAAGCTGTTCATGTGGCTTAAACCACTATATTGGGTTGATAAAATTGCCGGAATTTTTCCGCAATTGGCGATGGGGATCGTATTACTTACGACGGCAATTATTGTATTGCTCCGGTTGCCTTTTAATACCGATTTAAAGAATGCGGTGCTGGCTTCGTATTGGGGTAAAAATATTGTTCCTCAGGCAGCGATTCTGGAGCCGCAGATGCGCCAAATTCTTGGTGCCATCCCACAGGAAACTCTTTTGTACTTGATCCCAAAGGCTCCAAGCTCGGAAGAATCGATAAAAATGAATTTCCCGGATGCCAGTAACCTGGAGTTAAAGGAAGATCCGGATTCGGAGCAGGAAATGTTTGCTCTGGTTAATAAGGAGCGTCAGGAGCGGGGTATTAAAGTTCTGGTATGGGATCCGACGATTGTACCGGTAGCCCGTGCTCATAGTACCGATATGTTTAAGCGTTCATTCTTCTCGCACATCAATCCTGACGGAAAGTCACCATTTGATCGTATGACTGAGGGTAACGTTCAGTATATGGTTGCGGGTGAGAACCTGGCTTATGCTCCAACGGTGGAAATTGCGCATCGCGGTCTGATGAATTCACCCGGTCACCGGGAAAATATCCTTCGCCCTGAATTCGGCCGGATTGGCATTGGTGTTATTGACGGTGGAATCTACGGGAAGATGTTTACGCAGAACTTTGGTGACTAAATTAAGCCTATTATAACCCCTTGATCTTAATAGCATTGTCGTGTATCATTATCACTATAGAGGTGTGAGTGCTAACTAAAATATTACCCCTTGTGTTTATTTTGGTTACGTGTTTATAGTATATAACTCATATTTTTATACAATTCTGATGCTTTATTCTGACCCCGCTAATCAGGTAATTTTCAGCAATTAAGAATAAAGTTGGTTTACAAGTTAAAAGAGAGGAGTGGAAGCATGTCTTCAACTATCTATTTAGATGGGAAGCCGGTAAAGTTGCGGGAAGAACTGCCTTTAGTATCACTACGCGAGAAAGTCGTATTTCCTTCTTCTTGGGAAAGTTTCTCAATTAATCGCGATAAATCCAAGCTGGCCTTGGATGCATCGACTACGACAAACGGACTAGTGGTCTTTGTTTGTCAAAAAAATCCACAAACTGTTAATCCTGATTCGAGCGATATGTATGAAGTTGGTACGATAGCCCGTATTCGCCGTTTCTGGAAAGTTAACGGTGACTATAATCTTACTGTTGAGGGGTTAACCCGTGTATATATTAAGGAGTATGTTCAGGATGAACCGTATTTTGTGGTTCGTTGTGAAGAAATTCCGGAGCTTACCAATCATAACGATGAAATTGAAGCATTGGTAGCAAATATTACTGCTCAGATGAACCACTATCGTGAAGTTGGTGGTCACTTGTCTTTAGAATCTTCGATCGCGATATTTTCAGCAGAGGATCCTAATCAGTTGTGTAACGCAATAACTGCCGGGGTCGATTTTAAACCGTTTGATAAGCAGCAGATACTGGAAATGGTAGACACCCGTGATCGCTTGCAGAAAGTAAGTGAGTTGCTTGCTCATGAGATCCGTGTGCTGGAAATTGGACAGAAAATTGCCAATCAAACACAGGAACGGGTTAAGCGCGTTACCAAGGAAGCAATTTTGCGCGAGCAGATGAGTGCGATTAAGAAAGAACTCGGTGAAGATGAGACTGAGGACGAGAGCGCAAATGAAGTAAGTACCCTTAAAAAAGCAGTCAAGAACGCCAAGATGCCGAAAGAGGTACAGGATAAGGTTGAGAAAGAAATCAAACGTCTCTCCAAGATGCCGGCTATGAGTCCGGAGGTATCGTATCTTCGAACGTATATCGACACTGTTCTTGAACTTCCGTGGGGAGTAAAAACAGAAGCTAAAGTTGATGTCTCGGAAGCGGAAAAGATTTTAGACGAGGAGCATTACGGTCTAAACAAAGCTAAAGAACGTATTCTGGAATTTTTGGCTGTACAGAAGTTGGCCGGAAAAATGAAGGGACCGATCCTGTGTTTCTCCGGACCTCCGGGTGTTGGTAAAACTTCGATTGGTAAGTCGATTGCCAAGGCGCTCAGTCGGAAATTTGTTAAAGTTTCATTGGGTGGTATTCGTGATGAGGCTGAAATCCGCGGTCACCGACGTACCTATGTTGGTGCATTGCCGGGACGTATTATTCAGGGTATTAAACAGTCGGGATCATCAAATCCGGTGTTTATGCTTGATGAAATCGATAAGATCGGTAATGACTACCGTGGTGATCCTTCAGCAGCACTGCTTGAGGCACTTGATCCTGAGCAGAACAACAATTTCTCAGACCATTATCTGGAAGTGCCATTTGACTTGTCTGATGTGATGTTTATTGCTACTGCTAATGTATTGGAAACAATACCACACGCATTGCGGGATCGTCTGGAAATTATTGAATTCCCGGGATATACCGAATTTGAGAAATTCCAGATTGCACAGACCTACCTCCTGCCCAAGCAGGTGGAGAGTCATGGCTTGAAGGAAAATCAGTTTACCTTGACCAGTGATGCCCTAAAGAAAGTTATTACTTCATACACCCGTGAAGCCGGTGTTCGTAACCTGGAACGTGAGATCTCGGCAGTGGTTCGTAAAGTTGCCCGCAAAGTGGCTGAAGATAAGGGAGACGCCTTTACTATTGATATTAAGGATGTTGCCGACTATCTCGGTCCGGCTAAATTCAGCCCGGAATTGGCTGAAAAGGAGAACGAAATCGGTATGTCGACCGGATTGTTCTGGACCGAAGTGGGTGGTGGAATTCTCTTTATCGAAGTTAGTGTTGTTCCCGGTAAGGGCCAATTAACACTCACCGGGCACCTTGGTGATGTGATGAAAGAGTCATGTATGGCGGCTATCAGTTATATCCGCTCACGTGCTTCGGCCTTGGGTTTGGATGAAAAGTTCAACCAAAAAGTTGATATCCATGTGCATGTCCCTTCAGGAGCTGTTCCCAAAGATGGGCCTTCGGCAGGCGCAGCTATTACCACGGCGTTAGTTTCAGCGCTGACACGGATTCCAACCCGTAAAGATGTCGCAATGACCGGTGAAATTACACTTCGCGGTCGGGTAACTGAAATCGGCGGATTGAAAGAGAAGATTATTGGCGCGCACCGAGCCGGAATCAAAACTGTGATTATTCCGAAGGAAAATGAAAAGGATATTGTCGAAATTCCGGATATGGTTAAGAAGGATTTAAATTTCTATTTTGTTGACCATATGGACCAGGTTTTACCAATGGCTTTGACTGAGAAGATCAATGCTTCGAAGCCGCAGAAGCTTGGTATACGTAAGAATCCTGAAAAGAAAGCCAAGGATGAGGATTTCAAAATAGCGATTGGGTAATCAACACACGAAGTAGAAACTATGGGAGCGGGTCGAAAGATCCGCTCTTTTTCTACTTGCTAATATCAAGCCTGATATACGAGCGGTCGTCGAAGGAGACGTTGCCTTGTTTTAACCCTTTTGTTGCCTTATATCGCTTATAACAGAGGGGATCGTCTTTCAAAATTTGTTTAAGGAATTCCTCAGTTTGGGTCAAGGTAGGAAAAATCTCCGGATATCCGTCGGATCCCAGAACTAAACTGGATACTTGTTCAGGTATGTCCATAACGTTTATTCCCTGCGGGTTTTTGAAGAAGCCGTCCAGTTCGTAGTAGTTCCAGACACTCGGCTCAGCAGCGTTTTGGAAAAGCATTTGCCGTAAAATTAACGGTTCGACCAGTTCGCGGCCGGTATCTATATAACTCAACTCAAACTCGCTTTTCCCGTTTTTGAGTTCCGAGGCAATGAAAAAGGATCGTACATCTGCTAACAGGTCGTCAATTAACTTCGTATTATTGTATCTCTGGAATCCTATCAGGGCCTGGCCACTTCCAACGTTCCAGACCTGACGTTGTTTCCGCGCATAGACAATCATCGAGGCAGTGGCGCGTTGATTGATATGATACTGCATCTCAATTGTGATGTTATTGCTGTCATACCAGTTCTTGATGGACTCATTGCATGAAGCAAAGAAGCCTTCGTGTTTGGTATCGGGATTGATAAGGGGGATTGCTTGTAGGATGCAGTTTTTGGCAATTTAACCGCAGGTTTTTCCGTCCCAGAGCTTGCTTGTTTTATTTGTAGCACCATCAATTATAGCGACGAAGTTATCGTCCACATAAATGGCGTCTTCGCAGGTTTCCAGATTACCGGTCTTAGCTTGAACAAACTGTTCTACTACTTGCATAGTTTTGGTTACTACTATGCTATTTTATACCCCGAATGATGATTTGTCCATCAGGATGGTCTTTATTTACATCGGAATGAGTCTCGTGAATTATGCCGCCGTATTTATTCCAGACATAGGTACCTTCAACGTGAATTTGATCGCCAACTTTGAGCTCAAGAGGAGGATTACGGTCAATATTGTAGACTATTAACAGGGAATGTCTGTTCCCGGTGAGTATTAAGAACCGCTGGTGTTTGACTCCGGTTTCGTCGTCCGGTAGGACTTCGGCAACTGTTCCCTCAGCGGTAATGAAAATATTACTCAAGTGCTGTTCGAAAGCCTTTTCGGGCGTGATAAGCATGGGTAAAGAGTATCGTTTCTGCGGGTATGCGTCAATACTGGTATAATAATCACTATGAAAGCAATATTTATTGAGAAAATTCAAGAAACCCCTACCGACTGGTCTTTTCGTTTTGAGAAGCCGGAGGGATTTAAATATAAAGCCGGACAATATTCGGTTATTCGTGTGCCGCCGTTGCGTGAAGATTACCGGAATAATGTGCGTACTTGTTCCACCTCTTCTTCGCCCACTGAACCCTACGTCCAATTTACCTTTACCATGCGTCATACCGGTTTTAAGGATACTTTGATGGATATGGACCGCGGATTCGAAGTTGAGCTATACCCGGCGGTAGGAAAAATGACACTCGAAGATGTTCCCGGAGATAAGGTGGTAATGATTGCCGGAGGTATTGGGGTTGCGCCTTACCGTGGAATGATCAAATATGCCTATGACACAAATATGAGCGACCGGAAAATTACGTTACTGTATTCGGATAAGGTTATTGAAGAAATCTCCTATAAGGCAGAATTTGATGCTATAGCGGCGGCCTTCCCGTCGTTTATGCCAGTGTATACGTTAACCCGTCATGAAGAGAGCCACGGAGAGTGGAAAGGGGAACGTGGGCGAATTACTTCGGAATTCATTCAGAGATATGTAGACGATGTCGAAAATACTCACTTTATGGTATGTGGTCCTGAGCAAATGGTTCGTTCGGGCTTATTGTATCTTGGTGAGCTTGGCGTTCCACGCGAGCGAATTACTGCTGAGTTATTTACCGGTTTTTAAGATTGACGAAGTATGTAGGCCTTTACAAACGCCTCCAGGGTAGTTGATACCCAGCCGGGATATCCGGCAAGCGAGCCGAGGTTGAACTTATTCAACACCAAATAGTACCCGATACTTCCTACAACAATAAGCAGCGGAAGACTTAATATTGTGTAGGTGATTACTTTCCCGATCATCGGGAGGATACTAAAATCGGAGACCCGGGGAAGAGCCGATTCATTCACGATATGAATTTCTTCGGCTGTTGTGGCGGTAGGTGTAGTAGTGATCTTTGGGAGTGGTGCTGAAGGCTGTATCGAGGGCATGGAGATTTTGGTGCTGTTTACTTCGTTGGAGCGCTGGGCGAGTTCGCCATAATTTACCTGACTGACAACAGAACTGACTTTGTCCTTTTTTAGTTCACTTACTTTCCTTTCCAACGCGGCAATAGCATCAAATTTTTCCGGTTCGGCATTTTCGGTTTGACCTGTTGGTATTGTGCGAGCTATTGGCGGGATAATCTCTTCCACCTGCATGGTGGTTCCCGGTTCCGGAATTTGCGTGGGAACAACAACTTCGGTTGTCCTTACCTGTGGAGGGAAAGCCGGAGCTTCCATTACCGGTGGGGGCGGTGTGCTTCCACCGGTATATGCCTGAAAATCAGGTAAGGTGTCGTAGATAGTACTGGTTGCGACCGGAGGAGAATCAATTTTATTTATTTTATTGATAATGTTCACTACGTCGGGGAAGGCCTGCTGAAATGCCGAAGAGGGCTGAGTTGTTCCAAGAGGATCGAGTGCACTCCGGAAGTTTTTGATGTTTTTAGCATCCGGAACACTGTAAGTTTTAATGCTGTATTTATCGATCTCCTGTTTGGTTTTTTCTGAATAGACATTTATATCTTCGAGCGATGATTTGTGTTTTCGTCCGGTTAGCTTTCCGAGATCCAAATCAGGGAAGAACAGGACATTAAATAAGGTCCAAACCCGAATAATCGGACGAAAGAGCGAAAACTTTTTTTTCTGGGTTTGTGGTGGAAGCGGAACAGCCAGTTCGTTACTGACATGAAGCAGCTCTTTTGGTTGAACGAGCATTGAGATTACGTAGACAACATATTCAGCTACTGCGTCGAAATTCAGAAGAACAACACCAAACGCAG
This sequence comes from uncultured Gammaproteobacteria bacterium, assembly GCA_964403585.1. Classification (GTDB taxonomy): domain Bacteria; phylum Patescibacteriota; class Microgenomatia; order JALYQM01; family JALYQM01; genus JALYQM01. The sequence goes on along the minus strand of CAYOFQ010000001.1, from coordinate 1,074,939 downwards.
CGCACAGGAAAATGAGCGGTAAAAATTGGACTATAAATTGGAGCATATACTCCAAATTAGTATAGCAGTCCGGGAACTCAAGTCAAAGGAGAAATTTTGCTTGCATTATTGCGAAAGAGTCTGTATAACATTTGAAGAATGTCTAAATCTCTGCACCATTCGTGTCTTTCAAACGCAGCCATACTCGAAAACTTAGAACAAAAAAATGTCATTATTGAACCGTTTACCCGGCGCAATCTGGCTAATTCCAGTTATGATGTCACACTTGGGCCTTACTATTACCGCCAGGCCATTCACGGAAAAAAGTCCATGCAGGCAGATCGTAATTTGCAAATTTATAATATGTATGATGAGTCCGATGTTCGGCATATGTGGCAGGGGCCATTTGAAGCCGAGAAGGTAAAGACTTTCTCCAAAAAAACCGGTTTAAAACTAAAAAATGTTCACCCTGATGATTTAATTATCCTCATTCACCCGCATGAAACTATTTTAGCGCATACTGAGGAGTTCATCGGTGGAAAAAATAATGTCACAACAATGATGAAAGCCCGTTCTTCAATCGGACGAAATTTTATTGAAGTATGTAAATGCGCGGGGTGGGGTGATGTCGGCTATGTTAACCGGTGGACAATGGAAATTACGAATAATAATAATCATTTTGCCATTCCACTGGTGGTTGGACGTCGCATTGCGCAGATTATTTTCTTTGCTACCGATCCGGTACTTGCCGATGAAGACTATATCACTCAAATGGACTCGAAATATTCATCTAGTTATGATATAGAAGAGTTGCGCTCTATTTGGGAACCATCAGCAATGTTACCCAAGATGTGGAAGGATAGAGAGGTCAGAGATTTAAAAGATAAACTATCCACGCCTAGGAGTTCTCATGATATCCTCGTACACCGATGAAGAAAAGAAAATTCTGGAACAGTATTTTACTTCAATAGATTCTCCAGTTTTTGGTTTGGTTAATTTGCCTGAAGTTATAAAAGGAACATTGTTTTCGCGCTATTCGCGGACAGCTAAAGATTTGAAACGGCTGTTTTTGGATGAGTTTTATTCCAACGAAGACATCAATAGCGTTTTTGAATCTCCGGCAAAAAATAAAAAGAAGAATGGTGTGAAAGTAGAAAAAGCTGAAGATTTTTATGACCGAGTATTAGTTGGATATGGTGATGATTCGGTAGCTGAGTTGGGTGGTGCTCATGCGGCTATTGAAGAAGTTTCAATGCTGGCAACCAAAAGTATTGAAGAACACCGAATTGGTCTTTCGCCGCTGGAAAAATCGACCCGCTATGTTTATTATGACAACAAGATTAACGGTGAATATTCTTACTATAAAGATCAGAAGATTTTAAACTCTGAATTCGGCGAACTGTATATCAAAACGAATGAAATGTTGTTTGATACCTACTCTAAAATAGTTCGGGAGATTCAACCGGTTCTTAAAAAAATATATCCGGGTGACGAAACAGAGTCTGCATACAAAGCTACTATCCGTGCCAAAGCGTGTGATATTGCCCGATCGTTATTGCCCTTGTCAGCTAAGACCAATATGGGAGTATATGGTGACGGTCGTGCTTTAGAATATCTCTTAACCAATATGCTGGCTGATCCTCTTGATGAAGTTGTTACTATCGGGAATGAACTGCATGAAGCATTGCGTCAGATAATTCCGGCGTTTGTGAAGCGTGCAACAAATGAACGTGGTGATGTGTACCGCAAGTACTTGCAGGAGACCAAAGGCCCTCTTAATGATTTGCGATCCAACTATGAAGTAACGTTACGGGAGTATGAATCCCCGCAGGTACGAATGGTTGATTCCGATCCGAGAGCCATAGAAAAAATAATCGCGGCGCTTTTGTACGAGTATACCGATATGGAGTATCAGGCAGCATATGATGAAGCGATGCATTTGAGTATGGATGAGAAGGAAGTATTGTTGCGGCAGCTTGGTAAACATCGTGCTAATCGCCATCATAAGCCGTTACGGGCAGTTGAAGAACCCTATTTTGCGTTCGAAATTATAGCCGATTGGGGAGTGTACAAAGACTTAATGCGCCATCGGATGATGACCCGTCATAAAAAAATGTTTACCAGTGAGCTGGGATATTATGTTCCATACGAAATAAAAATGACCGGGTATACAAATCTTTTCTGTGAAGCGATGAATAAAGCCGTTGAGGCGTATAAAAAAATCAAAACCAAATTTCCGTATGAAGCTCAGTATTTGGTTACGCATGGTTCATACACTAATTTCTACTTGCGTCTTAACCTCCGCGGGTTTGCGCATATGGTGGAGTTGCGTAGTATTCCCCAGGGGCACCCCTCGTATCGCTATATTGCTCAGGAAATGGCCAAGCGGGTGGGAGATATGTATCCACTGCTGGCGGAAAATATTTTCAAGTTTGTTGATTACAATAACTATGATCTGGAACGGCTTGATGCTTTTCGTAAGCTGGAGAAAAAGGCGAGTGCGGCCGGGGTCAAGGCTTTCGAGGAATAACTATGAACAAAATATACGTTGGATGTTCATTGACCCATGCTACTCAGGAGTTTCGCGATCAAATTGAAGTTTTGAAAGCAAGACTGGGTGAGAAGTATGAGGTTTTGAAGTTCCTCGGATTGGGCGTTGGAACCGGCAGGGAACAATATGAGTGGGACACAAATTGTGTTCGCTCGGCTAACTTTTTTGTGGCCGAGGTAAGTTATCCGTCCACCGGTTTAGGTATTGAACTGGGTGTTGCGGCAGAGAATGATGTTCCCGTGATGATGCTGGCTCATAAAGATGCCCGGGTTGCGACTATGTTGCAGGGAATTCCGAATTTAGTGAAAGATGTTGTACGGTATGAGACTATTCTGGATCTGATTCCTGAAATAGAACAAACAATTGATACTTATGCGCGTAAAACGGAGGTGTAATGGCGTATGCAGCGCACCGTCATAATAATACGAAGGATCGTTATGGTTTTGAAGAAGAGTTGGGTGATGCCGTAACCAGAATACTTCATTTATGTGGATGCCTGGGGATTGATCTTGAATCTGCTATACAAAAGAAGCTGGAAATAAATAGGGAGCGAGAGTGGAAATGGGAAGAGATGAATGAAGGTAACGTTAAGTAACTTTTCTTCGATGACTGGTAAAAGGATTGGGTAATAATTCACGAATATCGGTTACTAAACACAGGTCGCTATCGTTGGTAATAATTACGACAGTAGGAATCGTTTCGTCTGAAAATTCCAGAATTGCCTGTCGGCAACTTCCACACGGCATTATTAATTGTTCTCCCGGGCTATACACTACTATTTTTTTTATCTGACGTGCTCCGGATACCGCTGCCGTAGTGATCGCATGCCGTTCGGCACAGGTAGCCAAGGTTGGTGAAGCGTTGCTTAAGTTACATCCCTGGTGAACTTGATTGAACTCATCGATAACGGCTGCTCCAACAGAGAAGTTTGAGTAGCTGTAGCTTCTATGAGATGCTTCGATTGCGGCATCACGTAATGCAAGATCTTCTTCCGAAAGTTCAGATAGTTGAATACGCGGATTTTTGATTTTTTCAATTATTTTAGTGGTAGAGATAGTTTCACCTTCTTCGATTTCAACAATCTGTATATGGGGAAATTGTGTTGATAAATGGTCATTTGATGAGCTTCGCCCTGACTTTCGCTTTGTTTTTACAATTATGTCCGGTCTAATTGTTGTGAGGTGCTCATCGCAGTAGAAAACTTCGTCGGTGAGTACTACAAAGTCTACAAAAGGCAAAGAATTTACTATTGCGGCACGCTGTTCCTGATTAATAACCGGTCTGGTGGGCCCCTTTCGCTTTCGCGTGTGCATGTCACCATCTATATGCACTACCAAAATATCTCCCTGCTGCTTAGCTTTTTTCAGATACTCCAAATGCGAATGGTGGAACAGGTCGAAAGTTCCTCCCGTAAGAACAATGCATTACCCGCGTACCTTTTCAAGCTGAAGGGCAAGTTCATCCACATCGGTAAATACCGGTGGTTGTGGTTTTTGTTCCTCAACATCCTCAGTAAAAATGGAAAGGTCCAGTTCCAGTGGAAAAACTCTTTTTGCGTGGCGAATAATTGTCTCAGTTTGGAAATTATTAAAAAATGTCCATATTGAAGGGACGTTGTCATGAGCGTATTCTACAAGTTTTGGCCAATGTTCCTGCGCGATATCCCGAAAGAATTTGGCTTCATCACGGTTGTAGTAGAGTGAATCTATTTTGAATGGATAACTTTGAAGCGCGGCTACCATGCAGTTTATCGATTGATACAGGCTAAATATCTCTCTGAGTTTGTGCCAGTCTATAGCGTCGCCGTTTGGTTGACCCGTTAGTTCACCAGGGCCAATGAGTTTACATATTTCTTCTCCCGATAACCCTGAAGCTATGTAGAGAAAAATCTCTTTATTCACCTCCCGTTCCCATGGAGTTATTGACGGGAACGCTTCGATTTCGGAAAGAACTCTGTCAGGGGGACCGAGGACATATAGCTCTGTAGCAGCTCTTAGACAGTCTTGCTCAATGGCTGTAAGACTAAATCTGTCAGCGTCCAGTTCGCAGGCTATCACGGTAATATGTCTTAATCTTAAAGCATGAATATACGCATTCATGTCGCCGTTATCTTTTACCTTATATTCTGTCCATCGTGGAATATCTGAAAGTCGCCGTTCATGTCTTTCCAATATTGAAAATGAGGAGTGTAATGGTAGTTCATGTCGTGACTCGAATGGGGTCCAGCCTGTCTGTAAAACAATATCTCTGCCTGCGAGTTCAATCTTTCGTCGTCTGCCCGATCGTTTAGTTTTCGGGATCGTGTGAGGATGTGGCCATAAATCCGGAGGTTCGAATGAAAGGCGAGGTAGAATTGGTCCGTGATACCAGGTTTCCATAGTATAGGTTGAACTTTAACACAGTATTAATTAATTTCAAGTTGACCGCAGTGATATGTTAAAATCTCCTTATGAAAAAAATCATCATTGCATCAAAAAACCCGGTTAAAATACAAGCTACGAAGAACGCCTTTGAAAAAATGTTCCCGGAGGAGCAGTTTCAATTCGATGGCGTATCAGTTCCGTCAAATGTTGCGGATCAGCCAATGGGTAATGAAGAGACGTTACTTGGTGCTACTAATCGTGCTCAAAATGCACACAAGGAAGTTCCTGAAGCCGATTTCTGGGTTGGTCTAGAAGGTGGTTTGGAGGATAAAGGTGAGATTATGGAAGGGTATGCCTGGATGGTGGTTATTGGTGCCAATGGCAAAGTAGGAAAGAGCCGCAGTGCTTCATTTGAACTGCCGAATAAGGTAGTTGAGTTAGTTAAGCAGGGGTATGAATTGTCACATGCTGACGATATGGTATTTAGCAGAATTAATTCCAAACATCAGGATGGAGCTGCCGGTATTTTGACACACGGCGTGGTTACACGAGCTGATTTTTATGAGCAGGCTGTTGTGTTTGCGCTGGTGCCGTTTGCCAATCCGGAGCTGTATTAAATAATTTTTCTGGCTTTGAGTTGTTCGACAATCATGGCGTGGATTTCTTCAATTGAGAGTAATTTATCGTCTTTGACGCAATCAATCCGAATCCAATGGTCATATTTTTCTGCCAGGTATTGATAGGTTTTTTCAGCCGCAATAAGATGGGATTTATCTTCTTCGTGAATATCTTTGACTTTGCCTTTCAAATATTCTTTATTGGTTTCTTTGGCGCGCAATTGGGAGGCTATTTCATACGGAACATACAGATAGATAACAACATCTTCTTTAGGAAGTTTATTAATTTCATATTCCATTTGATAATCCCATTCAATAAACTCTTCCCGTTCCTGTACGGTTTTGAATTTGGCTCCCTGATGCCCCATGTTAGACGTGGCGTAGCGGTCCAATACTAAATACCCGCCTTCGTTTAAATAATTTTCCATGTCTTCTTTGGCGGAGGCTCGATCGTTGGCGTATAACACTGAAGCCAGATACGGGGAGACCTGATCAATGGTGCCGAACTCTCCGCGCAAGAAACGCGCAACCAATTGCCCGAAAAATTTTTCATACTGCGGAAACTTTTGATGTTTTGCTTTTACTGATTGTTTTTCCAGGTATTCCAGTAATAACTTTGATTGGGTTGATTTGCCTGATCCGTCACTGCCGTCGATCACAATGAGTTTACCTTTTTTTGTCATACGATATTTATATCAATAGTTTTGTCTGGTATAAAGTAGATATATGAAAGTAAGAATAAAACGTTTTGATAAAAGTATTCCGCTCCCGGTGTATAAATCCAAAGGAGCTGCCTGTGTTGATGCCTATGCCCGTGAGACGGTAACTATTAAGTCTCATCAGGTAGGTTATATTCCGTTGAATGTAGCGATTGAAATTCCGGAAGGATACTGGCTGTTGCTGGCGTCACGGGGTTCGACTCATAAGAGTGGTCTGATTCTGGCTAATGGTATCGGTATCGGTGACTGGGATTTTCGCGGAGATTCGGATGAGTATTTGGCTGCTATGTACAACTTTACTGATGAAGATGTAACGATTGAAAAAGGTATCCGGATTGCGCAAATGATGCTGATGAAATATGAAACGTTTGAGTTTGAGGAAGTTGAACATTTAGGCAACGAAGACAGAGGAAATTTTGGCTCTACCGGAAAGAATTAGGTTATTCTTCTACGCCGCCGACAAGAATTCTTTTGTCGTATTTCTTTCTAAAAATATCCCAGCTGCCGGCACAGGTAATGAGATAAATTTGTTTGCTTCTTTTTTGATCGGAAAATATCTCTTTGACCGGCAGATCCGCGGACTCGTATTCTTGTGAATGATTAACGAGGTAGGTATGTACTGATTTATCTGCTGCGGTTACGATGATTTCGTCGCCGGGTTTTACTTTATTCAGTGTATAAAATACTCCCGGACCGAAGGCTGAATCCCGGTGTCCGGAATATACTGAGTTTCCGCGTTCGCCGGGGAGTGCTCCAAACTGATACCAGGAAATAATGCCGGCAGATGAAGGAGCCTGCATGTTTCCTTCGGTATCGATGCCGACCCGTTCGACTGACGAGTCGATTCTGGCAGAATTAATTGTGAGTTTAACGGGTTGCTGTTTGGACAGGAGGTTACTGGTCTGTTTCCAGAAGAACCGGTCGCTGACATTGAAGAAGCCTTGTGAGGTCATGATGTTGAGTAATATGGCGACGAGGGCAATGAGTCCGAAGAAGATGATCTGCATAAGGATAGTATAGCAGCAATTCGCTCGTAGTTGTTTTGTTTGCTGCGGATGCTCAGGTTCCCTGTCTTAAGCGCTTATTGCTCTCTTACTCTGTTCAGTATTAAACGCTTACTTCGGTTGCTGCGTTTAGTTAGGCGACCTCCAGCGGAAGTCCTCGCTCAACAAAACAATTAACTTCGCGAATTTTAATGTGAATATTTATTTCGTACGGAGACAATTAAGCCTGATACGCCAATGACGAACATTCCGGCAATGAGTCCGTTAAATAGGGCTGATCCGCCTAATCCGGTTTCCGGAGCGCCGGTTGGACCTCCGACAGCCGGTACGTTGGTGCCGCTTGGTCGTGGGGTGGCGGTAGTTGTTGGTGTTGGGCTGACAGTGCCAAGGGTGGTGGTGAATACGGACTCAGGAATTGAGTCTGTCTGAACTATTTTTGGACCGTTCACAAACTCCGGATAGCGTTCTTTTTCTGAACTGATGAAGAATTGGGTTGCTCGGGTATTCAGATTACCTTTAGCCTCGGAATTGTTAGTTATCGGTCCGAGATTATCGGCTTTTCCATCCGGTGTAAGCGCCCAGAGCAAATAGTAAATTCCACCGTTAGGAAGCGGGGATGGGAGATCTTTGACTACTGCGCTGAAGGTATAACTATTATTGACTCTGTCGATTGAAACCGTACCAAATGCTTTGTAGTTATTGGAGGTCTTTTTAAGGTCGTAGGATACCGGAGCTGCCTGAGCAGTTGTTGCCAGGGTTGTCAGCATCAGAGTTGCCGCGAGTAATCCGATCGAAAGATTTTTTATCATATGTATATTATATCAAATATATTCAAGTAGTATTACTTCATAATTTGTACCGTCATAATAACCAATCCCGCCGACACCAGCACTATAAAAGCCGTATACAAGGCTATTTGCCAGGGTTGGACCTTAATGGCGGCTTGAGAATGGAAGTCTTCCCGATGCTTGTGGTCTTCGCGGAGGTGGTCGGGTGGATCCGCCCATTTATACCACTGTCCGGCGTATTCGAACTCAAAATCCGGGTTGTCAATTTGTCCCGTAGTCTCGAGGTAATGGAGTAGACAGTATCCCTGCCATGTTGAGCTCATTTCAAGGCCACAGACTCGGCAATGATAGGTGAAGAATGACTTCACGGATTTATATAAATTGCGCTTTTTGGGTGTTTGACTGGTTGTTTCCGGCCTTACCGGAGTGTAGTCTTCGATTGTGGCGTTTTTCAGGGAAGCATCGTATTGACGGCGTCTGTTTTCATTAAGCAGGGTATCCCTGATTATATTCAGTTCAACCATGTCCCAAAAGGCGTTATCGTCTTTGTTATGGTCCGGATGTTTCTGTTTGGCCATCCGCCGGAAGGCTTTTTTGATGTCGGCAGGGCTGGCAGTTTGACTTACTCCCAGGTACTCATAAAAGTTCATTTGAGCCTTATTATACCATAATATCCTATAATAATGCTATAGATACCTATACTCAGACTAAGATGTCTTCAATGTGCCTTTGACAATTGTACTCGAATATGGTATATAGTTTAACTTATATGCGCAATACGTTCCTGACGGCTCAAGAAGTGGCCGAAATGCTTAAGCTTAACATCATGACAATATACGAATATATTCGATTAGGTAAGCTCAAAGCAATTAAATTTGGTCGATACTATCGGATTTTGAATAAGGATTTTGAGAAGTTTATAGACTCGCAACGGTTTAAATAGAGAGTCTGCCATTATTATTACTGCCCAAAACTACGGATTTTTTGCCGTATTTTGGGCGTTTTTTATATTTATGAAAAAATATTCAGTCTCTATTGTTGTCCCAACCTGGAATGAAGAAGCCAATGTCACTGCTTTGGTTGAAAGAATTGATGCCGCTTTGCGAAAAAGTGAAACCCAGTATGAAGTGATTTTTGTTGATGATCGTTCAACTGATCAGACTCGGGCTAAAGTAGTTGCGTTGAGTGCAAAATACCCGGTTCGTTTACTGGTTAAGCCTGACGAAATTGAGCGAGGTAAAGCCCAGTCCCTTATGATTGGATTTGAGTCTGCTCAGTATGAGCTTTTGGCAATGATTGATGCTGATTTGCAGTATCCTCCGGAAGCTATTTCCGAAATGGTGGCAAAAATCAGTTCCGGTGCCGATATTGTTGTTGCCGACCGTGTTGATGAAAAAACAACGTTCATGCGCCGATTTACCCATTGGGGATTTAAATTCTTCTTTGCCGAATTTTTGCATGGACTCTCGTGTGATGTACAGTCGGGATTGAAAGTATTCAAAAAAGAAATTATTGAACGTATTCAAATTAAGCCGGCACGATGGACGTTTGACCTTGAATTTCTAACAAAGGCTCGTGATGCCGGATACAGTATCGATACTGTCGGTATTGTCTTTAACGAACGGGAGGCCGGAGCTACCAAAATAAATGTAGTCAAAGCTTCGTATGAAATCGGCCTTAATGCTCTTTTGCTTAAGCTGCGTGGTGCGGCAGTGATTCCGCTTCATCCGGAAGTTATTGCCAAAGAAGGTCATGGGTATCACTATAAAGGTAAAAAATACGTTCATCACTCCCAATTAAGTCATACTGAAAGTGCCGTAATTACCTTAACCCCACGACAAAAGGTGATTCTTAGTGTTTTTGGTCTGTTGGCGGTTTTGGCTTTTGTAGCTAATTGGCATGTGATGCTTATCGTGCTGGTGTCGGTTTTGACAGTTCTCTATTTTGGTGATCTTCTCTTCAACTTCTACCTCATTGTTCGCAGTATGACCAAATCGCCGGAATTGAAAATAACCGACGAGCAGATTGCCGCGATAAATGAAAAAGAACTCCCGGTCTATACGATCTTTTGTCCTCTCTATAAAGAATGGGAAGTACTTCCTCAATTTGTAACTGCAATGTCCAAACTGGATTATCCAAAAGATAAGCTGCAGGTAATGTTATTGCTTGAAGAAAATGATCCCGAAACAGTACAGAAAGCACGTGAATTTAATCTGCCTTCGTACTTCGACATTGTGGTAGTTCCTGATTCTAAACCAAAGACTAAACCAAAAGCATGTAACTATGGTTTACTCAAGGCAAAAGGTGAATTTGTCGTTATTTATGATGCCGAGGATGTTCCGGATACTTTACAACTCAAAAAGGCGTATTTGGCTTTTAAGTCGTTACCTGAAACAGTGAAATGTGTACAGGCTAAGCTCAACTATTACAACCCGCAACAGAACCTGCTTACCCGATTATTTACTTCCGAATACTCTTTATGGTTTGACTTAACCCTTCCCGGATTGCAATCAATGCAGGCATTAATCCCACTTGGGGGAACTTCAAATCATTTCCGGGTAAACGATTTGATGGAGATGAACGGTTGGGATGCATTTAATGTTACTGAAGATTGTGATCTTGGTATACGGTTAGCCAAACGGGGATTTACAACCGCTGTTATTGATTCAACTACTTTGGAAGAGGCCAACAGTGATTATGTGAACTGGTTATGGCAACGTTCACGCTGGATTAAAGGATATATACAGTCGTATTTTGTGCACATGCGTAATCCGCGTTCATTTATTAAAGATAAGAAAGCTATTCATCTGGTAGCGTTACAGACTATTGTTGGTGGTAAAATTTTGGCTTTGTTTATCAATCCGTTTATGTGGGTACTCACTCTGACATACTTTGTTTTGCGTGCTCAGGTTGGGGACTTTATTGAATCATTATATCCGTCAGTAGTATTTTATATGGCAATTTTCTGTCTGATTGGCGGGAACTTTTTGTACATTTATTACTACATGATTGGCTGTGCCAAGCGGGAGCATTATTCCCTGATTATCTATTCACTGGTGATACCATTGTACTGGTTGTCAATGAGTATTGCAGCCTGGTTAGCGGTATACAAGCTTATTACTGCACCGCACCATTGGGCAAAAACAAAACATGGATTGCATCTTAAGAATGAAAAAGCTGTAGAACAGTCTGCCATGAACGTTGGAAGAGCATTAGTTGAAGAAGGACTTGTTGGCGTGCCGGCCCAGTAAGATTATGAAAAACGTACAGACAAAAATTGCATCTGGTGGCGGAATGTTGGTTTTTGTCTTAATGGCCTGTAATTTTCTGAACTTTGTTTACAATGCCTATCTTGGCCGCGTGCTGACCTTCGAAGATTATGGTCTGGTCACATTTGTTAGCACTCTTGGCTATATCCTTTCGATATTAATTTCAGGTTTGGGGGCAGTAGTAAATCACCGTGTTTCATATCTCACAACACATTCCGGTACGGCGAGTAGCATGGCCTTTTATCGAACGACACGATTCCGGGCATTTTTACTGGCCTTGGCCTTATCGGTAGTGTGGTTTTTCAGTAATGCATATATCGCCTCATTTTTCCATGTTAAGGAAAGTCTTTCGGTCATTCTCTTTACGCCAGTGATCATGTTCAGTGTCTTTAGTGCAGCCGGTAAGGGATTTCTTCAGGCAAATCTTCACTTCGGTGCCGTTGCCTGGGTAACTTTTATTGAGACGGCCAGTAAATTATTAACTGCTTTTGTGTTAGTTGTGGTTGGTTTGCCTGAATGGGCGTATCTTTCTGTTCCGGTTTCTTTCCTGGTAACGTTTGTTTTTACCGTATGGTTTGCCACCCGATATGCTCCAAAAACAGATGCAGAGGAAACAGTCGAGCCGTATTCATTCCCGTTTTCGTTTTACCTTGCATCATTATTGAGTGGTTTATCCACGACCGCCTTCTTGAGTGTGGATGTGTTATTGGCTAAACACTATCTGAGTCCGGTCGCTGCCGGTCAGTACGCGGTACTTTCGCTGGTCGGAAAAATGGTCTTCTTCTTTGGTTCGTTATTCAACACATTCATGATTACGTTTATCAGTCGTGATCTGGGAGCCAAACGGTCGACAGCCACTACCTTCTACAAATTATTTGCCGGTTGTGCTGTTTTCTCCTTTTTCGCGTTTACCTTTTTAGGTCCGTTGGGGCATTTGTTTGTACCATTTTTGCTTGGGGAGAAAAGTCAGGCAATAGTGCCGTTCTTAACGTTATATTCATTGGGAATACTTTTCTTTACCTTGTCGTATATTATTGTGAGTTATCGTCTGGTTCGGCATGAATATATATTTCCGCTGGTCTCAATGGGTGCGGCAATCTGTCTGACCGTGGCGGTGAGTTTTCACCATAATGATCCGGAAGATATTGCCGAGATGGTTCTTTTGAGCGGTTTTATCAGTTTCTTCGTGATTGCCGCCATGCATGTAATGTTTGATCATGGTAAATACATTTTCCGTAATTTGATCGACCTTATTGACCTGTTTATTCCTTTAGAGAATCAGGCAGCTCCGTCGACTGATGGAAAAAGGATTCTGGTTTTTAACTGGAGAGATATCCGCCACAAGCAGGCGGGGGGAGCGGAAGTTTATGTTCATGAGTTGGCACGTCGCTGGGTTGCCCAGGGAAATAGTGTTACTGTTTTCTGCGGTAACGATGGAATGAGCCCACGTTATGAATTTATCGATGGTGTAGAAATTGTCCGGCGTGGTGGATTCTATATGGTGTACGTATGGGCATTTCTTTATTACCTGATTCGTTTCCGTAAACGATACGATGTCATTGTTGATTGTGAGAACGGCGTACCATTTTTTACTCCGCTGTACACTAAGGAGAAACAGTTTTTACTTATTCATCATGTTCACCGGGATGTATTCCGCAAGAGTTTACGTCCACCGCTCTCCAATTTGGCGATGTTTTTGGAGACCAGAGTAATGCCGTATGTTTATGATGCCGTAAAAATTATCACGGTGTCGCCTTCTTCCCAAAAAGAGATATTGGCAGAAAAACTGACGTCTAAAGATGTTGCGGTTGTTTATAACGGTGTTGATTTACAAAGTTTCACACCGGGACACAAAGATCCGGTGCCAACTGTTTTATACCTTGGTCGCTTGAAGAAATATAAGAGTGTTGATGTTTTGATTAAGGCTGCGGAAAAGATTTTGGCTGTTGTTCCTGAGGCCCGGTTTATTATAGCCGGTGACGGAGAAGAACGAACTCGATTAATGAAGTTAGCTGATAAGCTGGGGATTGCCGATAAGGTTGAATTCCTAGGCAAAGTTACTGAGGAAATGAAAATTGATTTGTATCGACGTGCCTGGGTGTTTGTAAACCCTTCATATATGGAAGGGTGGGGAATAACGACGATTGAAGCTAATGCGTGTGCTACTCCGGTAGTTGCATCACGCGTGCATGGTTTGATTGATTCGGTTAAAAATCCTCATACCGGTTATCTGGTTGAATATGGAGATGTCGATGAATTTGCAGGCAGGATCAGTGAGCTGCTTACCAATAAAGAACAATTGGCAGCGATGTCTCAGGCATCACTGCAATGGGCAAAAGAGTTTGACTGGGAAGTAAGTGCAAAAAAGGCGATGGAGGTGCTTTTCAGCAATGAATAATCATACGCATTTCCGCCAACCGCACTTTATTCGCACTCTTTTTTGTGGGCTGTGCCTGTTGTGGAATAAGAAGTTTCATACCAAGCAACCGATTATATCCCAAATTGGAAACTACAGGCTGGTTAAAGAGTTGCACAAAGCTGATCGAACAGACCGTAATTTCGAGATCGGCATTTATACTGATGGAACCCATACCTACTTTATTAAAACATGGCAGGGGATGGTTAAAGATTCCAACTATTATAATTTGCTCAATGAATTACTAGTAAACGAAACCATTCACGGTTTACTTGAGAATGCGCGAAAGCTTTCCGGAATTTCTACTCCCCGGGTGGTTGGATGGCATACCGGAAAACATTCGTTTTCAGTAATTTTTGAGTATATTGAAGGAAAAAATCTTCAGGAATTTCCGGCAGAGTTTCAGGTCCGAATTTTAGGGAGAGTGCTGGAAGCATTCGAAACTATTTCCTGTGAGCTGGAAGATCATCAGCGGAGATTGTTTGCGCAGCGAGGAGGATTTTCCTATCTGGTGAGTCTTCCGATTGTGGTGCTTTTGGCTGTAATCCATAACATCCGTGCATTTCCGATGATTATTCGTTGTGCATTTCAATGCGTGCGGGCGTTTTTCCGTTCATTTACCCCGGCACTGACATTGGCGCATCGGGATATCGGCCCGGACAATGTGATAGTAACCGATGATTGTTTTTATGTGGTTGACTTTGAACGGATGGCTTTGACGTATCCACTCTATGATATCACCAGTTTGGGTCTTGAGCCTACGTATACCGAATTGGTGACAATGATGAAGAAGAACTTTATGTATGTTGAGGATGAGTTTTTGAGATTGTTTATCTTTTTATGGCGTGCAGCTTTTACGGGATTGAAATAATATGTCAAACAAAAACACACTTACCATTGGAATACCTGCGCACAATGAATCGGCAACGATTTTGAGAATTCTCGGGCAAATTGTCAGCCAAAAGTCGGAGCACTACCTGTTAGAAAATGTGATTGTTGCGTGTGACGGATGTACTGACAACACCGCTGCTCTGGTCCGGGACTTTGCGCAGAATCATCCGCAGGTACGTTTAATTGATGACGGTATGCGACGTGGTAAGGCAGGTCGATTGGCACATTTTTATGCCAACAATACCAGTGATGTTTTTGTATCGTTTGACGGTGATGTGGAGTTAGGTTCCGACACGGTACTGGATCAGTTGGTGCTTTGTTTTGACTCTCCGGAAGTCGGCTTGGTAGGCGGGTATGATTTGCCAAAACGAGGCCGTACATTTATGGAGCGGGTAATTGTGGCAGGCATTGATCTGTGGTATTTCACTCGTGAAGCGTTGAATAACGGCGACAGCGTGCACAATCATCACGGGTGTGTGAGCGCTTTAAGCGGACCATTTTGCCGCAAGGTGGACTTTGATACAACGATGGTTTCGGATGATGAATATTTATACCTCCGGGCGATAGAGCTTGGTTTCAGCTTTAAATTCTGTAAGACTGCGCCGGTATATTATCGTGCACCGGCAACTTTTTCGGATTATCTCAGACAATCGGCGCGTTTTATGGGTTTTAAGCAGAGTCTGGATGTGCGGTTTGGTCAGTGGATTGATGCCTATTATGCAGTGCCGCGACGTAACAAAATCATAGCATTGATTAAAGGCTTTGTTCATGATCCTTTGCATATGCCGTTTGCTGTATTATTACAACTTTACTCACGAATTGTTGCCGAAAAACATTTAGAAAAAAATATTACTGGAGGGCGATGGACCAGTGTTGGTTCCACTAAGGAGTAAATTTATGACAACTAAACCAACCGTTACCATTGGAATACCCGCATATAATGAAGCCGCCAATATTGGTGCACTTTTGACTGAACTTTTAAAACAGCGCGAGCAGGATTATACCCTTGAAAAGATAATTGTTTGCTCTGATGGCAGCAGTGATGCGACTTGTGCTATTGTGCGTGAGTTCGTTGATCCGCGGATACTTTTGCTTGATAATTCCGACCGGAAAGGCAAGGCTGCAAGACAAAATCAGATGATTGAGCATTGCAGCTCAGATATCTTTATTTTATTGGACGCGGATATCCTTTTCTATTACTCGCTTTTTATCAATGACTTGATCCAGCCATTACTTACCGATTCGGCAAATTTTGTGTCAGGGAAAATTATGCCAATGGTTGGAAAAGGTATTATTGAACGCGCGCTCCAGGTAAGTATGGACATCAAGAGTTATATCTATGAGCACTTCAATAACGGAATAAATGTTTATACCTGTTATGGTCCTGCCCGCGCTTTTAACAGGAAAGCATATTCGGTTCTGCATTTTGAGCAGGTAGTTGCAGAGGATGCCTATTCGTACTTCTATTGTATAACACGGGGTATGCGGTTTGCGTTTGTACCTCAAGCCCAGTATTTTGTTAAGTTGCCGGATACTACGGTTGATCACCAAAAACAGAGTGTGCGTTTTATGAAGTCGATTGCCGAACTGGAAATGCTGTTTGGCAAAGACTTTGTCCGGAAAGAGTATGCGATACCGTTTTATCTGTATATCTTCGGTATTTTGAAATCGATCGCGACTTCACCATTCTATGCTTTTGTTTATGCGTTATTAAATGTCCAAACTAAATGGGTAGCGCTGCGTGCTCCGAAGCCAAAGGTTACGTGGGACATGGTGAATTCTTCGAAGGGATTAAAGTAATGTTTAAGAATAAATTGCTTGACACCATATTTGTTCTGATTCGCCGTTGTGTATACGGAGTTCTGTATTGCACTCATTTTCTGCCGTTACGTAAAAATAAGATTGTAATCCTGTGCTATCACAGCATTGGTGACGATTCGTGGCGCTTTACGGTATCAATGAATAACCTTAAAAAGCAGATGGCATATATGTTAAAGCATTACCGTCCAGTGTCTCTTGAAACGGTAGAAAAATATATTCGTGGCGAAGTAGCGATAGATGAGCCTTCATTTGTTGTAACGTTTGATGACGGGTATGCCGATATATTTCAGACCAAAGACTACTTTAGCTCGGTCGGAATTCAGCCAACCGTATTTGTGTTGGCCGATCCGGAAAATGCCAATAAAGGTGTGATGGAAAGTGACCGAGAGTTTTTAACGAATGATCAAATTCATGCACTTAAGGCTGCGGGATGGGGTATTGGGTGTCATACCATGACGCATAGTGATTTAGCTCAACTTGATACTGAAGGTATTATGCGGGAAGTTATTGAGTCCAAACAGAAACTGGAAGTAGATTTAGGCTTTTCAGTGCCGTACATTGCTTATCCCCTGGGTAATTACACTCCTGAGGTACTTACAGCATACGATTCTGTTGGGTATCGGATGGGGCTCTCGATGGATGATTCGTACATTTCTACTGCAACCGATATTCGGATAGTACCGCGGGTTGGTGTTGACGGTTCGCATACCTTTATTGAGTTTGTGGCAACGATATCTGACGCGATTATCTTTATTCGCTCGCTGGTTAAAAAAGCCATGAAACCAAGAGAAGTGAAACCTGCTGATGATCAAAAGAGAGTTGCTGTTGTGGTCCGGTATTTTTGGCCGATCAGCGCGGGTACCGAAGTAAATATTGCTGAAACATATAGTGTACTTGCACAAAAAGGATGGAGTGTGGAAGTGCATACTTCGCAGGACAGTTTGACAGAAAAGAATGTCTATTCATCGTTTGAACGGTATCGAAGATTATGGGTAAAACGGTATGCCTTCCGCTGGTGGGGATTTTGGCCACGTATTCAGTGGAAGAAAATTGATATTCTGGCGCTCCATAATTTCAATATCCTTCCGTTCTACCTGATTCTTTTTTATGCACTGGTTTTGAAAGTAGTGCGTACCAAACATTTCAAAGTTATTTTAGTACCTCATGGTGGATTTGTTTTATACAGTAAACACTTCTCGTGGTGGAAGCGCCTGCTGATTGCAGTCTTTTATTATGGGATGGGAGTTCATCTGATTAATTTTACGGTAGACGCAGTCCGAGTGGTTTCACATTGGGAAAAGGAGGAGATGGTACGAAAAGGTGTTCGAACTTCACTCATTCATGTGATTACCAATGGCACTGAGGCAGAGGCTTATTTGGATGTGGAGAAGGAGGCCAGCAATACGATTCGGCGTCAGGTTGCACAGTATGGAAAATATGTTATTCAGATGGGGAGAATTGAGCCGGTTAAAAATTATGAGACGATGATACATGCTTTAAAATTCCTTCCGGAGGATGTTAACTATATTATAGTGGGGCCTGTTCACGACCAGAAGTATAAAGAGTATTTAACTGCGCTCATTGAAAAAGAGAATCTGTCGCAGCGGGTGTATTTTGTTGGAGTTATTACCGGGATTGATAAATATTATTTGTTAAAACATGCTCAATTAATGGTACATATGTCACTTTGGGAAAGTTATTGCAATGCGGTTCATGAGGGGTTAAGCCAGGGGTTGGTGTGTGTTGTCAGTAATGTGACCGGATTGCCTGAATTAGTTCGGGATGGGATAAGCGGATATTGTGTTGACCCTAATGATTATAAAACATTAGCCAAACGAATTAATAGCATAATTAAAAGTCGAGATTCACTTGAATTACAAAGTATTACAGAACGAAGTAGAAAAGGCGTTCTAACCCGATCATGGAGCGATGTTGCTTCTGATTATGCACGAATGGTGGTGGCGTAAGTATGAAAAATAAATTTGCATTATTGTTTTTGATAGTGGTCGCGGTATTTTTATACGCTGCAACAGTTCGCGGTCTTGTGGGTAATCCGCGCGGAAGTGAGATTAGAAACAATCTGGACGGTGCAACACAACCGTTTGAACTCTCACCCGAACGTGGCCGGTATCTCCTGGTGCTTTCACTGGCTGAAAATAAGTCTTTTGCTTTGTCAAAAGAGCTTGCTGACGCTGCTTACCCTGATGACGGCTACTACAACGGTAAGTATTATATTTACTTTGCTCCCGGTGTTTCAATGTACGCCTTACCGTTCTACTGGTTATTTAAACCACTCGGTTTAGCTCAGGTAGGTACCTATTCGTTTGTGGCATTGATTGCGGTATTAAACATTTGTCTGTTGTATGTAATTGCACGGCAAATCTTTAAAATGCCGATTTGGGCAGCTATATTTTCCGGGTTAGCTTTCGGATTTGCGACGACTTCGTGGAGCTATGCCATCACGTTATACCAGCACCATTTTACGGTTTTCTTTATTTTATTGTCATTTTACTGTGTCTGGCGCTACCGGCAGGGAACGCCCCGGTCCTGGATTTGGGCTGTTATTGTCTGGACTAACTATGCATTGGCGATATTAGTTGATTATCCAAATGCCTTCCTGTTGTTGCCGGTAATGGTTTATATGTTAGTCTCGGCTGTGAAATTGAAAGTTGTCAATCAAACCGTGGATGTTGATATTCGTTTATCACTGCTTTTCACTGCGGTGATATTTGCGCTGATTACCGGTTGGCATGCTTATTATAATGCAGTTCATTTTGGTGGGCCGTTAAAAGTCAGTGGTGGATTGGTTGGACATAAATATATTGTTGAGAATGGATTAGAAAATGCTCCAAATCTTGATGATGCATTGAAAGAAGCTGCCAAAGATAAGAATCCGGTTGGATTTTTCCATTTGAGTTATATTTCATTTGGACTTTATACCTTATTTATTGCTCCGGATCGCGGTATGTTCCGGTATATGCCGTTATTTGTACTGATCTTCCCGGCTATTTATGCCGTATGGAAAAAGTATTCACTGGAGACAAAAGTTTTAATAGGCACAGTAGGTGTCACAGTTCTGCTTTATTCAATGTGGGGCGATCCGTGGGGTGGCTGGGCGTATGGACCACGGTATCTGATACCGGCGATGGCGGTATTTTCCTTATTTGTCGGTTACTGGATTAGTCTTGCAGCACGTAATTTAGTACGCAGAATTGTGACCTTCGTTCTGTTATTCCCGTCAGTAGCGTTTGCGGTGTTAGGCGCAATAACTACTAACGCGGTTCCCCCGGAAGTGGAAGGTCATCAGTTAAATCTTTCCTATACCTTTATGCGTAATATTGAATTCTTACAACAGAATAAAGGAGGGAGTGTTGTATACAACACGTTCTTCACGCATACTAGTCTTATGTCATATTTTGTACTGTTATTTACGTTAGTAATGGTAGTCTTTTTTGTAGTGCTTTTTATATTCCCTCGAACAGTGAAAGCACAGACTAGGGGGAGTGTATGAAGTTAAAGTTAGATGCTTCGCATTTATTCTTATCATTTAGTTATGCGGCCAAGAAACAAATTCTGAAACCGCAGTTTGTGCTTTCGCGCAAACTGATCTGGTTCTTTATTTTTCTGGCCTCATTTATCAGTATTGGGGTGTGGTATTACTATTACACGCAGGATCTCCATTTGGCATATAATGATGCCCGTTCGCACTTAAACATTGGACGTCGCGTTGTGGACAACCTTAATCCGGGTTTAAGCCAAATCGGTTCTGTCTGGTTACCGCTTTTCCATTTGCTGGAAGTTCCAACTATCTGGAACGATTTTATGTATCGTACCGGCTTGTCCGGGTCACTTATTTCAATGGTTTCCTATGTTGTAGGAGCAATTTACCTTCTAAAACTCTGTAACCTGTTGGGAATGAAGAGGTGGTCGTCTTTGGGTGCGGTTACTGTATACCTCTTTAACCCTAACCTGTTATTTATGCAAACCACACCGATGACCGAGGCATTGTTGTTGGCGATGTCGATTGGTGCAACCTATTACTTATTGCGCTGGCAGCAAACAGAGAAGCTGCTTGACCTGATATTGGCAGGTTTCTTTGTCATGTTGTCGACGTTAACCCGATATGATGGATGGTTTTTGCTTGCCTATACAGCTATGGCAATCTTCCTGATTATTGCCAAAAACTATGGAAAGGAGCGGGCGATCGGATTGTCGGTTCTGTTTGCGACACTGGCCGGTTTTGGCGTATTCCTGTGGTTCTTGTGGAATAAGGCAATTTTTGGAGATTTCTTCTTCTTCTCGAATAGCCAATTTTCCGCTAAAGCGCAGCAGGATGTGCTGGAAGCAGAAGGGCGATTGATGACCAAAGGTAATCTTCCCCAATCATTATATGTCTATACTTTAGCTGTTGAGCATAATATGGGAACGATCATTTTTATCTTATCCTGTATTGCTACGGTATTTTTCCTCATCTCCCGGCGGTATTCGCTGGAAGTAAAACTGGCCGTTTTAACATTGTTTGTCCCGTTCGGATTTAACGTATTAGCTTTGTTCCAGGGACATTCGGTGCTGCATTTGCCCGAACTATATCCATACACCTGGTTCAATGTCCGGTATGGATTGATGATGTTACCGGCAGCGGCGTTAGCACTTGGTTTGCTGGTGGACCGTCGCACGATTGCGAGTGTTTTACTTATTGTAACGGTTCTTTTGCAGACCGGTTATGTGTATGCCCAGAACGATATTATTACTATTAAGGATGGCGTACAGGGAGCCAGTGGTAACTTCTTAAACGATGTAGGTGACTGGATTCATACGCATGCCAATACCGGACTGATTCTTGTCGCTGCCTCCAGTAATGACGCGTTAATTTTCAGATCAGGATTACCTATGAAACAATTTATTCATGAAGGTGCCGGAAAATACTGGACTGAGTCACTTAAGCAGCCTACCAAGCATGCGCAATGGATTATTATGCATAAAGGTGACATTGTGTATAAAGAACTGGTAGAAAAAGAGAATGATGATTTTAGATACAATTACACGCTCCGTTATAAAGGTCAGTTTTCGTACGTATATGAACGAACCAATAGCGGCATTCGACTGTCCGGTGAGGAGTTACCACAATGATAAAGAAGTTTGAAAGCATAATCGTAACAAGTATTTTTGTTGTCGCTATAGTATATATAAGCTACATGTTATATCTGCGTCTCAATAAATTCTCGACGAATAACCTGGATTTAGCGGAGCCCGAGATTCAGGCTGACGGATTCCATTTTAAGGTTCGTTCGGTTGATACTCAGGTGGTGAGCAAACACTGGAAAGGTGTAAGTGAGGAGATGGTTCGTGAGCAGGTTACGGCGATTAAGTCGCTCGGTGTAAATTATGTGGCAATTGGTACTCCGTACGACGAACTTGAGGATATGCGCAAATGGACGCGCGAAATTCATGCCCAGGGGCTACATGTATGGTTTAGAAGCCACTGGCTGGAATGGGAAGGGGATAACGGTCGTCCGGCCACAATGACACCCGAACAGTATCTTGATAAAACTGAAAAGTTTATTCTTGCTAACCGCGAATTATTCCAGGAAGGTGATGCTTTTACCGTTGCCGTTGAGGCCGAACAGGCAGGAGTTGGTCCGGGTAAACGCTTCCTGAATTGGGAAGAATACAAAGCCTTCTTATTGCTTGAGGTTAATGTGGCGAATAAGAGTTTCAAACAAATCGGTTTAGACCGCAAAATACATACCAACTGGTTATCGATGAATGGATGGGTTGCCCAGAATGTCGTGACTCCGGAATTAGCAAAACAACTTGGTTTGATTACCATCGACCATTTTTCTCCACAATCGGATACTATTGGTACGTTTGATACACCGGAATCTATTGCCAATCGGATGAGTGAAGATCTGGATGCAATGTACCTGCGACTGAAAGTGCCGCTTTTCCTGGGTGAGTGGGGATACCAGATCAATCAGGAATCCGGTGAGGACCATCAGGCTGCTGTAGCTGAGGCGGTTTTCTCGCGACTGGTGGTTAAACCGTATTTAGTCGGGGCAAATTACTGGGTTCATATGGGACATTATTCCAGGTTATTTAATGATCAGGGAGGCAAGATTGTTCATGAACGCCCGGTTGCCGGAGTAGTACGCTACTTCTTCACCGATGGACAAAGCGCTCAGCCGTCAGTATCACCGGTAGCCTCGTCGACACCGCGTGTTTCGCGAAAAAAATAGCGGTCTAATCTTGTGAGAGGTTCTTATATAGTAGCTTTTTTGGGCAATTGTTTTCAATACTTGATTTGCAGGCTCAAAACATCATACAATCGGCCAAGTTTGTTTAACTCGAGGACTTTATGAAATACATATTTATCTCAGGTGGTGTAGTTTCCGGTTTGGGGAAGGGAATTACTTCGGCCTCTATTAGTTTGCTTCTCCAATCCCAAGGGTACAAAATCTCTCCAATCAAGGTAGATATGTACATGAACGTGGATTCAGGTACATTACGCCCCTCCGAACACGGGGAAGTATTTGTGACCAAGGACGGTATGGAAACCGATCAGGATATCGGAAATTACGAACGGTATCTGAACATTTCATTAAACCGGAAAAACTATATTACCCTGGGGCAGATATTTCAGGAGGTTATTCGGAAAGAGCGTTCCCTGGAGTATGGTGGTGAGACTGTTGATTTTATACCCCATGTCACTGATGAAATTATCCGTCGAATCAAAGAAGCGGGTGAGCAGGATGAAGCGGATTTTGTTGTAATTGAACTTGGTGGTACGGTAGGCGAATATAAAAATGCTATTTTCTATGAAGCAGCCCGAATGATGAAAATGCAGAGTCCCCAGGATGTTGCCTTTGTTCATGTTGTCTATATTCCGTTTTTGTCTCATATTGGTGAATTAAAAACGAAACCTGCTCAAACTTCGGTGCATGTTTTGAACGGATTAGGCATTCAACCGGATTTTCTGGTTGCCCGTGCGGAAAAATCTCTCGATGAACCGCGCATGAAAAGATTGTCACTGTTTTGTAATGTCAGCCCGGATAAAGTATTTGCCAATCCGGATGTCGAAAGCATTTACGAGATTCCGATGTTGTTTGAAAAACAGGAGATGAGCAAAAAATTACTTGCTCACTTTGGGTTGTCACCCCGACAGTCGGAGATAAAGAATTGGGAAAATTTTTATTTTAACCTAACCCATCCTGAACATACTGTACGGATCGGAATGGTTGGCAAGTATTTTGCCAGCGGCGAGTTTGTCCTTTCGGATGCCTATATCTCTGTTATTGAAGCGGTAAAACATGCCTCCGCACATGCCAGAATTAAAGTCGAACAGATCTGGATTAATTCTGAGGAAGTGGAGCAGAAGGGGACTTCAGTATTGGAAGGACTTGACGGCTTTGTTATTCCGCAAGGCTGGGGCAGCCGTGGTGTCGAAGGGAAGATTAGAGCGATCCAGTTTGCCCGCGAAAATAAATTGCCGTATCTAGGGTTATGTTTTGGTATGCAAATGGCGGTGATCGAATATGCCCGCAATGTTCTTGGCTGGGCAGATGCTAATTCCGAAGAAGCTAACCCGAACACCACGCACCCGGTCATTCATGTGATGCCACACCAGAAGGAGTATCTTGCCAATAAACAGTATGGGGGAACTATTCGGCTTGGTGCATGGCCGTGTGTGGTTAAACCCAATACCCAACTGCATTCAGCGTATCAAACTATTGGTGAACATTTCCATGACACTGATGATCTACGCGACTGGTGGAAAGAAAATGCCAGAGAGATTCCCCAGAATGCGGATATTGTTTTTGAACGCCACAGACATCGTTATGAATTTAACAATGAGTACCGTGAAGAATTTGAGAAGAATGGATTTGTTATTTCAGGTACATCTCCTGATGGAATGCTGGTTGAAGCAATTGAGCTTAAAGACCATCCGTTCTATGTGGGAACACAATTCCATCCTGAATTAAAATCACGGCCGCTTCGTCCACATCCGTTATTTGTTTCATTTTTGGAAGCAGCTCAAAAAAATAAGAAGTAATTGTGAAGATAGCTTTGTGTTACGACCGTATCAATAAATTCGGTGGTGCTGAGCGGGTATTGCAGGCACTTCATGAATTGTGGCCTGAAGCTCCGATTTATACGTTAACATATGACTCTGATCAGGCAAAATGGGCCAATGGATGGGATATTCGTAGCTCATTTTTGCAGAAGCTGCCTGTAATTGGCAGAAAGCATGAATTATTTCCCGCGTTAGCTCCGTTAGCCTGGGAGCAATTTGATTTCAATGAATACGATGTTGTTATCTCAATTACATCGGCAGAGGCCAAAGCTATAATTACATCGGCACATACGCTGCACATTTGCTATTGTCTCACTCCGACCAGATATTTATGGTCAGGGTACTTTGATTATCTCCGGGCAACCGGGTTTGGTATCTTTCATCAGTTAGTGCGTCGTATATTTTCATGGTTATCCTATCCGTTACGCGTGTGGGATTATTACTTTGCCCGGCGGCCGGATATTATGGTGGGGATATCCGACGAAGTATGTGGTCGTATCAGGAAGTATTACCGGCGTGAATCGATCAAAATATATCCTCCTGTGGAAGCCCCGGCCGTCACAACCGTTTCTTCCGCTACTGAACCGTATTTTTTAGTTGTATCCCGGCTGGTGCCGTATAAACGGGTCGATTTAGTGGTGGAGGCGTTTGCCCGACTAGGTTGGCGATTAAAGGTAATCGGCGTCGGTTCGGAGTTGGAAGCCCTTAAGTCCAGGGGAGGTAAGAATATCGAATTTCTTGGCTTTTTACCGGATAAAGAAATTGCGTTCCATTACCAGAACTGCAGCGCCCTGATTTTTCCCTCATTTGAGGATTTCGGGATAGTTCCTGTTGAAGCTCAGGCAGTAGGGACTCCGGTAATCGCGTATGGTCGGGGTGGGGCTTTAGAAACGGTAGTTCCGGATAAAACCGGGCTCTTTTTCACTTTCCAGAATGCTGAAGGGCTGATTACTTTGTTTCGGGAGTGTTGTTCTCAAGTGGGAGATAGTGCCTTAACTGAGGCAAATATGGTACAATACCTAAATAGATTTAATCGGGAAGACTGTCGAACAAATGCCCGTCTTTTTACTAAAGAAAATTTTCAAAAGGCGATGCAGTCGTTAATTGAACGTGAAGCAGTCAAAAAAAATGTTCAAGAAAATTAAATCAGCTGTAGTGTATGATCATCCCCGACTAGTAGTCGAAGAGGATACAATTTTACTGCCTGACGGTAATGAATTCACGTATATAAAATACCGGGTACAAAGGCAACGCAATTTTATCGGTTGCATAATGAGTAAAAGAGTATATACAATACATCAGAAAGAGAGGTGTTGTTTATGGTACATCCTAAATCTAAACCCTACGTGGTAATTCTCGCGGGGGGCGGAGGTACGCGTTTGTGGCCAAAATCACGACAGAATGTACCGAAGCAATTTCTTTCCCTGTTCTCCCACAAGACCATGTTACAGGAAACATATTCCCGTATTGCGCCTTTAACCGATAATGACCATATTTTCGTTGTTGCTCCCGCTAAATATAAAGCGGAGATCCTTAAGGAACTCTCTGATCTTGATGATGAAAATATTATTACCGAGCCAATGGCTCGTTCGACAGCGGCGGCGATCGGTTTGGCCAGTTTGATTATTGAGAAACGTGATCCGGATGCTGTTGTTCATTTTATTACGTCGGATGACTATATTGTGGAAGTTGAAGAGTTCCAGCGGGTTCTGATTTCGGCTACGGTTATTGCTGAAAAACGTGATGATGTTATCGTGTGGGGAATTCAACCCACCTATGCTGCAAGTGGGTACGGGTATGTTCACAGTGGGGATGAAGTGGATGAAGTCAATGGATTGCCTATTTTTAAGGTCAAAGGCTTTAAAGAAAAACCCAATGCGACGACCGCGCAGGCATATATTGCTACCGGTAAATATTTCTGGAATACCTGTAAATTCAGCCAAAAAGTGGCAGTTATGGTAACGGCTATCGAACAGACGATGCCGGAATTATTTACCGCTCTGGAAAAAATTGGAGATGCACACGGAACTAAGCATTTTGAAGAAGTTTGTGCCCAGGTTTATGAAGGGCTGGAAAGCGTGCCGATTGAACCGGGAGTTATGGAAAAAATCAAAAATATTCTGATGATCCCTGCTAATTACACCTGGAGTGATGTAGGGAGCTGGGATAGTCTATATGACATCTCTGTTAAAAACGATGGCACCAATAGCGTACTCACCGAGCAGGGAGAGTATTTCGGCTATGATACTCACGGGTGTCTTATCCAAACCAATGATAAAACTATCGCAACTATTGGAGTTCAGGATATGGTAATAATTGATACGAAGGATATTCTGATGATTTGTCCGAAAAACCGGTGTCAGGATGTTAAGAAGTTAGTTGAATTGCTGAAAGATAAAGATAAAAAAGAGTATTTATAATGATTACGGCTGCAGCTTACGAACTGTGGTATACTGCCATTATGTCTGGTTCATCTGTCCTTGACCACGAAGCATACTTTACTGCCGAGCATATTCCGTTAGAACAAACTATCGGTTCTTCTATAAGTGAAATGATGAAATGGCGTTATTACCTTACTATTAAGCGGTGTATGGATATTGTCGGAGCCCTGGTTGCTCTGATGATCTTTTCACCGATCATGATTGTTGTCGCTGTTTTGATTAAATTGGACTCTCCGGGTCCTATTTTTTTCATGCCAACCCGGGTTGGGCGGGGTGGAAAGTTATTCAAAATGATTAAGTTCCGTTCGATGCGGATGTATCAGATTGATGGTCAGGTTGTGCATGCCCATGAGGTACTGCAAAAGGACCAGGCGTTGCTGGATGAATATAAAAAGAACAGTTACAAGTTGATGAACGACCCGCGCGTTACCAAAGTAGGTCGTTTTATTCGTAAATACTCGCTTGACGAGCTTCCGCAGTTTTTTAATATCCTCAATGGCGAGATGAGTTTGGTAGGTCCACGTGCCTATTTGCCGAATGAGTTGATTGAGCAGCAGGAAATTTATCCTGATACCAAGCCGTTATTGAAGACGCTGCTTCTTGCCAAGCCGGGGCTTTCGGGTAAGTGGCAGGTTTCGGGGCGAAGTGAGATCAATTTTGATGTCCGTATCCGGATGGATGCCGAATATGTGCAGATGCGTTCGATCTGGTACGATATAAAAATTCTTATTCTGACTATTCCGGCATTGGTGACGGGACGAGGTGCGGTTTAGTAGATCTTCACTTAGCTATTAAATTTGCTTGCTCCCTCGTTTTTCTCGTCGAACAAGCTCCAGTTTTCCATCCTTAGTGTTTTGAGGAACACGGACTCTACTTAATCATAACTACTTCCCAGGGCGGAAGTTCGACTTCGCAAAGCCGAGAGAGCTGCGCAGTAAAGCTTCGTAAGAAAAAATTAGCATGCTGATTTTTCTTCTCATTATTTTCTCAGCTCATAGCAGGGGGGTGGCGAAAAAGCAAAGTGTCTTATATACTGTTATCCATATGTATAATTTGCTAGATGAAAATAAGGATAAGCCTGAACAGGCTGTTAATCCGCAAACCAAACCGAATGAAAATTATAAACCGTCAAGTCAGCAAGGAGTGACTATGAATAAAGTCAATAACGCCCAGACGTCCAAAAAGAAAGGGCTGTCTCCTAAGGCGAAACGTTTTATTGGATACTCGTTAATAACTCTTTCAGTACTGTTATTTGTCGGCTTTTTCTTTATTTATGTCCCGGCATCCAAAGCGTATGCGCAAGCGCGGGTAGTGTCTGATCACTTTAGAGTATTGGCTGCTCATGCAAAAGATCAGAATATCGTGGGGATTCAGGACGAGCTCCCTAAAACTCAGGAAGCGCTTGATGAGTTGAAGAAAGATGCTTCCGGGTTAGTGTGGACTAAATTTATTCCGTATTTTGGTAACTATTATCGCGATTTTGAACATGGTACCAATGCCGGAACAGCCGGGCTTGCTGCTGCTGATAAGCTGGTTAAAATTGTAACTCCGTATGCTGATCTCCTTGGCCTTAAGGGCAAAAACTCATTTACCGGAAGTACGCAGGATCGTATTGCGCGGATGGTTGATACCATGGATCAGATTATCCCGCAACTTGATTCAATAAATCCGCAATTGGATAAGGTTACCGAAGAAATCAATCAAATTGACCCAAACCGGTATGCGTTCAGCCCAAAACTTAAAGATTCTCTAACTTCGGCGATTGCTCAGGCTAATGACGCCAAAACCTTTCTTAAAGATAGTAAACCTTTTTTAGAAGTATTACCTGAATTTTTAGGTAAAGATCGCCCTGAAAAATATTTTATTATATTTCAGAATGACAAAGAGCTTCGTGCAACCGGTGGTTTTATAACCGCTTTTGCCCGTTTAACTATTGATAAAGGTCGAGTTGTTAACTCGGAGTCAAGTGATATCTATACTATTGACCAGCAGCTTCGACTTAAGTTGACCCCGCCGGCGGCAATACAGAAATATTTACCTGAGCCTAATGGTAAGGTTAAGACGCATTGGCAAATCCGTGATTCCAATTTTTATCCTGACTTTAAACAGTCAGCAGTATTATTTGAAAACATCTATGAGTACTGGAAAAGTAAAGAATACGTATCACTTACTGAAGATCAGTTGAAGCAGCGTCAGGCAACGGATTGGGATGGATTGATTGCTGTTGATACTCATGTTGTCGAACGTATTATTAATGTTCTCGGAGCAATCGAAGTTGATGGGGTTAAGTTTACTTCGGAAATTGATAAGCGTTGTAACTGTCCAAATGTTGTTTATGAACTGGAATCGTATGCTGAAGGACAGGCACGCGGAAATGCAGAGAGAAAAGCGCTCATTGGTGACTTGATGCAGGAGATTCTCCTTCAGGCGTTCAAGCAGGAGAGCAAAATCCCGGCTTTGGCAAGTGAAGCCATTAAACTCATGAATGAAAAACATGTGCAGGTATTTATGCATGATCCTAAGTTACAGCAGACTGTCGAGAATCTGGACTGGGCAGGGAGAATTGCATCGGCTGATAATCCTACCAAATTTAAATATGAAGAAGGAAAGTGGGATTACTTCCTCTGGAATGAATCAAACTTTGCTGCCAAGAAAGCTAACCTGTATATCAAACATACTTCCGAACATAAGTATGAAGTAGGTGGTGACGGTTCGATTACCAAGACAGTTACCGAAGTAATTTCCAACCCGCAGCGAAATGACTATTGGTTGAATGCCAAATACCGTGCCTACTTCCGTGTCTACGTTCCACCGGGTTCGGAGCTGCTCAAGGCTGAGGGCTCACGGGATCAGGTTCAGGTAACAAAGGAGCAGGGTAAAACCATGTTTGACGGTTTCTATGAGGTTCAACCGCAACAGAATCCTCCCACAAAGGTTACCTTAAAGTACCGGTTACCGTTTAAGGTGCAAAAAGGTGAAACACTGACTGCGTTATACCAGAAGCAAGCAGGTACCAGTGGCTTTGAATACACACTTAAAGGGTTAGGGGATGACATAGTATTCCCGTTAAACCAGGATCGGAAAATTGAAGTAAAACTGTAATTTGATTGTTACAAAGTATGAGGGGCGGATCATCTGATTCGCCCTTTTTTGTGCGGTATAATAGAGTTATGGCGAAGTCGGTAAGTTTGGATTGCGTTATTTTAAAGCGGTTTGATTTAGGTGAGACTGACCGGGTGCTAACGGTTTTCTCCAGAGAGCAGGGAAAGGTATCGGTATTGGCTAAAGGTGTTAAACGAATTGTTTCCCGAAAAGCCGGGAGCGTGGAGATTGGCAATAACAGCCGGCTGTTTGTTTTTGAAGGTAAAAATTTTTATATCCTTCAGGAAGTAAAAGTTCTCCATCCGTTTCTGACCTTGGGAACGCAGCTGCCGATTTTTAAATACGGGTATTACGTGTTGGAGTTGGTCGATAAATTAACTCAACCTGAAGAACAGAATGAAAGTGTTTATCGTTTGCTTGTCGAAATGTTGCAAATACTTAATACCAATCCGCGCAAGATATTTATACGGGCATTTGAAATTAAACTTTTGCACCGGTTAGGTTTTCTGACGGTGACCGGGGTTGATGTTCAGACCGGTGCTATTGCCGGCGCTGATTTTCTTGATGATGAATCACTGGATTTGCTGATTAGCCTTCAGGAGGAGAGCTGGCAATCGATTGCTGCTTTGGAAATGAATGAGGACATTGCCTACCGGATAGAGCAATTTATGAAGTTCCGTTTGGAAATGGTTATTGAAAGAGACTTGAAGAGTTTATTTTTCTTTGATTGATCACAGATACTTTTGTATTTCGCTTAAACTGTGTATTCGATAACTGGCAGTCTGGAGGATCGGAGAATTTTCGTCAGCAGTAATTGCGAGGCTATTTGGAACGTTCAGAAATAATTGGGTGTCACTCTCACCATCTCCTATAGCAACACATTCGTGCATTTGCAGGTGATTCAGGCCGAGATATTCCTTGAGGTGTTCCAATTTTTTACCTGACTGATCGGCAAAATAGTTCAGATCGACAAGCTTGTCTTCCTGCCAAACGAGTTCGGTGTTGGCGTAGAAATCTGTAATTCCTAATTTTTCGGCTACCGATTGCACATAGAGATCAACAGCGCCGGAGATGAGACATACCTGATATTTTTGCTTTAAATACGGGATAATTTCGTAGGCTTCCTGCTTAATTGTCCAGGATTGGAACATCTGTGTCAGATACGATTTGGTGGCATTTCCGGTTGCCTGCCATAGTTCGATGAGCCTTCTTTTTGCCTCGGGATAGTCTAATTCGCCGTTCTTAAAAGACTCAAAAATTTGACGGTGTTCTTCCGGATCGGCTCCGAGTCCCTCGGTAAGGTAATACCAGGAAATCCGGTCAGTCAGCGTCTCATCAACATCGAAAATAATGGCCTTAATATTATTCACTGCAGTCGATTATACTATTTTGTTTAGTACAAATATACGATATAATAGGCAAATATGGCAGAACAATCACTAACAGACAAAATAGTAGCATTGTGTAAACGACGAGGGTTTGTGTATCCTTCCTCAGAAATATATGGCGGTCTGGCAAATAGTTACGATTACGGGCCTATGGGTGCCGCTTTACTTCGTAATATTCGCAATCTCTGGTGGAAAACATTTATTCAAAAGCGTCATGACATGGTCGGGCTGGATTCTTCGATTATTTTACATCCGGCTGTCTGGAAAGCTTCAGGACATGTCGACAGTTTTTCGGATGCGATGATTGACTGTAAGCATTGTCAGATGCGCACCCGTGCCGATCACCTGGTAGAAGACTATTTGGAGTCAAAAGGTACCGATCCTGCACAGTATACCTTACCTTCCCAAGTTGGTGAGGGAAGCGGTTTTACCGAAGTCAGTCAACTTGAGCAGATTATTAAAAGCGGTAAAGTTGAAGGGTTAAGCGAACAACAGTTTGATTATCTGATACAGTTATTTAAAATTCCGTGTCCGAATTGCGGAGAGTTTAATTGGACACCGGTTCGGAAATTTAATTTGTTGTTTGAAACAAGTATCGGGATTGTCCCCGAGTCGGAATCTACTGCATATTTGCGCGGAGAAACTGCTCAGGGTATTTTTGTGACCTTCAAAAATATTGTTGATTCGACCCGCGTGAAATTTCCGTTTGGTGTCGGTCAGATTGGTAAAAGTTTCAGGAATGAGATTACCAAAGGAAACTTCATCTTCCGTACACTGGAATTTGAACAGGCTGAGATTGAGTATTTCTTCAATCCAAAGAAAACAGAATGGGAACCGCTGTTTGAGTCATGGAAAAACGCGATGTGGTCGTTTATTACCAAGGAAATGGGAATCCGCAGTGAAAATCTTCGCTGGAGAGAACATGGCGATGAAGAGCGAAGTTTTTACAGCAAGCGGACTGAAGATTTGGAATACAATTTCCCCTGGGGTTTTAAAGAATTATGGGGTATTGCATACCGCACCGATTATGACTTAACTCAACACCAGAAGTTTTCGGGTAAGGATTTATCCGTTTTAGACACAGAGACCAATGAGAAGTTTATTCCGCATGTTATCGAGCCGGCGGTGGGTGTGACGCGTCTGTTCTTTATGGTTCTTCTTGATTCATATGTTGAAGAAGGTGAAGGGGAGAATGCCCGCGTTTATTTGAAGCTTCCCAGGGATTTGGCTCCGTATCGGGTAGCAGTATTCCCGTTAGTGGCTAATAAGCCCCAACTGGTGGAAAAAGCTCAGGAAATTTACGGTGCTTTGTCTGAAACATACGCAGTTTCCTGGGATGACCGAGGTAATATCGGTAAACGCTATCGTGCCCAGGATGAAATTGGAACACCGTATTGTGTTACGGTAGATTACCAGACTCTGGAAGATGGTACGGTAACTGTGCGTAATCGTGATACGATGCAACAGGAGCGCTTAAAGGTTGAAGAATTAGCAAACTATATAGCATAATACTTGTACTATGATAATTCGTCCGGCAACTGAATCAGATATACCTGCCTTAATGAATATGCTCAAGCGTCACGAAGCATTTGTCTATCAGAATCGGCTTAAAGAGATGAAACGGGGAGAGTCGGTACAGTTAGTTGCAATAGACGAAGATGATTATCCGGTCGGTCAAGTTT
This sequence comes from uncultured Gammaproteobacteria bacterium, assembly GCA_964403585.1. Classification (GTDB taxonomy): domain Bacteria; phylum Patescibacteriota; class Microgenomatia; order JALYQM01; family JALYQM01; genus JALYQM01. The sequence goes on along the minus strand of CAYOFQ010000001.1, from coordinate 1,041,837 downwards.
TCCTCACTTATTATGGAAAAGCAACGTACCCGCAGTATCCGGATATTCGCGATCTCCATGTTATTGGACACAAGCGCAGTCAGGGCATTGGTTCAGAACTGATTGCTATTTGCGAAGAACTCTGCCGCCAAAAAGGATTTAATACGGTTGGATTAGCAGTGGATCCGAAGCTTAATCCGCGCGCCCGTCAACTTTACCAGCGTCTTGGCTATTTACCTACCGGAGACGCTCCATACCTGGGGGGGGTGTACGACGGTGTTGAAGAGTGGGTAATTGATATGGTTAAACGAATTTAGAACGCTTCTTTTTTCCTATTTGAATTTCTGCAACAAGTATCGCAATAACAATAAGCATACCGCCAAACGCTTCCATTGGCATCATCCGTTCACCCCCAAGTGTCCAGGCAAAGAATGCGCCACTGATCGGTTCAAGCACGCCAAAAATAGATACCGTCATTGGTGTTATATATATCTGGGATTTGGTTTGAAGAAAATACGAGAGTACGGAAGGGAAAATTGCCAGGTATAGAATATGGTACCAGGAATCGATGGCACTGATTGAAAACGGTGCTTTGACCAGGATCATGGTGATGGCGGTACAGATGGTTAAAAAGAGAAACTGCTGAAAACACAGTACTAACGGGTCAGCTTTCAGTTTTAAATAGTGGTCGATTAATAAGTATTCAAACGCAATTGCGACAGCCGAGATAAGCGTAATACTGTCGCCAAGACCAATATTTTCTATTCCTCCGGTGACAAGATACAGTCCGATCAAGGCGATTCCCACAGAGAGTGCCCGTTGTCTGGTGATCTTTGCTTTGAGAAATAGCGCACTGATGATCGGGATCAGGATGATATACAGCGATGTGATAAATCCCGAATTGGAGGCACTGACATATAATAATCCGATAGTCTGAGGAATATATAAAAGCCACAAGAGTAATCCCAGGTGCATGCCGTGGTGAATTTTCTCGACCGGTTTTTTCCCGGTAAGAAGGACAAGTCCACCCATTATTGAGGTGGCGATAAGAAACCGGTAAAACACCAGGCTCACCGGATGGACGCCTTTTAAGCTGTCTTTGATAACGAAATAGGTAGAGCCCCAAATCAGAATAGCAATTATTAGTCCAATGTGTGCCAGGATGATCTGTTGTTTCTTTTTTGAGTTCATCTCTTCTATGGTACATCATATTTGATATACTTGCCCTATGAATTATTCCCATGTTCCAGTTCTCTTGACCGAAGTAGTTACTGCTCTTGAGGTACGTTCCGGTGAGAAATATATCGATTGTACTTTTGGCGGTGGCGGGTATACGCGTGCTTTGTTAGAACGGGGTGCCCGTGTATTAGGATTGGATGTTGATGCTGATGCCGTGAAGCAGGCAGTGACATTAGGTGAATTTGGCGATCAGTTGAAAGTTGTGCAGTCGAATTTTGAAAATGTGTATGATGTTGCCCAGCGGGAGAATTTTCTGCCGGTTTCAGGTGTTTGTTTTGACTTGGGTGTTTCGAGCTTTCAAATTGATACTCCCGAGAAGGGATTTTCTTTCCTGAAAGAAGGCCCATTGGATATGCGCATGGATAACGCACTTGGGATAACTGCCGGACGGCTGCTTGATGTGCTCGATGAGAAATCTCTGGCTGATCTTATTTATAAATTCAGTGATGAAATCCATTCGCGTAAAATTGCGAAGGCGATTGTTACCGAAAGGGAAAAGAACAAGTCGAAAGAGGGGCATTATTGGGAAAATAAAACAACTACAGAATTGGCGCATTTTGTGGAAGAGGCTGTCGGTGGACGAAAAGAGCGGATTCATCCCGCTACCCGTGTTTTTCAGGCATTGCGGATGGCGGTTAATGATGAACCGGGTGCTTTGGATAGGGGATTACGGGGGGCCTTTGATTGCTTGGGGTCCGGGGGGAGAGTTGTGGTGGTGACCTTTCATTCGGGTGAAGACCGAATAGTGAAAAATTTTATGCAGGAACGTATGGATGCGGGAGCAGGGAAAATGATCGGTGATATTGTGGTTGCTACAGAACAGGAAGTCGTACAAAATCCCAGGTCAAGAAGTGCAAAAATGAGAATTATAGAGAAGATTTAAACAAGGCTATCGACGGAGATGAGTGATTGTAGCAGGGCTACTTTCGTAATCATCTCCGCCGATGAGGCCTCGCAGGTTAAATCGGTTCAGCGGTTAGCTAGGTTAGCGGCGGCTTTGAGCAACGATCGGGCGGTTTGGGTGTAGACTAATTCTCGACTTCGATCGGAATGCTGGTGGCGACGGGTGCAGCGGGTGCAACGGGCGCGGGCGACCGCGGGATGTCCTCGAGCGTCAGAGCCGGCGGCGGTGTGGTGTTCGGGCCATCAGAGGGTGGGTTGTTGTTGGTGATGTCGATGCCCCAGTTGGCCTCGGTCGAAAGCACGAAGAAGATGAACAGAGCGATTGAAATGATCCCGGCCCACATCAGCGAAACATGGTACCCCATATGGAGCCCCATGAACACGATGACACATACGGCGGCGTATATGCCTGAGCGCAGCGGCCAGCGGGGGTAGTATACCATAATTTGGGCTTAAGTTCAACTACTATAGGTTATTTACCTTGACTGAATGGTAAGGTATTCTCTTGATATGGAATTTCTCCAGTCTCTCCCGTTGACTAAAATATTCGTAATTACTACATTTCTTACGGTTATCTCCTTTTTTCTGTTGCTGGTAGTGGCTAACGTTACCAGCCGTAAGGGAATTGAAGAGATTGGTACGTTTCAGAGGGAAATTCGCTCATTTGATGCGAAAATTAGTCAGTTGGATAGAGATATTGCTACGTATTCGTCGTTGGTACGAATAGAAAACCGGGCCCATGAAATGGGGCTTGGACCGGCCAAAAAGACAGAGTATCTGAAGTAGTTTTGAATTTTTACCTAAAGTAGGTTACTATTTGGTAGCCTTTAGTATTTGATCACTGCCCATGTATCGATTACGAATTCTTTTTGCATTTTTTACCGTTCTCCTTTTCCTGATCTGGTTGCGCTTATTTTACTGGCAGGTTATGAGCGGCAGTAAAATTAAAGTATTGGCGGCTTCCCAACATATTGGCCGGTTTGATCTCAATGCCAAAAGAGGAGAATTTTTTACTCATGACGGATTTCCGCTTGTATTAAACGGAGAATCTTTTCGGGTTGTTGCTGATCCTCATTCGGTTTCCGATTCGGTTACGACGATATCGGAGAAATTTGCCGAGATGGTTATTTCGGATCAGGAAATACAGCGGAATGCGGCCATGCAAATAGTGCATGAAGCCACTGCGGCGACCGATTCGCCAACATATAAGCGGACAGAGGATCAAGTTCGTGCACTCCGCCGTGATGAAGAGAAACGGTTAGCCGATATCCTTAACAAAAAAGAGCTTCGTTGGGCACAATTATACAGTCATGTGTCTTCACAATTGAAAGAGCGGCTGGAAAGTCTTAAGTACAAAGGGATCAGTTTTGAGAACACCTTTGGAAGGTTGTACCCTGAAGCGTCGCTTTCGGGAACGTTTGCTGGGATTTTAGGATCGGATATGAATGGAGAGGCACAGGGTTCGTATGGCTTGGAAGGTAAGTATGACGGTGAAATTTCGGGAAAGAGTGGAAAGGTGCGTCAGGAGCAGGATGCTCAAGGGCGAATGATTTTGGTTGGAGACTACCGGAATATTACTGCCCGACACGGTTCTGATCTTCAGTTGCACATTGATCGTACGGTGCAGCATATTGTTCAGGAAAAACTGCGTGCCGGTGTGGCTAAAAATATTGCCAAGGATGGCTCGGTTATTGTGATGGATCCTAAGACCGGAGGTATATTGGCAATGTCTTCCTGGCCGGGAATTGTTCCCGAGTTACGTCAGTATTTTCCTGATTCGTGGTATCGTAACCCGTTAGTTGCCGATACCTACGAGCCCGGTTCAACGTTTAAGACCCTGGTTATGGCGGCGGGCATCGATGCCGGGGTTATCAGTTATAACACCACCTGTCCGATTTGTTCGGAACCACGTAAGGTTGGCCCGTACTTAATTCGTACCTGGAATAATCAGTATATGCAAAATCCGACGATGGAGGATGTCCTTGTTCATTCGGATAATACCGGCATGGTATTTATTGGCGATAAGTTAGGCAAGGAGCGGCTGCAGACATATCTCCGGAACTTTGGCTTTGGTCAACCGACCGGAATTGATCTTCAGGATGAAACCGGTTCGTTGCTGCGCGAAGTAAAGGATATGCAGGAAATTGATTTCGCGACTGAGACATTTGGTCAGGGGATTGCGGTTACTCCTGTTCAGATGGTCCGTGCTGTTGGAGCGATTGCCAACGGCGGTAAATTAATGGAGCCCCATGTTGTCGAGAAAATAATTCGTGATACCGAAACGGTTGAAATTAAACCAAAGGTTGTGCGGCAGGTGATATCGGAGAAAACTGCGTTGACGATGACGGATATTATGGTTAAGTCGGCCGAACACGGTGAAGCCAAGTTTGCCATGCTGCCGGGGTATCGAATTGCCGGTAAAACCGGTACGGCCCAGATTCCAATTGGCGGAACGTATGATGCAAGTAAAACTATTGCGTCGTTTGTCGGGTTTGCACCCGCTGATAATCCCAAGTTTGTGATGCTGGTTCGCTTAACCGAGCCTAAAAAGTCCCAGTGGGGATCGGAGACAGCTGCACCGTTGTTTTTTGAGATAGCAAAGGAATTATTGCGTTATTATGAAATTGCTCCGCAATAAACTCAAAAATTGGTATAATACATATATGCACTTACAAAATATCCTCTCTTTTATTGATTACGAAATAGTATCGGGATCGCCTGAAGTTGAAATATCCGATGTCCGGTTTGACTCCCGAAAAGTTGCAGGTACCTCGGTATTTGTGGCCCGTAAGGGTGATATTGTCGATGGACACTTATTTATCGGTAACGTTTTAGAACAGGGAATTGCGGCGGTTGTCGCACAGGAGTTTACTGAAGCACATGTATCATTGGCGAAGGAAAAAAATATTTGTTTAGTAAAAGTGGAAGACTCCCTGTATGCCGGTGGTATAGTGGTTGCCGCTTCGTTTGATTTTCCGGCGACAAAAATGACGATGATTGGAGTTACCGGTACGGATGGAAAGACGACGACGTCCAATTTGATCTATCACGCGATTAAAGCAGCCGGCAAAAAAGTTGGAATGGTTTCAACACTTTCCGCGCGAATTTTTGACGGTTCAGACGAGAAAGAGAATGATACGGGATTTCATGTTACAACTCCGGATGTCGAAGATGTGCAACATTATTTGGCCGAGATGGTGCATTCCGGTTGTGAATATGCGGTGATCGAATGCACTTCTCACGCGTTTGCTCAGGAGCGTTTGGCCGGCATCAACTTTGATGTTGGTGTTGTAACCAATATTACCCATGAACATCTTGATTATCATAAGACTCTGGAGCGGTATATATTAGCTAAGTCATTACTTTTCCGTATCGATTCGGTGGTTGAAAAAGTAGCTGCCGAGCGCCCCAATACTACAACTACCCGTTATGCCATTATCAACCAGGATGACCGTGCCTGGGAATATTTATTGCCGTATACAGAAAAATGGAACAGGATCGGCTATGGATACAATGATTTCGCCCAGTTTCATTTAGTGACCGAAGAGCAACTGGCAGATGGTATTTCATTTATCGTTCAGAAGGAGAATGCTTCGGGAAATCCTGTGGAGCAGTTGATAGTAAAGCTACCATTATTTGGCAAATATAATATTCTCAATGCCACGGCAGCTATTGCGGCTCTTTCCGTTCTCGGATTCAATGATACCTTTACTGCAGCACATTTTGAGGATTTTACCGGTTTGCCGGGAAGGTTTGAACGATTTGTTACCGACTCACACGGCACAGTGATTGTGGACTTTGCGCATACACCGCATGCCCTGGAGGAGGTATTAAAGTTGGGGCGTGCACTGGTTTCAGGTAAGGTTATTGTGGTTTTTGGTTGTGCGGGGTTACGTGATATCGAGAAACGGTATTTGATGGGAGAGATTGCCGGAGAATTTGCCGATGTTTCAATTATTACTGCAGAAGATCCCCGAACTGAGACGTTGGATGACATTGATGCCCGAATTATTCAGGGGCTTAGCGACGCCGGAGCCGAGGAGTATCCAATGGAGAAGTTAGCTCAGTTTGAATCACCGGTGGTGCGAAAATCGTTATCCGATCACTTTCCTTTTTATGTACGCATCGATGATCGTAAACGGGCCATTGAGAATGCAATTTGTATTGCTGATCCACAGGATATCGTTCTCATTTGCGGTAAAGGGCACGAGAAGAGTATGAATTATGGTAAGGGAGAAGAACCCTGGAGTGATCAAGAGGTTGTTCGTGAAGTAATTAAGAAGTTAGAGATTTAAGAAAGTTTTTTAGACTATAAGAATATTCTTATAGTCCTTTTTATTATGGATAATCGTCCAATTGGTATTTTTGATTCAGGGTTTGGTGGTTTGACTGTATTGTCAGAACTGGTTTCGCAGTTTCCGAACGAGAATTTTATCTACCTGGGGGATACGCTACGAGTTCCGTATGGTAATAAATCTTCCAGTGAAGTGATCGAATATTCCTTACAGATCTCCCGCTGGCTGGAGCGGCAGGATGTTAAGGCGATAGTAGTGGCATGTAATACCTCGTCGTGTATAGCTTTCCCGGCACTGCGGAATGAATTGCAGTCGCGGTTTTTCGGGATGATTGTGGCAGGGGTTCAAACAGTGATGCGTTATCAGGATTTACTTGGTGAGAATGTTGAGAAACTTGGTATTATTGGTACAAAAAATACTATTGCATCACGAGTGCATGAAAATGCGCTGCGCACCGCCGGTTATGTTGGAGAGATTTGCCCGATTGCCTGTCCGCTATTTGTCCCGATTTTAGAAGAAGGTGTAATGGATCGCAATATCTGGCATTCGGTTATTAACTATTACCTGTCCACAGTGCGGGATGCGAATATTACGGCGTTGTTGCTTGCCTGTACGCATTACCCGATATTGACTGAAAATCTTCAGGAATATTTTGAGGGTAAAGTGCAACTGCTTGATCCCGGATTTATGCTTGCTCTGGAATTAAAGGAGTATCTTACAAGCAATAATTTTCTTAACGGATCTCAGGAAGCAGGTAAAGTTGCTTTGACGATAACCGGTTCGGTGGATTCCTTCCAGTCGTTTTACCATCGCTTTTTCGATTTTAAAGTGGAGTCTGTGCGCATGATAGAATTATCTGAGCTGACGAATATATAAAAGTGAAGTAACGTAGTCTTTTGCAAAGAGAAACATACCTATGAATGATTTCACAAATAAACGAATTACTGTAATGGGGTTAGGTTTTCATCAGGGCGGCGAAGGTGTGGCACGTTTCTTTGCCGAACGTGGTGCAATTGTTACGGTTACCGATATTAACCCTGAAGAAAAAATGTATGGCGCGGTTGAGCGGTTAAGAAACCTGCCAATCAGATTTGTTCTGGGTAGGCATGAAGAAAAAGATTTTATCGATACGGATATGGTAGTGCGTAATCCCGGCGTTCCTCATACTTCGCCGTTTTTGCAAATCGCCCGGGATCACGGTGTGCCGGTGGAAATGGAATCAAGCCTGTTTTTTAAATTATCACCATCACGGGCTATTGTTGCAGTAACCGGTACGAAAGGTAAATCGACAACGTCTCACTTGGCCGCATACGTATGTGCGAAAGCAGGTAAAAAAACTCATTTAATGGGTAATCTGGTCAAGAGTATGTTAGCAGAGTTGGATTCGATAACTGAAAATTCGGTTGTTGTGCTAGAGCTGTCTAGCTACCAGTGTGAAGGCTTTGCACCATTTATTGATGAATTCCGCTTGAACGGGTGGGGACCTCGGTATGCTATTGTTACTAATTTATACCCTGACCATTTAAATAGATACCATGATATGGATGAGTATGCACAGGCTAAGAAGCAATTAGTTCTAGCTCAATCTTCACAGCAGGTTGCCATTCTTAACTTTGAAAATGACTGGGGAAATTATTTCGGGACAGATATACAATCCCGGGTAGTCTGGTTTGATTCCCAAACACTTCCTGCGGACTGGAATTTACGTTTGCTCGGAGCGCATAACAGACTCAACGCAGGGGCAATTTGGCAAATGGCTCAGGATATGCAACTTGACCCTGAACAGGTTAAGGGAGCTATTTGTTCTTTCCCCGGAGTGGAGCATCGTCTGGAGTTTGTCCGGACGGTTAACGGAGTTGATTTTTATAACGACACTACAGCTACTAATCCCAGTGCTGCCGGTGAGGGGGTCAAAACAATTCAGGAACTGGGCAAAAGAATAGTACTCCTTGCCGGTGGAAACGATAAAGGTATGGATTTTACAGGTTTTGTTTCGCTCATTAATTCGGCTAGGATTAACGTTGTACTACTTGAAGGAACTGCAGACGAGAAATTAGCTTCGATCGATCCTTCTTTAGTTATTGGTAAATATACCGATTATGAGCAGGCCGTACAGTCAGCGTATACAGCTGCTCAGCCGGATGGTTTGGTATTATTATCTCCGGGAGCCACCAGTTTTAATTTATTCCGTGATGAATTTGATCGCGGACAACAGTTTAAGGAGATCGTTAACCATTTATGAAAAAAATTCATTTTTTAGGTATCGCCGGACAGATGATGAGTGGTCTTGCAGCAATTGCACGATCCCGTGGTTTTGAGGTTACCGGGTCGGATGAGAATGCGTATCCGCCGGCAACTACCACGTTAGAACAGGCCGGTATTTCGTTTATTAGCGGTCATGCGCCTGAGAATCTGGGGGATTGTGATACGGTGGTACTCGGAAATCATATTCGGGAAAATAATCCTGAACTGCAATCAGCCTTAGCACAACAGTTGGACGTTATTTCTTACCCCCAATTTATTGATCGTATGTTTGCTGCTAATCACGAACAGATTGTAATTGCCGGTACGCATGGTAAAAGCACGACAACATCTTTAGTTGGTTGGATACTTGATCAGGCAGGAGTAGACCCGACTGTCTTAATAGGCGCGGTGGCTCGGAATTTTGCCAATAGTTTTCGAAAAGGTGAAGGAAAACTGGTGGTAATTGAAGGTGATGAGTATTCCAGTTCGTGTTTGGATTCCTCACCTAAGTTTGCGTATTATCATCCTACTGTTGGCGTTATTACGAGCATTGAACTGGATCATATGGATTTGTACGCGAATCTGGATGTGCAATACGAGGTATTCGTAAAATTTGCTCAATCGGTAAAAGCTTCGGGGACCTTACTGGTCTGTGCCGATTCTGTTGATGTCTCTCGTCTGAGTACCTTCCCGGCTTCTTTGGAGACGTACGGTATTTCTTCTAATGGGGATTGGTTAGCAGAGCATATTACATATGAGTCAAATGGGACGCGGTTTGATATTACGCATAAAGGGCAACATGCAGGTTCGTTGTTCACCCCGTTAGCTGGTAAACACAATGTACTGAATTCTCTGGTTGCGGCAATTATTGCGCTGCGTTACGGAGTTTCTATAGAAACTATTCAAAAGGCTTTTGACGGCTTTAAAGGAGTAGGGAAACGCTTTGACATCAAAGGAGAATTTAATCAGGTGCTCATTGTTGAAGATTATGCTCATCACCCCACGGCAATCCGCGCTACATTGGAAGCTGCGAAAGCCCGGTATCCTGATCGCAGGCTTTGGTGTGTTTATGAACCGCATACCTATTCCCGGATAAAGGGCTTACTGGGCAAATTTTCCGATGCGTTTACTCCTGCCGATGAAGTTATTATTGCCGATATTTTTGCCGCCAGGGAAAAAGCTCTCGAAGGCCTCGTTCATGCACGGGATATTGTTGCGGTAGCTGAAAAACAGGTTGGACATATTCAGTATATATCCAGGCCGTTGGAGATTCTTTCGTACCTGGAACAGGCGGTTAAGCCGGGGGATGTGGTGCTCTTTATGGCTGTCGGTACCATGGAAAATATTCCGCAGAAGCTGGGAGCCTACTTACAGGCAAAAATGGTATAATAAGAGAGTTGTGTTGTATTACCGCTATGAACGATTATACCGAATTTAAAGCTCAATTTTCACAATTAATAGGTCCGGAATTGCTTCGGGAAGCCGAACCGCTTAAAAAATATACCACCTGGCGGGTAGGTGGTCCGGCCGATCTTTTTTTTGAGTCAAAAACTGAAGAACAGTTACTTGGAGCAATAAAGCTTGCCCGTGAGCTAGCTGTGCCGTTTTTTATTTTAGGAGGCGGTGCGAATGTTCTGATCGGGGATAAAGGCTACCGGGGATTAGTAATTAAGAATGCGGTAGAAGGCTATTCGGAAATTACTATGCCTGATGATTGGGAGGAACATTCCACCGGGAAGGCCCGACACGCGGCCGTTCATTTTCACTACTACGATGATACCGAGAATCCAAACCACGGTGCTGAAAAAGTATTCCTTGAAGTATCGGGAGGTTACTCGATGCCGCATTTTATTCGTGACATGTTTAAAGTTGGGATTACCGGGTTGGAGTGGTTTATGCGAATACCGGGTACACTTGGCGGTTGGATTTACAACAATGTGCACGGTCATACCATATTTATAGGTGATTTTATTCATTCAGTGCGTATTTTGAACGAAGATAACCGGATTATCGAAAAGTCCTGGAAAGAGTTGGATTTTGATTATGATTACTCAGTTTTTCATACCAATAAAGATATTATCCTCAGTGCCAAACTGAGATTATTTAAAGGTGATGTGGCTAAAGCTCAGGAAATTTCAAAAAGTGTTCTGGTAAAGAAAAATGAGCACCAGCCGGCTAACAGTGCCGGATGTGTTTTTCATAATGTTTCAGCCGAGGATAAGGAGAAATGGCAGTTTGAAAGTGATGCTATCGGGTATGTAGTTGATAAAAAATTCGGCTGGTTGGGGCAAAAGCGGATCGGCGGGGCGTGGATTTCAGCTAAACACGGCAACTTTATTGAGACTGACGGTACTGCGACGGCACAGGATGTCCTGGCGGTTATGGATGCTATAAAAAAAGAGTTTAAAGATCGTTACAATATAGACATTAAAGAGGAAATATTTAGAGTAGGAGAATTCTGATCTTCCCCAGAATTAGTTAATATGGATAAATTTATTGTTCATGGTGGTACACCACTTAAAGGTTCCGTGCGCATTTCAGGTGCTAAAAACTGTGCATTGAAAGTTGTTGTGGCAGGTTTGTATTCTGAAGAACCGATTGTACTGCACAATATTCCGAATCTGAGTGATACGCGTGTTATGTTGCAGATCCTTGAAGAGTTTGGCGCAGAAACTACTTTCATCGATAATACCGTAACTGTCCGCGCCCGGACGTTAGTGAATAATTCAGTATCTCTGGTGCATGCTTCCAAATGCAAAACAGCGACCTTAGCTTTTGGCCCATTGCTTAATTTAACCGGTGAGGCGCATATCCCGGATCCGGGAGGCGATAAAATCGGTAAACGTCCGATTGACCGGTACATTGATGGTTTACGTGCCTTGGGAGCCGAAGTTAGTTATGAAGATGGTACGTTTCATGCATATGCACCGAAAGGTTTAAGAGGTGCGACGTATCGTTTTACAAAAAATACTCATGTTGGCACGGAAATGATGGTTTTGGCTACTGTTTGTGCTAAAGGGCAGAGCATTATTGAAAATGCGGCACAGGAACCGGAAATTGACGATCTTATCAGTTTACTTAATAAAATGGGTGGGGATATTGTGCGGACAGATCCCCGAACAATACGGGTTAACGGTGTGACCTCGCTTCATGGAACAGAACATACCATTCTCGGAGATCGACTTGAAGCAGCTACATTTATTTCTGCAGCGATGGCAACTAAAGGACAGATTGAACTTGAGGGAATCGACTGGATGATTCTTTCGGCGTTTTTGCAAAAGGTGGAAGAAGCGGGCTGGCATTATGAGATCACTCAGAATGGTTTAAAGGTATGGGGAGATCAGCTGAAAGCTACCAACGTTACTACTGAAATCTATCCCGGGTTTAATACCGACTGTCAGTCACCGTGGTGTGTGGCGATGACTCAGGCAGATGGAGAGTCCACTATTCATGAGACCATTCATGAGGCACGTTTCGGGTATGTCAAAGAATTACAAAAGATGGGAGCAATAATTGAGTTGTACCGTCCTGAAGTAGAGAACCCTGACGAAGTATATAATTTTAATCTTTCCGATGACCATCCGGATCATCCTCACGCCGCGCGAATTTCTGGTCCGACACAGTTGCATTCTGCAGAAGTTGATGCCGGGGATATTCGTGCAGGGGCGACACTAGTCATTGCTGCGCTTTGTGCTGATGGTGCATCGACGGTGACCGGTGTTCATCATATTGAGCGTGGTTATGAGCGATTTGTCGAACGGTTTACTGCGCTCGGCGCGAAGATCGATATTGTGACCGAGTAGAGATGCTTTACTAGCTGCGTGCGGCGATCTATTATTAAAGTATGCGCCGGAGACTTGGTCATCATACTGCCTCGATACGAAATGCTTTGAACGGAATTTTCTGGGTTTTTTATACCCAGCCTAATTTCCAGGTTCATGTGATTGTCGGTTTTTTTGTGATGGTTGCAGCGTATGTATTTGGTATTTCGTGGGTAGAGTGTGCGGTATTGGCGTTAACCATAGTGTTTGTGTTAGTATGTGAACTTATTAATACGGCTTTGGAGGCATTTGTTGATTTGTTAGGTTCGGAATGGCGTGGACAGGCTAAAGTGGCCAAAGATGTGTCGGCGGGTATGGTATTGGTTTCGGCTTTGGGAGCAATTATTGTCGGTTCGTTTATTTTTCTCCCCCCGATTGTCCACTGGGTCCGTTATTATTGGTATTTGCCTTTATAATATGGAAAAACTACTTGGACTCGTTTTACTTTCATTCTTTATTACTGCTTTGCTGGTGGTACCGTTTATTGATGTACTGTATAAACTGAAATTCCGTCGAACTCGTGAGAAAGCTAAGGGTGCAGAGAAAAGCTTGTTTGATGAACTGCATGGACATAAAATCGGTACTCCTGTGGGTGGCGGTTTGCTGGTTATTTTTGTAACCGTGTTACTTTCGAGTTTCCTGCCTTCCGCAATGGGAGTCGATGGTGGAGGACGGTTATGGGCATTGTTACTGGCTTTGATTGGGTTTGGCATTTTGGGTTTGTATGATGATATTCATAAATTTTTCCAATTTAAGCAAACCGGTGTCTGGGGATTGAAAATGCGCTGGAAATTTGTAATTCAGTGGGTGATAGCGTTAGGGTTGGGATATCTTTTGTATACACTTGGATATGACAATATTTATATTCCTAAGCTGGGTAACTTTTTGCTTGGACCTTCGTACATTGCTTTTGCGGCTTTTGTGATAGTGGCTTTTTCCAATGCGTTTAATATAACCGACGGATTGGACGGATTGGCCGGAGGTTTGCTGATTATTTGTCTGCTTGGATTTTTAGTGATTGCCAGTGCGCAGGTTGACCCTACCCTGCAAATTTTTCTTGGTATTTGGCTTGGATCGATGTTTGCGTTTCTGTATTTTAATGTTTTTCCCGCACGTATCTGGATGGGCGATGTTGGAGCTTTGGCATTCGGCGCGGCACTGGGTGTTGTAGCGTTGCTCACAGCCAAAGTAATGGCGATGGGGATTATTGGCGGGCTTTTTATTGTTGAGGTAGCCAGTTCAGCTATTCAGTTGTTGTCGTTACGATTCCGTAAAAAACGGGTCTTTCCGATCGCTCCGCTGCATTTATATCTACAGACTATTGGTTGGGAAGAGCCGAAAATTGTAATGCGGTTCTGGTTGATCGGTGCTATTTTTGCGTTGTTTGGTGTATGGCTGGCGTCGATTGGATAATATAACTTCGGAGATACTTCAATGTATTGCTTGTTCTTGCGGAACATGATCTCCATCTATCCATAAACACATCCCAGGGCGGAAGTTTGACTTCGCAAAGCCGAGGGAGCTTCGCAATCGGACGACTTCGTCGCCTCGCTTAATAAAAACGAGCAACTGTTCCACTTCGCTTATTTCTCTGTCAATCTCTGTACCATAGCCGGGTTGCCTGCTATAGTAGTACCATGCACGAAGCCCGCCTCAAAAAATATTTTCTGCCATTTTCTTTCGCTTTTTGTGCTTTATTTTTGTCGTTGTTCGGAATTTTGATGATCTATGATGCTTCTTCGTGGGGGAAGGCGCAATCGCAGGTGGTGTGGTTTATTATCGCGATAATTTGCGGTACTTTTTCGATGAGCATTGACTATCGCTTTTGGAAGAAGCTAGCTTGGCCGATGTACATTGTTTCGATTATTTTGCTCATTCTTGTTCTCATCCCGGGGGTAGCGGACAAAACGCTGGGAGCGCAGCGGTGGATACGCTTGCCTGCGCTGCCCTTAATTGGCCCGGTGGGTTTCCAGCCTGCTGAGATTGCTAAAGTTTCAATGGTGATCTTTTTCTCGGCGTGGTTTTCTAAGCCGGGTAGAAAGCGTGACGGCAAAACGTTTGCCGGATTTCTGCTTTTCCTGGGACTCGTAATTTTGCTGGTGATGCTGGAGCCCGATTTGGGAACAACACTTATTGCGACATCGGCCGTGGTGGTTATCTATATTCTGGCTCGTGAACCCATGAAGTATCTGTACATGTTGTTGCCGGCAATGGTTGTCGGGACTATGATACTTATTCTCATTGCTCCCTACCGGTTACAGCGGTTTAATAGTTATTTGCACTTTTGGACCGATCCGTTTAATACTCCTGACAGCTTAGGCGCGACGTATCATATCCGTCAGGCTATTATTGGTATCGGTTCGGGAGGATTCTTTGGTACCGGTCCGGGGCAGTCACGGCAGAAATATGGCTATTTACCGTTTGCGGAAACCGATTCGATCTTTGCGATTATTGGAGAGGAATTCGGATTTTTTGGTGTGACGTTATTCTTATTTGTACTATTTTTGTTTATGCGGCAGGGATTTTTGATTGCCGATCGGGCCGATGAGGATTTCGGACGGTTAATGGCGGCTGGATTTATTACCTGGTTTGGAGTTCAAATTTTTCTGAATATCGGTGCCATGTCGGTGTTGATTCCGTTCGCCGGGGTTCCGCTTTTATTTGTCTCGTATGGTGGTTCGGCTTTGGTAGTCGGTTTTATTGCTATTGGTATTTTGATGAATATTGCCTTTTCAACGAGCCGGAATCAGGGTATTCGAACTGGAGTTTCGCGCAAAAAAGCTTAAGTTAGCAATTTTTGGTACAATATACCCTATGAAAGTTGCGATTATTGGTGGACATATTACTCCTGCGTTAGCGATGATGGATGCGCTCAAGAAACTTGACCCTTCAGTTGAGTTTGCGTTTATTGGTCGTAAGCATACTCGGGAAGGGGATACGGCACTGTCCGCTGAATATCTGATGATGAAAGAGAAGGGAATCCCTTCCTATGCCTTAACTACCGGTCGATTGCAGCGAACATTTACCCGCTATACTGTTCCTTCATTGCTGAAAGTTCCCTATGGTTTTTTTCAGTCGATTGTATTCTTAAGAAAGATAAGACCTGATGTTATTTGTTCCTTTGGAGGTTATCCGGCGGTTCCGGTGGTAATCGCCGGTTGGGTATTGGGTATTCCGTCAATTACCCATGAGCAGACGTTAATTCCGGGACTAGCCAACAAAATTATTTCGCGGTATGTAAAAAAAATAGCTTTGTCTTTTGAAGATACAAAGAAATATTATCCGCAGGCCGAGGTTGTTGTAACCGGTAATCCAATCCGGTCAGAAGTGTCGCATCCGCAGGGGCAGTTTTATATGGAGAAAAAAGGTCTACCGGTTTTGTATATTACCGGGGGAAATCAGGGGGCGCATCCGATTAATGAACTGATTTTCTCGGTTCTGCCGGAGTTATTGCAGATCGCTCATGTTATCCATCAAACGGGGAATGCCACGTTTTTTCATGATTATGAGAAGGCTCAGGCACTGCAGTGGGAGTATAGCGACAAATATAACGGCCGATATTACGCGTTTGATTATGTTAAGCCCGAGATGATCGGTGATGTGTTTTCTTACACTGATGTAGTGGTCAGCCGTTCGGGTGTAAATACCTTGTGCGAGTTGTTGTTTTTGGGAAAGAAAGCTATTCTGATACCCATTCCTAATCATAAGGAGCAGGAGTACAATGCCGACTTTTTTACTCAAAGCGGGTTAGGAGTCGCTCTTTTACAGCAGCGTTTAACCGGCGAGCGTTTACTTAAAATAATTCAGGATATGCTGGCTAAGAAGGTTTCCGAGTCTGATATAGCCAAGGCCAAAGCGATGGTTCGTCCTGATGCGGCAGTTGCGCTGGCTCGCGTTGTGCATGATATAGTTTAGCATATGCGATCTGTCCGACAACAAAAAAGTCATCAGCGTTTTCAGCATGTGCCTGCTTCCAAACCTGTTCGTCGCCAACCTATGGCTACGCCGGTTAAGAAGGACCGGAAATTAACGGTCTCTTTTTCCGGTGGATTTGCTACTCTAAAAAATATCGTTTCCTTTTTTCGGCGTCGTTGGGGTGTGGCTATTGGTGTGATAAGTTTATTTGCGGTGCTGGTGTTATTTTTTACGACCAGATTATTTGAAATCCAAGTCATTACCTATAAATTTCTCGGGGACAGCGAAGACTGTGTTTCTGAGCAGATTATACAAGAAACGTATTTCAAGAAGAGTCCATACGTGTTAAGCCATTTCTTCCTGGATGGTGAGAGTTTGAGGAAAAAGTATCCCTGTCTGGACACACTTACCTTTGACTGGAATCCGTTTGCTTTTAATACACTGACTGTCACTGTGCTTGCGGAGCATCCAATCGCCCAATTTACCTTTGTTCGTGTTGAAGATACTACACAGGAAGTCCGATATGTTACCCGGGTGGGAAACTTTATTTCTCTGGTTTCTACACCGAGCCTGCCTCAGTTCAGATATTTGATACCTAAGGATCAGAAAATTGATTCATTGCATCTACTCGAGAAGGAGTTAGAAACGTTATTGCAATTACAAAAATATATTAAATCCGAGTATGATACTGATGCTATTCCGGACATGACTGCGGACGGTACGGTTAAGTTCGCCGCTCCGTTCGCTGAGGAAATTTATGTAACACTTCATGATGATTTGTCCGTTCAGTTGGGATCTTTACAAGCTATTTTAAGAATGTCTACAATAGATAAGAAGAAGATTCGAGTAATTGATTTGCGATTCGGGAATCCCGTAATCACTTTTAAACAGTAGGCAGCTCGGTTTCATCTGCTCTTGTTTTGGAGCTCAATTAGTTTTATAGTATTCAATATGGCTGACGCACGCGTAATTGCAGGAATTGATATCGGTTCTTCAAAAGTTTGTACTATAATCGGACAGGTTAATGAAGAAGATCATTCCGTTAATATTTTAGGTGTTTCTACATCTCCCAGTAGAGGAATTCGTAAGGGGCAAGTTGTAGATATTGTGGCTGCTTCTTCGGCCATTGTAGAAGGTTTGGAAGCCGCACAGCGTATGGCAGGTTACACCTTATCTTCGGCGTATGTTTCTGTTGGCGGTTCACATATTCTTTCCCAAAACTCTCATGCCGTAGTTGCGATTGCACATCCGGAAGCGGAAATAACTTCGGAAGATGTTTCCCGTGTCAGTGATGCGGCTAAAGCTATTACGCTACCTTCGTCACGCGAAATAATTCATGTAGTCCCGCGGATGTTTATAGTTGACGGCCAGGACGGTATTAAAGATCCGGTAGGTATGGCAGGTATTCGCTTAGAGGTTGATACTCACATTATCCATGGTGCGACCATTTCAATTAAAAATCTTACCAAGTGTATAAATGATATGCGGTTGGATGTTGAATCTTTTGTTTTTAATGGACTGGCTTCCGCAAATTCCGTACTCACCGATACTGAGAAGGAATTGGGGGTAGCGGTTATTGATATCGGTGGTGGCATTACCGACATTTGTATGTATGTTGACGGCTCACTTGCTCATTCGGCGGTTTTGCCGGTTGGCGCAAAAAATATTACCAATGATATTGCGATTGGCCTTCGTGTGTCGCTGGATGCGGCTGAACAGATTAAGTTATTACTTTCAAAAGAGCCGCGGTTACTGGTTGAACCTTCAGGTAATGTGGTTGGTCATAAACCATTTGACCGAGAGGAGCGCAAGAAGTTAGATGAGATTGATTTGCGACCATTTAACCTTGGTGAAGAGTTACAAACTGTTTCGCGCAAGTTATTGTTGGATGGAATTATTCGACCACGATTGGAAGAAATCTTCTCACATGTTGCTATGGAATTTAAGAAATCGGGATTTCATCATGCTATTCCTGCCGGAGTAGTCGTCTGTGGGGGTGGTGCCCAGACTGTTGGATTGGTTGATGTTTGCCGTAAGGTAATGGGATTGCCAACCCGTATCGGCAATCCAACCCGGGTAACCGGTTTGATTGATGAAATCCAAAGCCCGGCTTATGCAACTGCTGCCGGTCTGCTCCTTTACGGTGCTGAGGAAGAGGACGTTGTTTCGGAATCACACCATGGATTTTCCGTTCCGGGTATCGGTGTACTGAAAGAGGGAAGCGAGGGAGTTTTTGGTCAGGTAATGAAGTGGATCAAAGGATTTTTGCCGTAGATGTTTTGATAAAAGCTAATTGTGTAACCTTGTATTAAATCATGTCCTATGTTATTCTCCCATTACGTAATCTAATAGTTTGTATGCAGTAATTCTATTAATTTTTCCAGGAAAAATTTTCCCTTATGTTTATAAAACCTGATGTACATCGTTTCGCTAAGATAAAAGTTATCGGTGCTGGTGGCGGAGGGTGTAATGCTCTCGCATCTATGATTCAGCTGCAACAAATTCAGGGAGTTGAATTCGTTGCGGTAAATACCGATGCACAGGCTTTATTGAAAAATCCGGCTGAACAAAAAATTCAAATCGGCAATGAAGTGACGCGTGGTTTAGGTGCCGGTGCAAATCCCGAAAAGGGAAGGCAAGCCGCTGAAGAGTCGGCCGATGAAATCAAAAAGACGTTGACTGATTCGGATATGGTGTTTATTACCGCAGGTATGGGTGGCGGTACCGGAAGCGGTTCTGCGCCAATCATTGCCGGATTGGCAAAGGAGATTGGGTGTTTAACGGTAGCCGTTGTTACGAAGCCGTTTATGTTTGAAGGTCAACGTCGTATGTCGATTGCTGAAGAGGCAATTGAGCAACTCAAAGACAAAGTTGATGCGTTGATTGTTATTCCAAACCAGCGAATACTGGATGTCGTTGGACGTGACACCTCAATTCTTGAAGCGTTTAAGATTGTTGACTCGGTATTAGGGCAGGGTGTGCAGGGAATTTCAGATTTAATTACAATGCCAGGATTAATTAACGTTGACTTTGCCGATGTTCGAACAATTATGACAAATGCCGGTTCGGCGTTAATGGGTATCGGAAACGGAAAGGGTGAGAATAGAGCCGTCGCAGCTGCGAAATCGGCAATTTCTTCGCCGCTTCTGGAACTTTCTATTGAGGGCGCTAAGGGAATTCTGTTTAATATCGTTGGTGGACCGGACATGTCCATGCTCGAAGTTGATGAAGCAGCTAAGATTATTTCACAAACTGCAGATTCTGATGCCAACATTATTTTTGGTGCTTCGATTGATGAGAAGATGACCGATCAAATCCGTATTACCGTTGTCGCTACCGGTTTCGATGAAGAGAAGAAACGGTTCTCGGAAATGGTCTCAAACAGATTGAAAAAGCCGGTCGGATACATGGATTTTTCTCCACAGCCGCAGCGTGAAGCCAATCCGTACTCACCGCAAACTTTTGGCAGTGCGCCCGCATCATCAACTCATCCTTCCTCATATCAGTCGGGAATTCCATACCAGAAACCGGTTCAGGATAATCGGCCACCGGTGCAACATACTCCGGTGCAGCCATCGTATCAGCAGATGCAGGATGATGATATCGATATTCCGACGTTCTTAAGAAAATCCTCCTAACATGGTAAAGAAGTTTCTTCTGTCGATAGATTATTATTTGCTCATACCGGCGCTCATACTCGTTTTCCTGTCATTTTTTGTTTTATCATCTTTTCAGCCAGATTTGGCACGCGCGCAGGCGGTAAATGCCTTAATCGGGTTGGTATTATTTTTTGTTCTGAGTCTTGGGCACCCACTCATGTACCGGGGGTACGCGCTGTACGCTTACGCTGGAGTTTTAGTGCTTCTTCTGGCTGTTTTTGCCATTGGAGAGATTAGTCATGGTGCGAACAGGTGGTTACCGATTGGGCCGATCCGTTTGCAGCCTTCCGAATTTGCCAAACCGGTTTTGATTTTGTACCTGGCCAAACTTTTTGCCGAATATCGCGCGATGAACTTTAAGCTGTTTGGTATTAGTTTAGCCGTCACAACGGTTTACTTTATGCTGGTGTATAAACAGCCTGACTTAGGAACGGCAATGATGTTTATAGTTGTATGGGGTGTATTTTTATATTTATCGGATATCCCAAAAAAGACGATTGCGTTGGGATTGTTGACTCTGGTGCTGATTATTGTTATTGCCGGTCCGCCGGTTTGGAATTCGTTGCATGATTATCAGCGGAACCGGGTACTGACTTTTATAGAGCCTGAGCGTGACCCGCTCGGCACCGGATATAATGTTTTGCAAGCGATTATTACTGTCGGTAGTGGAGGGTTTATGGGAAAGGGATTTGGACGGGGAACTCAGTCGCATAATAACTTCCTGCCGGAACAGTACACCGATTTCGCCTTTGCTACTTTCTCGGAAGAATTCGGGTTTGTCGGTGTTCTGGTTCTACTAGTGCTCTATTCGGCGTTATTGTGGCGTATATTCCATTTGGCCGATATGCTAAAAAGCCGCTTTGCGGTCTTTGTGTGTATAGGGGTGGCTGCGCTGCTTTTCTTCCAAATATTCATTAATATGGGGATGAATATGGGAATTGTACCGGTAACCGGTATTACATTGCCGTTCTTTTCGTATGGCGGTAGCTCATTGATTTCGTTTTTGGTATGTCTGGGACTGGTGGAGTCGTTTAGCAGGACGGGGGATAAGGTGACAGGGGAAAGTATTCCAGCTTCTAAAGTTTAAACATGTTTTAAACTGATCGTTGACGATAATAGCCTGATCAGGTACAATTTGACGGTATGAAATACGCAATAGTTCAATTTAACGGTAAACAGTATAAAGTATTTGAAGGCGATGTGATTGCTGTGGATGCAGCAACAACCGAATCCACCCTCAATTTTGACCAGGTATTGGTGGTTGGTGGAGATTCAGTTAAGTTTGGCGCTCCGTTCGTTAAAGATGCAGTGGTTAAAGCTACTGTATTAGGAGATGTCAAAGGGCCTAAGATTCGGGTTGCCAAGTTTAAGGCTAAATCCAATTATCACCGGGCTACCGGACATCGTCAAAGCCTCAAACAAGTTCGCATTGACTCCATCTAATCTGGTACAATCTCTCTATGCATGATTATTTCTTTGTCTTAGGGCGTTCGCTTGATTTGTGTCGAGCGGAATATAACGCGCTTATTTCCCGTTTCCAGCCGCAAAATGAATTTGAGACAGGACCGGTGGTTATTTGCTCTACCGAGCAGGAGGTTCCGATGCAGGAACTTCTTGCCACCTCGGCCGGCATGGTTAAAGCGGGTGCTGTTGTCGATTGGATGAATGCCGATTCTTCCGAAGAGCAAATCGTATTCAAGCTTGCCTCACTTTTGAAAAACCGCTTTCCCGAGGGCAAGAAATTTGCCTTTGGAATTAGCATATACGGCTCAAAAACACATACTTTTTCGTCGATTAATCTGCACAAAGCAGTGAAGTCGGCATTAAGTGACGAGGGGCGTTCATCGGAGTTTGTGTTACCCGACGGGCAGGAATTATCGTCTGTTCAGCTGGATAAATACCATTTGGTAAGTGAAAAAGGTGCGGAGTTAGTTCTGGTGTATTCCCGGGATTCGCTGATAATTGGACTTACCAAGGCCGTCCAGCCGTTTGAGGAATGGTCTAAAGTTGATTTCGGGCGTCCTTCGAGAGATCCGAAATCCGGCATGTTGCCGCCAAAAGTGGCCCGCATGATGATCCATGCAGGCTTAGGAGCGTATTACTCGGTTGCCCGTAACGATGAAGCGCCCTTAATTTATGATCCGTTTTGCGGGAGTGGGACGATTCTGACCGAAAGCCTGCGTTTAGGTTGTCGTACCGGTGGGTCAGACAACTCGGAAAAAGCCGTGCAGGACACCCTGGCAAACGTTGAATGGCTGCTTAACTCAGCTGTATATCGTGCTCAAGACGGGCGTGAATCCGCATTTTTGCCTTTTAAAGAGGCTCAAATTGCGAAAGAGTCTGTTCGTGTTGTCCAGTCTGATTCGGCGCATGTTGACAAAATTTTACAGCCAAAGTCGGTTGATCTAATTGTTACTGAGCCATATTTAGGTCCGGCGTTCACTGAAGAGCCTACACCCGGTAAAATTGACCGTATTATTAAAGGCCTTGAGAAGCTGTATATTGGTTCACTAAAGTCATTTCATACGGTTTTGGATGACAAAGGGATACTTGTTTTTGCTGAACCGGAGTACTTTATGCATGGAAAAAGCTTTCGGGTAGGGATTATTGACAATTGTGAGCGTTTTGGCTATACTAGTGTTCGACAACCGATCCTCTATAAGCGGGAAAAAGCGTTGGTAGGGAGAAGAATCGGTATTTTAAAGAAGAAGTAAAAATAGGTGTATTTCCCAGGTATTCCATAGTCTGGGACGTCAACAAGATTTATAGTAGATAAAGGAGTTTCCGAATGGCACATATTAAAGCCGGTAAAACAACAAAAGGTAACAAGGATTCCATTTCGAAAAGACTTGGCGTGAAAATGTATGCCGGAGAGAAAGCTCTTGCCGGAAATATTTTAATCCGTCAGCGGGGTACCCGTTATGTAGCCGGACCAAACACGTATTACGGCAACGATTTTACAATTCATGCTAAAGTAGACGGAGTTGTAAAATATGGTAAGCGTTTTGGTAAGTCGGTAGTTTCAGTAGTTAATGCCTAATTCTTGAGCAGTAAATCAATTAAATCCTCCAGAAATGGGGGATTTTTTTTGTATTGGATATTTTCCACATTTTCACGATTGCAAGTCCTATTTTTCCTGATATACTAAGTTGTAGTTAGAGTCAAAATCAAAGGAGTTTCCGTTCCAGGTAATTATTAACCCGGGACGTCAACAAGATATAAAATACTTAAAGGAGTTTCCGCATGGCTGATCAGATGGTGGTGCTTGATATTGATTTGTTGCAACCGAACCCCTTGCAACCCCGTGGAGTTATCTCCCCAGAAACACTGGTTGAATTGATTGATTCGATTCGTGAGCATGGCATTATGGAGCCGATTGTTGTTGCTCATACTCCGGCGGGGTACCAAATTATTGCCGGTGAACGTCGCTGGAGGGCATCCAAAGCTGCCGGTTTGACCAAAGTCCCGGTGGTGATTAAAGAAACCACTCCGCAAGGAATGTTGGAAATGGCGATTGTCGAAAATGTACAGCGCATTGATCTTAACCCTCTGGAGCGGGCACAGGCATATTATCGCTTGATGAATGAGTTTGGATTAACAAATCAGGAGGTTGCCCAGAAAGTAGGGAAGAGTCCTTCTTATATCTCCAATACGCTCAGATTACTGCAACTCCCGGATGCGTTAAAGGACGGTTTATTGTCCAATGCGACTTCCGAAGGTCATGTACGTGCTTTATCGGCGCTTGGTGACTCACGTTTAATGGTAGAGGCATACAAAGTGGTTTTGCGGAATAATCTTTCTGTCCGCGGGACTGAGGAATTGGTTCGCAATTACCGGTTTGAATCGGAAAAGAAAAAGAAGGTTAATCCGTTTGAGAAACAGCCGACCGAGTCCATATCGCATCTCACTGTAAGTCCGCGCCTGGATAAAATGCAGAAAGGGCTAAGTCGTGTCTTAATGTCGCGTGTTAAGATTACCCAGTCGCGTGTTCAGGCAAAAATAGTGATTATGATCAATGGTACGATGTCGGAAACGAATCCTATTCTTGATAAAATGTATGAGGCGTTGACCGGCCAGGATCCTGAAGAGCTGTACGAAGAGAAATAAATTTCGCTCGGTTGAAACTTTGTCTGCTGCGGAAGCTCATGCCTTTCAACCTTAGAGGTTATGTGCTCGCGTACTTTTGTATTATCGAATAGCTTGCAGTTCGCCTTCGCTCGCGTTTTAACAGCTCGTCTATGGCTCACCAAGCGGACGTCCTCGCTAGACAAAGTTCTAAACCTCGCTGTTACTATTGCATCTCTTCCGGATAGCGGTGTTCGGGATCAAATCCTAAGCGGCTGAAAGGCCAGTACACGAACCAGGCTCTGCCGATAATCGCATTTTTCTTCAATGTTCCCCAGGCGCGCGAATCGTATGAATTTAACCGATTGTCACCCATGACCATGTACTCGCCCTCAGGAATTATTTTGGCTTCGCCTTCGGTAAAGTACACACCTGCCTCCGTAATTTGTGTGGTATCAAGATAATCTTCCTTCAGTATAAAGCCGTCAGGATGTCTCTGGTTATAGATTTTAACTGTGTTATGGGCTATTTCCAGCTTTTCTCCCGGTAGGCCGATTATCCTTTTAATATAGTCTTTCTTTGGGTCAACCGGAGCCTTGAAAGTAATAACGTCACCCCGTACCGGTTGTTTGGTGCGGTAGACTATTTTGTTGGTTAAGATAAGCTCACCATCTTTCAGTGTAGACATCATTGACTGTCCGGAAACTTTATGAGGTTGAACGACAAATCCGTAAATTATCAGGAAAAAAGCGAATGCAACAATAAAGGTCTGTGTGATGTCCAGAACAAACATTAACAAATCGTAAAAATATGATTTCATACGCTATAATTGTACCGAACTTTCTCCTTGTAATGCAAGGTATGTATTATTTAGATTTAGGAACCCTGAAGTGTCGATTTCCGAACCTGGTGAGGCTTTCCGCAATTACGGCAGCCTTAACTATTTGCATATATTCACTGAGCCCCCGGTTACTGGTGTTGTGGGGTGCTGTTCGCCGGTGCTGGACGGCATCGATATAGGCTTCTGTTGATAGTTCGGACATATAGACTGCGGTATTTCCGTTGCCGACGTGGTAGGCGGCGTGATAATCGGTGAAGGAGAATGGTGCCAGTTTGAGGATCTGATTATGGGTATGAATACCCCGTTCCTGTTTGGCCCGCTTCCAAAAAAAAGCCTGACACATCCAATTATAGACCTCGATCCCAATATTTTTATGATACCGCTGAGGAATTTTGACTAATACCTGTTCAATATACTCTAAACTGATACCTTTATGGTGAGCAATCTCAGGGTGCGGGAATATGATAATAGCGTTGTAATTATCAATGTATTCTTCGATTAATTCTGACGGGCTTGGTCGGCGTTGAGGTTTTTTATAGTGTGTCAGGAAATTGTCGAGATGATGGCGGTCGGGGATGGTGACAAGTAAATCTCCCTGTGTAGTGCTTAATTCGACACCGGCAATTGGCAGTATGGTCATTTTGTGCTGATTGATCTTGTCCGTATAATCCAGGAAGCGCGGGATGTTTACCACAACATTATGATCGGAAAGTCCGATAATCTGCAGACCTTTGCGCATCGCCATGTCGACTATCTGTTCGGGACTATGCAGTCCGTCACTGGCATTAGAATGTCCGTGGCCGTCATAAATATACACCGAATAATGGGCATTGTTAATCTGCATAAGCTTTCATCCACGTACTATCTATTTGTCCCGTTTTTAGGTGAGGATGTGGGCTTGGCAGTGGATTTGAGTTTTTCTTCGTCCTGATTTTGTTTTTCAGCTGCGGCAGATGCATCTCGAATATCTTTTAATAAACCGGCGGCACGACCTGGTATAACAAAGATCCGTGTTATAACGTTCTCATTTGTTTTATCGTCTTTGTAGTAAGTGAAGGTCACGCGATCACCAATTTTGATATCGCTGAGTTTGGGAGCTTCATTATCTTTGACTTTTACCGTAGTCTCTGCGTTTACAAGATAGTTATTTTTGTCATCTTTATTCGGACTCTTAATTTCAAGCACAAATGCCGCTGATCCTGAAGCTTCACGATTGGAAACTACGCCGTACATTGCGCTCCGTGGTTTTTCCTGCGGCTGATTTCTCATCACCAGGACGAAACGTGCCAGGAGAGCTTTATTATCACTGGTCATTTGGCCAATTGCTGCTACCGAATCACCCATTTTTATCTTTGATACGGTGGAGACTGTCTTTTGGCCTTTATCAAAGATCCAAACTTTTGTTGATTTATCGGTGTCAACATTTTTTTGACCGTCGGCAGTACTGACAATAAATTTTCCGACTGCACTTGGCGTGGCGGTTACTTCACCTTTATATACTATAGTTTTACCACTTGTTTGTGCCTGGGGGCTGGCCGACGCTGAGGCGTTTCTGGTGAGCCCGCGTGCTACAGGAGTGTTAGTTGGTTTTGGAGTGTCACTGCTGAAATCTTCTTCGGGAAGGGCACTTGGACTTGGTGAGGCAGCGTTACCTTGTATCGCTACAGTTGGTGAGATTACCGATGTGACAATACTGAAAAATAAAATAGTTAATCCAATAGAATAGTACTTTTTCATTTATCCCTCCACGATCGAATAGACGGTCTTGTTAATGCTCTTCTGTTGTCCCGATTGATCAAAAACAGTAATTGTTAAATTATTTTCGCCTTCTTTAAGGGGTACATCCAGTGCAAATGAACCGTCACTGTTAGTATCGCTGGCGATATCTTTAGCTCCACCGGTTATTGTTACCGTTGTCCCGGTTTTGGTTGCGCCGGCAATTTTTATAGAGTTAGTATTGACGTAGGCATTGTCTTCGGGGGATGCAACGGTAAGTTTAAGATTTGATTCCTGTGCGGCAGGGGAAGCTGAGCCGGTTGCAGCGTCGGCCTGATCAACCTGTGTAGGAGCTTTATATTGAGTTGCTTCCAGGTTAAATTCTTTGGTTTTTGACTGTGAAGTAAAGAGGAAAACACCAAGTGCTACTACAAAGACCACGATAAAAATGCCGATGTAGATAACGTACGGGGGGACACCCTGTCTGTCATTCATACTATCTCCTTATATCCATTTATTTTGATTAGTCACATAGTACGGTGAAGTACTGATGTTGTCAAGTTTACAAGGAAAAGGTATAAAGAGAAAAGACAATTGATATAACTTACAAGGAAAAGGAGCCGCTATGGATATTAATTGGTATGGGCAATCATGCTTTAAACTTAAAGGTAAAAATGCGTCAGTTGTAATTGATCCGTATGAACCGGAAAAGGTGGGGATGAAAAAATTACGGGTGTCAGGAGATATACTGGCGATTTCTCATCAGCATGAAGATCATAACAATAAGGAAGCCGTTGAAGGTGAGCCGTTTGTGATTGAAGGGCCGGGTGAATATGAAGTAAAAGGTGTAACAGTACACGGCATTCAGACCTTTCATGATGCCAAGGATGGTAAAGAGCGGGGAACCAATATTGTTTATACTGTCGAACTTGATGGTGTTACCGTATGTCATCTTGGTGACCTTGGACATGAATTAAATACCGCTCAGCTTGAAGCAATTGGTGACGTTGATATTTTGCTTATCCCGGTGGGTGGCGTATATACTATTGATGCAGCGGCGGCTGTAAAAGTTATTGCACAGATTGAACCACATGTCGTAATACCGATGCACTATAAAATAAGTGATGCGTTGCCGCTTGGAACGCTCGATGAATTTTTGAAAGTGTATGGAAAAGGCAAAGTGGATCCGCTACCTAAGTATTCAATTAGTAAAGATAAAGTGCCGGAAGGTGAAGAGGTAGTGGTTCTCGAAATGTAACTATGGAACATGTTCCTCCACAAAATATTGAAGCCGAGCAATCTGTCCTCGGGGCGTTATTGCTTTCTTCGGATGCTATTGTTGAAGTAGCTGAAATTTTGCGACCGCATCATTTTTATCGTGAAGAACAGCACGGCACTATTTATTCGTGCATGATTGACTTATATGAGCGCCGCGAGCCGATCGACGTTATAACTTTGACCGAAGAGCTACGGAAACGTGAAGCCTATGATGTGGTGGGTGGTAGTGCATATTTGGCCATGC
The DNA here is from genome assembly GCA_964403585.1 of uncultured Gammaproteobacteria bacterium. GTDB lineage: Bacteria > Patescibacteriota > Microgenomatia > JALYQM01 > JALYQM01 > JALYQM01. Next base: position 1,013,638 of record CAYOFQ010000001.1, on the reverse strand, counting down.
TGGCGTCGGTTGTTCCGACTGCGGCTAATGTTGTTCGCTATGCCAAAATTGTTAAAGATCATTTTACCAAGCGTGAATTAATTTCTTCGGCTAGCCGGATTTCCGAGATGGCGCAGTCGCCAACCAGTGATGTGGCTAGTGTGCTTGATCAGGCCGAACAACTGGTTTTCCATTTATCACAGGAACATACTAATAGTGATTTCGTGCCGATTCGTGATACCTTGGCGGAGTCATTTGACCGTTTGGACGAATTACATAAGAACTCAGGTAAATTGCGTGGTGTTCCGACCGGTTTTCGTGATGTGGATAATAAGTTAGCCGGGTTACAGGATTCGGCACTGATTGTATTGGCCGCTCGCCCCGGAACCGGTAAAACCGCGTTCTCCCTTAACATCGCGCAGAATGCTGCGATTCGGTACAAAATCCCGGTCGGTTATTTTTCTTTGGAAATGTCTAAAGAAGAATTAACTGACCGTCTATTGTCTATTCAGTCGCTTGTTGATGGCTGGAATATTAAGACTGGACGGCTAGAAGAAGAGGATTGGGAAAAGTTACAGGAAGCGATGGGCGAATTAGCCGAAGCGCCGTTATATATTGATGACACACCGGGTATTTCGATAATGGAAATGCGCACTAAGGCCCGGCGCTTGCAAATGGAAAAAGGCCTCAAACTATTAATCGTTGATTATTTGCAGTTGGTTCATGGTCGAACAACCGATAATCGTGTACAGGAAGTTTCGGAAATATCACAGGGGTTGAAAAATCTTGCCCGTGAGTTACGCATTCCGGTACTGGCATTATCTCAGTTGTCGCGTGCCGTTGAGTCGCGAAATTCAAAGGCACCGCAGTTATCCGATCTTCGTGAATCGGGTGCTATTGAACAGGATGCCGACGTGGTGATGTTCCTTTATAAAGAAGATCCCGATCAGCCGGAATTTATAAAGTTGGGAATTGCCAAACACCGTGCCGGTGCAGTAGGGGATATTGACCTGATATTTAAAGGTGCCCGTCAGAGATTTTATGGTGTAGATAAAAAGAAAGTGACATAATTTTATGACAGACAGAAAGAAAATACTTGTTACCGGTGGAGCAGGTTTTGTCGGATCTAACTTAATTGAAGCCCTGGTGAAGGAGGGGCACGAAGTATACTCTCTGGATAACTATCTCACCGGTAAAGAATCCAATCATGTTCCGGGAGCAACGTATATAAAAGGTTCAACCAGAGATATTTCGTCGCTGGTTACTGCTGTTCCTGATCTCATTTTTCATCTGGGCGAATATTCCCGTGTTGAACAAAGTTTTGAAGATTTACCGCTTGTATGGGAGTCGAATGTTGATGGAACGTTTGCGGTGCTGGAGTATTGTCGTAAACATACTATAAAAATTGTGTACGCAGGTTCCAGCACCAAGTTTGGTGATGGTGGATTGGGATCCAATCAAAGCCCCTATGCCTGGACTAAGGCCCGGAACACCGAGCTTGTTCAGAATTATGGAGAGTGGTATGGACTGCATTACGCCATTACTTACTTTTATAACGTTTTTGGTCCACGTGAGATTTCGGAAGGTAAGTACGCCACTTTGATTGCCCTCTTTAAAGAAAAACGCCGGAAGGGGGAGCCTCTAACTGTTGTTGCACCTGGAACCCAACGACGAAACTTTACCTATGTTGGAGATATAGTACGTGGGTTAATGCTGGTCGGAGAAAAAGGCCAGGGGGACAAGTATGGATTGGGTAATGAAACAAGTTATACGGTTATGGAGATTGCTAAATTGTTTGGTGGTGATATTACAATTCTTCCGGAACGAAAAGGCAACCGGATGACTGCGACAATCGATTTAAGTCGTTCATTTGGAGAACTGGGGTGGAAGGCGGAGGTAAGTGTGGAAGATTATATTAAGAAATTTCTTGATACACTACATTAAGCTCGGGGTTATTGTAGCTCTATTACGATAAGTGGTCGGAAATAGCTGTTCCTTCGTTGAGTGTATCAGGTTTGTAGAATAACACACCTACACCCGCGAAGTTGTCGTGAATTATTTTTGGTTCGGTAAACCCCAGACTTGCTGCTGCTTTTCCGGTTGGTGTTTCCAAAGCTGCTTCTTTGGGTGATTTACCCTGGTCTTTCGCTTTATGATACAAGTCGTAATTGGTACTTGGGATCGGTTTTTTGTGTGGACCAACTTTATACGGGTGTTTATCCCACGCTCCCTCGATTGCTTTAATTTCGTATCCCTGCATTGTAAAGAAATTGACCGATACATCAAATAGCTCTGTAAGCGATGGCATTCCCGGGTATTTAATTACGTTACCTTCGGCATCGGTGGTTCTTAATACGGTGTTGGCAAAGAGCGTCTTTTGATCCGTATACTCGGCATCGAACATTATTCCGCTGCCAGGTTGGGCCGGTGCAATTTTGAATTTTCGCGGCAGTTTCCTGCGTATAGTTACGGTAAAGGCTGTATCAGAATCTTCGTCTTTGAATAGAATTTCGACATTGTTAGGATCTGTTTCTTTGAATTGTGCTTTTTGTTTAAGTACGTCGACGAGGCTGGTGCCGGAACCATTTGGGGAGTCGGCTTTATAGGTAACTGTTTCAATTACCGGAAATTGGTCAGTTTCTTGCAGTTCCATGGTGCCGGGGGAGGGAGTCGAACCCTCACGAAGTTTACCTCCATTGGTTTTTGAGACCAACGCGTCTGCCATTCCGCCACCCCGGCGAATGTGATGAGTCATATTTTAGCAAGTTTTTGGCCAAATAGCAAAAAGTACTACATCCTGTCTTTGACTTTAATTTCTGTTATAATTCTTTCACCATGTATCCTGTACTATTCAAAATCGGGCCAATGGTTATTTACACCTTTGGTTTTGCCATAACCATAGCCACAATCGTGGCTAGTTTTCTTATTTGGCGCAGAGCCAGAAAACTCGGATATAACGAGGAACATATTATTGATATGATCCTTTTTTCGCTCTTTTTAGGTTTAGTGTTTGCCAGGGCTTCATTTGTTTTGAGCCACATGGATCAATTTGGTAATGAGATATTAAAAATACTCCTGGTAACCTACTTTCCGGGGTTGGATGGTACTGCAGCATTAGTAGGCGGGTTGCTCGGATTTATCATATTTGCGTATTTCCGGCACTGGAGTCTCAGACCGTTATTTGATTCAATCCTCAAAGGTTTGGCCTTAGGTATATGTGTTGTTATGCTGGGGGCCTTCTTTGCCGGTAGCTATGTTGGAACGCCGGCGTCGGTAGCCTGGGCAGTTGCCTTGCCCGGATATACAGAATTGCGGCATCCGGTAGCTTTATACTATGGTTTGTTTAGTTTAGTATTATATTTAATCTTGGTTCTCGTTGACAGAACCCGACGCCCGGACGGATTTATTTCCGGATTATTTTTTATTCTGTTTGGTATCGCTTTATTTTCTTTTGAATTTTTTACCGAAGGCGGAATCGTCATATACGGAATTCATTTGACACATGTTTTGGGAATTGTTAGTATTATTGGTGGAATTCTGTTCTTGCTGAAAATTAGAAAGGACCGGTATGTTACAGCCTGATGTTTTATCTAAAATAAAAACTAAATTAGAATCTCAACGCAGTGAATCCAATTCGCGAATTGCCGAGCTGGAAGCTACCGATCCGTTTAATCTGGAAGCGGCGGTGAATCTGGTAGATGATCGTACTTCACCGGATGATGAGGCACAAGTTAACGAAGTTCATGAGCGTGTTGCGGCACAGGTCTCTTCACTGCGGAATACGATAGTACGAATTGATTCCGCGCTTGAGCGAATAGCGAACGGCACCTATGGTGTGTGTGAAGCGTGCGGAAAAGAGATTGAAGAAAGCCGCCTAACGATAATGCCACTCGCAAGTTTGTGTTTAAGTGACGAGAAGAATATTGAAAAACGCGCTAAAAAAATTACATCCTAAGTATACTAATGAAACCTACGAAATCTGCCACCCGAGTTGTTTTACTATTGTTGATGGTAATTGTGGTTGATCAGCTTTCGAAGTATCTGGTTCTGAAGTATTCCATTTTTCCGGTGTTTTATAATAAAACGATTGCGTTTTCGTTACCGATACCCTGGTATCTGCCGTGGGTGGTAATCAGTGCGGTTGCAGTGTATTTATATTTCTTTTCACCAAAAAGTTTTTCCCTCATTAATGAGTATTACTGGGTGTTTGATGACCGGTATTTACGGATAGCATTGCCTCTTATTGCCGGAGGTGGTATATCAAATATTATAGATCGGCTATTCCATAATGGAACAGTTGTTGACTTTATTGATCTCCGGTACTGGCCGGTGTTTAATCTAGCTGACTCTGCTATAGTATTAGGGGTAGGACTGATTTTTTATCACTTATACACTACAAGGGGAGCACCATATGGCAAGTCATAAAATTTTACTCGTAGAGGATGATCAGTTTCTTCGCGATATGTATAACGAGTTACTTTCTGACGAGGGTTTTGAAGTAACTGCCTGTGCTGATGGAGAAGAGGGGTTTAATAAGGCGATGGAGGGTGGTTTTAATTTGGTTCTCCTGGATATTATGTTGCCGAAGATGGATGGTCTTCAGATATTAAAGACGCTTAAGGAAAAGGATATGTTATCCAAGAATGGTCCGGTGGTTATGTTAACAAATCTGGGGCAGGATAATATTGTTAAAGAGGGTTTTGAGTATGGGGCTTCAGGGTATTTGATTAAATCGGCGATGACTCCGGATCAGGTTCTTCATGAGGTGCATACGTTTTTGAATACGGGGAAACAGGGATAAATAATCGCTTGCTTGTTCTTAAATTTGTTCGCTGCGGAAGCTCAGTTTATACCCCTTAGGGATTGCCTGCTCACTTGCTATTTTTCCCCTTAATGAGTTCATTCGGTCGCTTTAGCGTGTTCGGCGACCTCCAGCGGACGACTTCGTCGCCTCGCTGAACAAATTTAAGAACTTTGCACCAACTTGTATAAGGCGGAAGTCCTCGCATCGCAAAAAGCTCGAACTCACTTCTGTTATAATGCCTTTATGACTACGTTACCAATTCTCTTTGAAGACGACTATTTAATCGCAGTAAATAAGCCGGCGGGGATGTCTGTGGCTCCTTCGGAGTCGGATAAAGATATCACTGTGGCTGAGGTGATTACCGAGCAGATTGGTATTCCATTGGAGCGGGCGGGGATTATTCACCGTTTGGATAAGGATACTTCCGGTGTCTTATTGATCGCTAAGTCGCAGGAAGTTCTTGAAGCGATGCAATCCAAGTTTAAGAGTCGGGAAGTACATAAGACCTACATGGCGCTTGTGCATGGAGATATTGAAGAGGAAAAGGGTATTATCCGTGCCCCGATTGCGCGTAATCCGATGAACCGGGAGAAGTTTGGTGTATTTGACGGAGGAAGAGAATCTGAAACGGAGTTTAGAGTAGATAAAAAACTCCGGTTGCCGTTTGATAAGATCGAAGCGGTGCTTGGTTCGATGACTAAAAAGGAAAAGGTTTTTTATGAAAGTGAGGCAACAGAGTACTGTCTTTTGACGCTCTACCCAAAAACAGGGCGTACGCATCAGATTCGTGTGCATCTAAAATATATTCATCATCCGATCGTTGGAGATGAGGTATATACCGGTAAAAAGTTGTATCGTTTTGATGCGCGGTGGTGCCAGCGGCAGTTTCTGCATGCGGCGGCGATAGAATTCGATCATCCGGTGACACGGTACAAAATGAAAATCGAGGCCGAACTGGCTGAAGATTTGGATCTGGCACTGGAATATTTGACGTAACTGTACCTGATGCTACACTTGTTGTAGATGTCGAGTAAACTTCCAATCATATTAATACTGGTGGGAATTCTTACGGTTACTACTACCGGCTTCCTGTATTTCAACGGTTCCCGAACTGAAGAAGTTTCCGCACCTCCTTCTGCCAGTCCAACAATTTCCGCTATCCCTTCCGCGTCGACTCAGGCTTTGGTAACTGCGTCACCTCCAATCTCTGCATCTCCTGTTGCAGCAGTGAAAACACCGCTACCTACACGTTCCGTGCGTCCGGCCAGCTCCGCAGGACCATCATTGAGTGGGTATACTTTGGTGCAGAAAAATAGTCCAATCAAACTTAACGAAAATGTTGAGTTAACTGTATTAGGGGCATTTGTTGCGTCAGCGTTGGAGCTAAAGCAGGCTGAATTAGGGTTTGGCGGTCAAATAGTTAACCCAACAAATGGTGCGTTGATTGTCATGTATACATTGAAGAATAATTCGACCGTTCCGCAAGCTATATTCCATAGAGTTAGCAATGAGAACATTCATCCTTTTATGATCTTTGATAGTAAATCACGTATTGATATTGATAATGATATTATGTCCTTTACGCTGTTGGATCTAGATAATGTCACGCCCAAAACTAATGAACATTCGGCAATGCTTTTTGAAATTCCAAAAAAGTATACTTCCGTTGACGGACTTAACTTTGTAGCTGACTTTTCAACTTTTGTTCCGGCGAAAGGTTACACTCCGCTTTTCCAGCTTACTGAGTTACTGAAAAAAGAGTTAGGTCCACCAAGTATGCGATAGCTTTTTATGAACGCAACTTGGAATGCCGGGTGAATAATTGTAGTATAGATATATGAACAAATATTTTTATGTTATTCCTTTTGTATTGTTATTTGCTGCCTGTACCCGGGTCGAGCCCATTCCTGAGCCGACAATCATCTCATCGCCTACAGTAGCAGCATCGGCAATTCCGGAAGCTGCAACTCCAACTGCTTCAAGTGTTTCCGCAACGCTCAAAACATATATGCATACTCCGACGTCGACTAACGGATTAAATAAGAAATTTACCGTGAAGTATCCGGCCAGCTGGTCGGTAAAGGCGATTAATGAATCAGATACCGGTGCGACTATTCAAATAACAAATACTGTTTATACAATCAGTATCGTGCAGGGGATATTGGATGGCGGATACTGCCTGTATCCCTCGGATGCAGATCAGCAGGGGATGTTTATTCGATATGGGAATTATATGGAAATTTCCAAGCAAGCCGGTAAAAAATGGCGGGTAGCGCCTCTGCAGGCTGCTGATTCGAATCCGGTTGCTTATGAAGTATGTCAATCGGACCGGGGAATAGACGGCTTTTACGGCAATGTTACCGAAATTGGTCCGATTTCCATTCGGGGTATCAAGCGGGGGGAAAGTCTTCCGGCTGAGGTCGCCCAGATCCTCAGAGACATCACTTTTTAGGCAGCTTTACCTGGACGCAAATTTTTGGTATACTCCCCTGAGTATTTATTACGCACACGTACACTCATATCCTTGTCCCGTAACCTGATTGATAGTTACATTAAGGAAGTACGGGATACAGTACGTGGAGGTTGAAAGGAGAAATTTCATGTCTTCCCAGGATATATCAATGCGCGAGCTTTTAGAGGCAGGCGCACACTTTGGTCACCAGTCACGGCGCTGGAACCCTAAAATGAAGCCGTATATTTATCAGTCCCGCGATAACATCCATGTTATTGATTTGGCCTTAACCGCCGGTGGTTTGCGTGAGGCTTGCGAATATATTCGCGATCTTGCAGCCGAAGGAGGAACCGTTCTTTTTGTTGCAACCAAGCGACAGGCTAAAGACCTTGTTAAAAAGGCTGCGCAGGATTGCGGTATGCCATTCATTGTTGAGCGATGGGTTGGTGGTATGCTTACCAACTGGGATACTATCCAGAAAAATATTGATCGTTTGAGAACTACCAAAAGCCAGCAGGCTTCAGGTGAACTTGAACACTATACAAAAAAAGAGCAGTCTCTTAAGATGAAAGAAGCTGATCGTCTTGAGAAAATTTATGAGGGATTACTTGATATTAATAAGATCCCGGATGCGGTATTTGTTGTTGACGTACGTAAAGAGAAAATTGGTGTTAAGGAGTCAAAGCGACGGGGTATTCCGGTTATTGGTGTCTGTGATACCAACTGTGACCCTTCTGATGTTGATATCGTTATCCCTGCCAATGATGATGCCTTAAAATCAATTGAATATATTGTAACCAAGGTTTCTAATGCCGCAGCCGAAGGTAAAAAGGCAGCTGGAGCTAAAGCATCTGATAAAGACAAGGCTGAAGCAATTGAGGGCTTGAAAGACGAAAAGCCAAAGCGCAAAACTGCGAAGAAAAAAGAAGAGACCGCTTAATATCATCACACAATAAAAATGAGAGAGAACCTTGAATTCCCTTCAGGGTTCTCTCAGAAACACAGGAGTATTATATGAACATTACCGCTGAAATGGTTAAAGAGCTCCGCGAAAAGACCGGGGCAGGAATTATGAATTGCCGACGTGCTTTAGAGAAAGCCGAAGGTGATTTGAAGAAAGCTGCTGAAATATTGCAGGCAGAAGGTATCGAAAAAGCCGATAAGAAATCTGATCGTGTTACCGGTAGTGGATCGGTGTTTACCTATTCACACGGTGAGGGGCGAATCGCTGCAATGGTAGAATTGCTCTGCGAAACCGATTTTGTTGCGCGAACTGAAGATTTCCAGAAACTCGGCAAGGAAATTGCGATGCAAGTTTCAGCGATGAACCCGGTGGACGTTGCGGAACTTGAGAAACAAGCTTATATTAGAGATAGTAAAATGACCATTAAAGACTTAGTTAAGTCGGGTATTGCAAAGCTTGGAGAAAACATCCAAATTCGCCGATTTGCCCGATTCACTCTTGGAGAATAATCTATGGACTCACTTGATTCCCATATGCAAAAAATAGTCGAGGGATTGCAGTCTGAGATTAATACGGTTCGTACCGGCCGTGCTACGCCGGCACTCGTTGAGAATATTTTTGTTGAAGTCTATGGTACAAAAATGCGCCTGATGGAGTTAGCAACAATTTTAGCTCCTGATGCGCATATGATTACAATTCAACCATGGGATACCGGGAATTTAACGCCGATTCGAAAGGGGATTGAAGAAGCAAACGTAGGATTAAATCCGCAGATTGATGCATCGAATGTGATTCGTATCGCTATTCCTCCTTTGACTGAAGAACGACGTAAAGAGTTTGTTAAAAGAGTAAAACAGATTGTTGAAGATTATAAGGTTCGCTTACGTATGGTCAGGCAAGATGCCGTTAAAGATATTGAGAAGCAAGAAAAGGCGAAAGAGATTTCGGAAGATGATGCCAAGCGCGAAAAAGAGAAGATACAGAAAATGGTTGATACCTATGCTGCACAAATTGATTCTTTAGGTGAAGCCAAAGAAGCTGATTTAATGAAAGTCTAATAATTCCCGTTCTAAGAAAGGAACTGCTCAATGGATTTTATCATTATATTGCTGGTCCTCGTGATTCTTCATGAGTTTGGCCATTTTATCGCTGCGAAAAAAAGTGGTGTACGTGTTGAAGAGTTCGGGTTTGGGTTGCCTCCACGTCTTTTTGGCAGAAGGTTTGGCAAGAAGCCGGGTCCCGGTAAACCTGATGAGCGTACTTTATTCTCTTTAAACTGGCTGCCGATTGGTGGCTTTGTCCGTTTGACCGGAGAAGACTCCATCTATTCCGATGCATCTGATCCAAAGAATTTTCAGAATGCCGCGTTATGGAAACGAATGGTAATTGTGCTGGCAGGTGTGGTGATGAACTTTATACTGGGTATCGCGTTGTTTGCAATTGTGTACTCAAATATTGGTATTCCTTCTCGACCCCCGCAGATTGATGTCCTGGTAGGGCAAGTAGTGAGCGGTTCTCCGGCTGATGTGGCCGGTATTCGCCCTAACGATCGGGTAGATGCAATTAATGGTGAAAAGGTAAAAGATTCCGAAAGCCTGATCGCAAAGGTTAAGGAACAGGCTGAATCTCAAGTTACGTTGTCTTTAGTTCGAGGATCGGAAAAATTGGATGTGCAGGTAGTGCCACGCAGTAATCCGCCGGCTGGTCAAGGTGCTTTGGGTGTGCAACTGGATCAGAAATTGAGAACGACATTCTATCCCTGGTATCAAATGCCTTTCTATGGCATTGGAGCGGGTTTTAATGATACGGTGGAAATGTCCAAACAGATCCTTCCCGCATTAAAAAATCTCGTGACATCAATTGCATTTCAGCAGAAAGTTCCCGCTGAGGTAGCCGGTCCGGTAGGCATTTACCGTGCTTCGCAGTTGTTCTGTGGAAACAGCTTCTTATCATGTTTGCAGTTCGCCGGATTGTTGTCGGTAAACCTGGCGATATTTAACTTATTGCCGATTCCGGCACTTGATGGTGGCCGTTTTGCGTTCATGGTGTATGAAGCAATTACCCGACGTAAGCCGAATCCGAAGTTTGAGCAGTGGTCGCACGCGGTGTTCTTCGCGCTGCTGATTTTGCTGTTACTCTTTGTGACGTACAATGATATATTTGTGTCGAAGGGTTTCCTAAAATAGGAACTCAACTAATACACACCGTATAATTATTTTCCTTCGCAACCTCACGCGCCGTATGAAACGGGTTTCGCCACACGGCGCGTGAATCACGAACTCCGACGAGCGTTATCTACCGCGTTCTACACGATTTTCGCCCCGAGCTGCATGCTCGTTCCATAGTACCAGAGGTGGATGTTCTGGCACACGTGCGTGGCGTACAAGGTGGCTTCGCTGTAGTTCGCGTTGTAGGGTGTTACGAGTAGCGCCTCGTAGACACGCCGGTCGCTACCTACCGACACGAGCACCTCGACAGTATGACCAGCTTCAGTAACGGTAGCCCCCAGGAAGGTGATCCAGATGGTCTCGGTCAGCTTGATGCATTGTCCCACGCCGAAGGTGTAGCGCCAGCCATACTTGCTGCCAATCATCGCGCTACATTCCGGCGGGTGGTCGTCGTTCTCGTCGGCCGTTGTGGCTTGAGAGGCCGGTGAAGCGATGTAGGCAGCAATGGTGGTTTGCCGGTTGGCGGGAGCGGCGTGAGCCGCCCCATCGGGTGCAATGGCCACGAGCATGGCCGCGATCGCGAGTGCGACTACGATGAGTCGCCGTGGTAAGCCTAACACAGATTTCTCCTTGTTGAGTTGAACCACACTGGTCCAACGTCATCTTAGGGATTATTCCTGGTTTTGTTGTTCGGAATCCTACCACCCCCTTTCTAAAACGGTGAAATCAACCGACTATTTCATCAGCTCATTTCACCGCTCTATAGAGGGGAGATAGATAATTATACGGTGTGTTAAAGAACAACTCCTGTACGTAGTATTTCGGAACGACTCCAAAACTACCTCGAGGAGATGCTCAAGATTATAGTATATAAATAGTCAAATTTGAACAAATTTCTTATGTGGGTGAACCGGCTGATGGCATCGCTCATTCACAGTATGTAACATGTCCATAATCTATACATCCAGATGATGGATATGACATTCTAACGTATAGGTAGCACCCACAGATTACTACTCCGGCGAGAATTATACAGGTAAGTAATTTTTTGTTTCTCATATAGTCTTAAATTTGTATCGACTGCCCTTCAGTGATTTTTCCTTCCAGTATCATGGTCGCGATTTTTGACTCGAGCTGATCCTGGATGGCACGTTGAAGCGGTCGGGCACCAAGTTCAGGGTTATAGCCGGTTTTAATCAGAGTATCGATAGTTTCCTGACTGAAAGTAATCGTGACTTTTTTGGTTTCATATAATTGTTTGGCGATCTTGGTAAGCTGCATTTGGACTACTTTTTCCAGGCTTTGTTTGGTAAGCGGTTTAAAGAGAATTATTTCGTCAAACCGGTTTAAAAATTCTGTTCTAAAATATGGTGCAAGTATGTGGTAAAGATTTTGTTGAATGACCTGGTATTGTTCGGAGGAGGTTATGGACTGAAACTGTTTGGTAATCTCCTGTGTGCCGGCGTTGCTGGTGGCAATAATGATTGTTTCATTGAATTCAACAGTAGTACCGAAGGCATCGGTGAGCCGGGCATCGTCCAATACCTGAAGGAAAAGGTCCAAAATCCGTGGATGGGCTTTCTCTAATTCATCCAACAGGATGAGACTGTAGGGTTGTTTCCGGATGATTTGGACCAGGGATTCCAAACTTGTACTTTGAGAAGTATTGCCAATGAGGCGATCAATACTGTCCTGTGACTGGTATTCGCTCATATCCAGACGAATCATTTGCTTTTCGTTTCCGTAATAAATTCGGGCCAGTGTTTTGGCCATTTCGGTTTTTCCAACACCGGTTGGTCCGACAAAGAGGAATGAGCCGATTGGTTTATTAGTGTTACGCAAGCCGGAACGATTGCGTCTCAATACTTCGGAAATAACATGAACAGCATCCGATTGGTCAACAATATATTTTCTAAACTCGTCTTCCATGTGGAGTAAGGTTTGCGCTTCGTTATATTCAATATCTCCAACGGGAATATTGGTTTTGGCTTTTACCAAGGCGTTAATTGCAGGTTCTAGTACCGGTATTCTTCGCCCGTACCTGGTTATCCACTGATCCTTATTTGAAGCATTAAAAACGCTTACCGCGACATCCTCAACCAGGGCCAGGGCTTTGGCAGGAAAGAATCCTTCATGGATATAGTTTTTGGCATAGGTGACTACTAAATCGAGGATAGGGTAGGGGAAAAACAGGTGATATTTTTCTTCATATTCCAGGGCGGATGTGTGGATAATCGAAGCCGACTCGACCGGATCGGTTTCCGGTACTTTTATCATGGTAAATTGTCCTAAAAAGAGGGGATTATTCTGTTCAAGTGCCTTATATTCTTTTGGTGTAATGGCGGCGATTATTTTTACTCTTCCGGAGGTGATTGGTTTTTGTAATAGAGAGAACAGGTTAATTCCTTCTTTGGTTTTGGTTTCGATGGCTGCTGTAAAGTCATTCAGATAGAGAATTATATTACTGCTGCGTTCGATCTCATCAATAATTGACTCGACGCGGGCTTCAAAGGATCCTTTATCTGTAGTTCCGGCAAAAAGACGCCCGATATCCAAATCTATAATTCGTTTACTCCAGAGTGGTCCGCGAACTACTCCTGAATTAATCCACTGCGCGATCTCTCTTACTAAGGTATCTTTGCCAACGCCGATTTCGCCGATCAGTAAGACATTGGAGTTTTCGCTTTTTTGCAGTGACTTTTCGATCTCTTTGATAAGTTCATTACGAATTACCTTATTGGGTTCATTCACTACTGCCTGATTTAAATCGTATCCATATTGGTTGAGTATAGGGGTAACCGTACCTTGCCAGGTTCTGTTAGTGCCACCACCAACAAGCAGCTGATAATCGGCATCCCACAAATCCGGCGGATTCACAAGGTTGAATTCATATTCGTCCCAGGAGATGTACGTTTGGATAATATGAATGTCCATCTTATGTTTTTTTAAGATCGTGTCGATGAATGCTGCGTTAAGGAGGAGGAGTGCCAGAAAAATATGATTGGTTCGTATATACCGTATCTTCTGTTCCTGTGCTAATTGAAACAGCGCGGTTGACATATTCTGCATCGAGTAAGGTTGTTGCTGTAGAACCGGGAGGATTTCGTTAACGGGGAGAAGTGTTCTTTGGATAAAATGTTTGACGTCTTCAGTTTTTAATAGTCGGTCGTAAAAAACAGACGTACCAGCCAGCTGAAGGATATATTTGGATTCCAGGTCACAGTAGGGACGTAAATCATAGTTTTTTGCGTGTATAGGGTGAATTTTAAATGGCTTTTTTCGTGCGCTGACAGCAAAGTACATGAAACCTACTATCGGTACTGCGGCAAACGCCGGATAGCGGAACATCAGTAGTAAGGAGGATAACCAGATTAGTGGTACGGTAAAGAGAATAACCGAGCTGAGCATGAATACCAGTACACCAACCAAAATTACGCAGGTTCGGATAAAAACAGAAAAAATTCGTCCAAACCAGCTGCGATCACCGTAGATGGGGGTAAAAAAGAATCTGACGTTAGTGGTAATACCAATGACATCTTCGACCTTAGCCAGTGAATTGTTGATAAAGTGAAAGTGAGCTATTAATACCCGGTAAAAATACCAGGAAACGAATTTTTGAATCTCTTGCATATACCCAGTGTAATGAGTTTTTTGCCTCGGGTAAAGTGCTGTAGTGAATATTGTGTTTATTGCGGTTTTTTTGTATGATTAGGCAGATTCCAATGGAATCCGTCCCACGCACTATGTGCGCGGGACCTCAGCTTATTGATAAATACATTAATGAGCTTCGGGACTCTTAGCTCAGTTGGTTAGAGCGTCACATTGACATTGTGAAGGTCAGAGGTTCGAGTCCTCTAGGGTCCACCAGTTTCATTACCATGACTTGATGCAAGGTTACTCGTATAGTACGATTGTAGCTGAGAGATAAACCTATGCAGCCTATTTCAATAATAATTCCCTGTTTGAACGAAGAACTTTACATTGGAAAACTACTCACTTCGCTTTCTAAACAAACCTACAAAAACTTTGAAGTGATTGTCGTTGACGGTAACTCGACGGATAAAACTGTTTCGGTAATTGAGAAGCACAAGGATGTTTTACCGCATCTGACTTCGGTAGTAGCTCCTAATAGGGGAGTGTCCGCCCAACGCAACTATGGTGCTTCTTTAGCCAAGCACGATTTGCTCTTATTTTTAGATGCCGATACTCAGATGAAACCGCATTTCCTGGCCCATACTATTGCCGAAATGCAGGAACGTGAGCTTGATTTGGCTACGATAAACTATAAACCGCTTTCTTCCCGTACCGAAGATGCTGTTTTATGTGCACTCGGCAATATGTATATCGAAATTATGCAACTCATTGAACCGGTAGGAATGGGGTGGTGTATTTTCAGCACTAAAAAGTATCACAGTATTTTAAATGGATTTGATGCGGAAGTTAAAGTAGGGGAGGATTTTGACTACATTGCCCGGGCGGTTAAAAAGGGTGCTAAAATAAAAGTCCTCCATTCGGATGTTATTTATATCTCGGTGCGCCGGTTGGAAAAGGAAGGTCGTCTTAACTTTGCCAAAACTGCAGTATTGCTTGAGATAAACCGTATTACACAGGGTAAGGCGGCTAAAAATCTTCCCGAATATGAGTTTGGTAACTGGAAAGAAGATTTGCAGGAGCAGAAATTCAGTGATGCAGACAAATTCCCCACGTTAACCAAGTTGAAAAAGCTTTTTAATTCGGGAGATATCCGTTGGCCAAAGAAAACTGATCAGGACGAAACTCCGCATGATATTTTGTAAAAAATGTGGTATACTTGTGCTATTGAAGCGTTAGTACTGAGGACGAGAAGGTAAAGCTTATTGTGGACAGGGAAAAGAAGCTGAAGATTGAGAGCTTCTTACACAGAACTTTACGAAGGACCGCCTGAGGAGCTGAAAACGAGTGATTCGCGCAACGGATTGTAAGTGTCATTTTGGATCGTAATAACGGTCGGAAAAATGAAATCGAAGTGGAACCGCGGTGAAGAGCCGTCTTCGAGCATTATTAGTTTAGTGCTTGAGGACGGCTTTTTTGTTCCTTAGGAGATATATGAAGAACTCAGATGAACGCTTGAACCAATTACGTCATAGCGCTGCACATTTATTGGCTGCAGCAGTAAAAGAACTTTACCCTGAGGCAAAGCGGACTATCGGGCCGGAAATTGAGCATGGGTTTTACTACGATTTTGACTTTGGCGACGTAAAAGTATCCGATGAGGATTTGGTGAAGATAGAGGGGAAGATGCGGGAGTTAGTAAAGAGTTGGAACGGTTTTGAACGAGAAGAAGTGTCAGTTGAAGAAGCGAAGAAACGATTTGCCGATAATCCGTACAAACTGGAACTGATTGATGAGTTCGCGCAGGATGGTCAGTCGTTAACTATCTATAATAGCGGAAACTTTGAAGATTTATGCCGGGGTGGTCATTCGGAAAATCCGCAAAAAGATTTAGCCGCCTTTAAATTGCTTTCTTTGGCAGGTGCGTACTGGCGGGGTGATGAAAAGAATAAAATGTTAACTCGCATCTATGGTACGGCTTTTCCTTCACAGAAGGAACTTGATAATTACTTGGTTCAGCAGGAAGAAGCTCGGAAGCGGGATCATAAAAAACTTGGTAAGGAACTTGATCTGTTTGTGTTCTCTGATCTAGTGGGGAAGGGGTTGCCGTTGTGGACTCCCAAAGGGTCTACTGTTCGCCGCGAGCTGGAACGATTTATCGTCGACGAAGAGTTGTCTCGCGGATATCTGCATGTGTATACACCGGATATCGCACAGATAAAATTGTATGAGACATCGGGACACTATCCGTACTACAAGGATTCAATGTATGCTCCGATCGATATTGATGATGAGCAGTTTATGTTGCGGCCGATGACTTGTCCGCACCATTTTGAACTGTATCGTTCAAAACCACGGAGTTATAAAGAGCTGCCGATGCGTATTGCGGAACTTGCCAAGTTATATCGCTATGAGCAGTCAGGTGAACTGGCAGGTTTACAGCGTGTGCGCAGCTTTTGTTTAGCCGATGCCCATATCGTTGTACAGTCGGAGAAGGCAGCGGAAGAAGTAAATGCCGCGCTTGATCTTATTGAATATGCTGCCGGAATATTTGGGCTAAAACCAAATGACGACTACTGGTACCGGTTGTCGCTTGGTGATCGTTCGGATGAGAAGAAGTATTTTAAGAGCGATGCTGAGTGGGGTCAGGCTGAAGGTATCCTTCGTTCGGTATTAAGCTCGCGTTCAGTAAGAACTGTTGAAGCAGCAGGGGAAGCAGCTTTCTATGGACCAAAAATTGATATTCAAATGAAAAACGTGAACGGTAAAGAGGATACTGCGTTTACTGTTCAATACGACTTTGTCATGCCAAAACGATTCCAGCTGAAGTATGTTGATGAGCATGGTCAGGAACAGGAACCGGTGGTTGTGCACCGTTCTTCAATTGGTGCTATTGAGCGGGTGATTGCTTTCTTAATTGAAAAATATGGTGGTGCTTTTCCTGCTTGGTTGGCACCAACTCAGGCAGTAATTATTCCGATTGCCGATCGTCACGCGGAGTACGCCCAAAAACTTGCTGTCGAGCTGAAAGCACAAAAAGTTCGAGTGGATGTGGATTCCCGTTCAGAATCGATGCAATCCAAGATTCGTGATGCTCAAATGCAGAAAGTTCCGTATATGCTGGTTGTTGGGGACAAGGAAATGGAGGCACAGGGAGTAGCTGTTCGTAAGCGGAACGGCGAGAATCCGGGAATGACTGCTTTTGCCGAGTTCAAAGAACAGTTACTTGAAGAAATAGCCTCAAAACGCTAAAATGTGCGTATGGAAGAGAAGCTCGTGATTGAAACATCTGATGTCGTTCGACCGTATGATCGGTGGGCCTATCCGGACGACTTTCAAGATCAAAGTAGATATATCATCAAACGGCGTTTTAATGATGACATACCAGTTGCTGCGAGTAGACGCATTGTTGAGGCATTGTCAGAAGCGGTTCTTGCCGGAAGAATAGTGGTTCATGAAGCAAACTTAGTCGGGCGTTCCAAACGACTTCGTGTACTTGATCCTGATTTGGCCTATGCCCGGGAGTTCGATGAACAGATTTGGCGAAGTAATCAGGCTCTAGGGCGTATAAAAATGAGTGCAAAAAAAGTGGTAATGTATGATGACTACAAGATTATTGGAGGTTATTATCTCCCTCTTGATTAGATCATCCCATTGCAAAGGTTTTTTGTGCGTGGTACAATTTTTCGGTATAGTTAAGGAGGCACCATAGCTAAGAAATTTTATCGCGTTAACCAGTTTATTCGAGCTGAATCTGTTCGATTACTGGACGCAACAGGAAAACAACTCGGTGTTTTTACCCTTCCTGAGGCTCTAAAACTCGCCCAAGAGCAAAAGTTAGACCTGGTAGAGGTCGCTGGGCAGGCTAACCCTCCGGTATGTAAGATAATCGATTTTAAGAAGTTTAAGTATCTTGAGGCTAAAAAAGAAGCAGATAATAAGAAAGCTGCGAAACAGGTTGAGACAAAAGAGATTCGTTTACGACCGTTTACCTCGGACAATGACCTTGAGGTTAGACTTCGAAAAATGAAAGAGTTTTTAGAGGATGGTAATCGGGTAAAAGTTGTGATACAATTCCGTGGACGTGAAATGGCCCGGCCCGAGTTCGGACATCAGTTAGTGAAAAAGATCACTGCTGCTATCTCGCAAGAGAATGTTGGAAAAGAGGATCGACCAGCCCGGTTTGAAGGAACAAAATTAGTGGTATCGTATAGTCCAGGAAAATAAAATATATGCCTAAAATGAAAACAAAAAAAGCTCTGTCGAAGAGAATTAAGGTTACCGGTACCGGTAAATTAATGCACTATTCTAAGGGTAATAACCATATTCGAACACCAAAGTCGGCTTCACGCTTACGACGCATGGCTCACGCAAAACCAATTACAGGTAAGATGGAGAAGAACTTTAAGAAGTTACTTCCAGGTATTTAGGGGATTTTTATATGTCCAGAGTTAAAAGAGGTGTAACATCCAGAGCCCGTCATAATCGGTTACTCAAGAGAGTAGAAGGTTATCGCATGACCAATAACCGGTTGGTGCAGCGTGCTCGTGAAGCGGATTTGCATGCAGGTCAGTATGCGTATCATGGTCGCAAGCTTCGTAAGCGAGATATGCGTTCGTTATGGATTGCCCGTATCAGCGGAGCACTTCGTGCCGAAGGTTTGAAATACAGCACATTCATGGCTGCTTTAAAGAAGAAGGAAATTGCACTTGACCGAAAAATGTTAGCTACAATGGTTCTTGAAGATCCAAAGAGCTTTACTCAGTTAATGGGAATGGTGAAATAGTTACTCAACTATTTCACCATTTTATCCCGCATTCATGCTTGTGAGTGCGGGATTTTTTTTGATATACTTGGAGCATTGCTTATGAAAGATGATTTACAGAAACTCTTAGATACAACCTTAACTCAGCTACAGTCTATAGCTGATGTTCAGTCTCTTGATAAATACCGTTTTGAAATTCTCGACAAAAAAGATAGTTCTTATGCTCAAATTTCCCTGGGAATGCGAAATTTAACAAAGGAAGAGCGCCCGGAAATGGGACAGCTGCTGAATTCGGTTAAAAAGCAATTGGAGCAGGCCTTTGATCAAAAAGCCGAAGAACTGAAGCAAGCCCGATATACCCAACTTGGGAGCCTTGAACGGCGTGATATGACTTTTCCGGTGCCCTCTCCACGCGTAGGGCATTTGCATCCCGTGACCCAGGCATACTATGAAATTGTTGATATCTTTTCGCAAATCGGATTTTCGTTTGTGGAAGGGCCGGAAGTAGAGTGGTTCTGGCATGCCTTTGAAGCGCTGAACATGCCTTCAGATCATCCGGCGTCTGATGATTTTGAAACCTATTATGTATCTCATGAGCCGCATTCCGAACATGGCAGAATGCTGCTGCGCCCGCATACTTCGCCGGTTCAGATCCGCACCATGCAGACTCAAAAACCGCCGATACGGGTTGTTGTTCCAGGTAAAACATATCGTCCGAATTATGACACTTCCCATACTCCGATGTTTCATCAATTTGAAGGACTATTGGTCGATAAGAACGTGGCTATTGGCCATTTAGTTGGTACGCTGGATTATTTTGTTAAGAAGTTTTTTGGTAATGATTTGAAAGTGCGTATCCGGCCATATCATTTCCAGTTTACTGAGCCATCTTTTGAGGTGGATATTTCCTGCACTATTTGTAAAGGTGAAGGATGCCGCTTATGTAAGGAAGGCTGGTTGGAGCTTGGTGGTGCCGGTATGGTGCATCCAACAGTACTGCAAAATGGAGGGATTGATCCGAAAGAGTACAACGGTTTTGCTTTTGGTTGGGGTATTGAACGATGCCTTTCGATCCGCTCGGGAATTCCGGATATTCGTATGATTTATGAAGGTGAATTGAAGTTACTGGAACAATTTTAATATGTATGACAGAAGCGATACAGTTTAGTGACTATTTAGTTCAACAAGTGGAGACAGGTCGATCGGGACGGAGAATTGCCTTAGTAGAAGACAGACGGCATGGCATGTGGGTATATATACCTGAGACTCAACTTGAGTATTTTGATTTTACAGAACATGCGAGAAGTCTTGATTCATTCATGGGACTTACCTCGGAGCTGCAAGCCGTCTATGAGGCATTGTATATTCTGAATCCGGATAAAGTGCCGGCAAAATATCGTAAAGCAATAAAAGTGGATGAATGGAGAAAAGATTTTAATTATTTGTAAGGATAAATTATGTTAGTACCGTTATCTTGGTTAAAAGAATACGTTGATATATCCGATATCTCGCTTGAGGAACTTCGCAAGAAGATGTCGGCTTCGGGGTTGGCTGTTGAACGCCAGCATACTGTTGGTGAAGGCATAGAGCATATTGTGATTGGTGAAATTACCAGACAGGAACGGCATCCGGATTCTGATCATTTATGGGTATGCCAGGTCTCTATCGGAACCGAATCAGTACAAATTGTTACCGGGGCTGCCAATATATTTGAAGGCGCTAAGGTGCCGGTTATTTTACCCGGAAATGTTTTACCTAATGGAACTAAGATTGAAGTGACAAAACTACGGGGATACGATTCGCACGGAATGATGTGTTCGGAGCGCGAACTGGAATTAGCCGATAGTCATGAGGGTATTATGATTTTGGGTGTCGACGCCGTTGTTGGCAGTCGTTTGGTTGAGTACCTGGGATTACCCGATATTGTTTTTGATGTAGAAATTACCGCTAATCGTGGTGACTTAAACAGTGTGGTTGGTATTGCCCGTGAAGTTGCGACTCTTTTCGGTAAGGAACTGAAAATGCCGGTTACTTTGGCGCTCGGGAGTACCGGTAAATCCGATACTATTCCCACTATCTCAGTTTCCGTTGAAGACCCCGCTGCCTGTCCGCGGTTTTCGGTGATTGGATTTGACGGTTTTACGCTTGGTACTTCACCTATGTGGATGCAGCAACGGTTATTACGGGCGGGAATGCGTCCAATTAACAATCTCGTGGATATAACGAACTACGTCATGCTGGAGCTCGGACAGCCGTCGCATGCCTATGACGCTTTGCAAGTAAAAGATCGTACTTTTGTTGTACGAAACGCGCATAAAGGCGAGCCGCTGCAAACACTGGATGAAAAGAGCTATGCGCTTGATGAGAGTATTGTGGTGATTGCCGATCCCGAGAAAGTATTAGGTTTGGCCGGAATTATGGGCGGAAATGCAAGTAAAATCACTGCCGAAACGCGTGCTCTGTTATTGGAAGTGGCAAACTTTGACCCAGTACGGATTCGCCGCACCGGCATGAAATTAAACATCCGTAGTGAAGCTATCGTTCGTTTTGAACGGGGAATCGATGTTGAAGGCGTACCTTTCACCTTAAGCCGTCTCAATCATTTGCTCCATGAATATGCTCAGGCCCGCTTGGTTACTCCGTTGGTTGAGGTGTATACAGCGTCTGCCGAAAATAATCCGGTAACTCTTACTTCGCGCTTGTTACAGGTGTATCTTGGCGAATCGATGCCGTGTGCCGATGCCGAACGGATCTTGAATAGTTTGGGTTTTGCGACACTGTCCAGAGAAGGTAATGATGTTGAATGGCGGTTAACCGTGTCTGTGCCGAGCTGGCGCCGCCGGGATGTTTCGATTGAGGAAGATCTTATTGAAGAGGTCACACGTATCTATGGGTATGATAATGTTCGAATTGCCACTCCGGTAGGGCAGATTCCGTTTGTTCCAACGAATAAAAAACTTGTTGTTAAAAAAGTTGCACTGGATGCGCTGAAAGGCTTGGGCTTTCAGGAGGTATTAACCTATTCTTTCAATAGTCGTGAACAAATTGAAATGAGTGGCTATGCGATTGAAAACGCCTTAGAGATGGCTAATCCATTGTCGGAGGAACAGCGATATTTGCGATTATCACTGTTGCCGAACCTGTTGTGGGTAGCAGAAAAAAATAAACATTTGCGGCAGGATTTACATTTGTTTGAACTTTCATCGGTGTATCACCGGAATGTATATGACATTTTGCCCGATGAAGCTGTAAGTTTAGCATTTGAACCATTATATGTATCCGGTATCGTTGCTCCTGTACAATATGATTTTGAATCGGCTTTTGGATGTGTACAGGCTACTTTGCGCGTACTTTTTTCGACACTGCGTATAACGGGTGTTTCGTTTGTACAGGATGCCGAGAAGTTACAAAAATTGCCTGCTTTTGGGATGTTCCACCCAGGAAGAGTAGGTGGTATTAGTCTGGACGGTGAGAATGTAATTGGATTGTATGGTGAGATACACCCGCAATTGCAGGAAAAATTAGGACTTAAACAAAGTTCGTTCATGTTTGATCTGGCTTTTTCACCGTTGGTAGAGAAAGCGCAGCTGACTGTTTCGTATCAGCCTTACTCTGTATACCCCGAAACAACCGAGGCGATGTCGTTTATTATGGATGAATCTCAGTCAGTAGGTACAATGGTTGCTTCCGCCAGAAACCTGGACGCGCGTATTGTTAAAGTTGAAGTTGGTAAACCATATCATGGCGATCAGATTGAATCGGGTAAGAAAGCTGTGACCTTTACTTTTGTCTATCAATCGACCGAAGGGCCAATTAAAGAAAAAGATGCTGAGCAAATCCGGAACATGATTACCGAGCATATGTCTACAAACTATTCTGCAGTTTTGCGTTCCTAATATATGGAAGAAGAACGTACACCACCGGTAGTTGAAAATTTTCATGATCGTCGGGAGGCATTTGTCGCGAGTGTTGCCGGTGATTCTGCTTCATGGGTTGCTGAACAGCTGAAGGACTACTCTCTAAGTCAGGAAGATATTGCCTATGGTTCGCGTCTTTTAGGCAATCTGGCGTTTGGGGTGTCTTTAGTAGATGCCCGATTATCAGCCAACAGAAGATTTTTAGATATAGCTTGGGACGATACTAAACCATCTATCCAAAAAGTAGGAGAGACCGAATATTATCCGAGTCCCTCGATCTGGGTTCAAGAAGGTGATTCATCAATTCACTTAAATAGATCCTCGTTTGTTCACGAAATAAAGAAGAAAAATAGACCTTCCTTTCTTACCCGTCGGGTTGTTTCTATTCATGGGGGCGCGGTTTATGATAATGCAGAGGATGCCATGCTTTTCGCCGGAGTAGAAGAAGCTGCGCATCAAGCGTATCTGTCCCGAAAAGGTATTGAAGGAGAACCGGATGTTGATCCGCTGGCTCCGATGGAGGTGAAGTTAGCTACTCCTGCCGAATATCGTGCCTTGTTGTGGAGGCTTACCATAGCACGAAAGCATTTTAAGGATACGTATTATCCTCAGCTACGGGAAATGTATATAAAGGTCGCGAAAACTCGTCATGAGCAGAAGCTTCAGCAGATTGTTGATGAGTTTGACAGCGGGCGCGTTCCTATTAAGTGGATAGACTATTAATTGAAAATATCCTATAGTACTTGAATTTATGCTTAAATTATGCTATAATTAGCAACGTGTACCTTAAAAAATAAACGTAGTTGGGAGTATTGGAAGCCGTATTACCTCGTTAATTTGAGTTCATCTGAGCTCAAGGAGATCGGGTATAAATAAGACTTCCAACCACTCCCTGCTACCGTTAGCATACAGTAGATAGCCTTCCTTTGGCACAAATGGCACCGGATTATAAATCGGGCGTCGCTTGTGCCAAAGGCAATTTGATACCGCGGAAAATAAGGACCGTGGGTTGCCGTAAGGAGGGCATGAGCTATGAGGAACAGCATTTTTTCGGCTCTATTCGCGCTGGGTGTCGCTTTGCTGGGACTTAAAATTCCATCGGCAGATGCTGCCGTGGTGCGTGCTCCATCCTCTGAGACCTGGGTTTGCTACACGCAGACTGAGACGGTCGACGTGCCGCAGGATCAGGAGTTGGGGGACTATGTTGAGGCCTATATGGAGCTCAACGACGGGGAAGGTTTTTCCGCTAAGCCAAGTAGCATGGCAACGGTGGACTTTTCGGTTCACTGGTCGGATGCTGTTGGCTTTTGGGTCGATGGAGCTGCTGAGGTATATGAGTCAAGATACACCCGTACATGGCCGGCAGCGTCAGAGTTTAATAACATTGTCATCGCCCACGCCAGGGTTCCAGTTACCGTTGCGGTGACCGCTGCGCCTGGCTCCGTGGTAGAGATTCAACGGTTGCGGTTCTGCAACAACTAGCCTACCCTTATTTGCATTGTCTTAGCAATTTTCTTGAGGTCTCTCGTCTACCGTATGCTCATAACTGAGTTATGATTAACGCTTTATGCGTTTTTTCATGATACATTTATGCATATACGGTAGCCGGGAGATCTCTTTTTTATCTCACATTCACCGTAATCTCTTTTGTTGAAGTCACATTTTTATTGTCAGTTGCTTCGACGCGAATTTTATGTGTCCCGGCTTGTGACTGCTGGAAGTTAATCTGGGCACTGATTGGTGATGAGCTTGTCGTACGGACCAAGTTATAATCATCAATATAAATCTTCATGTTGGCAATTTGTGCATCACCTTTCGGATTGGCCTCTGCTGAAAGATTGAAGGTGAAAGGAACGTTGGCCTGATCCGGTATGTCTTTGATGTTGATATCCGGTGCATCTTTCGGACTTCCCCCGATAGAGGAGTAGCCTCCAAATGATCCGCCATTCGGACAATCACCCTGACAGACACCCGGCTTGTTGAACATTTTCAGATATGGATCGGTAAGAATAGCAAACTGCTTATCTTCGGCTTCACATCCGTCGTGTTCAACATCATTGGTTCCCTTACAAACGCGAACGTTCTGGTAGGTTATATCGTTTGGTTGTGGTTCGGTGCCTTTAATGAATATCTCAGGACGGGTAGCGGTTGTGCCGTTACCCGGTCGCATACCGGTACGGGAATCTACTGCGAGCGGGGCGGTTACTTCGTCCGGTTTGGTGTACCACTCATCCGGCTTGCCGTCGATTAAGGTGTGGATAATTTTATTCCAGATTGGGGTAGCACCGGTAACACCGGAGGCAATTGAATTGTCCATGACGGTGTTATTATTATTTCCGACCCAGGTACCAACAACGTAAGAAGGAGTGTAGCCAAATGCCCAGTTGTCTCGTTTCTGGTCGGTGGTACCGGTTTTGACTGCCACATGCTTGCCCGAAATATACAGTAAGCTGCGTGGTCCGAAGGCCGGAATTCTGGCGTTGTCATCGGAAAGAATGTCTGAAATAAGGTAGGTGATTTCGGGCTTTAAGATACGTTTTCCGGTAGCCGGTTTGAACTCATCGATAACTTTTCCTTTTGAATCGGTGACTTTTATTACCGAGACAAGATCCTGTTTAACGCCCTGATTGGCAAATACCGCGTAGGCTGAGGCCAGATCGAGTAGTGAGGTTTCGCGACCACCTAATGTTAAAGACAGTCCAACATTTTGCATAGCCTGCGGCGTCGGCTCCCAATTAGTGAGTCCCATATCGTAGGCTACTTTCATGGTGTCTTTAATGCCATTAACAGCGAGTGCTTTTACCGCAGTGATGTTAAGCGAGGAGCCAAGCGCGGTGCGGGTTTGGACCGGACCGCGGTATTTACCGTCATAGTTCACTGGTTTGTAAGGTTCTTGCCCTGGACCTGCGTCAAAGGCTGTCTGGACATCAAGCCACATGGTTGCCGGTGTGTATCCTTTGGTGAAGCCTACTGCGTAGGTGATTGGCTTGGTAGCGGATCCCGGCTGTCTGGGGCGGACAGTTACGTTTACCTGGCCGTCGTAGTCTTTGGCAAAGTAATCTTTGGATCCAACCATGGCCAGGATTTCACCGGTTTTGGGATTCAGTACCACTGCCGCGCCATTACCGACTTTCGCTTTCGCCAGTTTATCAACTTCGGTTTTGACAATATCCTGAACTTTATTTTGCAAATCCAAATCCAATGATGTGTAAACGCGCAACCCGCCTTCGGCTACTAATTCCTTCCCGTATTTCTCTTCCAGAAGATCTTTAACATAGAGTGTAAAATGAGGAGCTTTGATGTCGATTTTCTGATCAGCGAACTTAATAGTATCGAGTTCGGCAATCGAAGCCTGTTCCTCATCTTTGGTGATATGTCCTTCTTCGCGCATACGTCGCAAGACATATTTAGTCCGGTCTTTAAATGCATCCGGATATTCGCCGAAAGGGGAGTAGTAGGTTGGACTTTGGGGGAGCCCGGCCAGAATGGCTGCCTCGGTAAGGCTGAGATCGCTGACATTTTTTCCAAAATAAGTTTGGGCCGCGGTTTGGATACCATAGGTTGTTCCGCCATAGGGAATTTCATTCAGGTACATCTGCAGTACTTCATCTTTGCTGAATCGTTTATCGACCTGGATAGCTAAAATGAGTTCACGGAGTTTGCGGGTTGGTGTACGGTCGCCACCGACAAGGGTGTTTTTTACCAGCTGTTGCGTAATAGATGAGGCTCCGATAAGTTTACGATAGCGAACCAAGTCGTATAAAATACGGAAGTAGCCTTCGACAGCGAAGCCCTGGTGTTTATAAAAATCCTTATCTTCAGTATCAATGGTGGCATTGATAACGTGCTTGGGAATTTTGTCGAGGGTAACAAGTTCACGGTTTTCGGCGTCATAGACGTTATAGAGGGTTTTGCCGGTGCGGTCCATGATCTTAGTTGCCTGTTCAACAGTACGGTCTTTCAGTGTGGTCGGGCTCGGTAAGTCTCTGGCGAACCAGGCAAAGACAATAATTACCACGACAATGCCGATCAGAAAGAGACCGAAAAATACACTGAGAAGTACGGCAGTTATAGTGAGGATTTTTTGCTTAGTTGTGAGCTCGACTTTCTCTTTATTGCCTTTCTTATCGAGTTTGGCACGACGCGACGAAAACGCATTTTTTAAATCTTGCATTGCTTTATTATAACAGAGAGAGTGCAATAAAAGTCAAAAGGTACGCTATATGTTACTGGGCAAATGCCGCTTGTTCGCAGATATTAGAATCTAGTATAATTTTTGCCATGGACGACCTACAAACACTTCTTGAGCGAAACGTTGATAGTATTTATCCTTCACGGGAGTTTCTGGAAAAAAGGCTTGCCGGAACGGAACCGTTGCGTGTGTATTGGGGTGTGGATCCTACCGGCCCGCTGCAATTGCATCATGTAGTTCCGTTATTTAAGTTGCGCCATTTTCAAAAACTTGGTCACAAAACTTTTTTGCTGATCGGGAGTTTTACCGCCATGATTGGTGACCCGACCGGTAAAGATAAAACCCGGGTGCCTTTAACTAAAGAACAGGTTGTCGAGAATGCCAAAAATTATGTCGATTTGGCCGCCAAGATTCTTGATTTTAAAAATAATCCTCCTGAAGTCGTTTACAATGGTGACTGGCTGGAAAAGCTTTCTTTTAAGGAAGTGGTTCAGTTGGCTTCTCACTTTACCGTTCAGCAGATGATTGAGCGGGATATGTTCCAGAAGAGAATTCAGAACAATTTGCCTATCAGTTTGCATGAATTTATGTATCCGCTGATGCAGGGGTATGATAGCGTGGCTTTAAATGTTGATGTTGAAATTGGCGGCACCGATCAAACGTTTAATATGCTTGCCGGACGTAAGCTGATTGATAATTATCTGCACAAAGAAAAAGCTGTTGTGGTTACGCCGCTTATCGTTAATACCAACGGTAAAAAGATGAGCACCAGTGACGGTACGGGAGTGCCGTTGGGGATTCCGGCGCAGGACTTTTATGGAAAGATAATGTCCTTGCCGGATACCTTTATATTGCCGCTTTTTACGATGTGTTCTGAAGTTCCCCTTGAGAAGATCGATGAAATTAAGCGGAACATCGACAGTGGTGCAAATCCGGTTGACTATAAAAAACAACTCGCTTTTGAATTGGCCCAGCGTTTCTATTCTGAATCGGAAGCGACACATGCACAGGAGCATTTTGAGTCCACCGTGCAAAATGATGAGTTACCTGAAGATATCCCCGAGTGGACGATTGATCCAGGGCTGTACGGAATCACCGACTTATTGCAGGATACCGGTCTGGTTACCAGTAAAGGTGAAGCGCGTCGGCTAATCCTACAAGGAGGAGTAACGTTGCTGCAGAATGAGGAAGAAAAACGTATTACCGATGTGCATACTCTTGTGGAAGCAAAATCCGGTCTTATAATTAAAGTAGGGAAGCGACGTTTCCTGACGTTAAAAGTTGAATCCAAATAGGGGATACCATGGAGTTTATTCAGAATCATAAAAAAATAGTGTCGGCAGTAGTTGTAGTAGCATTTTTGGCCCTGGTGGTCTCTTCGTTATTGTCCGGCTTTCTTTATTAAGCAGGAGCTTACCGATGCTTCATTTGTCGAATCCGCTCACTAAGCTTCCCGGAGTGGGGGCATCGTACCTTTCGCGTTTGCAAAGTCTTGGATTGTTTACTGTACAAGATCTGCTGTTTTATTTTCCGTTCCGGTATGACGACTTTACAACAGTAGCGACGAGCCGGACTGTTGAACTTAATACGAATGTCACTATTGTGGCGCAGCTGCTGTCGATTGAGAATATCTATACACGGAATGGCAAGAAGCTCACTAAAGCTTTGTTTAAAGATGAGAGTGGTCTTCTGCCGGTTACCTGGTTTAATCAGCCCTATTTAACAAAAAGCCTGCGTCCCGGGCAAACGTATCGATTGACCGGAAAAATTCAGGAATACAATCGTATTGAGACACTGGTTGCACCAAAATGGGAGCGGGTGAATGAGCCGTTGGGGAATCGTGTCGCCGATGTGCGACAGCTTGAGGTCGATGCAGTTACTCCGGAGCGATCGCTGCATGCGGGCAGATTAGTTCCTGTGTATAGTGAGACGGCCGGCATTAACTCCCGGTGGATTCGCGAAAAGGTTGCGCATGTAATCGAAAATTTAGGTGAATATCCCGAAGAGTATCTGCCTGACGAACTTATCTCCCGTAACAATTTGTATCCTTTATCCAAGGCAATTCAGTCAATGCATTTTCCTGAATCGTTGTCCGATGCCGACAGTGCCAGGCACCGCTTTGCCTATGAGGAGATATTGTGTGCGCAGTTGCGGTCACAGCTGCAGCGTGTGCAGTGGCGATCAAAAAAGCTTGACTTTGTACTTGATTTTACTGAACATCAAAGTCGAATACAGGAAGTGCTGGATTCATTACCGTTTGCACTGACAGGTGCACAGTCCCGAGTTGTGAATGAGATTTTGTCCGACATGCAAAAAAATGAACCGATGAACCGTTTAGTGGAGGGGGATGTCGGTTCAGGAAAAACAGTTGTGGCAGCGCTTGCTATGTACGCCGCGTATTTGTGCGGGTATAAGAGTACACTGATGGCGCCGACTCAAATTCTGGCTACGCAACATTATGCAACGATCCAGCGGATATTGTCACCGTTTGGTGTAAAAGTTGCTTTACTGACCGGCGGTAAGAAATTTAAAGATGAAGAAGTGAAAGTGGAGTTCGAGAAATCTGATATTATTGTTGGAACTCACGCGTTATTACATGGAGATCTGCGTTTTGAAAAGGTTGCACTGACTGTTGTTGATGAACAACACCGTTTCGGAGTTGCCCAACGTGCGTATTTACGATCCCGTCACGGGATGACTCATATTTTGTCGATGACAGCGACGCCGATTCCCCGAACTTTAGCGCTCACGCTGTATGGTGATCTGGATCTCTCGGTAATTGATGAAATGCCGCCCGGCCGAAAACCGATTAAAACATGGGTAGTGCCGGTGCAGAAACGGGATGGTGCGTATACCTGGATTCGTGAACATATTCAGAAGACAGGTGAACAGGTTTTTGTGGTGTGTCCTTTTATTGAGTCTTCCGAATCGTCAGATACCGTCAAGGCGGCTGTTGATGAATTTGACCGTTTGCGGACGATTGTTTTTCCGGATTTGAAAGTTGGGCTGTTGCATGGCGGAATGAAAGCAGCTGAGAAGGATGAGATTCTGGCCCGTTTCCGGGATAAGGAAATGGAGATACTGGTATGTACTCCGGTGGTGGAGGTAGGGATCGATATCCCGAATGCGTCGATCATTCTAATTGAATCGGCTGAACGGTTTGGATTAGCGCAGTTGCACCAGTTGCGTGGCCGGGTGGGAAGAGGGGGCCAGCAGGCCTACTGTTTGCTGTTCACTTCAACTGAGCAACAGGAGGATTCCCGCCGGCTGAAGGCTCTCGAGACGAGCGATTCCGGTCTTGAATTGGCCGAAATTGACCTTAAATACCGTGGTGCCGGTAATATCTTCGGTGTACAACAGTCGGGGAAAGTGCTTTTTAAGTATGCCGACTTCTTTGATACACAGTTACTCAGTCGGGTTAAAAGT
Organism: uncultured Gammaproteobacteria bacterium; assembly: GCA_964403585.1. GTDB lineage: Bacteria > Patescibacteriota > Microgenomatia > JALYQM01 > JALYQM01 > JALYQM01. The sequence continues at coordinate 983,380 of CAYOFQ010000001.1, read as the reverse complement.
GACGCTGTAAGGCTATTAGAAGCCGATCCTGGGCTGAAGCGGCACCCGTTATTATTGGCTAAATCACTGGCGGATCAGGAAAAGGTCGAGGCTAATTGATTTCTTTACATTTGTTCTGATATAATCCACAATAGTGGTAATTTAAGGAGGATTTATGGCACCGCTTCCAAAGAGAAGACATTCGACCGCACGCCAGGGTAAGAGAACTGCTGCGATTGTTCTAAAACTCAGAAAAAAGCTTGAGCATACTAAAACGTACGTAAAGTCAAAATAAACTCATGAAATCTCGAAACGATCCACGTCACCAGCGCCGAGAACATCTTATTCAACTCCTCTTTGAGTGGGAATTCCGTAAGAATGTTGAAGGTGCCGCAGAACTGGAACCGATACTTGCCCAATTAGAGACTATTGATGCCTACATTAAAGAGGCTGCTCCACAGTGGCCTTTGGATCAGATCGCCCCTGTTGATCTGGCCATTTTGCGTCATGGTGTGTGGGAATTGTTGTTCGCGGATCATGAATTGCCGGAAAAAGTAGTTCTTGATGAGTCAATTGAATTGGCTAAAGAGTATGGTGGTGAAAATTCTCCGTCTTTTATTAATGGCGTTATGGGTACCGTGCTTAAGGAACATAAACGCGAAAATACCGAAAAAATAGAAAGTAGTAGTGAATAAATATGTTTGAACCGCTGATTGCTTTATTACGAGAGGATTCAATCGAATTTCCCGACGAGCAGCTCGTAAAAAAGGCGTTTATACACCGTTCGTTTCTCAATGAGAGTAAAGATAAATCGCTGGAAAGTAACGAGCGACTGGAGTTTTTAGGGGATAGTGTGCTTTCCTTGATCGTTTCCCACTATTTGTACCAGACGTTTCCCACTTTACCTGAAGGGCAGTTGACCAACTACCGGTCTTCAATTGTAAAAACCGGTTCCCTGGCGGTAGTGGCTCGTGAGTTAGGATTAGGCACATATTTACATATGGCGCGGGGAGAAGCCGAATCGGGAGGTAAGGAAAACCCCTCGTTATTGGCAGATACTTTTGAGGCGTTACTTGGGGTGATATATCTTAATTTCGGTTTTGAGAAAGCCCGTATTTTTGTAACCAACCGGTTGCTTATCCACTTGCAGGAGATTATTGCCAGCGGAACCTTCCGGGATTATAAGAGTATGTTTCAGGAAAAAGTTCAGGAGAAGTTCCGTATTTCTCCGCAGTATACCGTGGTTAGCACCTCAGGCCCGGATCATGCAAAAGAATTTGAGGTACAAGTACAAGTAGACTCCCAGGTTTATGGAAAAGGGCATGGGAGGAGTAAGCAAGAGGCCGAACAAGCGGCTGCCAAGGCAGCACTTGACGCTTGGCCTCAGTCATGATATCTTGGAGGGGTTATGTCTACAACTATCAGATTATCACGTGTTGGTTCAAAGAAAGAAGCTCGATACCGTATCGTTGTTAAAACGACTCGAAGTCGACGAGATGGTCAGGCACTTGAAGTGCTTGGTACATATGCTCCACTCGCAGAAGATTCAAAGCAGGTTGTTTTAAATCTCGATTCTTACCGCGATTGGATCAAGCAGGGTGCTAAGCCAAGCCAGACTGTTGCGTCTCTTGCCAAAAGAGTATCATAAACTTTGTACACTCATACATATATTAAAGGAGTTAGAATGAAAGACTTATTACTCTACATCTTACGATCCATTGTCGACTTTCCAGATGAAGTTAGTGTTGATGAGCAGACTCGCGAAGACGGTTATGTAGTACTCAATGTCCATGTAAACCAGGCAGATATGGGTAAAGTAATTGGACGGGAAGGTAAGATTATCAAAGCAATCCGCAGTTTAGTACGTGTTGTAGCTATCCGGGAAAATAAGAAAGTTTCAGTTGAGCTTGAAGATCAGCCGTCAGGTTCTGCTGATACAGCTGATTCTGAAGAATAATGCATCTTTATTTTCTCACGTTATTTCCTGAAGTTTTCAGCGCCAATTTAAAAACGAGCATTATCGGTCGAGCACTTGATAATGCTCTTTTTGGTTTTTCCTGTTACAACCCCAGAGATTATTCGACCGATAAGCATCACCATGTAGATGATCACCCCTATGGCGGCGGTAAAGGTATGGTTTTGCGTGCCGACGTACTGGAAGCTACATTGTTGGCTGCCTTTACCGATGCCGGTCTGGATATAACTTCGTATGACCGTTCAAAGGTGCGGGTTATAGTTACCAGTGCCGGAGGGACAATATATTCGCAAAGCAAAGCCCAAGAGCTTTCAAAACTTGAGCATATTTTTATTATCTGCGGGCATTATGAAGGCATAGATCAGCGTTTTATTGATCACTATTGTGATGAAGAGGTAAGTATTGGTCCTTATGTTTTAACCGGGGGAGAGCTTCCGGCGGTAGTGATTGCCGATAGTCTGCTGCGCTTAATTCCCGGAGTCCTTGGTTCAGATGAATCCTCTGAAGAGGAATCGTACACGATTGTGGACGGTGACGAGCTCTTAGTGGAATATCCTCAGTATACGCGTCCAGCACTTTTTAACGGACGGGAAGTTCCGGCTGTTCTTGTTCAGGGAAATCATGGCGAAATTGCTTCATGGCGGCGTGAACAATCCAGATCCCGTACTAAGAAAATTAAAAAAGCGTAATCGAATTAGCGAGTTCCGGTACTGCGTGGTGTTGCGCTTACTGATGCTGTTGGCTGTACGCTGGCACTTGGAGCCGGAGTAGCTGTAGCCGCAGGCGCTTCAGGGGCTGTCCCATCGATCTGGTATGAGTTATATGTTTGCAGCGCGTCATAGGTTTCTTTGTCTTCGGCTGTTAGCGCAGGAATTTCTTCAGTTTCATCTTTTGGTGTTGCCGGGAATGGCTGGTAGAAGGCCAGCATGCTTGAACTGACTGACACTCCGCCGTCTTCAGATTGTGCACCACCGGTGTTCAAATTGATTGATTCCATGTTTACCAGACGTTTGGCTTTGTATACTTTACCCATGAAGGTCTTAATTGCCTCGTAATTGCCGCGGAAGGTCAGTGTAAAGCTTACGGATGGTCCGGTCTTGGCTGCAGCTTGTATTGATGTGTCATTAAGTAGTTTTCCAGGAGTTAACTGAATACCCTGAATCTGGACATCACTTTCCTGGGCGATTTTTTGTAATTGGATAATGAGTGCCGGAACTTCTTTCTGGTTGGGTAGGGCAATAGTCAGCGCGGTTAACTGAGCAATCAAATCAGTCTTGTTGTTTTCCAACTGGGCAAGATCAGTCAATTTCTTTTCGAGTTTGATTTTGCGCTCTTCCTCAGCGGCTTTCTTTTGCTGCAGATCCTGAATCTCGGTGATCTTTGGTTGAATGAATAATAATCCGATCCCGATGACTACTAGGATTGCGATGACCGGCAAGACGTAGTATACGCTCATCTTCATTTTGCTATTTGCGTTTTTCATTGATTTCCCCCTGCTTTAACTAACGTCATGGTGATGTTGAATTGGAGATCGCTGTCCTTGGTCGTGTTGACGCTCCCTAATACAACGTCGGTGAAATATTTGGCGCCCTTTTCTGTGTCGAGCAAGTTCTTAATATAGTTATAAAAGCTTTCCGAGTTGTTGGCTTTGCCATTTAATACAATTTTATCTGTTTTATCGATGGCCACATCGGAAATAGTGATGCCATCCGGTACGATGCTTTGGATGTTCTCAATAATAGTTTTATAATCTTTGGCTGCCTTAATAACATTTGAAGAAGTGACTAATTTTGATTTGATAGCGCGTTGTGACAATTCGGTTTCGGCATATCCCAGCACCTGGGCCTTTTTACCATCGTTTTCGTCGACTAACTTTTTATATCCGTCATTAAGTGTAAGATCGATGGTTATAACCGCGATTAACGCAATTACTCCTACTACCAGAATAGCCATGCTGACAATGGTAAGCAATTTTTGTAACTTACTTTCGCGTTCTTCTGTAAGCGTTACGTCGGGTAATAGGTTAATATCTTTTGCCATACTAATTTAGATCTCCTTTAGAGCAAGTCCTACTGCCACTGAATAAATTGGTGCATCTTCGGTTAACTGACCCTCAATATTCGGATCTTTTTTAATATTAAACCACGGATCTCCAACCTGTGCTTCAATTCCGAGTGCGTTGGCCAGGAAAATTAGCAAGCCGGGAAGTTTTGCAGTACCACCGGCCAATACTAGCCGTTTCACCTGATCGTTCGGGTTTTTAGTTTGATATAAGGTAATCGCTTTTTTTATTTCGTTGATAATTAATTCAAACGTAGGTTTGATGGCGCTCATTACTTTGCCTTCAAGCTGATCATCCAAGAGACCATAGGTTTTTTTGTATTGTTCAGCCTGCTCGAATTCCAAAGACAGATCAGAAGCAATAGCGCGGCTTAAGGTAGCACCACCGGAGGCAATGGAACGCGTGAAGCTTACCATACCGCCGCGGATAATACTTAAGTCAGTGTTGGTTGAACCGATGGAAATAACCATGGTTGTTGGAGAGTAGGGGTTATTACCTACCAATGATCGAGCCTGTGCCAATAAATCTGTTTCCATGGCGATTGGTTTTAAATCCGCTTTGGCAAGTATTTCAGTGTATTTTTCGATTAGGGTCAACGGAGCCGCGACAATGAGTACTTCCATTTTTTGACCTTTTTCTTTATCACCTTTGGTTAAGATCTGCCAACGGAGAGATACTTCATTGAGTGGTCGGGGAATGTACTGCTCGGATTCAAATTTGATGGCAGATGAGAGTTCCTTTTCCGACATTGGCGGCATCTCGATAATACGGGTGAAAATCTGTGATTCCGGCAGTGAGGTAACAACCTGATTAGTGTTTACCTTGGTTTCTTTTGTTAATCTTTTGATGATTTCGACAATAGCTTCTTTGTCGAAGTCTGCTTCAGAGGTCATGCCGTTCCCCGGAGTGGGTGCCAAACCGTATGCAAGCAATTTACTGCCCTGATTATCTTTTTGAAGATAGACTAATTTTATGCTGGAATCTCCGATATCCAGCCCGAAAAAGTTTTTATTTGCCATAACTTTATATAGTATGTAGGACAGTGGAAAGGCATGTCAAGATCTAGTAGTCGATGATCTCTCTCCAGGTGACCGTTGAGTCGAGATTAAGGGCATTTAACAGGAACGGATTAGCAAAAATAATTGGATTATAATTGATGATTTCGGCAGGGGAATTTAAGTTATTGGTCCCACTAAGAGATCGATCGAAAATCATAGCGCCAAAGGCCGCTACAGAGCCTTCTATGGTTAACTGGTTGTTAGATCCTCCGTTGTATGATGAGTTAAATTCACCTCCGGTAAAGAAGTTGCTATCAACCGATGTAACGCTATTTCGAATGCCGGTATCTCCGGTTACTACCCAGATAATTGAACTGGTTGGATGGAGTGAAATATTGGTGTCTATATAGAGATCGCCGAAAACTAATATTACTAGGGCAACATTTTGCGCAGTAGTTAAGGCTGCCGGGATTTTTGTTCCAGTTAAGACGAAATCAGTAGTTTTATATACTCCTGATGTGGTTGGTAGCGTTGAAGGCAAATTCTGAGCGGACGAATTTAGTTTATTGTAATAATCCATGTACACGGAGGAGGTTATGATTGGAATAGAATAATTTCTCATTTGCCAACCTTGTGCAGAGGTCATGTTATTAACAGTATTCCCTCCGGTAGATACGATTCCCGTTGCGCTGGTGCTGTTTTCAGTCGTCATGTCAATTATTCCCTCAGAATGTACATTACCTCCGCTGGTTTTCATCCATGGCGCCATCAGTGCATATTGTTTAGTGGATTGGATTCCGGCCATATCTTTAATACGAATCCGGATATATTTGGTGTTCGCCCAGTTGGAATTGCAATAGTCAGTAGTGGGAATGTTTACTGTAACACTTAAGGATCCGGGCGTATTTGGTGAAACCGTGGCACTTCGCCAGGCATTGTTATTCCAGGTGGAACTACAGTTCGTTAAGGTAGAATAGTACCCCCAAGTATTACCATCATCGACACTGTATTGGAATTCGGCGGTAAGGTTGTCTATCCCGGACGTTTTATCGGTTACTTTGTCTGTAATGGTAAACGTATGAGAGTTACCCGAATTAACAACATTAAACGTGTTCCAGTTTCCCGGTGCCACTAGGTCGATCTTATAGGCAAATGACTTGGTAGCCTCCTGATTATCCAGGGTATCTTTGGCGTAAAAGTACAGCGTATGGATTCCCTGGGCGATCAGGATACTAGTTGTGGAAGAAGCATTAACTGTGGTTGGGGTACCTGAGTCGATCCAATAGGTAATTGACTGAACGGGATTTGTTCCGGCAGTAGTTTGTAACGTAATGGGAACCGCGCTAATATACCAGCCGTTATTTCCGGTCTCTGCCGAGGCGTCGATGGAGTATGTGGTATTAGGTAAGGTATCTGCCTGTGCCTTAGGAATCCAGAATGATGCGACTATCAGAGAGAGGATTATAAATCCTGCTCTCCGATACGTTTTTGTTTTTTGCTTCATGTGGTTGCTCTAGTTTTTTTGCAAAGGGTTGGTACTACCGTTGAAGACAACGAAGTCAAAGATTCCCGGTAAGGTGGGGTACGATTGATAGACGCGTACTTTACGTACGGTATCCCCGGATTTTCCCTGAGAATCGATTTGAGTACCCTGTGCCGGAAGTGAGCGACCTGACTGTGGAGCTACAGCGACGCCCTGATCCTGTCCGTCGTTATAGAGCAGTTTAATGCGGAGTAAGAGATAGCAACGTGGTCCGGCAGTGGTGCATGATCCGGAACCGGTTTCACCGTTAGAAAGAGTTATTGTCCGGCTATAGTTATACTTTTTACTGCCCTGGTTGGTGGTAATAGCTGTTGGATTGGAGACGTAGGTTACCGGATCAAATCCGTTACCACGGACGCTATACTGGCTGTCAAAGGCATATTTCTCAACACCAAAGGCGTTATTTTCTTTATAAATAAGTGATGCTTCGAGAGCCGGCTCTTTACCGCTGGTTGCAGCATTGGTACCCCAATGGATGGTTATTTGGTTACAGTTGGCCGGGGTGCTGCAGCTATTGTAGAATCCTGAATACGGACTGGCGGCATTGGTTTTGAAATTATTGTAATCAAACAACCAGACTTGAGCAGACTCATCCTTTTTTAAGTCGTTGGGAAAAGCGAACGGCGTAGTGCTGCCACCCTGTTGGGTAGGTGTTGAAACATTGAATGTGGCATTTCCAATGGTGACATCAGTTCCGTACGAAGTGATGTTGTTGCCAAGGGCGGCTTCAATACCTGCTTCGGCTGCAGCATAGGCCTGGTTAGACTGATTGGTATTAGTGGAAAGACGAACATCGGTAGTGGTTCTGGCAATAATAGCCAGCCCGATAGTGAGTGCTACAACCAGCACCAACATAACAAGAATAGCCATTTGGCCTGACTGGTCCTGTAAAGTATTTTTGATTTGTTTCATATCATCTCTCCTAGCTTTTTCTATTGTGTATTACCACTCACTAATTAATCAAGAGGATATTTAGTCACTGTTATATACCCGTAGTGATATTGTTTGTGTGAATGGAACGATGGCGGTGGCATCAACACGACTGGATGCATTAATGCCCTGTGTTAATGCAAATTGCGTGGTAACTAACGGTGGACTTGAAGAATTGAATCGGATGTTGAAGAAGGGATCACCGGCGGTGGTGGCGCGAACACTGACCCCGCTGCGGCGTTCGGTGTTGGATATTACCTGCCCAATAGTCGTGGCTGTAACAGCATTAGTTGTATTTTTTAAATTATCCACTGCAGAAGTAGATGTATCGGTAACGAGGCGAATATTGCCATTACATTCGTACGGTGACTTTGTTTGATCCTGGTCGTTGGTGGTAAATGGCGAACTGCTGCAGCGTTGGTCTCCGACAATCGGCGAAGTGCCGGTTTGGGCGTGAATTTCAATTTTGGTATACCCTCCGGTAGCGCCTTGGTTCTTAACGATGATTGCGCAGTACTTAAAGGAACAGCTCCAAGTATCGGGCGCAACAATAGTTGAGACATCGGTCCACGCTGAGGATGGAGCCCAGTCAAACGTATTGGTACCACCCATAGCGGTAATTTCTTCGGCATTACGGATAGTGCGTTCAAGCTGGTTGAGGATATTATCACCATTCTGTTTTATTTCGGTGACGACATTGGCCTTATTTGAACCGCGTACGATTTGGATAAAAATATCCGCAGTGATACCCGTAAGCACGCCAATAATGGTAATGACGACGAGTATTTCAATTAATGTGAAGCCCTGCTGATTATTTTTTATCATTTATTTATTGCCAATTCGTAAGAAAGGTTGTTACATCGGTGTTGTGTTGTCCACGGTTGTCGCTCCAGTAAACTCTAACACTCACTTGTTTTTTGGTAAGTGTGGTGCCATCGTCGGTGATATTAATTTTTCGATAGAAAAGATTGGTTGTTGTATCGAGGTTTTCATCAATTCTAACCCCGGCACCATTGGTATCCGCACAGGATGTTCGCTTCGTTAGTACCAGAGTCGTTTTATTCAGTGTAAAACAGTACCCGGTATACCCGCCACCGGGGGAGGCGGCGTTCTTTAGATTAATACCCCAGAGGTCTCCCCAGGAGTTCAGACCGGCTGTTCCATCGGTGACGCTTCCGACCGTATTCTGGTCCCGAATTGCGCGGACCAGTTCCAGAGTCTCCTGTGCATATTTGGTGGCCAGATTCTGGTTTTTGGAAAATTGTGAATTGCGTACTGAAGCAATGGTGGCATTGGTAAAGGCGATCACAATGATAACCGCTATACCCAGCGCGATAACTACTTCGACTAGTGACTGACCTGTTTGATTACTAAATTTTTGATTCATTCTATTTCTCCACTACAAATACTCTGCTTGGTTTTGGCCCTCCGGTTAAATCGTTATTGCAGGCAGTTTTATTCGGTTGCATATCATCACAGACATTTCCTCCATCAACAACCAGACTTCGCTGAAACGTTCCGTTTTTATACTGAAGTTCGGCTCGAGCTATCTTGGCCCGTAATGCCGGTGCCGTTCCTTCGGAGCTGATAATAATTTGTCCGCTCTGTGGTGATTGATTAAATCGTACATCGATAAAACTGGGGTAGTCAATAGCATTAGCTTCCATATCATACAAAATAATCTTGTCGAGTTTTACACCGGTTGGATATTTTTTGACCGTTTCCTTCTTATGTACTGATGATGAACAAGGGGCCGTAGAAAGGCTTATGACAATTGGCGGACAGACAACAATCCCTGATGAGTTATTCGGCGTAATTTCAAAGTTTTTATATTCGGTATACGGACCGGGAACTGCTGCGGTATCGGCGTTCAGAGTTACTCCAAACCAGTGGGCATTGAATCCCGAAGTCGATTTGTTAATTCCGAACTGAATGTCGTCTTTAACCATGTTGGCCGCTAAACTGACCGATTGTTCTTCATTAAAATTCCGATAGGCGGGAATAGCCAATGTTAAAAGAATGCCCATGATGGTAACTACGACCAGAAGTTCTATGAGAGTGAAACCGTTTTGATTTTTCATCGCTTACTACAGTGTAGGGGAGTTGTGATAGCAGCGTCAAGCTTTTTTCTAAGTACCTTTACGGTTCGGAAACGGTGTAGGTCATCGCATTGATAATTGCTGATGAAGCCGCTGTGGTGGCACTACCGCGTCCACAAACACCATTGGAAGTATTGATGCTATTGGCGCAAGGTGATGCGGTACACTTATCCGGATCGTTGGTATTCTCCAGCTTAGCAAACAGGTTAAATTTCTTGTTGTTGGTTGCGGTATCGGATTGGGTGCAGTAATAGTATTCGTAGTTTCCGGTAGCTGTGTTTTTCGGGTCCTTTGGTACCGGGGATTTGATATAGGTTGTGGTTCCGGCTGCATCGGTCAACGCATTAGCGAAATCAAATTTGGCGGCGGTTGCTCCGGATACCCAGCGGGCAGGGTAGTAATTATTATCGTTATAAAAAAGTTCCAGTCCGGTGGCGATGGCTTTCAGATCGGACTTGCGTCGGCCGTCACGGGCACGTGCCTGGGCGCTGGTTAAATTGGGTAAGAGCAGTGCAGATAGTATTCCGATAATTGAAATAACGACGAGGAGTTCGATTAACGTAAATCCTCTTTGTTTTGATAAATCTTTCGTTATGTTCATATAAATACTACCCCTTTTTATGGATTAAATACCCGATAATTAGCTGTGGTGCAAGGTGATATAGCCGTGGCCTGATATTTTTGTGGATCACTGGAGTTTTCGAGACAGGCCTCCAGTACAAAATCGCTGCCGGAAGCATCGCCGGTCGCGTAGCGATAGAGATAGGGAGTAGCAGCTTTCGGATCCTGCAGCGTTTTTTGCATATATCCTAATGTGACTAAGCCATAGGTGCCGTTACTCAAGAGGCTGGTGAACTGAGTATTGCCGGTAGTGGCTCCTGCACCATCTGCAGGAAAGGCAGTTGCTCCGGAGCGGTAGGTAGTACTTGGAACGTAGTACGATCCTTTGTCCTGTTTGTACATTTCGAGTGCTTCACGTACGGCACGCAGGTCTGACTTACGTTGTGCATCGCGGGCTTTGGAAGTGCCACCGGCAAAATTTGCCATGGCCATAGTCGTAAGTATTCCCAAAACGGTGACGACAATTAAAAGTTCGATCAGAGTAAAACCTTTTTGCATACGTTATCGCAGTCCTAAAATGTCATTTAAATACCATCCGAATAACTGATTTCCGTAAAACATGACTACAAAACAGCCAAGTATCAGGAAGGGGCCGAAGGGGATGGTTTGTCCGATTTTTCTCCTTCGTACTATTAAAAGTATGCAGCTCACTATTGCGCCTGTCAAGAAGCCGAGAAAAATAGACATCAGCATGTTTGGCCAGCCGGATAATAAGCCGATCAGGAAACCCAGTTTGAGATCACCGCCGCCCATACCGCGTCCACGGGTAACTATAATTAAAACCAGAAAGAAGAAGGCGATGGCGAGACTTCCCAGTAGTGTATAGATAAAGACGTTCGAGGAAAATTGTGCGTGATTCAGAGCGAAGCCGGCTTTGAGAAAATACTGGCCAATTTTTGTCTGGTTGAGATAATTGGCGAGTCGAAAGTAATTGTAAGCAATAACGAAAATGCGATAGGCCAGGACAAAGAGAATGGTTGGAATAACCACTTTGTCGTAAAGCATGCCATATTTAAGATCGGTGATAAATAGAATCAGCAGCGATGTCGTTACAATATAAAAGAAGATCAGTGGAACAATAATGCCGAAGTCGACAAAGTGGATGGAGTTATTTAAATAATCCTGGACAACGTAGGCATTATTGGATACTAAGTGGTAGATGAGAGTAAAAATTATTGCTGTTGCCAGTTCTACAATAATGTATTGTTTTGGGAGCGGTTTACTGCAATAACGGCATTTACCTTTTAAGGAAAGGTAGCTCCAGAGCGGAACGAGGTCTTTGGCGGTTAATGTCTTGTCACAGAATTCGCAATGCGATCTGCCGTTGATACTTTCGCCGCGGGCTAAGCGTTCCGCGGTGTTGTTTATAAAACTTCCGACACACGCACCGAGAATAAAAGTAACAATGTAGTAGAAAAATTGCATATACGAGGAATGGTAGCACAAAAAAACGTCCCGGTGAAGGGACGTCTTCTTGTGTGTATTGACGTGTTTTTTACAGACCGACTGTTAAAGCCATGTCAGTACCGGTTTCAAATACACAGTGATCAGTTGCGGCTGCACAAGCGATTTGTCCACCGTCGGTGTTAGCCTTAGTAGCGTTAGCTGTGCTTTCAACATAAGCGCCGAGAACATAACCTCCGGTTGTTGCAGATGAACGGTATCCGTAGCGGGCGCCGCCGGCTGCTGTGGTAACTGCATATCCGCTACCTGCCGTGATTGCCGCGCCCTGTGAAGGGTCGATTGGCAATGTAGGTATGTATTTGGATAAATCAGGATTTGCAGCGCTTGCTGTTGAGCCAGTTACCCAGCTTGAGTTACCTGAAGTTACTGCACTTCTTGCAGTAGAACTTGAAACACATCCTGCGGCACAAGCCGGAACTGCTGTAGCTGTTCCGTCAGCGAGTGATGCGTCAATTGCCTTTCTCATTGTTGAGAGGTCTGAGAAACGGGTAGAATCACGAGACTTCTTAAGAATTTCGGCCGGGTTGATAGCGAGTAACACAACTGCTGCGAGAACACCGATAATTGCGATAACAACCAAAAGTTCGATAAGAGTGAAACCTTTGTTGTTTGTTTGGATTGTTGTTGCTGTTGTCATAATGTTTAGTTTCACCCCCCTTCAAGAAGATGTATATCTTTTCAAACTTATACTCTATATAAAATGATAGATAGTTTCGACCTCCAAATGCAATATGCTATTTTCCTAGAAGCTGCTCGTGAGTTTGTAGATAGGTAGAATAATTGAGAGCACTAAGAACGCCACACCAAGTCCCAGGAAGATTAGAATAAATGGTTCGAGGGCGGTGGTAAGGTTTTTGATTAAGTTCTCAGCTTCGGCTTCAAAATATTTGGAAATCTTAATCAATACCTCGTCAAGTTTACCGGTTTCTTCGCCGACTTTGACCATCTGCGAGAGAATGGGCGGGAAGTTGGTATCGCGTGAGATTGGTACCGAGAGTGGTGCCCCGTGTTCGACATCGCGGGCGGCTTTGCGGATTGAGTCGTAATACACCCGGTCACCCACCGAGTCGCTGACGATATTGAGTGCTTCAATAATCGGAATGCCGGCGCCGACGAGTAAGCCAAGTGTTCGCGCGAATTCGGTTAAGGCGCTTTCGCGGCGGATTTTGCCGAAGACTGGAACCTTATAAAGTAACTGGTCGATGTTTTTTCTGCCCATGTCGGTTTTGGCATATTGCTTAAAGCCAAAGAACGCTACAACCATGGCGCCGATCATCAGCCACCAGAAATTAACAAAGAAATTGGACATGTTGATCAGAAACTGGGTTGGACCAGGAAGTTCAACGCCCATATCTTTGTACATTCCGGTTAAGCGCGGAATAACGAAGATCATCATGATAAACATAACCACGGTGATTGCCACGACAACGATAATCGGATAGATCATCGCGCCACGGGTTTTGGCCTTGAATTCCCGATCCTTTTCCAGGTTCTCCGCTAAGCGGGCGAGGATAGTATCCAAAAGACCGGATGCTTCTCCGGCACGAACCAGGCTGATGTAAATCTTGGAGAAGGTTTTTGGGTGTTTGGTTAAACTGTCGGCAAAGGAGCCGCCACCTTCGATGTCATGTAATATTGATTCCTGAATAACCTGAAACTGTTTGTTCTGTGTCTGGGCTTTCAGAATGTTCAATGCTTCGGTGAGCGGCAGTCCTGCTGTGATCATGGTGGAAAGCTGTCGGGTGAAGTTGGTGATTTCGGTAGCCGATATTTTATTAAAGGAGCCGAGAAATTTATCGACAGACATGCCACTGCCGGCAGCTTTGATGGTTATAACAATGAGACCCCGTTCACGAAGGATTTTGGCTGCCTGATTGTTATCGGCGGCCTCGACAATACCGACACGTTCCGCTCCGTCGTGGTCTTTGGCTGTATAATTAAATTGAATCATTTTGTTGTTTTCCCTGAACTAAGTAATCTTGTAAGTTCTTTGGCTTTGTTACTATATGTCTGAGCAATTTGTAATGAGATTTGTCCGGCGCGTACTTTACGGGCGAGTGCCGACTCCATGCTTTCCATGCCAAGTTCACCACTGGTTTGAATAACGTTATCGAGTAAGTGGGTTTTTCCTTCACGGATGATTGTTTTTACTGCAGAGTTAGCTAATAGAATTTCGTTGACAACAATACGTTCTCCATTCAGCGAAGGTACTAAGCGCTGTGAAACAATTGCTTCCAGAGTTGATGCCAACTGTAAGCGGATCTGATCCTGCTGGTGTTCTGCAAATACGTCAACAATACGGTCGATAGCCTGTGCCGCCGAGTTGGTATGCAGAGTAGAAAATACCAGGTGACCTGTTTCGGCGATAGTAATAGCTGACTCGATTGTTTCGTAATCACGCATTTCACCGATTAGAACGACATCCGGATCTTCACGGAGTGCACCACGCAGTGCGACATCCCACGCGTGGGTATCAAGATGTAGTTCGCGCTGAGATACAAATGCTTTAGCCTTTGGATATACATATTCGATTGGGTCTTCAATAGTAAGAATATGACAGGCACGGTTTTGATTAATTTCATTAACTAGTGCGGCCAGTGTTGTTGATTTACCGTGTCCGGTAGGCCCGGTTACCAGAACAAATCCCTGTACCAGTTCGGTGAATTTGTGTAGGGTTTGCGGCAGTTGTAACTCTTCAAGATTGCGGATCTTTAACGGCAGCATACGAAGTGCTGCTGAGACATAGCCTTTTTGATAGTACGCGTTGACGCGGAAACGGGCGACTTCACCTAACGCAAAGGAAAAATCTAATTCCTTATTTGCAAGCAATAATTCTTTTTGTTCTTCAGTAACCAAGGCCATGACGAGACTTTCAACTTCTTCCGGCATTAAGGGCTTTGTTTGTGGTACGGGAGTGAGAGTTCCGTGAATGCGCAGTGTTGGCTCAGAATATGCAATTAAATGCAGGTCCGACGCATTTTTTTGGATCGTAATTTGTAATAACTCCTCGATTGTCATAAACCTCCTATACTATTCCTGAGCAACACGTAGTACTTCTTCTAGAGTAGTTAATCCCTCCATAGCTTTCAAGTACCCATCTTGTTTCATGGTAATCATGCCATCGGCTTTCGCCAGGTTCTCGATTGCCGAAGCAGGTGAGTGTTCTAAAATCAGTTTGCCGATTTTTTCAGTAATAACCAAAACCTCGTAAATACCTACCCGACCTTTGTATCCCGTGTTGCTGCATTCCGCACAACCTGCACCTTTGTACAGTTTCACTTCTTTAGTGCTGGTTGCTTTGGTTGTTGCTTGTAACTCTGTAGGTGACTCACTTTCGACTACCTGAGCGGCTCCGCGTTCAACGGCGGCGTCGTATAGAGTTTCAAGAACTGCCTTCAAATCTTCAATAACTTCGGGTGGGGGAGAGAACTCTGTTTTACAGTTCGGACAAATGCGTCGCAATACGCGCTGTGCTTCAATGGCGTTAACGGATGACGCAATCAGGAACGGTTCGCCACCCATATCGAGCAAACGGGGAAGAGCACCGGCGGCGGAATTGGTGTGGATAGTAGAGAATACCAAGTGTCCGGTTAAAGCCGCCTGAATAGCCAAATTAGCCGTTTCTCCGTCACGGATTTCGCCGACCATGATAACGTTCGGGTCCTGTCGCAGGAAGGCGCGCAGACCTGAAGCAAACGTTAATCCTGCCTGTGGGTTAACCTGGACCTGATTAATACCGGCCATCTGGTATTCGACCGGGTCTTCAAGAGTCACTATATTAATCTTTGGTGAATTGGTTTTTGTTAACAACGAGTAGAGTGTCGTTGTTTTACCGGAACCGGTTGGACCGGTGACGAGAATAATACCGTGCGGTCGTAAGGCCTGTGTCTCCAGATTTTTTAATGTCGCACCGCGCAGTCCAAGATCGTTCAACGACGGCACTCCGCCGGTTTTCTTCAGAAGACGCATAACGATCTTTTCGCCGTGTACTGTGGGTAGAGTAGATACACGAAGATCGACTTCGTCGGTTTCCAGCTTAAAGTTGAAACGGCCGTCCTGCGGAATACGGCGTTCATCAATCTTCATGTCCGAAAGAATTTTGACACGGGATACTACCGCTTCGTGCACTTTACGTGGTAAAACGAGTTTCTCCTGTAAAATACCGTCAATGCGGTACCGGATACGTGTTTTGTCTTCGAGTGGTTCGATATGGACGTCGGAAGCGCGGGCTTTAATACCATATTCAAGAATAGTGGAAACGATTTTGGCTACCGGTGCTTCACGAATAACCTGGTCGGCTTTTTTGCGCTCGGCTTCTTCCTGAACTTTGCTAGGTTGTTGGGCTACGCCGGCTTCATTTAACGCGGCATTGACGTCGGAAGAGATGTTGTGGGCATATTGTTCATTGATAGCATGAAGAATACTATCAACATCGGACATGAACGGTTTAATTTTAAGCCCGGTTTTTTGCTCAATAAATTGAATAACCTGTGAATCGAGAGGATCGACCATGGCGACGCTTAATTCGCTGTTCTCAAGGGAAAAGGGAATTAAGTTGTATCGTCTGGCAATTTGTTCCGGGATATAGTTAAGGATTTCAGCTCCTACGGCAATACTACTTACATCCTGAAATGGAATGCCCATCATTTCAGCTTGGGTTTTTACCAGTTGAAGGGGCGTAACCAAATTGCTCTCGAGCAAGATAGTTTCAATCGGTTTTTCACTATTGATGGCTTCCAGTTTGACGCGTGATAATTGTTCCTGATCTATGATGCCTTCTTTATAGAGGAAATCTTCAATTCCTTTGGGTGTCAGAACCTTCATAATGATGTGATATAGTACTAGCTGCTACTTACTAAGAGTAGGGGAAAAAGGAATGCTATGTCAAGTATTGTTGGTATGACAACGGTAATCTACGGCTCGAATAGAGAAGAAAGATTGCGTCATATTAATGGTATTATTGATGGCTTAAAACAAAAGCATACAGTAGTTTTAGTCGATTTTTTAGAGGTGGATAAAAATTCAATTGGGATTGCCGAGATCCGGACGTTAATAGAAAAGAGTAACTACACTTCGTTACATGCGCAGCATCGGGTGTTTGTTATACATCACGCACACAAATTAACAGATCAGGCGCAAAATGCCTTGCTCAAACTATATGAAGAACCCAATGCTGACAGTACGTATCTTCTGGAATTGGATTCGTATCAGTCTCTGCTGCCAACAATAATTTCACGGGTAGTGTTAACCGATGTTTCGTCAGGTTTTGATTCAGGTTTATTGGAGAAGCTGATTGCCGAACATGAGTTTCCGTCGAAAGAGGACCTACAGAAACTGAAACTTCCCGAATTATTTAAGCTATGTGAAGAATATGGCAAGGATAAAAAAGTGGCGCGCGACTTTATCACCTATATAAGTGTTATCGTTCGCGATTTGTTACGAACTACCGGTGAGAGTCGACGGAAGCAATTTGTATTGTTCAGTGAATTTTTGTTACAAGCCAGTGAGTGGATCGCTGAAACAAACGTTAATGCCCGGTTGCTTTTGGAAAACTGTGTATTGGGATGGTGGAACTTGATGAAGTAATGCAGCAAGAGGATAGAGAAGGAAATAAATATACGATTACGTATTTAAGCCAAACAGGTCACCTATCCCCAGAGGGGAGGCTACATAACATACCTCTGTTTCGCTTCTTGTTCCCTAAACTTCTTACTAACGGGAGGTCATAAATCTGGATGAGCCATAATCGGTCCAGGAACTGTTCCAGTCCGATCCTTCGATGTCCAACCCGTAGTAAGAAGTGACTATTTGCTCTGCTTGGTTGGCTCAGCTTCAGTGGGCTGAGCAACGGTTGGTTCAGACGACGACGTCAGGTAGGCATAAAGTACCTCCAGCTGCTCGTCTGTAACATCGTCCGGAAGGTCGTGAGTTTCAACGAGCCTTGCGAGCTCGTCAATTGTCATCCCGCTGCCGAGATTGGCGTGTCCATAGTATTCCTCCATTTCGGTACTCTCAACGCATATTGAGAGAGCTGTTCATTGAACAAGCTTAGAAATGGCGGAAATCACCGACACTTATAAGCTTGCTCAAATATTAAGAAACAAATCCTCTTGCTGTTAAGGAACTATGAGTTCATTCGAGCTCATAAATCATTGAATTTTTGTTCATTGAATGGGGATATTATAACATATTATTAATATTAATTCAATACTATAGGCTATAGTATTTTCGGGTATTGTTTGGTATAGTGCTCCTACTATCCTTTACCAACTTGCATGCGTGTGCTACTATCTTTGGTATGTCAAATCAAAATAAATATGATTCATCTCAAATACAAGTCTTAGAAGGTCTGGAGCCGGTGCGCAAGCGTCCGGGTATGTATATCGGATCGACCGACGATCGGGGATTGCAGAATATGATCCGTGAAATCGTTGATAACTCGGTTGACGAAGCGATAGCCGGATTTGCTAAAAATATCTGGGTTGTTATTCATAAAGGAAACAAAGTTACTGTGGCTGATGACGGTCGTGGTATGCCGTATGATAAGCATCCGAAAACAGGTAAATCCACCCTGGAAGTTATTATGACTGTGCTGCACGCCGGAGGTAAATTCGGTGGAGGAGCCTATAAAGTCTCTTCAGGTTTACATGGTGTGGGTGCATCAGTTGTTAACGCACTATCCGAAGAATGCCGAGTTGAAGTAAAACGGGAAAACAGTGTTGTGTATATGCCGTTTTCCAAAGGAGTGCCGACTTCTGAATTAAAGAAAGTCACAAAGGCCGACGGTGACCGGAATATTTTAACTGAGGATAATCCGTTGTTCTACTGGAAAGGAATCAGCGGTACCAAAACAACCTTTTTAGCGGATGCCAAAGTTTTTTCGACAATCGAACCGAAATGGAATGGCTTAATAAAAATCCTGAAAGATCGCGCATTTTTGTTTTCAGGAATCTTTTTTCATGCCTATGATGAGCGAACCGGTAAAGAAGCACACTACTACTTTGATTCCGGTGTTATTTCACTCGTCCGTTATTTAAATAAAGGTAAAGATGCTGTTCATCCGACGATATTCTATACCCATAAGATGGTAGGGGAGATTGATGTCGAAATTGCGCTGCAATATAATGATGGCTTTGGCGAAGTTTTTGAAAGTTTCGTGAACGGTATTTTGACAACTGAGGGTGGAACTCACGTTACAGGCTTTAAGACGACCTTAACTCGTGTTATTAATGATTATGCCCGGAAGTCCGGATATATCAAAGAAAATGATGAAAATTTTACCGGTAACGACATGCTGGAAGGGTTGGCGGCAGTTATTTCATTGAAAATGCCGTCGGATAACTTACAGTTTGAATCTCAGACGAAAGAGAAACTTGGTAATGCTGAAGCACAACCGGCAGTTTCGACGGTCTTGAAGGAAAGTCTGGAAGTGTATTTCGAAGAAAATCCTTCGGATGCCAAACGAATTCTGGAAAAGATTTCGCTGGCGGCCCGTGCCCGTATGGCAGCCCGCGCAGCTAAAGACGCGGTTATTCGTAAAAGTGCCCTGGAAGGTATGACTCTGCCGGGTAAACTGGCGGATTGTCAGGAAAAGAATGCAGCCCTTTCGGAATTGTATCTGGTTGAGGGAGATTCCGCAGGTGGTTCTGCCAAGCAGGGGAGAAACCGCCGTAATCAGGCTATATTGCCATTAAAGGGTAAAATTTTGAATTCGGAAAAAGCACGTATCGATAAAGTTCTGGAGTTTGAGGAAATTAAAGCGCTAATTATCGCAATCGGTGCGGGAATTGGTGATTTATTTAATGCCGATAAAGCACGTTATCACCGTATTATTATCATGACCGATGCTGACGTCGACGGAGCACATATTTCAACATTGTTGATGACATTTTTCTTCCGGTATATGCCCGAGCTTATTAATAGGGGATATTTGTACTTGGCGATGCCCCCGTTGTATAAAATTTCCTATGGCAGCAAGACGGCCTATTATGCCTATGATGACGCAGAGCGTGATAAGATTGTGAAGCAGAATGAAAGTAAACAAAAAGCGAAACCATATATTCAGCGTTACAAAGGTTTGGGCGAAATGAATCCTGAACAATTGTGGGAAACTACGCTCAATCCTGAGAACCGTGTCCTCAAACGTGTTACTATAGAGGATGCAGAAAAAGCAGACGCTATTTTCTCCATGCTGATGGGGGATATTGTAGCTCCCCGAAAGCGGTTTATTACTACTCACGCAAAGTTTGCAAATTTGGACTTATAACATATGGATACAAAAGATACTCAAGATAAACAATTACAATTGGGTAAAGTTCATGACGTCTCGATTATTGAAGAGATGCAGAAATCATATCTGGATTACGCGATGTCCGTTATTGTGTCGCGTGCGCTGCCCGATGCTCGTGACGGTTTGAAACCGGTGCAACGTCGTATTATCTACGCGATGTTTAACTCAGGCTATGTTCATGCGCATCGCTACGAAAAATCCGCTGCGACGGTTGGTGAAGTTCTCAAAAACTTTCATCCACACGGTGACATTCCTGTGTATGATGCCATGGTTCGTATGGCGCAGGAGTTTTCGTTACGATATCCACTTATCGACGGACAGGGAAACTTTGGTTCGATTGATGGAGACAGCCCGGCTGCCATGCGTTATACCGAGGCTCGCTTGATGCTTATTGCCGAGGAAATGCTGCGTGACATCGAAAAAAATACTGTTCCGTTCATGCCGAACTACTCGGGAACCACTTCCGAGCCGACCGTATTGCCGTCATTATTACCGACATTACTTTTAAACGGCGCTTCGGGTATTGCTGTCGGTATGGCAACGAATATTCCTCCCCATAATTTGGGCGAAATTACCGACGCGATTCTTTTTGTGATTGATAATCTGGCTAAAAAGCGTGCTAAGCTGCCGAAGCCGGCCGCAGCAGCAGACGCTACCGATGACACCAAAAAGAAAGCTGAAGAAGGTGAAATAGTTGAAGCGTTTGCCGGGAAGGGTGATGCCGAAGTTGAGGATACTGTTGAAAATACCATGTTGTTTGAGTCGGATGTAACTGTAGAAGAGTTATTACAGTTCATTAAGGGACCGGATTTTCCAACGGCCGGATTTATTTACGACCAGGATGAAATTATCCGGGCGTATGTTACCGGTCAGGGGCGTGTGGTTATGCGTGCCAAGGCCGAGATTGAAGAAGTTAAAGGCGGAAAATTTGCCATTGTTGTAACGCAATTGCCGTATCAGGTAAATAAAGCAACCTTAATTGCCCGCATTGCTGATTTGCATAAAGAAAAAAAGATTGACGGTATTTCGGTATTGCAGGACGAATCGGATCGTGAAGGTATTCGTATTTATATTGAATTAAAACGTGATGCCAATCCGCAATCGGTTCTTAACAATCTGTATAAGCAAACAGCCATGCAATCTACGTTTAACGTAAACATGGTGGCTTTGTCGGATACGGGTGTGCCCCGATTAATGAACCTGAAAATGATCCTGGAATCATTTATTCAGCACCGGTATGTGGTGATCCGCCGACGAACCGAATTTGAACTTGAGCAGGCACAGGCACGAGCGCATATCCTGGAAGGATTATTGATTGCTGTTGATCATATTGACGAAGTTATCCGTATTATTCGCCAGAGTGCCGATGCTGAAGAAGCTCGTGGCAGATTGATGGAGCGGTTTAAATTATCTGAAATCCAGGCGACAGCCATTCTTGATATGCAGTTGAGAAAACTTGCCGCACTTGAACGCAAGAAGCTGGAAGATGAGTACGCTGTCTTAAAAGAAACAATTGAGTACTTGATGGACTTGTTGGCTCATCCGACGAAGGTTCTTGGCGTAATTAAGCAGGAATTAAAGAAGCTGCGTGATAAATATGCTGATGACCGACGCACCGTGGTTATAAAAGGCCGGGTTGGTGAGTTGGCTGAAGAAGATCTGGTTCCGAATGAACCCACTATTGTGACAGTTACTCAGTCAGGATATGTGAAGCGTCAGGGGCTTGATGTATTCAGAACGCAGAGTCGTGGTGGACGGGGTGTTAGTGGAATTACTACCAAGGAAGAAGATGTTGTTTCGCACTTATTTGCCTGCAATACCCATGACAATATCATGTTCTTCAGCAACAAAGGTAAAGTATTCCAGATCCGGGTTTTTGATATCCCGGAATCGAGTCGGATTGCCAAAGGTCAGGCTCTGGTCAATTTGATAAACATCGAACAAGGTGAACAGATTACCGCGATCTTAACGGCAACTTCAACCAAGAATGCCAAAGGTAAAATGGGTATTCATATTGGTGAAGGTGAAGCCGGTTTGACCGAAGAACAGGCCAACGGAACTGAAGAAATTGTTACACCTGTCGAAGCTAAAGAAACTAAGTTCCTGGTTATGGGAACTAAGCTGGGAACGATTAAGAAAACACCAATCAGTGAATTTGCAAGCATCCGTAAATCCGGCTTGATTGCGATTAAACTTAATCCGGGAGATGAATTACGCTTTGTGAAACCAAGTACCGGGAGCGATAAAATGATTCTGGTAACCGGACTCGGTTCGTCAATCAATTTCCGTGAAGATGAAGTTCGTGACACAGCCCGTGATACTGCCGGTGTGCGCGGTATCAAACTGAAGGAAAAAGATACCATGGTTGGAATGATTGTCTATAGTGATACTAAATTGAAGCTGTTAACAATTATGCATCGTGGTCTTGGTAAGATGACCCAGATTGCCGACTGGCCGTTGCAGGCTCGTGGTGGGCAGGGTGTTAAAGCCGCCAATATTACAGATAAGACCGGGCGAATTGTGAGTGCGCAACTTATTCGCGGTAATCATGAGAGCCTGGTTTTGACATCTCTCAAAGGCGTGGTCATTAAACTCAACCTTAAAGATGTACCGACACTTGGTCGTCAAACACAAGGTGTTATTCTAATGCGAATATCTGCTACCGGTGGTGACGGTATTGCAGCGGCGACCGTCTTGTAAGTGCTTTTGAATCCGAATACAATAATTGTATGATTCGCCGCACGTTTAAAGACCAGCGTGGTTTTACTTTCATTGAACTTCTCATAGTCCTCACGATTATGGCGCTGGTCTTTATGACGTTGTTGCCGTTTTACCGGCGGTATGTAGCCCAAACACAACTAAAGAATATTACGGTGGAAATGCGAAGTGTTTTGCGCAGTGCCCATAATAAGGCTTTGAACGGTGTGGCTTCTACGGATGGTACGATGGTGCATTGGGTAATACATATTCACAATAATTCT
This sequence comes from uncultured Gammaproteobacteria bacterium, assembly GCA_964403585.1. Taxonomy (GTDB): domain Bacteria; phylum Patescibacteriota; class Microgenomatia; order JALYQM01; family JALYQM01; genus JALYQM01. The sequence continues at coordinate 960,438 of CAYOFQ010000001.1, read as the reverse complement.
TTCAATTATGAATATGAAACGGGTGGTTGTCCGGTAAATGTTGATGCCGCCAGCGCGAATTATGATCAGCGGTATCAATTTTTGAATTGCGGCACTGCGGACTATGTCCTGGAAGACTTCCCATCACGTTTCTCGGTAACGCACCAGTATTCTTCATCGTATCCGGAAGTGAATATTTTCTTTGCGAATATTAACGGTACCGTAGTGGTGTACGATCCGAACGGTAATGTGATTGGGAATACTATCGATATTCAGATTTCTTCAGATGATTATCCGAATTTATATACGATCTTTCATGTTAATGCGCAGGGGGGGATTTCGGAAGAGTCGGTAGTGAATTGAGCGTAGCTATTTGCTTGCTAGTCGTTTTATCCCCTTAGGGGATCTTCGACTCGTCGAACATGCTCCAGACTTTCTTCCTTATAGTTTTGTGGACCGCGCGCTCTTCAGCCCCCTTAATCACTATCCAGGCGGAAGTTTGGCGGCGCAAAGCCGCTAAAGCTGCACATAAAGTAAGTTATTCTTTCGGTTCTTTATTGCCGCTGTGGAAGGCGTCGTGGACTTCGCGGAGGTGTTTATTTGAGACGTTGGTATAGACTTGTGTGGTTGTAATGGATTTATGCCCGAGGAGTTCCTGAATTGATCTGAGATCGGCACCGTTTACGAGCAGGTCGGTAGCAAAGGAATGTCTGAGAACGTGTGGTGTGGTGTTGATATCGATTCTGGCTTTTTTGGCATATTTTTGTACGACACGCTGAATGCTGCGCTGGGTGAGCCGCATTTTCTCTCCGCCTAAGTTGGCATCAATGCCTCGCGAATACCGAATAAATAGGGGTTTAAATGTGTCGGTGCGGGTTTGCAGGTACCGGTTGATCCAATAGACTGCATCTTCGGTAAAGAATACGATACGGTGTCGGCCGCCTTTACCGAGGATGGTGATTTCCCGCTTCGTCAGGTCGAGCTTGTCACGGTCGAGCTTAATGAGCTCGGAGACGCGAAGTCCGGTGCTGAATAGTGTCTCGAGTATGGCTTTGTCGCGCATTCCAAGCGTATCGGTGAGGTCGACACAGTTCAGAAGTTTGTAGAGCTGATCTTTGTCTAACGCCATGACCTCGCGGGACTGGGCTTTGGGAAGGTCGATTTTTTCGGGCGTGAGTGTGTTGACATCGTTCTTCATCAAGTACCTCAAAAATGAGCGTATGGCGATGATATAGTAATTTTGGGTCAAACGTTTGAGCGGTTCACCTTTTTCGTCGGTATATGAGCTCAAATATACTCGATATTGTTTTATTAAAGGCAAATCTATGCTCTGCGGAGTAGGGGGGATGTTCTCACTTTCCATCCATTCTTTAAATCTCTCCAAATAATGTTTGTAGTTGCGGATAGTGAGTAGGGAAGAGCCCTTTTCAATTTGAAGGTGGCTCAAAAAATCTTCTATGTAATCATCAAGACTTTGCTGGGGCATTAGGATATATATAACATACTATAGGCAAGTGTGGAAAGGGTTTTTTCACGATTTTAACGTTGTGCGACATGAGTAGAGGGGAGACGGGTAAGGGGGTATGCCAAATGTGAGTCCCTTGTTATCGCTCCGGTGGGGATTTTTGTTACACAATCAGGAAAGCGGGAGAATAGCACACTGTGCTATAAGAGGGTTGTGCTATTAGTATTAAATTCAGCCTTAAAATCTATATTTTTTTTATATTTTTATACATTTTTACAGATTACGGAAATATGTAGAATACCTTAAAAACAGGCTCAAAACGACCTTCTGTAGTGACTTATAACGGGTTTATTTAATGTGGTAAGGTACTTGGCCGGCTTCTCTGACCCCCTCTGACCAGGAGAAGGCCTTGCCTGATGTCGTAAAAGAATTATTGTGCGACATAATATATAATTAATGCTGAGGATCCTCCGGGATCCCACTCTTCTCTATCCCTGCCACTGAATTGATAAAATCATGAAAACGAAAACTATAAATGCAGCCAAGGTGTACTCCACTGCAACTTTGCGGGTCAGTTTCTTCTCGTTGTAATGATGAATAATTCCCAGCAATACATAATATATGGATACCAGGAACAATGTCGCATAAATGGTCGAAATGGCGTAAAAATTGATAATAATACCTATTTGCGCAAATACCAGGATGATTACCGTTGTATACAGGAAGGTCTTAAATGTAAATTTAGGAGTAAGCTCAAATGACCACAAAAACTGAATAGTTAGCAAAGTGACAATTAAGCAGATTAATAAGACATTTTCGATGATTTGCAGCCTCAATGAAAGCACAAACCAGAACAGAAATACCGAGGTTACCAATGTAATAATATAGCAGAAAACGTTGGCCATCCTGAGTAGCTGAATTGTGCGGATGGCAGCTACATTAAAGATGTTCTCTGTCAAATAGATGGAATAAATACTGAGTGGTACCAGGGCGTACAGCGGCCAGCGGTACAGTTTACGCTCCGGAACAATCGATATAAATAAGCCCATGCCGAGGGTAAATAAAACCGGCAGAATAAATAAGGTAATATATTCGATTCCGGAGATATCTTCCTTGAGTGCAAATATACTGACTAAATAGGTCAAAGCCAGGTATATGACAATGATAACCGGGCCGTGTATTTTGAGTAATGAAGGAAAAAAGAATATTGCCAGGGTGATTACCGCACTGGCTATAATAAAGCGTTTTCGCTTTGTTAATCCAAACTTTTGCAAATTCATAGCTTTAGTATTTTATCATACTTCCTGCAATTTTGGGTCCTCTACCCTATTAAAAAAGGTTATTATAATACTGTAATATTCTGCTTGACAAATTCTCATTTGACTCTGTACTATTTCAGTTATGATTCAATCTGCCCTTGTACAAAAAGCCATTAAGGCGGCGTTGCAATCCGAATGGACCAACGCGATAGAAATTAATAAACAAATCCTCGAACAACATCCTCAGGACCTGGAATCGCTCAACCGTTTGGCGCGTGCGTATCTGGAACTCGGAGATATTGTTAAATCGAAAAAGACATATAAGGAAGTACTGAGCCTTGATCCCTATAATGTCATTGCATTAAAAAATGTGAAACGCTTTCAGGCCATTAAAGGAAGTACTACTGAGATTTCCAACAAAATAGTCAAATCGCTTAAAAGTAATGGCTCGACTTCTAATCATATTATCAACTTTATTGAAGAACCCGGTAAAACCAAAGTGGTGCAGTTAGTCCGTCCGGCGTCTCCGGCAACCTTATTTACGCTCCATTCGGGAGAACGGGCGTTAATGGCGCCCAAAGCTCGGGGTATTCAGATAATGACCGAAGCGAATGTCTATGTTGGCCGTTTACCGGATGATCTTGCTTTTCAGTTGCAGTACTTTATTAAAAACGGCAACAGCTATGAGGCGTTTATTAAGCAGGTTTTACAGAACACGGTGTATGTGTTTCTTCGTGAAGTGAGCCGTTCTGAAAAATTTTCTAACCGGCCAAGTTTTGCCTTGACCGGCGAAAAGTATATCTCCGCATCTCCGGTGGATTTGGAATCTCCCGAGCCAATTGAAGAAGATACTGACGGTAATGAAGAAGATCAGTAAGTTGCTGATTTTTCCTGGATAAGATTATAAATACGATCGTGCGGTATTAAATCGGGTGTGTGGTCGCTTTGTTTCTGTACGAACTGTTTCCACTTGTACTCATCTATTCCACTGATCCGGTAACTTGCCGGGGTTCTTTTGATGCCGCGTGTTGTTAGATACGCAAGGTTATGTGTTTTACTATGGAGTATGATCTGGTGTGCCAAAACTGAATTATAGATGGTTTCCGCGTCGTCGACCACATAGTCGGGTATGTATTGTTCACTCCAGATTGGTCCGATTGGTAACAGGGCGGCATATTGTTGTTGAGACAAAATAACTGATGATGGTATGTAGAGTATGTATTCGGTTTGTCCCGGCAGTATCAGTACTTCGATGGTTATTTCGGTTCGAATATGATGCAGCTGCCGGATAACAGTTGTTATAATTGAGCTTAGTTCTTCTTTATGCAGGATTAAATAGTGAGTATATTCAATTGTCTGTGGTTGTGTGGAACTGTTTTGTGTGACTGAAGGCAGTGGTGTGTGGACCAGCGACCTCATTGATCTGAGGGTTATGAGCCCGGCGGTAACTGAAACACCTAAGATAGTCCACATACCTGTATTATACTATAGGCTTCGTAATGAGGCAAACTATTTATTTTAGTGGTCGTGGCTATTCTTCGGCTGAACCGGTAATAAATACTGCATAGTCTTTGCCGAGTGTAATTGTGATGTCCGATTTGGAGATGGTTTCACTGGTTGTTATAACTTCGGTCTTTGAATTGGGAAGCGATTTGACGATCTTTTGCATGGTTACCGATTGTAACCATTTTTTATCGCTGACTGTAATAACGGTAGTCTCTTTTTCCACTTCGGAATTATGCAGGTCGATGACGATACCGCCCATATTGGTTATGATTCGGGCTACTCCGCGGGCTAACCCCTGGGTTGAAGTGGCATTTTGTATGGAAATATTGGCTTTTTCGTCAACGAGGTCTTTGTTTTCGAATGCTTTTCGGATATAACTGTCAAGCTTGTTTTGATCGGTGACAATATTTTTGGAATTATCAACATCGGTTTCTACCGTACCGATATCATTGTCCAAAATTGTAATTGAGGTTTTTTGCTGATCCGGAATACTTTGAATTGTCCGGGCTAAGCTGAGCATATCCCAGCGCGAAGCGTTTCCGGTAAAGTGCGCCTGAGTCCAATCGGGGTCAAATGCCAGGTGGAACATAGTAAATGGGTTCGTGAGCCATTCATACATTGGCTGACTTTCAGTTCCATCCATAACGACATAGAGGTTTTTGGTACTGACACCGAAGTAATCGGTTAAGGTTTGTTTGATTAACGGTAATGGATTGTTCGGTTTTTCCAGTTGGGCAATTTTATACAGCGACTTCAATTTAAAGTCTTTGAGCCCGTAGGGTAAATGGATATTGGTATCTTCGGGGAGTACCAGCTCTTTTACGGTGTGGTCGTCCTGATCAATCGCGACCAGTCTGGCTTCATGTACATAATCATTTTCGTCCACGGTAATACTGAAGAATGCGAATTGTGTGTCTTCGGATGAGGTCAGTGCTTCGGTGTGTTCGTCGGCGGCAAAGGTGGCAATGGGTTTATAGATATCGCGCATTGTCCACACGCCGTATACTAAAATCCCCGCTGTAGACACTAATCCAACCGTAACCAGAAACGTGGTGATACGCTTCTTTACGTGTTTAAGGCTCTTTTTCTTTTTAACTTTTCTCTTCTTGACCATAAATAAGGTTGATAGCTGTTTTGGGAATGAGTAGTATTTGTATACTCTACGATAGTTAAAGCATTAACCATCTGTCAAATTATTTCGTGTATTGTTTGGGTGGTGGCGTAGTATACTCAGAAAGTACGTTAAAGGAGGCATATGGATTTATTACGCTATGACTATAGTTTTATGTTAGAAGATGCGGTCGGGAAAACGGGTACATCCGCGCAAGATCTTGAGTCCGTGCGGCCGAAACTTGTATCAATGCGTCACGACTACTTTGTATCGCCCGAACACCAGTTGGGTTTTATGCAGCTCCCCTACGCTGCTGAGACGGTGGAGGCGGTTTCCCGGAAAGCTGCCTATTATCGTGAACATTACGACACATTACTTGTTTTGGGAATTGGTGGTTCGGATCTTGGTGCCCGCGCAGCCATTTCTGCCTTGCGTCACCCTTATGCCAACTTTGTTCACAACGATTCGGGAATGAAAGTTTTCTTTTTAGGGGGAAATACCGATCCAAGTGAAATACAGCATGTTTTGGACGTGATTGACTGGTCGAAGACGGTAATAAATGTTATTTCGAAATCAGGAGATACCGTTGAGACAATGTCGACATTTATATTCCTTCGTGATCAGCTGATTAAACACGTTGGTGTTGAGCAGCACGCCAAGCAGATTATTGCGACGACTGATGCATCCAAAGGAACTTTACGTACGATTGTTGACCGTGAAGGTTATGATAGTTTGGTTGTCCCCGATAATGTAGGGGGAAGATTCTCGGTGCTTACTGCAGTCGGCCTCTTCCCTATCGCGTGTGCCGGTATTTCCATCCCTGAGTTGCTCGAAGGAGCTGCAGCTGTGTGTAATAGTTTAGTAAATGGTGGTGGTGAACTTCATGCGACAGAACTGTTTGCCGCGTTTCATTTTTTGGGATTAACTCAAAAGAAACAAAACGTGCATGTACTGGTACCATATGCCGCTCATCTTAAAGAAGTTGGTTTCTGGTTTCGTCAGCTGTGGGCAGAGAGTCTTGGAAAGAAAGATTCGCTCGATGGTAACGAAGTATTCGTTGGTCCGACTCCGGTGGCAGCCCTAGGGGCTACCGATCAGCACTCACAGTTCCAGCTGTATTACCATGGACCGTTTGATAAAATCTTTACATTTATCCAAGTAGAAAAATTTGCCGACAAGCTGACTGTACCCGGTGCATTCGAAGATATAGAGGGTATCTCGTATATGAAAGGGTTCGATTTTGGAACTATTCTTAACACTGAGCTGAAAGGTGCTGCGTTGGCGATGGCCGAACGGGGGCGTCCGGTGGGAATCATTTCAATACCAGAATTAAATGCGCACGCTGTTGGTCAACTTTTCCAGTTCTTTGAAATTGCAACCGCATATATGGGAGGTCTCCTTCATATTAATGCCTATGACCAGCCCGCAGTCGAATTAGGTAAACACAATGTGTATGCATTACTGCATAGAAAGGGTTTTGAAAAAAGGGAAACAGAATTAGAGAAACTGACAAGTAAGTATGGTAAGAGGATTGTATAATTCTGCCTTATTTATAGGCTAAATAACATTTTTCTCGCCTACAATATTATTAGACAAATCGCAACAAACTCTACTAAGATAGAACCATGTCTACGTTGCCCGACCTATTAGATGTAAATTTGCTTTCAGAACGGATCCGGAATGCGCGTAAACTGGCGAATCTCTCACAGATTGATCTTGCGAATCTGGTAGGTGTTTCTGACAAAGCCATTAGTTCGTACGAAGTGGGACGCGCGATTCCGCCACTTGATGTGTTAAAGAAGATAAGCGCAGTAACCAGTAAGCCAATTGCGTTCTTTTTCAATGAGGATACCAATAATACGGCTGTTTTGGAAAAAGTTGATAAAATGATTGAAGAATTGAACGATATACGCAAGATATTTGGCTAATCACCTTCTCGTTATGCTGTTTTCTCGTTTTTTATGTTATACTTGTGGTATACTTTTGATCGCCTATGAAAACCGTACTTGCCATTGATGATGATGATGCGATATTGGAACTCCTTTCTAACGCACTGGAGATCGAAGATACTGCAATTTACACTGCTTCCAATGCCAAAACTGCCATTAAACTGGCCAAAAAACATAAGCCGGCAGTTATTCTGCTTGATTTGATGATGCCCGAATATGATGGTTTTGAATTCTTCACGATTCTGAAGCAAATGCCTGAATTGTCTAATACCCGCTATATTATGTTCACCGCGCAGGATACTAAGAACAACTTGTGGGAAAGTATTGATCTAAGCTTTGACGATTTTATTTCCAAGCCTTTTGATCTCTCCGAATTGGAAATTCGTATCCGGCACCAGCTCTATAATACCGATCATGTTCGTGTGCGCCGGTAGTTATTCATGAAGCACTACACGTATCCTGCTCTATCGTTAACCATATATATACCTGAAACAGTATGGGAAAAATCCCGCGGAATTCTTTTTCAGGAATTATTAATGGATAACGGGTGTATGTTATTCCCCCGGTGTAACTGGGTTCACAGCTACTTTTTAAAAAATCCAATTAAATTGTATTTTTTGTCATCAGACTTTTCCTTGGTTACTCAGGTTGATCCGTTTTTACCGAACAGGTTTTCGCCTTGGGTGTTCAAGGCCTCATATACGCTTGAAACGTCAGTTCATTTTCCGGAGGATCGTCTTCCTGAACTGTGTTCAATTTTTCAGGAAATTCTCAGGACTTGACCGTAGTATGTGTTTACTATACTATTGCTTTACGCGAAATTTTTGCGTTAAAATCTAATATAAATAGAATTATGATTACAGTCCACGATCTACACAAATCTTACGCCGGCGTTGAAACACTACACGGCATCTCGTTTTCAATTAATAAAGGAGAGATTGTTGGTTTTCTCGGTCCCAATGGCGCCGGTAAGACCACGACCATGCGTATCCTGACAGGGTATATTCCCCCGTCATCGGGAAAAGTAAAAATTGCCGGATATGATATTGTGAATGATTCTCTGCATGCCAGGCGGCATATCGGATATTTGCCTGAGCTGGTGCCGTTGTATACCGATTTAACGGTTCGGGAGTATCTAACCTTCTTCGGTAAGATTATGAAAATTCCCCGCGCCTCAATTAAGCGTGAAGTACAGGAAGTTATGGATAAAACCGGTCTTTCCGGTGTTTCGGAAAAATTAATCGGTTCCCTGTCACGCGGGTATCGGCAGCGTGTTGGTCTTGGTCAGGCATTGATTGGTAAACCCGAAGTGCTGATTCTCGACGAGCCGACTGTCGGTTTGGATCCGGTACAGATTATTGAAATCCGGGAGTTGATTAAGACCCTCGCTCAGAATCAAACGGTTATTCTGAGTACGCATATCCTGCCGGAAGTCAGTCAAATTTGTGACCGGGTACTGATTATTAATAAAGGATCAATCGTTGCTGATAGTAATGTTCGTGAACTCACCAGTGGTGATAAAACACGTAATGTCGTTAAATTTGTGGTTGCTGGCGGTTCGCAAAAAGCCCTTTCAGTTATTAAGGAATTTAACGGTATTGATAAATCCGATGTTAAAGCTGAAGGCAGTGAAAATATTATTACTATTGAGTCCAAGAGCGACGTCCGACAACCGTTACTTAAAGAGCTGGTCACCCAGGGTGTCGATGTGCTTGAATTTACCAGTGAAAAAGTTGATCTTGAGAGTGTCTTTCTTAAGCTTGTTACTGAAGAGAAAGGTGCAAAATAGTTATGTTTAGTAATATTTCTGCGATTTACCGTAAAGAATTGCGTTCATATTTCAGCTCGCCAATTGCCTACATTGTTATTGCGATGTTTTTATTCCTTGCTGGTTTTTTCTTTTATACTGCCGTAGTCGGTTACCGACAGGCTTCGCTTGACGCTCCTTTCTCAAATGTTGTGATTGTGCTGATTTTTCTCATGCCGCTTTTGAGTATGCGACTTATCTCTGAAGAGAAGAAAAGCGGGACTTTAGAGCTACTGCTGACCCGCCCCATTCGGGAAATGGATATTGTTTTAGGGAAATATTTCGCGGCCGCGACAGTTTTTCTGGTAATGTTGCTGCCTACTGTTGTCTATGGAATTATCTTAAGCCGACTGGGTAAACCGGACTTGTACCCGATGATAACGCAATATGCTGCTGTATATCTCGTTGGTTTAGCTTTTATCGCCTTGGGACTATTCGCCTCGTCACTCAGTGAAAATCAGATTGTGTCAGCGGTAATTGCGTTTTCCTTTATTCTAATTCTCTGGTTGTTGAACTGGATAACAAGTTCTCTTGGTCCGGACAATATAATCAGTTACTTTGCGGTTTCCAGTCACTTTAACGATTTAATTACCGGCGTAATTGATGCCCGTGATGTTGTCTTTTATGTGTCATTTATTTTGTTTTGGCTATTTGTGACTGCTCGAATTATTGATTCGAAGCGATGGGCATAAGGGAAAATTTATATGAATGCTAAAAATATTTTAGGAAACATTGCACAACTTGGTAAAAAAGGTGGTCGGGGCGCACTTGGTGCTGCTACTTCCCGTCAGGCAAAATTTGGCGGAAATTCGCTCCTGTCGATTCTGGCTTTTGCCGGTATTCTGGTTGTTCTTAATTTGATTGTGAAAAATCAGGGATGGCGACTGGATACCACGAAAAATAAACTGTATTCACTTTCTCCGGAAACAATTAAAGTAATCAAGAACATTAAGGAACCGGTTAAAGTATATGTCTTTAGTCCGCCGAATCAGCGTCAGGAAGCACAGGATCTGTTAAAAGAATATTCCACCCGTAATTCTAATTTTAAAGTTGAATACATTGATCCGTACACAAATCGTTCGATGGCCGAGCAATATAATGTCACCCGCTTGGGTACAACATTGTTTACTTTGGCCGGAAGATCGGAACAGACAACTAATACTACTGAATCTGACTACACTACGGCGTTGCTTAAACTCCAGAATCCCCAGAAAGTCAAAGTTGTTTTCTGGCAGGCCAATGGTGAAAAAAGTGTTACCGACACCACAGACATTGGCTATTCGGAATTGAAAGCAACACTGGAACGACTTAATTATCAGGTTGTGATTCAGGATTCGTTGAAGGATCCGGCAGTAGCTTCCGATGCCGGTGTCCTAGTGATTGCCGGTCCGCAGACTCCCTATATCAATAAACAAATCGACATGGTGAAAAATTATCTTAACGCCGGTGGTAAAGCCCTGGTTATGCTTGACGCTACCAAGAATAATACCAAAACCGGACTGGAAGATATCTTTACCGGTTATGGTATCGAAGTGAAACCGGGACTGGTAATTGAAGGAAATCCGGAATTGTATTATCGCAGCCCACTTAACCCGGGGGTTAAGGAATTTATGCCGCATCAAATTACTGAAGGTCTTTCGCCGGCAATATTCGCCGGAGTTGAAGAAGTTAAGCCGGCCGCTAAACTTCCGGATAATGCCAATGTGCAGAGTTTAATGAAGAGTTCGAATGCATCTTACTTTGAAGTTTCACCGTTACAACTGGATCAGCAGCCAACTAAGAACCTGGCCAGCGGCGATGAAGATGGTCCAATCAGTATGGGTGTGGCCTTGAACTATACCGTGCCGAAAGATAATAAAGATTCTAAATACAAAACACGCTTAGTTGTCTTGGGTGACTCGGATTTGGCCAGCAATGTGATCGTTGCCTACGATCCTTCCAAAGAGTTATATGCACCTGCGAACCTGGATTTGGTAGTTAATTCAATAAACTGGTTGTCGTCTCAGGAATCGCTGTTTAATATCGTGCCAAAAGATCGTACTCCGGCAACACTCACGATGAGTGATGCCCAGCAACGTCAACTGATGTATTTAGTGCTCATTGGCATGCCGGTATTGTCGCTCCTGGCTGGTTTGATTGTATGGAGACTTCGACGACAGGCACGATTAAAGAAATAATGGAGTGTCCCTATGTCACGCTTTCGTAATACATTTTTGTTAGTTCTGGTTTTTGTTGCCCTATTCAGTTATTTTTGGGTATATCAAAAAGATAAGAAAGCTCCTGAACCGGACACTCCTACCGATACAACCGAGACTGTACCCCTAACTTCGTATAAACTTGATGATATTACGGAAATTTCATGGAAATCGGCTTCCTATTCGGCTACTTTGCAGAGTCTTGGTAACCAGAAATGGAAATTAGCACAGCCGGCAATTCCTGTTGACGATACAAAAGTTAGTACCTATTTAGGGAGTATAAACTCGTTAACCGGAATGCGAAAGTATAAGGCATCCGAATTAGCTCAGGCTAATACCAAGTTAGATTCTCCTGTGCTGACCGTAACAGTTAAGAAAAAAGACAATTCCACTGAAGTAATCAAAGTTGGCGGAACAACACTTGACGGTGACTATAATTACGCGACCAAAGAGGGTTCGGATACAGTTACCCTGTTGAGCAGCTATGTATTGGAAGACTTGAATAAAGATCCGAATGCTTTGAAACCGGATCCGTCGGCCTCCCCTGCTCCTTCGGCTGCAAGTACAACTGGTTCCGGTTCTGTTACCGGTACTCCCACTCCACAGTTCTAATTTTTGACCTATAGTATTTATTTTTGTACTAAAATATGGTATACTTATAAAGCCTTATTTGTGGCTTGATTCAGCTCACGCTGGATGACCTGTTCTTTAACAGAGTGACAATAGACAAGTTATACCTCAAGCTCAAATCCCCTGGTTTGGCTACCTATAAAGTGAACCTTATTAGGCTCATTTTGTTGGTAGCCAAACGGAACCACTCTAACAAGGAGAAGCGCATGAATTTCCTCAGGCTTCTGGGGCGAGCACTGGGGCTCTCCCTCCTGGTTTACTGGCAGGAGCTACTAGAGCTTATCGCAGTTATCGTCGGGCTCTACCTGGGGCTGTACGGCAACCGTTCGCTGGGTCAACTTATCGTCGGCCTGATCGCCGGAGCAGTCATCGTCAACGTATTGGCGGTGGTTTTGAACCGGTTCCTTTCACTCGGCCAGTGGGGCACGCAGTTGTGCTACCTTCTGGGTGTGCTGATTGTCGAAGCGATACTGTTGGCTGAGTTGGTACTCGGTCAACACCTGATTCCCCTCCAATAAGCACATAAAGGAATAACCATGAAAACGCACACTACCCGCCCCTGGTGGTTCTAATTGCTGATGGCCGGATTTCTATTCGCGACAGCAGTTGTTTTGGCCATGCTGGCCGGGCTGTCGCTGGGTGACGCGATCCTCATGATTGCCGCGTCGGCAGCCGCTCCTGTTGGCATCGGCCAACTGGGTCATCAGATATGGGGATACAAGTTCGGCTGGAGCGAAGTTCAGTCCGTTGCTCTCTGCGGGGTGATGGCCGCTGGAACGTTCCTGGAGTACCTCCTCGTGTGGCAGCTGTTTAACAGCTAGCCACTTCGCGCTGAATTTGAAGCTTACTGTCGGTGGAGCGCAGGACGCGCCAATTGAGCTTGCGCTCTACCGGCTAGAGGTGAAACTTGTAAAATCGACATGGATACCATCCCATGAAGCCCTGCGGTTTGCCGCTTGTTGTTTTTGAAGTTGTTGTTTTTGAGTTGTGCTATTGTCCTCTGCTGTTCGTAGCGTTAACGAATCGCTACCTGATGAGCCGAAATGAAGGCGAAAACAGTTGCTCCCAATCACAAAAGGAGCTTTTTCCTTGCCGTTTACTTTCAACCGGTTTTATGGTATTATCGATTAGTTTCAAAAAGAAGGGTTTTTCGTATGCAAGCTATACATCCTACCTATTATACTGACGCTAAAGTAATCTGTTCCTGTGGCAGTACCTTTAATACAGGTTCAACCAAGCAGGAAATCCGCGTTGAAATCTGTTCTTCCTGTCACCCGGTATACACCGGTGTGAAGCGATTAATTGACACTCTCGGACGTGTTGATAAATTCAACATGGCTAAGAATGCCGCTGCAGCTGCACAAGCTAATGCCAAGAAAAAGAATAAGAAGGAAGAAAAGACTGAAAAAGCTACAGCACCTCGCACAATCAAAGAGATGCTTGAGATGTCAGAAGTCACCAATTCCTAATTTATGGACTCTAAACTCGACTCAATTCTTGCCCGGTACAATGAGTTGACCGCTTCCTATGCCTCAGATGAAGTGGCAAATAATCCTGAACGATTGGCAGCTATTGGTAAAGAGATCAGCGAAATAACTGATACGGTTACCGTAGCCAACGAAGTGAAGAAGCTTGAAGAGCAACTGCGCTCCAATGAGGAGATGCTTTCAGATAAATCCCTGGATGCCGAATTGGCCGAAATTGCCCGGGTTGAAAATGAGGATATAACTTCTCGGCTGGAAGTACTGCATAAACAACTGCAGGAATTGTTGTACCCTTCACCTGATGCGGCTTTGGATAAAAAAGGTGTTACCCTGGAAATCCGTGCCGCTGCCGGTGGTGACGAATCCGGCTTATTTGCGTCCGAATTGTACCGGATGTATTCCCGGTATGCTGAAAGTAAAGGCTGGGAAGTTGTCGAACTTGATCTTAATGAAGGTGGTATTGGCAATATAAAAATGGTAGTGGCGAAAATAAACGGTAAAAATGTCTATGGTGACTTAAAATGGGAATCCGGTGTTCACCGGGTACAACGTGTACCAAAGACCGAATCATCCGGACGCATTCATACGTCAACGGTAACCGTTGCCGTGATGCCGGAAATTGAAGAAAAAGAATTCCATTTGAATCCGGCCGATATCGATTTTGAAACCTTTCGTGCCGGTGGTCATGGTGGTCAGAATGTTAACAAAGTTGAAACTGCTGTTCGCTTGACACACCGCCCTACCGGTATCGTAGTTGTCTGCCGTACCGAGCGGTATCAGGGGCGAAACCGTGAAATTGCCGAAAATATGTTGCGTTCCCGATTGTGGGAAATGGAGCGTGAGAAACAGGTGTCGGCAGTGGAGTCTGATCGTAAGGCCCAGGTTGGCACCGGTGACCGTTCCGAGAAGATACGTACTTATAACTTTCCCCAATCCCGTGTTACCGATCACCGTATCAATAAGTCCTGGTTTAATATTGATCAGATTATGGACGGTGTCCTGGGTGATGTGATCACCGATGTTAAAGCCGGAATGACTGCGTTAGCTCAGCAGGAGTAAGTTTTATTGTCCCGCATCGCCAATTGTTGCCTGTGTTGATTGTGGCTTATCGTCACGGAAATATTTGATTTCGACGGTTTGTCCTACTTTGAGTGTTCGGATAACATCGGAAAGCTGGCTCTCCTCGGTCAATTTCTTCCCATCAATTTCGGTAATAATATCATCTGCTTTGAGTCCAGCTTTGTCGGCAGGTCCACCTTGTACTACTTCTGCTACATACGCACCTTCGGGGAGCTCGTTTAACAGTGCCATGCGCTTGCTGATCATCTGATAGCGTACTCCAAGATACGGGCTGGAGATTTTGCCGCTGGTCAGGAATTCATTGATAATTGGCTTGGCTGAATTGATCGGAATTGCAAAGCCGATGTTTTGAGCAATACCGGAGGCTGCGACGGCAGTATTAATACCGATTACCTGTCCACCGATATTAAGTAACGGGCCACCTGAGTTCCCAGGGTTAATAGCGGCATCGGTTTGGATAACATTACCGAGTTTTTCGGCATTTCCACCAAGTTGGTCTGATGCTTCGATTTGGCGATCCAATCCGGATACCACGCCGACGGTAACGGTGTTTTTAAATTCGCCGAGGGCGTTACCCATGGCAATAACGGTTTGTCCGACGTCCAGTTGTGAAGAGTCGCCGAGTTCCATGGCGCGTAGACCATTGGCATCAATTTTGATGATTGCCAGGTCGTTAAGCGGATCTTTGTAGACCCGTTGGACATCATACTTCTTATTGTCGTTGCTAATAACGACGTATTGTCCTTCGGTATCAACAACGTGCTTGTTAGTCACGATAACGCCGTTGGGAGCAACTATAAATCCGGTACCTATCCCCGACTCGGTTTTGTTGCTGGGCGGTTGTTGCAGGTCCTGTCCAAACAGTCCCCCGAATGGTGATTGTGAGAATGGGCTGCGTCCTGAACCGGTGCGTTTTATGGCGATGGATACCACCGATGGTCCGTCTTTTTTAACAACGTCAATGACGTCGGATTTTTCTTTGAGAATCGTTTTAGTTTCGATTGGCGAGTTATTGCTTTGCGGGAGCGAAATGTTGCCGAGTTTAAGTTTAGACGAGCGAACGGCTGCAAAAAGCCCAACGCCTAAGCCGATGCCGATAATGAGCAATAGTATTGCTCTCACTGGATTTCTCATGTCCCTCTCCCTTTATATGCTTATGATTTTTTTATTATATCAACGGAAATCTTTTCATGAAATTGACCAATTTTAATTTCAATTTCATGTTTGCCTGAAGTCTTGATCGGATCTTTCAGTAGGATATTTTCTTTTTTCAGTCCGGCTGCCTCGGCGATATCTTTGGCGGTTATAGATCCGAATAACTTTCCGTTTTCTCCAAGCTTATCTACCTGAATGGTAAAGGATTTTCCTGAGAATTCGCTGATCATGGATTGGTTTTCTTTGATTTGCTGACGACGATGTTTTTCGGCTTCCTGAAGCTCCAATTCGCGCTTCTTCAGATCGGCGGGGGTAGCGATAATGGCTAATTTATTGGGTAAAAGATAGTTGCGAGCATACCCTTCGCTGACATCTTTCACCACGTTGTCTTTCAGTAAGATTACTTTCATGCGCCTATTTTATCACTTCTATGGCTTTTTCCAACTGTGGATCGCGTTTGGCTTCAATATCCTCCGGTGTCATCTTTACTTCGACATCGGGCTTTAATCCGACTTTATGAATCCATTTGCCGGAAGGTAAGAGCCATTTGGCAGTTGTAATGTGTAATCCGGCTCCTCCGGAAAGATTTTCGACTTCCTGAACAGTCCCCTTGCCAAATGAAGTTTCTCCGACGAGTTTAGCTAATCCCCGATCCTGTAATCCACCGCTGATAATTTCGGCTGCCGAAGCGGAGCCCTTGTTAATCAGTGCTACTACCTGTATGCCCTTGAGTCGTGGTGCATGATCGGCTTTTTCGAAGGTTCGGACGCCCTTATAATTTTCTGAGCCGACAACATTGCCATCCATAAAATCGGAGTTGATGTATTTGGCCGTATCCAGATATCCGCCCGGGTTGTTTCGCACGTCGAGGATGATCTTATTAATATTGCCTTTGAGTACTTTATCGACTGCCTGGTTCCACTCGGCCTTGGTTTGATCGCCGACACGGTTAATGGTGATATGGGCAATAGTGTTATTTTCAAGCATTTCAACTTCAACACTTTTTACGGTTATTGAATCACGAACAATTTCAATATCCTTTAATTCTTTTTCACCTTCGTGCTGAACTTTGAGTTTGACTTTTGTTCCCTTGGGTCCTTTGATCTGATCGACTGCCTCCTGGAGTGAGATACCAACGGTATCTTTGTCGTTGATCATCCAGATGATATCTCCCGGCCGCATACCTGCCCGTTCGCCGGGGGTGTCTTTAAGTGGTGCAATCACAACCAGGTTTTTATCTTTATCAAAGCCAAGCTGTACGCCGATTCCTTCAAAACTGCCGCCCAGTTCCTCAGTAACTGCAGTATTCTGCTTGGTATTGAGATACACAGAATACGGATCGTCAAGTGCATTAACCATTCCGGCAGTGGCGCCTTCAATTAATTTGGCGTTGTCGATTTTATCTTTTTCGACATATTTTTCGCGAACAATACTGTACACTTCCCAGAAGCGGGACATATCAGGTGCTCCAGAAGATTTTTTAGTGTCATTGATAAACGGAATGGTCGGAATTTTAGCCGCATACAGCGAGTCGTTATGACCTAGCTTCCATCCGATCAGTAACGAAAGTATACTGGTCGCGCCAATAGAAATAATCCATTTTTGGTACGGGGATAAAGACATAAGAGCTATTGTATAGATAACATGGCTTCTTGTCTAGATTTATTCCAGGATCTCAACATTGCTTTGCGGAATAACGTATTCGTTATTATTATAGGCAATCTTCAATGCCGGTGCTGTAATTCCTGAACGGAAGGTGTAGTTTTCGATCAGCTGCGTAACGCTGCCGATTTGTCCGATATCCTGATCAAAAACGATACGAACTTTGGTATCAACGGTAATATTTTTGTCTTCTTCCTTTTTAATTTCTTTTTCATCAGTTTTATCGAGTGGAATAACCAGCGTATGATCCTGGCCATTGATGAAACTGTAGTAATTTTCGTACTTCATCAATTGATCATACAGGTCGCTATTGATTGAAATGGTTCCGTATCCCTCCAGCGCGATGATGGTGATACCGATATCACTTTGCTCGCCGATGGCAATGAGGTCCTGGTAATCAATGCCGCCGGTTATAATTCCCATAACGCCAAGATTGATGGCACGGGCGATGGCTGTTTTCGGCAACATGCTTCCGCCAATGAGTATTTTCCCTGCGTGTTCTTCTTTGATCATATGTTCTTTGATCACTTCGTGTTTGCTGGCAATTATTTTGATACTTCCTTCGCGTTCGAATCCACGACCGAGTTTCCCTTGTATTTGTACCACCTGAGTTTCGATATCCACGGAAGCACTGTCGGAAATATTGACAACTTTTCCCCACACGCCGGCAGGAATCCCTTCCGCCTTCTTGGTTATCTTAAACATTATTTGTCCGGTCTTTTCGTTGATATTGTCGATGGTTCCGTCGATTGAAGCATATACTCGGTCGGATTCCTTTTTGAACATTTGTTTGCGTTCGGCCAGAATTTCACCTTTGAAAATGTGTTCCCCTACTTTGCGGATAATATAGTTGGCGGCTTTATTGGGTGCAACTCCAAGCTGCAACGCGGTGTTAACAATATGAAATCCGGCGGCCTGTTTATATTCTCCGAGCAAATCTGCAGGTGTGACCTGCTCTCCTACTTCAACGAAGATTTTTCCCCGGCCGGGGAGTTTGCGGGAGATTATTTTTTTATTTACTTTTTGTATCCGGTACAAGGGTTTCATTGTTTATCCTTCGTTGTATATCAGGTCGAAACTTTCCAGCCAGGCTGCAGATAATTTTTTGGATGCCTCGGTTGATGATCTGACCAGGACATCATTTTCCCGGGTATCAATAATTAATCCAAGTTTGCTGCGTGGTATCGGGAAGGATTTGTTCTGCATGATTGACGTGGTGCCTTTGGTTAGCGCCAGGGAAATATGTAATTGGGTTTGTGGTGGTGTTGGAATTTTGATGAGTTGCTGTGCGGATAAGTGAATGACCTGTTTTTCGGTTAATTCGAAATCGATAATACAGAGTCCTCGGGCAGCCCCGTTTTCGGGATGGATTTGCAAGAGCGTGGCTAAAATTTCGCCGTCTTTGGTTTTCTTAATGTTGCAGATATCCGGGAGTTGCATGCTGTCGATGCAGATACTGCAGCATTCATCGTCAGAGGCGGATACGGTACAAATTTCTTCAGGAATAATACAGGTTTCTTTGGTTTCAATTTTTTGTTGTGCGGTTAATATTTCTTTGACTATGGCTTGTAAGATGTATTTGCTGCGGGCGGTTGTCGGTACGCCACTGGGGGTTAATGAGTAATTACCGATGTAATTACTGATTTCGTTCAGACTGATCGCGAAAGGCAGGCGTTTTTGAATAGCGATAGGCGAAACCGCGGCGATTTCTTGTGAGGTCCACATAGGTATAGATTAGAAGGTTTGGAGGGTAGCGTCAAGTTGGGGGTGATTTACTGAAATTAACTACACAACGAGTAAGCAAGACAGGTAAGGAACTATTACAAAAAATAATAAACACATTAAAGCTTCAACAGCCTTAAGGTATTCACGTTTTTTACGTAATATCTCCTGCTCTCTCTTGCGTACTCGGTGTGTAGTTCCGTAGGGTGAGCTACTCAATGACAACAACCTCGAAGTGGTTGCCAAGCTGCTCGCGAACGAGTTGAGCGGCAGTTCGGTGAGTGTAGTAGGAAATGTCGGGAGGAATGACTAGCGTGTAGCCATGGGTTTGCAGTAGCCCGACCAGGTGATCGAAGCATGCCATTTCATGTTCAGCTCGCCAGCGGATTCGTCCTTCGATAGTAGCACTATGTAGTTGGTTGATCATGATCCACCATGAACCGTCGATCCCTGCTGCTAGTACCCGAGTCATTCCTGCGTGGTACGTCCAACCGAAAATACATGATCGAGTTATTTAGCTTATCTGGGGTTAGTTTGCCACTAAGAACTCCGTCTACGAACGCTGGTTGGCCTAGGATTAGCGTCCTCACATTGAGCTCCCTTCTGTTCTATAACTTGTTTTTCAAATAGACGAATTTAAAACTACGAAAGTTCATAGATTTAAGCTCCTCTACTTGAAAATAGTACTGCGAGGGAGATATTACGTGTTTGCTTACTCGTTGTTAATGAACATTTCGAGCTCTTTTTTGAACCCGGCCATAATAAGTGCTCTCCCTTTCAATTAAGGGAATACCTATAAAAGCCAGCATAGTTATCATTTTCTAACCTAAATTCCAATACTATAGGTCATTTTTATTTCTAGTACAAAAAAGCTCCGGGTGGTCCGGAGCTTTCTGTTTTTTGTTTACGTAGGGCTTATCCTCGTGCCACGAATGGGAGGAGTGCCAGGTGACGAGCGCGTTTGACGGCGATCGCTACCTGTCGCTGGTACTTGCTGGAAGTACCGGTGCGAGCCTTAGGAAGGATCTTCCCGCGGTCGGAAACGAGTTTCTTTAAGCGGTTGATATCTTTGTAATCCGGAGTAACACCCTCTTCCGTGAATTGGCATGTTCTCTTTTTGAAATATGTTTTTCTTTGCATTGCCATATAATAATCCTTTAAAACGGTATGTCATCAATATTAATTTTCTCATCCATTGGATCGCGTGAAGCTTTGGGAGCTACTGCGTCCCCTACCGGAGGAGTAACGTCGTCCTGCATGTCATCCATGCGTGTCGCACCGGAGCTTTCCGGTTTCTTGCTGTCCAAAAGAATCATGTCCTCAACAACAATTTCGGTTGTGCTGCGCTGCTGTCCGTCGGCTGTTTCCCAGTTACGTGTTTGCAGGCGACCTTCAATGTAGACCTTGCGGCCTTTGGTAAGAAGCTGGGAGCAGAGTTCGGCAAGTTTACCCC
Source organism: uncultured Gammaproteobacteria bacterium (assembly GCA_964403585.1). Taxonomy (GTDB): domain Bacteria; phylum Patescibacteriota; class Microgenomatia; order JALYQM01; family JALYQM01; genus JALYQM01. Next base: position 939,981 of record CAYOFQ010000001.1, on the reverse strand, counting down.
AGGCGACTAATTTGTGATATTCTGTCTCTTCGCGTCGTTCCTGACCTTCTGAAGGTACCCAGGACCGATTAGTTGCTAAGCCGAATGTACAAACCGCATTTCCCTGTTGAATGTATTTGAGTTCGGGATCTCTTGTCAAATTACCAATTAACTGAACCTTATTTAATGATCGTGAAGCCATACCTCTTTCCTCCTCTTATTTGTCAGCTTTAACAAGTAAATATCTGATGATATCGTCGTTGATTTTGACTCTGTAGTCAATATCTTTGATTGGTGTTCTTTCTGAATTGAATGTGAATAATACGTAGACCCCTTCGGTGTACTTTTTGATGGGATAGGCCAATTCCCGGCGTCCCCACATGTCGCGGGAGAGAATGGTTCCACCAGGGGTGGTAATGAGCTCTTCTACTTTACTCAGGACCTTATCGCGCTCTTCTTCGGTAAGCTCCGGCCGTACGATGACGGTAAGTTCGTACTTATCCATTAACTATAATCCTTTCTTGTCTGAGCCTTAGGATAATTGGACGTTTGGCCTTAAATAGTGGCCAAATCGGGCTTAGACTTGGGAGAATATATCATCTTTGAGGGAAAAACGCAAGTTTCAGGTAAGTTACCGTCCGTTTTTCTTTTTAGGTTCAATGAGCGTAGCTATGGTGATGGATAACAGGATAGTTCCGGGGTTAATAATCAGAAACCCGAGGAACCAAATGCTGATCATGAATGGAAGTAAGCACAAATAGGTACCCATGATCAGGCAATAGTACAGGACAACTTTATTAAGGATTTTGGGCTCCTGTTGTTCGAGAATGGTGTAAGTTTTGCCTACCGCGTTGAGGTTGCCGACGGTTCCCAGTACCAATAATGCGTAATAACCGATGAAAATTGCCCCCACCAGCGCCCACCCGTCGAAATGTCCGCCGGCCAGCGTCAGGAGCGCCGCGACAGTAACAGCTGCTCCCAGCGGGTAGAAGAAGCACCATTTGACTAGTACTTTTAAAATTTGGTTGTCCCAATCCTTTTTGTTCATAGAGCTCCTAATGGACGAATTCTGCCAGAATAATGGAAAGTATAATAATTATAGGGTTAGCTATGGTAAATAACGCAAGTACTCCGAATCCGAGTAGCGGTATGAGGCAGAAATATCCAAAAAGCAGGATAAAATAGTATTTTCCGGCATTATAGACGAGTTGGGGGTATTTGCTCTGAAGGTGGTTGTAAATATGTCGTAAAACAACGGCATTACAGATGATACCGCTTAATAGCACTGTGTAGTATGCTATCAGGAAGATTGTTAGGACTCCCCACCCTGTTGGCTGATAAATAAGCCAATATAAGAATGTAACCGAGACGGTAATAGCTGTCGGGAGAATAATTGACCAGCGTAACAGAGTAATAACTATATATTTGGCTGACTGACGGGACATAGTATCAGTATATAGTACTAGGCATTAACCTTAAACTCGATAACGTCGCCGTCGTGGACGACGTACTCTTTTCCTTCAATGCGTAACCAGCCGTTTTCGCGGGCTTTGGCATAGCTTCCGGCTTCAACCAGTTTCTCCCAGTGGATGGTTTCGGCTTTGATAAATCCCTTTTCGAAGTCGGTATGAATAATCGCCGCGGCTTTGGGTGCTTTGGTGCCTTTTTTGATTGTCCACGCTCGAACTTCCTTCGGGCCGGCGGTGAGGAAGCTTTGCAGGCCAAGAATCTGGTAGGCCTTTAGTGCAAGTCTATGCAAACCTGACTGTTTGAGCCCGAGTGAATCGAGATACTCTTGTGATTCTGCGTCGTCGAGGTTAGCAAGCTCAGATTCGATTTTTGCTGAAATAATGAGTTCGTTTTCATTCGCGGCTTCCCGTGCAGCCTCAGTTTCGTCGACGTTATAGACGTAGATCATTGGCTTGGTCGTAATGAGCGGTAGATTGCCGAGAGCGTTTTTTTCTTCATCGGTTAACTTTGTTTCGGAAGCAAGCTTCCCGGCATCGAGAGATTCCTTAATCCGTTTTAGCGCATCAATGCGCATTTGAGTAGTTGCTTTGTCCATGGTGACCCGCTTGAGGTCAGTGGTTGCGTTATCGATGAGCTTAGTCATAGTGTCCATATCGGCAAGGATGAGCTCGGTGTTAATGGTTTCGATATCGGACTTGGGGTTCTCCCCTGCTTGGACTACATCGGCATCGGAGAATTCGCGCACGACCTGGGCAATGGCGTCCACTTCACGGATATGGCTGAGAAATTTGTTGCCAAGTCCTTGTCCTTCAGAGGCACCTTTGACTATTCCGGCGATATCAATGAACTTTATGGTTGCAGGGATTATTTTGAAGCCTTTTTCCAGTCCTTCGGATTTCTCGATCACACCTTTAAGTGCTTCGAGCCGGTCATCAGGAACGTCAACAATGCCGGTGTTTGGTTCGATGGTTGCGAAGGGATAGTTCGCGGCTAAGGCGACCTGCTTTTTGAGCAGGGCGTTAAATAATGTTGATTTGCCTACATTGGGCAGGCCGACGATGCCGATTTCCATACTTGAGGGATTATATCAGATTAGAATTTATCTGTAACATGTTCAAATTCTTCTATAAAAAGGTTCGTACCATTGTATTTGTTCAGGTTATCAAACAAAATATCCAAATCATCTTCTATAGGTTTTGTAATGAACGAATTTATTTTACTTTGCGCTACCCACTCATAGCGACCCTCGTCTCCTGCGACTATTTCCCCACGCGGATTACGGAAAATACAAAAAAACATCATTTTGTCATCTAGTAGTTCAGTGGTATTTTCGTTTTTTACCATGTAGTGTCTCATCCCTGCAATTTCTGCTTTGCCTACTAATCCTGACTCTTCAAACAGTTCGCGTTCGGCGGCGTCAATTATTTTCTCTCCCCACCCGACCTTCCCGGAAATGAGACCTTGAGCGCCGTAAAACGGTTGTTTTAGTCGGGTGTAAATAAGATAATACAATTCGCCGTTAATCTCCTTGGTTGCAAAAAGAAGCACTGATACCTTTGCCTGGTTGGTTATAAGCGCTTTTTCGGTATCCATTCTTCCTGCGTATTCCTTGCCTATGTTGGTAAGTTTGTACTTGCCGTCGTGTTTAACGATAAATTTTTGTGCTATTAATTGGTCGAGATGGAAATCGAATGTGTTATTTTCCAGGTCCTCGGTGGGTTTTAATTCCGTATACCTGAGTGACTCGGCAAAGACTAACTTCTTCAGAATCCCCATTTGTGTAGGATGTGGATGTTTCATGCCCCTATATTATCTTATTTCTATTCAAATTCCAGTCGACTCTTCTCGACTAAAGTTGTCTCGACTTTTTTATTCCTGTTATTTGTACTACAAAGTAACTAATGAATTACAAAAGAAATGCGGTATTTCTCTATGAAATAGGAACTTTACGTCTGGTGCAGCGTACCTGGCGACAATTTCTTGCTCCACATGTTGCCAATGTTAGTGAGCATACGCTACGAGTGTTATGGATAGCCTTAACGCTAGCAAGCTATGAGGAGAAAGTAAATACAGAAAAGCTTATGAAGATGGCTCTTATTCATGACGTGCCCGAAGTTCGAACCGGAGATTGCCATTATGTTGCCAGGTATTACACGAACAGAAACGATAATAGTGCATTACAAGATATTCTGTCGGACACAGTATTCCAGGCAGAACTGTTTGCATTATGGGTTGAATTTGAACAAAGGGAATCGAAAGAAGCCAAAATTGTAAGAGATGCGGATAGTTTGGATGTAGATTTGGAGATAATGGAACAATCTAGTCAGGGTAATAGTTTCAAAGAGAATTGGTATGAGTTTAGGAAGGCTAAGATTTTTCCGACCTTATACACTCAGACGGCTAAGGAATTATGGTGCACACTATATGCAGTAAATCCTAGTGCGTGGCATACTGGCCAATGTAGTCTGGATAAATAGCTAATTATTTATACTATAATGAGGCTTGCAAAGAAGCCTCATTATAGTAATTTGTAACAGATATCGTGATAGTGTACAGATTCTGATTTATTTTAAATCGCCGTCGGTTTTAGCCTGTGTCAAAGTTTCTTCTGCTTTAGTAGTTAATTCACCGTAAACATGAGCGTCAGCAATAAGCCCGTCGAGAAAGCCTAAGGTAACAGGAACTCCCAGGTTTTTAGATATTTCCTGGGCGATATTTTTTGAGAGCAATGTGATAGCCACAAAATTTCCGTACCCTTTTTGGAAAATATCAAGTGAGCGTGCATAGAATGTGGTATCAAGAACATATGCACCATTCTCAACCGGCATCAGTCTAAACTGAATAGATACAATACATGGTAAGTAGTCATCTTTTGGAGTCTTCAGCACTGCCTCGTAGTCTTCGTATGTAGGAAAGACAATAACCGCTTTTTTGCTTTCAGGAATCATGCTTAACCGCTTAATCACAAACTCTACCATTCGACCTTCAACAATGCGCTGGAAATAACTTTTAGCTCCTGGGCTAAAGCTTGGCTTGATGTCGATGTCGGTCATTTTTGCTTCCTGAAAGGTTAAATTGATGATTGCGTCAACATTTTCTTTTTTCCCGTACTTTGCGATGATTGGATCATCAAAGTTCTGTTGTGACGATCGGACCCGAATATTTTGCAGGGCTATCCGGTCGCGGTCCTCGTCTAAACTATGGGTGCCATGTGAGATAACTGCATCAACCAATGAGAGCCACATCTCACCGATAGTCTCTCCATGTACTTGATACCCAAAATTATCTAAATATACTTTCATATATTTCTCCTATAAAAAAATAATAATACTAATCAATAAGATTGTTTTGTTTTAAATACTGAAGCAGTAAATTCCCGCCTTGTGCTACAAGGTGGGTGTCACTATGTGTAAGATAGGCAACTTTTTCAATTTCATTTTGAGGGTTTATTTCTCCCGAATATTCTGCGGTGTAGCAGATAAGATTTACCATCACGTCAGGTTTATCGACTGACTCAACGGTTATCGTATGTATGTGAGAAATGGATTCGGGAACCAAATCGATATTTAGTTCCTCTTTAGTCTCGCGCAGTAAGGTTTCATGATCAAGTTCACCTTCTTCGCGCTTACCACCCGGGGTATACCAGATCGTATTATTTTTCTCTAAAACAAATAAAACTTTACGGTCCTTGATAGTTACGAAACTCAATTTGTCGATCGTTTTCATATGAATTTAGAATTCCTTTCCGTATCTTGGAGTATGTTGTGATTCAAGAGATACCGGGAGAATTTGCTGACTTTCTACCCTGCGGAATCTGCTAATGCCCAGTTCGGCTAAAAATAAGGCAACGGTAGTATCAAGTTGATCCTGAGGATTAAAAATACGGGAAGTTGGTACTTCGCCTGAAACCATAGCCTCGAATAATTGCAGTTCTTCAGCCTGATCAGCCTGAATTGTCATTGGATCCAGGCTCCGGCCACCCCCTGGTCGCTGAGACCTTCTCATTTGGATGTCGTCAGTGCAGCCGTGGATAAAAATTCCTTTCGCAATAATGAGGTTAAATTCCGGTGCCCATGTCACATGTTTTGTACGTTCCGTACCCTTGCCTATTCCAATTTGCATATGGGTGTCGAGGAAAACCAGTGGACGATCCGCATATTGTCTTGCCATATGCAGAATGGAGTCCCGGCGAGCTTCCTCTTTAATAGCTGAGGGGACTTGTTCAAGCTGACTTCTGCTTTCCAGCCCTAGGTAAGCAAGCATTAAATCAGCAGCATTAAAGGCGACACTTCCTTCCGGAGCATATGCAAGTGCATTGTTAATGATGGTCGTCTTGCCTACGCCATTAATCCCGAGCACTGCTATAATATTTCGGTCGATTTTCATGCTAGTTCGAATTCCGCTGATACTCCAGCTATTGATTGTACAATTGGGCGAGTATATCAAACTGTTTAGAAAAATCAAGGATATTAAGCCATTGCTTTTTAGAAATTACAATGATACTATCCCCGACATCTATGGCGACAAAAGAAAACATTACTACTTCCGAGACAGGCAGTGCGCAGGCTGATCAGGCACCAAGTATCCGGCCTATTGTTGAAGGAATTTCTACTACTGAATCATTGGCTTCATTAGCCGCTCGGTGGGGCTCAAGAGCTGCCACATGGGATCAGCAAATTAAACGCTCTGATCACTACACGGCTGCGACTTACGCGAGATTTAATAAATTCGCCGGCGATGTTTTTGGCTCCTTAGCCCAGGCAGGAACGGGTATTGATATTGGTTGCGGTACTGCAGAAGCAACACGACCACTTGCCGGGAAGGTAAGTCGGTTATATTTGCTCGACATAGCCCCTGAAATGCTTGCTATTGCAGCAGGAAAATATCCCGATGCCGTTACCCTACCTGCATCAGCGACAAGTATTCCTTTACCTGACAGTTCAGTTGATTATGCTATAAGTAGAGGGATTGTCGTCTCTCATGTTGGCTCCGAACTAAGTGGAACGTTCCTTGATGAAATGTCGAGAATAGTCCGACCAGGTGGTGTAGTACTTTTTGATTTCCTTAATGATCAAACCGTCAATCCTTCGGCTGTCTCTGCGCCTAAGGCAACATTCACTGTTGAGCAAATGCGGGCACAGCTCGAAGCACGGGGTTATACTCATATAGTTTTTGACGGCGATAACAATACGAGAGAAGTTCGTGTCTGTGCTATTCGGGGATAATTTCCTTAGCTATTACTCCCTTGAGTTTTTCTATTGCAATAAGACGGTGATTATATTTCTTTTGTTCTTCAGCAGTTAATTCATCTTTGTGGTGGTATTTATTTATATCGGGAAGGAAGAAAAATGCACGGTAGGGATACCCGTTCAGTGCATTCTTGTAGGGTTCTCTGGCAATTATACCGACTGACTTACCTTCCACACTCCAGAATCTGCCATCAGGCAGTGCAACGGTAACAACGGTTCTGAATTGCGCCTGGCGATTATTTTCGGGAAGCGCGAGTGCTACTTTTCGCATATTATTCATTAATTCTTCTTGAGTTGCTTCATACCCCAACCACCGTTTTGTTTTTACGCCCGGTTCCCCGTTAAGTGCCGCAATCTCCAGACCGCCATCATCGGATATGGCGGGGAGTCCACTCTTATGAGCGTAAAACAAAGCTTTTTTTTGAGAGTTAGCTTCGTATGTCTCACCGTCTTCTTCGACGTCATCAGTAATAGCAAGATCCGTGAGAGAAACAATTTCAAGAGGAAGATCCGATAAGAATTCGGCGAACTCTTTTATTTTGGCTGCGTTTTGGCTGGCGATAACTAGTTTTTTCATATCGGCTCAGTATATCATAAACTTTTAGTTACTGGTTCGCGTGTAGTGTGCAGCTGTGTAATTCATATATATTATTATTAGTTAAACACTTATGCTAAAACGACGAAGAATTATTAATTGGAGCTATTTATTCGCTTTTCTCGCTTGTGTAGCTCTAATAACCATATCAACACTGTGGTTGGATAAAACTAGGCGCTGGATTTTGACTGACCTGTTTCAGAGTTATCCTGATAACCATAAATTAACCATTGCGCCGGTTTTGCCTAAAGTACTTCCCTACCCTGCGCTTGGATCGACAACGTTGACTGATGCTAGTTGGCTTAACAGTAGTGAAGTAAGCGGGCTGTATCAACCGGTTTCTTCTACAGAAGTTATTCAGATTATCGATTATGCCAGAAAGCTTGGAAAAAAAGTTTCATTTTCCGGAGTTCGGCATAGTATGGGAGGACAGATTCTATTACGTGACTCACTGCATATTTCTACGCTTAAAATGGATGCAGTGGAATACAATGATAGTGACAGTTCAGTTACTGTCCAGCCTGGTGCGACCTGGAAACAAGTTCAAACAGTATTGAATAAACATAATCGTGCTGTCGCTGTCATGCAGGACTCTAATATTTTCACTGTTGGAGGTTCGGTTAGTGTAAATGCACACGGTAAAGACCCGCACTTTGGTCCGCTTGTTGAGACCATTAATTATCTTAAAATTATTACCGCTACCGGTGAAGAGGTGCAGCTTTCGCGAACTCAAAAATCAGATTTGTTCAATGCTGTTGTTGGTGGATACGGGGTGTTTGGCTATATTTCCGAGATTAATTTGATCACCGTACCTAACTCAACTTATTCTTTTAAGCTCCAGGAATACCCGACCTTGGAGTTATTGAATGAGCTGGAAAAGCGGAGCAATGATCCTGCGATTGGAATGTATGAAGCACATTTGAATATAGATTCTGAAATGATGTTTGAAAAATCTTTAGTGTATGAGTATCGGGAAAGGTCGATGTCGCCGATTGTTTCTGATCCTGATCTTTCAGGGAATTCTTCAAAGTGGGTTCGAAAAAGTGTTATTGAATTTTCTAAGTTGCATGATTTTGGTAAAAAATTCAGGTGGATGATGGAGTCTGAGATTACTCCACTCATTGAAAAAAAACAAATTCAGCGAAATGAAGCGATGGCTGCCTCAGTTTCGTTTCTTGAACATAGCGACCCGCAGCATACAGATGTGTTGCAGGAATATTTTGTTCCGCCGGATAAATTTTACGCATTTCTTGATGCATATAAATCACTGGTTAAGAACTATAAACTAAATTTGATAAATGTTACTGTTCGTAAAGTTCCGGCTGAGACCCTTTCGACACTGTCCTATGTACCTGTAGATCGATATGGTATCGTTGCCTATTATTCCCTGAGCACGGCTGATGAATCTCAGCATAATCTAGCCTCTTTTACTAAAGAACTTGGGAAAACACTCCTCCAATTAGATAGTTCCTATTATTTATGTTACGGTTCTTATTTGGATCACGAAGTGGTTAGGAATATGTATCCGGGGTGGGATGATTTTATTAAATTGAAGAAAGAACAGGATCCGGAAATGCTCTTTTCGAATATCTGGTTAGAACAAATTTTAAGTAATTAACCTACCGTGCCGAAATTTTATTTTAAGGAGTATTGTTTACTAGCTCCGTTGAATCCGTTACTGAAAATATCCCCTGAATGTTGTACTGTTGCCACTTGTCTGTGCTGAGAAACTCAATTGGTGTGAGGATGCCGTTGGCGCTGATGGTGTTTCCCGGACTGTATAAAACTGAAACCGTTGTTGATTGCAATAAATTTGTATCGAGAGCGTATTCTTTGCTGTCGGGAGTTTGTACGCCAATTACGCATTCATCGGTAGTCGGTGCGTAGTGCTCTTTATGTTCCAAGCAAATGATTGTGCCTTCGAGGTGGGTGTGTTGTGGTTCCTGTACGGGAGTTTCAGTGGCGGCCGGGACCGGATCAATAGGCTGGTACACGACCGGTTGATTTTGTTTAAAAGCAACACACGCTACTATAACAGTGATTGCCAGGGCAATAGATATTGGTACAAGGTAGAGTACGAGATTTTTTCTGTTGTGCATGAATTAATTGTAAACAGAGAAAAAATTACAGACAAGACAGAAATTTTACTGAGTTTCAGATGGAGTGGCTTGCATGCGCTGCTGAAGGTCTTCGAGTAAAAACAGACTGACATCATCCTGGGTTGAGCCTTCGGGGTGGAATGGGCGGTCCATGACTTTTATCAGCTTCACAAGATAGATGTATATGAATGAAAGAAATGCGGTTACGGTGATTTCATCCACCAGATTGCCAATTTTGGTAAGCAACATCATTACAATCAGTATGGCGACAATTGATTCAACCAGAATAAACGCGGAAGGAAGTGTTTGAATTCGCTGCACATAGCGCATCCGGGATACTACTTTTAAAATTATGTTGTGTTCGGTTTTAAGTTTAACGATATAGTTGGCCGGGAGACCTAATTTTTCCATATCGGTAATGTAGACTATCAGCTGCTTGGCTTTCACCAGTGAACTGTCGGTATTTCGGTGGGCGTCCTGGATTATATGTGCTAATAAATCGACGATTGAGTTTCTCAAACCGTCAAGATTAAATTCCGGGTGCTCCTGTTTGCACAAATATCCGTCGGAATACATGCTTTCGAGCGCTGTAGTAAGCTCTACCGGCATTTTTTCGCTCTCTTTGTAATCTGCATGGGCACTGGAAAGTATGAATCCTAAGACAAAGACACTCCCTGCCAATAGACCGGTGTGCAATGGTGTTGTGGAAAGAAATTCCCAGCCGAGGTTTTGGAGAATTATCTTAAGGCCTACCAGAATAAGTACGATGAAAAGGGTTTCATTGAAGATTTTGAACTTTTTGACACTCATTACGGATAATTATATCAGATGCTGTAGCTTAGCCGACGAGAGTAGCTCCCCAGGTTTTAGCACGTTCAAGTTCCCCTGTCCGGAGCGGACCTTCTTTTTCCTGAACAATAAATCCCTGGGGGTTGGCTCGCAGAGTGGCGCCTTTTTTTACCAGCTCGGCAGACATTTTCTCGGCGGCATACTGGATGAGATTGAGAAGCAGTTTTATGCCGAATGATTGTCCCTCAACCGCAAATCGGGTATCAAAGGTTGTAACCAGTACATTTTCCAGGGATTTCTTAGGCAATCCTTTGATGTACTTATCCATGGCCGGAGTAGGCATCCCGCCGTGCACCGGTGAGCCAATCACCAGCAACTCATATCTGCGTAGTTCGTCTGGAGTAACGTCTTTGATCGTTTTTACTTCGACATCTTTGGCGATGCCTTCGGCGATTGCCTGGGCGATTTTTTCGGTATTACCGTATACGGAGTCATATAGAACCAGTGTCTTCATGCGCTTGGGATACACTAAATTCCCTGGTATTACTGTGATGCAGGTCATTACAGAAAAACCCCCTGTCTAGAGGGGGTTTTTCGCTTAATGTCTGTATACTATTGGTGATTAAAGTAGGCTACGCACTGACCCTGATTTTTGAATGCCGGGTTAGTGAAGTTTTTCCAGCCGTTGTTTTTACATTCATCCTTATCCCCAAGTACTGCCGGTGTTGGGCTTGGTGAAATAGATGGTGCTACTGTTGGACTGGCTGATGGCGATACTGATGGTGAAGCACTTGGTGAGGCACTTGGCTCAACTGACGGACTTGGTGAAGCAACCGGATCGTTTTCAAAATCGTAGGTAGTACCGTTAAAATTGAAGGCATCGGTTTGTACTACGTAGCTTGGGTTATTGCTACCGATATTCACGCCATAGCCGACAACAACGGCATTCGGACACATTGCCTGTACTCCTGCCAATGTGTAGAACGGTGCTCCTCCGGCCCCGGCAACAACAGCACAACCACCTTCGGAGAAGGTTCGGCTGGACCAGAATTGTCCGGCATCAACATCCCACTCCTGCCAGACGCCCGGAGTGACAGTTCCATTTTGATATGGTTCATAGACAAAGGTAGTGAAGCCACCGTCGGCTGCACCATTTAAGTCTACGGCTAACTGGTACGAAGGATCGGCAAAGGTTGGCCCGGAAACCTGTTTGGTTTGATAGGATAATGTTGACACGGTTCCGAGTGGAATATTATCGGCCGCATGCATGTATTGAGCTTTGGATGTCGTGGTTGCGTCGGTAGTTAATTGGAGCGCATCATCCGGAAAAGGTGATGTCGGGTCATTTACAAAAGACACTGCTCCGCCCGGTCGGGTATCGGCTGCGCTAAAGCCTTGTGTATTTGATGGGGTAACGATGATTACGGAATGGGCTGAGGTTCTAGTGGCAAGAAATGCGACACTTGCTACCACAACAGCCGCGCTGAACATGTATTTTTTCATTAATAATACCTCCTGGTATTACAGTAACAGAAAAATACATTCTCATGCAAATAGAGTCTCAGCACCCGAGATTCAGTTTTTGCCCAACGCGAATTTTATCTGAGGAGAGTTTATTCTGCTCGAGCAAATAGTGATATTTTGATCCGGAGCCGAGATTGTTGCGGGCGATGCTCCACAGAGAATCACCCGGTTGGACAGAATAATCTCCGCATGTTGTTGAGTTGATTGTTCCTAGTACCTGCGTTTTGGTAACCTGTTTTGAGTTGTTTGTTGTCGCTTTCAATTCTGTTCCCCACTCTCCGGGCATACAGTCATTGCCGGCTCGAAGACGAAAATAATATGTCGTATTAGGTGTGAGATAGTTGATAGAATAGGTTTGTATCCCCAGTGTATTTGATGAGGGAAACTCAATGCCAAAGCGGTTCTCGCCGGGCTTATATCCGTAGGCAATAGCTATTTTATTACCCGGCCCTAATTTCGGGGTATAGTACAGTTTGGCTGTAGTTCCGGTTGTACTGATTTGGAATAGTTCAGGTGTTGATGGTTTTGCTACAGTGCATTTTGGCGTTTCGACTGGTGGTGCAGGTGCCTCGTAGCGAGTTGGCACCGGTGTTGGCGACGGTAGTGGGTTGCTTGCTACATATACTCTTCCATTGAAAACGTTCCCAGCCAGTACGGTTGCATCCGCAGACATGACGGTATAAATCCATGGTCTATTGGTATTACCTGCGGGTTGTGTTTCCGCCCAGTTTGTTCCTCCATCGGTGGTCAAGTACATTCTACCGGAATAGGCTGCCGCGATAATTGTTTGGCCATCAGATGATATCGCTGCTGTCTGCCAGGCGATGTTGGTGTCTCCTGCTGGTTGTGTTTCGGCCCAGGTGCTTCCTCCGTTCGTGGATAGATATATTCTTCCGGTGGAATATCCCACGACGATTTTTTGACCATCGGCGGAAACGGCTGCGGCATACCAGTTTTTATCCGTATTCCCGGCGGGTTGAGCTTCAGTCCAGCTTCCGCCGCTGTTTGATGATATAAAAATCCTGCCATATCCCTGCCAGGTTGTGAGAACCATTTTTGTACCGTCGGAAGATATTCCCGCAGCAATCCATCGGCGGTCTGCATTTCCCGCAGGCTGCGTTTCAGTCCATGCTGATCCCCCGTTTGTAGAGATGAAAGCTCGACCGTTGGTGGATAATCCGCTATCCTCGGTGACTAATATCGTTTGTCCATCTGATGACATTGAAGCAGTTGACCACCTACGGGTGCTGTTGCCATCGGGTTGGGTTTCGGTCCAATTGGCGCCGTAGTCTGATGAAAGATATAGTCTTCCTGAAGATGCGCCGACAATCATTTTTTGTCCGTTTGATGAAATTGCGCTGGCATACCAATATGCGGTTGTGTTTCCTGCAGGCTGTGTTTCAGTCCAGGAACTTCCGCCGTTGGTAGAGCGGTACAGTCGTCCGTTTTCGGCGCCGGTTAGTAGTGTTGTTCCGTCTGAAGATATTGAAAGTGTGTGCCAAAAGATATTGGTGTTACCGGCGGGCTGTGTTTCGTTCCAAGTTACTGCAGCTGAAATGGTATGAGGATATATTAAGAAGAGAACTCCCAGAAGAAGAATATACTTCAATTTTAGTTTTAGCATAGCTACTCTAGCGTAGCTACAGGTTTTATATAAATCAAGAATATCTTTTGAGGATGAGGTATAGAGAGCAACAGCGCGGGTGAGCGACGGTAAGTAAGAAAGGCTTAGTCGCAGAGCGGCTAATCTTCCCGACTTGGTGTCGTCCATCCGTTTTACAAGCTGCTGCTGTCTATACCTCATGTTGTCTAGGCCTGGTCGACCACGATGAACGTGATCGCGAGCATCACTGCCCACCAGGCAAGACCGCGGCTGACGGCGTCGATCAAAACCGGCTGCGTGACCGTGGTTATGTTCACACCCAGCAGTTCGCTTGTCATCACGACAACAGGGAGCGCGACCAGCGTCCCGACTTTGAGTGTGCGACGAAACAGCCCTCGGGTGACGCGTTTATGAGTCGACTTCCACGCCGCCAGGATATATAGCGCGAAGGTGACCAGAATGAGGATGGCCTCGGCCGGGTTTGGCAGCTGGGCCTCCAGTTCGATCGAGATCACCACGAGGCCGGCGAAAACGTAGCCGACGAGATTAATGAGGTTTCGCTGCCAGGCGATCTTGCGGTAGCCTTCCAGTATGATTCCGACGATCGGCGTCGTTGACTGATAAGCTAACCGTTCGAGTTCCTGGCGGACGGTGTTATTCGCTGGTGTAACCGGCGGATGTTTGGCAGCGCTGGTATTGCATAATTTTGGCTCTATCATGTTAAAATTACTGTATTATGCTTTTTATGAGGTGATCTTTATGACTGTCAACATACTGGCGGTACTTCTTGCAACTGTGGTTCGTTTTATTTTAGGTGCGCTATGGTATGGACCTTTGTTTAGCAAAGCCTGGATGAACGAAATTAATGCCGATATGCATGGAGAAAAAACCGGATTGGCTAAATTACTTATGGCCATGTTTGTTATTTCTTTGGTCTCATCCTACGTGCTGGGAATGTTTTTAGGAGATGCCTTGCCGCTTGTTGGCGATGTTCTGGCTTCTCTTTCGGTTGGTTTAGTTTGGGTAGGTGGTTCGATTGCCATGAACTATATGTTCGCAAAACGGTCAATGAAACTTTTTCTCATTGATGCCGGTTTTCATACAGTTGCGTTTACGCTAATGGGTGTGGTGTTCGGATTACTGCAGTAATTTAGAGGTGCTCTTTATAAAATCTAACAGTGTTGTTCATGGCTTGGGTAAAATTGGCCCCGGAAATATTATGGCCACCATTTGGATATTCTTTCAATTCATGTGTCACTGAAGTTTGATCGAGGAGATTGTTTAAATTCCGGCTGTAGTTAACGCTGACTACATCGTCGTCGACGGCATGGTCTAGCTGAATTGCACCTTTCCACTCATGTAAGTAATTACTTGGGGCGACCTGTTTCCAGAAATCATTATTCGGATCAAACTGCCCGTGTGCGGCAAATAGTTGTTGCCGGCGGCGCTGTGTTGGTGAATCGCTTGGTTGCGGGCGATAGCTGTTGTCGCTAATGCGATAGTCCCGTAAATCCTGGTAGGTAAACCCGGCGCCTGCCCAGATGACCACGGCGGGGATTTCGGGCCTGGCTGAAAAGCTTCGTGATAAAACATTTCCGGCCATACTGTGTCCCCATAAGCCTACCCGTTGCGGATCAACAAAATCTGTTGACTGGAGTGCGGCATAGGCATTTAACGTGTCGATGACATAATCCGAAGAATAGTAGCCGCCGCCGGCGTCGCCTTCAGAGCTGCCGTGTCCGCGTAAATCTATTTTGAAAACAACGAAACCATTTCTGGCTAAGGTGTTAACATAGTCGACATATTTTTCGGTGGTGCGGTATTGTTGAGGAGGAATGTAGCCGTGTACAAAAACAATTGCCGGCCACCCTCCGGCAGGTCGCTCCCCTTTCGGTTGGGTGAGTAATGCATTAATTTTTAAGTTGTCCGAAGTGTAGCTGGTAAGGAAGGAAGTAAAATTAGCTGCCTCTGAATATTTTTGGAGAGCACCTATTGATGACGAGTAGGTTCGTTCGCGTAAGTACGGGATAGTCATTTCATAAAAAGGTATATTACGCGCTTCAATATTTGGTTGTATTTTGGTACCTTCCTCTGTAGGAGCAGGTGAAGTGGTTGGTTTACTAGTTTCTTCACCTTTGTTCATAGATGGTGTACAGGCGGTGAGTGAAATTAGGAGTGCAAGCGCGAGACTTACCTTGAGGCAGGAAATTTTCTTACCCTGGATCATACACTCTAGTATAATATAATTGTTATATGACCGTATAGAGTTTGTTGTAGCTTATGAAAAAATATCTGCTTGGTGGTGTGATTGTTCTCGTTTTTGCGGGATTACCGGTTGCCTTTTTGGGCAAAAAATTTCTGGATCGGCATGAGGTTTTTCCTACGTATGCCCCAATTCCGGCAGTGAGTACCTCGCCGCGGCCGGTTGTCAGTGCCGAGCCGGACGGTGATCCAACCCCCACAGTAGGAGCGATTCCTCGGGTAAAAGTATTGCCGGAATCCCGTCATGTGTTTCAAACATTTAATAACTGCGGTCCGGCGTCACTGTCGATGGCACTTTCCTATTATGGCATATATAAAAGTCAGGAAGAGCTTGGAAAAGCCTTACGGCCGTATCAGGTAAAAAATGGAGATAATGATGATAAATCTGTTTCGCTGGATGAGTTGGGGGCTAAGGCAGAGGAATTTGGTCTGCTCGCCTATCATCGGCCGAATGGTACTCCGGAATTGCTGAAGCAGTTTATAGCGCACGATATGCCGGTGATTACGGTAACCTGGCTGAAACCGAATGATGATATTGGCCATTACCGGATGATGCGCGGGTATGACGATAACCAGCGGGTATTTATTCAGGATGATTCGTATCAGGGAAAAAACTTAGTCTATACCTATGAAGCCTTCAATGAAATCTGGGATAAATTCAATTATGAATATCTGGTGCTGGTGCCGAAAGATAAACAAACCCTCGCCGAGACAATTTTGGGTGCTGATTTGGATGAGAAGACTGCCTGGACCCATGCTATCGAGTTATCTGAGAAACAGCTGCAACAGGATCCGGAAAATGTGGATGCCCGATTCAATTTATCCGTAGCCGCCTACTATACCGGAGATTACCGTCGATCGGTGCAGGAATTTGAAAAAGTGCAATCCAGATTGTCGTTTCGTACTTTGTGGTATCAGATCGAGCCTCTCCGTGCATATTATGAACTTGGACAATATGACAAGGTATTATCGATATCAGAGTCTATTTTGAATAATCACAATCGTGCTTTTTCAGAGTTGTATTTGTTGCGTGGTGATGTATATATAAAACAGGGAAAGCGCGAAGCTGCCCGGGAAGAGTATAAAAAAGCTGTGCAGTATAATGATTCGATGCAGGCGGCTCGCGACGCGTTAAATTCAGTTTAAAGCTTTTGTAATTTCCACTACATCGATAACTCCAATAGACGCATATATTCGATCCTCTTTTAGTGTAAGCTTTCCGGTGACTTGAACAGGTTCATTCATAGGGGCTGTTGAGATATTTTTATATTCGGGATCAGTATCGTTGAGTGAGTAATATTTATTGTCTTCGGCAAGGAGACCATACGCGCATTCCATGGTTTGCACTTCGCCGGGGTTTTTGTGCGGCAGGCAGACCAGTTTCCCTTTTTTAGTGATACGTTCCTCCGGTGCAAAAGTCTGATTAATAGTTTCGGTGTAGGTAATACCATTGGGTGCTTTGCATTGTCGCGGATAGCTTTCCATGACCGGATAGCCGGCTTTTATACATTCTTCGAACGTCGTGATGGTTGGAGTTTTGATGACAGGGTTGCCGGTTGGGGCGGGTGAATTTTCCGGTTTTTTACCGAAAAGCATGGTGCCTGCAACGATAATGACGGCGATGACCCACAGTATTGCTAACCACAGGATTGGAGATTTTTTTGATTGCATCATATTTTTATCCTAAACTGATTGTACGGTAACTTCAATATCCTATAGTAAGTTGACTTTTTGCTCTGTTTCTGGTATACTCCTCTAAATTGATTCTAAAGCGTGGCTTTAGGTAACTGATTTTTGAGTCTATTCCCCTACGTATTTTCTCCTGAATTGGTTTCAATTTGTATTATAACCAATTGTAAGGATTTTTATGTCTTTCCGTAGTTTTAACGGTCAGTCACGACCTAAACGTGGCAATTTTAATCAAGGTAAGCGCCCGCGTGGTGTTTTTGCCGATATTACTAAATTTATCAACAAAACACCTGAATTTCAGGTCGAAGAGGAATATGTTGCGCAGCATGCGTTTGCCGACTTCAACTTCGTGCCCGAATTAAAAAACAGTATTGCACAACGAGGGTACGAACACCCAACACCGATTCAGGATCAGACGATTGCTCATGGTCTGGCCGGTCGTGATGTGCTTGGTATTGCTAATACTGGTACCGGTAAAACGGCAGCTTTTTTGTTACCGCTTATTAATAAAGTATTACTGCAGCGTTCGGAAATGGTGCTGATTATTGCCCCAACCCGTGAACTGGCAGTGCAAATTGAAGATGAATTCCGTGCCTTTACTCATGGCATGGGATTGTACTCCGTTGTTTGTATTGGGGGATCGAGTATGAACGTGCAGATTCAGAATCTGCGAAAACGCCGCTATAACTTTGTGATTGCTACTCCGGGCCGATTGAAGGATTTGCTGAATCAAAGAGTTATCTCGCTGTCACGATTTAACAGTGTCGTACTTGATGAAGTTGATCAGATGTTTGATATGGGATTTGTCAAAGATATCCAGCAACTCTTGAGTATGTTACCGAAACAACGTCAATCGCTGTTTTTCTCGGCTACCCTGTCGCGGGAAATCGATGCGCTGGTACGAGCCGAAATGCTGAATCCAGTAGTTGTTTCTTTGAAAAAACGCGATACGGCTGCGACTGTTGACCAGGATGTGGTACGTTTGACCCCCGGTGATAACAAAGTTGATGTATTACACGAACTGCTGATTCAGGAAGATTTTACCAAGGTATTGATTTTTGGCCGCACGAAACGCGGCGTCAATAAATTATCAAATACGCTTCGCGACCGCGGGTTCCGCGTGGACTCCATTCATGGAGACAAAACACAGAATGCCCGCCAGCAGGCGCTCAACAAGTTCAAAAAAGATCATATTATGATTCTGGTTGCTACTGATGTTGCGGCACGTGGTTTGGATATTCCGGATGTTTCGCACGTTATCAATTACGAACTTCCTGAGACATACGAGGATTATATCCATCGCATCGGCCGTACCGGTCGCGCGAATAAAATGGGTAAAGCTTTAACTTTTGTTGAATAAGTTATTGCGGATAATTGCGGGCTCTAATCTTCCGGACTCCATAAATAAGGGCTGCTAAGCCGACGAGTGCGGCATTAGCAAGCAGGAACAAATTAACAATTCCCCCAATTGCACTGCCGATATCCGAGAACCCATACGCACTGCTTCCGACAGTATCGAGGCTGTTGAACCCGTTCGTTGATCGTGTTGGCAGTGGTAACTGTATTTGTGAACCCGACGGAGAATTCGGGTCGGTATACCGGTCGTATTTTTGGGAATCGTAATACAGATCCTGCTCCTGACGTTCATTTACGAGTGCGATAAGCGATGAAAGTAAGGTTACGACCTGCACATTCTTGGCTTCCAGGTATAGTGTATCGGCATAGGCAATATTTTGTTCCAGAGCACCATCGTACTCGCTAATGATCTTCTCTATTTCTTTATTAATCAGCAGTGCCGAGAATTGTTTGTCAGCGACCGGTGCATTGAGATCGGATGTACGGCTTAATGTCCAATACGGTGTTTTGGTGAGGATTACGTCCTCGTTATCAGACGGCACTGCGCCGGTGTTCAATAAAGCGTCCTGTACGCTGGTATAGATACCGGTTTCAGACTGAACTATCAAGCGGGTTAATGCCTGATTGAATGGTGGGACTTTGCCTTCAGCATACGCAATATGCATCCTAGTTCCGGTTCCGGAAGGATCGGATGAATTTGTTGGTATGGTGAATTCCTTGTCGGTCAGGATCACGAGTGCGGAGTAATTTTCCGGTACCCGCGGTACCGGCAGTGTTTTTTCGCGCTGGCCAAAATAGGTTGGTTCTTTGGGGAGGTTGGTTGCGTTCAACGGGATTTTTGTACTGACCAAATCGTTAAAGAAATAAAGATCGACGGTATTATTTGTAATAAATGAAGGATTATCCCTGATGAAACTTAGCAGTTCCCGCCACTGTGTCGTTTCTTCACGTAGTGCGGAAGTGTCGTAGAGAATGGCGATGCGTTGGTCTTTCACTGCGGTGGGGCTATTGCAGCCAGCTTTGGTGTAGTGCAGAAGTCCTTCATAGGTACTGCTTTTAATCTGGATGTCGCCGGGAGTATTGTTACACAGCGTTGCCCGGGCATTTTTGACAGGAATTACCATCGATTTTGCGTCAAGCTTAACCGAAGTATTGTCCAGTTGACCGGTGATTGTTCCCTTCGCAGTACTATTAATGTTTTGTTCTTTCGTATAGGCCGGGAGTGCGAAGCCATCCTGATTAAGACTTACCAGATAGGTAAACTGTACTTTTTGCTTTTCTGCAGTGGTGCTTCCGGAGTTGACCTTACCCGGAATAGGAAATATCCGCAACCGGTATTGTTGCGGTCCGGTTTGTTCAAGCAAGGCAGGGTCACGGAACCGGTTAACTTCCCGCTGGTAGGTTGAAGCTGCTGCCCCGCGTGGTGCAATTATTCCTGGGTACTCGAGCTGTGGACCCAGTTTAAGTCCGGTAATTACGGCATCTGGTGGTAGCGAAAATTCGTAGATTACTTCCTCATCGGAAAATGAGGAGTTGGTAAAGCTTTCTTCGATCGTGACATCGGCGAATAACCCGTTACGGATACTTTTGGCGGTTATTTTTCGTTCGGTGCGTTTAACCGTGCCGGATGTGTTGGTGTTGTCCTGAGCATAAATTGTTTTGCCAAAGAGATACTGATAGTTATTTTGTACAACCGAGTTGTATCCTAATTGCGGTCCCCGGTAGACAAACGGATAGACAACGACATCAAACGCCTCCTGTATAAGCCAAAAGGAGTTTAGATTGGTTTCGAAGACGCTTTCATACATGTCCTGGAGCATGTTGTCGCCTTTAATAAACAGATAGCGGTTGTTGGCATTAGCAGAATCAAGAATTCCTTTGCGCAGAGTTTCTTTGTGCGGACGCAGTTCTCCGGCTAATTGTGAGCGTTGTTCAAAGGTGGGGAGATTTTTTACCAGTTCGGTTTTGTTAATCAAGGGCAGCGTATCCGGCTGTATTGCAGAGAAGAATAATGCTACGAATAACAGCAGTGCTGGGCTGGTGGTTATCAGTTGAGCGGTGCCTACGTTAAATCGCTGGGCAATTTCCTTCCAACTTTTTTGGGCAGACTTCCACATTGTGTAGGTTAAGAAGTATGGAAGCGCGATTAAGAGCGCGATTGATAATACTATTAAAGATCCGAAGATCAGTCCCATTATTACCGAGAAGAAGTTGAAATAGAAATAGCCGGAACCGTTCCCTATTTCGGTAACAATGGTCCAGAGCATTTTAATGAATCCGGTTACGATAAGAGGAAGGAAAAACGCGAGTATCAGTCCGATATACGCAGTTGTCCCCAAGATTATTATTTTTATGCCATGCGAAAGAATCAGAGTAACCGCGTTGATTTTAGCCAGGTGTAGTGTTTCAAACAGCCAGTAAAAAGGAATCAGAAGCAGGATGGTGAAAAGTACCCAGACTGGCAGGATGGCTTCGCTTAAGACATTAAATGAGATAAAACTCAGTGCTAACAGTGGAATTTCAAAAAGGAAAAATAGTTTAGCCAATCCAGTAGTTGATGTGTATACTTTTTTTCTGATTACTACTGCCAACGTAATGTACGGTAAACACATCACGAGCAACGGAATAACGGTACGCATTATCGGTTGGGTGGTGATGAGTTCAATCCAGTCTGTAATTGTGATGGATGGAAGAATATAGGTCGCAAAAAGAATGGTGAACAAAATGTACAGTCCGTTGTAAAACCAGAATACAACATGAATAAGGCCGCCAAAGCCACGGCTGGCCCGAATCACATGATTCTGTGTATCGGCCTGGGCAATTAAGGCGATGAGTTTCTTACGGGCGGCCTGTTGGGCTGCGGGAGTAAAGTCAGGCGGGGTGATATCTTTTCCATCTTTGGAAATATGAATCGCTTCGGAGTGCTTGTCAATATCAACCGTTACCGAATCGTCATGCTGGTGAGTCCAGAGATCATAGGCTTCGCGGACCGAAGAAGTAAGTTCCTGACGAATTGTATCGGTTGATACTCCCTTTTTATTTAATAGCGCAATCAGTTCGTTAATTTCAGAAGCCATTGGTATTATGATGCTGCTATTTTACTCCTATTGCAATAGGCTTTACAACTTCAACTCAGATATTGATTATTTGGTATACTTACCATGATGTCGCGCTTATTCCGCATAACGCTACTGCTCTCTTTTTTCTTTGGGGTAAATAAACTGGTAGCGCTTGTTCGTCAGGGGTTGATTGCCCGCGAGTTTGGCTTAAGCCCGGCGATTGATGCATTTAACGTGGCGAATAATGTTCCTGATCTTTTATTTTCCCTCATTTCCGGTGGTGCACTCGCTTTAGCCTTTATTCCGGTGTTAACTGAATATATCGATAAGCGCGGTCGTTCGGATGCCTGGCTGCTCTTTTCACGAATCGCGAATCTGGTGTTTGTGGCTACGGCAATCTTATCAATTCTTGTGGCAATATTCGCCCGGCAAATTGTCTCGGCCGAATTTGGTATTGCTCCCGGTTTTTCTCCCCAGCAGCAGCAACTGACGGCACGGCTGATGCAGTTAAATTTAATTGCTACACTTATTTTTTCCTTAGGCGGTTTGGTAATGGCTGCGTTGCAGTCACACAAAAGTTTTGTCTTGCCGGCGATTGCTCCGATACTGTATAACGTTGGTCAAATTTTTGGAGCAGTCATACTCGCTCCCTATTTCAATCTAGGAGTGTATGGGTTAGCGTATGGGGTAATTCTTGGTGCCGTGCTCCACCTGATGGTTCAGATCCCCGGGATGATTAAATACGGGTTTGTCTGGTCCCCTACATTCGGTTGGCATGATGAAGGCGTCCGTAAAGTATTGCGGTTAATGGGCCCGCGGATTTTGACCGTACTTTTTATCCAGATAATCTTTCTTACCCGCGATAATTTGGCCTCCCGGCTGCATGAAGGTGCAGTTTCAGCTTTAACGTACGGGTATTTTATTCTGCAGGTCCCTGAAACGTTAATCGGGACTGCTATTGCTACAGCCCTGTTGCCGACGCTGGCCCATTTTGCCGATGAAAAAAAAACTGAAGCGTTTGCCGATACCCTGCATACGGCAATTCGGGTTGTTTTTTCAATCTCAGTTTTAATAACTGTTGTACTTTCGGTTGGTTTGGATTCCCTGATCGGTCCGCTCTTTCATTTTTCTACAGAAGCCAGCACTCTTCTTAGTTTAACGACTAAAGCGTATTTAGTCGGTCTATTTGCCCAGTGTTTGCTGGAGATAGTTACCCGGGCATACTACGCGCAGCAGGATAGTCGTACTCCCTTTATGATTACACTGGTACGAATGTTTTTGTATATTGGTTTGAGTATTGTGTTTCTGGAACCGTGGGGCGCGGTCGGTTTGGCCTTCTTCGATTCTTTGACCGTGGCCTTTGAGGTCGGAGCGTTGTTTTATCTGCTCAGTAAATCGATGCCTGTTTTATGGGTGGTGCGGCGTACCCTGATCCGGACGGGAGCGTCGTGTTTCGGCAGTGCGGCAATTATGTATGCGATCATGTATGTGTTCCCTGCTCCGGCAGTGATTTCTTCTTTAGCTGCAGTGGTTGCCGGGAGTTTGGTTGGGTTATATTTTCTGCGTGATGAAGTTCGATTACTGATTCGCTTATAGGGTCATGTTCATTACTGCGGTAATAAGTGCGCCGATTAGCAGAACACTTAGTGAGAAAGTTAGTAGAAACGTGCGCTGCTTCCCCGGGAGTAATTTCTTCATGGCCACATATGCTCCAATGAGACTGAGATAGTTGGCTATGCCTATGAGTGTGTATCGGTATAAATGTTCTCTGGTCCGTTTCTGCGGGAAGAGTATCATTCCGGTGATTATGGCGGCGGTGATTGAAGAAATCCCCATCAGTAGTAATACATAGACGATACTGAAACGGCCAAGTTGGATCTGGTACGTTACTTTTGCGGGTATTTTTGATTGATTGTTCATAGTTTTTGTATTATGTACAGGTATTTAATGTCCAACCGGTTCGCAGTCTGGTGGATTCGTGTAATGTTGGATAGTTTGAAGTGTTTTTGCTTCGCAGTGTAGCATATGCACTTCCCTTTCCTAAAAATTTTGCTGATATTGACCACAAAGAATCCCCTGCTTGTACCGTATAGTCACACGAAGTGTTGCTGTTTGATTGTTCTGGGGCGGTTGTTCTGGTTCCTAATACTGCCCGAGCGCCACTGAGTGAGAAAAGTGAATTGGTGTTTTTATAATACGCGACCGTATTGGAGGAGGTCTTGGCTTTGAATGGTGGACTCCATTCCCCGGTAGCACAGCCGTTTCCGGCGCGTAGTTTAAAGTAATATTCAATATTTTTTTCAAGTTTGTTGATCGTATATTTCTGAGCTCCGTGTGCGTCAGGCAAGTCAATCTTAACGCCGAATTCCTTGGCCTCGGGTGTATAGCCGTAGGCTGCGTAATAGTATGTGGCCTGGTCTGGGACCGGGGTAAAATAGAGCGCGGCGTTGTTCTGGGTAGTGTCGATTTGATAGAGGTCCGGTACGCCCAATGGTTTGGTGTCTGAACAGACCGGTGGTGTAACGGCAGTATGGATAACCGGTGTTGTGGTTGGTGTTGGTGTTGCGCTTGTTCCGCTGATGGCGCTGATAACGGTGTTAAAATCTCGGCTATCTAAACTGGTGTAATATACAAAAGTCGAGGAAGATGCAGCTGCGAGTGTGCCAACATCGAAGGCTATGGTTATGGCGTTGTCTCCCGTGAGTACCGAGTTTTTGGCTCGTGGACTGTCGTAGGCTAAGGCCGCATAGGGATCGTTGTTGCTGAATCCAAATGTTGAAGTGACTGCACGACTGTCGGTTGAGTAAAAAAGGATCGGTGCCTGGGAGCCGGTTGCCGTGTAGACCGGGTCGGAATCACTACTGGTACGTGCTTCAACTACGGCTTTACCGTCTGCGGCATAGGTATACTGCACTTCGTTGCGGGTTGACGTGGCTCCGCCCTGATCAGAGGTATTGTCAGGATCAAATGTACGCATATACCGGACGCTATCGATTGAGCCTCCGCTGGTGTTGGTGAGAATAACAGTTGTTTTAAAGAAAGCATCATTAACGTCGAATTGGTATGTTTGCTCCACTTTTAATACCGAATTGAACGTGCCAACACTATATGCCGATAATGTATTTACGCTACTGGTATCGGTAACTGTGTTGTCGGAGATATCGGTTACGTTCATGCGCGCAGCATTTGAACCTTTATATGCTGTGCCGCTAATTTTATACCCGACTACCCAGCGTTCTTCATGCGAACCGGGCATAAAAAAGTCGATGCGTTTATCAGGACTATGGTCAAATTCGCCCGGATTTGTTACTAATCCAATTGCGGTACGTGCCGGTGAGCCATAGAAACCGCTTGGTTTGGCCACCGAAGTTCCGAACGAGCCATACCGGCTAATGCCGACTTCAATATAATTGCCTCCTAAAAATACATTCCCTGAAGAAGTTCCCGTGTGAACACCGGGGGCAGCTGCAAAGTAAGAGACGGTATTGAAAGGGTTATGAGTGAAAGAGTAGTTAGTGTTGCGGCAAGTTTTGGCAATTTTAATAGCACTTCTTAATTTGTAGCAGGTTTAGAAATACCGCGCAATTAGTTGTGATAGAATTGACATTATTTATCCGAGGGTCGAATTTATGCTTGTTGAGTCTTCATCATTATTTCCTGAACATATTATGCGCATTCCGTATGACCAGTGGAACCGTTTCACGGAAAAAAACTTGCATGCCCGGGAAGCCGGCAAACTTCAGCTTAAATTGGTAGAGGCTCTTCGTCGTCGGGAAGGCCGGGAGGTCATCGCAGTCGATATGGGAGGCGACAAGTTTTCCTGGGCCCATCTTGTCGCCGAAGGTGATCATCTGGAATTTGTGGCTCCGCCCGAAAAATTCAACAGTACACATGGCGCCGGTTATCTAGATTTATTGCTTGAGGTTGGACATAAAGCTGAGGCTATGGGTGTTCCTGTCGCGATCTCCTATGCCGGTCCTTTGGATGGAACACGTCCGCAAGATGGGCCGAATGTTCGACAGTTTGTTGCCGATGTGCAGGACCGCCTTGGTGGGGATTTGAGTAGTATTACTCCCTTTGTGCGTAACGACGCGATTGCCGGACTTACTGCAGCGGTTTTATACGCGCAAACCAATAATCCGCAGGTTGAGAATATTGTCTATATTATTTGCGGCAGCGGGCTTGGAACGGCTGCTTACCGCCGCGGTGAGATGATTGCTGCAGAAGGTGGTCATATTGCTCTTTCCCCTGCACTTAATTTGTTTGATATGCAACAAGCGTGTGGGGTTTTTGGACAGGAGTTTACGTGCTTAGAACGGGTTGGTTCAAGTAAAGCAGGTGTCGAAGCGTTATGGGCTGAGCTTGCTCCAGCGGTACAGGGTGAGTTTAGTACTGAGGCAAATTTGACCGGATTAGATATTAGTAAAGAATTTCAAAAAGGGCACCCAATCGCCCGGCAGTTATATGATCTTTCAGCTCATATTGTTGCTTTTACTGCCTTGGGTGTAGCTAATGCCGAACAGATTCGCTTTGAAGGGGCTTCTCAAATTGCTTTGCATGGTGGAATATTTAGTGTTCCGGGGTATGTCGAGCGTGTGCAGCAGATCATGGCGCATTATACCGGATTAACTATCCCGGCGTTTGCCACGCATGAGTTTACGTCAAATGCCTGTTTGCTTGGTGCGGGATTGACGGGAATTCTTTCACAGCGGACGAATGTCCGAAGAATACAAAGTTAATTACAGTGCAACGCCGCATTTCTTGAGATACTCGATAAATTTTTCCGGGACATCCATAGTGGATAATCTCCCCTGGCGAACCAGGCGAAAATCGTCGAATTTACCCGATTCTTTAATTTGCTGTAAGGTTACGTATGGTTCTTTAAACTTCTTAACGAACTTAAAATCCACGAGCCAGCTGCGAGTGTCTTTGGGATCTGGTCGGGAATTACCGACAACTTCGGCGAGGCCGACGATGGCGGATTCGCCTTGAGAATGGTAAATGAGTACTTTATCCTTCGGTTGCATCTGTTTCAAGAAAATTACTGCCTGGGGATTACGGACTCCGTCCCAGGTCGTTTGTTTATCTTTTTCCAGATCAGTGATGGAATACGTTTCAGGATCGGTTTTAGCGAGAAAGTAGTTCATAGATTTTCATTATACTATTTTTTTGCTGAAGAACTTAATCTTCAGGGCTGTGTAGGTGTGTTCATATATCGATCGGAAGATATTCACTTTTGATTGCCCTGCGGATCGTTCGGTAAAAGTAATGGGTACCTCTCCTATTTTATATTCGAGCTGTTTGGCAGTATGAAGTAGTGATAAATCCAGTGTCCAGGCAGTGATATTCGATCTGTCTAAATGAGTTACTAACTCCCGCGGCAATAGTTTGAGTCCCGATTGAATATCACAGTCAAGTCCAAATAGAAGGTGTCCAAAAAGGTAAGCATGAATTTTGCTGAGTGCTTTTCGAACTATTTTTTCATTATTGATTGTTCTTCTTGCTACTACTATTTGGACTTCAGGGGTTTTTTGTACCATTCCAGGAATAGCTTCAGGCGGGTACTGAAGGTCGGCATCGATCATCACGACAAAATCTGTTTGCGCAGCTTCGACACCCTCCAGAATCGAGTTTGCTTTGCCCCGGCTTTGTTCGTGCGTAATTATAGTTAGTGGGTAATCAGAACCGATTTGTTTCAGAATGTCTGCAGTTGTATCGGTTGAGCCGTCGTTAATAAAAATGATAGTATACGGTAGTCCTGCCGTACTGCAGGCGGTGTGTATTCGGGTGAATAAATTACTAATATTTTGGGATTCGTTTTTAGCAGGAACGATAATACTTATATGCATGCGTTGAAAGAATTATATATTGGTGACGTGTTGAAGGAAAGTCAGATTCATGTGTCTGCTCCGGCCCGTTTGGATATTGGCGGAACGTGGGATATTAAAGGCCTCGCTTTGACTCATGAGTGGGTTGTGCCGTGTACTACCAATATTGCTATTTCTCTGCGAACGCATGCCCGGTTGGTCCCCTACGAATTTGGACGGGTTAAACTAACAAATACATTAACTACAGAAGAGTTTGCGATTGAGCAAGCAAATCTGGATGGTGATTTGCGCTTGCTGGCAAGTATTGCGTCGCATTTTGGGTTACACGGATATGTATTACAGTTGGAATATGAAGCTCCTCCTTTTGCCGGACTTGGAGGTTCGGGTACTGTAGCGGTTGCTTTTGCTGCAGCTCTCTATGAAGCGCAACGTCACATCACATCTGAACAGACCCCGGTTGATGCGGCTATGGTGGCGCGGTTAGCCTATATGATTGAAGACGGTATGCATGTTTCGTTATGTGGCATGCAGGACCATTGTGCAGCGGCATTTGGCGGAATTCACAAATGGTTATGGAAATATGCTTCTCAACAGGTATTTGAATCTGAGGAGATTAGCGGACGGCAGGTATTTTCGGGATTGAACGACCGATTACTGGTTGCTTATTTAGGTAAAAGTCATAATTCGAATGTGGTAAATGAGAAGCAACTGGCTTCGTTTTGGAATGTTGCGACACGAAAGAACTGGTTTGCGATTAATGAAGTCTCGCACCGGTTTTATGATGCACTGTATACGTGTGATTGGGCACAAGCCGCAGCGTTAGTTAGGCGGGAAAACGAACTCCGTGTTGAGTTAGTTCCCGAGCGATTGAACGGTACTGCTAATGAATTGAAGAAAGTTGTCGATGAGTATCCGGCGGGGTTCGCGGCAGTTGGTGCCGGAGATGGTGGATGTGTGTGGGTTTTATGTGAGAAGGCTGAAGATAGAACCACTATTGTATCTGAATTTGAAAAAATCCTCGGGAGCGAGGGAATTTTGCCTATTCAAGTGGAAGCTCGTGGAATTATTGTTCACTAGCCTGTTTTAGCGTAGCTGTGGAGACGTTTCTTAATAGACAGGCAATGGTTAACGGACCAATACCGCCGATTGTCGGGCAGATGAGTTTTGCTCTGTTTTCGATACCCTCCTCATCAATGTCGCCAAAAGTTTTTGTGGTATCGCCGACAATTTCTTTGCCAACACCGATGCCGATAACATAGGAACTGTCTTTGACGTTAGTGGCGTTGATAATATTTTTCTTGCCGGTGGCGGAAACGATAATGTCTGATTCTCTGATAATATCATCGGGGTGTTTTGTTTTTGAGTCGATTAATGCTGAATCAAAGCCTTTGGTTTTGAGTAGTTCCCGTACCGGTTTGCCGGCAGTTTTCCCTTTGCCCAGCACGACAATTTTTTTGCCTTGAAGAAAACTTTCGGTGATCGGGTAGCCCTCAAGGCGGGCAAATTCGCTCAGCATTTCCCAGGTTGCTTCTGCTGTAGCCGGGATGAACGGAGTCCTCGGAACAAAGCCATCGACATCTTTTTGTGGCGCTACACGGTTGACGAAATTATCTGTTACCCAATTCGGGTAAAGTGGCAATTGGACAATAATACCGTTGGTTTGCGGGTCGTTGTTTAACGCATCGATTGTTCGCATGCATTCATCGGGAACGGACGCTGCAAACTCGTAGGTTATGACATTGATGCCAATCTCTGCTCCGACTTTGGTTTTATGTTTGATATACATCCGGGAGGCCGGATTCTCGCCGGCCAGAATAATGGCCAGGTCCGGATGGAGATGGTTGGTTTCGATTTGCTGACGAACGTCTTCGAGAATTTTTTGCGCTATCGGTTTGCCTGAAACAATCATTTCTTGATTATATCATCAATTACTTCGAAAACTTGATTGACATAAGAATCCCGTCGATCTCTTCTTGAGTGAGTGTCTCCTCGAACATAAACGCGAGTCCCGGATATGTTTTTTCTTTGGTGTTAACCAGCGCCCCGGTACGGTCGCCAAGTGAATTGGCTATCGTGGGTCCGTCGTCCATCTCAGTTCTACCTAAGATTTTGATTACTTCGACTCCGTTCGGATTGTTAACCGGAATAATATTTTCCTGCGGGAATGATTCGTTTAGCGCTCCCCGTACGAAGCGTTCCATATATTTGCCGTCCTGTTTGGCAAATCCCTGCATATCCAGAAATGTCCCTTCGCGGCCGGCAGAATAATCGGTTGAGGTTGTTCCAATGGCAATAAATTTATTTGGTGCGGTTCCACAGCCGCCACCTGCTTCGACCACCGGAATGAGGTTTTCGTACCAGGCGGTTGATTTGGCAAACTGTACACACAGTTGTGTTCCGGTTTCACCAACGGCTATTTCCTGTTTGGCGACTCCGAGTCCATCCATTTTTGGAGGTAGCCGAAATGAAAGTCCGATTGCCGGAAGGGTATGTATTTTCCAGGATGAAGTAGTAATTGTCGGTGAAGGAGATGCTGTTTTTACCGGAGTGACTGTTGCCGTGGTGGAAGTCACTTCAGGTGTTGCTGTAGGGCTGTTGTTGTCAGGAGGATTACTTGTTGTACACGCAGTTAAAACAATAGTTACGGTGAGGACCGATAGATATTTTTTCATATACTATCTATTAAGCCACTCTTCCTTCATTTTTGCAAACCGGTCTTCCAGAATAGCCTGCCGGACTTGTTTGACCAGCTGGATCATGAAATGAACATTGTGGATTGTTGCGAGACGATAGGCCAGTAATTCTTTGGCCACAAACAGATGGCGAATGTATGCACGCGAGAAGTTCTGACACGTATAACAGGTGCAGGTTTTGTCGACTGGTTGCGCATCTTCTTTGTATTCGGCATTTAAAATGAGGAGACGGAATTTATTTCCTTTATTTCCCCCTTCAGATGGTGAAATGTGCAGTGCCCCATTGCGGGCAATGCGGGTGGGTGCTACGCAATCAAACATATCAATACCCCGTTCAATACATTCAAAAAAGTCGTCGACGTCACCGATGCCGAGTAAATGCCGTGGCCGTTCTTCGCCGAGGAGAGGAATTTGCCATTCAAGAACTTTATGCATATCGGATTTGGTATTGCCTAAGGATCCGCCAATCGAAAATCCGGCAAAATCTAATCCTGAAATATAGCGGGCCGATGCTTCACGCAGATCCTGCCAGGCACCACCATGCGGGATACCAAACAGATATTGAGCATGCGGATATGGATAACGCTGCGTTGTTGTTTCACGGTGTTTCTGTGATTCGAGTTTCCGGTGAACTTCCAGTGATTCTTTTTCCCAGCGGTTGGTGCGTTCAAGTGATGTTTTTGTATAGTCGTAATCATGTAAAGGTGAAGGACATTCGTCAAATGCCAGAATGATATCTGCCCCAAGTTTGTGTTGTGTTCTAATTGATACATCGGCGTTAAACTGGTGCTTAGTTCCGTCAATATGTGAGGTAAAGGTTACTCCGTCATCGTGGATTTTCGCCAGTTTTACATCCAAACTCACGGCAGTGTTTTGCGGATTGCGGAGTTGTATCGCGTGTTCATTTTCACCGAATCTGCGAGGTGTGTCCATAATTTCCTCTTTAATTTTAGCTGGGAGATTAAGAATGCCCCCTTTTTCGGCAGGAAAAATATTGGCGATTTTTCCGACCTGATGTTCGATGGCATAGCCCAGTGAAAATACCTGAAATCCCCCGCTGTCGGTGAGAATCGGTTTTTTCCAATTCACAAAATTGTGCAGTCCACCCATTTTCTCGATAATTTCAGCACCCGGACGCAGGTACAAATGATAGGTATTGGCAAGAATAATTTGTGCTCCGATTTGTTCCAGATCGTCGGGAGTTAAGGATTTTACTGTTGCCTGTGTTCCCACCGGCATATAGACCGGTGTTTCGACAAAATTACCGTTAATTTCCAGTACTCCGGCACGGGCGCGGGAGTGTTTGTCTTGAGCAATCGTTTTATAGGAAAAGGACATTTTAGGCTGAAGCAGGATGGGTTGGATTCTTGCTTAATTCTACAACTAAATCAAAATTATCATCTCCGGCAATACGGTTATAGCGGATAAACCCGCAGAGTTCACACTGATGGGATAATACATATTCACCGGACTTTTTGGTGTATGAAGAGATTGGTTTCATCAGACCCTTGCACTGGTTTTTACGGTCACCTGGGGTGTCTGTATCCACGTGTTTTGAGTACAGACAATAGGGACAATGGTTGCGGTATGAACCTCCATAGACAATCGGGTCGACATGCTTTCCGCAATGTCCACATTCAAAGTCTTCGTTGAGTGCGATCATTTTCTTGGGTTTTTTCTTATAGTGCATTGGAATATTATACGTGTTTTAAACAGTTTAGGCAAATTTAGCCTATTCCGGGGGCTTTATATAGCGGTATACGAAAGCCCCCGGAAGAAAAAAGCTATTGGATTCTCTTTCGTAAGAATTTATAGAGTAAGATCAATCCAATGGTAACCGGAATCCAGACTACTGCATAGACAGCCAGCATAATTACGGCGTACGATAGGTTTTGAGCGAGTGTGGTTAATCCGCGTATTGAAGCTTTGAACACATTGCCCGGTTCCCATTTGTTTTCAGGCGCGATCGGGAGTTCACCTTCATCAACTGCCAAGTTGACCGTAATATTGGATAAGGAGGCATTGCCTTCCAGATATTTAAGTTGTCCTTTATATGAATCAATCTCTGTTTGAACGTTATTTAATTCACGTTGTACTTGTAGTACTTCTTCAACTTTAACTGCTCTCTTGAGCAAATCACGATATTGAGTTGCCGTTGCTTCAAGATTCGTAATTTTAGCCTGTAAATCGATATACTGGCTGGTTACGTCATCAGAATTGATATTTTCGCTGGAAACTTTAACCGATGATGAACGTAGGAAGGCCAGGAAATCGTTTACTTTATCTACCGGAATGCGGGCCGAAACATAGCCTGACTTGGTGTTATTCCCACTCGAATTTATATTTGTTGCCGATAGGTATCCACCTAATTCTTTAGCTTTGTTTTCGATTGCTTTGCTGGCTTGATCGACGTCCTTAACAACTACGCTGACATTGCCGTTCTTGATAATTTTGCGGTCGGCTCCGGCAACGGGTGTGGAGTCGCGTGGCGGAATTGGTACCGGCACCCCCGGGGCGATCAGATCGGCGGTTTGGCCGGTGCTATCAATTGCAATTTTGGAGTCGGCTCCACGACCAAAACTACCTTCGCCGTAGGAGGACATTTCGGGGGCTGTTTGTGGTGTACTTGGAGCTACACCGTAGCCGTACTTCTGATTGTACAGGACCATGTTGCGTCCCCCGTGCCCGAGCATAACTTTGCCGGCTACCGCGATGATGAGCACGACAAAGGCGATCAGGCATGCAAGTAAAAAGTACTTTTTGGAACTGACTGGTTGCATATACATCCTTTGCAGTTAAAGATTATACTTTTATGGTAGGTATATTGTACTGCTTTTGTCAATTACGGCAACGGAAACTCTTTGCACAGTGCTACGACTTCCTGGTGTACTTTCTTGATGACTGCAGAACTCTGAGCTTCTTTAAGAAACTGCTCACGGTGCTCTTTATTTTTTACGTCCAGACCCGTGGCTAAAGTCACAGATTCCTGGAGCACAATATCAATCCATTCGGCGACTTTTACCATCTCTTTTTCTTTCATACCGCGGGTTGTTAAACAGGTAGTTCCAAAACGCAGTCCGGACGGATAAAACGGCGGCATCGGGTCGTGCGGAACCGAATTGCGGTTGCAGACTATGTTTGCAGCTTCCAGGGACTCGCCTGCCAATCTTCCGTTAATTCCTGTTTTAATCAGACTCATGAGTATAAGATGGTTATCGGTACCTCCGGATATCAGATCGTATCCACGTTTGACCAGCTCTTCCCCGAGTATACGACCGTTAAGTACTGTCTGTTTTTGATCCTGAACAAATTTCTCAGTCATTGCTTCCTGTGCCGCAACTGCGATAGCAGCGGTGACGTTATTGTGTGGACCTCCTTGTAATCCCGGGAATACCCACTTATTTATTTTTTTCGCCAGGTCAGGATCCTTGGTCAGTCCTTTTTCGGTTACCATAATAACTGCGCCTCGTGGACCGCGGAACGTTTTGTGCGTTGTGAACATTATCGAATGAACGTAGGGGTTAGGAGACTCAAGTACTCCGGCACACACCATTCCGGCGATGTGGGAAATGTCGGCGTGCAAATACGCACCTACTTCATCGGCGATTTCGGCAAATTCTTTATATGGAAGATCTCTTGGGTAGGCTGTGGTACCAATTACGATTACCTGTGGTTTGGATTCAAGGGCAAGCTTGCGTACTGCTTCAATGTCGATTCGGCCCGATGCATCCAGTTCGTATTGTACCGACTTAAAAATAGTTCCTGTCGCCGAAACGGGGTCGCCGTGTGTTAGATGTCCACCGAAAGCTAACTTAAGTCCGAGCAAGGTATCTCCCGGTTTCATACAGGCCATGTAGACGGCCAAATTAGCCGGAGAGCCTGAATACGGTTGAACATTGGCTTCGGGAACTTTAAATAATTTTTTGATTCTTTCTCTGGCCAAAGCTTCGATCTCGTCGATAATACCGTTTCCCTGGTAATACCGGGCGTACTGGTAGCCTTCAGAATATTTATTGGTGAGTTCGGTGCCGAGTGCTTCCATAACTGCTTTTGAAGCATAGTTTTCGGAGGGTATCATTTCCAGAACGTTTTCCTGACGTTCTCTCTCTTTATTTATTAATTCGAAAATTGCGGGATCTACTTTGGACAAACTCATACTGATCTTCCTTTCACTAGAAGCGTTAATTAAGTAATATGGTGAAAGGGCTTTGCTAGATCATATATGGTGCTCCTTTAAATATACGGGTATAGTACTTTGGTATTTCCTGAAAATCAAGATGAATTATTTTTTGATTACGGTGTGTAATCCAGAGCAAGGTTTTTGAGAACCCGGTCAGAATAGGCCCGCACTTTAGCGTACGGCTGATTGGTTCGGATTTCGATCACATATGTTCCCGGCCAGGTAATCGTGTCGTAATACGTAGTATATTGAGCGTCACATCCTTTTGCATCTGTCCGAACAACATAGGTTATGTCGTTAATTATTTCTCGTCCCTCTTTAAGTGTTTTCAGGTTACCTTTTTTACAGAACCGGTTTACTGAGAGCATGTTGGAAAGCATCTCGTTTCGATCGGTTGTGTCCTGGTAATTGCGCTGGAAATTAATGGTCATCCGAAAATAATTGGGGTCATTAGTTCGTTTATCTGAAGCAAAGATTGTTTGTCCTTCAAAGAATCGCTTTGTTTTTTGATAATATTTTTTCGGTAACTCGGCAACTTTGTATTCTTTTGGATAGTCAACGCTAAAACGCTGTTCTTCCGACTCATAGGTCACGGTGTCATAGGACACCTCTACGGATGTTCCCGGAGGTAGTTCTTCGCCGCTTTCATCAAAATCACCGGTACCGACAGTATCGGAAATGTACTGCGCTCCATACGTTAATCCTAATGTAATGGCAATAACCAATATGCCCATAATTATCAGTAATTTAGGCGTGATAATTGATTGTCTGGTTTCGGGATACATACTTTTAGTATAAGCAGACTTTTATAAAGTTGCTAGATGGAGTGCTCATATTCTATATTTATGGTGATTATGGCAAGACGTAAAACACATACTCACTCCTGTTTGGATTCATTTCGTAACTGGCACTTTCTCATTATCTTTTTAGTCGTTTTAAGTTTTTTGGTTTCCTTAGCTATAGTATGTTGAGAGTGCGAAAAACACACGCGAACTTGCTGAAAAATATGCAGCAGACCCTCCCGATGCACACCTAAAATGTACTGAGCGAAAGGCAGAACTTGATTCATTAGGTCAGTGCCTGGAGACTGTTAAAAGTACGCACGGTGCAGTGCAGGTTAGTGTCGCTAATAGTATTAGTGTTATGAAACACTGGGGTAAAGATCCCCTGAAGATAGCTAAAAAGAATCACAATTCTACGTGTAGTGTATATCCGGAATTACAGGTTTAAGGCTTTTTGTAGCCCCGAGGGGAATCGAACCCCTGATCTCCAGGATGAAAACCTGGCGTCCTAGGCCGCTAGACGACGGGGCCATATGCGTGTGTTATACTATGGCAACTGTTTTCAGCTTTTACGATTATATTGTAAACGAAGGTATAAATCAATTACTATACTGGTATGATTGAATATAAGTATACAAAGTGGCTTTATTTGGTCTACTTCCTCTTTTTCCCCACCTCAATTTTTATGTTTGGCATGGCATTAATTGTTTTGATGTCGGCTTTCTCGGAAAAATGGGTAGTACTGGCTGCGGTTTTGGTTGTCTGGTTCTGGTTTAACTTATATCTGGTTTTGAAGTTAGTTAAGTCGAAGATAGTTCTTTCCGCAGATTCTTTGGTCGTTGTTTCGGCTTTTCGTACGTTTGAAATCCCCTTTTCCCGGATTGTGGCGTATAAATCCTATGCGGTTGACGGGCATCGGGTGGTGTGGGGCGGAACTATCCGCCAGCTTTTTCCACTTGGGGGGCACCAGGAGTGGTTTGAGATACATTACAAGGATTTTAAAGGGAAAAAACGCTTCCTGCGTGAGGATATCACGAACTTTGTGAACAGTAAGGAATTATTACGCAATCTGGACTCCTATTTGAAAAAGTAGTCTTATCCTGAAGCTTTGTTGCCCCGCTGCTCCCCTTTACCCCGTCTGGCTAATGTATTCCCCCAATTGGCAAAGATATCCTTAACTTTACCACCAAATCCCTTTCCCTGTGCTTCCTGAATCTTTTGTTGTTTTTCCTGTTGCATGGACTGTACCCGCTGCTGTTCCTGCTGTTTAGCCTGCATTTGGACCTGTCGACGGCGTTGGGCAAACTGCTGGATACGGCGAGAGATATTGGCCATCTGGATATTTTTTTGAGCCTGATACATTTGGCCCGAGGCGTTGGAGCTCCCCTGATTCTGGGTATTTGTGGTACTACTCTTTCCGCCTGAGACCTGTTCGAAGAGGTCCTTGGCCAGATTGACTGTCAGATCCTTGCCTATATCTTTCAGGCTATCGCCTATTTGTTTGCCGACACCACCCGCGCCGTCTCCCATAAAATTAGATTCCTTCTTGCTCCATTATACCTAAGTTGCTTATACTAATGATAGTTTGGTATAATACGACTACTATTGCAATAACTAACTTGGATTGAACTTAGAAAGGTTCATTAATGGGGAAACTGCTGGTTACACACTTTTACCCCGATCTCGATGGTATTTGTGGTATATGGCTCTTTAAACGGTTTGGTGGCAAACACTTTGAAAACAGTGATGTCGCGTTTGTTCCGGCCAGGGCAACCTGGCAAGGACAGGCTGCCGACAGTGATCCGGATGTGATTCATATCGATACCGGTTTGGGATTGTACGATCACCACTTGGAAAACGAATATACGTGTGCTGCGCGAAAAGTGTACGAAGGTTTAGGGTTGGATGATGAGGTTCTGCTGCGTTTAGTTGACCACGTTACTGCAATCGATCATTTCGAGGATGTAAACTGGAATGATCCGTTGTCGGATATCTACGATTTTCATCTGACAAATATTATGACCGGATGGAAAGTCGCGCATCCCAATAAACATGCCGAGTATGTGGAATGGGGATTGAACTGTCTTGACGGTGTGTATCAGTCAATGAAAAGCAAGATTGATGCCCAGCACCGGATCGAGGAATCATCATTTCGTTTTGAGACGCAGTGGGGTGCGGGAATGGCAATTCAGACATTTAACGATGATGTGCTGAAAATTGGTCAGAAGATGGGATTTGTGATTGTTGTCCGGCGTGATCCGTCCAAGCACTATGTACGTATTAAAGCACGCCCGGATCGGGATGATATAGATTTGACGGTGGTGTATGAGAAATTAGTTGCTTTGGACCCGGAAGCCACCTGGTTTTTGCACCCGGATAAAAAGCAGCTCTTGAACGGGAATACGAAAAACCCGAATAATGTATTTACTAAACTAAGTTTAGAAGAAGTTATTGATATATTAAAGGTAAATTAATATGGCAGATACGGTGTTTCATAAAATTATTGCCGGAGAGATTCCGTCAAAAAAAGAGTATGAAGATGATCAGTGTATTGTGATTCATGACATTGCTCCGAAAGCCCCGGTCCATGTATTAGTTATACCTAAGAGATATATCGAGCATGTTGGGGTGAGTATTCCAAATGATGAAGCATTACTCGGTCATTTGGTATACGTTGCCGGAGAGGTTGCGCGAAAATTGGGCATTGGTAATGCTTTTAGACTTACTATAAATAATGGTTCTGACGGTGGACAGGTGATTCCCTATCTCCATGTTCATGTTGTTGGAGGCTGGAAAGATAAATCTCACCATGAGGTTTAATTGTTGAGAGGGGGTGTTTTTTAGACAATGATTTACGTAAAGACAGATAATTCACGACCAATTGATTATTTTATTCGACTTTTTAACAAAAAAGTTCAAACAGACGGGATTCTTACTCAGGTTAATGACAAGCGTTTTTTCGTTAAACCTTCACAGATCAAACAGATGAAGAATAAAGAAAAAGCGCGAAAAATTCGTGCCAAAAGCCGAAAAGATTCGTATTCCTATTAATCCTTCGACTTTGTGTAGGGTTGAGAGAAAAAATTATGACTTTATTTGATCGTTTGTATGAAGACATGAAGAGTGCTATGAAAGCTCATGACGAAGTGAGATTACAAGTGCTCCGGATGTCTATTGCTGCCTGCAAGAATTATAAAATTGAAAAATATGGTCAATCGGATCAGGCCTTGTCTGATGAAGAAGTATTAAATGTACTTACCAAGCAGATAAAACAGCGACGGGATGCCATTCAGAGTTATACTGAAGCCTCCCGTCCTGAACTGGCCGATAAAGAGCATGCCGAAGCTACCATCATTCAGGAGTACTTGCCTGAACAGATGAGTGAGGATGCCATTCGTGCCGTGGTGTTAAAGCATAAAGAAGCAGCCGGAGTTTCCTCCCCTGCCGAAATGGGCAAGTTAATGGGCCCGGTAATGCAGGAACTGAAAGGTAAAGCCGACGGTACGGTTGTCCAAAAGATCGTTAAAGAGGTTTTGCAATAATTCATGATCAACGTTTTGTTTACTATTGATCCCCGCTATCCAATAAACAAGGACCGTATCAAGGCCCAGACTGAGAAAACGCTGGCTGAAATGCGGGTGGTTGGCGATGTCGAGCTTTCGATTACGGTTATTGGTGATCGTAAGATGAAGGAATTGAATAAACAGTTTCGGGATATTGATGATACGACCGATGTGTTGTCGTTCCCTCTGGAGGAAAGTTCCGACGGATCCGATAGTGGTTTTATTAATGCTCCGGATAAAGTTCTTCATTTAGGTGATATTGTGATCTCATATCCGCAGGCTGTGGTTAATGCTGCGAATTACAATCGACTGGTTGATGATGAGATAGATACACTGGTTGAACATTCCATACTTCATCTGCTTGGTATTCACCATGAAGGTGATTAAACAGCCGTTTATTTCTTCTTCTGTTATTCTTCGGATGGCGCTATACTGTACACCGCATGGCGTTCTACCATACCTACCGACCACAAAACTTCAATGATATTAAGCTTACCCAGGCTAAAGTAGCTGAGGTATTGGTGTTGTCGCTGCTTAAGCGGCAGGTTAGTCATGCGTATCTATTTACCGGAACGCATGGCACCGGAAAAACAACCACTGCCCGTATTTTAGCTAAAGCGGTGAACTGTGAGAAGTTTGAAAAGATTCCTGAATATAAGGATTCATACAAGGACAAAGAGTTTCAGAAGCTGTTTGAATCTTTCCCTGTCCCCTGTAATGAATGTGAAGCCTGCAAAGCTATAACTGCAGGATCCTTTTTGGATGTGATCGAAATGGACGCGGCGTCAAATCGCGGTATTGATGAGATTCGTGATTTGAAAGAAAAGATTAGGCTTGCTCCGATGCACGCACACAAAAAGGTATACATTATTGACGAAGTGCATATGTTAACAACCGAGGCCTTTAATGCCTTACTGAAGACCCTGGAGGAACCGCCGGCGCATAGTTTGTTTGTGTTGTGTACCACTGAATTGCATAAAGTTCCGCAAACTATTCAGAGCCGGTGTACCAAAGTGATTTTTCAAAAACCGGGAACGGCGGAAATCACCACTCTATTGGCACATGTTGCCCAGCAGGAGAAAATCAAAATTGAAGACGCGGCCTTGTTTGCCCTGGCGAAGAATGCGGGCGGTGCGTTTCGTGATGCGGTGAAATTACTGGAGATGGCTTCCGTGCAATTTCCATCTATCACCGCTGAAAATGTCGGTCAAATGCTGGTTGGTAACGCCCGGGTTGATAGTATGCAAATCATCTCTTTTTTGCGTTCGGGAAATACCAAAGAACTGTTGAGCTTGGTTCGGAGTTTTGAAACAAACGGTATACATTTCAGTGAATTGCTCAAAACATTAGTAACCGATGCCCGGGATTTGCTGCTATTTAAAGTTGGTGCTATTCAAGCGGGAGATGTAGCATGTTTAGCGGGTGCTTCGACACAGGAATTACAGACATATAACACTATATTGGATGCAGGATTTTTATCGGAATATATCGATGCGCTGGTCAAAGCGATGAGTCAGCAAAAATCGACTCCAATTCCATCACTTCCTCTGGAATTAGTATTCATGAAGTTAAGTGGTGTCTCGCAAAGTGCACCACGCGTTACGGTATCACAACCGGTACCGGCACCGGCTCCAGTTGCGCAAACGGTTACTGTTAAGAAAGCCGTTACGTCTGTTGCCGATCCTCCGGCCGAGAAAACGACCGTGATAATTGAAAAAAGTGAAGTTGTCGAGGTTGATGATGTGGTGATCGCGACGGATGAAGTTATTGAGGTTCAACGGGAGCCGGTACTTCCCTCCTCGACTATTCCCACGGTGACCAATGAAGAATTGACCATCGATTTGATGCAGGAGCGCTGGCCGGAAGTGGTTAAGTTGTTAAAAAAATATCATGCTTCGATGGCGGTGATGATCAGTAAGTGTAAACCGATCCGCTTGGATGGCAAGCAGGTTATTATTGAAACACAGAACTCGTTTAATAAAGATATGATTGAGTCGGCTAAAAACCGCCCCGTAATTGAGCAGGCAATCTATGAATTGTTGGGGGCACAGGTTCGTATCAAAACCCAACTGGCTAATACCAAGCTTACCCCGAAGAATGTTGAGAATATTCAACCGGTGGCTGATGAAGATCTGGTGAGTATGGCGCAGGAGATTTTTGGTGCGTAAATGGTATAATTTCCCCTATGCAGGAAACAATTGAGCAGCAATTTGAAACGAGCCTCGTAATTCCCCCCAGTATCGAAAAGCCCCAGTTTTTTCTGTGTCCGGTAGGGTTTATAGGAGCCGGGAAAACGACAATCATGAAAGCGCTGTGTGAGCGGCTTTCGGTTATTCGTGTAGAGAATGATTATGCCCGAAAATTATTTCGGGCGCAGGGAAATTTTGACTCAAACTATGCGAGAGACTTAACCCGAGTGTTTATTTTAAAATATCTGGAGCAGGGGTATCGCATTGGTATTGACGCCAATTGCGGCGGTCCACGTCGCAATGATCCGAACTCTGTTGAAAATATTTCGAGAAAAACCGGTATTCCAATTATCTGGATTCATATCAATCCTCCGGAGGAGTTTATATTATGTATGTTGACCAAACGTCATTCAAGCTCTAACCATACCTGGCTGTTTCGCGATGCACAGCATGCCATCGAGCGCTATTTTTTCTGGAAGGATCAGGCTAATTATGCGGATATTGATTTTACCTATGTGTTTGATACCTCCCGGGATGATGTTGACGAACAGATAGAAAATAGTATACAAGCAATACAAAAGCGCATATCTGAGCTGTAAAAAAATATAGTTTTATCGTATAATACGCCTAGTATTAGGAAAGGAAATTTATATGTTTGATGATTTAAAAGGCAAATTAGCCGGTGCTATGGGTGGCGATTTTGGTAAGATGGCACAGCAGGCAATGGCGATTAAAAAAGTATTGGCACAGATGACAACTACTGTCAAAAAAGACGGTGTTGAAATTGTTATCACAGGAGATCAGGATATACAGTCGGTAACTGTTGATGGAAACGAAGATAAGAGACTGCGTACTGCATTCAATGAAGCGATCAAGAAGTCACAGGAGATGGCAGCCAAAGAAATGCAGAGCATGATGAAAGATAATGGCTAAGCTTCCGAAACCTATAACCAACCTCATCGAGGCATTTGAAAAACTCCCCGGGATTGGCCCCAAATCTGCCCAACGTCTTGCCTATCATTTACTCCATGCTCCCAAAGAGCAACTGGAGAACTTTGCCGAAACTATTCTGGCGGTAAAAAACCAGGTTCGTTTGTGTAAAGACTGCTTTAATGTGAGTGATCAGGAGCAGTGTGATATCTGTTCCGACCATAACCGTGATCACTCGCTGATTGCGGTGGTCGAGGCGCCTTTGGACATTCTGGCCCTGGAAAAGACCAATTTCAAGGGACTGTACCATGTTTTGCATGGGGCAATCTCCCCTTTAGATAATATTGGACCCGATCAACTGTATATACGCCAATTATTGCCCCGATTGCGTGACGGTGTGGTAAAAGAGATCATTCTGGCTACTAACCCTACTCTTGAAGGTGAGGCTACGGCTATGTATATCCATCGCTTAATTGAGCCGCTTGGGGTAAAATTAACCCGTATTGCCCGCGGTTTGCCGGTTGGCGGGGATATTGAGTATGCTGATGAGGTAACATTGAGAAGGGCTATGGAGAGCCGAAACGCGTTTTAAGGAGGAATTATGGGTGAAGAAAAAGAATTACCTCTAAAAGAATTAATCAAAGAACCAATTAAGTCTGCTAAGGCTGAGACTGAGGTAAGCAGGATCAGAACGATACGAATGCTTTGAAAAAAAACCAAGGAAGATATACAAAAAGAAGATAAACCGAAGAGTAATTAATATGGAATCAATTAAAGTTATAACCGTCGATACGAATGTTTACGAGCTCATTTCCGAGTATCCTGACTCTCAGGAGGTGCTGATTGAGTATGGTATCCCCTGTGCTTCGTGCCATTTTTCGAGCTATGACACCATTGGCGACTCTATAGCCGAATTCGGTATTGAAGAAGAGGATGTTCGTGATATGCTAGAGCAGTTAAACGCGATTGTGCAATCAACTGAGCCTCAAAAACGAGCTGAAATTGACGAAACTGAGGTAGACGAGAACGAGATTGCACTCAATCCGTAACCAACCCTGCCTACATCATTGACGCGGTGAGCCGGTATTTTGTAAAATGGGGCTCATTGTGGTACAATGCCTGGATAGCTTAGTGGTAAAGCACAGTCTTGGTAAGACTGAGAGCGCGGGTCCGATCCCCGCTCCAGGCTCCAGTAAAATTAAGTTTTTATAGCCAGCAAGGGAATTTATATGGCAAAGAAAAAAGGTGCACGTCAATTAATATTACTTACTTCGAAAGAAGACCCGAAAACACGCTACACTACCACAGTGAACGTGATCAACCAGCAAGCAGCCGGTGGTCAGACCAAGAAGTTAGTATTAAAGAAATACTCACCTGCTCTGCGTAAGAGAGTTGAGTTTGTTCAGACAAAAATTAAGTAATTAAAATGACAGTTTCCAATAGTTTTTGTTGCGAGCTGTCATTTTTTTACGCAAGGAATAGGTGCTTATAATGTATACTATAAGTCGTAAATCAGTAGAAAATCTGGAAGCAGCTAAAAAGCCGGCGTTATTGTCGTTGTGGCATAAAGACGCCCAGGTTCCTCCGCAGACAATTTTTGTTTCACCGCAAATTGCCGATTTGGTTCGTACCAAAGAAGAGGTTCGTTCGTCGGATGTTTTGAAAGTTGCGGTTGAAGATATGTTGTACACCGTTGAAAAAGATTTTAATGAGACGGCCCTGAATGCGATTAACAGCCTTTACTACTCAAGCTGCAGCCATGCGTTTGATAAGAAATCAGATTTAGCCACTCTTTATGTTAAAAACCGTATGGTGCAGTATGCGATTTTGCACGAAATTCTCCATCTGATAAAGCACAAAGAGATGACCATCAAAGAAATTTGCTGTGGTGGTGTGTATACCCGCTGGCAACATTTTGATAAATATCTTCCCCGCGATCGCAA
This sequence comes from uncultured Gammaproteobacteria bacterium, assembly GCA_964403585.1. Taxonomy (GTDB): domain Bacteria; phylum Patescibacteriota; class Microgenomatia; order JALYQM01; family JALYQM01; genus JALYQM01. The sequence continues at coordinate 896,199 of CAYOFQ010000001.1, read as the reverse complement.
GATCCATGCAATTCTTTCAGATTTCACGATGGATATTCATCCAAAAGAAAAAATAAACGCACTTAACCTTGATGGTATTACCTTTGGTTTCGATGCCTACGATTTGCGTAAACCTTTCGAAGCATTACCGGATGATGAAAAGGTTGATTTGATGCTTGTTACCTACGGCTTTGATAGTGTTTGGGATAAGAGCGATGCGATGTATGTTAAAGAGCGCGGCGAATGGCATCAGATTAAGTATCGGGTGCGTGTGTCTCCGACTGCTAAGGATCCGGAAAAGTTATTGGAATTGTTACGAGCGGGATTCTCCAAAGAACAATTACCGTTCGATTTATTTGACGATGTTGTGGTTGAAACAATCGCGGTTCCGGTTGATTTAGACAAAGTTCAGTATGGTGAATTTATAAAGAAAGCCTATGGTGACTATGAAGACGCCCGTGTTTCAATGCCTGGATTGTTGGTAGAGCGGGTTAAAGAAGCCTTTGAAAAACAGATCAAGAAAAACGGCTATTTTATGATTGGTGAAGTAGCCACCTATCCGCTTAAAGATGGCGAAAAGATTGAGTTAACAATCGCCGACTACAATACTACTGGCCGGGTTGGAAAGTATAAAGTCGAAGACTTTTACATTGCCGAAATGATTCTCGAATCGATTGGTTTTGAGGTTGAAGTTCACGATATTGCCAAACTGGCTAATAAATATGGCAAGAAGATTGATGAAGACACTGCCGATACCTGGCTGATGGTAGTCAAAAAAGCCTAAATTTTCTCGAGTGATTAGTTTCCTTTACGCACGAACTGCAGCCTGATATAATGGCAGTTGTCACTTAGGGGTGTCGGTTAACGGTAAACCAGAGGTCTCCAAAACCTCGACTGGGGGTTCGATTCCCTCCACCCCTGCACTGTATATCCTCTTTTCATAACAACTTCAACTCTCTTGATAATAGTCATAATATTACTTATGCTATTTATATGACACAAAATAATAAATATACTTCATTATTTGTTTTTATCGGAATATCATTACTTATTACTACAGGTGTAGGTATATATTACTTCAATCTGCAAAGTCGAAAACCTATAAATTTAGGCTCGGGTGTCTTACGAGAACCTTCTCCTACTTCTTCAGCCGCACTACCTGAGAATAATATTCTTATTTCATATAAAGGTAAAATGCAGTTTATAGAACTGGATACTGGTAAAAGAAAAGATTTTGTTGACGGGGAATTCATTTCTGCTGGATATTTATATCACTATAATGGAATTTTTTCTCCTGATAAAAAGACCATTTTGTTTAAGAAAGATACTAATCTGTGGAGTGCATCATATGATGGAACTGATCTAAAGCAGCTTACTACTCAGGGGCGGCCTCGTACTGATAGATACTGGAATATTGAGATAGGAAATATTAAATGGTCTCCGGATGGGAGTAAAATATTTTATAGCGTCTATGTAGATAATACTGGCAATGGCGCAACATCGCCTCATGACACTCCTTCAGGAACTAAAGAAGGATTATGGGTTATGAATGCAGACGGAACAAATCAAAAATATATTTCTCGTGTTAAAGCTGGGTTGGAATGGATGCCTGATAGCCATCGAATTGTATTTATAGATGGTGAAGACTATGTCTCGCCTACTAAAACATACGATCTTGATACTAATAAAATTGATGTACTACTTCCAAATATGTCTATAAATAAAATGATGTGGAGTACTAGTGGAGATTATGGTTTTTATTCAGATAAACAATATGGAAATACTTATTTAGTTGATAACAAAATGAAAATTTTGGATATTCTTACCAGGCAATCAGAGACTGAAACAAAAGATGGTAGTGCGTACGTTTTTAGAGAAGCAAGTTCGATTTCCCCAGACGGTAAGAATATACTCTTCACCGAGATGGTTAGGCCAAAGCAAGGTGTTACCGGCGAATACGATGCAAATGTAGGCGTATATCTATGGAATACCATGACTACTCAAGAGACTAAGTTGCCTGTTCAGGTCTCCATTCATACTAAACCATTCTGGTCACGGGATAGTAAGAAGATTGTGTATGTTAAGCAAGGAGTTAGTGATCTGGGATACATATCTCTGGTTGGCGATTTATTCTATTATAATATAGAGACGGGTCAAAAAACGCAGCTTACTAGAAGTAACGACATAGAGCCTCTTTCTGTCGAATATTAATGGATAGGATTCCGAAACACTTCAACGACAGCCTGCACTGGCTATAATTTTATTTTTTGCATCGTTGATATCAGCGAAAATTAAACCTTCAGTGAGTCCTACTTCAATGAAATCATTAGCTTTATGTACTCTGCTTGTTACTGCTATAAAGTCTGCATTTGCTTCTATACATCTGGAAAAGCCGGAGATGTTTGTACAGTAGTTGAAGCCTTTGTTCATTTGATGTTAATCTATCGCTATGTCTTTCAGTTTTCAGGATTGGTCCGGAATTATACCTCGTGGGATTATGGAGAAAAAATATGCTCCAGGAACTTTTCCTGAACAGGGTCCTTATATTGTAAAAGTTTATGCTACTGATGCCGAAAGTTTTCGACAACTTCAAGAATGGGCTCAGCAGAGGGATTTACAAATAGATGCTTCGAGTAGAGTTAGAGATAGAGGTGCAGATTCTTGGAAATATTCACATGTAGATTTGTATGGTGATAATTTAAGACATGCTAAAGATGAAGATGTTTTATCCTCAGATGAAGTGAGAGAACTATGGTTCCCCAGTAAAGAAGGTGGCCAAACCTCCGGCGAATCATTAAGTTAATTAACAGGTTTTGATTTAGATGTTAAAGTGAGGATCATAGACATCTATTACTACAAGATTTGTAAGATCCATTTTACTTTCATCGTATACAAAAGCATACCCGTTTTCTCTTCTCCAGAAATCGTGAGATAATTTATCAAGAGCGATATTATCGGTAGGTCCTGTATATTCGGGGGGAGAATTTACTCCGGGATTACCATACGCTGTTACTATTTTGTATTTTCCGTCAGTAGTGTCTGGAACCCCGTTTTTCATTTTAAATGAAACCCGAATATGCGTGTTGTCAGGTATATCCTCCGGCTTTAAGCCTTTTACCCATGGGGTCTACACGGGGTGCATAAACTATTTGGACTCCATCACGAATATCACCATTTTCTTCACGAGGTATTTTTGCTATATTGGCTTTCCCAGCGGTTTGATCAGGCTCTAGCGCAATGTTTATTGAGCCGTACTGCGTTAAATTAGAAGGGTCGATCTTTTTGAGTATACTGGGTAATAGTTTTGTTACTTCGGGATGCATTCCTATGTGGTTGGACTCAGCAAAAACTGCTTTCGCCGTTCCTGCCATTTCTAATTCTTCGTTAATTATTGGATGTAGAGTTTCTGCCATTTCCATAATTCGATAATATCATGCTTTCATGAAGATGCTACAACTGCTTGCAGCGGAGCAGCTTTTTTGAAACAATTGAGGAAATGTTTGAAACTCAAAAAAACCATACGGGTATTTTTCCGGTCTTTTTAGCAGTTTGTATTCTTATGGCTATTGCCGGAGATCGGACTCCGGCCGAGGCTGAGACAATCTCAACCATACTTTCAACGGTTAGTTATTAACGCTGAGTAACATTTTCTCTATAGCCGGTTTCGAATTAGGAAAAATAGTGTTCAGCCGTTGCAGCTCTTCCCGGGTAAATAATTTCCACTCATCAATTTCTCCAGTGCGTTTTTTAATTCCGTCTAGGGAATTGAGAAGTGCACATTCATACACTATTGCCAGAGATACCTCACCTGATGGTTTCGCAAAGAGATAGGTTGTAAAAATACGTTTTATTTCGGCTTCAATAGATAACTCTTCCTGAAGTTCCCGTTGTAGTGCTTTCTCTAAGTCCATCTCTCCTTCATCTACTCTTCCACCGGGTAATTCCCATGTTTCGCCTTCTTTGACAAGCAAAACGTGCTCATTGATAATGAAGAGTGCTTTTTGAGTTATTTTTACGCGCAGATGTTGAGGTTCCATAGACTACTTCTTTCTTTTGATGTAATACAGTATTCCTAATCCTATTGCCCCAGCCGTTACCATGATAAACAGCACTGATGAGAAATTCCGTGATCCGTTACTGGTAGTAGAATTGTCTTTTTGAGTATCTCCGGCATCGCCCACCAAAGCTAAATACGCAAAACCTTCCAGTCCGTTTTTATCCGTGATTCGAAGTATCACTTGCTTGGCCAGATACCCTTTCTGATTATAGTTGTGGGTAGGTGCCGATTCGGTTTTATACACTTTTTCATCGAGCTTCCAGAAATATGATTCGATTTCTGTCGAAGGATCTTTCGTTACATTGGCGGTGAAGTGGAGCGGTTTGTATGCATGAAGTCCAAATTCCGGAACGGAGATGGTTGCTGAGGGTACTATATAGTTCATATCAGGTACTACATCGACGGTGATGGTATTTACGGTCGCAAAATCTGATTCATTTGGTAATTTCCCCTGCATACTGATATGATGCGAACCGATCTGATCATAGGTGTGGCTGATTTTAGTACCTTTCCCGTAATTGGTGTCCCCTTCATCCCATATCCAGCGAATTTGAACTTCTTTTTTTAAGTTTTCAGGAATCGGAAAGTTGGCAATGTCAATTTCAAAATTGATCGGCGTATTAACCAGGTATTTTTCGTAGGGTGATCGATCCTGGCCTATTTTTAATTGCGGGTCCTGTACCGATGCAGAGAGATTGGATTGCGCGTAGCGTTCATTTACTTTGAGGTATGCCGGGCCACTGCCATGGGCGCTGAGAGGTGATGGATGAGTAATCGTTACGAATACTGCAGTAAGTATCGAGATGGTGAAAAATATGAGCTGATGGTACTTGTCGATCGTAACTAATCGTGCGTTGGTGCCGATAGGTAAATTACGAGGATTATTCGGGATAGGAATAGTTGGAACTTGATCAAGGGTGCTTACGACTAATTCTGAAAATCGGTTCAACGGACATGCCATTAAAGCCCCCTGTACTCCAAACGGCATCAGGTCGCCTGCGATGAAAGCCAGATTGCGTGATTCATCTATTTCTACCAGTGCGACCCAATGTGTCTGTTTGCCATCAAAGAGACTATATGCTGTGAGCAAAAGGACGAGAATAACTGATACGAAAATAGTTACTTTTTTCATAGGATAGACTGATACCAGACCTTCTCGTGGTCCCAAACGTTCCAGTTCGGTTCCTCACTAAATCGGGCAAAGTTACTGTGGTGCGAAGATAGGTTTTTAACTTTTTCGAGCCAGACGTAGCTGGTGCCTTCATTGCTGCGTGTCCATTCCTGTGGATTGAGGATTTCCTGTATTACTTCCAGTGGTTCTGCGCTGATGCACTCCAGTTCAATAATAATACCTACTTTATCTACCTCGTCAATAACTATTTCGCTATTCCGTTTGTGATAAATAGACCTCGTTTTGGGCATGTGCTGCTCATCATAATATCCCTGCTGCCTGAGAAAGCGGATCAGTTCTTCCCCCGTTGTTGCAGATATTGGTGGTACAGGTAACTGGACTTTAGCAAATATTTCCGATAGCACTTCCTGTTCAGTAAAAGGGGCTTTGGTTTCAATCTCTTCGACATAGAACCTATTACTTTTATCAGGTGTGTGGAAAACTTTTTTGAAGGAAAAAGACTCATCTTTCCCGTTTACTTTTCTTAACCGGAGTGCCGCAATATGTTCATATAAATACCAGTCCTCCCGGTCGAAGTAGATGTCTTCCTGTTGAATTATTGAGTCCAAAGCATATCCTTTGTGTCGGATACGTTCCACGAACTCCGGCAACGAAAGTGTGACTAATTTGATTTTGATTTCTTTTTCCTGGGCCATGAGTTCATTATAGCATCCTTAGCAGCCTCTCAGAGTCGATATGATATACTCCCTCCAGCTATGAAATTCGGGTTACTTATTGGTTTAATGTTGTTCTCCGGCGTTGGAACGGTCCAGATAAACAAGGCTGCCCATCCGGAAACGGTGGTTGCTGCCGCGGTGGCTGAACCTGTTCAGACAGGCAGCATAGTTTTTGCTTCAAATCGCACCGGTAGCTGGAATATTTTCCAGATGAATCTGGCCACCCGAATTGTCAGAAATCTTACCAACAGTCCTGCCGATAACTACAATCCCCAGCTTTCTCCGGATGGTCAGTCGCTGGTTTTTTACTCCAATCGTGACGGGAATAATCAAATTTACCGCTTGGAATTGGGGACCGGTGCAGTTGCACGACTAACTAACAACGCGGCTAATGAGTATGACCCGACATTTTCTCCGAATGGCAAGCTGATAGCCTTTAAATCGAATAAAGATGACGGTCACGGAGATATCTGGATTATGAACGTTGACGGTACCAGGCGCCGTAATTTGACGCCTGGGTTGAAATCAACCGAAGAATGGGACCCGGAATTTAGTCCTGATGGTACCCGGTTGTACTTTACTTCCGGATTGCAGCAGTTCTCGGAGATCCTGATGATCTATACCGGTCAGGGTGATCGTGGTGGTGTGTATGGTGTAACTAAAAATGATGTTCCCGACTGGTATCCATCGGTGAACCCGGTTACAGGAGAAATCCTGGTGATTTCGCGAGTTCCGGGAAATACTAATGATGCCTTATTTGTAGTTTCGCCTGACGGCCGAAGCCGCCGGCAGGTACTCAGTTTACCGAGTGACAGTGATGACCCCGCCTGGAGTTCGGACGGTAAACAGATTGTTTTTATTAACCGACAATCCGGAGAGTACAATCTTTATGTGGTAAACGCCGATGGTTCCAATCCGGTATTGCTGGAAGATTCACCGAGTTCCGAGCTATCGCCTGTCTTTAAAAAGGATACCCTTTAAGTCCCTGAATTCCTTTGAGTACCGAGATTTCACCCATAATATTATTGGTGTGCATGATAATCATCATTCCCAAAACATTGGCAAGTTTTCGGTTACCCATACCAAAAGCGCTCATATCGACCTCTTTTTCGAGTTCTTCATCGGTGAGCGATGCCAGGTAATGTTCGGTACTGGCATAAACTGCTTTGGCGTAGGTATTCATTTGTTCGATATCGACTTTTACTTCTTTCAACCATTTCGGGTAGGCGTGTTCCCATTCCGACGGCTGTATTTCGCTGGCACCGGTTTTGTCCTTAAATTCGGTTTCAAATAGCGGTTGATTGTGACGAATCATGGTACTAATGAAAAAATCCTCCGAGAAAATCAGGTGAGCATAGGTTCCGGCAATCGGATTGGCTTTACCCGGCGGCATAAACGCGGCAACTTCGTTGGTAACTCCTTCCATGGTTTGGTTCATGTAATTATGGGCTTCTTTTAATTGATCGAGTAATAGATATACGGCTGCATTTTGAGACATTCTGATTCCTCCTTATTCTCATATGATATCATAAGGGAACTATGGCTGATGAAAATTGTCAGCGGGGTGGTGCTTCCCTCACTCTTTTGTTCGCCTCGTTATTTGTAACCTCATTTGGTGTAAGTGGTCAGCTTGCCTATTCTCTCGCTCCGGGCATGCAGCCTGTGGCGCGGCGGTCCTCGGATATTGCTGTTCAAATTGCAGTTTCACGGCTGCCAAAAGGATCCGTACTGGCAGAACAAACAACAACTATGAATTTGGTCGAGGCAATCGCTTCTCCTGCCGCTGCGTTTGATGACGAATTTCTCTCAGAAGTTACCGAACCCCCGAGTGTTTCGGCTACCTTGAAATCTGCTACTCCATCAGCTACCCCAAAACCTAAAGTAGTTACCCCAACGCGTTTGCCCGTTAGTCCCCGCAGAACAACCGCCCCTACCCGTTCGCCAAAATCCTCGCCGAGTGTGAAACCGCTCGTACAAAAATCATCTCCAGCCAAAAGCGCCCAGCCAACTCCTGCGGTATCTGCGTCGCCTTCAGCTCGTATAGCCGGTGCAGCAACTACCACTTCGCCGGTTGCTAAAGTAAGCTCGCTCAATGCCGAGAAGATTTTTACGATGGTGAATTCCCATCGGGCGAATATTGGTAAAGCGGCATTTATTAAAGAGGACTCCCTTTGCAGGATTGCGGAAAACCGCGCACCACAAATAAAAGACGAGTTGTATGGAGGTAAAAAAATGCACTCCGGATTTTACGGATTGAATCTTCCGTATTGGGCAACTGAGAATATTGCTGCGTATTCTACCGAAGAGCAAACGGTCAAATGGTGGTTGTCTGACTATATCCATAAAAAAGCTATTGAGAGTGACAACAAATATTCCTGTGTCGCCTGCTCCGGGCGCTATTGTTCTCAGGTATTTACCAGCTTTATAAAGAAATAATCTGGTATAATCAGGTGAGTATTATTAGTTCTGATTTTACTTTTATGCATTTATCTACTGAAAATAAAATTCTTATTGGTATTGTTATAGTAACGCTTGGCTTGTTATTTGGTGGAGCGTATTACCTCACTGTTAGTGCTCCCCCTGTTGCAACCGATACCGTCGATATGAAGAAGGCGCTCAGCTCTTCCGCATATCATAAAGGCGATGCCAACGCCAAAGTTAAGATTGTTGAGTTTGCAGATTTTCAGTGTCCGGCCTGTGGTGCTTCTGAACCGATTGTTCAAAAAGTGCTCAAAGATTACGAAGGAAAAGTATATTACGAGTATCACCACTTTCCGTTACAGCAGCATCGCTGGGGTCAACCGGCTGCCGAAGCCGCCGAGGCTGCCGGCGAGCAGGGAAAGTTTTGGGAATATCACGATGCGTTATATGCCAAACAAAACGATTGGTCTGATAAAGGTGATGCTGTTGCCATATTCAAGCAGTATGCAAAAGATCTGCAGCTCGATGAAAAGAAATTCAATGAATCTCTGGACAGTGGAAAATTCCGTGATAAGGTACTCGATTCAATCAAACGTGGTAACGAGTTGGCTGTGGATTCTACTCCGACCTTTTTCGTAAATGGCAAGCGCGTTGTTGGTGGCCTTACCTATGATGGCTGGAAGTCCATGCTCGATGAAGAGCTAAAGAAATAATATATTACTGAAGTTTGATCCCGAATTGGATTCTTGGTACTTCGATTCGGGATCTTTCGTCGGGGATTGCATTAACCGTTTTCTCATAGTTCTGAATGTCTCTTTGGATATCTTCGTATTCGGTCGGATAGACAATGTTTGGTGTTGATGTGGCGACAGCAGTCGCTGATGGTGTAGGTGTAGTATTGTTTTGAGCAATTTGATTATTGGACATTACCCGTGAAACTACCACAAATACAATTCCCAGGATTACTATAACCCCTAATAATATCCCGCCTACTTTAACGAGCTTCAGGATATTCCCCGGAGCGAATTTCTTTCCTTTCCCGGTATATTCAAATTCGTCCATCGGAGTATCTGCCGGTTGCATTGGCTGTTGTGGTCGCTGAGCTTGCGGCTGCATTTGGGGTGCTTCCTGTGGCATTAACTGTTCCGGATTCATATTATAACTCCTGATAGGCGCTACGTGCGATTTGGTTCATTTCTTTGAACTTATTCGCATAATTTCGCATGGTAGTATTTACTTCCTGTAATAACTGTAAATTAGTTACCGTGCGGTTTTCTTCATAGAAAGTCGTTTTTCTGGTTTGTATTTCGGTCGGGTATAAAGAGTCTACAAATTCGGCAAGTTTATTTTCGTTATTGGCCAAGTCGCGAATCGCTTCTTCGGCCCATTTTAGTACGATGCCGCGCGAACGGTTGTCCTCTGGATATCCTGCCATAATAGTATTAAAGCGGTTTACCAGAATTCTCGCTTCTTCGATTCTTTTTTTATTCGTTACGGCATCAATGTAGCTTAGTCCTTGTGTACCAGTGGCTTTGATATAAGTGACCCGCAAATCCATGGCTGTGCCCAGATCGTTAACCTGACTGATTGTTTGTGCTGCAGCGATTGCTTTTGCTGCTTCATCAAGATATGCGTTATGGGCACTGAGATCGGCCATAATAGCCTGTTTTACCCGCGGGTTAAAATCTGTCTGTTGGGTGAGATTTTCGGAGAGCAGGAAGAGATATTGTTTGAGCGCAATGCGTCCGCTTTCGAGCATAGTTTTAGCAGCATCGAGCGCGTCTTCTTTTGACTGGGCTGTTTGATACGCTTTATACTGACTGGCAGCCGAATTATAGTCCTGCTGGTCACGATAAAAGTCATTAACATCATAGATATATTCCTGGTACGGATCGGGAAACGGTGTGCGGGGTTGTTTTTCTTTAGCTGATACCGTCCCCCACAGCGTCAGGACAAAAAAGAGCGTAGCTAGAATACAAATGTTTCTTCTAATTGAACGGTGCATATTTCTCTAGTATTAAGTATAACTTATTCGTATCGTAACGCAACAATCGGGTCGAGTCGAGAGGCACGAATCGCGGGAGCGACTCCGAACACAACTCCGACAAAGACGCTAAAGCCAAAAGCTAAGGCTACGGCCCAAATTGGGACAACGGTGGTTATAAAGAAGGAGATGGCAAAAGAGCCGAGGTATCCGAGCAGTATGCCGATAATACCGCCAAAGACGCTCAATACTACTGCTTCAATAAGGAACTGCCAGAGTATTGCTGCCGGTGGCGCTCCGACTGCTTTGCGCAGGCCAATCTCTTTAGTTCTCTCGGTAACTGAAACGAGCATGATATTCATAATCCCAATACCGCCCACCAGTAGGGATATTGCGGCAATACCGCCTAAGGCGAGTGACAACACACCAAGTATTCCCTGGATAGTATTGAGTGTTTCCTTTTGGGTTGAAACCGAAAAATCTTCTTCGGAAAGGCGTTTGGACATCAGATCGCCGGCTTTTCGCTGGACCGAGTTTACATCTTCGGGTGTTTTGGCTTTGATATAAATTCCGTTGATGTTTTTGATACCAAACTGGTTGATCATTTGGGTGATCGGAATATAGATCGTGTTATCCTGGTCTACCCCAAACGTTGATCCCCGCTCTTTGGCAATGCCAATGACTGTGTATTTTCTCCCTGAGACTTCAATTTTTTTGCCGATGATATTGTTGGAAAGTTTTTTGGCGGCGCTGGGGCCAATAATAGCAACTCTGGTGCCGTTGCTAATATCCTGTGGCCGGAAATTTCTCCCTTGCGCGGCGGTGATTGTTACCACTTTGGTGAAGTATTCATCAATCCCATAGACCGTTGTGTTTTTGACTTCTTTCGAGCCGTATTTTAAGCGGGTGGATTTGGTTACCACCGAACTAATGGCACTGGCATTTTTGATTCTGTTTCTCAGATACTCCGCGTCATTGATGGTCAATCTATTTACTGTTGCGCCTCCCGGTCCACGTCCACCGGATATTGAGCCGGGAAATATGATCACCAGATTAGAGCCGATGGCCTCTATTTGATTGGTAATGTATTTTTGCAGTCCGGTTCCTAAAGACACAAGCAAAATAACGGAAGTTGTGCCAATAATGATGCCGAGCATAGTCAGAAACGCGCGTACTTTAGCTGCGCGTAACGCGGTTAAGGCAAGTGAAAAATACTGAATAATTTTCATACTACATTAATTGTCCCCAATTACTTTTCCGTCCATAATTTGGATTTTGCGATCGGTTTGGTTAGCTATTGATTGGTCGTGGGTTACGATAACAATGGTTCGACCTTTGCTGTTAAGTTCCCGGAACAGGCTCATTACCTGGGTGCCGGATTTGCTGTCGAGGTTCCCGGTTGGTTCATCGGCCAGAATTAAGGATGGATTAGTTACTAAGGCTCTGGCGACAGCGACCCGTTGTTGCTGACCTCCGGAAAGTTGGGAGGGCATGTTATCCAGGCGCTCGCCCAGCCCGACCATTTCCAGTTCGTGTTTGGCCATTTCATACCGCTGCCTGGGTGGAATGTCCGAATAAATGAGCGGCAGTGCGACATTATCTATGGCTCTGGTTTTTTTCAGCAAGTTAAATGCCTGAAAAACAAAGCCAATTTTTTTATTACGCAGTTGGGCTAACTGTGTTTGGCTAAATGAGGTGATCTTTTCGCCGTCGATAAAAATCTCTCCTTCTGTTGGTGAATCTAGTAAACCAATTATATGCATCAATGTGGACTTCCCTGAACCGGATGGTCCGTTAATTGATACAAATTCTCCCGGGTTGATGGCGAAACTTATGCCGTCGAGAGCGACAAATTCCTGGTCGTTGCCGATCTTATATATTTTGCGTATATTTTTTACTTCTATTACGGGTGTCATGCGGTTTACTTTTCAACTTTCGTTCCTTCTTTTAGATTTTCCTGGTCGGATACTATTACTTCTGTGCCATCTTCGAGTCCGCTTACTACTTCGCTATCGGTGTCGTTTTCAAGTCCGGTGGTAATGGGTTGTTTTTTAGCGCGTCCATTATCAATGACAAATACATATTTGCTGGTGTCATCTTCGTTGATTGCTTCTGACGGTATAGTAACAACATTTTCTTTTCGGGCGGTGTTAATTGTTGCATCGCCATTCATGCCGATACGGATGGTTGAACCGTCCAGATTGAGCAGGATTTTGGTGGGATAATAGGTTCCTCCGGTGCTATTGGTTTTGGCTACCTGGGCGATATCGTAAATAGAGCCGGTTAATTTTTTATCACCAAGCGCATCCAGGCTTACTTCTGCCGGTTGGCCGTTTTGCAATTTGCCAGCATCCTGCTCGTCAACTTCGGCTAAAAACTCTAAACTGGCCAGATCAGCTACACTCAAAATTGGAGTAGCGAGTGAGGAAATTTCGCCGGCTTTGGTATTGATCTGGGTCACGATACCATCAATAGGACTTTTCAGTATGCGGTTTCCCTGTGCCGTTCGACTCTGATCATAGAGCGCTTTGGCACTATCGCGGGATGCTTCCAATTGATACAGCCCGTTCATGTATTTATCGTCTTTGGGCTTGTCCTTGTTGTTATAGTTGTATTCTCTGATTTTTTCTATCGACAAGCGGTAATCTGCCTCAGCTTTAAGGGTCTGCTGGTACGCTTCATCAGATTGTAACCGTGCAACGATGTCTCCTTCTTTGACGGTATCCCCTTCTTCAAACGGCAGCGTTGTTACGCGCCCGGCAGTTGTAAAATTAAGTCCGAAGGTGTCTTGCGCCTGAATTTTCCCGCTGGAAATAATTGAGGTTTCAATGGTTGCCCGTTTGGCAACACTTGTTTTAACTTTTAACGGAGCATTTTTTGCCCGAAAATATGAGAATACTCCCCAGACGATGCCGAGAATAATAAGAATATACATGCCATTTTTAACGATTTTTTTCATAGGTTCCTTATCCGAGATGTGTATAATTATTGTAAATGTAATGGCATAAAATACAAGGAGTCTGGTGGATCTTACTTGAAGGTACGGAGTATTTCTTCAAGATCATTATTTGCTTCGTTTACATAGTCTCCATGTGCCCGTTCGTAATAATGTTGTGCCTCAATGATTTGTCCCTGATACGGAATTAAAGCGTACTGGTACTGTCCGGTGGCGGGTTTGACTGCGTACTGGTTTTTGGCAGATAGGATTCCGGCAAATCAGTTGGCATCGGGTATGGTGTTTGAACAATTTTCGGTACTTCGGAAGGTTCTACAGAACATTTGGCAAATTCACAATTTGGTCCGGATCTGCCAACATATGTCCCATCACCACATTGTTTAACATCGGCAATACATAAGTTTGGTTCTTTAACTACATTGAAAGGAATATCCTGAAGTGTCGCTCCTCTTTTCATTGCGGTAGATACAAAGAAGAAGAGAAACGGTAACCCAACAAGGAGCGCCAAAACTACCGTAAAAATTGAGTATAGTATGGCGCGGAGCTGTGCTGTCTTCTTTTTGTTTATCGAATAGAGCAGCGGGAGTGCGCCCAGAATGCTAACGAAGACGTAATCTATAAGTAGTCTGCCTACTTCGATCTCATTGGGTACTCCGGCACTTCCCTGTAAAAGAATTCCCCTGTGTGAGAAATTAAAGGCGTATGGAAAACCTTTCCCCTGCCGGCATCCGGCAATACAGTCTACACCCGGGTCTGTTATAAATGACGGGTAAATACAGATGAGAAATGCGACTAAATAAACTGTAATAGAAAGTAGTACTGCAGGAAAGTGTTTTTTCATACCTCCAGTATGAGTCGCGCTCTACAGCTTAGTCAAGAAGTGCCGAGGAGAGGACTTGAACCTCCAAGGATTGCTCCATACGGTCCTAAGCCGTACGCGTCTGCCAATTTCGCCACCCCGGCAAGAGATAGCACCCCTATTTTACTATTTAAGGAGTCGTTTGACCATTATTTGGTGGGCCTTGTACTCAAGTTCGTCGTCGAGCGGTTCTAACGCTGTTGCTTTTTGGTAGCGGTACTCCAGAGCTTTGTAAATCAGATAATCGGCGAAGTGCGGATTTTTGGGCAGTAATGATCCGTGCAGGTAGGTGCCAAAGGCGTTGTGGACCCAGCATCCCTCGAAGTTCCTCGTCTCGTTGTTGCCATAGCCGACGAGTGTCTGACCAATTACATGTTCTTTTTCTATACTCCCGGAAAAAATTGTCTGCCCGCTGTGATTCTCAAATCCAACCAGGGTTGGTGGTATTGGGTGTTCGATAGTGTATATTTGTTGCATCTCTTTATAGAGTGTATCCTGGATTTGTACAACGATATTGTTGATCATCCGTACATTACTGGCGTGTGTTTCAACCGGAAAAATGGAAATACCCGGTAAATCTTGTTGGGAAAACGGGCGGTAGAATTTCCCGAAAAGTTGGTATCCGCCGCAGATCGTTAGTGCAACCGCGCCATTCGTAAGGTCTCCGGAAAGTACTTCTGCCAATCGCTGGATATCTTCAGATACGTGAACTTGTTGCTGGTCTTGTCCTCCACCAAAAAAATAAATATCAATTTCATTGGGAGTCAGACTGCTGCCGACAGTAATTTCTTTGATTTCGGTTTCGATTCCCCGCTGGTTCATCCGGTGGATAAGCGTGATCAAATTGCCGGTGTCACCGTAGATGTTCATGTATTCCGGATATAAATAGCCGATGGTTATTTTTTTTGTCATATTATTCTTTCCAGTATTTATTTTTCACGCCAATTTTCTCGAGTATATTTTGTATCTGAAGTGATGCTGTATAGGTGGCTAAAACCGGGATAGCGGCATCAACTCCGGATGTTTTTTTGAATATGTCCTTACTGTTCTCGATTATTTGAATTTTGTTTTTTGGTACGCCAGCATAATGAATTCGTACTGCCATATCGTATGCTCTACTCCCCGCGACAGTTACCACTTCGATATCGGGAGGCAGATATTTCGCAAGGTTAACATCCCAAATCCACGAGACATCCAGTCCGTCAGCATAGTTATCATTGAGCATAAAAATCGCGTGCCGATACTTTGGTGCTGTTGAGAAAAGTGTGCGCAGTGATTCGGTGAATCCGGTAGGGTTCTTAATTAACGTCAGGATGTAGTCGGTATTGTTAAAGGTGACTTTTTCCATGCGCGCGAAGGCCGGTTTAAATTCCTGTGCCTTGGTAATAAACCGTTGCACTTCCAGTTCAGCAGTATGAATATACGCTGTTGCGGCCAGGAAATTATAGATATTAAATGTTCCGGGGAAATAACTGCTGAATGTATGGCTGTGATCTCCAATTACAATAGTACCTTTACATCCGGTGTCAGTGAGGCTCCAATCAGTTATATGGATGGTGTTTTCGGGATTACTGAGTCCACAGTTTGTGCAACTGAATGTGCCCAGTCCGATAATCGTCTGGTGCATGTCCAGTTTATTTCGACATTGTGGACAGAGACTTAATTCCATTGGCGAGAGCAAATTATTTTCACGCAATTTTTCATTGTGGGGTATGAGCGAAAAAGCGACGAACGCAATGCGATAATTGTTTTTTTTGAGCAATTGAGCGAGGTGCACTAATTGAGGATCATCGCCATTGTATATAACTGTCGTTTCATAATCCGTCTCGGATAATGCTGCCAGCCATTTGTTTTTGGTTGCGTCTACTTCCCCATACCGGTCGAGTTGATCCCTAAACAAATTTAGCAGCACAATTTGCCGCGGCTTAATTTTATTAACGATAGTTGTAAAAGCTGCTTCATCGAGTTCCCATACTCCGTAGTCACTGGATAGTTGCCCATTACTCGAACATTCCTGTATGCATGCAGATACTATTCCCCGCTCCAGGTTTGATCCTGCCCGGTTATGAATGTAGGGGCTACTTTGCTGTGAAAAATAGTGTGAAATAAGACGTGAAGTTGTCGTTTTTCCGTTAGTTCCCGTAATGACTACGGAACCATTCTTTAATTGTTGGGCAAAATACGTAACCAGTTCCTGATCCAGTTTTAACGCATAGAGTCCCGGTGCTGCTGTTCCGCCGCCTTTGCCGAGCATTTTAGTTGCAGCGAGAATTATTTTGCCACACCAGATTGCGGCAATTGTTTTTAGCATACACCTATTATACTTGAGGATTGTTATTTGTCTTCGGTTTCTATAGTTACTTTATCAATTTCGTTCATAAAGTAAGTAACTTTGCTTCCCCAGGTAGTTGAAGGAGGCGCATACACTCGTTGCATTTGATAGGGAGTTTCCAACCCGCGGGCAACGTATTTTTCGGCCAGACCATGAGAAATGGTGTAAATTCCGTCACGCCATGAGTCGAAGCGGATTCTCCCTCCACCCCATCCATAGGCATTGTAGGTGCCCGGGATCAGGTGTTTACCGAACGTTGACTCGACTCCGGCAATTGCCGGTACGAGTTTCCAGTCCAGATTATACTGTTCGGCGGCATCGACAAAGTCCTGGGCATTATCTGCCATGGGTGACTTATGTTTTAACAGGTATTTTTGCAGCCTGAGAACCTTGAGCTCTTTTTCCTTTTGGCGAAGCTCCTCCGAGATGAGTGTCTCCTCAGGTACCGGGGTTGCTTGTGCGATAGGCTCAATATTGGGCGTAGGAGCGGCGGTAGATTCCTTGACGGGCTCGATAGGCTCAACAGCAGCTATTTCGGCCGCCAAAACTACCGGGTTCGGTTGAGGCTGAACTGATGTATTTGAGGGTGAGGTAGCCTGAACTCCAGCTGAGGCAGTTATGGCTATTAACAGCGCGGTAGCCGCGCGTAAAACTAGATATTGCATAAGGTAGGCTATTAGCCTACAAGACTATAGTTGTGCTATAGTTAGCGGATTATAGCATAATTAAGCTCAAATGTCAAAATTAGGGGGTAATGGGATCCGGGTTTTCAATCTCGTTAAAAAAGTAATAAACACCTGAGGCCCAGGGGCCGCCGAGAGAAATACTTGGTGGTGTATACTTGGCCATAATCTGTTGCGGTGTATCTAACCCGTGATCATAATAATCCTGCCGTAATCCGCGACTGACCCGTTCGATTCCTTCTTCATAACTGGCGAAGCGGAGTACTTTATCTCCATAAATTCCATATCCCCAGCAATTATAGGAGTTCTCGGGGATAAACTTACACCCGGTTGATTCCTGCATGGCTATTGCCGGGATCAGGCGATAATCGATGGAATACTTATCTGCCTGCAGAATGATGTAATCACTGAGCTTTTCCAGAGGAGAATTATACGAGCGTAAAAATTTGCGGAGCAGTGCTGCCCGGGCATCATGCCCGGTTTTGGTTCCGATGGTTATCTGGTCAGAATTAAATGACGGAATTGACTTAAACAACCGGTACGCTGATGAACTGGAAAGAAAGGAAAGGCCGCCTTTTTTATTCCCGGAAATGCCGTAAGAAAGGCTCACAAACAGCAGGAGTAGGACGAGTGGCGTGCTGATGAGAAATGCACTCACGACCATAAATTTTCGCATATGTATATAGTAGCAATCTTTATAAAGCACTGCAATGTTTCGTTTTCGTGATATAATTGCCTGTAGTTGCCGTGGTGGCGGAATTGGCAGACGCGTACGTCTCAGAAGCGTATGACCTTAAACAAGTCATGGAGGTTCGAGTCCTCTCCGCGGCACACTGTTATTAGGAAAAAGTGATTCCATGGGGAATTAAGTATATAGCGATTACTCGCATCTTAACTCCCCATGGGAATCAGTTGAACGTTTTGTACGTCAGATTAGAAACCGCATTTTTCGATCATATTCTGGTTTGCGTTATTGTAATTCTCTTCGGCCGTAATGCGCGCTGCCTGAGCTATGGCGAGCTCCTGATGTGCTGCATTAACGCCCGCCTCGAGTCCTGGGATAAGCGCTTCGAGCGACGCGATTTGGCCAGCAAGCCTGATAAATTCTTTGAGGTCATCGGTCGACCCTTGTTGAGTTTTCAAGCGTTCGAGTCGGCTTCTGGCTGCATTTAGTTCGCTCTCTCGAAACATAACCTCCTCTTCCCAATCTGCTTCGGCTATTTTGGCCGCGGTAAATGCTTCTCGAGCAGTTGCGGCGGCTTCCATAGCAGCTCTGCATTCGGGGGTGATGGTCGTCGGGGAGGCTACTGGTTGGGGCTCAGTCTGTGGTTCGGCTGGTGATTCTGGCTCGGGAGTCGCCTCATGTTGGTTCTCCGCGTCTTGTTGTGCTTGCAATTGGGCAAGGTAGTCCAGAAATCCACTAAGAGTTGCTTGATCTGCCCACCCTTGGCCACATTTGACATGTAGCGGGTAATAGTAGCAATTCGCTGCTAACCAACCATTGATGGCGTTGTAGCCACTAATGGCGGTCTCGAAGGTCATCCCAGCCGTGTTCAAAGAGTAATCGCCATTGCGTGGGAATCCATCTGTAGGGAGTCCTTCCCCACAATTGGCCATAATGTTTGGATCGTGACATGGATCCCCGGCTCCGGTAGGACCGTCGACTTGTCCGATAGGGATATCGGTTGGAAAGACAGGCGGTGTTTCTTGCTGGCAGGGCGTCTCAATGAAGATTGTTGAGGATAAGTTATATCCACAGCGTTCTTGCAGTAAGTCGCTGACCTTCGGTGGTATCTCCGGTGGTGGGTTATCGAACGGCGTTGATGAAAACAACGGTGCGATATAAATCCCTCCAGGAGTAAACCCTTCGGCTACCGACTCGGCGGACGCAATCCTAATGGGCAAAAATCCCATCAGGTCCAACAGGAGCGCTAGTGCTGTGAGTACACCGAGAAAACGTTGCCTATTCACGGCAACCTCCTTTAATACTTCTCGAGCCTTATTGCTGAGAAGCACTTGAGCGCTTGTGTTGTGCTCGAATGCTTCCCATCAATATACAATTCTGACGTTTTAAAAGTGCAACTGAATGTGTAGATTTGCTGTGAGAGTAAGCTACTTTCACAAGTAGTCTCCCAAAACAATTTGAAGATTTTAATATACTATAGGATAATTGACAATATTATAGGATTATATTGAGTCTATGAAAAAAGAGGTTATAAGCTGTATGATATTGTATATACAGGCATTTTTAGTTATAATCCTTAACACTTGCCTTAAAAATGCGGGGGTGGCGGAATTGGCAGACGCGTACGCTTGAGGTGCGTATGGAGCAATCCTTGGAGGTTCAAGTCCTCTCCTCCGCACGATATAAATGAGCTCTAAGTGAGCTCATTTTTTGAATTTTTTCCAGAGATCAAATTGCGGATATTTTTTAAGGATTGTGTCCGGAGGAATCAAATTCCGGTACGAATACGCGAGGACGATGTTCTTCTCCATGCCGGGTGTAGCGGACATTTGTGCTATGCGTTCCCATATTTCTTCAGGTAGCTCCATCCCAGCCAATATAAATAAACCGTTATATGATTCCTCTCTGATGTCATCGTCAGAACTTTGTTCAATGCGATCCAATACAGCGTTCCAGACCTTGGCAGGAGTGGATTTATTTAACCCGATTGTCTGATAGGCTGCACTACGGACCTCTAGATCGTCATTGTTGATCATATCAATCAAAACTTCTTCTATCTCGGCAGTGTCATAGTCTGCAAGTTTAATTGCTTGTATAGCAAAATTTTTATCTAAAGCGCTACCGGTGCTCATTAATGTAACGATTTTTGGAAGTATTTTATTGCGATTGATATGGAGTTTTACTTTGTCCTTACCCGGTAGGCGGTGTAGGTTGGGTTCAATCTGGTCCATGTCGATAAGCCGTACAACTGTCTCCCATGTGTGCGGTGCCGATAGCGCAGTTGAAGGATCATATGAAACGCTTGTTTCCGAATAAGGCATGGTGTTGATGGTATATCCCTTTTCAGACATTTCTTTAAGATAGTCTTTTTTGACATATTCAACAGTAAAGTTATTATCGTGGGTATAGTTTCTTCCGAGGTAGGAAGCGGTGTGCCCGTGATCAAATCCGGCACGTTGAATTTTTTGAATTATCTGTTTTGATTTTTCTTCAATTTCCGACTGATGTCTGCGCAACTCTGCTGCTGCAACCTGATCTCCCTGCGCTTCTGCCTTTTGGGCTGCCTCACTTAATTTTTCGGACAGGAAGCTGAGTGGAAGTACTGAATATCGTGAATAGACGTCAGTAACTCCTTCGGAGGAGTGTACTACCATTCTTGGCCTGCCGTCATTCCGTAAAAGGATCGGTGCGACCGGAATTTCCTCAACATTATTTGTTGTCACGTCGTCAACCAAATAATCAACGAATGGCGTGGTATGACCTAGTGCTATTCTTGACCAGATAGTTGCAGATTGCGAGTTTATTCTGTTAATTACGATGCCTTGAAACTCCTTCCGGTCATAAAAAAAGAGCTCTCCGCCTGTTTTGTGCAACTCCATTTTGGTTGGGTGTGTACTGCCTGAGTGATCAGCGGTAGTATCCGGCGGTATGTAGTCCGAAAAGACGTGATTTGAAGCAGCGGCACGTGTTTGTTTGCCCCCTTTCCAGATAGTCCATTCTTTAAATAACTCGTTGAATGGCGGTAATCCGTAGGGACTTGCACCTGGTTCGGCAACAAGTGTTGTGGAATCGCATTGCGTTTCGATTTCTTCCATACAGCTATTGTATCAGTTTAAAACCATTTCTTGTATCGTAACAGTGCTTCAATGAAGTAATAGTCTCCAAATACCAGTCCGGTATCATAGTTCCCTGAAGGTTTGTTTTGTGTTCCGTGGAGTAATAAGGCTTTATTGTTTGTGCCTTTGGTTAAATATCCTGGGCCAGATAGCTCGAGTAGCGTTACTTTGGCAGCATCGCGGTAGATTGTTTTTCTGTTTGTATCAGGATCGAGTTTGGCGAGTTCCAATAGTCCTGAGGCCGCGATTGAAGCCGCCGATGAGTCTTTAGGCTGTGCTCCTGGGGCCTGGAAATCCCACGAAGGAATGATGTCATTCGGAATATGGGCTAAGTAGTAGTTGGCTGTTTTGCGGGCGGTTTCCAGAAAACGTGTATCACCGGTTTCCCGATATGCCATGGTGAATCCGTAGATTGCCCAGGCCTGTCCTCTGCTCCAGGTGGACGAATCACTGTATCCTTGATGTGTATATTGACTAATAACGGCTCCGGTGTTCGGGTTATAGTCAACGACATGGAACGTACTCCCGTCGGCTCGTACGTGATTCTGGGCGGTTTTAAGGGCATGGCTGGTGGCCATTTGCGTGTATTGGGTATTTCCACCGTTTTTGGCTGCCCAGTAGAGCATTTCGATATTCATCATATTGTCGATGATCACCGTGAAATTGGAACTGTTCCAGGATCGGGTTGCTCCGACTATCGGACTATAACGTTGGCTCAAGGAATTGGCGGCAGTTAGAACAACCTGTTTGTATGAGTCTGTTGACGTTTGCTTATATCCATTGCCAAAACTGTCGAAGATCATGAACCCGAGATCATGAGTCGAGGTATCGTTCTTTTGAGATTCAATACCGGCCTGCCATTGTTGTGCTCTCGTGGCCCATATTGGATCTTTGGTGTATTCATATAAATACCAGAGACTTCCCGGAAAGAATCCACTTGTCCAGCTGCTGGCTGACGATGTTGTCCAGGTTCCTGAGGAACCGGTTCGGACAGGATAGGCTGTTTTGGAGAGTGTTTTTGCTACAGAGTCATACTGCTGTACTGCATATTGCAGGTCGTATTCGATTACTTGGTTAAATGTCGTCGGAGAGCCGATTGGCGTAGCGGTTGGTGATGGGGATGCCGATGGTGATGGAGTGGGAGTTGGGCTTGGTGACCGTGTCGGGGTTGGACTTGGAGTGAGCGTTGGGCTTGGCGAGGGTGAACTATATATCGGTGACAACGCGACAATATACATTGAATATGCCGGATTCTGCGAATCCGCTGCTCCGTAAAGAGTAAGCGTTCCGGCGGGAACTGTTTTTGAGTACAGATCATAGAGTCCAATTAGCCCCAGTTCGTTTTTTCTTTTTACGTACTGGCTGATTTGTGAAAGATCGTTATTAGTTGATCGTGTGTATCCGCCGGTAATCCAGCCTGGTGCGGAGAGTCCGGGTATGTGCCTGGGCATAATATATACCCGTGCGGCCGTTTGTAGTGTGATTGACCATGTTAATGCCGTACTATCTTTAATTTCGCTGTTGGGAGTTCTGACAAAAGCCAAATCTTTGTAAGGTATGTCAGGTTGAAAAAAAAGGAAGCGGTTGTCGGTAGTATATAATTGCGTGTTGTGTTGTAAACAGCTTTTCTCAAATGTATACTCAACCGGACCGCTAACAGTGAAAAATGAGTTGTCGCACGGGCCGAGTGCAGCTGAATTATCGGCTTTTTGCAGTAATGAATTAAACGATGGATCAAGGAACGCTACCGCGAGGGTAAGTACTAACGCAATGGGGATAACTTTAAATAATGAGCGTAGCGTGTCGTTCATAAACTAGTACTAATTGGTTTTTGGTATGTATTCGTTGACGTTAAATTTAACTACGACAAACAGGAAAATACTTATGGCGATCAGAACCAGTGCGAGCGGGTATTTATTAAAGTCCACCAGAAGTGTTTCTGCAGTGATGCCTCCTGCCATAAATGTTATGCAATACATCATGACCTTAATGCCGATGGCGGCCGATTTAGATGAAACCTGTTTTGCCATATTTTTTCTCCTTATTAGTATATTAGCCGTAACCCCTGCTATCTATCAATCCCCTGATCTTCCCTGTTTCTTGATCTTGCTATGATCCAGCTAACTTGTTAAAATAGGCAAAGTTTAATTATCGGGTTCTTAGCTCAGCTGGTAGAGCGCCTCGTTTACACCGAGGATGTCGGGGGTTCGAGTCCCTCAGGGCCCACAAGTTTCGTCTAAAGGATTTCAGCTCACTTTGTGTGCTGAATGAAATTTCCTTTAGAAGGAAATTTCAGCCGAGGTGGCAGAGTTGGTCAACGCACCGGTCTGAAAAACCGGCTATACAGGTTCGATCCCTGTCCTCGGCACCTATGGTAGACGGGCGTCGTTTCCCTTATTATGCTGAAATGGTACAACCTGGTACTACCGGATCCGTAGATGGCCGAGCGGACGTCGGGTTGTAACCGATCCTGCTATAGAGTATAATGTTTAAGTTCGCGGGAGTGGCTTAGTGGTATAGCGTCTCCTTGCCAAGGAGAAGGTCGCGAGTTCGAGTCTCGTCTCCCGCTCTTAATGCAACATGAGTGTTGCTGATTGAAGTTATCTCTTTATATAACGGGCTAATCTCGGTGTTCAATGTACCGTTATAGCCCCAAGCCAATCCAGAGGGGAAGATTGAACCCAATAGCACTTTGACCTGATTTTGATTAGATCTCTTATATGTCTCTCTAAGATCTGCTAATAGCGTTTTCATAAAACTTGTCACAGCATCAATATTGTAACGTTCAAAGGTAGAATCTTCTTTAGCGATCTGAGCTTTTATCATCTTATCCTCTAGTATTGTATTTTGCTCTTTGAATATTTCATCTGAATATACCCCGGATAAATTCTTCTCGATAAGTTGACGACGAATTTCCTTTAGCTTATTTATATCGTCGTCTGCATTGTCTTTAATCTTTCGTAATCTTGAGAGTCGTTCATGATAGATTTTATAGAGCTGTTGTATGAAGAGCTCTGTCGTTTCTTTTTGCGGTGTAATCTTTTTCAATAGCTCCATTAGTGCTATTTCAAGTTCATCACGCTTAATTGACTTTGTACAGTCAGCGCTACAGCGATAATACGGATACCTAGCATTCTTCCCTTTTGACCATCCGGCGGTTAATCCGATGTTGCAGATACCACACTTTATGATTCTTCGTAGAGGAAACTCGGCGTTAATATCCCTATCTCTCTTGTGAAGAGCATATTTTGTAACGCTTCTGCCATCAAGAATTGCTTGTACTTTATAAAAATGTTGTTCAGTGATCATGGGAACATGTTGACCACGAACTTCTTCTGGATATTTAGGCGAGGTAATTGCACCCATATAGAATTTATTCCTGAAAATTCTCTGTGTAGATTGAGCCCTCATATTGTACTTCTTCTTCCCATGCGTTTCTTGTAGACCCCATTCGTTCATTACTTTTGCCATTTCAGATAGACTTTTATTCCCTGTAGCTATGAGATCCCATGCTTTTTTCATTTTGTCCCATGTTTCGGGATCTTTCACTGCAAATCCTCCCGATAATACATATCCTAGGGGAGCTTTACCGCAGATCATTCCAGATAGGAACCGGGCTCTTAAACCATTTCTTGCCCGCTCTCCCCTAATATCGTTATCTAGCTGGGCAAATCCAGCAAGAATAGTTTCGACTAGCTTCTCTGTTGGAGATTCTCCTGTTGGTTCTGTAGCCGAGATGATGTTGACTTCTTTTTCAGCCAGCTTCTTTCTTATAGCCAAGTAGTCGGAAGTTTGTCGAGATATTCGGTCTAAACGGTAGGTAAAAACTGCTTGGATTTTCTCTTTATTCTTTCTGCAGTATTCAAGCATCTTTATTAAAACAGGTCTCCCAGCAATAGTTTTTGCCGATCTTCCTTCTTCTCTAAATATATCCACTATCGCATAGCCTCGTTTTTCGGCTTCTTTTCTGCATATGTCCTCCTGAGTATCCAAAGAAAAGTTATCTACCTGCTCTTCTGTAGATACTCGAAGGTAAATAATGGCTCTTTTTCCTGTTTCTTGAATAGGAAATTTTGAATTGTTCATTGCCCTCCTTTTTCGTGTAATAATTCTTGTAAAGTTAGTCCGTCAAAGAGTTCTCGCTCAAAGTCATCAAGCCATGCCGAGGCAAGAAACTGAACTTCAGTTAATATATCTTTTAGAGCCGCTTCTGTGGTAGGAGCTGATTCTCCTAATGTTTCTTTGGCTTTCTGAAGATCTTTATCCTTATATTGCTGCTCTGGGAAGAGAATATCTAGTGATTTTTTTAATGTGGTATCTTTTTTAGTTTGTGGTTGCTTTGCTATAGGGTTTATCTCTTCTAGTATTTCACGCAATGGTGGTATGAATTTCTCTTCAAATTCTTGTATTCCTTGAGATATATTCGTTACTATTGGGAGATCTTGTTCAGGCATGTAATTGAATAGTGGGATCTCCGATTGTCTAATTTCCATAAAAATCAATTTCCTAACTATCAATATATTGATAGTTTATATCTTTATATAGATAGTTGTCAAGCACAACTAAGCGCAGCTTTACCCTATAGATGCTTTTTGATATAGTATGTTTAGAATTTCCCCTTCAATCCTGCCATAAAGGAATGAGTAGGATGAATACGATAGAAACTTTCTCTCAATATTTGAGATATCAATTTGAGCTAATTGCACAATCTGAACAAAACAACCAGGTAGTATTGGTATTCTTTATTATTTTATCCGTCGTACTGGTTCTTTTCCTCACTCGCCTACTTCTTCGCATAGTATTGTCCTCAGTAGAACCATCAGTGTTAATTGAACTTATACCTCCTGCAACAACTGAGAAAACATCGTATACCACGCAACAACTCTTTTCTGTTATACATAATTTAGGAAAACAGAGATCTTTCTTAGGCAAGGTAGTAGGCAAAAGGATTACGTTTTCTTGCGAAATTGCTTCTACTCATAATGAAGGCATTCGATATTTACTAAAAACAAGCCCGAGGTATGTAAATAATCTTAAGCGCAGTTTACTCGCATATCTTCCCCAAGTTCGTGTTTCTGTTGTAAATGAGTATCTTCCGAAAGAATTACAACATTCCTGTCGAATTGTCGAATTTACTCAGACAAGACCATTTGTTTATTCGCTAAAAAAACAAAATACCCTTGAGGAGCATGATCCTGTTGCCTATATAACCGGAATGATGACAAAGCTTTCTTCTGATGAATTAATATCTTTTCAGATAGTTCTCTCACCGAGTGGAACAAAAAGCATACCAGACATTAAGAGAAAAATTATTCGTGGTGAAGATGTTTTAGACCATATTGATACAAGGCTTTCATTTATCTCTTTGCCGATTAAATTAATACAATCAGTTCTATCTGTTTTTCGTTGGAGTGTCGTAACGATTATTAATGACCTCAGTTCAGTAAAACAACATGACTATCTCGCAAGCTCATTGACTACAAATAAACGAATAGTGAGTGTCTTTGAGCAACAGGCAGTAAAATTTGTTGAGGATAAAATTGACCAGCCTTTGTTTGACGTTCAACTACGGCTTTTGGTTGTTGTAAATAATAAAACAGATTTAAATGAGAGGATAAACGGGTTTTTATCTTCTCTGGGAGTTTTTAGTGTTCCGAATTATCAAGCACTTAGAAAGAGGCCTTCTTTCCATTATAACTTTTTTAATCAAGTTTTATTTTACAATTTCAGAAAGCGATTATTATCGCTTGTGTTGAATAGCAGCTTGACCGTGCTCTCTGTTTCGGAAGTCTCGGATATGTATCACTTTCCGTTTATGGACGTTACCCAAACGGAAAATATTGTGAAGGTACACAGTAAAGAGCTTCCTGCTCCATTGTCACTGAAGCAAATAAATGATTTTGATGTGACTTTTGCTAAGAACAATTATGGCGGATCTACTACAATGATTGGCTTGACTCAAGATGAGCGGAGACGACATATGTATGTGATAGGTGCAACGGGAAGCGGAAAGACAACAATGCTTTTATCAATGATTGAACAGGATATTAAACATGGTAAGGGTGTGTGTGTCGTTGATCCTCACGGCGACTTGGCTGAAACGATAATTGACTGTATCCCCACTGATCGAATTAACGACTTAATTTATTTTAATCCGTACGATATTAAATATCCGATTGGTGTTAACTTATTGGAGCTTACACCAGGACTTGATGAAGACGATGCGTTAATAGAAAAGGAATTTATTGCTGAAAGTGTTATTTCACTCTTTCGCAAAATGTTTTCTGATTCAGGCTCTGGTCATCCACATCGTATTGAATATATTTTACGAAACACTATTCATACGGCTTTTACTGTCGAAAATCCAACACTTTTTACGATATTTGAATTGCTGAATAATCCAAGTTTTCAAAAGAAAACGGTACAAAATCTCCGAGATGAGAATCTTAAGAATTTTTGGAAATATGAATTTGGTAAGGCTGGAGATTATCAGCAGGTGAAGATGACTGCTCCAGTCACATCACGTATTGGACGCTTCCTTTTCTCTCCTTCTGCTAAACGTATTTTAGAGCAGGAAAAGTCGACGATTAACTTTGATGAGATTTTAGATAGTAATAAATTGCTTATCTGTAACCTTTCTAAAGGTAGTATTGGTGAGGATACATCTGAGGTGATGGGTATTATGATACTTAACAAAATACAGCTAGCCGCGCTTAAACGATCGCGAAGAGAGAAAAAATTGAGAAATGATTACTACCTCTATGTTGATGAGTTCCAAAACTTTGCTACACCATCATTTGTACAAATGCTTTCAGAGTCAAGAAAATATGGGCTTAACTTAACTATTGCCGAGCAGTCTACCTCTCAACAAAATGATCGAAATTTAACCCACGTTATTCTTGCTAATGTTGGGACAGTTGTGGGATTCCGCAGTGCTAACCCGATTGATGAAGATCTTCTGCTTCGACAATTTAGTCCCTATGTTGATAAGGGTGAGATTGCTAATTTGGAAGCGTATCATTTTTATATGAAGACTTCCGCCTTGCATCCTGAAGAGCCATTTTCTGGTGAGACAATGCCTCTTAATCTCTTAATTAATAAAGAATTCCGACAGCGACTTATACAGGCTTCGAGAGAGCATCATGCCACGCTTTATACGCCCAAGAATGCAGTTAAAAATATTGAGGAGAAAAAGACAAAACAGAAGAAGAAAGAAGATGCACCAGCGACACAACAAAGTATTTTTCCAGAAGGTTAAGTGAGTTATAATTGTGGGTACGGATACACCCAGAAAAGTTGATCTATTTGTACTTAAATTAATGTAATCTTCTGCCTCTTTATATCTTATATACTATAAGAGGAATAACAGTGAGAAACTTACTACCTATTACCCAGAAACAAAGAGATGTCCTCTTACTTATTTATAAATTTCGATTCCTTACTACTAATCATATACAAACAATACTTAATCACAAAAACCCGCATAGAATACAAGCCTGGCTTAAAGACTTAACAGATAAAAAATATATACAAAGACATTACTCCAGAAAAACATTTAGTGACGGTTCAAAACCTGCTATATATTACCTTGTAGCTCTCTCTAGACATATTTTAAGGGATCAAAAAGGAGTAACTGAGGAAGATCTAAATAAGGTTTACAAGGAAAGTAAGCGTTCTCAAAAATTTATAGACCACTGTCTTTCTGTTGCAGATATGTATCTCTTTTTTATAGCACAAAAACAAGATAATGAAGAGTTACATTTTTTTACTAAAAATACTTTAAGTAGTTTCGATCATTTTCCTAATCCTTTACCTGATGCCTATATTTCAGTTAAGACCGACGAAAAGGCAAAAAGATATTTTATAGATATATTTGATGAATATATACCATCCTTTGTTATGCGAAGACGAATAAAGGCATATTTCGCTTATGCTGAAGAAAGTTTATGGCAAGCAAAAACTAACTCTCCCTTACCTGTTATTTTACTTGTTGCTCCATCTGAAACCGCAAAAAAACATCTTTACTGGTATAGTTTGAGTTTATTAAAAAAATCGTTTAATGATCAGATTGTATTTTTCCTTACCACTAAAGATAAGTTAATAAAGCATGACAATAAAAACTCTGTTTGGCAAAAAGTAGAACAATTATGAGATCAGGGGTAGGGCAGGAAAAGAGGGGATTTCTCCCCTCCTTCAACCAATCAATCCGTTACGAGTAAATGAATAATAATCATGTGACGAAAACACGATATGATCGAGTAACTCTATTCCTATAATCTTCCCTGCATCTTTTAGTCGTTCTGTTATTTCAATGTCTTCTTTGCTGGGCTCACAGTCCCCTGATGGGTGATTATGCGCAATAATAATCTGAGATGAAGTCTCTAGTATTGCTCGTTTAAAAACTTCTCTCGGATGAATTAAGCAAGCGTTAACTATACCAATTGAGATAATTTCTATGTTTTTAATCTTTGATCTTGTATTCAGTAATATTGCTATAAAATGTTCTTTATCGCGGTCGACTTCGTCTAGTGTTTTTAACCATGCTTGAAGCAGCGCAGCAATATCTTCTGGTCGAGTAATTGGTGACTTCTTGTCGTATGAAATTATCATAATCTGTTATCCTCTATGTATTTTTTAAGTGTTATAATCAGATTGAAGCTAACATCGTTTCTAACGTGTTTAGTTTCAACTTTTTAGCGTCTGAGATGCCTTGTCTTTGCGGATGAGCACTCAGATGCTTTTTTATTGGTGTATCTTCCTGCAGTATATACAAGGCACTTCTAGCCCGACTCAACGCCTCTGAACATATAGTTTTATATACATTTAGAGGATCTATTTCTTTCTCTGTATCTGACTTCAATTGTTTGTATTTGTTTTGAAGTAATACTTCGACTAGTTCTAACTGTTCTGGCGTAAACGTTACGATTATTTCCATTTGTTTTTCACCTCCTTTCCAAGGTATTTTTTGGGGTAGCAACTTGCTTGCTACCCTTACAAGAGGCGAAGCTAAAAACGAGGGTGAATTTTATCAAGGGCGGCGCGCGCAGGTACGAGCACGACGGCAAAGCGTACCCTTGATAAAAGAGGGGGTTTACCCCTTTTTCTAATGTTGAGAAATCTGTTTTGGTATGTTGACGACTCCTATTAATCATAGTAGGATGTCGATATCCCCTATAGGGGGATTAACCAAAAAGGAGAAACTCATTAATAGGAATATCTTAATAACGTTACTATTTAGTTTGATAGTTGGCTTAGGTATAGGTTTTTCAATAGGTAGAAATGCCGATGCTTTTAAAACGTACTCCGCCGTAAGTGAGAAAAACTCCAAAGCGCACAATGGAAATAAGATGACTTCTGACTTAGGAATGAAGGATAGCGAGTTTGATATGAGGTTTATTGACGGAATGATAGAACATCATGAAGGAGCTATAGATATGGCAAATCAGGCATTAAAAAGTAGTGACCGTCCAGAAATTAAAAACATGGCAAATGATATTATCAAAGCACAAAGTGACGAAATTACACAGTTAAAGCAGTGGCGGGAGGAATGGTATGGAAATCGATAAGATTTTAGTATTAATTGGTGGACTTAGTTTTAGTATATATACCTATTGGTATTTCATTATGTACCAAGAAAAATTGACCATCATTAATGGTAACGTTATTGATATTATCGTGGATGGTGGATATAAACCTCAAATCGTGAAAGTAAAAAAAGATCAAAAAATTACGCTAAATTTTAATCGCAAAGATCCAAGCTCATGTCTTGAAGAGGTCGTCTTACCTGACTTTGGGACTCGTGTATTTCTGCCACTCAATAAAATAACAACGATAGAAATTCAACCTAAAAAAGCGGGAGAGTATGAATTTGCTTGTGGAATGAATATGTTTCATGGAAATATAATAGTCGTATGATAAATATTAATTCTATTGCTATATTAATGCTTCTTATCCAGATAATTCATTCAATTGAGGAACTCACGACTGGGTTTAATAAACAGTGGTATCTTACAAAACTCTCTTTTCGTTCATTCTTTCTTTTTGAAATAATCCACAGTTTGTTTTGGATTGCGGTAGTTTTTGTAAAAGATTTTCCTTATAGAAATAATTTTCTACTTTTCTTTATTGTTTTAATGTTTGCTAACGGAATCCAACATCTTGTATGGTTTGGTTTTAAGAAATCGTATGTGCCGGGGCTTATTACTGCACCTTTCCTTATTGCTCTATTCCTCATATTCTACTTTCAAATTGGTGGATTCTTATGACTGACGTAAAAAAAACAATTCCTATCGTAGGAATGCATTGTGCTTCATGTGCGGTAAATATCGAACGCAAACTTAAAAAATAACCTGGTATGCAATCGACCTCAGTAAATTATGCAAGTGAAAAGGCGCTTGTTGAGTATGATGAGTCTGTGTGCAATTCTGAAAAGATTCGAGATGCAGTTTCTTCTTTGGGCTACAAAGCAATTGTCGAGGATTCTAAATCAAATGAACTTTCTTCCGAAGAAGCTGCCCGGGCTACCCAACTAAAAACACTTAAAATAAAATTAGCATTGAGTAGCGTATTAACAATATTGATTCTCATCGGTAGCTTTCCTCAAATATTTCGTTTTGCTCCTGCGTTTTTACAAGATTCATACACACTTCTTGCACTAGCTATTCCCATTCAGTTTGTGTTGGGTTGGCAGTTTTATCGGAGTACGTATGGTTCAATTAAGAACCATACCACAAATATGGATACTTTAATTGCCTTTGGTACAACAGCAGCCTTCCTTTTTTCTGCTATTATGACTCTTTTTCCACATTTTATGATGGAATTAGGAGTTGAAGGACACTATTTTGATGTATCGGCACTAGTTATTACGCTTGTACTACTGGGTGACTACTTCCAGACAAACGCGAAAGGTCAAACTGGAGCAGCGATAAAAAAACTATTAAGCTTACAGGCAAAAACGGCACGAGTAAAGCGTGAGAACCAAGAAGTGGATATCCCAATTGAGCAGTTAGTAACCAATGACTTCGTTGTTGTACGACCTGGAGACAAAATCCCTGTTGATGGAATCATTATTGAAGGTACTTCAAGTGTGGATGAATCAATGGTGACTGGTGAATCTATACCAGTTGGTAAAAGAATAAATGATTCTGTTGTCGGAGGAACTATCAATAAAAATGGTTCATTTATATTTAAAGCTACAAAGGTTGGCAATCAAACACTGCTTTCTCAAATAATTAAGTTAGTAGAAGAGGCGCAATCATCTAAAGCTCCTATCCAAAAACTTGTTGATAAAATTTCAGCTGTTTTTGTGCCAATTGTGATTATCATAGCTACTATGACGTTTGTTATATGGTATGTCGTGGGTCCTGAACCTCGCTTAAATTATGCGTTGCTCAGCGCAGTGGGAGTACTTGTGATTGCTTGCCCATGTGCTTTGGGTCTAGCGACGCCAACTTCGATTATGGTAGGAACTGGGAAAGGAGCTCAGAATGGAATTCTTATTAAAAATGCAGAAAAGTTGGAAACTGCACATCGGTTAAATACTGTTATTTTTGATAAAACAGGAACAATAACAAAAGGTAAGCCCGAAGTCACAGATTTTATTTCGTTGAATAACGATTATCCCGAAGATCATATCTTACAACTAATAGCGTCACTAGAAAACTCCTCTACTCATCCCCTTGCTGATTCTATTGTATTTTTCGCTAAGATGCGTGGTGTTTCACTTGCAAAAGTAGATAGGTTTAATTCCGTTACTGGAATGGGTGTCGAAGGTTCTGTAATGGGTTATGAAGTCGTAGCTGGCATAAAGTTGCTCGTTGATAGGCATATAGATCTTTCCGGTGTAAAAACTGATATAGCGCAATTACAATCTCAGGCTAAAACCGTTATTCCTGTTGCTATTGGAGGAATGCTTGTAGCTACAATCGGTATCGCAGATCCTATTAAAGATGATGCTAAGGCAACTATTTCAATGCTAAATAATATGAATATTGAAACGATAATGATTACTGGAGATAATGAAAAAACAGCTGAAGCAATTGCGAAGCAAGCGGGAATTAAACAGTATCTTGCTAATGTTTTACCTCAAGATAAAGAACACGAGGTACGTAAGTTGCAAGCACAAGGCAAAGTGGTCGCTATGGTTGGTGATGGGATCAATGATGCTCCCGCAATTGCCGCTTCAGATGTAGGTATAGCGATGGGCAGTGGAACTGATGTTGCTATTGAATCATCAGATATAACATTACTTGGAGGTGATCTAAAAAAGTTACCTCAAGCAATACGACTCTCTAAAAAGACAATGTCTAATATTATGCAAAATCTCTTTTGGGCATTTGGATATAATGTCATTTTAATTCCTGTTGCCGTAGGGGTTTTATATCCGTTGTGGGGAATACTTTTGAATCCTGTATTTGCTTCTGTTGCAATGGCTTTAAGTTCGATAAGTGTAGTGATGAATTCACTACGGCTTAATTTAGTAAACATTAAAAAGTAGAGGAACTATATGGATATAAGTTTTATACCAATCGTTATTGCTGGCATTACAACAGGAGGTCTTACTTGTTTTGCAATACAAGGAGGGTTACTGACCTCTGTACTGTCGCAAATAAAGAAAAAAAATGAAATAGAAGAGAATACCTTGTTGTCGAATCTGAAACCTACTTTTGCTTTTCTTGCAGGTAAGATAGCAATTTATACTTTGTTTGGAGCACTCTTAGGTATTTTTGGTTCCTTTTTTAGTATTAGTACTACAATGCAAGGGTGGATACAAATCATAGTTGCGATCTATATGGTTGGTGTTGCTTTACAACTATTGAATGTTCATCCCCTATTTCGTTATTTTATTCTTCAACCCCCTTCATCATTACAAAGAATGGTTCGTAAAATAGCAAAGGGAAACGATGAATTAACCACTCCATTGTTGCTCGGCCTTACGACTTTAATTATCCCTTGCGGTACTACCCTTGCTATGGAGGCTCTTGCGATATCGTCAGGTAGTGCATTGAGCGGTGCTTTAATAATGTTTCTTTTCACCCTTTCTTCTTCTTGGATATTCTTGGCTGTTGGAATTGCTGCAACTAAATTTAATCAATTTATGCAACAGTATTTTTATAAAGCTACGTCAGCAGTACTAATTATTCTTGCAGGGATGTCTTTTAATGGTGGACTGAATTTACTCGGTGCACGGTATACGTTTGATACTATTACTTCTATTTACACTAGCTCGTCTGAAGATGTTCTAGGCGCAGAGCAAGTAGCATTGGAAAATAGTTCTGCTATCCCGGCTAACTTTGAAGTGCAAGACGTTACCATAAATGTTACTTCATCAGGATATAGCGCTGATAAGGTGAAGCTCAAAAAAGGAGTCCCGGTAAGGTTAACTTTAAAAACAAGTAACACGTATTCCTGCGCAAGCGCATTTACAATTCCAAAGTTAGATATCCAAAAAATACTTCCCGCAACAGGTAAAGAAGTTCTTACATTTATTCCTGAGTCTACAGGACTGCTTGCTTATAGTTGCTCTATGGGAATGTATAGAGGTAATTTTATAGTTGAGTAGGAGGATCTATTAATGACAAAAACGATAATAAAAATATCTGGTATGCATTGTTCTAGTTGTTCGATGCGAATTGATGGGGATCTTGAAGAATTAGAGGGTGTAAAGACTTCGCAGACAAATTTTGCTAAAGGGCTATCTGAAATTGAATATGAGGAGACAAAAGTATCGGTAGATCAGCTAAAGCGAGTTATTGAAACTGCTGGATATACTGTGCAAGCATGAAAGGAATAGTATGTTAAAAACGAACGAAGATTTAAAAAATCGGATTGTTCATAGGCTTAAAATCGCTCGAGGACATCTTAGTAAAGTCATTGATATGATGGAAAAGGATGAGTATTGTGTAGACATTATTCATCAGTCACAGGCTGTTCAAAGAGCTTTGAAAGAAACTGATTTTCTTATGCTTGAGCATCATATGAATACGTGTGTCGTCGACCATATAAAAAAGGGAGAAACAAAAGTTTCTATCGAAGAAGTAATGAAAGTTGTTCGAAAAGCTGGTTAGCCTTCACTCAAAATCTCCTATTTAAAAGGGGTTTGCCCTCCAATCTCTTTTCTACTACAATGAGTAGGAGTAACTGCTATGAAATTAGCTCTTGGAATTATTATTGTAATCATCGTTAGCTTGTTTGCAACAGCTAATTTTAATCAGGCCTTTGCTCATGGCAGTGGTCCACCGTTTCTTAAAATTAACGGTAAGTATGCGCAATCAAACCCCTCGCTTACAGTGCAAGATAAAAAACTTAATGTAGCGCAAGATTTGCCACCTGAAGAAAAATACCTTGTGAATGTGCCTATTAATTTTGAAATTGATATGCAGAATCTCCAGATTGCAGGAGAGTTAAAACCACTAGTTGAGTTTAGATGGACTTGGGATGAAGGTATTGCTGAATACTCTTCAGGGACCAAACTTTCACACACCTATAAAAAAATTGGTTCGCATCAGCTGATTATGGAAATGAAACTTCCACAAGAAAATACCTATACTCTTATAAATAGCGTAAAACTTGATGTTGTTCCTAACTTAAAGTATAAATTGCCAATTGCTCGAATAGGAGTATTTAATTTTGGTATTGATGCCAGGAAGCCTGTTACATTCAGAAGTAATGCTGAAACTGATCCATCCGCTAAGGTAGTTTCTTACCTGTGGAAACTGGACGAAAATATATATAAAACCGAAGAAAGTCCGACCTATCAATATAAAGAAACTGGTTCACTTATCAAATCTACTGTTTTGCGTATTACAGACTCGAATGGTTTTGTAGGATATGCAATTGTTACACTTTCTGGAGAAGTAAAAGATGTTGCAATATATGATCCTACCGATCCAAACGCATCCACGATTAGTTTGAAAAGTCGAATTATTACGCTCGTTACTTTTTTTGGCTCGCCTTTAGTTATTGGATTAGTGGTTGCCTTAGATATAATCTATATTATGAGAAAGAGACGAAAGAAAAAGAACAATGATATATAGCTACATTAGACCAGTAATTCTTATTATATCCCTAGCCTTATCAGTAGCTTTCTATGGATTCGTTCACTATTATTATCCTGAGAATCTTCAAATAATACGACTTGTCCAGTTTTATGGTCTCACATCCCTTACATTCTTGTATGTAACTCTACTCCCCAGCCCACTTTATATAGCCTTCAATCATCTTCCAGGAAGAATTTTGTGGATAAGAGCTCGTCAATCATTGGGTTTATCGGCATTTTTATTCGGATGTCTTCATGCATATTTTGCATTTTTTAAGTCACTTGGCGGGTTCGAAGGACTTCCTTTTTTAAGCAAAAATTATATACTTCCTATCCTTTCTAGTTTAACTGCGTTAATCATTCTATCCATTCTGGCATTAACATCAATGCGAATTTTTGTAATAATACTCAAAAGTAATTGGAAACGAATTCATAGAACGGTCTATATTGCAGGAATATTGATTGTGACTCATGCACTTATGTTGGGTAGTCACTTCTCTGATCTTTCTCAAACTATTCCATTCATTTTCCTTACTGCACTGGTAATATTATTTCTACTGGAACTGTACCGAATAGATTGTTATATCACTAGTAAATTCCCCGTTATACGAAAATATTTTATTTTTGGTGTTGGTACGCTCTTACTTGTTGGATTCTATTTTCTTTCTGCTCGACCTTATCTAGAGGGAACTAAGTCGGTAAGTATTCATGGTTTACATAAAACTGCATCGACCAATACTTCTCATCTGAATAACTCAGGTTCTACTCCAATTGATAAATTCCGAGTAGTTACTTCAGACTCGGGTAATAATCTTCCCAGGACAGATGTTGATATTCCCTTTCAAATTCTTGAAAATGGTACCGATAGACCCATTTCTCTTTTTAAAATTATGTACGAGAAAGTTATGCATACAATTATTGTAGATAGTACGCTTTCGTACTATGAGCATACTCACCCTGAACAGGAGGGTAATACGTTTCATTTAAAGACACAATTCCCTAAAGACGGGACATATTACATTTATCTCAATTATGATCCATTTGGCTTTACTGAACAGACTGACGGTTTTACTATTTCAGTGGGAAATGTTACAGAGGTAGCACCTAGCATTCAGAAACCAGATACTAATTTAACAAAACTGTTTGGTAACTATGAAGTTACTCTTTCTACAAGCGATACCTTACAGTCGGCACAACTATCTCTTGGAAGACAATCGATATCTCTTACGGTTAAGGACAAAGCTACGAAGAAACCTATTACTGATTTACAACCTTACCTAGGTGCTTTTGGACATTTAATTATGCTTCGTCAAAGCAATAGAGACTATACTCATGTTCATCCTTCAATTGGAGGCAAGATGGCAATGGCTCAACTTGAAGAGCAAGGTGGTCCAACTATTGAGTTTACGCCCATGCCATTACAAGGTAAGATTTTAGAAAAGGGAGTATATCGTATCTTTGCACAGTTCAAGCATAAAGATGTGGTAAATCTTGCGGAATTTACAATTGAAGTCAAGTAAAGTGATAATTAGGGTGATTCTATGGTAAAAAAGTTTATTATTATTCTTGCGATTGTACTTTCAGTGGTTTCTTTTGTGGAGCCTGTTGATGCTCATACTCTTAAGACAGATGGTCCAATTGGTGCTGTAATTCATATTAGCCCAGAAGATGATCCTATTGTTGGTGAACAATCAGATTTTTTCTTTGAAATTAAGGATAAAGAGAATAAATTTCAATTATCGAAATGTCATTGCGAAGCACTAGTAGTCAAGGATGAAAGAGTTATCTATTCCACGACGTTTAGTCAGCACAATGGTGATCCGAGTTTAACTAGTTCAAGTTTTGGGTACACTTTCCCAGAAAAAGGCATTTATAAAATAATGGTTAATGGAATGCCGATTGAATCGTTTACTTTCGATTCGTTTTCTCTTGTCTATGAAATACGCGTTAGTAGAGAATCAGACAAGCAAAATTTACCCGTTCAAACGAGTAATGTCAGCGATTTCACTCAGCAAAGCATACTCCACTATGTGATACTTAGTGTTATTGCAGCAGTATTTATCATAATTGTCTTCTGGAATAAATTTAGAGGTGATAAATCGAAAAAAAACGCGAAAACTTTAACTTCAATAATTGTTTTTATCCTAATTAGCTCGGTTACATTACTCAATCTCTGCTTCCAATCGCAGATACTTATTGAAAACGATACTCACACTAAGCATGCAGAAGCACAGAATTCATCCCACTCTGATCATCAAGTACACCCGTGCTGTACGACACAAACAGCTTCACCTTTAATAGCACTTGATATTTCTCCACAATTAGAACTTTTCTCTCAGTTTCGTCAAGCCAGACTAACCACATATTACTATAAAAACAGCGAGACCATAAAGAACAAATCTCCCCCTCACTCTCTTTCGTAAAATTTTTATTTTTGATTTTATTACGAAAGATTATATGAAAAAGAATTTAATAGTACTTTTGAGTGTTCCAATATTTTTATCTTTAAGTACTTCTTCAGCTTTTGCGCATGTTAGTGTTAAGCCAAGTGAGATCGGTGTTGCAGCCAGAACTAACTTTGTAGTTAGTGTTCCGACAGAAGAAGATGATCCAACTGTGGCTGTGAGATTGATCATTCCTGAAGGTATACAAAGTGTGCGACCTAATGTAAAACCGGGCTGGAAAATTGAGTTAAAGAAAAGTGGGCAAGGTGAAGATTCTGTTGTTAAAGAAATTATCTGGACTGGTGGAAGTATTCCTTCCGAGCAGAGAGACGAATTTGTATTTAGTGCTCAGGCTCCCGCTTCAAAGACAACTATCGTTTGGAAAGCGTATCAAACTTACGGAGACGGAGATATTGTAGCGTGGGAAAATAGCCCTGAAGTAGTTAAGGAGTATGCAGAAAAAAATCCGCCTAAAGAAGGACAAGAAGATGATCATAATGCACCACGTCCATATTCTGAAACTAAGGTAATAGATGACCTTGCAAAGGAAGAGAAGCCTGCTGTTGCGCAGAACAATACTAAAGCGGTTGCACAAAACAATAATAATTCTACGACTTGGGTATCATATGGTGGATTATTATTGGGAGCCATTTCGTTAGCACTTCATTTAAGAAAAAGATAAATCATAAACAGTTATGAGGAGGTTCATGGAAGAAGACATGCACCTCCTCAAAAAGGAGAATTATATGTGTTACAACTGTGGATGTTGGGCTCCCGATGACTCTATGGGTAATGGAGATAACATAACAACCGAGACATTTTCGCACATTGCGAAAAAATGGAAAAAATCAACAAAGGAATCGAAAGAACTTGTGCTTAAATGGTTAGAAGATCCTGCTACTCCACAACCAGAGCTTGAAGAAATATTCGATAAAGCTGCCAAGGCATGGGGACAATCAGTAGAAAAAGCTAAAGAGGAAACTTTATCATTGTTAAAATATGAAATGACCGGATAATTTCCATTAAAAATCCCAGGAGTTTACTACTTCTACAGGAGTACCGGGGTTTTCAGACGTGGATCTAAATATTTTTCTATTTTCGGTCATTGTAGGACTTGCCCAATGATACAGTGTTTCAGCATCAATGATAGTCATATTCACACAACCATGTGACATTGGTGTACCAAAATTGTTATGCCAGTATGTGCTATGAAAACCAATACCATTATTAAAATATTGTATCCACTGTACGTTGGGTAAATAGTAATATGTTCCTAATTCTTTGCTGCCTCCTTTCATGGTCTGTGATCTTACTTTATACCAAATCTTATAATTTCCCGGAGGAGTTGCGTCCCATTTCCCCGTTGAAACTAAAAAGTTAAAGGCAAGTCGGTCACCTTCATAAGCATAGACACGTTGCGCAGCAAGATCCACTATAATTTTTTTGCTTTCTGTTGTTGATCCCAGCACTGTTTGTAATAAATCAGGTTTATTAGATAGAGATTTTAGATAATTTGCTGGGGCTGGGAATGTTTTATTATTGAAGATATATTCAGATTCGTTTTCTTTAAATTCTCCATTTTGAGATAAAATATTTTCCTTTACATAATCTTCAGACAGAAGTTGTGCCGTGATGTTCCTGAATGACGATAACTGTACATTCTTATTTAATGAAGTAGTCCCATAATAGAGAATACTTGCTAAGACAGTGGCAAATAGAAAGGCAAGAATATGTTTCATTTGTCTTGATTAGTTCAATACTTATAAAGTAGTTTCATTATAGCCATATAAACGCAAACTATTAAGTATGACAAACACAGTCACTCCTACGTCGGCAAAAATTGCTAAAGCTAAGTTGCTTACCCCCACGAAGGCGAATATAAGAAAAAGAGCTTTCACCCCAATGGCCAAGGCAGTGTTAAATCGTATTTTAGCTACAGTCGTTTTACTTAATCTGATAAGATAAGGGATAACGCTTAAATTATTGTTCATTAATGCAATATCTGCATTCTCTATTGCCGCATCAGATCCAATTGCCCCCATTGCAATCCCTACAGACGCTGTGGCAAGCGCAGGGGCATCATTTACACCATCTCCAATCATTCCTACCGAAGAATATTTTTTTAATAGAGCTTGGATTTCTTCAACTTTATTCTGAGGAAGTAACTGAGATCGAACCTCGGTAATCCCAAGTTGTTGAGAGACATAATTTGCGGCCGAAGTATTATCTCCTGTGAGCATAACTGGAGTAATGCCCATTTCTTTCAGTTGGTTGATTAATGATTTACTCTCTGGTCGCACCTCATCCATTACTCCAATTACACCAGTGACTCTGTTATGGTCACTCATAACTATGGTTGTTTTACCTTGTTTTTCGAATTCTTCTACTTTCTTGATTACCTCATCGTTAACGGCATGTTCTTCTGTTATAAACTTTAGTGATCCAACACAATGATGTGCATCTGAACATATTGCACATTCGCCTTTTACTCCCTTTCCCATGATCGATTCAAAATTCTTAAATTCATGAGAATTTAGTGCTTTTTGCTTCGCTTTGTCTACTACACTTTTGGCGACGGGATGTTCGGATAATGCTTCGATGCCAGAGATGCACTCTAAAACGTCATCCTGTGATGCCCCATTAAATCCCACGATGTCAGATACGATTGGTTCACCTTTTGTTAGGGTACGTGTTTTGTCTAATGCTAGTGCCTTAATATTTCCGATTTCTTCGATATACAAGCCTCCTTTTATTAGTATTCCTTTTTTGGAGGCATTGCCGATTGCCGAAAAAACACTTATTGGGGTTGAAATAACGAGAGCACATGGGCACGAAATTAATAAAATGGTTAATGCTTGAATAAACCATGGATTGAACGGTTGTCCCAGCAAGAAAACAGGAATAATAACGAGTGCCACCGAAATTATAATTACTGAAGGTACATAATATCCTGCGAATTTTTCGATAAATCTCTGTGTTCGTGATTTTTTCTCTGCGGCATTATAAGCCAAATTTATTATCTTTGAGAGCGTCGTATCTTTCGGATCTTTAGTTATTTGTACTTCTAAGTAGCCGCCCGTATTATGTGTACCGGCATAAACTAGATCCCCTGTTATTTTACTTTTCGGTAATGGTTCACCTGTTATGGCACTTTCATCGACTAGGGAACTGCCCCGTACGATAGTTCCATCAAGCGGAATCTGATCCCCTGGCTT
The DNA here is from genome assembly GCA_964403585.1 of uncultured Gammaproteobacteria bacterium. Taxonomy (GTDB): domain Bacteria; phylum Patescibacteriota; class Microgenomatia; order JALYQM01; family JALYQM01; genus JALYQM01. The sequence goes on along the minus strand of CAYOFQ010000001.1, from coordinate 854,583 downwards.
AATAATTACTATTTCGCCTATTTTCAGATTTTCTAATAGAGTTCTATCCTCTCTTCCTTTAAGTTGAGCAGATTTAGGCGAATTATCGACGAGCTCCTTAAGTGCTCCCTGACTTCTATCAATGCCAAACTCTTCAAGTGTTTCTCCCAGTGAAAAAAGTACAATAATAATTGCAGCCTCTTCAAACTCTCCTAAATACGCTGCACCAATAACAGCGATAGTCATAAGCAGATTTATATTTGAGAAGTTAAAGTGGATAAGGCTTTCAAGACCATTCTTGATAACGCCCCTTCCAAATAAAATTATGATAATGGAAAATAGTGATATCTCTAAAATTAACGGTATTTCGACATTAAGTAGAGATAAAATTTCAAGCGGAACAACAATTACGAGTGCAATAAGTAAGTAGGTAAACTTTTTATTTTTTAGTAAGTCGTTTATCATAGCTACTCTCTATTTTAATTTTTCATCAAGTTTTTTCTTAAAGTCTTCATATGGCATTCCACCTACTATTCGCTCGTCATTAATAAAAAATGTAGGTGTTGAGTTCACTCCTAACTCGTTGCCATCGTTAATATCCTGCTGAATACGTTCTTCTAATTCTTTATTATCAAGGTCTTTTTCAAAATTAGCTATATCTAATCCGATTTCTTTTGCGTAACTGATGAACTTCTCTTTTTGAGGTGTCTGCTGCTCTCCCCACTCTGCCTGTTTTTCAAATAATTTGTTATACATTTCCCAGAACTTTCCCTGCTTTCCAGCAGCTCCGGCACTTTGTGCAGCTAATCGTCCACTTCGGTGATTGGGAAGGGGAAAATATTTGTGAACAAAGGTAACTCTTCCTTTGTATTCTTCCAATACCTTTTTGACGATAGGAAACGTAGCTCCACATGCCTCACATTCGAAGTCTGCAAATTCAGTGATGGTAACTTTAGATTTTTCCGCAACTATTTTATTATCACCATCTCGCGAAAGTAATTTGAGTTGTTCTTTAGGTAGTATCGTTAATGCTTCTTTTGGACCAAAGCTTGTTGCAAAATAAGCTCCTCCTACTAATATCAGCATAGTTACTACAATTACGGTTGTTATGATTTTTGTTTCTCCTGTCATAGTTCTTTTTTTTGCGACCTCCGATAAATAACCATACATATAGTGATAACTGCAAATGCAACAAATGATAAGAATGGAATAGTAACAAATCCAAACCATTGAATGAATTTAGTCGTGCATGAAACACCTAACTTACATGGTGCTGCGCTTTCGGGAATAATCTTGTAATACAGTAGATTATGATAACCCGAGATTAATAATCCTGTTACAGTTAGAGGCAACACATAAGTGGGAAGTCCCTTATCTTTTCTCAAAATCCCAACTGGGATCAGTGCGACAAGTGGGTACATTAAAATGCGTTGATACCAACAGAGTACGCAGGGAGTAAACTTTGCAATTTCACTAAAATAAAGACTTCCGAGCATTGCTATAATAGCCTGAATCCAAGCGATATAGAGAATATATTTTTTTAGTAGTTCCTTCATGAACACAGTCTCTCTTTCAGGTATCTCAATTACTACACGTCGTAGTATTATATCGTACTATTGGCTATCTGGGAATTCTTAAACAGACAACCTCATCGCATCTCATATTATCCTACTACTTGACGTAGTAGAATAATGTTGTGCACTTACTATTACTGAAAGCATAAACCATGAAGAACTTTATTACGACATTATTTCTTTTTGTAAGTCTACTTGCTATTAGCAGCGGTAGTTCTCTCGTCTATGGACAATCGAATACAAACTCCAGTCCAAATGAATCTGCACAGAGTAAGGTCAACCAAATAGCCACTATGTTAAAAAATGATAAGGCGGGGGTTGATGTTTATTTTTGGGCACTAGGGATAGCATTTATTTTAGGAGGGCTTCACTCGTTGACACCAGGACATGGCAAGACTCTGGTTGCTGCCTATCTTGTTGGACAACATGGCACTAAAAAGGATGCTCTTATTCTTGCTGGAGTAACAACCATAACACATACTTCATCAATTTATATTTTGGGACTTATCTCAATATTTGCTACAAAATATTTTTTACCTGAAAAAATTATTCCACTACTTGAGCTCATTTCGGCGATGTTAATTTTTAGTTTAGGAATATGGCTTCTTCAAAAAAGATACTATGAATACAAAGGCAATAAAGCGTCCAATGACTCAACTTATCATCATTCTCATATTCACGACTCAGGACATATTAACCATGTACATTCCTTGAATGATATACCCGGTAAGAAAAACATGAAACAAATCATCTCCTTGGGGTTTTCTGGTGGTCTGATACCTTGCCCGGAAGCCCTTGCAATAATGATTATTGCTATTAGTCTTAATAAAATAGTACTTGGAATGATATTAATTGCTGTTTTTAGTTTAGGTATGGCTTCAGTTATTGCAGCGATTGGAATTGTAATGGTTTCTTCTAAACAGATTTTTGATAAGTATGTTCCAAATCAAAAAGTCTCACAATTTTTCCCCTTAATTAGTTCAGTGATTATTATATTAATTGGAGTAGTTCTTGTTTTGAAAATGGTGAAAGTTATATAAAAGTTTGACTTTTTTAATTCTGAAGATCTTGCTGACAAAAGTATTCGTATTTAGTTGAGTTAGGTTCACTAATAACCAGAGGTGATTTGATAAAAGTAAAGAAAAGCAGGATGCTCAAAAGTGAGACAATAATACTTTGAGAAGAAGCTCTGAACGTGACCTTTTTTTTATAACCACTAGCAATTAATATTCTTTGCTCGAGTATAGTGCTCTCTGAAAAATTAGCGATATTAAATTTGTTTAATGATGATCCTAAAATTTTTGTCAGTGCTGATTTTAAATAAGGTTTGTTGTTGATATCGGCCATTACCATTTGGTCAGCATCAATTTCTTTGGCAAGCATAAAGTAGTTTTGGATATCTTTTAAGATTGGTATAAAGAAGAACATAGAGGTAATTGATTTTAATAGAAGTATCTTTAATGGATCTTTATTTTGAAGGTGTGTATATTCATGCAAGAGTACTGCTTTAAGCTCGTCAATAGACAATGAGGAAACTAGCGCAGAGCTTATGCAAATTCTCGGACTAATAACTCCATAACAAAAACTTATTTCATCCTTACTTTCTATAAAATCTATTGTATTTAATATTTTTGTATCAATTTGTAAGTTGGAAGGGTTATATTTATTTTTTAAAAGCGAGTTTGTAAAGTTTTTTGTTCTAACAATATATATACAAAATAATGAAAAGCCCACTATCAAAGCAATAGAAAAAATTAGCATTATTGCATTAGGAAACGGATGAGAAAGTGAAAGAATCGTATGCTCTATAGACTTTTGGCAATAATAAACAACATGATTTATTGAAAGTGGTAAAAGCTTTGTTACTGTATATATGAACAATAGAAAAACAATACCTGTTAGTACTAAATACAATCTAAAAACTCTATGAGATGTAGCCATATTACTTAGTCACTTCGTTTAAAATTTTAAGTAATTTTCGTTTCTTTTCCTCAGGTATATTTTCTACTTCTTTTGCAAAATGAGCTATTGCCATATCACCAAAACTTGAAGTTAAGTTTTTTATAATTTGTCTTGTGATCTTTGTGAGAAACTTTTCCTTAGAATATACAGTTTTATATACGAACGCTCGACCATGAGTGACTTGTTGTCTTAACAATCTTTTTTCCACTAGTCTTCCCATAACTGTCATCACGGTAGTGTACGCAATTTTACGTTTGAGCTGTAGTGTGCCAGTAACCTGTCGTACTGATAAAGCGTGTTTATCTTGCCAGAGAATATTCATTATCTCTGATTCTAATTCGCCTAATACTTGTCCTACTTTTGCACCTTTATCCATAGCTACTACTCATTGTAGTGGAATTACGCTCAAAGGTCAAAATTTATTACTATAAACTGCCAATTAGTGATTTGGGGTTAAGGGGCACTTGATTTTTACGGAGTTCAAAGTGAACATGTGGTCCAGTCGAGCGTCCAGTTGATCCCACATAGCCAATAACAGTTCCTGGAGAGACTGGTTGATTTGTTTTAACTATAATTCGACTCATATGAGCATATAAAGAAACGAATTCCTCGTCATGGCTTATATATACTGCATTACCATATCCTACTTTACTATATTCAACACTTTCAACAATTCCTTCTTTTGATGCATAAATTGGTGTTCCATAATCTGTAGCCAAATCATATCCGGGATGCCATTTGCTAAAATACGAAGTAAGTAATAATTTTGGAGGATCGCGCAGTGGTGACTGATATTTGTGCTCACCAGAACTTGTGGTGATAATTGGAGTTACAAAGTTTGGAATATCTGATTCCGATATAACTTCGCTTTCCTGGGCATAAGCTGAACGCTGACCTCCAAAAGCTATACTGTATTGGTTATCAAACTGCTCTATTACTGGAGCATATAAGAAGAAGAGAAGCGTAAGACCAACGAGCACCCCCCCAAAGAACGTAGAGGCGTTAGTCCGTAACAATATTATTCTGCCAAGACGCGAAAACAACGTGCTACCGAAACGCGGGCAAACAAGTCGTTGAACTAATGGAATAGAAATCCATAAGATAGAAATTCTATTGAAAATCTTTTTGAGGGAAGAAACCATAGAAAGTTCATACGTGCTGACAAGTTAGGGTGAATGGAATTTGATCTTGAATTCGTTATGGCAGATTACTTAGTGCGTATGAATATATCGTATTTCCGAGTATATTTAATGAGGTAGACTCAAATTTTATACTCAAACTATAATACAAAACTACATATTTATACTAAGTTGTACTGGTTTTGTCAAACATAGTATTAGCAGATTATTCTTCTACTATAAGTTTGCCAACCATGCCCATTTGACGATGCTTCATAACAGAGCAGTAATATTCAAAAGTTCCTACTTTATCTGCAACAAATTCAATGGTATCTTCTTCGCCTGCTTTGAGTTGTTTAGTTTTTCCACCGTTGAACTCATCCACTACCCAGTCATGTAGTCCTTCTTTATTTTTAAGAACAATCTTTACTTTATCGCCTTTTTTGACTTTAATTTCTTTAATGTCAAAAGTAAAGTTAGATGATTCTACAGTAAATACTTTTTCTTGACCTGAGTTTTGTGAAGGTGACTCTGATGAAACAGCTTGATTTGATTGTACGGACTGTGGAGTCGGGCTTGGGGCTGATGATGAAGTGTTGGTACTACATGCGGATAAGCTAGTAACTCCTACTAAGGTTATTCCTAAGATTAGATTTTTCTTCGAGATGTTTATCATTATTTTACTCCCTACTTTTATCTATTACTACATAGTGTAGTTATACTATCAAATTATTTTGTTATACTCAAGCCTTAATTAATGCTATAATATATTATAAATGAAAAAACCAACTTTTGTTATTGTAGTTACTATAAGTATAATTCTTATTATCTTGAGCAGTATCTTTCTATTATCAACTTCTAAAGACTACCAAACGAATACTTCATCGAGCCTTACTCCAACTAGAAGCGCTATTCCTCGCTCGTCCATAATTCCTGAATATGCATTAATTGGTATTGACGAGGCCGTCATAAAAATCACTAGTGCGTTACAAGCAACTAATGCCAGTAAAATGGAAAGTATACTGAGGGACGATGTTACTTTAGTTGATCGAGTTAAAGGAATAGTACCTAGTAGTAGTGAAAAGACTATTGCCCTTAAATGGTTAAACTCTCACTGGGGGAGGAATCTTAGTTACATATCAAAGAACTATTCATTCAATTTTGGCTATTGGGAAATTGAGACAAAGGGTTGGGCGGATGTCTCCTCCGATAAGCTTGCATTCCGTATGTTTAAGTATGACACAAAAGGTGATCGGACAAATTCTACTTCTGGAGAGTGGTTAATCTATGCTGTTGTTTTTTAACGAAGCGATCTCTATTGCTATTAATATCGTATTTTGATATAAACTGTGAACCTATTGATACTGCTGCCCTTATAAATGGCGGCTTTTTTTATGCCGAGAAAGAGAAATATGAAAAAAATTCTTGTTTATGCACTCTTTACTCTTAATTTCTTGATTTTGGCGACACCCGCATTTGCACAGTCTGCGGATGTAGATAAAGTTCAAAATTTCATAAAGAATATTATTCAACTACTTGTCACCTTTTCCGGCTTTATTGCTGCTGGGTTTATTGTTTGGGGTGGCTTTGGATATATTACAAGTTCCGGCAATCCTGAATCACTTGAAAGATCGAAAAGAACTATCCTTTATTCGGCTGTAGGATTGGCTATAACGCTTGGCGCGTATGTGATCAGCAATATTGTATCTCAACTTGCCACGAGTGCGTTTGGCGCAACTCCATAAGAAAGCATTATGAATAATAATGAAGTTGCCTTATTTACGAACCAGTCTCTGACGGTTCTGACAGTGCTTGCCTCTCTTATTTCGGTTATCTTTCTTATTCGAGGTGGCTATCTTTATATTACCTCAATAGGTAAGCCTGATTCACTCGAGGAAGCTAAGAAAACTATTCGTAATGCTTTGATAGGACTTCTTTTTGTTATTGGAGCAGGAGTATTTTCATCGCTGCTTTCGCACGCATTTACTACACCTCACGCTAGTACCAATTCGGAGCAAATTTCTCTGACACCAATTCAACCAATAGAGCCTTCCAGTGGGCTAACTCAAGTGTTAATCACCGCTGTAGTAGGGTTTTTACAAGCGATAATTCAAAGCGCTACTAAGCCTCTCACTGATGGAATTATTAGTTTTCTTACCACAGCACCTTCCGTTGTTAACAATTCGGTTATTTTTAATTTCTGGCTTACTATTGTTGGAATTACTGATTCGTTATTTGCTTTAGTTATCGCTCTAATTGGATTCCATTTTATGAGTGCTTCAACGCTGGGATTTGAAGAAGTCGAACTTAAACATCTCTTACCACGAATTGCTTTAGCCTTCTTGGGTGCTAATATGTCTATTTTTCTTGTCGATTGGGTTATTAATATCTCTAATGTACTGGTACAAGCGGTGCTTCATGCTACAGGTGGAATTAATAGCGCGTGGATTCTTAATTCCTTTGATCCTAAGACTGTTTCCGTTGCAACAACTAGTATTATCACGCTTATTTTTATGCTTATGTTCATTATCTTGGCAGTCGTTTTACTTCTATTCTATATAATGCGGCTTATTATTATTTCACTTGGTGCGGTATTATCTCCTCTTATTTGTCTTTTGTGGATACTACCTAAGTTTACTGATTTTGCTGAAATCTCAATAAAGACGTATATCGTCAATATTTTCAGCGTATTCGTGCATGTGGTGATTATTCAGCTTGCTTCTGCATTTTTGACCATACCTGGTCAAGCAGGAACGAATTCGTTTATCTCAATTCTTATGGGTGTTGCGTTGCTTTTTACCTTACTTAAAACACCCCAAGCTCTTATGCAATTTGCTTTTTACACTTCATTTAACGGCGCTATGCGAAAAGTTGGCGGGCAAATCATTAATGTTATGCACTCACAACAAGAAGGGCATGCGCAAGATTACCCTCAACGAAACTCTTCACGACGGCCGACTCGTTTTCCAAGTAGGTTAACAACACGAAAGGTGATTAAAGCATGAAGTCATCTATAATTCCTGCACAAATTACTACTGTTGAAGATAAAATTGCTGGCAACTTTACCTTGACACAAATTCTTTTATTCTTAACACCCCTGTTTGTTACGGTATTTGTATATGCAGTACTACCTAGCCAATTACATTTTTCTTTATATAAATTTTTAATTATTGGGATTGTTAGTATCCTGTGTTTTACGTTGGCTTTTCGAATACGAGGTAAGATTGTTTTACATTGGCTGGGTATTCTTAGCAGCTACAACTTGCGTCCACGTTATTATATTTTTGATAAAAATGATTTTGCTCTTCGAGAAGTTGTACTATCTCCGAAAGACAGTGCGCCGGAAAGCTTTATTGAGAATGCAGACAATAATAAAGAAGTTAAATTATCTATTGAAGATTCCTCTAAGTTGAAATCACTTATTTCTCGGTCTGGATCTACTGTCCGCTTCCGATTCAAGAAAGGAGGAGTTCATGTCGATACTTTCCAAGTCTCATCGTAAGACGTCCTCGCGTCAACAAATTTCAATTAAAGAGGTACGTGATGGCATTTTAGTTTTACCTAAGAATAAATATTGCGCAGTAGTTGAGACGTCTTCAATAAACTTTGAACTGAAAAGTGATGACGAGCAAGATGTACTTATTGATAATTTTCAAAATTTTCTTAACTCACTTCCTTGTCCTTTACAGATTTTAGTGCGGATACGCGAAGTTGAAGTTGATCGCTATTTAGATCAGCTTTCACAAAATGCTAAGCAGGAATCCGAACAAAGATATAAAGAACAATTACAAAACTATTCTGAATTTATTCAAAAACTGATATCAGGTAATAAAATTTTATCGCGTCGGTTTTATATTATTATTCCGTACAATTCTGCTGATACCTCGGACTTTAACTTAATTAAAGAGCAGTTATTTCTTTATCAAGATATTGTAATAAAAGGATTTGAAAAAATGGGAATGAAAGCGAAACCTCTAGATAGTATTGAAGTTTTGGACCTATTTTATTCATTTTATAATCCGACTCGATCTAAAATTCAAGAATTAAAGGCTCAAACGGTACAATCAATTCTTAATCAAACATATGATATATAACATTCCAATCATCGGAGCTTATGCTCGCCTAATAAAAAGATCACTGGCTTCACATAAAGAGAAGCAACGAGTGAAGCGCAGTACCAAGCATTTTCATTTTGGTATGCAGGATCACATTGATCTTATTTCGTATTCTGGACTTGAAGAACGACCAGATTATCTCTTAATAGAAAATAAATATGTCAGAACTTTATTTGTCTCAGGATATCCGTATGTTGCAACAACTGGATGGCTTAATAATCTAGTTAATTTTAATCATAATATCGACATATCGTCCCATATAGAGCAGATTGATGCGCATATTGCGCTTCCTAAACTGAATAGAAAGATTACCGAGCTTGAGTCCACTAAAAGGTCTATGCAACGGTCAGGAAGAATTATTGGTTCTGAACTGCTTGACCCTCTTGAATCGGCAATTGAACTGAAAGATAAAATTCAAAGAGGTCAGGAAAAGCTATTTCAAGTTTCAATCTATATTGCGATTATTGCTGACTCGCTCTCTGAGCTTAATAAAATTACTACACTTCTCGATACTGTTCTTTCTACTCGCCTCTTTTATACGAAGCCTGCTACATTCCAACAAATTGATGGATTGCAATCAATATTACCTCGAGCAGAAAATCTATTAAATCAAAAACGTAATTTAGATAGCTCATCGACAGCACTGACTTTTCCTTTTGTTTCATCAGAGCTTGTTCAAGAATCAGGAATTTTGTATGGCATTAATAAATCTAATAATTCGCTTGTTATAGTTGATCGATTCTCCCTTAATAATGCCAATAGTATTATCTTCGCGCAATCTGGTTCAGGTAAAAGCTATACATCAAAAGTGGAAATCTTGCGACAATTAATGCAAGGTACAAAAGTAATTGTCATTGACCCTGAAGGAGAATATGAACAATTAGCAAAATCTGTTGGTGGAACATATGTTAAAGTTTCCGCTCATGCAAAAGAGAAGATTAACCCCTTTGATCTTTCGGTAAATTCTGCAGAGGTAGAGGACAGTTTGTCTACGCATGTACAAGATCTTACTGAGATTATTTCGTTAATGGCGGAAGGGCTTAGTTCTGAGGAAAAAGCCATTGTTGATAAAGCTATTTTAGCAACCTATAAAAAATTCGGCTGGTCGCTTGATGAGGGAAATAATCACACAGGGAGTAAATATCCATTGTTAAAAGATTTGTATGCGACTCTTAAAGCACTTAAGCAGAAGAACCTTTGTGACCGCCTTGAAAAATTTACAAAAGGTTCATTATCTGGTGTTTTCAATAGTCAGACAAATATTGCACTTGATAATAGGCTTATTGTTTTTGATATAAAAGACTTAAGTGAATCTTTGCGACAAATTATGTTGGTTGTAATCTCCAACTTTGTTTATGGTCAAGTAAAATCAAAACTTGAAAAGAGATTGTTGGTTATAGATGAAGGATGGATTTTGTTACAACACGAAGAAAGTGCTCGATTCATTTCAGGACTCACGCGAAGGGCTCGAAAATATTACCTCGGGGTAAGTATTGTTTCTCAACAAGCCAATGATTTCCTAAATAATGATTATGGTAAAGCTATTGCTTCGCAATCTTCGCTGCGAATTTTGATGAGACAAGATACAACAACTATTAAAAATGTTTCAGAAGAATTTAATTTGAGTGAATACGAACAGAACTTTCTTTTAACATGTGATAAGGGCGAGGCTCTTCTTATTGCAGATCAAAATCATGTTGCGGTACGTGTTGTTGCTTCGGAAAAAGAACACCCTTTGATTACCACCAATCCAGCAGAGAAATATGTTGCATGAACCCTGCTATATTCAAAACTTTATTTTTTACTTTTTCATTTAAGCAACAACTTAAGATCGTTTTCTTTACGTTTTTATTTGTTCTTACTCTCCCCTTGCTTGCGGTAGTTGTAATCACTCAAACGGGGACGCAAGTTGTTTCGGATAAATTAGCAACGGTAAGTGTAGCGGGACGCTTAGTTGAGATTCGGGATCCTGCTACAGGTAATATTGTGAAGGTACTTAAACTTGACTCTATATTGCCTGTAAGTGGTGTAGTTACATTGGAGTTTGGTGAATCAGACTTGCCGTATCAACCACTACATACAGGCGTTGACATTGCCAATTCCAGAGGTAAGACGGGTGATCCGATTAGGTCTTTTTTGAAAGGAAAAGTTATTTATGCTGGAGAAATATCGTGGGGATATGGTAAGCATGTAATCATTGATCATGGCGATAATATTACTTCGCTCTACGCTCATTTGGACAATATCGCGGTAAAGAAAGATCAGGAAGTTTCTCCTGGAGAGATTATTGGTACTGAAGGCGAGACTGGTTGGGCTACGGGTCCGCATTTACACTTTGAAGTGCGTGTGTATGGAGTTCCGGCCAATCCCCGAGTTTTTATCGACAAAATTTAGAGTAACAACATTAATTGCATTATAATGGCAATTTTGATATATTTACGAACATGAGTACGGATCGACCCCCTAACTACCCTCAAAGAGCAAAACGAAGTAAAACACTCGCAGCGTTATTAGCTATTTTTCTAGGTGGAATTGGTGCGCATAAGTTCTATTTAGGGAAAGTGGGCTGGGGCATTGTTTACCTGATTTTTTCGTGGACAAGCATACCGATTTTTGTTGGGATATTGGAAGGGATTATTTATTTGTGTATGTCAGACTCAATCTTTGAATGTAACTATTCCTAAATCGGTTTCGTATCGGGGATAATATTTTTAATATATTCATCAGCAATATTTATAATCTCATCAAATGTTAAAATTTCTATATTTTGAAGACTATTTCTCAACTTTGTAAAATCTCTTTTTAGTTTTTCTGACTCTCCTACTTTAGTTGTCAACTTCTTGTTTGATGAGATTACAATGATACCCCTAGGGTGGAATAGATTTTCTTCTTCCGTAAATTTTGTAATTTTTTCTCTATCTTCTTGAACCTTAAATCGTTCTTGCATTACTGCGTCCATGTAATTGGTTGTTTGTACTATAGCTTTGCTCAACTCTGGAGAAAAATAAAAATTTTGATGGCTACTATCCCAAACCAGTGCGTTTTTGAGATGGGTTTTAATTTCGATGATATCTAAACCATTGTAATGGTTTATTCCAATGAAATCGGGATATTTTTTGTCTCCCTCAACATCTTTTAATTCAATTTTTGGGAAAACCTTTTTATAGGTGAAAATTAAATAAAGTAAGTTTTTTTCAAAATATTTTTGCCAAAGCGTTTCTAGTTGACTAACATTTGTTAATCCAAGTTTCGTAATTATTTCTTTAGCTACTACTGTCTGAAGATTAGTACTATTGAGGTCTAAAATTGATTTCCCAAGTATAATAATATCCTTTAACTTTTCTCTAATAAAATAATCATTGAGCATTCGCATAAAGTCTTCGGATAAAACTTCATATCGTAGCAACTGAGTTATTAGTTCTTCAATAGAAGTGATGTCTTCATTTCCAAGAAATCTTAGAAAATCTTTCTTCCCTTTTTTTGAATTGAGATATAAGCGATCTATCAGAAAGTTGAACTCTCCTTTTTCAAGGTAAGTTGTTTGTTTTCTTACATTCTTACTATAGTCTCGTGATCTTAAATTGGATAAATAATGCTCGGTAGATTTTCTGTATGAGTTTCCTTTTTTCGATATAAGACTTGCTTCTCGCATTGCACTTGCAAAGGTTTCTGTAGGCAAAATTAAAGTTTTTTTATAAAACCTTAATATCTTATATTCATTACTTACCTTTATTTTTCTAGTCTCTTTGCTTAGAGGGTTAAGAATGTCTCTAAAAATTTGTTCATTTTTTAGTTTATAAGAGCCACTACGTTTAAAGATCAGGAAGTGTCTAATGTCAAAATCTTGAGGAAAAGTTATCTCAGAGTATTTGTCGCGCTTGCTATATTTTGCATCCTGTTCAGAATACCAATAAAAAACAAGTGAATATTCTTTATTCTTTAGGTTTAGTATTTCCCCATTCGGGATTTTAATACGTTGTTTTTCCTCATCTAAAATTAATTCAGGAAGCCCAGTTTCAAGTAACTGATCATAAATAAATTTAGCGAGGGAAACTGGCGTATCTTGGTTCATAATATTAGTTAGTTATTTTTAAAGTCTTTTTCCACCAATGAGGAGCATTTACAGCAATAAAATCCAAATGATGAAGTTCAAATGTATATTCTTCAAAATTTTGTATTTTTTCAGTGTTAATATACTCTTTAATTATTGAATTTGCCTGAACCAATAGATTTTCATCTGAAATTTCAGGGTGACTCATTCTATTTAGCATACCTTCAGCGAAGGCAAAACCACTTATTGTTTTTTCATTTTTGACAATAAAAGATGCTATCCTTATTAATGTGCCAGGCGATATTTCAAAGCCAAATCCATGTGGAATAATATCAAAGTTCTTGTATGATGATCTGTTATAGCTGGAAAGAAATGCTGACAATTCCACTTCCCGGTATTTTCGATCCCCACGATTTCCAACTTTTATGGCTTTTAATTTCCCATCGTTATCCCATCGTCTTAATGTCTCAGGATGCACGCCGAGAAGTGCTGCCGCCTCTTGAATTGTAAGTAACTTATCCATAACTTATATTATCTTATACATCAGATATGATTTGTAGTCAACTGTCGGATAAACTTTTACAAGCTTAAGTAGTATAATTCTGAAAAGGGGTATAATTGTTGTATGGGCTCAAAGGAACTAGGTAAAAATCTAAAAAAAGCACGCTTAAAAGAGGGCTTAACTCAGGCAGATGTAGCGCGAAAATCCGATATCCACGTTAACTATTACGCTCAGATTGAGCGCGGTGTGGTAAATCCGAGCCTTGAGATCATAGAGGCAATAGTGAAGACATTGAAAATTCGGTCTTCTGATATCTTACCTTTTTAATATGAATATCCGACCATATCAACCATCTGACTACAAACAACTCGCGACATTATATAAACATTCAGATCAATTCAAATTTGATGAAGTTACTGACTCTGAAGTGAATGTATCAAGAAAAATTGAGCGCGACCCTGAGTCCTTATTAGTCGCAGAGCACGAAGAACAAATAGTTGGCAGTGTTTCAGTTATCGAAGACGGGAGAATTGCTATTCTTTTTAGGTTGATCGCTTCACCCATTGCCACCGACGCGGATGCAATTTTACAAGCACTTATCCAGTCTGCTGGGGATCTATTGAAAAAGCGCGGATATAGTGAAATGCACAATACTGCTCCGACAAATGATTTAAACGCAGTCATGGAACGACAGCGGTTAGGTTTCAAATCAGGAGAAACTTACACTTGGTTTTGGAAAGAGATCAAATAAATTGGCTTAGCTTTAAAAAGTCGAACATTTCTCTTGTTAGCTTTTCGTCTTCGATTCTTCTCATAATTTCTCTACTACTAGTTTGCGAAAGGATATTGAGACTCCCTTCCCAAAGTATTTTTCGATCTAATATAGCTAATTTCCTGTGATGATTTCCGACGCACAATAAAGGCTGAATCCCCATCAATTCAAAATTTTCTATTTCTTGTTCTGACTGAGATTGTAGCCGTTCGTCTAAATCATCAAGATTTTTCGTAATTATATAAATTTTCACACTTCTTTTCATGAGTCTTTCAAAGATTGGGTAAAACATTTTTACTCTATTGCTTGTGATATATGGACTTTCAATAATCACCTCTCCTGTACAGGTTTCCAAATCCCGTATAAATGTCTCATAGAATGTGTGCTCATCGTGAAGTTGTGATGCAAGTAAAGAAGAGATCATAATAGATCCTCCTTACTTTCAAATTGATATGTCTCCATGAGTTTGTTAAAATGAGCTAGGATTTCAGAGAAATGGTTCTCAAGGTGTTCAATATAATTTGCATTGACCGCTCAAGTTTGTTCAATTTACTCAGGTAAGCTAAATGCTTACCTTGTTTTGTATTAACCCTGTCTCAATACATATGGCCTTAGAAGTTTATTCCAACGAGAGAAATCCAGTATCGTTCTCAGCTCGAGGGATAGTCTATTCACATCTTAAGTCACGACGACGTCAATTTTACGACCAGTTGGACCGCGTGCGGGGTGCTGTAATAATGGGATTATTTCAGCGTAATACCGCCATCGCCGAGGCTTTTGAAGGTGCTGCAGGTGAGGTGGCTTTATGCGCCCCTGCAGCCGAAGCTATAACACGTTCGGTTCGACGCTTGGTGGGAAATGATAAAGCTCGCATTGTCTATGTAACGTATGAGCCGACTCATGTTCCACACTTTATTACTGAGGTTGACTTTAGAACAGGTAGACGTTTTATATGTAGTACGTATGGCCAATTTGATGAACGTTTACGGCGAGTGTTTGTGGTAGACACATGGGATCTCGTCGAAGGGTATGGATTTAATGTTTATAGAAAAGGTATGGGGAATGCCGACGATGATGCGATTTTGCGGAGAATTAATGACAATTACGGGTTGCTGAATGTATCTGAATATTTATCAACATTGGCAAAAGTTGAGTACGCTGGTCTGCAGGCTTCAATTCTTCCCGAATAAATATTTAGGTGATAAAAAAAGCTTTATTTTACCTGTTGGCTAGTGGTTTACTAATCCGGTTGTGCCCGGGTACAATTAACTGAAGTTATGAAGTTATCGGTAAATTATCGTTGGCTGGTTCTCCTTTTTATAGTTCCATTTATAACAGGTATCTGGCAATACTGGTCCTTTTCGAACAGGGTTTACAATAGTGAACGCCAGCCTGTTGCAAGTCGCGCTCCGTCTACCATGGACCACAGCATGATGGTGAAAAATCATGACCCTGAACGTTTTGTCGTGGTGGAAAATGATAATTTACCGGTAACGCTCGGTAAGGAAATTGATAAAGTATTTACTATTTTTGATACTAAAGAAAAAAGAAATATCAGTTTGTTTGAGGTGCAGTATGAGAAAATAATGCATGCAATAATTACCGATAGTTCGCTTACCTATTATGACCACGTGCATCCCGAGCAGGAAGGCAGCGTTTTCCATTTGCGCACGTCGCTTCCTACGAATGGAAAATACTTTGTGTTTTTGAATTATACTCCGCTTGGTTCCACCGAGCAGATCGGGATGTTTAATCTATTAACTGCAGAAAGCCCGCCTGCCCCGCTAAGTTCTCAGAAGCCGGATATTCATTTCAGTAAAATTATTGGCGAGTATGAGGTTACCTTAAATACCGGTGGTCAGCTTATGTCCGAAGCGCTAACCCACGGTATGCAACAGGTATCGTTTACGATTAAAAACAGTCGTACTAAGCAGAATATATCTGATCTGGAGCCGTATTTGGGAGCCTATGGTCACTTAGTCATGATCCATCAGCAGAAGTATGAATACATCCATGTGCATCCCACCAATACTGCAGTACTTCAGTCGGGCGATCGTGGTGGACCGTTGATAGAATTTACTCCAATGTCGATGACTGAAAAAGTGTTCTCTAAAGGTGTGTATCGTATGTTTTTGCAGTTTAAGCATCAGGGTGAGGTTCAGTTGGCGTCATTTACTGTCGAAGTGAAATAAATACTCAAATTTATGCCAGTCGCTCTTCACTTGATCCGTAAGTAGTACCAAAATTAAAATTCTTGGCATGGAAATGACCAGAACGGTTAATATTCTGATCGGACATGCCTGTTTTGTTGCCTGCCCTGGTTGTTATAACTACTTCAATAAAAATCCCGATTTTCTTACTGAGGACTTATTCTATTCTCTCAAAATGCTTAAAGAATTATTTGGTGTTTCGCGTGTAACGTTTGCGGGGGGTGATCCGCTCAGTAGAGATGCTATTATTGAGATTCTCGAAATGACAAAGAAGCTGGGCTATTCAATTACCCTTGATACGGTTGGTACGGCGATGTTGCGTGACGCTCAACTGGTGATGAACAGTAAACGAGTTGTTCCGTATATCTCGCCGTCTGTAATCGCACCACTGGTTGATGTTCTCGGGTTACCCGTTGACGGTTCAACTAACGAAATTTGTCGTCTGTTTAGAAAAGGAAGGCCGGCTATTCTTGATGAGACCATGGCTCTGCTTGAAGAATTTGATCGCTTACAGAAGAAGATTAGTATCAATACTGTTGTTCATAAGCAGAATATTGATGACATTTCGAACATATTGCCACTGCTTCAGGGCTTGCCGGCAGTGACCCGATGGGAACTTTTTCAATTCATGCCAATTGGGCCGCTGGGTTTTCGTAACCGTGTACAGTACGAGATTTCCGATCACGAGTATGATCAGGCAGTTAGTCAGCTATCTGAACCTACCGGTAGAATTGAGATTGTGACCAAAAACAGGGCCTCCCGAAAACATCGATATCTATATATCAGTGCCGACGGGTTGATTTGGACTCATCAGAAGTCAAAAGGCAGCGACCGCTGGATTGAAGCTGCAGATTCACATGATAGTAGGATAACCTGGGGTTCAATAACTGACCGTACGCATTTAAGCAAAATTTTCACCTCTGCATTTGAATATAGTGGGGATCTTCCCTAATAAGGCCTATTATAGTACAATATAGGCCATGTTGCAAAATAAAACCCAGAAACACATTTTGACTCAACTACTCAAAACAAATGGTGCCAGGTACTCTGCCCTTCGTCCAAAAGACGTCGAAAATGACCTTTTTCCCTACCATTTGAAGTCATTACTTGAGTCCGAGCTGGTAATTAAGAATGATGGCCTTTATTACTTAAGTCAGGCTGGCAAGAAATTTGTTACCGAAGAATCACCCATGGATGCTGCCGGAGAGGTGTATACCCTGTTCAGAGTAAATGGTCTGGGAATAGTTTTAAAGCAGATTGACGGGATAACTAAGATTCTTTCACAAATGCGCAAAAATCATCCGTTTTTCGGCAATGTGGGAATCATAGGGGGGCCCATTCTTAAGGGATTTTCAATCGAAGAGTCGATGTCCCACCAGGTCAAAAAAGAAACCGGAATTGAAGCAGAATTTACCGAAGCCGGACTCATCAGGCATTCACGCTATACTTCGGAGGGTAACCTATTCAGCGACATTTTTTATCATGTGTGTGTTGCGGAGATTAGTGAAGGTGAACCGGAGCCGGATAACGAATTTGGTGTGCACTTCTGGAGTGATTTACCCACGGCAATTAAATTTGAACAATATTCAAGTCAAGGAAGTATAGCTCTGGTTAAATACTTTGAACAGCTGGTAGAAAATAAACCTCAGGCAATTCCCTACTTTCATACTCAGGAACAAAAAGTAGTTCCAAGTGTTTAGCTTTGCCAGTCGATCCTCACTAGAACTTCATTAATGCGATTAATAAAATCTTTTTCATGCCAAGTCATGAGCTGGTCGATATTGTTGACCGTGATGGATCGTATCAGGGTCATACAACCAGAAAAGCAGCTATCGAGAATAGATTGCGGTATCAGTCGGTGCATTTAGTGGCGTTTCATCACGGGCAGATTGTATTGCAGCGACGGGCACTAGAACCGATTGTGAGTTATCTTCCGGGTTGGTACGCGTCCTTTGCTTCCGGAGTTGTTCGTCACCGTGAGAGTCTTGAAGAAGCTGTTGTGCGTGAAACTGAGGAGGAAATTGGACGTCTGTATGATTACCGGTATATCGGAGCGTTCCCGTTCAACGATACGACTGATGAGGGACAGCCGGTATACGTTGGCGTTTTTACAACAGAGCTAGATTCGATTCCGGAACCGCAAGCGGAATCTGTGACAGGATTTAAGGTGTTTTCTCCAGAGGAGATACTTTTGGGAGGAGAAGCCCGTCAGATTATGCCGGAGACAGTCCGGGCTGTTGAATTTGTCTTATTGCACGCCACCGGCGCCTGAAAGTTCCCGGCCGCCTTTATCTACCATTGATTGTTTTTTATTAAGATGTGCTCCCGGTCCGGATGGCGCTTTGGCCGTAGCCTGAGGTGGTTTTTTCTTGGCTTCTATACGCTTCATGACTGTTTTTTCAGCATTTTCGGCCATCTCTTTTTTGAAAACAATGGCTTTGAATCTGTCGAGTGTTGAAAGTTTGCTAGCTGCGCGTAAGACATCTTTGGCCTGGTCCATTTCCTTGGCAACCTGTTCATTTTGCATTCGGCGCATTGTATCACCATAGTCACGGCTTTGGCTCAGATTCTGTATTTGTACCTGTTGGGCATCGGAGTGCTGTCGGCGGATTTGCGGGGCCATTGCCTGGAGAATTCTTCGCTGCTCGGCCAATCTCTCCTGTTGGCGCCGTAGTGAGGCATGAACATCAGTATTGGTCACCTGACCAATAATTTCACCGGTTACTGCGCTGGTAGCCGATTTGGCTTGTTCGGTGATCGAGGATGCAAACCCTTTCATCAATTCGCTGGTAAAGTCCATAATCGCACCTGGTCGGGCCGCAACATTGTGTTGTGGCTGTGGAGGGAGCGATGGACGTTGTTCGGACTGAACAGGTGGCAATGTACCGGCAGCCAGCATGGCGGACATGTCAAAATTTAACTGCTGATTAAGATTAAGCGGAATTGCGGCAACGGGTAGCTGATTTATTGCCTCGTAGGGATTTTCGATAGTCGGAATAGCCATAACCGGCTGTTGTTCGGCTTGCTGTCGGCTTTTTGATTCCATACTATTTTGAATGGCCTGAGCCATAGCAAGCTCACCAAAGGGTACCCCCAGATCGGATGGAAGCTTGTACGTGGCCGACTGCTTCCCCTTTTCAGGAGTTCCCTGCTGTGAACCCGGTGTCCACTGGTATGGTGCATTATTGTTATCGCTCATAAGTACGCTAAAAATGCCAATAAATTGGTACGTGAATTATATCCTATAGTACTATATCGGGTCAACGGGTAATTCGTTTAATTTTGATGTATTGTAACAAGCTCTTTGACTTTTTCAATCAGGTGTTTGGCGGAAATGCCATAGTGCTCAATAAGCTCATCAGGCTTGCCGGAATGTGGCCGGCCGGTAATGGCCATTTTTGTAATCTGCACCGGAGTTTGGGCGAATACATTGAGTACCGCATCCCCTATGCCCCCTTCATAATAGTGGTCTTCAATGGTGATGATGCGGTTTTGACTGGCTTGAGCAGCTGTTTTGAGCCCGTCAGCATCGATTGGCTTAATTGAGTAGAGATCGACAACACGGACGTTAATTCCCTGGTTTTGGAGCTCTGTATGGGCTTTGAGTGCCTCGTGGAGGGTTATCCCGGCTGCGATGATGAGCAGCTGGTCGGAATCAGACTGGCGGAGCGTTTTTGACCCGCCGACAGGGAATTGCTCATACGAAGAATAAATAACAGGTGTCGGCTCGCGCGTAGTTCTGATGTACGAAACCCCGTCCAGCTGGAGCATGGATTGTGTTAGTTTGCCGGTGGAGACCGGATCGCACGGATATAAAACCGTACTGTTGAGGACAGCCCGCATCATCGCGATGTCTTCAAGTCCCATTTGTGAAGCGCCGTCCATACCAATCGAAACTCCGACGTAGGATCCATTCAGTTTAAGATTTGCTTCGGAAAGTGAGGCAATACGGATTTGATCATAGGCCCGGGTTAAAAACGCGGCAAAAGTTGCTGCGTACACTGCCTTACCCATCTTGGCCATGCCTACGCCAACACCAATCATATTTTGTTCAGCGATAAAAAGGTTAAGAAACTGGTCTGGTGTGGTTTGTTTTACTTCACCGGTCATGCTGGAGTTGGAGACGTCTCCGTCCAGCACGAGCAGATCGTGATTGTTTTTGGCGAGCTCAGCCAGCGCGGAGCCAAAGGCAGCTTTGGTGGCGATTTTTCCGTTGGAAATGTGTTTCTCATAAGAAAATTCAAAGCTGGAGGTGTCCGGTTTCTTCTTTGCAATTGGACTGTCCTGTTCAGGTTTATTCACCTTGAAGGTTTGCTCTAGTTGACCGGATTGCAGGTTTAATTCTTTTTTTGCTTCGGCAAGTTGCTCTTCATTGAGTATTTTTGAATGCCAGTTCTCTTGGTCTTCCCAAATGGAAATACCTTTGCCTTTAATCGTTTTGGCGATGATCATGAATGGTGCCGTTTGATTATGCGCCTGGGTAAAAGCCTGTTCGATCGCCTCTACATTGTGACCGTCAATGACTGCAGTTTGCCAGCCAAAACTGGCAACTCTGTGCTGATATGTATCAACATCATGGGCGAGCATAGTCGTACCTGTTTGTTCCAGTCTGTTTACATCGATAATTCCGATCAGATTGTTTACCTGGTAGTGTGAAGCAACTTCAAGCGCCTCCCAGACGTTTCCCTCGGCCATCTCACCATCGCCAAGGAGTACATAGGTTTTATTGGGAATACCATCCATTTTATTCGCGAGTGCCATGCCTAGCCCAAAAGATAGTCCCATTCCTAGTGATCCGGTTGCGACGTCGGTATACGGTGTTTCGGGTGTTGGATGGCCCTGGAGCGGGCTATAGAGGGTTCGGTAGGTTAAAAGCTCTTCTTCGTCGATGCGGCCGGCAACTTTGAATAAGGAATACAGCAGTGGAGTGGCATGGCCTTTCGAAAAAATTAAGCGGTCGTTGAACCGGTTATTGGGATGGTCGAAGTCGTATTTTAAAAAGTTAAAATACAACACCGCCATAATATCGGCCGCGGAGAGTGAAGAGGTGGGGTGTCCCGAGCCGGCTTTAGACGAGCAGACAATGCTATAATAACGAAGAAGTTTCGCGATTAGTTCAAATTTTTGTGTATCCATGTAAGCAGTTTACTACCGCTTCAAGGTCACAGCAAGATTTGTTTTCTCCAGTTTGATCAAACCGTCTTCCGAACTTTCTCTAATTAGCGCTGATGCTTTGATATTTGTCTTAATTTGTTGCGCAAATTTTTCAAATACTTTGCCAATTGTTTCGTCATTGGAAAACCAGTGTAATTCGACTTCGTCGGCTACCTGCAGTCCTGCGTTTTTACGCTCTTCCTGTAAGCCTCGGAGTACTTCGCGTAGTTTCCCTTCCAAAAGGAGGTCCTCATTCAGTGTGGTATCAAGACCGAGGGTAATACCTCGTTCCTCAACCGTAACAAAAGAATTATCCACGGTATCGACAAAAGTTGCCAACTTAACGTTTAATTCTTCCTTGATGATTTCGAGGTATTCGTCGGGAAGTTCGGCTGAGTTTTCGGTCTTCAATTGAACAGTCTGGAGCGGCTGTTTGATTGGTTGTTTAGCCTGCAAACGTGCTGCCTGTCCGAGCGAGGAAATTTGACGTGTTACTGCCATACATTCGAGCAGTTTCTTTTCCTCATCAGTGAGTGCTTTGGTAGCGGGATAGTTAGCCAAATGCACGGACTCTTCCCCCGTTAAATTGCGGTACATTGATTCGGTAATAAACGGGATAATCGGTGCTGCCACGCGTGAGAAACCAACCAGGATCCTAAAGAGTGTCGATAAGGCGTGTTTATCTCCCGAGACGAACCTGTTACGTGAGCGGCGGATATACCAGGTGGACAAGTCATCAACGAAGGGTCGTATTGTTCGGGCGGCCTGTGGAATATTGTAGTTGTCCAGTCCGGTGCTAATTTCGTATGCAGTTTCCTTTAAGCGTGTTTTGATCCATTTGTCTAAAAAGGTGTCTTCCGGTTCCGAAATCCAGGGAGTATCGCCAAGTGCTTTATCGGGCTTTCCTTCAAAGTTGTTGGCGATCGCATAGGTGCTGAAATACTTGTACGAATTCCATAGTATATTTAATACCGACTTTACCTGATCGGCGATGTCGTTTTCATTGATGTTCATGTCTTCGCCAAGGAAGATCGGGTTGGTAGTAAAATACAAACGAACTGCATCGGCGCCGTATTTTTCGAGTACCATCTTCGGATCGGGGTAATTGCCGTAGGTTTTACTCATTTTACGGCCATCATTACCGGCCAACACACCGTGGCAGATAACGTTGGTGAAACAGCGACGGTCAAACAACATGGTAGAAACGCGGTGGAGCACATTGAACCAGGCACGGACCTGGCCGACATATTCAATAATGTAATCTGCCGGCATGGATTTTTCGAAGGTATCTTTATTCTCAAATGGATAGTGATATTCCGCAAATGGTGCCGAACCTGAATCCATCCAGTTATCCAGAACTTCCGGAATGCGTTTAAATTGTTTGCCGTTTTTGGTGAGAATTATCTTATCGCAGACGTCACGATGCAAATCCATTGGCCGTTCCCCAAACCAGTAGGTTATTTTTCCATTTTCTTCTTTCCTGGTTATCTGGTCGGTGAACTGTGTCATCTCCTCGATACTGCCCACGACCAGCTCTTCGCCGTCTTCAGCCTGCCAAACCGGCATAATCGTTAGCCAGTAACGGTTACGGGAAATACACCAGTCGGGAGAAGTGGAAAGAGTGTGTTTCCAGCGGTTTTCTTTAACATGTTCGGGAACCCAGTTGATGTCCTCACCCAATTCCAGCATGCGGTCTTTCATTTTCTGGATGTCAATAAACCAGGCATCCTGGGCCATGTAAATAAGAGGATTATCACCACGATAATATGGTAAGCGGTGTGTATACATTTCGGAACGGAGCAAATTACCTTTTTCCTGGAGATTTTCGGTAATAGCGGGTGAAGCCTGTCGCAGGTACACACCGGTCCACGGACCGACAGTCAGTAGTCCTTCCTGATCGATATCGGCGGGCGCACTTAAATTGTGTTTCTTCCCCATCTGGAAGTCGACCTCACCAAACGCCGGAGCGATATGCAGGACACCGGTTCCTTCAGTATTTACAACATCATCGGAAAGATATACTTTGAAGTCGTTATCGGTTTTATCCGCAACAAAGAAATCATAGACCGGTTTATACGAAAATCCTTCGAGCTCTGTTCCCTTAACTTCTTTCAAAATTCGAACGACCTTCCCCTCTTCTGTACCGATATGGCCTTCGTCTTCATTAAACGTATAGGCAAGACGGTCCATGGCTACAATCAGAATCTGATTTTCATATTCAACAACGGCATAGGTATACGATTTGTTTACTGCCAGGGCTACATTTGAGGGGATGGTCCACGGTGTCGTTGTCCAGGCTATCAGATAGGCGGGTTTACCCTGGGTATCAACTATGCGGGAAGCATCTTCCAACTCAAATTTAGTGAAGATTGCCAGGTCCTGGGTATCAGCATAGTTATCGGGATCCATCTGAACTTCGAAATTGGATACCGGAGTTGATGTATCTGTTGAGAACAAGGAAACGCGTTTCCCTTTATATATTAAGCCTTTGTCATAAATTTGTCTGAAAGCCCAGATCACAGATTCCATATAGTGTGTGCTCATGGTGTAGTAGGCATTATCCAGATCTGCCCAGCGTCCGATTTTGTCGATGTACCAGCGCCAGTCGGCCGAATAACTGGAAACATAGTTACGGCACTCTTCAATGTACTTGTCGATTCCAACCCGTTCCTCGATCTCGGATGCGGATTTTATTTTGAGTTTCTGATTAACTTTGTTTTCGATTGGCAACCCGTGACAGTCCCAGCCCCATACCCTGCGGACGCGTTTACCTTTCATAGTCCAGTACCGGGGAACTAAGTCTTTGGCAATTGAGGTCATTAGATGGCCGTAATGAGGCATACCGGAGACAAACGGCGGTCCGTCTACAAATGTGTAGGTGTTGTCCCTGGGTTTGGACTCGACTGATTTTTCGAAGGTTTTATTTTCCTTCCAGTACTGGATGGTTTCATCTTCAAGTTGTTGTAAGGTTTTGGTTGGATCGACGGCTTTAAATGACATATGGGTTGATTTTACTATATTGCCGGTATTGAGCAATAGAGGGAGGTTTATGATAAAATGTCTTAATGATTTATCTCGATAACGCCGCTACAACGGCATTAGATTCACCTATTCTTGATAAAATGCTGTCGTATTTCAGTGAAATCTACGGAAATGCCTCCTCGGTCCATTCTCTCGGTCGAGATGCACGGATGGCGGTGGAGCGGGCACGCCAGCAAGTGGCTACAGCTATTGGTGCCCAGGCGAAGGATATTGTTTTTACATCGAGTGCTACTGAAGCAAACAATTTGGCGATTAAGGGAGTGCTAGATTATCTGCGACAGAAGCGGGAGTTGGATTTTTTACCTGAAATAGTTGCTAACCCGACCGAGCACCCCTGTGTTATTGAATCGCTCAAACATTTTGAATCATTGGGTTGGGCAAAAATTGTGTGGCTGCCGGTTGATGCGTTTGGGCGTATTGCTGCCGAAGCAGTACAAGCTGCTATCACAGAGCGCACGGTTCTCGTTTCGGTGATGTATGTGAATAATGAGATTGGAACGGTGCAGCCGGTTCAGGAGATCGGATCCCTCGTGCGTAAAACACGCTGGTCAAGGTTACAAAATGCCGATGAACGAACTGTTCTGCCGCTCTATTTCCATTGTGATGCAGTACAGGCGATTCAGTATTTCGAGTGCGATGTCCAGGCTATCGGTGTAGATTTGCTTTCGATGACTGGGCATAAACTGTATGGACCAAAAGGTGCAGGTGTTTTATATATGCGCGACGGAGTCCAGATTTCCCGTCAGATTGACGGGGGTGGCCAGGAGTATTACAAGCGCGCCGGTACCGAAAATGTGGCCGGAATTGTCGGTATGGGAGAGGCTTTGGCCCAAATTTCGCGTTCACCTGAAACAAAGGAAGCGTTAGTTGCTTTGCAGCAAAAACTGCGTGATGAAGTGTTGCGCGGAGTTCCGGATGCTCATTTGACTGGTCATCCCGAGTATCGTGCACCACATATTACCAGTTTTATTTTTGAGAAAGTTGACGGAGAAGCTTTGATCACGGCCCTTGATCGTGAAGGTATTGCAGTCTCCTCCGGTTCAGCCTGTTCTTCAGGGGTTGTTCGACAGTCGCATGTAATTGAAGCGCTTCCGTTGTCCGGTTTTGATGCTCACCGTTCGGCGGCCTTGAGGGTAAGCACAAGTAAGTATTCTACCGAAGAAGAGATTCAGCGGCTTATAACGGCTTTGCCCTCAATAATCGCGAAATTGCGGGAATTAAACCTATAAGTTATAATCTGCGTATGACTAATGCTACTCATTGCTGTTGTTAATTCTTCAGTCCTCTTCTTTATTTTTTAGATCAATTTATTACACTACAGCTATGATAATCTATAATACTTTAAGTCGACAGTTAGAAGAATTTGTACCGTTAAACGAAAAAGAAGTCACCCTCTATACCTGTGGTCCGACGGTTTATCACTATGCGCATATTGGCAACCTCAGGGCATTTGTATTCTACGACACCTTAAAGCGGATATTGCAGGAAAACGGTTACGCAGTTAAGCACGTTATGAATATTACCGATGTCGGTCATTTGGTTGCCGAACACGATAGTGATGACAGTGGTGAAGATAAGATGGAAAAAGGAGCCCGGCGCGAAGGTAAAAGCGTGTGGGATGTTGCCAAATTTTATACGGATGCGTACCACGCGGATGTACGTGCGTTAGGGATAATTCCTCCCACAATTGAGCCAAAAGCTACCGAATATATTCAGGAGCAAATTGAATTGATAGAAAAACTTGAAGAAAAAGGATATACCTACCGGACTTCAAACGGTATTGCCTATGACAGCGCCAAATTTTCCAATTATGCCAAGCTTTCACGAATGAAAATGCATGAGTTAAAGGAAGGTGCTCGTGTCGAAGCCGATACTGAAAAGAAAAATCCGACCGATTTTTATTTGTGGAAATTTTCTAAACCTGATGAGCACCGACAAATGGAATGGGACTCACCGTGGGGTAAGGGATTTCCCGGTTGGCATGTGGAGTGCTCGGCAATGGCTATTAAGTTGCTCGGCGAAACAATTGATATTCACTGCGGTGGTATCGATCATATCCCCGTTCACCATACCAATGAAATCGCCCAATCGGAAGGCGCTACCGGGAAACCTTTTTCCCGTTACTGGATGCATAACAATTTTCTGACAATTGTGGGTGGTGCTAAAATGGCGAAATCCGGAGATAACTTTTACACCCTCCAAAAGGTAATCGAACAAGGATTTGAACCGATGGTCTTCCGGTACTTTGTTCTAACTGCCAACTACCGGTCCGAGCTGGAGTTTTCGGTTGAGTCGTTACGCGCTGCTGAAGGAACGCTGGCCGGGATTCGAAGGTGGCTCTATGATCATTCTGAAACTGTCGAGTTGCGTGATAAAAGTTCGGAATTTTATACCCGATTTATTGATGCAATCAATACGGATCTGGATACTCCCCGCGCGCTGAGTGTCCTCCATGAAATGCTTTCCTCCGGTTTATCCGACGATCAAAAACGAGCTCATTTACTTGCTTTTGATCGTGTGCTTGGTCTCGGATTCAGTGATACTCTTCGGCAGAGTCTTTTCCTTTCCGAAGAAGTACTTTCTACCCTGCAGATAGATGGAAAACCGGTAAAAGATATTTTAGAGGAGCGTGCGAATGCCCGGAAAGCGAGAGATTGGGAGTTGTCGGATATGATACGGCAGACAGCACAAACACATGGTTATGTAATAGAGGATACACCGGGTGGTCAAAAAGTTAAAAAAAGCCGTTGACAATAGCAGCAATATCGTGCTGTAATGAATAAGAAAAGGATTAACTGCCCTATGAATCCACGTCAGAATTTTTATTCATCTGTTTTTGAACAGATCATGAATTACAAAAAAGAGCGCGAATTCCAGCAAAACCGTAACTTTTTGTTTGATCCGATTGTGGGATTAGGGTTATTTGCATCGGTTTTGGTAGTGGGTGTTTTTAGCGGGTATCTGCCTGATTTTTCGGGATTTATTAACAGAGACGGTTCGCAACTGGCCGACATGCGTATAATTAAGACAGAACAGCGTCCGGCTGCGGATATTTTCTCAGCCGATACCAGCAGTGCTGCCGAGAATCCTGCCGAAGTATATCGTGATTCCGTTCCGGTAATTCCTTCCGAAGACGGCTACGTTAGTGCCGACTCACCTCAGAAAAGTTTTGGATCGGAAGCGTTTCTGAAAGTAGATAAAAATCCTCAGCGGTTTGCGTACCTTAAGTTTAAAGTACCGGCTAATGAGAAGTTTACCAAAGTAATTTTGCGGCTTTACCCTCAGGATTCAAATGAGAATGGCGGTGCACTTTCGGTAATGAGCGATAATTTATGGTCAGAGCGATTACTGACATTCGATGCCCGCCCTTCAAATGGTGAAGTTCGTATTGGTCCGCTTGGTTCGGTATCTTCACGGGTCGCAAAATTTGTTGAAGTTACCAACTATATTCAGAGTGGGAAAACCTATACCTTTAAAGTCTCAACTGACGGTAGCGATGGTGTTAACTATTCTTCTCGCGAAGCGTCAAGTGAAACCTCTCCAGCTTTGTTACTGGTAAAATAAATCATTGGATACAAAAAAAGACCCCATTATTGGGGTCTTTTTCGTAGTTGTAGGATATTTTATCCCAACTTTATTTCTACGCTTGGTGCCATAGTGGCTGAGAGATAGGCACGTTTGATTTTATTCGCACCAAAATTCTGGACAATTGTCTGAAAGTTTTCGGTGATCTGTTCAACGCTGAATGAAACTTTCCCAATTGGTAAATGAACTAAGTATGGATTGGGTGTTTCGGCTTTATAGTTTACCTGACCTTTTTTGAGATTAGTTACCATGCCGGCAACATTTGCACCAACGGTGTTGGTTTTTGGATTAGGCATTAATCCCTTTGGACCGAGTACTTTTGCTAATGGAGCGATAACCGGCATCATTGCAGGTTCGGCTACCACTGCGTTAAAGTCTTTGCCAGGTACAAATTTACCTTCTTTAATCTGCGCAACGAGATCCTGTGCTCCTGCCTGGTCGGCGCCGGCATCGGTAGCTTCTTTTACTTTACCTTCGGAAACGAAGGCAAATACTTTAACATTTTTGCCTGTTCCGTTTGGCAGGGACAATGTACCGCGGAGTTCTTTATCTGCGAGTGTTAAGTGTACTTCGAGTGTACCGGGAAAACTTGAGTATGATGCTTTTTTAATAAGTTCGATGGCCTCATCGAGCGGATATTTGGTGTTCTTGGCAACTAATGAAGATGCATTGACGTGTTTTTTGCCCCGTACTTTTGGGTCTTTCTTTACTTTTTCTTCTGCAGGTGCTTCGGCGGCAGCCTCAGCTCCTTCTTCAACTGGTGCTTCAATCTTGGATTCTTCTTTTTTGGTTTCAGCTACTTTAGCCTGTTCGGCTTCGGTATCAAATATGTTCTCAGGTTCGCCAATGCGAGCTGATAATTCTTTTAATCGTTTCTGCTTAGCAGAATCTTCTTTTTTTGGCCGTGCCATATGTTACTCCTTGTGGTACATGCGCTTTTGAAGCTCCCACAGTTACTAATAAATTACTGAATTTTGATTCCCATTGAACGGGCAGTTCCCTCAACCATTTTCATTGCCTGTTCGATACTTTTGGTATTCAAATCAGGAAGTTTGGTTTGAGCTATTTCACGGATTTGGTCCTGGGTTAATGTCCCGGCCGATTCTCGTCCTGCTTTACCTGAGCCTTTGGCAACGCCCAACTTCTTTTTGATCAAGTCGGACATCGGGGCTACTTTGGTAACGAAGGTAAAGGAACGGTCTTCGTAAACGGTAATAACAGCCGGTACAATGGTGCCCTTCTGATTAGCCGTTGCAGCATTGTACTGCTTCACGAAGTCCATGATTGGCACACCCTGCTGACCAAGTGCCGGACCGAGTGGAGGTGCGGGTGTTGCCTCACCTGCGGGAATATTAAGTTTTAAAATGGCTTTTACTTTTTTTGCAGCCATAGATTTAAGACTAGATGCCTGTCTGACGGGCGACTAGAATCCTCTTAAATAAATTATACTTTATTAACTTTTTCAATCGTTACACCAATCGGCAGTCCTACTTCTTCTCTGACTCTTCGATACGCTTCTTCCATCATTCCTTCTTCTAATTCCGGATGTCGTACTGCTTCACTAAATGTCAGTGCAACTTTCCATCCAAGCTCAGGCCAAATCCTGCGCGCATCGGTAGACCCATGATATTCTACTGCGATTTGAAGTTCCTTTTCAGCTTTATAATAAGCTCGGATTACTTCTGCAAGTGATGCCATATACCTTTATAACTTAGATATTTGTAAGAAATCCAACTCAACCGGTGTTTCACGGCCGAAAATTGAAACTAATACAGTAACTTTGCCTTTTTCATCATTAATTTCAGAAACGGTTCCAACGAAATCTGCGAATGGTCCGTCAATGATTTTAACTGCTTCACCGTTTTCAAAGCGAACTTTATATCGAGGTGAAGCAACTTCCATGAATTTCATGATGGTCTGGACTTCTTTCTCCGGAAGTGGGGTTGGTTTGTTACCCATTCCGACGAAGGATGTTACACCCTGGGTCGTACGCACTAAAGACCAGGTATCGTCATTAAGCTCCATTTTAACGAGAATGTACCCTGGAAAGATTTTTTCCTTAACGGTAGACTTTTTTCCTTCTTTGATTTGAACCTGATCATGGGTAGGAACTTTGATGTCCACTATTTTATCCTGTAAATGGTTCATTGCGATACGCTGTTTGAGCGTTGCTTCAACCTTGTTTTCGTGGCCGGAGTAGGTGTGAACGACATACCATCTTGCGTTGGGGTTATCGTGCACTACCGGTTCCTGCTTCTCTTCGACTACATTATTTGAGCTCACAGAAGTGTCCATCTTACTTCCTATTTATTTTTTTAACGACAATAATTGCTGAACTGCTTGTGTTAGTAGGATATCTAAGCCGCCAATGAATACTCCAATTATGAGGCTAACACCTATAACAATGAGGGTTAATCTGATCGTTTTTTCTCTGCTCGGCCAGTCTACTTTTTTTAATTCTAACACAGTGGTTCGAAAAAAATCAAGTATCGAGGCTTTTTTTGCCACAGTTTGTGTTTCGGATGACATACGTAAACGGGAGTATATCATCTCTCTTGCATAAACTCAACGGGAGCTATTATCCTATTAGTGTAGGTGGTAATTTGCGTTTTTGGACGTGAAATGCTATAATCCTATAGCTTTATTATTAGTATTACCTTTGAGAAAGACCTATTCGTATGAAAAAGATCCGCAAAGCTGTTATTCCGGCAGCAGGATACGGTACCCGTTTCTTGCCAGCCACCAAGGCGATGCCTAAAGAAATGCTCCCTATTGTAGATAAGCCAACGATCCAATATGTTGTCGAGGATGCCATTTCCGCCGGAATCGAAGATATTATTATTGTAACCGGTTGGCATAAACGCACAATTGAGGATCACTTCGATTACCCGTTTGAGCTTCTTTATCGTCTTGAAGCCGCCGGTAAAGGTAAAGAAGCTGAGCAGGTAAAAAAAGTAGCTGAAATGGCTAATTTCATATACATTCGTCAAAAAGGTCCGCTCGGTAATGCTACTCCAATTTTGAATGCTAAAGAAGCAATTGGGGATGAGCCGTTCATTGTGCTCTGGGCCGATGATTTTATGATTCCGACTGCTGAAGGTACACCAACCCGTTGTCAACAGCTGGTTAAAGCCTACGAATCCTATAATAGTACTATTATCGGTGCAATGCGAATTGATCCTGAAGATTCAAAGAAATATGGTGTTATGGCCGGTAATGAGATTGAACCCGGAGTTTTGAAATTAAGTGGTTTTGTTGAGAAGCCCGAGCCGGACCACATGCCGAGCCCGTACGCTGCACCGGGTGGACAGGTATATACCCCCGAAATCTTCGGAGCTATTGAGGAATCAACAGCTCGCCTTAAAGAAGCCGGTGAAACACGCGAAGTTGTATACGTTGATGGGGTTAATATCCTTATCGAACAGGGTAAAGCTGTTTATGGTGTTGAGATGAAAGATTTGAAATTCATGGATACCGGTACCAAATCAAAGTATTTAATGACGTTAGTTGAAGTTGCTATTGGTCGTGAAGATATTGGTTCGGAATTTAAACAGTATCTTAAAGATCTTGTCAGTACATTCTAATCACGTTACATACGAAAAAGGAGCCTTAAGCGGCTCCTTTTTTGTGCGTATTTAGTTGGATTATTTGACGATTTCCACTTTGATCATACTCGTGCCGCCCATTTCACCCGGTTTTTCACCGGTAACATGGACCACTTTATCACCGGGTTTTACATGACCGAGTTCTTGCATTTCAGCTAAAATCTTCTCTAATCCTTCTTCGTTTTTAGATAGTTTAGGTACAAAGAACGAGGTAACTCCGTAAACCATAGCTAATTGATTGTATGTAAGTAAGTTATCGGTGATAGCAGCTACTGAAACAGGTGGGCGATAGGAAGCAATTCTCTGAGCTGTTTTACCGGTTGACGTTGCCACCAATATTACTTCTGCCTTTAGCTGATGAGCTAATATGGTTGTCGCAGCGGCGATAGCAGTGGTCTGTTCGTCACTCTCTTCAAGAGTAGTGAGTGCGAAGTCGGTTAACGTTTCACGATGGTGACGCTCTACTCGTTTAATGATTCGTTCCATAGTTGCGATTGCTTCAATGGGATAATCACCGTTAGCGGTTTCTCCGGAGAGCATACATGCGTCGGCGTGATCCATTACTGCAGAGGCGATGTCATTTACTTCTGCGCGCGTTGGTACGGGGTTTTTAATCATTGATTCCAGCATCTGGGTTGCAACGATAACCGGTGTATGAGTCGCGCGACACAGGTGAATAAGTTCCCGTTGAATGATTGGTACATCTTCTTGTCCTACTTCTGTGGCCATGTCACCTCGGGCGACCATGACGACGTCGGTTGCTTCAACTATAGCCTTCAGGTTGCGTATGGCTTCCTGACATTCGATTTTAGCAACGATTTTTGGGTGATGATAATGTTTATTGATCGCAGTTCGGAGTTTATGAATATCTTCGGCATCCTGGACGAATGATAAGGCAACGTAGTCAACCTTATTTTTGAGTCCAAATACGAGATCTTCGGCATCTTTTTCAGTGAAGGAAATGCTAGGTAATTTGGTATCCGGTAAGTTAATACCTTTTCGGGAACCTATATCACCCGGTACACGAACAATACATAGACAGTGATCTTTGTGAGTTTCTTCAACTGACAGTCGAATTAAGCCGTCTTTGATAAGAATTCTATCCCCTACTTTCAAGTACGGGAACATATCAAAGGCTACCGGAATGCGGTCGTCTGTCTGTTCTTTGCCAAAAAACAACGTTACTTCCTGTCCTTTGGTGAGCATTTGAGGTTCATCTGCCAAAGCACCTAAACGGATACGTGGGCCCTGGAGGTCTTGCATTACGGCGATAGGTTTGTTGAGTTCTTTCGACACCGTACGAACAATATCCAGACGATGTTGGAGCTCGTCATGGGTGCCGTGCGAAAAGTTCAAACGGGCAACGTTCATCCCATGAGTAGCCAACTGGTGTATCATTTCTTTTGAGTTGGTTGACGGTCCCAAAGTTGAGACGATTTTAGTCTTTTTTAATGAATCTATTGAATGGTGATCCATACGCAATAAAAAACGGCCGTCTTAGCCGCTTATCCTTCTAATATTGTCTAAATATAACTATTTATGTATACTACCAAAGATATGAGGGTATATCAATGCCCTTTTGTCCTTTATGTGTCCAGCGAATACGATGGGAAGTGGTGAAACGGTATCACAGAGGCCTTTGAAGCCTTTATTTCTGGTTCGAATCCAGGCTTCCCAACCAAACTAGATTGTCAGGTTGTAATTCAGGGTTTTTAGTTATTATATTGGTATGTTCCGCTAGTTCGATTCTGTCATTTTTCTCTTTCACCCATTTATCACTGTCCGCATAAATAGAATAAGAAAAATTAGTCTTAAAATAAGCTTTTTTGTCTTTTAAAATAAAGTTCGATCCAATAATATTTAGAATGCTACGTTTTCTTCTGGTTCAGCTTGTTTGTACTTCATCGAAATGCTCTGAGCTAGGTTGAGAGATTTTTCTACTTTCTCATGCCAGCATTCTCGATCGTAATAAGTGTTGTTTAATAATTCTTTTTGATGAATTATTTGTTTTTTAAGTTTCTTTTCATTCCGTTCAAACGTTTCTTCGTCAATTTTTTCATTCATTCGCCATTCGATCAATGTATCTAATTTATCTTGTAATGCTGAGAGCTCCTTACTTTGCATATTCTGGTTATTGGACATTTTATGAGTCTCTTCTTCATGAAGTACTTTCATCCACTTTTTAGCCCAGGTGTAGAAGTCTTGCGGTGCGTATAATTTGCCAAAGAGATCATTCAATTGAATTACTAAATCTTTTTCGGCGATTGGCTTTTGTGAACACTTTGTTTTCTTACTAATCTGAGTACAGTGATAGTATATATATTCAGCAAAATTATTTGTTCTCGGATAATACTTTAATTTCTTGGTGGCCGTTATTTGATTACCACATTCGCCACATTTAAAAACGTTGGTTAAATCAATATTATGTACTCTTCTTCGATTTTTAAATTTATTATGAAGGATGTGGAGAACTTTTTGATGTTGAGACTTCGAGAGCATTGCTTCATGCTTACCAATATAGAAATTGCTACTATCTCTAGGATATTCGAAAGTTCCTGAATAGAAAGGATTGTTTAGAAGCGCATAGAATGATGAGTATGGTATAGGTTTGCCAGTTTAGTATTTAAGAGTTTCTCTTCTGTAGCTTTTCTCCATACATAAGCTGGTGGTAATCCCTCTAGTATTTGTATGAATAGGTTTTTTACTTTTTCAAAGCGCAGTGTATCATTGGCGATTATTGGGAATTTATATTCTGGAGTTTTTATATTTATATATCCAAGTGGAGCAAGTGATGGATACCATCCTAACTCAACTTTAGTTCTTAATCCTCTTTTAACATTTTTACTTAAATCATCTATATATTTCTGAGCCATTCCAAATTCTAAATACATCATCACGACTGAATCATTATCTTGAGTATATGTTTGTGAAGGAGTGAATATTTCTATTCCGTTGCTTTTTAAAGACCAGATTACAGAGCCACCATCAACAGGATTTCGAGCAAGCCTATCTAATTTCCAACATAATATTCCAGAAACTTCGCCCTTATAAACTCTTGCCATCATTTCGTTGAAGATAGGTCTGCCGGGTTCTTTTGCAGATTTTGATTCTGTAAATATCTTAACTATTTCTAAACCGTGAGAGTCAGCAAACTTTTTTAATTCGGCTTTTTGAGAGTCAATAGAAATGACTTGCCTGTCTTCAGATTCCGTGGATTTTCGACAATATTGAAATACTTTTTTCATAAATGCTAACCGGTTAGCGGTTCAGAAGGTGTTACAACACCCTACTGCCCGCGACGCTTCCAAAACCAAGAAACCGTAAAGTGCTATTAGGAGGAAATGTTCCATTTCCTCCCGTCTTATTACACGGGGGAACTCGTGTCAAGGGCATTCGCCCTTGACACACACTCCGTAGCATTCCCGTTTTGCGTATCGCTATTATCGCTGCCGTGCTCCGGAGCGAGCAATCGCAGGAATTGAGACGCTTTTACTTCTGCTTCTTCGTAGTTTATTTTATCTGGATATTTTGAATTATAAATTTGTTGAAATTCCTCAACTGCCTCTTTGGGAAGTTTCATCGAATAGCCCCTCTTACTTTTAAGATTGGTTTGTAGGCTATTCGATAACCAGGCGCTCGTTTCTGGTTTGGGCCCGTGTGTCCGACTAGACCGGTCGGCTATTTTGTACGGATTTATTTAGTAGCGCATTTTTTTATTTGTGTGCCTATGTATTTAAATTTTACCTTAAAAACTGGACAACGGCAAACATCTTAAGGGGACTAGTCCTATTGGTAAATTTGTAAGGTTCTCGCATTTAGCTTTATAGATGAAAAAGTAATATATCGCGATGAGAATAATAAAGAGAGCTATTAAAAATAAAAACATCTTATCTGTTTTATCTATAGTTTTCATAAATCTGCTTTTCCTCTACTTTCTTTAGTATAGATTTGTATTTTATTGTGTCAAGCGCATTTTTTGGTACAAATGCTAGCTCATGGCTAGAGTGGTGTTTTCTTGCTCACAGCTATCAAATATAGCTAATGCCAGTTGGATCTAAGTCACAAAAATTAGGAAAGCACATAAAAGCACTTCGCCAAGAAAAAGGAATAACTCAAGAGCAGTTAGCCGAACTCTTGAGCATTAGCCGTACTCATATGGGACATATTGAACAAGGCAGAAAATCTCCTTCTTTAGATTTGCTTGAGAAAATTGCTAAGAAATTAGGTGTGAAAGTTAAGGATATTTTCCCTTTTTAAATAAAATTGCAGAAGATTAGTTTTCTTCCCAATAGAATGGTCTTCCCCATAATCGCATTAAATAATATTGTAGCCAATGTCGAGCTCGATCAGAAAGATACGCAACTCTATCTTCTATCAATAATTCATCTAAATTGACCATTCCGTTGCTGTCTAATATCGCAATTGATTCTTCTAGATCGTCCTTCTCAGGAAGATAAAACCAGTTAAATAAGCTTTTTTCTTTCCAATGAGTTTTCTTGCTTCGAAGTAATCCTAATACTCCAGAAATTTGCTCCATTGTTTTACCTTTTTCAATTAGTTTTTGTGTAAAATCTGCCGAACTAAGAACGCGACAAACATGGACAATATCATTGTCTCTAATATCACATGTTTGGGTCATAATCATTAATTTGCCAGAATAAATTTGCGGCGTCTTTATGCCGGACGAGTTATTAGGATCTACCTTGGCAGGCATATAAAAAGAGCCGTTTTGAATTATGTCACCTTGATATAGTTTATTGTTATCTGGCGGAGTGGAATACATCTATATTAAATACTTTTTGATATAATTCTCGACATTTCTTTAATTTCTCTTTCAGGTATATCTTTAGTTTGAACCTTAATGTTTTTAGATATGATTAAATCGTTTAAAGACTTATAGTTTATTGTATTTATATTCTTAGATGATGAATTTGTATATGAATCAGTTGTATAAGGCATTTTTGTAATATATTTGTTATTAGTTAAAGAATTTAATTTAGTGCTCATTTGTACCTCCATTTAATAGTTGCCAATTATTGTAAGTATTTAATATATTAAATTGATCATCAACTATATTTATTTGATATTTTGATAAAAATCCATATGTAATGTCTGTTGAGTCAATTATGCTTCTAACTAAATCATATTGTTTTGATGTGTTATCTCCTAAGTATCCTTTGACGTCGAATTCTCTATCAAGTTTCATCTCGTCTGAATATAAGGAAAAAATCTCATTAATTAATTTTTCTTCTTTTTCATTTGCATATTCAATATTGGGTAATCCAATATCGTCTTTAGCTTCTCTTCTGTTTATTACATGATTATGTGCAAACAGATCACGAGTCATTTTTTCTACAATCTTATTTAACTCAGCCTCTTTAATCTTATCTTTATGTAAGGAAAGAAGTCGTTTAGTCAAACTCGATATTAATTTTTGTGTTCTATAAATTGATCCTAAAAATGAGGGAGGTATTTCACTGCTTAAAAGCTTTAGGCTTTCAATTTGTAGTTCTTCTTTGTTAATGCCGAACTTTTCTTTAGTAAACTCAATAAATCCAAAAATATCTTCTACTTGAATATTTCTACGAATTTTTTCACTTAATTGTAAGTCGGCTGAAGGATCTACTGGACTAAGTAAACTTTTAGGAGTCATTATAATTTTATCTGCACCTAAACAAATTAATGTTGCTGCGCTAAAGGCTTTGTCTGGGACTATAACCTCGAATTCTTCACAATATTCTTTAATTATATTCACAAATGGCCAGGGAGTTTCTAAGAATCCGCCAAGGCTAAATATAAAAAGTGATATTTTTTTCTTTTTTCCCAACTTTTCTAATATTGTTCCTAAAAAAGGTAGAACGTCAGATGCAATATTTGATGCAAATAAATTTTCTGGTCTAGAATTTGAAGTAAAATAGACTATTATTTCAGAGTTACCTCTAATTTTGGAAAGTTCTTTTATTTTAGACTTAATATTTGTATTTAACATAAGTATAGTATTACTTTTATAATAACTCTCCGTACTCTAATTAACAATCATTAAGAAAACTAATATTTAAGGGATTATACCATAATCTCGCCTTAATGAACAATTATTGTATTCAATTATTTCTACTATTTAGTCTTAATTAGATTCATCTAACCTACAAAAATAAGTTCTAATTTCATTCATTAATCCCAACAACATCCTCCTACTGGCAGATATGTGTGGGAGGTAAAGTTTTCGAACTTGAGTTTATTACCTGCGATAAAATTTGATTGAAATGTAACTCATATTTATTATTACTAGAGATTGGATCTTCTTTACATAAATTTTGTTCTTACAAAGTTGTTGGGTCATTCGTTTTACTTATCCTAAGTATCTGGGACTTTGGATCCAGCTAATGGAACCGCCCCTTTCCACCACCATATAAAAAAGTTCTAACATTTCCTAATAAAAGATGATTAGGATAGTTAGAACTTTATTTATTTTAAAGCCTGTTTTTCGATAAAGCCTTCCAAATGAAAATTGCGATACATGCGCCAATAACACCAACAACTATCCCTGCTAAATTAAGTCCATTATCTGTAGGGGTAGCCGGAGCAATAAATCCGAAAAGAAACGTACCTATGAAGCCACCGACTATGCCAGCAATTACATTAGCAAGTATACCCATTTGTCCATCAGTCTTCATGATCATTGATGCTATCCAGCCAATAATACCGGCAATGATTAAAGTTACAATAATACCCATTATTATCACCCCCCCTTCGTGTTGAGCTTATTTCTTATATTAATGATATATCAACTACTGTTAATATTATGCTATTATACTATTAACTTGTCAATATATCCTTAGCTCGTAAGATTAGATGGATATTAACTAAGCGGGCGTGAGGATCTTTGCTTCTGTTGTAGATTCCGAACAAAACAACGACAACCTTCTCTTTTGACTAAGAATACTCGTTGATAAAATGGCTTATATCTTGATAACAGATTTATATATTGGCTATTTTCAAGTATTAAGAGTGAAATTTTGTACTCTTAACAATAACTTATCTATATGACAAATAATACTCAATCACATTAAAAGTTAATAACAAAGCTATAAAACTAATTCCAGGGGTGGCTGTGATTAATACGTAATTGCGATATTCATGAAAAGTTAATTTTTTAATATTTTTATTAAAATAAAGAGCACATATTGCCGCCGAAACACTTACAATAATTCCTGTTAATATTCCAAAAGTAAATAAAGCTTGCTCAAGGTTTACACTACCAAATACAGTAGAGAAAAAAAATAAGGGATATGTAAAGATAATAAGTATAATTGAGCTTGCTGCAAAGAATCTCATAGGTTTTCGACCCATTTTTTTATGTAGAATAAAAAGGGTAAGCCCAGAAATAATTGCTAACGGGACAACGTAAGGGGAAACGAGCATTGAAAGACTGAGAACAATATAGAGATATATAAATTCAGCCATACAACAAAGTTTTAAGAAGAGTAATTGCCTAATTGTACAAAGTATAGCAAAGAAATAGCAAGCAGTTCCTAATAAAAGTAATTTGTAACCACACTTGTGGGTATCATGGAATTTGCTTAGTTACCCTTGTCATTTTATGTATATATCGAAAGATAGAGTTAGTGGTAGTTTCAGAGTTGGGAATTACCATTTGGTAGGTTAGTGAAAATACCCTGAACAGTGCATAACCTATGGCAACTCCGGCAGTATTAAATAGCACATCATTGATGTCCGTAACTCTGAAAGTGATTCCTCCCAGATAGCCTGATACGAGTTGAAGTAGTTCAATACTGATACTCACCAGTGCGCCTGTACCAAGTATTTTCTTCATTCGAAGATTGGTAATAAAAGGCAGTCCGGATCCAAACGGTATAAACAGCAGAATATTTAATACCGATGTCTGGATATCCCGGGACGTGAGTGTCATCAGAGGTATGAGATTAACTTCTTCGCCTGCAGTGGTTCCGTTTAAAATAATATTTGGGTTAATGGATTTTATAATCAGTAACGACTGGTACTGAAATAAAGTGTAATCTAAAACCTTGAGAAAATAGATGTAAAAAATTGTAAAGAACAGGAGCCAGGCGAAGTCTTTTTTCTTTTTAATTCGCAAATATGCCGTGATAGCGAGCCATATTAAGGCGGAGATAATGATCAGCACGGTGTCGAAGTATTTCGCCATAGACCTTATGGTATTTTAAACACACTTAGTTGAGAAATTGCTTATGAGAAAAATCATTACTACAACATTTATTACTCTTGATGGCGTTATGCAGGCTCCGGGTGGTCCTCAGGGAGATACCTCAAATGGTTTTAAGTATGGTGGATGGCAAATGGACTGGGCTGATGAAGATGGTGGCGCGGATGCTATGACGGACACCAGAATACTCGCGGCGCCGTTCGATTTATTGCTTGGACGGGTAACCTATGATATCTGGTCCGGTTTTTGGCCATTTCACAAGGATGAACCCCGTTGGGGCGTTCCTTTTGATCGGGCCACTAAATATGTTGTTTCGCATAATACCATTGAGCTACCCTGGAGTAACCCGCAATTGATAACCGGAAATGTAGTAGAAGAAATTAAAAAACTCAAAAATTCGGAAGGTCCGGATCTGTGTGTTTGGGGAAGCGGAAATCTCATCCAAACCCTCCTTAAACATGATCTTATCGATCGAATGCATATCCGGACGTACCCGGTTACTCTTGGCAGTGGCAAAAAGTTGTTTGCCTAGGGGACCATGCCTCAGCGCTTTAAAGCGGTTGACGGACAGATTACTAAGACAGGTGTAGTGTTTGCTACGTACGAATTTTCAGCGAAATTATCGTAATTGTGTGGCTGGAACACATTTTATTTTTGGTTTTTGGTTTTATTATTCAGTGCAACCGCTTCTTGGATAAGTTTTTTAAACGCTGCCTCGTCAAAACTATCCTCCTCGTGGAGAATCATTGCCCGAAACGAATTAATCAGCCCTTTAGGATCATTGAGCGATTTTCCTTTGGCGAAGGTAATCCTCAGATGAGCTTTATATGTTTCTCCCATGCAGACAATGCCATTATGCGACCAAACCGGAATTCCATCTGGGTTAGTTGGTTTTTTCCATTTAACCTCTTCGATTATTTCAGGATTGGCCTCTTTGATTAGTGTACGAATTTGATGAAGTTTCTGACCACGCCAGTCGTCGTACTTGCTAATTATGGCGTCGATCTCTTGTGCTGCGGAAGTATTTTCTGAAGCTGTCATATGTACTCCATTAATTATTTTATAAACTCCATATACAATCGTTCTCTGTCCAGGTGTACCTGACGGATTCTTGCCTCGATGTTTCTCAGCACCGTTTGCAATTGGGGTTTTTTGCTAAAATCGAGGACATTATTTATTTCAGCCCACTCCTTCATTAGCTGGTGCTCATGATTATCCAGTCCTTTACGAATAAGCTGGAATTGGGCATGTTGGCTGAGTTTGTGCCACTCGTCGAACTTAGCAAGGTTGACCGGTTCATATTCCCCTAGTTCAATTGCTTTCTGTAGCGTTATGAAGGATGTGCCGCCTGCCGTTGATTGCGTTGGTGACTCCGGTGAATTTTCTTTTTCCATAGGTGTATTATACATTGTTTGCAAAATGCGGATTTAAAAGTTCCGGTATTTTTCAGTAGTTACTAATGTTAGTACTTCTTCCTTTATTGCGTTGATATCCTCATCACTTAACCGCTGGAAGTTTTTATAAAATCCGGATTCGATTTTCGGTAAATTAACTGCTTCTCCGTATTTTTGCACAGTTGCCGTTGTTGCTCGGCCGAACACATGCGTGTGCATTAACGGTCCTTCAGGTTCAAATACTGCCCAGTTCCCCATTTCCTGATAGTTTATTAAGCCGATATCTATGCCTCTTTTGCTAAGCCCATTTTTCATTGCTTCGCCGACAAGCATTGACAGCATCATGTATTCTTTGGCCAAATCCGGCGATAACCGGGTTCTGTCTCTGACTTTGACTTTCGGAGTAATTCTAATATGCCCACCTTCGAGCCGGTCAATCAACGGATGTTCGGGAGTGTCGACAAAGAAGTTGTCGGTTTCATAGATGATGTTTTTAATGGTCATATTAATCAATTAATCCTTTGTTATTCAGATCATCGAATATTAAGTTGTCTACCGGTGAACACAGCACTTTCTGTCTATGGTTAAAAAATTCTAATTGTTCAATTTCTGCACTGGGAGTTAAAGTGCCTTCAAATTCTGCAGTATAACAATTCATCCTGACTACGGTTCCTTCAGGTTTTCCATGAGCTTGTGATTCAAAGACGCCATAAAGTTTGATCGTTTCGGGTTTTAGAGTAACCGAAAGTTCTTCTTGTACTTCGCGAATCAGCGCCTGTTCATCGGTTTCCCCGTTTTCGCGTTTTCCACCCGGAATATACCAGGTAGCTTTTCCTTTACTGAGGGAAACGAGTACTTTACGCTTTTGAATTTCAATAAAAGCAAGTTTGTCTATAAATGTCTTGTCCATAAAGAGATTCTACACTTGAAACAGTGAAAATGGAATTTGATATACTTAGTTTGTATATTTATGGCACCACAGTCTTTTGATGTTGTCCTTATTACCGGCGCACCCGGATCGGGAAAAAGTTCAGTTGCCAGTGCTCTGGCAAAAACAATTGATCGGGCAGTGGTAATTTCCGGTGACGATGTTCGTGCATTAGTAAAAAGCGAATTCAAGAGTCCGGCTGAAGCGTGGACTGATGAACATAGATTGCAGTATTATCTTTCTTTCGAGAATGAAGCGTCTCTCGCGCGGAATTTTATTGCCAAAAATTTCAAAGTGATTGTTGAGGATGTTGTTCACAATCATCATGATCTGTTTGCAGTTTGGAAAAACTATTTTGCCGGGGTGTCGTATGCGACTGCGCTGCTGGCGCCAACCAAAGAGAAAATTCTTGAACGTAACCGTTCCAGAAGTAAAAATTTACCGGAAAGTATTATTGATTCTCTCTATCCGCTGATGTTACCAGAAAATTTTCCTGATTGGATTGTATTGGATACGACAAATCAGACTGTTTATGAAACAACTGATACAATTAAAAGAAATATAGGGTGGTAATCTTATGAAAACCCATGCTTTCCGGCTTCATCGGGGTCAAGATCTCAAAAAGGAAATTAAGCAGTTTGTTATAGAACATCATATTCAAGCAGGTATTATCGTAACTGCAGTGGGTTGTGTAGATAAAGCTGTGGTGCGAATGGCTGGCGCAACGCCGGATATGTCAGATATTCGTACTTTTGAAGAGAAAATGGAGATTGTTTCACTATTAACGGATATTATGAGTTGAAAGTTGAGGCTCTTACACTATGATTCCGCTTATTTTCGTTAACGGTGCTCCGGGTGTTGGCAAGACAACGGTTAGTAAACTTCTTAAAGCGAAATTAGATTCCCCACTGGTTGAATTTGGCTGGCTACGCGAGTTTCACCTGAACCGGGAGTGGACAAATCAAAGTGAGCTGGATGAGCAAATGTCTTTTGAAAATCTTGTATTTATTCTAAGAAATTACGTTAAATACGGGTATTCAAACGTTATTGTTAACGAC
The DNA here is from genome assembly GCA_964403585.1 of uncultured Gammaproteobacteria bacterium. Taxonomy (GTDB): domain Bacteria; phylum Patescibacteriota; class Microgenomatia; order JALYQM01; family JALYQM01; genus JALYQM01. The sequence continues at coordinate 811,331 of CAYOFQ010000001.1, read as the reverse complement.
TTACAGGAGTTTCGCACACAGCAGATCCCGCAGCTATTTCAGAAAAGTGAATATAAAATATTTACGCTTGTTGTTACTGATGATACCGTTCTCAAGAATCGGGTATTAGAGGAGACCAGAGATAGCGGATACAAAAACTTTGAAAAAGCGATCGAATGGAACACGGAAGTGTCTCAGCGGGTGCTGCTCAAGAATGAACTTCGCATAGATACTACGACCATTACAGTAGATGCAGTGGTCGCTATGATCCTCGATGAGATTTCAAAATAACATGTACCTATATAACAATAAGTGATAGAATAAGATATATGAGAAAAATCAATGTCTTAACTTTTGTGTCTTTAGATGGTGTTATGCAAGGTCCCGGCGGGCCAACCGAAGATCCAAGCGGTAATTTTACCCTTGGTGGATGGACGGTACCATACTTTGATGAATCACTTGGTAAGGTTATGGGTGAACAAATGGGTAAACCGTTTGACTTACTGCTCGGTCGTAAAACATTCGAAATATTTGCAGCGTATTGGCCGGATCATAATGAAGACGGCGGCGGGATTAATAAGGCAACCAAATATGTTGTTTCGACAACGATGACCGAACATCCCTGGGCGACATCAGTATTCCTAAAAACCGTCGAAGACATCAAAAAAGTAAAGGAAACCGATGGACCCGATCTTCAAGTTCATGGAAGCGCTTCGTTGATTCAGACGTTATTGAAGCATGATCTGGTTGATGAGTTGTGGCTGAAAATTTTTCCGGTGACGTTAGGAAAGGGCAAGCGATTGTTTGATACCGGGTCAATTACGGCAGCGTTTGCGTTAACTGAGTCACACATTACTCCTGCCGGTGTGATTGTTGCGACATATAAACGGGCGGGAGAGGTTAAAACCGGTTCGTTCTAAGGGTTATGACACTTGCTGAATTCACTAAAAATGTTGTGCAAAGTATTCTTAATCGAATTTAATGTGTTTATTCTGGTAGATTTTCCAGGAATTCTATCAAAACCCTTCTGTATTCCGCAGTTGTGAAAAGGCTGCGTTTTACCTCTCTGGCATTAGTGAGTAGATCCCGAGTGAAGATAGAATCTGATGCTTGCATTGCTGCTGTTCTGAGAAATAAAGTTGCCGTTGGACGGGTCGCATCTACGGAGCAAACTCGATGGATCACACCGTGGCTCATAGTATAGATTGTTCCTTGTTCAAAAGAGAGTGCATGTACCCGAATTAGCTCCGCCATTCCTCGATAGTCAAAAGCTTCTACTTGCGCATCTATAGACGGCATGGCGACATATTCATGTAATGGTTTACCTCCCTGATGTCGATGAAATATCTCACTATCAAGTCGGCCATAGAGGATGTATGATCCAAAATCAAATTTATGATTATGAACTCCTTCTGGTTTTACTTCTCTGGTGTCTTTACCGTATAAATGAAGTCTGAGTTGATGGCCGTTTGTTCCCGAAACGAGTACCAATTTGTCGAATCCAAGGTCGTGGTGTTCGGAAATTGCAGCATTCGCCATAACTGCATCGGCGTCTTCGAGGAGCTCTACTATTAGCCTTCGTAGTTGTTCCGGTTGCCCAAGGAGCTGCAAGTTATTTTGCAGTGTTTCGGGCCGTACAATACCTATCATAGTCTCCTGAAGTAAGGCCCTGATTGGAACGAGCGGTAAAAGCTGGCCCGGTGCATCGGGAAGTGTGTCGATATGGATGATAGGAGATGCTGCTTCTGTTGACATAAAATAATTTATAGATTATAGCAGAAGCTTTCACCTCTGCAATCACTTAAATGTGTTAAAATGCTCACATATTAGCATATGACAGTATTGTGTTTAGTTTGCTATAATTAAACTAAGAATGTATGGTGGTAACCGAATTTAATAAATTACTTGCTTCCAGACAAATAAATTCTTTGATTATCCAGCGTGCATTCTCTCAAGCTGAAAAGTCTCACTCTAAACAAAAACGTTTTGACGGTTCGTCGGTATTGGAAGGGCATATTTTACCTGTCGCGGCAGAGGTTATTATTTCATACGGTTCGGATGTAGTACCTGAAATAGCCGTTGCTTCTGCGTTACTTCACGATGCAGTTGAGGATGATCCCGAATTTTCCGAGCAACAATTGCGATATGAATATCCTGCTGACGTTGCGAATATTGTCATGACTTTAACAAAGTCTTCCGCAGAAAATGAGCATCCTGTTTGGGGCGAAGAATTTTTTACCGCGACGCAAAAAATTCTGAAACGACTAGAGAATTCTTCGCATGAAGCACGAATCGTAAAGTTGGCGGATAGAACTGTTAACTTGCTGACTATTGATGATTTTAAGGGATCCCGTCCTGCCGAATTTAAGCGGTTTGTGGAAGATACCCGCGCGTTCTTTGTGCCGTTTGCGCAAAAGTACAGTGCGTATTTTTACCAGCGCATTACAGATAAGATAAACTCCTTATAGCGTTCAGGTTATTTTCTTAAGAATTTGTGCTATATCAATACCCTTACCTAACACCGGCTTAAACAGATCGCCCTTTTTCTCAATTCGTTTGTGCATGTTTTTGATGGTAAATTGTGACGGATGCAATTTTGCCGTAACTTCCGACCATTCGAGAGGAGTTGAAACAGTTGCGCCGAGTTTCGGTCGCACGCTGTACACGCTGGCTAATGTCTGCCCTTCACTGTTTTGAAGGTAGTCGAGATATACTTTGCCTTGGCGTTTGGAGGGACTACGTTCCAGACTGGTAATGTGCGGAACTTTAGCGTGGATATGAATACAGAGAATTTCGGCGAGTTGCCGGGACTGTTCATAGGTATATTTGGCGCCCAGCGGTACATAAATATGCATGCCGGTAGCTCCTGAAGTTTTAGGATATGCAGGAATATCCCACGCTTCCAGTACTTCACGAGTAGCTTGTGCCGCCTTCACAACATTTGTGAATTCTGTTTTCTCCGGGTCCAGGTCGATGATCAGAAAATCAGGATGATTTAGTTGAACTACGCGGGAACTCCAGGGGTTCAAATCGATACAGCCCAAATTGATGAGATAGAGCAACGTAGCTTCATTCTGACAGAGTAAATAGTCGATATTTTTGTCATTTGATTCAGAATATACACTTACTTTGTCGAACCAGTCTTCATGCAGCAGTGATGCATCTTTTTGGTAAAATCCTTTACTTTTTATGCCATTCGGATAGCGTAATAACGACTCCGGCCTATCTTTTAAATACGGTAGAATAACGGGTGCCATTTGCCGGTAATACTCAATGAGGTCACCTTTAGTGTATTTCTCTTCGGGAAAGAATATTTTGGAGAGATTGGTAAAGGTAAGATCCTGACTGCCGATGGTCGTCTTTTTGCTTGAAGCGTCTTTTGGTGTTAGTGCAAATGTGTTTTGCTCTGATTTAAGATGATTTGCAGCTTTATCTTCTCTGAGTCCAAGGAATACCGGGTGTCGCATTTGCCCATCCTGAGTGAGGTGTGTGAATGAGACCTCAGCAAGTAGTTTCGGTTTTAGCCAGGTGGCTGGAGCATTGGTTACCGGCACTTTTGAAAACGGACAGGTCTTTTGTTCAAGTGGTTTCATTTTTTCGTACAGGTGTTTAAGCAATTTCTCATCAAAGCCGGTGCCAATGTGCCCGACATAGGTTAGTTTCTTATTTTTATAAATGCCTGTAATGAGCGAGCCAAAGTGTTTCCGGCTCCCGCGCGGTTCGGTAAAACCGGCAATTACAACTTCCTGCCTGTTAATCGCTTTAATTTTTAGCCAGTCATCGCTTCGTCTACCCTGTTTGTATGTGCTTTCCGCGTTTTTGGCCATGATTCCCTCAATTCCAAGCAGCTCAGCCTGCTGAAACATGGCGATGCCGGCCTTTTCAACGTGTCCGCTAAATTTGAGGTGAGTCAATGGCGGCAGGATCTCTTTGAGAAATTCCTTACGCTCTATGAGCGGCAACGATGTTAAGTCCCGTCCACCGTAATATAAGATATCAAAAACATAGTAGATGAGTTCTCCTTTGTCGTTGGGATAATCCTGCAACCATTGAAAGCGCGGATGTCCGATCTCGTCGACGACTACAATCTCCCCGTCCAGAACGGCATCCCCCGGAAATTTTTGTAATGACTGTACTACCGGTACAAATTTTTGATTATAGGCAAGCTGGTTTCGGGAATACAGCTTCACCTTACCCGATTCAATCTCGGCAATCGCACGATATCCGTCATATTTAATTTCAAATAGCCACTCCTCCCGGTCAAATGGTTCATCGGCAGTTCCGGCCAGCATTGGTTTAATTTTGTGGGGCATTGTGCCTTTGGGCAGATTAGATATGTCGAGGTCTTTGGGTTTGCTGTACCAGACTTCTTTCCTTTTTTCGGCTTGCGAGGCGATCTCTTTCATTGAGCGCCCGGAGATAACTGATGTATCCTGCTTAAGAATGTCTGTTGTTTCGGACGCATACTCGTCCCCTTTTTTGATCAGGATCCAGGCATTTTCCTCGCCGTTATGTGTTTTAATAAGTGCGAATTCTCCTTTGAGTTTTTCACCCAGCATAATAAAAGTGAGATGTCCGGCCTTCAGCTGTTTTTCCAGGATCTTTTCGGCTTCGTCGCGTTCAGTAGCATCATACGAAGTATAAACGCCCCGGTCCCAGACCATTACTGTACCGGCTCCATAATTACCTTTGGGAATAATCCCTTCAAAGTTAGCATAATCGATGGGATGATCTTCGACCATCATTGCCAGGCGCTTATCATGCGGATTCAAAGAAGGGCCTTTGGGAACTGCCCAGCTTTTAAGCACGCCGTTGAGTTCGAGGCGAAAATCATAATGGAGACGGGTGGCCTCATGTTTTTGGATAACGAACGATAGCGGTCCGGCCGTTTTTTTTTCGGAGCCTTTTGGTTCGGGCGTTTTAGTAAACTGGCGTTTTTTATGATAGTCTTTTAAGCTCATTTTTTAAAATTGAAAGGCGCGTGGATCTTTTTTCGCTTTTTCCAGACTTTCCTGAAGGAGCAGCATCAGGTCGGCGCTTTTAGTTGGAACGACCGTTTTTTCTTTGGCAATTTTAATAGCTTTACCCTTTAATTTTTGTTTAATTAAAGCCTTTAATTTAGTTTCAAAGGTATCTTTGTATTCTGAGGGGTCAAAATGTTCAGTTAGGTGATCAATGAATGATGTCGCAATGGTGAGTTCTTTTGTACGTAAATTCGGGTGTTTTGGAATATCCAGTTTATCCCAGGCAGCGATCTGATCTTCAAATCTCATTTGTTCGAGTACTAATATTTCGTCGTGCGGTTTGATAATCCCGAGGTGTTCGCGGCTGTGGATTACAAATTTTGCTACGCCAACTTTTTTTGATTTCTTAAGTGATTCACGTAAAACAAAATAGGCTTTGTCAGCTCCTTTGCCGGGTTCAAGATAGTACGGTTTTTCAAAGTAGATCGTGTCGATTTCCTGTTCTTTAACAAAGCCGACCACATCTATCATTTGTGACCGCTCGGCATTGAGTTTTTTGAGGTCTTCGTTGGTAAGAACAATATAGTCACCGGCTTTATATTCGTAGCCTTTCACGATATCATCCTGAGTTAGTTCTTTACCATCGCGCCGGCATACTTTCGCATACCGGATTGGTGAATGATCGGTTTTGTGCAGCATATTAAACTCAACTGTAGTACCGGCCGTGCCGCTATATATTTTGATCGGAATATTAATCAGTCCAAAACTAAGGGAGCCTGTCCAGATAGAATGCATACCATAATTATGTACTTACATTGGCAAATTGTGCAAGATTTACTTCTTCATGTCAGGGCAAATATCCCCAAGCGGGCAATTCTCGCAGGTATGCGGCCGGGCAGTACAAAAATGCCGTCCATGGAGAATCAGCATTAAGGCAAAATCTGTCCAGTGCTCTTTGGGGACTACGTCCATAAGGTCTTTCTCGATTTGGACCGGATCTTTGGATTCGGTTAGCCCCAAGCGGTTGGACATTCTAATCATGTGCGTATCAATAATGATTCCGGCAGGTTTATTGAAGGCACAGCTTAATACGACATTGGCTGTCTTGCGGGCAACTCCCGGTAAGGAATCCAAATCTTTCATGTTGTCAGGTACGTTACCGCCGAATTTATCCATGATCATTTGCGCGGTGTCTTTGATTAACCGTGTTTTATTCCAGTGAAAATTGACGTCGGGGATGTATTTATCCAGCTCTTCACGGGTAGCTTTGACCATGGCTTCTGGAGTCGGATAGGCCTGAAATAAGGCCGGTGTTGCTTTGTTCACCCCGACATCGGTTGATTGGGCGGCCAAAATCGTGGCAATTAATAGCTGATACGGATTATCAAAATTAAGTGCGATTTTTGCATCCGGATAGACCGGTTTGAGCCGTTCAATAACTTTGAGGACTTTTTGTTGTTTTTCTTCTTTGGTCATATATGTATTGTACCAAGTCTGTGCAACCTTTAGATGCTGCAACTAATTTCGATATATTGCTTACCTGCTAGTACAATTAATTATAATGTTGATATAAAAGGCATTACTTGTTATAGTACACCCTAGTGAAAGGATTATATGGAACAAACGGTTGTTTCAAAATCCAGGAATTGGATTCTCTCCGAAGGAATTTATACCGATAACCCCGAAATGAGTAATATCCTGAAGATGATGGAAAAATTGTTGCATTGGGCAGCGATTATTGAATCCTCGGATGACGCTATTATCAGTAAATCTGCCGACGGGTATATTACCAGTTGGAATCGTGGTGCGGAACGTCTGTACGGATATACGGCAGAAGAAATTGTCGGACAGCCGGTTTCTGTGCTGATGCCTCCGGAGAAAAAAGATGATTTCCCGTATATCATGCGTGAGCTGCATGAAGGCAAGCGCATCGAACACTATGAAACGCAGCGTTTGACCAAAGACGGACGCATCATTCACGTTTCGCTCACTGTTTCGCCAATTCGTGATTCCAAAGGAAATATCATTGGTGCATCAAAGATAGCCCGGGATATTACTGATCGTGTTGAAAATGAGAAGCGGCGTGATGAGTTTGTCAGCACGGCCAGCCATGAATTAAAAACTCCCCTTACCAGTCAGAAGGCATTTGGAGAGTTACTGGCGGGAATTATAGACGAAAAAAATTATTCCGAATTGAAGCCGTATATTACCAAAATAAACTTGCAGACCGAAAAACTGGCTAAATTAGTTGAAGATCTGGTTGAACTTTCCCGTGCCCAAACCGGCCGTCTAAAAATGGATAAGCAAAATTTTGACCTGGACTCTCTTATTGAAGAAGCCTCTGAAAATGTTCAAATGACAACCAAACATACTATTGAACGTGAGGGCAGTGCCCGGGTAGCTGTCCATGGTGACCGTGAACGTATTGGTCAGGTGCTAACCAACCTGCTGTCTAATGCGATAAAGTACTCACCCCGCGCGCATAAAGTAACTGTTACAATAGCCCTTGCAGGAGAAATGGTCGCCGTGTCGGTGCAGGATTATGGTATAGGTATTCCGAAAGAGTATCATGAGAAAATATTTGAACGTTTTTTTAGAGTTACCGGTGAGGACGAAAAAACATATCCCGGTATGGGAATTGGACTCCACTTAAGTAAAGAGATTGTACTCTCACATGGCGGTACAATTAGTGTTGAAAGCACTAAAGGTAAAGGTTCGAAGTTCACGTTTTATTTACCCTATGTAAAGCGAGATCGTATTTTATGAAGAAAGTGTTAGTAATTGATGACGATCCGGATATAGTTGAGGCTGTGCAATTGATCCTCGAGACAGGAGGATATGCGACCATATGTACGACCAAAGGGGATGAAACCTGTCAAAAGGTTAGAGAGTACCAGCCGGACGTTATTATTTTAGATGTGCTGCTGTCGGGTAACGACGGACGTCATATATGCAAAAAGCTCAAGAGTGATGATCGCACCAAACAAATTCCGATTATTATGATCTCTGCCCACCCCTCAGCAAAGAATTCGGTACGAGAGTGTGGTGCCGATAGTTTTGTCGCCAAACCATTTTCTGTTGACCAACTTCTAGGAGAAGTGGGAAAATTAATTTCATGAACTATGCCTAAACACGTAGCCGGCGGGAAAATAAACCATTCCCATACAACCGTTATTGATGCTGCAATCAAGGTTATAACACTTGCCGAATCTCTACCGGAAGTGAGTAAAATTTCACTTGGTAAAATCACGGCGGGTTTACCAACCGGCATACATCGAATAAAGTGTCTGGCAATTACAGGCGGACTTCGGGTTGAGGTTCGCGGGACCAGTTCTAAACAGCAGTTATTTATTTATTGCTCTGATCCCGTACGTATTAGTGAGATGTTAGTAGCCAGATTCAGATGAGTTCCTTCTGTCGCAAGGAAACGTACATTTGTTTCTTGGTAATTAAGATTGCTCCAAGTCCGAAGATATAGGCCACTAACCCGATCAACCAGCCAACGACCGGAATAAGTTTTATTAAACCAATTGCCACCAATGTTGCCAGGAAGCCCCATGTTCGATACTGTTGTAAAAATTTCTTTGCCAGTGCGAAGGCGATGAAAATGTCATTGAGCATGGCCAGCATAATAACTGCCATTATCAGTGCAATAAAAATAGGGATACCGATTATGCTTACTAATAAAAATATACTTACCACAGGCATAAGCATCAATACTAAAGAGCCGATACCCAAACTCTCCAGCGGTTTGGAAAGGACTGTTGTAGAAACATTTTCAATAAATACAGGGAGATATCGTCGCAAAAGTAATCCTAATAAAAACGAGCCGAGAAGACTGATAACCGCCATGCTAATGGCAAATTTTGACAACGCTTGAGAGGCTTTTTCTTTTGTTTGTTTAGCCTGATCCTTTTTCCAGTCTGTCTTATGAAACACCACCTGGTCTTTGACGGCTGCTTCGGTGGCTATAGTGGCCTTCTGATCACTCCAGTAATTTAAATTGCCATATATTTGGGCATGTGGAGAAAGAGTTAGTGTTTCGGCTGCGCTGGTAACACTTCCACCAATTGAGCTGTTAATGCTCACTTGACTCCCGGCGAGGGTTGCTCCTTTTTCGACCGGTGCAAACAGGGCGAGCATACCTGCTGCTCCAACAATCGATCCGCCTACACTGCCCGGTTCCTGAATAGTGACCGATCCACCTACCGCAGTGACATTTTTAGCAACCTGTCCGGAAATACTTACCTGGCCTCCTGCGGAGCGGACATTGCCGTTAACCGTTCCGGTGATGCTGATGTTCCCTCCGGCCACCAGGACGTCTCCATTTATTATTCCGTTAACAATCACTGTTCCACCGGCGAGATATGCATCACCGTTTACCGTGCCACTCGCCATAACCGTATTTCCGGCCGAAAAATAGTCCTGGTTAATAATTTCTTCTCTGGAAAGGAGGCTATCCTCCTCTGAGCGGAGGTTCGTTACGCCATGAGTTTGACGGACAGAGACAAACGTTCCCAGTATGAGTGATGTAATAATAAGAAGTAATTTGAACGTGATCAGTTTTTTCATAGGGGCCCTAATTCTCTTTATTAGTATAACGGCTTTTTTCACTCGTAACAGTGACATAAATTATGCCTGTTTAGATTGACAACAGACTGTACGATCTTTTATCGTAGAAGAGTACAACTACTGACATGGCTGACCAGAGAATTTCTTCTCATTTTATTATTTTCTTTTCCGCGCTGGCTGCTACCGTTATTCTTTCGCTAGGTCTTTTTCGCTCTTCGGCTCCGGATTTGTTCAAATTTGACTCCGGCGAGGCGCAGGTTGACCCATGTGATATAGGCGGCGGCAATGCGAACCTGGTGTCAATTGGCTCACCGCAGGGTTTTACTTTCTCGGTCAGTTGCCTGGTTAATGCCGCACAGCAATATACTAACGACGCGCGCTTTACCTTTTTTCAGCCAACGCCGGTTTATGCGAATATGCCGTATATTAAAACACCGAATAGTGAAGTAAAAGACCTACCCAATCTCACCTGGAATATTACACTTAACCGGGCGGCACAGTTGTATTTATTCTTCCGCCGGATACCGGGTATTGCCCCGACGGTTCCTTCGTGGGCTGTGGCCGGTTATACTCGGATTACCCCGGATAATTACGTGGCAGTGACTGATTATATGTTGCGGAAGAATGCCGATAATGGATTAATCGGATTATATGATGTGTGGAAATCCAATTCGGCCGGTGTGACCGGGAGAGTAAACTTTGGCGCCGCATCAAATAACGTACAATCCGCTCCCGCGTACTCTATGTATATAGTGGGAATTCGGCCAAATGCCTCACAGACACCACAACCAACTACCACGGTAACACCGGCTCCCACTGCGACGCCGACAGCAACACCGGTACCGACAAATGGTGGCGGAGGTAACTTAGTTACCAGTGGTGTGGTATATAACACTGATTCAAGTGCAAATAGTTCACGATCGAGATCCACATCGATACGGGTACCGGAGAATTTGGTGACACCAGCTCAAGGGTGGATGGCGACCCGTATGAAGATGGGCTTCCCCAATACCACGACACTTTCACCTGATCCAAATATATTAGATATGAGTGAATCTGATACCAAAAGCTTATTCCTCTATTTTGATGCCGGCTCCGATACTTTTCATTTTGAACGAACACATAGTGCTACCGTCGCATCGGCTAAACAAACATTTGCAATCGGAGCACTCAAGACAGTTATTGCTACCTGGAATCAATCTCAAATAAAGATTAGTGTTGACGGCAGTCCTTTTGTTTCCTTAAACAATACCCAGTCTATTGGACAAGCTCCAATTATGATCGGACATTCTCCGGTGCAGGGAGCATCCCGTCAGCCCAATTCCGATTATTATTGGGTTGCGGCAGGTACTGGTTTCTTAACTGATGCTAATGCCCAAACAATTAACAGTTTCGGTAATAGCGATCATGCACGTGTCGATTTTCCCGGTAATGCGACATTTATGTGGGATGCAGAGACAGATCATTATAATAACCGTTAGCCGTAATACCAAAATGCAGTATTACTGCATAATGCAGTAATTAAGGTGATCTGATAGAAAAGATGTATAGACATATCTCTCTATATAAATAGTATACTAATTAATGCATGGAAACAAATTCAATATCGACCGGTGAGCGATCGTACTTTAAGCCGTTAATTTGGATTGTGCTGATAGGAATCGCTATTAATCTTGCCGCGGTTAATTATGTCCTCTATCGCCAGAGTACTGCTTCTGCCCGTCAACCCGCATCACCGACATCATCACCGATTGTGCAGCAACAACCAAACTGTGATGAACAGTGTGTGCGAAAGATTGTCTCTGAGGCAACAGCGTCTATCAAATTAGCTTCGCCGGTAACCTCGACAGTGCCTGTAGCGACACCGAAAGTAACGCCGGCGTTGGCAGCCCGATTAAAAGATGTTTTTGTCTCAATCGGGAGTGGTTCGACTGCCGGGGGTGACTGGACATTTATTGAGACACCGGCAATACCTGTCTCACGCAGTAGCTATCCGACACTGTCGGCAGCTTACTTTGAAGCAACACTGAGTATCCCTTCAACGAATGGAATTGCCTATGCGCGGTTGTTTAATGTAACGGATAATGTGCCGCTGGCTTACTCCGATGTCAGTACCACTAACTCGTCGCCGCATTTGGTTACGTCGTTGCCGATTACGCTTGAGGGCACAAAAACATACCGGGTGCAATTAAAATCATCTCAGTCCAAGGATGTAATTTTGACGCAATCACGCGTTAAGATTGTTATTAATTAATTTTTTGAAGATATTCCTTTTATTACGGCAATAAATAGTGTATACTATCGCAACTTAGTATGAATAACAGAATCTATTGGCTATATCTGTCGTTGGTAATCCTGGTTGTACCGATACTGTATTTCTGGTGGTCAAATTCGGGAGTAACGGCAACGGTGTCCCCCGGGCTTTTTCTGATAGCGGCAGGCAGATTATGTGGCCTGCTCGGCGTCTTCTCCATTTTCCTGCAGGTTCTTCTCCGTTCGCGTATTCAACCGGTAGAAAAGTATCTTGGTTTTATGACGATGGATAAGCTGCACAAAAAGAATGGCTATGTGGCGATTTCGCTTCTGGTACTGCATCCAATTCTATTAACCCTTGGGTACTCTCTCACGTCGCGTAAATCGCTGTTGGTTCAGCTTGGCCTTTTTCTCTTTACCTATGAAGATGTATTGAATGCTTTTATAGGATTGCTCCTCCTGATTGCTGTGATAATTAGTTCAATATATATTGTCCGTAAAAGGTTGCGCTATGAACTGTGGTTCTTTATTCACCTGACTACCTATCTGGCGATATTTTTCGCGTTTGGACATCAACTTCAGGTCGGTGAAGACTTTTTAATTAACCCGTGGTTTACGAACTACTGGTATTTTCTCTACCTGATTGTATTTGGCAATCTTTTTTACTGGAAAATTATTCGTGTTGGTTATATGTATTTTAAACACCGGTTTTATGTTTCGGAAATTGTTCGAGAAAGCCATGATACTGTGTCGCTGTATGTCCGAGGCAAGCGTATCAAGGATATCCGTTGGGAAGCCGGCCAGTTTGCTTTTATCCATATTTTAAGTAAAGAGTTGTGGTGGGATGTGCATCCGTTTTCGATATCCTGTGCGCCAAATGGTGAATATATCAGGTTTACGATTAAAGCCTCAGGTGATTTTACCAGACAAATTCCGGACGTTCCGTTAAACACTCCCGTACTTTTAGACATGCCGCATGGAGAGTTTACCTTAGCACTGGCTAAGCGAAAAAAACTGTTGTTTATTGCCGGCGGGGTTGGGTTAACGCCGTTACGGGCGATGATTGAACGGGCTGGCACTGCTTATGACTCTGTGCTCATCTTTGCAAATAAAACCGCCGAAGATATTATCCTAAAAAGTGAGCTTGAGAAGTTTACTTCGGAAAACAAGGTTCCGGTAATTCATGTTATGAGTGGTGATCCAAATTATCCCGGGTTAAAAGGATATGTAACTATTCCGTTGCTTCAGGCGAATGTGCCTGACTTTGCAGAGCGGGACATCTATATTTGCGGACCGCCAATTATGATGAACTTAATCACTAAAGCACTTACCGAGTCAGGTTTTCCGCGAGCTCATATCTATACTGAAGAGTTTTCACTATGATACTTAGTACAATTTTAAATTTCAGCTTTCTTTATCTGTTAGTTAACTGGACTATCCGCATAGTCATGTTTGTGGTTGTTCCATACCGCCGTACTGCCGCTGCAGCATATGCCTGGCTGCTCCTTATTTTCATCTTGCCGATTCCCGGATTTATTTTGTATGCACTGATTGGTTCGCCTAAGCTTTCAGCAAAACGCCGTCTGCAGCAAAAAATAAGCGATCAAACCATGGGTGAAGATATTAAGCGGTTACATGAAGACTCCCGATATTCTTCAGTACTTCTTCCACCAATAAGTGACCGGTATAGTTCAACAGTTAAACTAAATGAACATCTGGGCGGGCTTCCTGCCTGTGGTGGAAACTCGTGTGAAATGTTTACGGATTACTATCTCACTATTGAGCGAATAGTTCAGGATATTGATGCTGCTGAAAGTTATGTCCATATTGAGTACTATATTTTTTCTACTGATGAGACGGGAAGCAAAGTTATTGAAGCTCTAGGCAGAGCAGTTAAACGAGGGGTAAAGTGCCGGGTACTCGCGGATCATATCGGTAATATATTTGAAATGAATACGCTCTTAAAGCGGCTGCGGGCTTACGGGGTTGAGGCGCACCGGATGTTGCCGATCGATGTATTCGATAATGAATGGTCACGTCTTGATTTGAGAAATCACCGTAAAATAATTGTCATTGACGGAAAGATTGGGTATACCGGTTCACAAAATATCATTAATAACACGTATAATGAGCGAAAGAATAAATTAAAAGGACTCCAGTATGAGGAACTGGTTGTTCGCTTAGGCGGACCGGTGGTATTGGAGTTGCTATCCATATTCATGGCCGACTGGTATTCCGAGACTGAACAGCCATATAGTGAAGAAGCCTATCCTGAGCTTAGTTTAAATACCTACATTGCCGGTGACGTTGTTGCGCAGGCGTTGCCGAGCGGTCCCGGACAGGATACGGAAAACAATAAGCTGCTGTTTATCTCGCTTATGCATCAGGCGCGCGAAAAAATAGTTATCGTAACCCCCTATTTTGTCCCCGATCAGTCACTCCTGGACACGTTGAGTATTTCAGCTCACCGTGGAATTGATGTCCGCCTGATTGTTTCGGGTATCGGCGACCAGTTTATCGTCGAACATGCCCAACGTTCCTATTATGACGAGCTTCTTGAAGCCGGAGTGCATATCCACTTATATAATCCTCCGGTGTTGCTCCACGCCAAAACGCTCAGTATCGATGATGACATTGCCGTAATCGGTTCCAGTAACATGGATATGCGGTCTTTTTATCTGGATTTGGAAGTATCAATGCTGTTTTATGACCGTGAAGTGGTCAAGGAGCTGCGCAGTGTGGAGTCGGCGTATTTCCGGAATTCGAGGGAAATAGACTTACTAACCTGGGAAAAACGGCCCTTCTTAACCAAGGTTATCGAAAACACTACCCGCATGATGAGTGATGTTATTTAGTATCCGAAATGTACTGTTTAATTTCATCAACTAGCGATTCGTTAGTTACTTGAGATTTAACCAAATAGCCTGCCGCTCCTAGCTGCAAAGACTGTTTAAGAGTTTCATCATTGCCGAGGTTGGTCAAAATCACCACCGGAATCTTTGCTGTTTCCGGATTGCTCTTAAGTGCCTCCAGAACCTCAAGACCGTTCATTTTCGGCATCATAATATCGAGAATAATTAGGTCCGGTTTTTCCTCCTTCGCTTTCTTTAGACCATGCTCTCCATTGGTTGAACTTGAGACATCAAAGCCTTCAAATGAAAACAGCTTCGTATACATGCGAACCATTAAATCTTCATCCTCGATTATAAGAATTATTTTTTTCATACTATTCCTTAATGTCAGTATCCGTTAAAGGAAGCGAAAAGGTAAAAATAGATCCTTTATACACTTCTGACTTCTCTAAATAAATTTTACCTTTCATTGCTTCGATCATCAACCGGGAGATATAGAGTCCCAACCCGGTACCTCGTGAAACGTCGCGAGTATACAAGGTATCATTTAATTGTTGAAATTTACGGAACAACAGCGGCTGATCCTGAGGTGCGATACCCCTGCCGGTATCTTCTACCGATACCACTACATTGGCCAAATCTTTCTTTACGCGCACTGTAACCGAGCCTTTGTCAGTGTAGTTAATCGCGTTGCTGATTAGGTTTAAGATTACTTCCTCGGATCTGTTCTGATCCCCTTTAGTCATAACCGGAGAATCCCATTGTTGGAGTACCAGCGAGAGGCCTCTGCTCTCAGCTGTTGGCTGCATGCGTTTTACAACTGTCTCAAGAAGTTCGTTCATATCAAACGGTTTAATCTCAAATTCGATTTTACCCTGCTCAAGACGGGAGGTTGTCAGGAAAATATTTACAATTTCAATTAATCTGATGCTCGAGGAATATAGATCCGAAACCATGTCTTTGAAGTTCCTATCTTCAACTTTTTCAGCAAAGTATTTGAGCATCATTTGAGCGTTACCCTTGATTGCGGTAAGCGGTGTGCGCAGTTCATGTGCGGCAATCGAGAAGAATTCATCCTTGGATCGTTCTAGTTTTTTGGCTTCGGTAATATCTTCAATAAGTACAACCGTTCCAACTAAGGAACCCGTTTTGGGCGCGAGGAAAACCGGCGCAAAGTATATTTTAAGTACTTTGTCCTTATAGCTGATTTCGTCGTAGGTAATTGGCTCGTTTTTTTCACCGCACTGGCGATACGCCTGCTCAAAGTCAAAGCTGTCTTTAAGCGCCAGCTGAATTTTGTCAAAAGACCACTCCTGATGATCGGTATCAAAGATGTGCGAGATAACGTGGTTGTGCATAACTACGGTACCTTTGGTGTCCACCAGAATAAATCCTTCAAAAACGCTATTGATTGACGCGATAAACCGGGCCTGTTCGGCCTTCAATTCCTGTGTCCGTTCCTGAACAATTTTTTCAATATTAGCTTTTTCAAATTCAATTTCTTTGTTTACCACGCGGAGTGCTTTTTCCCCGCTGGCTAACGAATTGATCATTTTGTTGATATCTTTGGCCAGAGCACCGATTTCTCCCCCCGTCGATTCCTGAACATTCATTGAGAACTCGGCGTTGGTGCGGATGGTATTCACATCTTTGACTAGGGTGTTCAGTGGTTTGAGAATTGACCGGTCGATAAACAGAATCGAGATACCGGCTGTAACCAAACTTATCAGTGCAAGCGATCCGACCAGGTAGTACATGGCCTGCTGCCCCTGTGCATAAATTGCTCTCTCCAGCTGGATTTTAATGATCAGAGCCGGGCTGCCGTTTATATCGGTAATCTGTTTATACGCGATAATTGTCTGATCACTACCGGGATTAATAAACTCTCCGGTAGTTTTCAGTTCCAGAGCATTCTTAGGGTCAATTGTTATTTCTTTTGAATCAGCCCGGAGGATATCCAGATTAAGCTGAGTTGTTTGGCGAAGATCCTCGATTTCGGATTCGTTAAGATATTTTCCCATAATCAGGGAGCCTTTGATCGGGCCTTTTTTTTCGCTGGTGATGATCGGTCGGGAAACGACAATCATCGGCGCTTTTTGTAATAGTACGAGTCCGGACTTAATGCTTTCGGTATTTTCATGCGAGAGCAGATACGACTTTGGCGCAACATACTGTTTGAAGTCATTGGTTAGGGGTAATTCCTGTCCAAGTTCAAGATCGTACATTTTGCTGTAGACCACTTTCCCCTCGGTATCGGCAAAAACCATCATATTAATTTTGGTTCCCGAGAAAGTTTCGTCAACCAGATTAGAGTCGATGTACTCCTGATTAGCGTCTTCGATAAAGGCATACGTATCGTCCCAGCCAGCGTAGTCGAGCGTGAACGTATCAAGAGCGGCAATTTTAGCATCAATGCTGTTTTTGACCTGCTCCAGGTTTTGGCTGGCATTTTCGTGCTCAAGAGAGGAGAAGTTAGCCAGAATAATCCCGCGGGAGATGAAGAAAACAGCCCCGATAAGTATTAAAAATACGCAACCGATAAAGATGAATGCTTTGCGCCGTAAGGACATATATTAATAGTAACCAAGTAACCCGGTGAAGTGCAAGCTCATTTACAACAAGCTTATTTTGCGTTATAGTTATACATTGTCTATCTAACTATTCTTATTAATTAAGGAGAATCTATGAAAATTTCTCAGGTGAGAGCGATTGAAATTCTTGACTCCCGCGGCAAGCCAACGGTGCGGGCATTTGTTACTTTAGAGGACGGTTCCGTGCATTCGGCCTCGGTTCCTTCCGGTGCATCGACCGGAAAATATGAAGCTCTTGAGCTTCGTGATGCTGATGAGTCCCGCTTTCAGGGACAAGGTGTGCAAAATGCAGTTCGGCACGTCAATGATGATTTAAGCACAATTCTTGTTGGTAAAGAAGTTGGTGATCTAAAAGCTTTAGATCAAGCGATGTTGGATGCCGATGGTACTGAGAATAAGTCCAAAATGGGTGCGAACGCTATTCTGGCTGTATCAATGGCGGCCGCGCGTGCTGCTGCATCTGCCGAAAAGAAGCAGTTATGGCAGTTTTTGCATGATTATTATTTTCCTAAGTATACGGTAGGGTTTCCCCGATTGATGGTTAATGTAGTGAACGGTGGAAAGCATGCCCAGTGGAACTTTGACATTCAGGAATTCATGATTGTACCGGTATCCAACACCCCCACCACATCAACCCGCATTGCGGCTGAGATTTTCGCTCAGCTCGGGAAAACGCTTAAAAAACGTGGGCTTTCAACTTTAGTTGGTGACGAAGGTGGATATTCCCCGGCTCTCTCATCTAATAACGAAGTTGTGGAAACTATCATGGCCGCAGCATCAGAGTTAGGATATACCAATGGCAAAGAATATCAGTTTGCTTTAGACTCGGCGGCATCGGAATTCTTTGAGAATGACGGGTATATCTTTAAAAAAGAGAATCGTACTTTAACGCCCGATGAACTGGTTGCCTATTATCTCGATATGCAGAAAAAATACCAGGTGTATTCCTTTGAAGATCCCTTTTCCGAAGACGACTGGAAACATTTTGCTCAATTAACCGCACACAGCAATGGTAATTACCTGGTTGTGGGTGATGATCTGTTTGTTACAAATCCGAAGCGTCTGGAACAGGGAATTGATCAACACGCTGCCAATGCAATTCTCGTTAAAGTGAACCAGATTGGTTCATTACTTGAAACTGTTCAGGCTATTACTATGGCTCGTGAAGCAGGATTTAAAGTGGTAATTTCACACCGTTCCGGTGAAACTGAGGACGCGTTCATTGCTGACCTCGCCTATGCTTGCGGCGCAGACTTAATTAAGACCGGTTCGATGTCACGTTCGGATCGTTTGGCTAAGTACAACCGATTATTAGAGATTGAAGCGGGGTTATAATTATGAATAAACTGGCACTGATTATTCTTGACGGTTGGGGAATCGGTGAAGAGAAAGAAAATAATGCCATTTTCCGTGCCCGGACACCATTCTTTGATTATTTGTGGGAAAATTATCCGCACACAATTTTGCAGGCCAGCGGTGAATATGTTGGCTTACCAGAAGGTCAGATTGGTGGAAGTGAAGTTGGTCATATGACAATTGGTGCCGGTAAAGTACTCTTCACCGAGCTGGTACGCATTAGCCGCAGTCTTAAAAATCCCAACTCGGAAGAGGGTATTCTGTTTAATACTAACTTTCTGAATTTGCTGGAAATTGCCAAAGAAAAACCTCTGCATCTGGTTGGGATGATTTCCACCGGTGGTGTGCATAGTCACGAAGATTACTTTTTTGATTTATTACGAGTATTAAAATCCGAAGGTGCTCAATCCCCGTTTATTCACTTCATTAGTGACGGTCGGGATACGATGCCAAATTCAGGTATTGAAAGTGCCCGCCGATTACTATCCGTACTTAAAGAACTGGAATTTGGCAAAGTTGTGACGCTTTCGGGGCGGTATTACGCGATGGACCGAGACAATAATATGGATCGCACACAGCGCGCGGCACAGCTGATGATTGAAGGCAATAAAAGTGAAGAGAATATTCTGGCAGCCGATGCTTCCCAGGTTACTCCATTGGAGCAGGCTTTTCACCAGAGTTATACTAAAAACATAACCGATGAGTTTATTGAGCCGATAGTGGTCGATCCGGATTTTACCGGTATTGCACAAAATGATGCTGTCTGTTTCTTTAACTTCCGCAGCGACCGGATGAAGCAGTTAATTTCAACAATGGCGACGCTTTCGCCGACTGCCGGCATTACGACTATGACTCAATACGATAAGTCATACGAATTCCCGGTTTTATTTGAGAAGCAAAATGTTTCCAATACGCTTGGAGAACTGCTGGCAAGTAGAGGATTAAGCCAGTTACGAGCGGCTGAGACTGAAAAATATGCCCATGTCACCTACTTTTTTAACGGTGGTGTCGAAGTTGTGTTTGACGGTGAATTGCGTAGTTTGTCAAAAAGTAATTTAGTTAAGCACGATCAAATGCCGGAGATGAAGGCCAAAGAAATAACCGAGCAGGTTCGACTGAATGTTGAAGAAAAAAAGCCGGACTTCATTCTGGTAAACTTCGCAAACCCGGATATGGTTGGGCATACCGGAAACGTCGATGCGGTGATTACCGGCGTTGAGACAGTTGATGCTCAGCTGAAGAACTTAACAGAATTTTTGTCCGCCCAGGGATATCTCTGTTGTATTACAGCCGATCATGGGAACGCCGATATCATGTATGACTTAATTACCGGTGAGCCGCATACTGCTCATACCCTGAATCCGGTACCGTTTGTGGTATATGATCCGAATAATGCCGAAATTAAGAAAGTGAAACTCGACCAGACCGAATCGAATGGCTTAAGTATGATTGCCGGAACGGTACTCGACCTGATGGATGTGCCTGACCTGCAACACGAATTTAAGTCGCTCATTGTTCAGTCGTAACTTTTTTTGCATACTGATAGGAGCGGTACCCGGTACTTTATTGTCCATGTGCTGCTCCTTATACGTATGATAAAAAAAATAATTGGCTTATTATTTTTAATTGTCCTATTTGTGGGTGGCGCGTTTGGGTATCGTTATCTCACGTCAGCCGAATTTGAATCCTTGGCCATCGATTTTGGGCTTGGAAAGCCGTACATTGTTTCTCTGGCCGGAACCGGTTCAATGTATCCCACATTTCCTAAAGGTACCGGCAAAACTATTCAGGAGCTTTCGCAGGAAACGGTTGCCCGCATAGCGATGTACGGATATCCTTCCGGAATTTCTTTGTTTAAACAGCGCTACTTCCCCTATACCCTGCAGCGTGGGGATATTGTTTCATTTGAAAATGAAAATACAAAAAAGATTACGACCGAGCAGTCCGGTACTGATCACCCGTTTATGAAGCGGGTTTTTGGGCTGCCGGGCGATGTAATCGAATTACGTGACGGAATTGCCTACCGTAACGGTGTTGCGCAGCAGGAACCGTATACTGCGCAAGCAAGGTCGACGTTTGGCGGTGAGTTTTTAAATGACTGTAAAAAGCTGACTGTTCCTCCCGGTCGTTTATTTGTAATGGGTGATAACCGCAAATCGAGTCTTGATTCGCGATCGACACTCGGTTTAGTTTCCTATACTGAGATTGACTCGGTTATCCCGTGGGATAAACAAAAAGGAGCCTTAACTGAGCACTGGCGCGATACAACCCGTGATTTCGAGGAAAGTGAGAAGATCCATCTGGACAAGCCCAGGCTTTTAGAGAAAATTAACGCACTGCGTGCAGATAGCAAGTTTAAGCCTCTTGCTTTCAATCAGAAACTTGAGAAAGCCGCGGGACGGCGCGGTGAAGTAATGTTGAAAACCGACGACATTTCGCATGAGGCAACACGCAGCGGTTATACAATGGCAAAAGCGATGAAAGAGGTCGGGTACTCGAATATTACCTGGAGTGAGTTCCCACTGCTGGGGTATTACGATAATGATGAGTATTTTGAGGCATTACTTGAATACCCCAAGTTAAAGAAAATCTTTGTGGATGAGGATTTTCAGGACATCGGTATCGCTGAAATAAGCATTGATGTAAACGGGTGTCCACAACATATTATTGTGACGCAGTTTGGCGGATATATTCCTCCCGACTATGATCCGACAACAATCACTTCCTGGAAGAGTGCCCTGGAAAGCCTGCGCAAAGTGTACCCGGGCTGGCAGCGGCTAACTGAATCGGGTGTTTTCTATGAAAAACATACATCTGATGTTGACCGGTTGCTCTACCTGATGGACTTACGTATTAAAAATATTTCCGGCATCGTTATCCGAATGGAAGCCAATCAATGGCTTACTGATGATCAGCAGCAGTATATAAGTAAAGATAAAGAATATGGTTCCGAACAGGAGCAATTATCTGAAAAAATAAATAACTTCTGATTTACCGTCGATGAAATTTGTGGTGTAATTCGTTGAGTGAAATCTCAATCTGTACCGGTCGGCCGTGTGGACACGTAAAGGGAGACGTACACTCTCCCAATTTTCTGATTAAGTTATCGGCCTCTTCTTTACTCAGCTTGTCACCGGCTTTGATTGCGGTTCGGCAGGCCAGATAAGCCAGCATCTTGTGTGACTGGGTATCGATATCCTTAAGCTCCCGGTGTTCGGCCAGATCTTCAAGCAGTTCCTTAATCAGCGCATTACTATCCCGGTCCTTAAACAGTTCAGGCACTGTCGTGAGGTGTGTCCTGCCCGCTTTTTCGTTAATAAGAAATCCTAATTTCATTAATTCTTCACGGTACTCGTGTAGTGTTTGCTGCTCGATAACCGAAAGATCAAGGCATACTGCAGATGCCAGTTCAAAGGGTAAGGTAGCACTTCGCTGTTGTTTAAATTCGGCAACAAATTGTTCAAACAGGATTCTCTCATGTGCGGCATGCTGATCAATAAGCACTATTCCATTTTTTGTTTGGGTTACCAGGTAGAGGTTGTGCATTTGGATAATGTCTGATGACTGCAGAGTTTCAGATTGAACGTTCCAGGCGTCTACCGTTGTCTTCAATAGTTGCCCGGCATAACTGGTTGTTCCACCATCACGCACTGACCACGATTCGTATGAGGCTGGTGTATACTCGCCTTTTTGCCACCGGCGGTCATTATAAATTAGGTTATCCCTCGAGAGTGTCTCAATAATTGCCCGTTTTACAGAGTCAACAATCACGGACTCCTCAAGAAATGCCACCTGTTCTTTGCGCGGATGCACATTGACGTCGACACGTTCAAAAGGAATGTCTATAAATAGCATAAAAACCGGGTGAACCTTTGGCTCGAGGAGCGTTCCGTAACTTTCTTTGATTACGGCAGATATCCGTTTATCAACTATTTTTCGACTATTTACATACAAAAACTGTTTGCCGGTATTCTGGCTGGACAGTTGTGGTTTGGTAATAAAGCCGGTAATTTTGAAATAGCTCTCTTCATTTTGGACTGCGATAAGGTTTTCAAATACTGCCGTACCAAATAAACTATGCACCCGTTGGCCCAATGACTGATTCCTAGGTACATCAAGAAGTACTTTTTGATTATGGACAAGACTGATGGCCAAAGAAGGATGCGCCATTGCCAAGGCCGTAATCATTTCCACGACCAAACGCATTTCGGTTGTTGATTGCGAAATAAATTTTTTCCTGGCGGGTACGTTATGAAATAATTCCTCGACAATAATGTGGGTCCCCTGTGGCATGCCGAAGGGCGCTAATTTCTCAATGTCACCGTTCACAAGGTGTATTTCCGTACCAATGGCCTGATCAGCAGGTTTACTGCGGATTGTCATCGTACTTACTGAAGCCAGGCTGGCAAGCGCCTCTCCCCGGAATCCCATTGATTGAACAGCGAATAGTTCGTCTTCAGTAGTAATTTTGCTGGTTGTATGCGGCTTAAAACATTCACGGATATCATCTTTGTCCATGCCGACACCATTATCGGTTATCGAAATTTTCTGTAAACCCGACTTTTCCAGTTCGATTTTGATCTGAGTTGCCCCGGCATCAATCGAGTTCTCAATCAGTTCTTTCAACGCGTAGGCAGGGCGCTCGATCACTTCGCCGGCTTTTATTTTAGCAACCAGCTCAGCAGAGAGCGCTTTAATTTTGGGCATAGATGATTTGTACTAAGAACCGGTGGATCAGTCAAGGAACTAATCCGCTTTAGTAAAAGAATCTCCGGTCGCTTCGATAAGTTTGATCTTGCTTTTTAACTCAGAAAGTTTATTAAGTGCCTGCAACGGGGTCATTTGATGGATGTCGAGTTCGTGTAATTCTTTGGTAATAATTTTCTCGGTATCGTCAAACTGCAGAGACAATTGCGCGACCGTCTGTTTTGCCGTCACCACCGCTTTGGTTTCCCCTTGTTCGCGGTGCTCAAGTTTGTGCAGCATGTCATAGGCATTCTTTATGACCGGTTCAGGAACCCCTGCCAGTTTAGCAACGGCTACACCAAAACTGTGCGAGGCCCCTCCCGGTTGAATTGTATGGAGAAATGTTAACTCACCTTTTTCCTCATGAACCGACATATGATAGTTTTTGATTTTATGCGGATATTTTTGCTCCAGATCCTGGAGTTCGTGATAATGTGTTGCGAATAATGTTTTAGCCGCACACTGAGTACTGGTGACCAAATGCTCCGCCACTGCCCAGGCAATGCTGATGCCGTCATAGGTACTTGTCCCCCGCCCGATTTCGTCCATGATAATTAAGCTTTTATCGGTTGCCTGATGGAGTATCTGGGCTGTCTCGACCATCTCAACCATAAATGTCGAAAGCCCTTCAGAGATAACGTCTGAGGCTCCACTGCGAACAAATATTTTATCAACCAACGTTAACGAAGCCGACTCGGCCGGTATATACGAGCCTATCTGATTAAGGAGAACAATCAGCGCAACCTGCCGGATAAAAACCGATTTTCCGGCCATATTGGGGCCGGTAATAATCCAGACCTGGTGATCCGTATTATTCAGCATCACCGTATTAGGCACAAACTGAGTTTCGGTAAGTAGTTTCTCGACAACCGGATGTCGACCATTATTAACAACTATATCCCCTTTCAGATTAATGTCAGCTCGAACATAATTCTCTTTTTGGGCGAGCTTGGCTAGAGATAAAATGCAATCTATCTGGGCGATAGCCTGCGCAGCCTGCTGGATCAGCGAGATAGTATTCATAATCTCGGCAAGTACTTTGCAATACAATGAATACTCCAGTTCGTTCAGCTTTTCTTCTGCAGTAAGAATGATCTCCTCCTGCTTTTTAAGTTCGGGCGTGATGAACCGTTCACCGTTAACCAGCGTTTGCTTGCGGTTATAATCGGCCGGAACGAGCGAGAGGTTCGCGTTACTTACCTCGATATAAAATCCGAACACTTTATTAAAGCGAACCTTTAATGAAGAGATGCCTGTCCGATCACGTTCCTGTTTTTCCAGTTCGCTGAGCCATTCATTGCCGCGATTGACAATTGCTCGTAGAGAGTCAAGTTCAGAATTGATTCCATCCTTGATAATTCCCCCTTCTTTAGGATCAAACCGGGGATCTTCCAAAATGGCCTGCTCAATGGTGTCGATAACTGTTATGATTGCGCTATCAATTTCCTGCAAACTCTGCTGAACTAAAGCACTGCAGTCTTGAGTGAGCAGAAAGTTCTTGATCTGAACAATTACACGTAATGAATTTTTCAGGCTCACCATGTCCCGGGCATTGCCAATTCCAACTGATAACCGGGCAATAGTACGCTCGATATCAGTTATTTGTGCCAAAAGTGTACCGACTTCATTAAGTACTTCCTGATTATTAAGGAATCCGGCAATTGCGTCGTGTCTGGCTTCGATATCCTTTTGTACCGTAAGTGGTTTGCGCAACCATTGGCGGATCAGTCTTCCTCCCATTGCAGTTGATGTTCGGTCTAAGATAGTCAATAATGATCCGCGCTTATCCTGATCCCTGATTGTGTGAAACAGCTCCAGGTTTGTGATAGTTGAACGGTCGAGTAGAATATGTTCCGCCGATGACAGCGTGGATATGCTTTTGAAATGATCAACTTTGTCTTTCTGGGTTTCCTTTAAATAACCCAGTAGCGCGGCAGCAGCAATCTGGGCTTGTTCGTAGCGGTCAATGTCAAAACTGGCCAATGATGTAACTTTGAAGTGTTTTTTTAATTCCCTGGCGGGTGATATTACTGACTTTTCCCAGTTATGAAAACAGAAAATGTTGATACCGGTTTGAATTTTAAGTACCTTTAACAACCGCGGATTATCGTACAACGATTTGGGAAGAATGCATTCCGAGGGGTTGAGGCGGGATAATTCATTGATCAGGGTTTGCTCATAGTTTTCTGCCGGAAACTGGGCTGTTTGAAATTGTCCTGTTGAGATATCGGCGCAGGCGATCGCCAAAAAACGGGTGTCGAGCCATACGCTGATAATGTAATTATTTTCCTTGCTGTTTAATGTTTTTTCGTCCAGTACCGTTCCAGGTGTAACAATCCTGATCACTTCCCGGTCAACAATTCCGTTTTTGTCCGGCTCACTAACCTGCTCGCAAATGGCAACTTTATACCCGGCTTTCACCAATTTGGCCAGGTATGAATCAACAGCGTGAAACGGAACTCCGGCCATCGGAATACGACCATCTTTACCTCGGGGCCTTCCGGTCAATGTCAAGTCGAGCACCTTAGCACCGATATGTGCATCTTCCATGAACAATTCATAAAAGTCTCCGAGACGATAGAACAGCAGGCAGTCCGAGTACTGCTTTTTTATTTCTTCATATTGTTTCATCATCGGTGTCGTAAATTCACTCATAGCTTCTTACTCAATTCTGGTATTTTCCTCATACTTCTTTGACCTGATTCTGATAGCATACTACTATATGCATAATCATCTCAAATTGGCAACTATAATTAGTGATATTCTCGATAATCGCTTTAAAATAGTGGGTTTTCGTTTCGGACTTGAGCCGATACTTGGTATTATTCCGGGTTTTGGCGATTTTGTGGGTTTGGCGCTGTCACTCTATATAGTATGGATAGGTATGAATATGCGATTACCTCAGGACAAGCTGCACCGCATGATTACCAATGTTATTTTTGACTTTGTTATTGGCCTTGTACCGGTGGTTGGAGATATTGCCGACTTTGCTTTTAAAGCAAATGCAAAGAATCTGGAGATTCTGCGTCAATACGCCCCGGATACCATTGTTGAGGGAAAAATAATCCGTTAACGCATCAACAGAAAATAAGCGATGGCTGCCAGAATTCTATAGACGCCGAACACGGTGAATGTATGTTTTTGGATATAGGCCAGAAAGAATTTAACGGCAATCAGCGCGGTTATGAACGCACCACTGAATCCTACCGCAAGGAGGGTATATTCATTGCCGGTAAATTGGGTATGTGATTTAAGTAAATCGTACCCTGATGCTGCGATCATCGTTGGAACAGCGAGTAAAAACGAAAACTCTACGGCAGTTTTTCGCTTCTCACCTAAACTAAGTGCGCCGATAATCGTTGAGGCTGAGCGGGAAACACCCGGAACGATGGCCAGTGTCTGGAATAACCCAATGAGGATAGCATTCCGATAGGACATTTCCCGAATTGCTTGATTGGGATCGGTTGCTTCGGCCGGGACTTCTTTGTGCCAGCGATCGAATAAAATGATAATTATGCCGCCGATCAGTAATGACCAGAGTACAATTTGGCTATTCCCCAGCAAATATGTTTTTACCCACTTATACAGCAGAAATGATATCGCCGCACTGGGGATAAAGGCGGCCAGTATCTTTTTCCAGCTTGCAAAGTCGGTACTGAACCGTTTGGCATACAGAACAACTACCGCCAGAATCGCTCCAAGCTGGATAAAAATTTCAAAACTTTTGGTAAACTCCGATTCGGGTACCAACAGGAAGCGGGCTGCTAAAATTAAATGTCCAGTAGATGAAACCGGGAGAAACTCGGTGATCCCTTCGACTATTGAAAGTAAAATTGCCTGGAGTATCGTCATACCGGTTATTGTACTAAGAATACCTTTGTGAGGAAACTAGGATAAGATGGCAGTTTCATCGGCCGGTCCTTTTTCAAGACCACCCTCGCTAATCTGAATCATCAGTTTTTCGATAATCGATTTGGCTTCGTAGGCATCCTGAGGTTTCAAATTTGAGATTTCAATGTTCTCCAGTGGCGATTTATACGAGATTACCAGCGATGCGACGAATTTATTATCGTTGATGGTGACATACCCGATATCTTTCAGCAGCATTGTCTGTGTGTTCGAGTTGATTGCATAGTTCCAAATGATCGATACTGACTTTTCCTTTATGATGAGCTCGTTGGGGATTATATCGAGCGGAAAAATCGGTTTTGTTCGGTACAGAATTGCCTCTTCCGAACTTAGTGCCTGGGCGGTGGATTTGTCGATGACTTGCGGGTTGGTAACTTCGACATTGGTTGGCGGTTTCACTACTTTTATTTCAGTTTTTGGCTCGTTCGGCAGGTCCTGTACCTCCGTTGCCACCGGTGTTGTTTGATCTTTAGGTGCTTCCGGTGCGGGCTTTTTGAGCGATTTAATTTTGCGAATACGTGGCTTTGCTTGTAACATAGGCCTATTTTATAAAATATAGCACTATGTTGTCAATATTTGTTATACCCTCGCTGTAATGTGACAGCTCGGATATAACAAATACCTTCGGTATTTACCTCGTCAGGTTACAGCTCGGATATAACAAATACCTTCGGTATTTACCTCGTCAGGTTACAGCTCGGATATAACAAATACCTGCGGTATTTAGTGCCTGCTCGGAAATAGCTCGAATTTACAATCATTCGGCATTAATTTCTGCCGTCTGCCCTAGATTTTGATATCCGAGAAGAGGGTTTTGAGCGCAATTTGCAGGCGGGTGGCAAATGTCCGCTTTCCCTCAGCACCGCAATGTTCCGCACCTTTGGTTCCATTATTATACTCTTTGGCGGTATCCCCAACGGTCTGATATTGCTTGGCATAATATTCGCTGGCAGTAATATTTTCCGGTGCCGGTTGGGTGTCGGCAGATATCAGTAATTTGTCCTCACTTTTTATCTGCTTAGTCAGAATCGAACTGTCGGTTTTTTTACCGTTGAGATAGTATTGTACAGGGGTGTTCCCGACGTGCTTTTTCAAATCATAGTGGACGCTTTGGAACAAATCATTCCACACAATCCCAGCCTGGTGCATGTGGACAACATTCCCGACCTGGTCGTGGAGGTGAACATTATCAAGTTTATTAAACGAGACTTTTGTATTGTTAGCGACACACGGTGCAAGGTGCATGTAATTTGGATCGGCAAAGTTAACCTGAGCTCCATTGAGATATACTGCAAAGTTGGCATGGTAATGAACGGGTGTTTCCGGTACCTGGAGGGTGCGGTAGACAACAAAGCCGATAATCAGTATTATAGTTGTACTTAATAAAAGCAAAATCTTTTTCATGCTTTCATTATATCATCACATATTTTATAATGTTTTGTGACGTTTTTGTTACTCCCCTGGTATCAGCTATGACATCTCAATCTGTCGAAGAAAACAACCAACACATTTTTCTCTCCATAGTCTCGCATGAACTAAAGACCCCGATTACTTCCATACAGGGTTTCACTCAGGCCATGCAGCGAAAAATAGATCAGAAAATTGCAGCGTACGAGCCTAATCCTCTGTTTACCGAGGAGGAATTACGCAAACACCAGGAGCATCTGGAGATGGTTATGCGGCAAATCAAGCGGCTAACGCGACTCATTGATGATCTGCTTGATGTTTCGGTAATTGAAAGCGGCCAGCTCGGATTTGACTGGATGACCATTGATCTGGTGGGATTGATGCAGGACCTTGCGCAACGTATGCAGGTGTTCTCGCCTTTGCATAGCATAGTTATTAACGATTCGGCTAAAGGGCCGTTCCAGGTTGTAGCTGATGAAAGCCGCCTGGAGAAGCTCTTTTCGAATATACTTGTCAATGCGATCAAGTATTCGCCCCAGGGCTCAACAATAACAGTAGATATCACTGAGCATGATGATTTTTATCGGGTCGCAATTAAGGACGAAGGAGTTGGCATTCCGGATTCCGACAAGCCGCATATTTTTGATTTGTACTATCGCGGTAAGGAAATAGACCGTAAGAAGTTCAGTGGTTTAGGACTGGGCTTATTTTTAAGTAAACAAATCGTCGACCTCCATCACGGAAAAATATATTTTGATTCGGAAGCCGGAAAAGGCAGTACTTTCTTTGTTGAGCTTCCCAAGGTTCAGGAAATGTAATCGATACTGTACGATTCGATTTCGTTCTTTACCCAATTCGGCACTAACCTGTATCATAACTGGTATGAATCATGAAGAATATCACGAGTATGAACAGTTTGTTCAGCAGTTTAAAAGTATCACCAGCAATTTATGGTACACCTGGGATCCGGAAGCGCAGCGGCTGGTCGATGTCCTCCTCAATAAAACCAACCATGAAATGAGTTCTTTTCAGCGCTTTTATGAGTTGAGTGAAGAGGCCAAACAGGAATTATTCTCCAATAGCCACTTGCGGGCCAGCGTTGATCATGTGTATCGAAAGATGCAGGACTATCTTTCAAATACAACATGGTTTGATTCGGTAGTTGAAAAGATTCCTGACTACACGGTCCTGGTTAAAAACCCAATTGCGTATTTTTGTGCGGAATATGGGTTTACCGACTGGCTGAATATTTATTCCGGCGGCCTGGGTATATTGGCCGGCGATATGTTGAAAGAAGCAAGTGACCTTGGGCTCCCGATGGTAGCCGTGGGTTTGTTTTACCAGTACGGATTCTTCAAGCAGGTTATCAATGAGAGCGGGTATCAGAGTGAACAGTATGTTCAAATGGATCCGGCAAAACTGCCCCTGGAGTTAATTCGCATTTCTACCGGAGCTCCTTTACTGATTGAGATCACCGTTGTCGACCATCCGGTGTATTGTCGTATTTGGAAGCTGCAAGTTGGCAGAGTTCCTCTATTTTTGCTTGATACCAATATCCCCGAAAATGTGCGTATGGAGGATATGCTTATCACCGGTCATTTATATGGAGGGGACCAGGATACACGCATTCGACAGGAGCTGATTTTAGGAATTGGTGGTGAACGTGCGCTAACCGCGCTTGGGTATCATCCGACGATTTACAGTATGAACGAAGGCCATTCGGCCTTTGCGGCGCTGGAAATTACCAAGCATTTCATGTATGAGCGCGGATTAACGTTTAACCGGGCACGGGACGAGGCACGAACTAAAATTATTTATACCAACCATACAATTGTGCCTGCAGGGAACGACGTTTTTGATTATGATCTGGTGAATAAATATCTGAGCCCGCACTTAATCGGCATGGGCATTGATTTTGCCGAGTTATATAAACTCGGTAACGGCTCCGGTCCCGATGGCACAAAAATTACCGACACCTTCTCGATGCCTGATTTGGCCTTTGAAATGTCGGTTCGGGCCAACGCCGTAAGTAAAGAACACGGTGAGGCTGCCAAGAAAATGTGGCCGACCAGAGATATTACGCCGATCACTAATGGGGTTCACTTGCCGACCTGGGTTCATCCGCGAATGCAAAAACTGTATGAGCAGCAGATCAGTCCGGATTGGCAGTATAGTATCGAAGATGATCTCTTATGGCAGAATGCTTTGCATATTCCTGACAAGGAATTGTGGGAAGCACATACATACTTAAAACAGGAGATGATTGCGCAGCTGAATAAAGAGTACGGATTTTTTCTGTCACCTGAGTATCTAACTATTACCTGGGCACGCCGTTTTGCAACGTACAAACGGCCGGATCTCGTCCTGGAAAATATTGACCGCTTATTGGCGATGGTGGCAAACGATTCACGGCCACTGCAGATAATAGTGTCGGGTAAAGCACATCCGAAAGATCTGGACGGCAAAAATATGATGAGCCGTTTGTATATGCTGATGAAAGATGACCGGTTTAAGCACCGTCTGGTATTTGTGCCCAACTACCAGATCAGTACTGCCAGACACCTGGTGGCCGGTTCGGATGTCTGGCTTAATACCCCCTTTGCGATGACAGAGGCGAGTGGTACAAGTGGAATGAAGGCTGCATCAAACGGGGTTCTGCAATGTTCCTCACATAGTGGCTGGGTACTGGAAGCCGACTGGCAGGATACCGGATTTATGTTTGGTGGTGAAAATGAAGGTGCACAGCTGTATGACCTATTGGAGAAGCAGATTATTCCGCTGTATTATGAGCGTAATACGGACGGCATCCCCGAGCAGTGGGTAGCCCACATGAAACGGACTATCGCGACGGTTTGCCCGGAATTCAGTACCAAACGAACGTTGAAGGAATATTTTGAGAAATTATATACTATGGCGCTGACTAAGCAGCATTAAATCGTATGACTACTAATTCTATTCACACTTTTATTCTCGTGATTTTTGGTGCTACCGGTGATCTCACCAAGCGTAAACTGATCCCGGCACTATTTTATTTATATAAAATGGGTCTTTTGCCGAAAGATTTTAGCCTTCTTGCTTTTGCCCGACGTGATTTTAGTTCGCAGTCTTTTGCTGAAACACTT
The DNA here is from genome assembly GCA_964403585.1 of uncultured Gammaproteobacteria bacterium. Classification (GTDB taxonomy): domain Bacteria; phylum Patescibacteriota; class Microgenomatia; order JALYQM01; family JALYQM01; genus JALYQM01. The sequence goes on along the minus strand of CAYOFQ010000001.1, from coordinate 779,580 downwards.
TTTCCTTTTGTTAAGGATAAATCAGATAAATGGTCGGAATTTATAACGCACCTGGACTATGTTAAAGGTGATTTTGCCGATCTTGATGCATTTAAGAATCTGAAGGAAGTAATACGCGCTAAAGAAGATCAGATGGGTGAATGTTTATCCAAGCTTTACTACATGGCAACTTCGCCGGACGTGCTTCCGGATATAATCTCTAAAATCGGTGAAGTTGGTTTGCATATCGGGTGCGGTGAAGAGGGAAAATGGACCAGGGTAATTATTGAAAAACCCTTTGGCCATGATCTGGCTTCGGCGCAGGAATTGAATTCCCGTCTCAAACAATTCTTTATTGAAGAACAGCTGTATCGGATTGATCACTATCTAGGCAAAGAAACGGTCCAAAACATTTTATCAGTGCGATTTACAAATGTGATGCTTCGTCCGGTCTGGAATAAAGAGTATATTCACTCGATTGAAATTACTGCCAGTGAAGCACTTGGTCTGGAAGGTCGCGGCGGATACTATGACCACGCCGGAGCCTTACGTGATATGGTGCAGAGTCATTTACTGCAGCTGGTTGCGTTAACTACTATGCAGGAGCCGGAACGGTATGATGCCGATGCGATTCGGGACAAAAAAAATGCCATATTGTCGGCACTGCGTCCGTTTACGGTTGAAACGGTTACCGATGCGATTGTCCGCGGACAATATACCGGTTACACACAGGAAGATAAAGTTGCGCCCGGTTCACGAACGGAAACTTTTGTAGCGCTCAAGACGTATATTGATTTACCTGAGTGGCAGGATGTTCCGATTTACATTCGAACGGGCAAACATCTGTCCGAACGCTACTCCGAAGTAAAGATCAAATTTAAGCACGCCAATGTTCAGGTATTTTCGAATCTCTTTTGTGAGCTTCGATCCAACGAGTTAACTATCCGTGTGCAACCAAACGAAGGCATAAATTTGAAAATGCTGATTAAACAGCCGGGTTTTGGCATGCAATTACAGGATGTATTTCTCAATTATGAATATAGCGATACCTATAACAATTTACCTGAAGCGTACGACCGTCTATTAATGGATGCCCTACTCGGTGATCAGTCGTTGTTTACCCGTACCGATGAAATAGAGTCGAGTTGGGAGTTCGTTACAAATATTCTCAATTTGTGGAAAGATACTAATCCTCCGGTATATAGTTATGAAAAAGGTTCGAACGGGCCGGAAGAAGCGTACCGGATTTAATTAGCTTCACTACTAGTGCTGCAGATTTTCTTTGGCCATTTTTATAGCACCCCAGGCAGGTGCCCGGTCGTGGATGATAATATTCGCCAGGGGGTATTCTGCTTTAATACGGTCAGACATTTTCTTGGCGAAATTGGTATTTTCAAATAGCCCGCCGATGTACACAACATCAAACGGTTTCTGATAATCCAATTTGTCGGCCGCAGTTTTTACCATCACAAATCCCTCTTTGACTGTTTCTTCGACAATTTGTTTGGCTGCCCAGTCGTCTTGCCGGTATGCGTCAAAAATGAGATAGACGAGGTTGGCAAAGTCACGTTTTTCGTACCCATGCACAATGTTTTTCGCTTCCCGCATATTTGTCACCTGGAGTTTTTCAATAATCATATCCTCAAGCATTGTTTTCTTCACGCGGCCATCAAAACTCTTGGCTGCAAAGTGAAGCGCTTTGCTTCCCATGGCGTATCCGCTGGCTTCGTCACTGAGGATATATTCCAGACCTCCCACCCGAACTTCTTTCCCCTCTTCGTTGCGGGCATAACAGTTGGAGCCGGTGCCACAAATAATTACCATGGCGTTTTTGTTGTCGGTTGCACTGCGTAGGCCGATCTGCGTATCGTTAACAATGATTGGCGCTTTGAGTCCAAGCTTATAGAATAATTTATCCAGAACATTTGTGAGAACTTCACGGTCCTTGTCGGTATCCAAACCGGCCAGCCCGGCACAGGAGCCTGAAACGGTCAGTTCGTCTTTAATTGTTTTTTCGGCTTTCAGCTTCGCGGCGATAATACTTTCGAATATATTATCCAGAGCTTTTTCTAATCCTACTGCTGTGTGGTTACCTGATCCGGATGTATATTCGCCAATAACCTCATCGTTTTCGTTGACAATAATTGTGTGTGTTTTGGTACCGCCGGCATCGACGCCAAGATAATATTTCATAGATTATTCAAAGCCCCATATTTTCTTTTTATATTCAATAACGTGTTCGTGTAAATTCGGATACTTAATAAAGCCTACTTCCAGCAAGCTCGCAGCGATTTGTTCGGCAGTGTCATCAATCGGCCGGTCAAGTGGCATGCCTTCGATATGCAAGTTCCGCAAGGTTAGTGTTACCCGCTCGCGGAGCTTCACACGTTTTTTGTACAATTCGTGCGCCAGTTCGTTATAAATTTCTTCTTCACTTACCGAAAGATTAAGGTAGTCATTGAAAAGGGTTGCCGCACAATAGAAGTTTTTGGGAGTACGAATGCTGTCACAGCAAATATGCAGCGCTGTTGGTGTAATGTTTTCATTTGTAAGTATTTGTAGAGCGTTTTCCAGATTTTGAAGTGATGTTAATGAAGTATCATCAGTACGGATTTTATTCTCCCACTCCGGACGGACAGATAAAACATATTTTTTTATTGATTGTGCTTCGGATAATTCAGGCAACTGTGGATTGGTTATTCCACCGCAGAGAATTACACAATCAGCATCAACTTCTGTACCTACAGAAATACAGTTATCCAAATATCCGCGGTAGAGTTCGTTGCCGTCGGTGTAGACTCCCGATCCCATTACAACAGTTATTGTCATATACTAAAAGTATACTATTTGTTGTATAAAGAAACAAAGTTGTAACAGGAGGTAGTATGCAAATAGGATATATCGGTCTTGGTAAAATGGGTAAGAACATGGTCTTTAACATGCTTGACCATGGTCACAAAGTAGTGGCGTGGAACAGATCACCTGCGCCTCTTGAGGAAGTCGTTAAAGCCGGTGCCACAGCCGCAAATTCGCCGGCGGATGTCGTATCACAATTGGTTGATGAACGAAAAGTAATTTGGATTATGTTAACTGCCGGTGATGTTACCGAAGATATGTTATTTGGTTCGCATAATCTGGTTTCACATTTAAAGAAGGGTGACATTATTATTGATGGTGGAAACTCCAACTTTAATGATTCAAAACGACGAGCGGAAAAATGCGCCGAGTTGGGAATTCACTTCCTGGATAGCGGTACCAGTGGCGGTCCGGGTGGAGCCCGCAGTGGTGCGTGTTTAATGATTGGCGGTGAAAAAGAAGTTTTTGAGGAACTGCGCCCGCTGTTTGAGTCGCTTTCGGTAGTAAACGGTTACAAGTATGTTGGCCCGGCCGGTGCCGGTCACTTTGTGAAGATGGTGCACAACGCCGTTGAATATGGCTTTCTACAGGCAATGGGTGAGGGCTTTGAACTTATAAAGCATGGTCCTTACCCCGGCTTGAACTTAGGTGAAATAGCCGATATCTGGAATAGCGGAAGTATTATTCAATCAAAGCTGATGCATTTGGCGGAAGACGCCTTTAAGGAAGATAATGACTTAACTGCAGTTAAAGGATATGTTGAGGATAATGGTGAAGCACAGTGGTCGGTGGAAACAGCATTGCAATATAAAGTGCCTCTTACTACTCTGGCCCACTCACTTTTTGTCCGGTATCGCTCCCGGCAGGAAGATTCGTTCTCGGCAAAAGTTGTCGCCGTATTACGAAATCGGTTTGGCGGTCATGCGATCAAGAACAATTGACACGACAGATTCAAATGCGTACTATAAATGCATGATAAAAAGTACTGCCATTGCGCTTTGCGCCTTACTTTTGTTGCTGGTTGTAGTAGTTCCGGTGAATGCTCAAACGCCAAGCGGCATGCCCGCTATTGATATTTCGCCGGACGTAACGGCAACACCGTCACCAAGTCCGACTGTTACAACAACACCTTCGCCAAGTGCCAGTGCGTCGGTTTCACCAAGTCCATCGGTGTCGCCTTCTCCTTCGACAACTGCTACTGCGAAGCCAACCGCGGCGGCAACAAAAAAACCGGTCGTAAAAACAGCATCACCGAGTCCGACAGTTACTGCTTCACCGACACCCACTCCTACACTCATGCCGACCGCAACTCCGCAGCCGACCGGTGAGGTCCAGGCCTCTACCGATTCCCAACCTCCCAGTGGACCAAGTATCGTTCTCAGTATTATCATATTCTTGGTAATCATTAGCTGTGCAGGTTTTGGTGTAGCAATGCTACGCAAAAATCCAAAAGTAGCGGTGCCAAAGCAATAATATGAAACCTCAGGTTTTAGTTATATCTTTTTTCCTCTTAGCAGCCGGAATTATGGTGGGCGGATTAAAAGTGCTGCATCTCCCCGCAAATAGTGGCCTGGTAAAAGCAGCTGAGCCGGTTAATGAACTGCTTACGGATAAATACGTTCAGGAAAATGTTCTGAACCAGGATGGTAATTTCAAAGAGGGTGAAAACACCTATATATTTAATAATACCGAATTTGTTACTCCGACTGATACTCTGCGGTCATTAGCCTATAAACCGGCTCCAACACTAGCGGTTCTCGGTTCTTCAACAGAAAAGAAGCGTATTGTTGTGGATCTGGAGGATCAGCGTGTCTATGCGTACGAAGGGAACCGGGTTGTCTTTAATTTCCTGGTTTCCACCGGACTGTACGGACGCACCCGCACGGGGAATTTTAAGATCTGGTACAAAGTTCGCTCGCAGGCGATGAAAGGCGGCGACCGGGCACTCGGTACGTATTATTACCTGCCTAACGTTCAGTTCGTCCAGTTTTTTGACCAGGCGATCAGTTTCCACAGCACCTACTGGCATAATAATTTCGGTCATCCGATGTCGCACGGGTGCGTGAACATGACTCTGACTGACGCAGAAACACTGTATTACTGGGCAAATCCTGAGATGCCAGCAGGTGTACGAATACTGCGGCCGACGCGCGAAAACCCAGGTACCGATGTTGAAGTGGTGGAAACTTGGGAAGTGTAGTTATACTTTGCCGCCGAGTCTTCTCAGCGCCTTTTGATCTCCCCAGTTTGGACCTTTGTGTACTACCCCGATATACTGTTCGTCTGGAACACGCGTCAGTGCTCGTTTTAGGATACTTCCTGCCCAGGCATAATACGAAAGTTTTCTAGTACCGGTATCGTATACCCGGTATCGACCGAGTATGCGTGTTGCTGGCCCCTGAACAGAGAATAGGTGTGATTCTTCTTGCGCTAGCTCGCGTACTAAAATTCCCGGAATTGCAGGATCATCCAGTACTTCCCTTAATGTTCTCTTGCTATCCGCGGTTAAGGGAGTATTAAACTCAGTTACATATAGTATTCCGGCTTGAGTTAATGGTGGGATGATTTCCTCGACCGCCATACCTCTTTCACCTGCTAAGGCGTAGAAACGTGGTGGAAGATTCACTCGGGATGGGAATAGACATTCCACGCTGAAAGGCACACAAGGGCCGCCATTCTCCCCCCGTCCTTGGTTAACGTATCGCAAAAGTGATCGTAATGCTTCCTGGTATGCCATGGGTTGGCGTATTTTAAGTAACTCTTTTCCCTTTTGCAATAACCTGATAGAATAATGAAAGTTTATGAGCCGGGGTGGCGGAATGGCAGACGCAAGGGACTTAAAATCCCTCGCCCTCAAAGGCGTGAGGGTTCGACTCCCTCTCCCGGCACGTATTGTATGTCTTCAATAGACAGCTTATCGCTGAAAGAATAGTTACTTCTATCGACCTGTCCTCCCGTTCCCGTACTCAATTAGACGCGAAGTGGAGCCGTGTGGTTTATACGGTTGGCGACAATGAAGTCTTTACCGCACTTCAAAGTGCCGGAGATGAAGTTTTACGGCGTATTATTGAAATTGGTGAACATTTGCATATGTCCAGCCCGATTCTTGTCGGTGGTATGCCTGATATCGGATGTGATACCCCGGGAATTGGTTTAGTATATGGACGAGTGCGGGAGCAAGCTGAGCAGCAAATTTCAGATCTTATTGGAACTCATGCTCTGACTTTGTCAGCTTCTGATGTAACAGCTTTTGCTAAGCGCAAGGGTGATTACACAACTTCGTACGCGCTGGCGGTCCGCGAAGCGTTATCAAGGAGAGGTTATTAGGAGAATTTATGCCGGAAACTTTATTATTGCGGGAAGATTTAGGCGATCGTACACTTGAGCCCCATTTGAATTGGTTGTTGAATAGTCGTGCAGATTTGTTAGGATTTGCCGATACCCCGGAAAGTCGAAGGCGGCTTACTCTAGCGCAAGATAAGTTTTTCAGGGCGATCAAAGCGGCAGGGGTTTTACGACAAGTGGCGGAAATCGGGCTTATATTGCACGAAGCAGCGCCTTTACAGGATATCGCAAGACACGGTTCGCAAGACGGCGAGAATCCCGCCCAGATGGAATATGATTTGACAGTAATGGGGCAGCGGAAGAGACTGCATGAGCTTATGAAGCAAACCGGTATTGGATCACGAATGGCTACTACATTGGAAGTGGCTTCACGTTTAGGTAATTACGCCGCATTGATCCGTAGAGTAGCCGATTGGACTAATGGTAAAGAAACTTCTGAATAGATTTTAGCCAAACTCTCGATCTTTTCTTAAAGAAATCTCTCAACGTAGTATCAATAATTGATCTGATTATCATATTATGATATACTATAGGATGTGTTTGGTTCTTTAACAGCATTAGGAGAATGGTACTTTGAAACATAGGGCATTCTGGATTTTCGCATTGAGTGCGCTGTTGGTGCTCGCGTCGATGGGTGCTTCGGTCCAGGCTAGTCCCAAACCGGAAGCAAACCAATACCAGGTCATGCTCCCCTGGGCCGATGGGCCTGAGGGAGATTCGTACGTCCGTCTGGATGTCTTTTGGGGCACGGCCCTTGCAAACGGGTCAGTGTTCCAGAGGGACGACCTTCTTTTCATCATGGAGGATGGGGCAAGCATGTACGCGCCGAGCGAAATGGCGCCGATGCTTAACCAGCCAGTGTTTCCGCTTGACCCGTCTGACCTATCTTCGGGTAACTCGTTAACCATAAATCCCACTTCAACCCGAAAAGGCAACTTGTTTGAATTCAAGGTGCACGACCCGAACCTCAAACAAATTCCTTTCAATCTTGCTGGCGTGGGAAATGGAGTTCCAATACCAGGCGGAGCCTACATCGGCACGGTCCTTGTGGCCGCTGCTGTATCGGGAGCCTTGCTGGCAGCAAGCACGCCGGTAATTCTGGTGGCAGTCGCGGCGGTTGGCGTAGGTATAATAGCCTATGCCGTGATTCACCAGATCGGTGAATCACTCAAGACCGCGGATATGTGGGGGCAAACAATCCCTCCATATTCACCGCATGAGAACATCGCTAAGTCGCGAGTTCGGGCAAACGCACGACAATGGTCACTCGCCGCCGAACAGGTAGAGGGTTCCAGCAGGGAAAAAGTTGGTGAAGACGAGCTTTCATTCCCTACACCCCCACCAAACGATCCTTGCCAGTTAATGCAGCGGTTTGGAGGTTTCAACAACGACCTGTTTGAGTTGCGTGTTCTTCGGAACCCCAGTTCGGATTGGCCGAGCGAAAAGATCAGGGTTGAAATCTGGGAGCGCTCGAGTAACACTCGGGTCGCATACGCATACGGCGATATCATTAAAGGCGAGTCCGGAGACGTCGCCGAGGAATGGGTCGACACCTACGTATCTGTCAGCAAAGTCACAGCAGGTGGACAATATATCGCAGGAGACGGTTGGGCTACAGTACTTTTACTAATACTGAACGACTTAATGAGTCGAGAAGCTCCCGGCACACCGATCTACTTTATTGACAAGAACTCGTACACCTACGGGTGTTACAAGTCTTTTATCAGTCAAGTAGTCGAACAGCTCAGCTCGGACGAAATAATTCACTTTCAGCGGACCTTTTACGGTTCTCCGCAAATGCCGCGGGGTCTACCGGACTATTTCAACATGTAAGTGAAGATATTTTCCGACTAGTAACTTTTTAGAGAGAACCAAACACACCGTGGTCGGCGCCTCGCGCGCAAACGCACAGCGTCGACCACATCTCTCTTTCCTATCTTTCCTCTATTGTATCCAAAATTTAGAGAAATGCCTTACCTAAAGAGTATGCTTGCTATGCCTCAACTAAATTGTTAAAATAGCGTTTACGGGGCGTAGCTCAGTTGGTAGAGCGCGTGGTTTGGGACCATGAGGTCGCATGTTCGAGTCATGTCGCCCCGACAAGTTAATTCCTAAATTTCTTCATTTATACAAGAGATTCTTCAAAAAAGGGACAACAAAAGACAGAAGGGTAAAAGGAGCGGTACAACACACGCACAGCGCGGAAACTGTCAGCACGGCTGACCGAGTCGCAGTGTGGCATGGTTACGCCGTTCCTCTCTCCCTTCTGTCTCTTGCTCCTACGCCTTGCCGACCGCCTGACTGCTGGCGCCCATTAGTGTGGCCATAGATGCCACTCCTTTGAGCATGCCTGCTTCAGATTCGTCAATCGGCTCGCCTCCGGCGACCAGTGCGGCGAGCTGCTGCTCGCTCATTTCGGCCACGGCCAAAGCTCCCAGTCTGTCGACCAGAGCGTCGTACGTTGCGTGTGTGAGCGGGTGTGCGCTTCGCTCGTCATAACTCGTCGGAGTTCCCGTTTTAGTTCCTAGAGACATAGTATATTTCACCTCCTTCCTTATTAAAGTCGAACAAAATACTCGAGCCGTAGTCCAGCACTTAGTTCGACTTTAACAGCGTGAGAGGAATTTAAGGGAGAATTCCATAATAGGCATTTTTGTGCCTATCCTGTCTTTTGTTGTTAATGAACGGCCCGAATTGAGTACCAACTCAATCCACAGTAATAACATATTACTGGCCTATAGTATATCATAAAATTACTTTATGCGCTACTAGGTATACACGCAGTGGACATATCTGATTGGATGGTAGACAATATATATGTGAGTAGTGCATCATATGGTGTTTACTATAGGATTGCTTTTTGGTATAATAATAGTTGTTAAAGCTTCAGATTACAAAACGAGCCTCGGAAAGTGCAATTAATCAGTATTTTACATACACATATTCTTCTTTCTACAGGAGAGTCTTGTTACGTGTCCGGAGGTAAATATGACTTATAAACCACGCGAAGTTACACCACTTGAGAAGCTTTCAACCAAACTTACCGACTGGGTAGGTACCCCGATCTCGATAATTGTCCATACCATTCTTTTTATTGCCATATTTGCCCTACGACTATTTGGAGTTAGCTTCGAATCAATTTTGCTTATTTTGACGACAGCGGTATCGCTGGAGGCTATTTATCTGGCAATTTTCATTCAGATGACCGTTAACCGGAATACACAAAGTCTTCAGGACGTAGAGAAAGATATTGATGAAATTCAGGAGGATGTTGAAGATATTCAGGAAGACGTCGGCGAGATTGGCGACGATGTCGAAGAAATCTCGAAAGATGTTGATGAGATTGAGGGTGATGTTGATAAAATTCATGATCAGGTTCAGGAAATGAGTGAAGAAGAAGAACAGGATGAGCATGATGCCCATGTTGCCAATACCAACAAAGCACTTGAGACAATTGAGAAGCAATTACAGCTGGTAATGCGGGAACTTGAAGCTCTGAAAGCTAAGGACAGACTCTAATTCACTTGAAATACGGAGAGTGGGTATAAATATACCAGGCTATCAGCAGCATAATAATGGTGTTGATGGTGAGAACGAGACTGATCATTTGTTTCCCGGAGAGCTTCATAGGTATAGTATACTCCTTGTGTGACTGACCAAAATAATTTAATTGAGTTCCAGCAACGAGTTTGGAATTACTACAAAACACATAAACGATCCTTTCCCTGGCGCGAAACTACCGATCCTTACGCAATTATTGTCTCCGAACTGATGCTGCAGCAAACGCAAACCGATCGGGTGGTTCCTAAGTACCTGGCATTTCTGGAAGAATTTCCGACCGTAGAGGTATTGGCCAAGGCATCGCTGACTGATGTCCTGAAGTTGTGGCAAGGGCTCGGATATAATCGACGCGCTTTATATTTAATGAAATTGGCACAAAAGGTTGTTCTCGAACATGGAGGCAAAGTACCCAATTCGATTGAAGAGCTCGATGCTTTGCCCGGAATTGGCTATGCTACGGCCTGCGCTGTGTATACGTATTCGTATAATCTACCTTCTGTATTTATTGAGACTAATATTCGTACTGTATTTATTCACCATTTTTTCGCCGATCGGACTGAAATTACTGACAGAGAAATTGAGCCCTTAGTGGCAGCGACCGTTGCCCCGGAACAACCACGGGAGTGGTACTATGCATTAATGGATTACGGGGTAATGCTAAAAAAGACACTGCCCAATCCCGGAAGGAAAAGTGCCCATTATTCTAAACAATCCTCTTTTCTCGGTTCGGACCGCAAGATTCGCGGTGAAATAGTGCGGTTGCTGCTGGATACTCCCCGCCTTGATTTCGACTCTTTGTACAATGCAACCGGAACAGATGAAGATCGGCTCAGAAAAATAGTATCAGGAATGATCAGAGACGGTATTGTCTCTGACGATCAAGGAATATATAGCATTCCGGATAAGGAGTGATATACTATTTTTATGAATGACCAAAAGGTGTGGTTTAAGGCAAAAAAGTATGGTTGGGGGTGGACTCCGGTTACCTGGCAGGGTTGGGCGGTCATTGCTGTCTATGTTATTGCAATTCTTTTTGAGTTTTTCAGCTTCAATATCTTCACACACTCGGTGCCGAGCATTATTATAAACTTCTTGACATCGGTCTTCATTTTTACGGTCGTATTGCTTGTGGTATGTTTCGCTACCGGAGAAAAACCGGAATGGCGCTGGGGTGACAAGAAGACTAAATAGCTTACTGAGTCACAGACAGTTTGTAGATATTCCCTAACTTATCGTCGCTGATTAATACATTACCTTTATTGTCAGTGCGTAAGTCTACCGGGCGGCCGATCGATTTTCCCTCTTTATCCAGCCAACCGGTGATAAAATCTTCTCTACTTTGATAATTTCCTTGTTGATCAAGGCTAAATCTCACTACCTTATATCCTGTTGCCTGGCTCCGGTTCCACGAGCCGTGGTAGGATACCAGCACATTATCTTTGAACTGCTGAGGCCACTGGTCTGGGGTGAAGGCTAAGCCAAGTGGAGCTGAATGTGCCTGCAGATCGATATGCGCAGGCGTATACGCAGGCTCCTTACACGGATTGTTCACATCTATTTTTTTATCGAAGTCGGTATCATGGACGTTTTTACCATAACAGAGTGGCCACCCGTAATTTTTACCGTCTTCGAGGATGTTTATTTCATCAGGTGGCAGATCGTCACCGAGAAAGTCACGACCCATTTCGGTCGCCCAGACTTTGTTGCTTCCCGGCTGCTCAATCATAAAGACCGAGTTGCGTAAACCGGTGGCATATGCTCGGGCATTTTTACCGTCCAGGTCGGCCACCATAACCGTGCCGCGACGAGTATCTTTTTCTACGCAGACATCACACGCAGAGCCAATGGAAATGAGCAGTTTTCGTCCGGTTTCAGTCTTTTTAATGAGCAGGCTGCGGGTGGTATGCCGGCCTCCGGTTGGCAGATCCAGAATTTTAGTTTTATTGGATACGCTGACCGTTTCAGGGTTGTACTGGAATTGGGTCACACCGTTGGTTTCGGCAACATATAGCTGACAAAGATCTTCGCAGTAAAGCGCCAGGCCGTGGGGTGCATTGAGTTTATCAATCAGCACTTTTTGCTGTTCTCCCCCGTCTTTGATTGCCACAACTTTTCCCTGGGCAGGAATACTGACCAGAGCTGTATTAGCCGAATCGACTATAATTACGCGCGGATTCCCCAAGTTTTTGGTATAGGTACTGAGCGTGAAACCGGCAGGAACGGTTAGCGGGAGGCCGGTATTGTTTACTCCGGGCGTGGAAGGTTGCGCACTTATCGAGGCGGTCGAATCGTTCGTTGGAGGGGCTGTTGGGGCTATGGTCGGAATTGCGGTCGGTCTACTTGCAGCGGGTTTTCCGGCACAGGAGCTCAGTGAAATCGGAATAATAGTCACCAACACTAACAAAGATAACTTGTTCATCCTTTTATTCTATCACGGTTAATAGCACAAGGTAATGCTCTGAGCATTTATTTATGTGATATAGGTCATTGTAGTTTGAGGTGTTCTATCCTATAGCATTTGACTTTTAGCCTATTTTCTGCTATAATCCAGCCTATTATAGTTAGTTTGAGCTTATTCTAGCTCATTTTACTATAGTCTAGTTAGGTTCAGTATAGGTATTTATGAAAAATTTCTATCAAAAACCGTCAAATGCAATCAAAGTTCAGGTCCAAAGCTACAGCGCGGTACCTGAAGAAAAAGGTGCTTTGAGCTCAACTAAGAAAGTTGCCAAAAACCTTTCCTACTTCGTAGCCCCTAAAACGTACGAGGAGTTTTATATTGTACCGAATGTCAGTTCGATCGCGATTATCCCTTCATATAAAGGTGGTAAAGCCCTTACCCAACTTGTTTCAGACATCGTTACCTATAACCATAAAGCACAAGTAATAGTGGTTAACGATTCGTCTCCAGCAGAATACGATGCCGTTTTTGATTCAATAAAAGGAATCTCTGACCGGGTAACCGTCCTTAAAACACCGACTAACTATCTTAAAGCCGGTGCGATCAACTTGGCGTTGACACACATTAAAGAGAACAACATGGTTGCTGACGTTATTTTTACATTGGATGATGATGTTCAAATTAATGAATATACTATCGGTCACATGGCTTCGGAAATGATGCGTGATGAACGCCTTGGGGCTGTTTGTTCTCAGGCCCGAGCCTGGAATAAGAATAAGAACTTATTAACCCGACTCCAGGGATTGGAATATCATGGATACAACGTCATTCGAAAGGCCGAATCAGGTTTTGTTAATGGTCCGCTGGTTATGCACGGTATGCTTTCCGCCTTCCGCTATGAAGCTATTATGAAGGTCGGATCCTTTGCTACCGGACACTTAATCGAAGACTATGACATGACCGCCCGGATTAAAAAAGCCGGATACGATGTTAAATTTGCGACTCATGCAGCAGCCTGGACCGATGTTCCGGAAAATTTCACCGCACTCTGGAAGCAACGTATCCGCTGGTCAGTGGGCGGGTTAGAAATTTTAGCTAAAGAACGGTACTTACCCGCAATATTCCAGGATGTTATTGGACACTTTATGTTTATTGCGACGTTTGTCAGCGTTATTCTGGCGTTCATGATTCCGGCGCAGAATAGTTACCCGATCATTACCTGGGTGATTGCAATGACTGCGATTACACAATTTATTGTTGGATTTTCATTTAGCGTTTTAACTCTAAAGAGTTACGAGGATGCGGATATCTGGGATTGGATTTTGAGAATTACGATTATTCCTGAATTTATCTATGCCAACATTTTAACTGTTGGTCTCTTGGGTTCGTATTTGTTTATTGTTTATACCAAGCTCGTGCGCAAGCTTCTCACGACTGGCGCCTGGGCCGAAAAAATCGATAAACAGATAAGTTCATTATTTTTAAAGGCTGGTTACTCCATGGGATGGGGAACCAGGTAAAAGGAGTTTTTATGTCATACACAGGTGGTGTCACACTTGCTGCAGCGACAGCGTTACCTATGACTTCAGGTGCTATGTACCTTTGGTCAAGAAACGTTAACTACAATCTTGCTATGGCTTTTGCAGCCGTATCAGTATTGAGTCTTATGTACTCAGTAAGTGTAGTTGTTCGTTATTACAAAAATGCAAAGAAAAATAACTAATATATGAATTTAAACCTATTTGCGATCTTTTCTTTAGCTCCCCGCTTCGCTCTGCGCCAGGATTACCTGGCTTAGTCGCACAGAAAAGCATCGCAGCATCGGTTTAAATATAAAAAGGTTATATGAAAAACACTATTGCCCGCTCATTATCTTTTGTTAAGGCCTCGAAACCGGCCATACTCGTTACGGTTTTCGCAACGGTACTTGTTTTTTGGCAGGTACGGTCATTTGCGGCTCCGTTCATGCAGGCGTCTCAGCCAAAAACTGTAGATGTTGTTGTGGAGAAACAGTCGAATGAGACGATTAAATCCGTCCCGTTTCAAAAGATTGATGAGCCGGGCAAACCGAAGCGGTTAGTTATTCCTTCCCTAACGCTTGGATTACCGATTGTGTCACAACCGATGCAGAACGGTACCTGGGCGGTTGATGAAGGTGTTGCAAACTTTGCTGAAGAAACATCTCCGTTTAATGGTGATGTCGGAAACAGTGTACTTTTTGGTCATAATAAGCCGGATGCTTTCCGGCCAATGTCTCAGCTTAAAAAGGGAGATCTGGTATATGTACAAACCTCAACCTACCAGTTTACCTATGAAGTAAGTGAAATTAGTACCACTAACCCGAAAAATGTAGAGGTTATGAAGCCAGGCGAAGGTCGTGAGTTAACGCTTATTACCTGTAATGGTTTCTTTGATGAAAAACGCCTGATTATTAAAGCTACGCTTAAGGAGATTACGCAGCTGAATGCTAAGGCGTAAATAAAATCATATGAAAAATACATTTACCAAAGAATCAGTTAAACGTATCGCCGCAGTTGCCGTTGGTACTGCGATGGCTTTAGCTCAGTTTGCCGGCATTATGGCCAGTGAAGTGTATTCCGCGCAGGTTTATGCTCCGCAGGCTGCAGTATCATTTACATTTGATGATGCTTTATCCAGCACCTATACCAGAGCCATGCCGATACTTAAAGACCGCGGTATCAAAGGCGTTATGTATGCCAATACCGGGTATATGGGTAAATCCGGCTACATGTCCTGGACTCAAACTCAGGATTTGCAAAATAAATACGGTTGGGAGATCGGAAGCCATTCCGTTACGCATCCGTTGATGAGTACGCTCTCAGACTCTCAAATTAAATATGAAGTGGAACAATCGAAAAAGGATTTAGTTTCTCATGGTATCAATCCTGTTTCGTTTGCTACACCGTATGGAGACTATGATAATCGGGTTGTTTCGGCAATTGCCAAGCAGTTCGAGGCACATCGTCCTTTCCATGACCGTGAAAGCGATAATATCTTCCCGTACAACAGATATATGATCAATGTTCAATCTGTTGAGAAATCCACTACGGTAACTCAAGTTAAGGGTTGGGTTGATCACGCCAAAGCAACTAATACCTGGCTGGTGCTGGTTTTCCATGAAGTAGTTTCAAGTAAAGCGTCAGATCAATACGACGTCACTGAAAGTACCCTTAAGTCTATCGCCGATTACGTTAAATCAAGCGGGATCAAAGTGTCTCAGGTTAAAGACATGATTAAAGTTAACCAGACTAATATATTTGATAATTCTTCTTTTGAAAGTGGAATGACCGCCGGCTGGACTACTGAAAATAGTACCCAGGTAAAAATCGATACCAATACCAACGGTGCTATGCCTAATTCAAAAAGTTCGGTTGCCTTAAACGGTACTTCCACCGCCGTACACCTGTTCAGTAAGAAGATTGCTGTGTCGGCCAACGATACGTACGCATTTAAAGCCTTTGTTAACCAGGTGGGATGGAAGACCGGAGAATACGGTTTCTATGTTGATGAGTATGATGCTCAGGGTAACTGGATTTCAGGTAAATGGTTGCGTGGTATGTTTAATAACGATACCAATAAGAGCAACGACGTGAATGAATTCGGTTTTGTCTACCAGCCGACCTCATGGAATGTTTCAACCATGATGCTGGAAGTTTATATGACCGCCGGATCATCCGGACGTATCTATGTTGATAATGTCGAGATGTACAAAGTATTCACTGACAGTACGGTTACCCCTCCGCCAAGTGCAACACCGGCTCCTTCAGTGAGCCCAAGTCCGACAGAATCCGCGTCACCGACTGCTACAGCCTCGGCAACTCCAACCGCTTCGGCCAGTGCCACACCAAAGCCATCGGTAACACCGACAGCGAGTGCCAGTGCGACTCCGAGACCGAGCGTTTCACCGAGCCCAACAGTGACTGTTTCTCCTTCTCCTACCGCCACAGCGACCGTAGTGCCGACACCAAGCCCTGTTGGTACGAATTTAGTACGCAACTCTAATATGGGTGCAGCGGAAAACGGATTTGCACTGTACTGGAAAGCCGATGATGCTTCAGTAATCTATGACACGAATTCGAAAGGTTGCTCCGGAGCGGAAAGTATTATTATGAAGGCAAATAACACAGTCAACGTGCATCTTGTAAATACAAAGTTGATCGCGGTTGACAGTACTAAGACCTATGATTTCGGAACCTGTGTCATAGTTGGTACCGGTACCGGAGAGTTCGGGTATTACCTGGACGAATATGATGCCAACGGTAACTGGATTTCAGGTCAATGGTTAGGTGCAGCTGCCGCCGGTACGCACATCGACTGGTTTGTCTATACACCTTCTTCAAGCGCAGTAAAGTATACCGGAATTCAATACTACAAAACCGCCGGCTCAACGTTTGAAGTAAATGTTGATCGGGTCAGTTTTTACGTTAGATAATTATAGGTAGTAAATATACCTTCTTAAGCGCTCATCTTTTTCAGATGGGCGCTTTTGGTGTATGATTTACTTCTATAGGGAGTTTTCCCATTAAGGAGAAATCGTATGTCAGACCGATCAGCCATTATCCTCGCCGCGGGAAAAGGTACCCGTCTTGAGCCGCTTACCAAAACCGTTCCAAAACAATTACTAAAAGTTGCCGGGAAGAGTGTTTTATACCATAACATGCGCAATCTGGCACCGTTTGTTAATGAATATATTCTGGTGGTCGAGTATATGCACGAGCAGATAGAATCGGCTATTGGAGATTCTTTTGAAGGCAAGCCGGTCTACTATGTGCGCCAGCATGAACCGCTCGGTACCGGGCACGCGCTTAAAGTAACTGAGGATGCGATTCACAATGATAAATTCCTGATGATTTACGGTGATGATATCTACGATCCGGTTTTTTATGAGGAATCGGTGAAGTATGATCGCAGTATAGCCGGCAAACCCGTGGACAACTGGCAAATTTTCGGTATTTTACGTACGAAAGCTGACGGAACCCTGGACAACATTGTGGAAAAGCCGAATGAATATGTAGGCAACAGTGCGAACATCGGTGTGTTTAATCTCGATAAAAATGTTTTCAAGTTCACTAAAACTATTCCCCTTTCCAAACGCGGTGAATATGAATTGACGGATGTATTAACTGCTTATTGTCAGGAATATCCGATGGAGATCGTGACTGTTAATGGCTACTGGCTAACTATCGGTTATCCCTGGTCTATATTAACAGCCAATGAACGGCTGATGCCGGAAATCAAACGGGATATTCAGGGTGAGATTGAGGACAACGTTGTCATTAAAGGCAATGTCATTATCGGCAAAGGTACTGTCGTAAAGTCCGGGACATATATTGACGGTAATGTCATTATTGGTGAGAACTGTGTT
Source organism: uncultured Gammaproteobacteria bacterium (assembly GCA_964403585.1). Lineage (GTDB taxonomy): Bacteria > Patescibacteriota > Microgenomatia > JALYQM01 > JALYQM01 > JALYQM01. The sequence goes on along the minus strand of CAYOFQ010000001.1, from coordinate 762,052 downwards.
ATTGGTCCGCATACCTATTTGCGCGGCAATGTTGATATTGGCGACTACTGCAAAATCGGCAGTTCGGTGGAAATTGAGCATTCTTCGATTGGCAATAAGGTCAATATCGAACACCTATCCTTTGTCGGATTCAGCGTGCTGGGAAATAATATTATTTTCGGTGGCGGCACAGTTACTGCAGATCGACGACATGATCGCGGTGAAATAAAAGTCAACGTTAAAGAAAATTTAATCGATACAGGCTTGTATCATTTGGGTGCGATTGTTGGAGATCATGTCCGCACCGGCGTCCATACGAGTATCTATCCGGGGCGGAAACTCGCCTATCATTCGTACACTTCTCCCGGAGAAGTCGTCAAACAGGATAAATTGAGTGCCCAGGATATAACTCTTAAGTAAAATTTTGTATGTATTATAGCACTCATGTAAAGTTGCGGATTACTCGGGCAGTGCTAGAATATTCTGGTATGGAACGTTGGATTTCCCGTCGGGAAAGAGGCGCAGACTACGAATTGCACTTAGCTGAAGTGGGGTTGAAAAATGCCCACGAAAATATTGGCGTTCCTGAGGCGATCGGCCGGGCGGCTGATCATTTTCGGGAGGCCCTCCGCGTCGCGTATCAGCTTAATCGCCCCTCGGCGTCGGTACTTAGGCGTCTGGAGCAGTCTCATTGATATAGAATGGGGAATTTGGTATGATACTTCTTGATCTCGTGCGGAGGTAATTCAGTGGTAGAATGTCACCCTTCCAAGGTGAACGTCGAGAGTTCGAATCTCTTCCTCCGCTCCACCCTATGGGTAGCTACTAAAGTGTACGTTGACGACTTTACCTTTGAACTGGATTAGGTTGTGTCATTCTCATAAGCAAAAAGACTATTTGATATAATAGTCTTTTGCTTATGGAATCGGTACATTCTGAACATCAGTATGAAACGGCTTTTCAGGCCCTTTACCTGCGCTTTATTGACCGCTATCCCGAAACAGACCGTGTACACGGGCGTGTGCACGTTGATGCCGTTATAGGTAATCTTGATGCACTTGAGCAGGTACAACCGGGCTCAATACGGCGGCATGATTTGTTTAAGGCCAGGGTGGCAGTGCTCTTGCATGATTTTCACCGTTTAGTGGGTAACTCTGAAAGTACGACTGCAATTCTGGAACGAGAAGCAGTTAACTTACCGTTATCACCTGACGACATCGCCGACATTGTTCAAGCAATTCAGGATCACAGTAAAGCAAAAGAGCAGTGGAAAGACCCCCGACATCTCACCACGTCACTCCTGTACGACGCTGATAAAATGGATACTCGTCCCGAGCGATACAAACAGGATACCGGACCAAATGGTGGTCCGTCCGAATTTAACCAGAATGATTTTAACGGCTATGTGCTGATGGTACGTGCTTCGGTTACTCATGACCTTGCCTACCGGACACTGACCAGGCAGCTCTCACCCGAGTTGCAAATCAATTCTCAAGATACGTCTTTGCCAGCTGCGGCTATCGTACGGTATCTGCGGAGTTTGCAGTTAGCCTGGAGAGAGTCAACCAGACCGGCCCGCCGAACTATTGGCAACCTATTTTTACAAACGTTTGCAAATGTATCCCTCCAACGGGCAGTTGAATCCTATCACCGTATGGGACGGTCGTCAGTAGAATTAACTGAAGCCCAGCAGATGCTGATCGATGCATCAAGTATCAACAGTGATACGTTAAAAGATGGCCTAATCGATCTCGACTATCTGGCCGAGCAGTTCGAAGACTATCGAGAGCGCAAGGCTGTTTTGAAGCGCCGGTTGCGTGAGAGAATATTTAATCATAACGTATTTCAGACTGCAGTACGAACATATCCCCGCGAGTGGATTCGCGATCTAGATGTTCTTTACTGGCGCAGACCACGGGATATGGAAGCGCAGTATCATCAATTGGAGCGAAGGCTGCCAGCTGTTTTAAGTGAGTACGGAAAGGCACCTGCTGAATTTATTGCCGATCAGGACTATATTCGTGAACTTATTTTGCCCCGAATCCATTCGGTAGCGCATTACAGTCCACATAACGATCTCGATCGCCTAGTGCCGGGTTTTTGGGTACTTAATCAGGAAGCGCATGCGCTGGAACAAACAGCTGCTGCTCAGGTTTTTGCATCGCTTTCCGAGACTTCGCTCGGCACACTCATGCGGAGAGCTCAATTGGACACGGGCGCGTATACTGCAGCAGAACTTGAAGAGCTGCAGCGTGAGGCGCATTCATTGCAGTTACGGTTACTTGGACAGGAGGGACTTCGTGCGGTAGATAATATTAATCAGCCGTTAAAAACCGATCGTTATATTTATTTTCTACTGGACGGACAAACCACACGCAGCCCGGTAGTCAGACTGCCGTATGTGTATAAACTTGATATCAAAGACATTACCGGTAAGGTTGTTGATTTACACTATGTCGGTGTAAGTCATCCACAGGCACTGCGTGTTGCACGCCTGCACGCGGATCCGCTGGAAATGCCGGCTGCTGTACAAAATGCTATTCATATGTATACCCGTAACTTGTACCGTCCGGCAGACTATGCCGATGTCTATGCCGGGCTACTTGCCCTCGCTACAACACGTGAGTCGCTTTCTCCGGAAGTGTTCAACTTCTTCTTTGAGAATATTATCGTAAATGACGATTCGGCCGTTCAATTGCATGATCAGGGGAACTTTGTAGCGGATGAGTGGCTGGAGCCGGATTATTCCAAGCGCAATCATGCGCTCTGGCGCGAAACACACCGGCTGGTTCGCTCAGTTAACCAGGCCTCCCGGCTTCTCGGAATATTTCCACCTCTTCGGCCGTATGTAATCGCCCGGGATGAAATTCGGCTTGAACAACCGGGGGTGCAATCTATTTCTTCGATTCCGTTTACATTAGAAAGTACTCAGCGTTGATAGTATATAATTGAGCAATTCTTTTGTACCTGATATTATCTAAACATGGAAGCAGAGTCACCAGGTAATAGTGAAAAATCATTTAATCCTATAGAAGTTACATATAAAGAACTCTCTCCGGGAAGTTCGCTTTTTAGGATTGACCAGCAAAAGTTAGCCGAAGGCCTGCGCAATTTGGGATACCCGGATAACGTAAGGATTCCATTGCAATTGTCCGGTGAGAGCAAAACTACTGTAGTTGGAGCGTTAAATAGGCTCACAAACCGGATCACTATCTACGAAAACGCTATCGCACGCAGACTCAATCATGTGTATACGGATATAACTAACTGGATGTATCGGGAAGAAGATGACACGCCTGTAGTTGAGCGAGTGCACAAAGACAGCTGGTGGCAAAAATTTCAGGATTCGAAAGTGTATCGGACACTGTGGCCGGGCTTTTGGCCGTATAAATTGTCCGGCCGTGAAGAGAAACCGCTTTTTTCAGGTAACAAGACACGAAGGGACGAGTATTTGTGGGCTGCCTATGAGGGAACACTTATGCCCGGTGTTCCACTTGAGGAACAACGGGAACATGCTTTGCAATTTTATGGCCGGCTATTAAAGCATGCGGCCCAGCGGGAAATGGCGGGAACATTAGCCCATGAGTATGAACATAAGAATAAGCAAATTTATAAATTGGGACGTACCGTTGCGCTAACGGTCGGAAGCTATGGAGCAACCATGGCTGCATTTATCGGCTACGCCAATATCAGAGGTAATCTTACGTTGCCCGAAGGTATTGTCGGGTTAGGGTTACCACTCGTAACCGGTTTTATCGGGCAAGTGCGCGGGGTCGGGCTTGATGAAAGAGATTCATTTGATGCCGAAAAGAATATGATTAGACTTATTAATTCGTTTCAAATTGATCAAGATGTATTTGATCAGAAAGTTTTAGGTAAGCAGGCAGAATAACAATTAGCACTCTCTCCCGATATGCTCCATTGCTACCTGATGGACATTTACGGGTATTTGAAGACCAAACTCCTGCAGCATTCCGGCAACCAGGCAAATCGGGAACCCCATAATGTTAGTAAAGCTTCCTTCAATTTTTTCAACAAAGAAGCCATCTTCTTCCTGAATCCCAAAACCTCCGGCTTTGCCTGAACTGTCAACAGTATTGATATAGTGCTCCAGATGGACAGGGTCTAATCTGGGCATGTAGAGTGTCGATTTATCCGCTCTGATTATTTTTCGCCCGGTTGAAGCGTCGATAATACATACCCCGGTGTACCAGTCAGTTGGCGTTGCCTGAAATTTTTCGAGCATTTGCCGCTGGTGTGCTTTGTCGCGTGGTTTGCCGATTATTTCACCTGCACAATCGCCAACGCAATCTGAACCGATTACCAGTCCTTTGCGGCGGTTTTGCGCTATATTTTGCGCTTTTGCTTCTGCTAATGTCATACATAATTGCTCAGCGTTTGGGTTTATGACTGCTTCTTCGTCAACCTCGGGACTGACTGTATCGAACGGCATACCAAGCCAACTGAGAATCTCTTTGCGGCGGGGGGAGTTGACGCTAAAATGAGGTGGTTCATAGATGTTTGTCTTGATTTTAAGCTACGGCTATTTCTCTGTCCAGGTGGTGTAGCATAATCAAATAAATAGCCAATCCGATTGATGTGAGCACACCAAGCGCTCCACACCCCCAGACAAAACCGCCAATTTGTTGATCGTATTCGAGCAGATTTAACGTATTCAGCAGCCAGTGCCAGTCGTGTCCGCTGGTATCACCACCTAAAAGCGGAAGAATCATTGAACGGGCATCTTTTATATATACACTGACATTAATCAGATTATCGCCAAGCCAAAATAAACAGAAATTAGCCGAATACCATTGTTTTTTGACAATAAAATAAACTCCGATTAGTGTGGGAATCAAACACTGGGTTAATGATCCTCCAAGCACCATCATGAATTGACCGAGAATCATAAAGATCACATGGCCAGCTTCATGAAAGATCAAGTTAACGCCATCAAGAAAGATCCAGGGATTACCGCGCGGAAAGAGTAACCAGTAGCACCAGTAGAGCATTAATACGAGCAGAAGGATTTTTGAAGTCATAGATTACTGCACATTTTCTGTCCAGGCATATTGCTTCAGTCCAACCGAAGTCATGGCATTAATTAAGAGATCCGGGCGTAAGGTGAATATTTCTCCGGCAGTGGTCGTTGAGGTTGGCTTACGATCCAGGTTGAATCCACCGTCGTCAGAATAGAAAAACCCTTCGAGTGCTAATTGTTTGTTGGATAATGAATTTGTACTATCCGGAGCGCAGAGAGATAGCGTAAATGTTCCTCGACACGATGTATCAATTTTCCCCTGTTCGGCAATATACATACCCTCTACTTTGGTCACATCCGGATCGATTCCGATATTACCTTTGACGATAAAGATAATCGAACTTAATCCGTCTTTTTGAATTGTAAATGATTTATTGATAAACAGATCTCCGGGTACAAATACTACAAGTTGCTTCCCCTGGATATTTATCCCACTCCAGGTATTCCCTAATGTTAATGAATACCCTGCAGCCGTAGCGTTCGTATCAATATAATAACCTGAAGTCGTAAGGGCTGCGTATCCAAGGTTGGTTATATCTACCGCTTTGATTTGTTCGGCATAGCGTGCTGCATAAACATCATAATCAAAATCGCTATTGTCTACTCTATTGTAATTGCTGATATCCCACCCTTTGGTATTAACTCGCCCATTTCCCCAGTTGGAGCCGCCTTTGGCGATAATTATGGATTTATTGGTTGGGTCAAAAGCAGTATTGAGGGGCAGTTTCGATTCTACCGCGACCGATGTATCGGTTGATGCGGTGTAGACATCGCCATTATATACCTGGAAGAATGAGGGTCCCGAATTAATGTTTACCTGGTGCATATCCAAAGACACAAGCCGGTTCGGATTGGTTGCGCCAAAGCCAACATATTCAATTTGGCTGGTACTGCTGTCAATTTCCGCAGAACTTAACGATCGAACCGGTGTCACTTTAAAGTAGATGTAATGTACATCGGCAGCTAAAACATTCGTTAAGGTAACATTGAGTCCGGTAATCGATCCGCTGGCTGGGAGCCTGGTCACACAATCAGGTATTGCATCCGCGTCGCCACTATCGGCACAGGTTATATCGTTTTCTGTGGCACCGCTCTTCTTGGTAACTTTAATACTGTAGTCTGACGCTGAGGTGTGGTAGGGCGAGTTAATTGTAAAGTTGGTGGTATCAATTCGTTCACTGACAATGACATTGCTTGAGGCAAGCGGGCTCGGGCCCTGAATTGTTAAGCGAACCCAGGTGTCCGGATCATTCATTTCAATGGTGTTGTCACCGTCGGCGGAGAAGGTGTTGAATAGCGGATTAATAGTACCGATTTCTTTTGTTGAGCAATTCGGAGCACAGGCAGGCGTAGGAGTTGGGGTCGGTGATGGCGTAGGCGTTGGTGTGGGTGTCGGAGTAGGTGTAGGGGTTCGTGACGGAGTAGGTGTCGGTGTTGGTGTGCGGCTCGGTGTCGGGCTGGGTGTTGGGCTATATGGATTTCCGCAGCTCTGTGGCCAGGCAATATCCTCAACATCATCGTAGTCGCTTGCAATCGAGATCACATTGCTGGAGGTCTTAGTTGAAGTATTGTAGGAGTAAATGGTTACCTGACCTGAACCACCGTTACCGTTTCCGCCAAGCAATACTCCGTCGGGTCTCATGGCTAATGAGTCGCCTTCATAGGGAAGATTGGTAGCAATTCTTGAAAGTGTGTTTGTGGAAGGAGTATAAGTCCACAATTCCTTATTTTCGAGAGATAAGTATAGCACTGTGCCGGCAGTGTTCCACGCCATACCACCGAAATCCCTGACAGTTGAATAGGACAATGTTGCAGCACCAGTGGTTTTGTTAATACTAATTAAACCTTTCGTTTCATCCCAGCCCCATAGGGTGCCATCCGGCTTAAATGACAGCGCAGAAACGCTGGTGTAGCCGGTGTTACCAACTAATGTAACGGCTCCGGTAGTACCATCGACTTTATACAGTCGACCGGGAGATGAATACCCACTTAACGAAACGGTATAGAGAACTTTGTTGGTTGGATCTATAGCAAGGGATTCGAAAATATCATCTCCGGAGTAGGTTGCTGACAAAGGAGTGAGTACTCTTGTATTTAAGTTTATAGCCATAAACTTGACACTCGAGTTATTTTTATCCGTAACAACATAGGTGTAACAACCGGCAGGATTGATAGTTTGTCCATAACTCAATTCACGTCCATAATTGCTCATAACTGCCAGCAGGCTGGTTACGATAACCGTGACAAGGAGTATATGGAGTGCTTTGGTATGTTTAAAAGCTATCACCTTTTCAGTATAGAAGTATCCTGGAGATCTTGTCTAGTGATTACTATAATTCCACTCTTCAGCCCTAATCAGGTTTGCAAGGACTTTATCGTTGTAATGACCGTTGACCTGACGAACTCTGATCAGATGGATCTTTTTGCCCTTGCAGTGTTGGTGGACATCTTCCAGTTCCGAGGGGTTGTCGTCAAAGAGATACGTTTCATGTTCATCAGGCAGTTTGAAGTATTTATATAGTTCATTAAGCGCATCGCCCTTACTTGTTCGCTCTATATAAATGATTGCATTTGGCAAGACTGGTAGGTATGCGAGCAGCGCTCTAATTTTCAAGCGGTGATAAAGCGTTTCGCCCGCAGTCGCGAGGACCACATTAATATGATCCCGCTCGTCCTGCATTTGCCAGAGTAAATTCGGGTGGATCATTTCGGGTATAGCTTGTGCCACAGTCCGCTCCATCAAACGCATTAATTCTTCTTTATTGCCTTCAGATTTTTGGGCCAGAATAGCCATGTGCTGTGTATAATCGTAATAGTTTTCTTTAGTTTTCGCCTGGGGATAGGTGTCCAGCCATACCGACGGGCTAAAGACAGGGTCAAATGTAGCAAAGGCGTGATTAAATACCTCTTTCAGATGGTTAACATTTAGTAAGGTATGGTCGACATCAAATACATAGGTTGCTTTAGTTTTGTCAAAATTCTGCTGTTTTAAAACGTCGAAAAATAAATTGTACGCCCTTTTTTCAACTTTGTGTGCATCCAGTTTGTAATACTCCCCGTATAATTTTTCTGTTGGCTCTTTTGTCATAGCATTAGTATACTACGTTATATGCATGATAAAAAATTAGTTGCTCTAGGCGGGGGCAACGGCACTACGCAAATAATTCTTTCCTGCCAGTCCTATTTTTCGCAAATGACTGCGATTGTCGGTACTACCGATTGTGGTCGAAGTACCGGTGTTGCCCGGTCGATCGGGAATATTCCTGCTCCCGGAGATATCCGCAATACTATTTCTAATTTGGCTTACGACCATGAGCGGTTGATTCCCCGCCTTTTACAACACCGTTTTAATGGAGACGGCGTTCCGCAACTTGAAGGGATGGCCGTTGGTAATCTGATTATTGCTGCTTTGGCGCAAATGGAGGGAAGTTTTTCAGTAGCGGTAGATGAATTGCAGGAATTAGTCGGGTGCATTGCACGGGTTGTACCTGTTTCTGACGCGAATGTCGATTTATGTGCGGAACTGGAAGACGGAACTATTACCCGCAACGAACTGGAAACACGGGGGTTAAACAAGTCGCCGATTAAACGACTTTTTTTGTCTGATGAGGATGCCCGGGCTACCGAGGTAGTATTAGATGAAATCAGAACTGCCGATCTGGTAGTTATTGGTCCGGGAAGTTTTTATACCAGTATTATGGCTACGTTAGTGTTTGGCGGGATCCGTGAAGCGTTAGCTGAAACTAACGGTACTGTCGTGTATGTTGCAAACACCACCACACAGCCGGGACAAACTGATACTTATTCCGCCTTTGACTATGTTACCAAGATGTCGGAGTTTTTAGGGAGCGGTGTTTTGGATTACGCGCTGGTTAATAAGAGCACTCATCTCACCGAAACAGTGCTGGCAAAATATGCTGCCGACGGTATCCATGTTATTAATCCTGATGACCGCGAAATGGAAAAATTGAATACACTGCCCTTTCAGGTTATTGTTGCGGATTTTGCCGAATCGGCCGGTGAAAAGCGCGAGATCTGGAATAAACTGGATACGATTCGCCACGACCACGGGAAGATCGGACGGCAACTCCAGGAACTACTTTAAAAGGAAATAACCGTCATTACGGCAAAGAGCATGCCTATTGTCAGCGTAGAATACACCGTGGCAGCCGGGAAGGCCTCTTTGTGTTGCATTTTCCAGTACAAAGCCAGTTCGGTAACCGCAATAACGGCCAAATATAAGCCAATTTTGGCACAGAACGTAACAGGGTTTCCGTGGTGCGCCAATCCGACCAGCGAGCCGGTGACAAGCTGTACTCCGCCGTTAATTGAAATAATCATGGCCTGTTTTCGATAACTCATCAGGGTTGTAACTTTAAGCGATAGAAGGGCGAAGAAAATCCAGGCAAAAAGGCTGACGGCACCTAAAATATGAATGGATAAGAAAGTAAAATAAAGATCTGTCATATAAATAGTGTAGCAGAAACCCTTCTGAATTGGTATAATTAGTCGTGCTTTTACGCTCCCGTAGCTCAGCTGGATAGAGCAACTCCCTTCTAAGGAGTAGGTCATGTGTTCGAGTCACATCGGGAGCACTTCCCTTTTGCACCTTACCATGCTATTACCTTAGTAGTGACAGTCAGAACTTTAAAGTATTGAAGCGCTGATTGTCCCTACTATCTTTTGTAAGCAGAGGAGCATCCTCATGAGAAGACGTCTGATCACCCCGCTGATTCTGATCATCACGACAATCGCGTTGGCACTCCCCCAGGCGGCTCGGGCACAGCCTGATACGGTTACTATCGTCGTTGCACCGGGCAACTGGCAAATTTCGACGTTCGGTACGAATGAAGTATACACAGCCGGAGAGACGGTGCAGATAACGGCCTCCGAGCCGCTCCGGATCAAAGCCCGGTTCGATGCAACTGGCCGGTTCTGGATGAACAACCTGCTCGCGAACAACCCGTGGGAGGACGACTATTGGACGCTGATCTATCCTAGGTCAGTGGAGATAGTCACTCCAGGGCTGGACGATGGTTACTTCGAGCAGGTCGATCCCGACTTGTGGATAGGCAACGCTCCGGACAACTTTCACTTGAAGGGAGCGTCTCAGGACATCTCCCTGGTGTTGTTCATCGACCGGGACGACCTGCAGGGTCGCACAATCCAGATCACGTTTACCCGTATCCGTCGCTAGCCGCTTCCCATTGCCGGAACTATGCTCTCTTCTGCTTACCGCAGCTTGTGTTTTGGATTGTGATAGCCGTTAACGGCTTCATGGTTACAAGGCACAGTCTGCGCAAGATAGTAGGGAGATAGTTAACTCCTGCACGTTACCATAGCGTATTTGCCGTTTCGAATGTCGATAAGTAAAAGGAGCACTGAGATGGTGAATTTTCTCCTGGACAATAGCCTGAGTTGCCTGTTGGTACTGGTGTCGTTTGGAGTTCTCATGATGAGCATGTTACGGCATCCCAGATACCGCAAGGAGTTCGCCGGTAAAATCGACGAGTTCGCAAAACTGTACGGAATTCTTATCCACCTGGCGCCCGAGCCGCAGCCGCTATCAGTTGGCTACCTGTTCCGCGACGTGCTGTGGTCGGTGCTGTTTATTGGCATAATTGTGGTCGGGTGGAACGCGGGCGTCGACGGGAGTCGGCAAATCAGTACCCAGACGTATGTCACCGTCGTGATCGTTTGGGAGTGCATTAAGCTCCTGGCCAACCACTACGATGCCTACCGGCGTCTGGTGCACTGGCTGGTGGCTATACATGAGTCTGCCGCTCGGCGGTTACGCGAATGATGTGCAGGATCAGGCACTAAGGGGACTGGATACAGTGCGAGAGGTTTCAGCTTGGGGTCGGCAACGACACCTCGCCTCGAAGCTTTTTTCGTAACTATACTGTCTATACCAAACCTTAGTGCCTTTTCCATAACTAAAAATTAACCTATAGTATTTACTTCTGAGCTCAAATGTGATATAATAGTAGAGCTAAAAGTCTGTCCTTTTGAGCTCAATTGGGCTTGATTTCGACGTTCTTTCAGCATTTTGTTCCTTAACAGCAAAAGACAGACACCCCAAGAAGTAAGGTGCTTTATTCGTTTGATTCCTCGAACGCGTGAAGCGCTTTACTTCTTGGATAGAAGACCTACAGCACAAGGGCACTTGCCCGATCGATTGATGAGCTGATAGGTGCGCTATATGTATGAGAGGTGCCAAATGGTTTCCCAAACCGATCCTCAGGAGGAGCTGGAGAGACTGTTCGACGAATTCGTGCAGTATGTGCTTGACCGAGACAGATCCGAGGCGATGATACGCATGATCCGAATGAGAGCGCTGAAGCAAAAGTTCCCGTCGGTAAACCTCACCGGACGTGAGGTATTTCCCGATAGTGGAATTGATGCTGATAGCCTACTTATGGACGGCATGCCGCTCATCCCGTGGTATCTGCGATGGTTGCTGATTGAGTCGCCAAAGAGCGGAGCGATTCCGTTCTGGGCTGCCAAAGGAAGAGCCACCGGCCGCCCACGCATTCCGTTCCCGATCAGCATTTCCCGATCGACCAGCTATTACATCGCTGACCGTTCCGCCCGCTACCTGGTGGAGATGGAGTTTAATTTCCTCAAGGTCAGACTCATTATTCGACTTGGCCCGATACGTTAAAAAAGGAGTACACCTATGGACCCCACCAGAGACGTCGCCTTCGGGATGATCCTCCGACTCAAGGATATCGAGCACGAGAATACCTCGCAAGTTTCCGAGGCGAAATTGGCCTGGACGGCACTTACTGAGCGGAGGTTTACTGACTACCTACTCCACAAGGCTAACATTCAACTGCTGCTCGGGCGACCACTCCTCATCCTGGCACGGACCCCACAAGAGCACTACATGCGCCTCTTACGAGAGCAGGAGTTAGCGCTCGACGTAGACGCTGAGGAGACTGAGCGAACCACGCTTGAGCTACTGGCGCTGATCGGCGAATTCTCCGCAGTAATGGGTGATTTACGACAATTGGACTTCACTCAATGGCCGGCGTCGCTGTTCAGCATCGTAGACTTCATGCCGTTCGAAGAGAATCCGCGCGTTCGATCTCAGCTAAGTATCGGCGATTTCCAGTCGCGCCGGCCGACCGTCACAGAGCAAGCTCGACTTGCTTCCGGCCGCTGGGCACTGAATACCCACGGTCAGCTTACTGCTGTCCGGATAGTCGAGCGTTGCTCGTGGTTCGGAATCCCGTATACTAGGATTACGCGCGGCGATGCCGTGCTAACCTATTTCCTGGGTCTCGAAATCGGCCGACGTGTGATCAGTATTGAGGATAGTTAGCACCTTACCGGACTCCGGCCAACCTTGTAAAGATGTGGTGCGCGAGCACATGCGCGTTTCGCGCACCACGTCCCGGAGGTTCTCTATTGTTGTAGTTTTTGTTCTGTCTTTTGCTGTTTTCTGTAATTTACTTCCCTTTTTTGTTATAGTTTTATTATGGTGAAAGTACTTAAACTGCTTATTTCTGGTGTGTCTGCCAGTTTTCTTTATTATTTACTATCTCTCACGCCGTTATTTCCTGACGTTGGGCCACCGGATTATGCAACTGTTGACTTCGACCCCGGGCCGTACATGGTATTACAATACTTCGTTAATATCCTTATGCTTGTCTCTCTTTTTATTGTGTCTTACTTTGCGATCAGTAAACTTAAAATTGCAGGAAACAAATAATTTCGGCAGGGCAGGTATGTTTTTACTGTGACCCTCTGTTCTCAACAATACCGGTGGTCATTTCTACTACGGTGCACATCTGCATAAGCTCGTCCATAAATTCTGGGTTTCCGGCGTTGAACGACGGGTCAGTTTTGAATTTCGTAAATAAGTCATAGAGGGGCTTCAAGGTGATCAGCGTGCTCTGTGGGATACCGGTTTCTCTTATCGGGTCTATTCGGGCAGCCTGGAGCACAGGATCTTGTCGCTTTTTCTCTTGCATCCAGGTACTTAATTGAGTCTCCGCTCTTTCCAGGCAAATATTAACCTGGGTCATAAATTTACTGTCATCAGAAGAGTGTTGCCTGTCATAGTGAGCAATTTCATCGATCATGTCATGCGTTGTATCTCTTGGCTGATCATGCAATGTACCGTGGCTTGAACGATTGTATTTTATAACCTGCGCGTAATAATCCAAAATGTCTGATAAATTAGTATTATTCTCAATATAGGGGCTCAATGTCATATCTATTGTCGCCAATACCGGGACTGCGTATTTGAGTCCGTGAACAGGTTTTTCTTTTTCTGCCTGCTGCATCAGCCGCATTGTCTGAATACCGGGCATAAAAATGTACGCAGAATCGACAGCATCCGGCATTACAGGAAAGATATATTTTAGTGCATATTCCTTTTGAGTAGCTCCGACGTCGAGCATAATAGCATACACTTTACCCTCCATACCTTCGCCAATCAGTTCTGCATCTTCAGGACCGAATACAATGTCCTGAAGCAACCCGCGATTGTCATGGATGAGTTTTCGCCCTTCCCGCGAGATAAGCATTGTAGCAGGCACTTCTCCTGCAAAAGTATGTTCGGTTTTTCCAAGTGATGTGATGACATAGTTACCATCTTTTTTATCCCGGTTTATGGTAATACCTTCCCAGGCTGTACCTTTTAACCTTGCCTGAAAATATCCTTCCATCTCGTCGATATCCGGTTTTTCATCACCATCAATAAAGTGAAATTCTGAATCAATCATACCTTTATGATATCATAATTCTTAGGCACACTGCCAAAGCTATGAGTACAATTTCTGTCGATACTACGTTGACTCGTGAAACTGCAGTCCAACGGAACTTCCGCTGGTTCTGCGATGATACACTGAAAAATGAAGATCTGGTGCGAATGGTTCGTATGGGATGGAAAGTTGGTCAACCTGCGAGTGCCGATCATGGCAAGGATGCCGTTGGTCTGTATCAACCAATCGAACACCATCAACTTGGCTCGTTATAATTCTCCTCTATTGACATTGTAGCTTTAATAGCACTACGCTATTTATAGAGTTATCAACAACTCTCATACTCCTAGAATAACTTTCACCTTACCGCGTTTATCTATCCTACTGTGAATTCTTTTTTGGAAGGAGGTGAAATAATAAATGACACGTATACTTCTTAGTTTGTTTACCATTGGCGTTGTGATGGCGCTTGCTACCACCGCGACACTGGCATTTTTTACCGATACAAAAACAATTGCTGATAACACGTTATCTACTGCTGGAGATCTTGATTTCCAATTTGTGATGACTGACACTGCAGGAGCATCTGTAGCTGCTTTTGTGCAGAATGGACTTCGCCCGGGACAATCAGCGACACGTTGTTTGTGGATACGAAATAACAGTGATGTGCCAGGACGCTACAAGATCTATCGCTCGAATCCTGATTCAGGTGATGGTGCTCTTGGGAACGCTTTACAACTTGATGCTATTTTGAACCCTTCGGCCGGAAATTGTGCAGGACTTAGCCGACCAGCTGGGTTTGCTGAACCTCTAGTTTATGGTCCAGCCGATACAGCTAAAGCAGAATGGCAGGATGTAGCACTTCGAGGCGGTGATTTTGACAGTGCTAATACAACACCGTTCTTAATTCTCGAACAAGAGCCAGCCATGGATCCAGGGTATTATTCCGTATTTGCTGTAACAGTAACCCTGCCAGCAACAGCTGATTCAGGCTTAGCAGGAAAGACATACACAACACCGATTGAGTTGTTCGGTATGCAGAAGGAAGGTTCCGATCCGGCAGTCTCGCCTTCACCGGCAACTAACTGGAATCCGGTATCCTCAACATAAAGGTTTAGTCCTTTTACATTGCGTAGTGGCCACTGCGCAATGAATAAAGGAAAATATGAAACTAAACTGGAGAAAATTACTATTTACTTCTTATGAAGTGATGAGTGTCGTGTTTTTAGTAGTGGTTGCTACGATTGGAGTCGTGGCGCTGTATTCCAAGTTCTCTCACACTTCTCAAATTAAATTACTCTCCGTTGTTTCCGGTTCAATGACGCCCGCTATTGGTGTTGGCAGTGCCGTGGTTGTGCTCTCGCAAGCTGATTATTATATAAATGACATCGTGACCTATCGTCTCGGATCCAATTTAGTAACCCACCGAGTAATTTTTGCTCATAATTACTACCTAACTAAAGGAGACGCGAACAAAGAAATAGATCCAAAGACTGTAAGCAAAAACGATATTGTCGGGAAAGTTGTACTAACGCTTCCCTATGTTGGATTTCTTCAGGAATCAACTAAAAATCCTTTAGGTCTGCTCTTCTTTATTCTTGTGCCTTCGATACTTATAATTATTCATGAAAGCTGGATAATTATCCGAGAGATGAAAAAACTTGATTTTAAACTTAATTTTAATTTTTCCAAAAATAAACCAATTATCGGAGTGGTAGTTGGAGTTTTATTGTGGTTATCCATTTCACCGGATTCAGTATTAGCTTACTTTCATTTAACCAAGCCGCTTTTTAATCTTCAAATTTCAACTGCAACATTTACTCCCAGCCCATCAGCTTCTGCCTCAGCAAGTCCGACTTCCTCGGCAACAGCCTCACCATCTCCATCTTCAACCTCCGATCCTACCACCACTCCCTCCCCAACAGCATCGTCGACTTTCCACCCTAGCCCGTCAGGAATCGGTAATACCGGAAACGGTAGTGGTTCTACTAACGTCATAATCATAAACAACAACAGCTCAACTACGGTTAATCAAAGCAATACTTCAACACAGACAACAACGGTGAATAATACTGTGAATACGGGCAATAATTCCGGCGGGGATGTGAATACGGCAACCGGTTCGGCGACAACGACTATTACTAATTCAAGTAATTCTAATTCGGTTATCATTCACTAAACTCTCGCTGTAGATGTAACTCCGCGGTATACTACTGGTATATGGCATCATTCTCACCGTTTACTTCCAAACCCCTTACCGAATTATTCAGCGACTTTACTACCTCTAAAGAGGCCGGGTTAAACGAAAAAACTGTCAAAGAGCGGCAGCAAAAATATGGCAAGAATGAGATAAAAGGTAAAGATACCAGTGTTAAGGAATTATTGTTGCGACAAATTGCGTCACCGTTTATTTATCTGTTATTTCTTTCGGCGTTTTTAGCATTTATTCTTGGTGAACGCACCGATGCTTATTTGATTGTGCTGTTTATTACTATTAATACGGTTCTCGGATTTTACCAGGAATATCATTCTGCTCAGTCGTTGGCGTTGTTGAAAAAATTTATTGTACGCCGGGCGCGGGTAATCCGTGAAAGTAAAGAAACGGTGATTGACAGTTCGGAACTGGTACCGGGTGATGTGATTATTCTGGAAACCGGAGATATTATCCCGGCCGATGTACGTGTTGTTGCGCACAAAGATCTCACTGTTGACGAGTCAATTCTGACCGGTGAATCGGTACCGGTACAGAAAACCAGCGAGACGTTGAGCCAGCCAACAGAGGATATTTATAAAGCTTCGAATATTATGTTCTCCGGGACGACCGTTGTAAGTGGAAAAGCTACCGGTGTGGTGCTCTTAACGGGTTCACAGACCAATTTGGGGGATATTACCCATCTGGCTACCCAAACCAAACACCGGAGTTCGTTTGATAAAAGTATTAATAAATTAAGTAAGTTTATTCTCAATCTGGTTATTGTGACGCTGGTTTTTGTCTTCTTTGCAAACTTGTTTATAAAGGGAGTTAATAGTCCGGATGGGAGCGGATCGCGATTGACCGAGCTGATTATTTTCTCAATCGCACTCGCGGTAAGTGTTATTCCCGAAGCGCTTCCGGTAGTCATGACCTTTTCCCTGTCGCGCGGGGCGGTATCTTTGGCTAAGAATAAAGTTGTGGTTAAGCGGCTCTCGGCGATTGAAGATCTGGGGAGTATTGAGATTTTGTGTACCGATAAAACGGGGACGTTGACGCAGAATAAGCTGCAGGTTGCCGAAATAAAATCTTTAGGAGACCAGAATGTTTTGCATTTTGCCAGCCTGGCCGCGCCGTTTTTGGATGAGACAAAAGGATTGCCGAATAACGCTTTTGATCTGGCAATTCATCAGGCTATTTCCGAAGATGAACGCA
Organism: uncultured Gammaproteobacteria bacterium; assembly: GCA_964403585.1. Classification (GTDB taxonomy): domain Bacteria; phylum Patescibacteriota; class Microgenomatia; order JALYQM01; family JALYQM01; genus JALYQM01. The sequence goes on along the minus strand of CAYOFQ010000001.1, from coordinate 744,912 downwards.
GTACGCTTCGAGAGTACAAACGAGTTGACGAAATTCCCTTTGATCCGCACCGCCGGAGGAACAGCATGCTGGTCGAGAAAGACAGAACGTATTCTCTGATTGTTCGTGGAGCGGCTGAGGATATTGTGCATATATCTTCCGGTCTGGCGAGTCAAACGGTGGAAGAACTGAAGCAGTGGATTGCAGCGATGGGAAGTCAGGGAAAGCGTGCTATTGCCGTGGCATACAAAGATTGTGGGACAACCGCTCCCGATGACCTGTTGCAGGCCGAGACCGACCTGCAGTTAGTAGGGTTGCTTTCGTTTGTAGATCCGATTAAGCCGACCGCAGTTGAAGCAATTAAGAAAGCGAACTCCCTGGGTGTGCAGGTTAAAATTCTCACTGGTGATAGTCCGGAAGTTGCCGGCGCGGTTGCCTACCAGATCGGGCTCACCTCTTCTAATACCGATGTGCTGACCGGAGAACAGGTCGAGAGGATGTCGCATGAAGAGCAGATGACACAGGTGCAGAACTGCGCTGTTTTTGCCCGTGTGACACCGGAACAAAAATATACGATTATTCAAATTTTACAACATACTCATGAAGTTGGATTTTTAGGTGAAGGTATTAACGATGCGCCGGCGTTGAAAATTGCGAATGTCGGGCTCGTGGTTGACAGTGCTTCCGACGTTGCCCGTGAAGCAGCGGACATTGTGTTACTAAAGCATTCACTGACCGTTATTGTGGATGGTATTCAGGAAGGGCGCGCGGTATTTGCCAATACACTTAAATATGTTCGCGCGACGTTAGCTTCCAACTTCGGTAATTTCTATGCCGTGGCGGTTGCCTCGCTGATTTTGGATTATCTGCCAATGTTGCCGGTTCAATTGTTGCTCTGTAATTTATTATCCGACTTCCCGATGATTTCGATCGCGGCCGACAATGTTGATGAGGAGGATGTGCAACGGCCTAAAAGTTATGATGTCCGGGATATTGCGCTGATTGCTACCGTTCTCGGTATTACCAGTACGGTGTTTGATTTTATTGTATTCAGTATGTTCCGCCATCAGGAACCGGGTGTTTTACGCACGAACTGGTTTGTGGCGAGCGTTCTGACCGAACTGCTGTTCCTTTTCTCGGTCCGCACGCGGCTATTTTTTCTGCGGGCTAAACCACCGTCTTTCCTGGTATTACTTTTAACCGGAGTTGCGGCGATAGTAACGGTTGTGTTGCCGTTTACCTTTGTGGGCAGGAATATCTTCCAGTTTGTTGCACCAAGCTGGACACATCTCACTTTAATCGCGATTGTATTAGTTACGTATATCTCGATTACTGAAGTTGTTAAACACTATTATTTCTCGTTTCATAAGAAGTAGTTATTTCTTGCGGATAGCCAGTGCCAACGAGATGATCGACAGTGCCAGGGCGGCAAGAGACATGTATTGAGTGAATGATTTGTCGGCTGATTGCCCGGCTGTTTGCGGCTTAGCAGTATCAGCAGTTACCAGATCGTCAATAATTTTAGTCTGCGAATACGGGCCTTTGTTTTCATCTTTTGCTTCTGTCTCCGACTCCGCCGGAGGCTGATCCCAGGCAACGATGGTACCGTCGGAATAGGTCTGGTAGGCCTTCCATTGCAGGGTTGTTGCTTTGGCCGGAGCTTTAGCACTGAACGAGAATTCGTCTTTCTGATCGGAAGGAATCGCACCACCGGTCCAAAGGATTTCGGTTATCCGGGCGTCTTCTTTGTCGCTCTCTTTTTTCATTTCTATTTTCCACCCCGGTTTAACTAACGGCCGAATCGACTCAAGCCCGTCGGGAATTACCAGACGTATTTCAGTTGTGGGAACCTTTTTTTCGGGCGGAACTCCCATGGTAAAGGTAATAAATTGACCAACTCCAACTTCGTTTGGCCGAACGGTAACGTGTGCATATGACGGTGATACCGAGCCTGCGATCAGGATAATTGCAGCAATAATACTTCTGGTTATTTTATGGTTCACGGTGTAACTCCTTCTGTGTTTAATTTGGATTCCTTTTTTCCACCCAATAATAATACTACGGTATAAGCTACCGCGGCGGCGATTGGCGCAGATATCGGTAGATAGGCAATGATAAGGTTCATAATTGAGGAATTGGCATTTTCGCGCGAGACCCGGATTTCATTTTTGATTTGGAATTGTTCAAATGAATTATCCCGGGCACTCCCGCTTAGCGTAATTGTATAGATTCCTTTTTGTTTAAAAGTGAAATCTAGTGATTGTTCGGAATTATTGTCGCGGGATAACAACTTATTTTCAATAACCGTGCCGTTGGTGCTGATTTCAACTTTGCACTCGCATTTTTCAGCTGAGAATTTTCTATTTGCATCCTTAATTGTATAAATCAGGCGGGTTGGTTCCCCTACAATCGGATCATCGTCAGCGGCAATGTGTAATATAGCGCTAATAGAGCCGCTGGTGTGCACCGTATGAGCGTATGAATTAGTAGCTGGCGCGATGATGCTCCATACCAAAAATAAAATGAGACCGAGAAATTGTTTCATGGTGTATATATTAGATCAGTATAGTATACTTTATTTTGCTTTATGAGCGATGAGCAACACGAAACCCCACTGAGAAGAGAAGCAAGTGAAGAAGAGTTACGAACAAAAACCGAGGAAGGCGTTGCTTTCTTTTTAAATAAGCTCCGCAAAGATTTTGGTGAGTCTCAACCGGTTAAAGACCCCTATACGCTACCCGAATACCGGCGAGAGTATCATAAACTTGATCATACCGTAGCGTTACTCATGGTTAACGGACGAATGATTGAGGCGATAAAACGGGCTCCGGATGGTAATCAGATCCCCGAAGATGAACTCATTCTTTCCCGCTTATTTATCGCCGGACACGATAGTGTTGTCGAAAAAGATGCTCGGGGTGCCAATCGACGAGGATATAACGAGGTAGAATCTGCTCAGCTTATTATTAACTGGATGACTGAGGCAAACAATAGCCCTGAAGGCATTGTTTATTACACCGAGCGACATATAGCTTTGGCAAAAGAAGCAGTACTGGCAACAATACCCGAATTTACCATGCTTAACCCGGTGGAGCAGGATGCTTCACGCAAATTGTTTACCGTACGCCAACCTAACCTTAAGTCTGATTCGGCATATTCGACATATCTTACCGCCATGGCCGACCTGGCAGATCCCGGTATCGGGAGCACTGAAAGTTTGCTGGAAACAGCCGTGCAATTGGCAATCGAAGATAATTTCTTTATTACCAGGCGATTACTTACCCGATACCGTACCTACGATTCCTTGGCGACCCGGGACACGGATTTTGCCCAGCATAAAAATACGCTGGTGAACGCATTTAAGTTTCAGTACGGTTTCGCCCTTGGGCAGCAGGTTCGCTTCGAAAAAAATGTGCACCGGTTTCCACCGGGAGTACAAGCTGAACTTCGAGGCGTATTCTCGAACTATGATGCAAGCATTCGCGATACAAAGATATGGTATAAAGGCGTTACCCAACTATCGACCGAAGAAGTTTTTCAGTTGTCTTTCGGGACCGCAGACGAAAAGGTAGCTGTTCGGACAAAAATTAATGATCTGGCGCGTACAGTACCGGATACCGCACTTCCTCAGCCCGACCAGGCAGTCTTAGCTTCGCTCTAATCAGGTATTTTCTCTATTTTTGTTTTTCGATCTGGCTGACAATTTTCCGGGTATGCCCAATCATATCTGGAGATACGGATACTGAGGTAATTCCCCATTCCACCAATTTCTCAGTAATCTCCGGATATACGGAAGGCGCCTGGCCGCAAATACCGCAAATGACATGATGTTTCTTGCAAGTTTTGACGATATGTTCCAGTGCTAACATCACTGCTTCGTTTCGCTCATCAAACTCGCCGGCGACTTCGTTGTTATCACGGTCGGTACCCAGAATAAGCATGGTCAGATCGTTCGAACCAATAGAAACACCATCGACGCCAACATCGAGGAACTCATCGAGCAATAAAACGTTTGAAGGTATCTCGACCATCATTAACAGTTTAAAGGTTGAAGAGCGGCGAAGTCCAAACTCATTTAAGATGTGCTTAACTTTAACTAATTCATCAACTGTCCGGACAAACGGAATCATCAAGTGAAGATTTTTAAACCCGTATTCGTTGCGGACTTTTTTGATCGCTTCCACTTCAAGCCGGAAGACCTCGGGATCGTTGATATAGCGGAAGCAACCTCGATACCCGAGCATCGGATTTGGTTCTTCCGGTTCGAATTCGGCACCGCCTTCTAATGAACGGTACTCGTTGGTTTTAAAATCGGTGGCGCGGTAGATAATTGGTCGTGGATCGAACGCTTCACAGAACTGTTTTAAGCCTTCAGCTAATTTGTCGGTAAATTCCTGACCACGGCCTTCCTTAAGAAGTTTTTTCGGATGGACACCAATTCCGGCAATCATGAATTCAGCGCGCAATAAGCCAACACCATCAACATGCTTTGCAGCTATTTCTGAAGCCAGTTCCGGTTCGGCTAAGTTCACATATACTTTCGTATGTGTGTTTAGTCGCTCGGCTTCGTGCTCTTCCTGCTCGGATTTGGCTTTCTGGTCGCTCATATGGGCAACACCGCCCTGATGGACGGTTCCACCTGAACCATTGACGGTGATCATCTGGCCGGATTTGAGTACCTGTGTTGCATTGTTGGTACCAACTACGCACGGGATTCCCAATTCACGGGAAACAATGGCCGCATGACAGGTTCTGCCGCCGAGATCAGTAACAATCGCCGCGGCGCGCTTCATAGCCGGCACGAAATCCGGAGTGGTCATTTCAGTTACGAGTACATCACCTTGCTTTACCTGATCAATGTCGTTTGGTGAATGAATAACAACGACCGGTCCGGCAGCGACACCGGGCGAAGCAGCCGCCCCGGTAACAATAGCCGGAGTATTCAAAACGGCCTGGGTGTCGGCACTAACCGAAGCTGCGTTTACTTTTTCGACTGCTTTAACGGTTGTAATCGGTCGTGTTTGGACGATAAAGATCTGTCCCTTTTCGACAGCCCATTCGCTGTCCTGTGGCTTGCCATAGTGTTCCTCGAGTTTGCGGGAGAGTTCGGCCAGTGGCGGGATAGATTCATCCCACAACTTCTGAATGTTCTGCCATTCTTCGGGCACCGGCTGGTCATCATTGCCACCGTCACCCATTTTGACTAATTTGTGTGTCTGCGGAACAATAATTTTATCTTTGATTGAGAGCGTTTTCTTGTCGACTTCATAGTGATCCGGATTAACGTTACCACCGACAATGTATTCACCAAGACCGTAAATTGCTTCGATAATAATGGTATTTTTATCATTGGTTACCGGATTAATTGAGAACATGATACCGGAGACATCGGACTGGACCATTTTTTGTATCGGTACGGCAATGCCGACTTTAAAGTGGTCGAATTTCTGTTCGGTACGATAAAAAATTGCGCGTGCTTCAAACAACGATGCCCAACATTTCTTGACGGTTCGTACTACTTCCTCTTCGCCGCGGATATTTAGAAACGTTGCCTGTTGCCCGGCAAATGAGGCATCGGGAAGATCTTCGGCAGTGGCTGATGAGCGTACTGCCACTAACATATTCGTGCCGTTGGACAACTGGCGATAATACTCTTTAATTTTATCTTCAAGATACTTTGGTGTTTTGGTTGAAGTAATTAACCACTTAATTTCTTCGGATACTTTCTGGAGTTTTTTTGAGTCGCCGACATCAAGCCCCTGCAAATGCGATTTAATCTCTTTGCGCAGGCCGGTTTCGTCAATGAACTGGTACCAGCTCTCAGCGGTGACAATAAATCCGGGAGGAACCGGTATCCCTGCCTGAGTCATTTCGCCTAAGTTAGCACCTTTTCCGCCAACTAAACCAACATCGTTTTTACCAACTTCATGAAACCAGACAAGTAATTTTTCCATATACAATTATTGTTGATCAAATGTTGGAGAGATGCAAGTGGGAGCACTGAGATTTAAATCACACTTAATAGCGAAGCGGCAATTTTGCTCCTGATGTTTTCCAGACGCATGAGTGCTCCACGGTTATCGGTTGGCTTTAATGGTCGGGGCATAAACAGGTGGGGTTCATGTTCTTCTAATACTTGCATCGCCCGAAGGCCCAACTGCGGATCATTAATAAAGATCTTATCGACATCCTCATAGATTTCTTTACGCGCCAAGACCGTAGGCTCGTCGAGATGACGTAGGGTCAAATCCCAGTTACTCTCAACAAAACGCCCGAATAAATCCGTTTCCTCAGCGTTAATAAAGTCTCTTCCCGGTGAAAATCCTATGTTTAATCCCGCCAATTGTTTCATTTTCTCGCGGAAGGCGTATAACTGTGTCTTTGAAGCTTCAATATACATGTCTATCGGCATCCGTTCCTTATGTTCTTTTTTAGCAACAATACTGTGACCGAAATCGTCGACTGTGGTTAGCATATCAGTGTCGGAATTGGCTTGAGAATTGGACCATTTTTTAAAGTTAACCAAAAAATCACCATAGCCCATGGCATGCATAACGAATAGCTGATGAGTGCGGAGTAATCGTGAGGCCTCCTCAGATTTCCCTTTATAAAGGCGCAATCCCCGGGATTGTTCACCGACGACATCCTGTCCGTTAATTGGTGAAGAATAGTTTACTTTGTGGCGTTTTCCAATGCGATCAAGCTCTTCCCGTTCCTCGGGCTGGATTGTGCCTGTATAAAGAATCATTTTAGTGTAGACACCGGCAATACCTTCTAAGGCCCAACGGACTGGGGCTAAGCCTGTCGCCCGAACACGATGCAACCCGGTTCCCGTGCCTACCAAAAATCCTGAGCCCGCACTCGCGGAAAATTCGCCGAACTTCTTCAGGAAAGCATCCAGTCGCCCTGGCCCTAAAAAATCACAGGTGTCATTAACCGCCGAAGCATGTGGTAAGACTATGAGATCAGGAGCACCGACATGTTGCCAGTCTTTGAACTCGGGCAAATGCGGATCCTGAAGTACCTGATGCAGTTTCCGTAACACAGGATACAGTACTGCTGTTCGCTTAAGCAGGTCGGGTGTCGACTTGTCATCATTAATAAGGTCAATACAGCGTTGATACTCTGCACCGAGAGTTGCATAGAGTTTTGGAGCTTGATCCATCCAGTTATCTTCAACACGGGACAAAATTCGTGCTGCGAATTCTTCTGCGCCGGCACCACCATACGACCACCCGATCCATAAGTTTTTAGGCCCTTCTCCATCTTTTTGGCCAAGTAATCCGAAAATATGATTGGCTGTCCACTCCATGTCACGACCGTATGTCTCAGGATCAAAAGCAGCCCTCTCGGAAGTCTCTGCGTAACGAAATTCTTTGAAAAAACCTTCCGACAAGTTTGGGTTTTGAATTTTCCCAAATCGGCGCTTTAATTTTTCCATGAACCGTTTATGTAGTTGCTTCTCCTCAGGAATTGGGACTATACCCAGATTTTCGGCTGTAATGCCTACCACACTGGTATACTTACCCCTCCCCTCCTGCGCAGCAAGGGCCCGGTTGGCTTTGTACATCGTCTGAGCTACTATCCCCATCATCGCCTCCGGGTCACCGCACCAACCGTGGTGCCCGTTAACAACGACTGAATCGCGTGTCAGCATTTGCCCGATACCTAAAGAAAGTACGACATTGTCGAGACTGGAATATCGTCGCCTTTCGGAAGAATGCCCTTTATTCCAGAACAAACTCTTATTGAATACAACTCTTTTCTCGATATTCTTTTTAGACAGTCCCTCGAAGCTGTACTGCTCTTTTTTGCTAATATCCAACTCATCAAAAACGCTGTCTACAAGTTTGGTTTCATCATCGTTTAATTCCTTAATTACCTGGTACTTCTTATCCTGAAAGATATTGCTGTCCCACTGATAGCGCATCTGTAAATATTGCGTCATTGCCCTGGCTAAAAATTCCTCCCGTGAGCTTAAGTTTTTATCCTGTGTGTCGATACGAATACAGTCGCTTAATTTAAACTCAGTTATAAGATACTCTCTCTGCACAGAATTCCCGTATTCATCAAATACTTTTTCGCGCGATCTTCTTACCGATTGCCAAACATTTTCGATTTTTAATAGCTCATTTTTAAATGGAACTTCGATGCTGGTAACTTTTTCACTTGGATCTGGCTCCTTCTTTTGTATTTCTAACCCGTCCATGTCGGCTCCGGCGGCGGTAAGCAATACCAGACACAGGTCAAGTGGATGGGATTCACCGTTTTTAAGTTTATATTTGTTGAGTTTTTGTAACATTCGGCTGATATCTTCAGCATTATGTTGAATGTCCCAAAGGACTGTTTGACGAAGATCTTCGCGGTCAACCTTCTCCAGCATTGAGGAGAATTCTTGTCGAAGTGTATCTTTCTGATTAGCTTCGATATTGCCGTACTTGCGTTCGGCTTCTTTGCGAATGTCAGGAGTGCCGTATTCTGGGATAGACATGCACTCATTATAACCCGAGTTGCTTTCTTAAAGTCAACCAAAATTTACCCCAGAAACCAGCTTTTTTGTATTTCTTCCACTCTTCCCGCTTTTTAATATCGATTGAACCGGGCAGCGGCGGGTCGATCCAGCAGGAAAGAATTAACCATTCCCGCTTCTCATTCTGTTTAGCAATAACGGTGACTACAGATTTACCGAACGTCCGCTGGTATTCCATAGTTCCCGGATTTTTACCCTGAAGTGATTTTTCCGGCATGTTAAAGGCTTTCCAGACGAGTTCCTGTGTGAGCCCGCGCTGGCCAATACGCTCAAGCGCGTGGTTGGTCCAGATTGCATTGCCGTAATATTGATTGAGTGCCATATGGATTATTTGTTCTCTTGCTTTATATAATAACATTATTGAATTAGTATGTCAGATTCTGAAGCACAGCCAATTGATGTGATCGCACAGGAAGCAAAACGGGGTGAGGTACCGGATGGTCTTTCGCCTTCTAAACAAGTTGAATGGTTAAGTGCAACTTTGTTAATAAATGCACGGGACTCGCACAGTATTGATACTATCAGGGGGTCGGCGCTCCTGCACCTTAAACAGTTGAAGGATGCCTCTATCATCAATGAAACAGATCTTGAAACAACCTCGCAGCGTATTCAGCAAGTTGTTGAGCACCAGCGCGTTATTGCCGAAATGCTGAAGGACACAAGTCAGCTCAATGTTCAGCAGACAGCATTAGCGTATGAAGCACTCCGTCCGGAAATAAAACAAAGCATTGTCGAAGCTATTGATCATCTGGATATGGCTACTTCGCCGGGAGAGGCTATCAGTACTTATGAAAAATTGATAGACACGGTTACTTCTGATGAGAGCTATTCGAGTCAAGCTTCGGCGCAGGACAAAGCTGCGATGCTTAAAGTGTTGTATGCACATCTTCGAGAGGGGGTATCGTGGTTTTATACCACTGAGTCAGAAAACAAACCGTTTTACTACACCAAAGAGTTTGTTGAAGATGTCAAAGCGAGCCGTGTAGCAGCTCGTAAATATCTTGAATTCTGCTCTGGCGCGAGCGAACCGTTCAGTTTTGTTAACGTTGCCATTCTGAACTTTTCGGCCGGGATGCGTGCCGGTTGGCTGGACGATTTAAGCCGCTGGTTCGAATTACGCAAAGAGGTTGACCGACGGTTAGATACCGAATCTGCTAAATACCGATGGAGTTTTAGATATCACGATAAAGACCAATGGATGATGTTAAAAACAGAAGCTCCAGCAGTAACTGCAGGGTTGATCCATGCGCACATAGACCATCATCTTCGCTATATTGAAGCTCAAAGTGCTCAACCGAATTTAGATGAAAAAGACCGGGCAGAATTTGAAGACGCAAAAAAGAGCTTTCGGATGACCATTTTACTCGATGAGGAGTATCGTGCTGACTTCTCCACCGATGTAGAGAGCCTCCTTAAAATTGGAGATCCTGATGTACGCAGAGAGGAAATCATGAATCGTATATATGATTTCGTTCGCGTTAAACCATTTCATTTTCTTAAAATCGACGGAGTACAGCGGGCGGCATTGCACCGGCAATGTTATTCAAATGACCGTAAGGACCAACCATTATATGCTGCTTTTTATCGCAACAAGCCGCAGTACATAGTAAATTATCACCGCTCGGAGCCTCCCGATCACCATTTTCCTCAGTATTTTGATAACGAAGATTTGTCAGCCTGGAATACCCACGACCCCCAGTCCTTAGGGAACACTGCGGACGCGGATTGGTGCCTGACTTTCAATGCCGTGAACGCCGATGTGCACTTTAAAGTTAATCATCGTTGGAACGGTGCACCAGTTCTACCGTATGTGGTCGACACTGCATTAGGAATTCGTGATTACGTTGCACAGTACGCCAAAGAGCCGATACGCATTGCCCCTTTTCCTAAGATTCTTAATGGCGAACACGATTATGCTGAAGTTCGCCGACAAAACGGTTTGCCGCCTAAAGAGAAACTGCCGCCACGCCACTACCCGTTGATGGAGGCAGTTGCGACAGAATATTTGCATTTGGAAATACCGCGCGTTTACTTTGATCGCGATGAGATCGAAGAGGATCCTGAGGGCGGTGTTCCTAAATTGACAAAACGTCGGTATAAATTTAATGAGTCGGTGGTAATGGCACAAGTTCTCGCGATGGCCAATAATACAACCGACTTTCAGTTACTGGTCAATGCCAGGGAAGCGCTTTGGAAACCTGCCGATATACGTGATGATAATTTGCAATCGGTGGTGATTGCGATGTTGCCCCTACTTCACTCAAATTTGTTCGGTAAAGAATATTACGAACGATATATTCGAGAGACATCCGGAGAGCTTGATCGTGCACGACGTGGACTGGCTATGACCGCGTTATACACAGCTCCACTTGGAATGACAACTGAGCGGTTGGTAGAAAAACCAGCACGTACTTTTCAAAGAGCAGTCAATCTGATTGCTCAGTCCGGAGGAATGGTTTCAGTATGTCCAACTTCTATAGCAGAAAGTGAGGTTCGCGAAAAAATGGAAGACCTCGTCTCTTTAGGTTTTGATACTGCCCGCCCCCGTAACCAGACAGTAGATAATTTCGATATTCATAAAATGGTCGATAACCTTGGAGTGGTAGGTATTACCGATCATCCCGACGGAAAATATCAGGTGTTTAGAGTCAGACTTGAACCTGCAGATGTTCCAACATTATGGCATGAGTTTATTTATAATATTCGACAGTTCCCTAGTGAACGTATAGGGGTGGAAGAATCAAATAAGCTAACCGATAAATATTACAATGCGATTGAACCGCTCATCCAGACATGGTCTCTTTACTGTCGGGCAGAAGCCACTTTGGCCGATTACGACCGTGAGTTGCAAAAAGCATTTAGAACACTTAAGCGATTAGGCACCAAAGACACGTACCGGATCGGGTTAAAGAAATATGAAATTGAAGGTCCGGAAAGTTTAACAGAAATTATGAACGAGCTGCTCCATAAGAAAGCAAAGCGAATTATCGATGGCGAACAATTTGAAACCTGGATGAAAACGTATACAGAAATTATCGAAGATGACCTCAATGGAGTTGTAGAATATAAAAAGAGAAAAAAGAAGTAGTTTAGCTACTATCTATTTATAATCTTTTATCAGATTTATCACGTCTTCAAACTCATCTTTTTTCAGTGTATCCAAAGGAGAGATATTGTGTTCATTTTCGCTTTCGATAACTATGACGTGTGAACCCTTGAAAAAAGCGATCCGGTCTTTTCGTTGTGATTTTCGATCGATGACAGATAAGCAGAAAGAAGTTAACTCATTTTCTTCTTTAAGAGCCGTGAAGAATAAATCGATGTTGTTTTTACCTGTTTTATCACTGATGCCGAGTATGGCGCGGTCTTTACTTTCCCAGTTTGTCTTACGGTAATGCTCTTCCATATCGTCTTGGATGCTAAATTGCTCTAATTTCTGCTTTAACGCGTCGAAAACATTTTGGCGGAAATCATGTATCTCTTCATCGCTCAGGAGTTCGATGGCTTTTCTTTTTTCGCGAGGCTTAGGGGTTACGATTAATTCCTGTTCCATACCACTAGTGTACAGCTATTTTATATCAATTCCAGTTGTTCCAATCGCTGGTTGGTTTCCTCGGCCTTTTCAATGAACTGTTCTAACGCCGATTGATATTCTTTGACATAGACCATCGTTTCGAGAGCGCGGCTATATTCCGAGAATGATGCGCCGTTGTTCACACCGTCTTCGTATAAGGTCATGTACCCGCGTAATTTAGCCGAAGCGTCGTCGGCCAGGGATACTATTTTAGCTTCAATGGTTGCCGGAACGACCACCGCGCCATATTCGAGTTTACCGTGGTGCGCCAAAATGATGTGTTGCAGCAATTGGAGACATTCACCATCGAAATCCGCCTGCTTGTACTTATCGATTATTTGGAGTCCGATTTGAATATGCCCGAGCAGTTTTCCCCGGTCGGAATACTCGATAGACATGTTTTTCCAGATAATTTCTTCGGTTTTGCCGATATCATGCAGAATAATGCCTGCTTTAACCAGATCACAATTACACGGCTGGTACGCTTCGCACATCGGGATAGCGAATTGTAACATTTCACAAATGTGCTCGAGCAATCCACCCATGTACGCGTGATGCATTTTCATGGCGGCCGGCGTGCGCTTAAAAATAGTCATGAACTTTTCGTCACCCAGCATATTGCGCAATAACTTTCTCAAGTGTCGATCGTTGATTGTTTCAATTTGCTCGTGCAGGTAGCCGATCAAATCTTCAATGTTCTTTTTAGTTACCGGAACAAAATCCTCTTCGTCGTAGGCATCAGCCAGAATTGCCATTGATACTGTAACCTGCGCCTTGCTCATAAACTCGCCAACAGTTCCGGAGAGTAACACAACGACACCATCTTTTAACTTGTCTACCGAGCAGGCATCATATTTGTCGTTCCAGATTTTGCCGACGATACTCCCGGAACGATCACCGATAGTGATGTCGATATAGTCTTTACCGGTTTTCGTGAGCTTCTTTTCAAATTTGATTACCACAAAAGGAATATTGGAGAAAGTTGCACCAGGCTTGAGGTCTTTGACGAAGATTTGTTTCATGAGTGTATATTAGCGGCAGTTCATCAATTATACTATACCCGAAAACTCTCCGAAACAACACTCAAGTCATTAGTGTCCTTGAAATAAACCAATGATCGGTGTAGAATTCCTCCACTTATGGAGACTCCTCAATTAGACCTCGTACAAAATCTTCCCGGCAATCAGGATGTTGAACAAGCGACATTGATGCAGTTGTTCAAAAACGCCGGTATGGAAGTCCATCAGATACGGAGACAGAGTGATGACGGTTTGCGGAGAATAACCGTGCTACCCGGGAGATATGACGACCGGATATGGGGATACAAGCGTGCCCTCAGAATGCGTACCGCAGAGTCCGGTCACGGTAGTTACGCGATACTTGATGGTATCAGTAGTCGGTATGCTCAGCTTATACGAGGGAATGGCGTAGAACCTCCGACAAGAAAACTTAATCTGGATAGGATTACCTTTGCTTCATATCAGCTCGGTCAAATAGAAGAGCATTTTACGAGTTATACTGAGTACCGTGCTAGGGTGAATCCTAATTTCCACCTAACTGAAGCGATTTCAGATGACGAGCAGCCAAAACAGCAATTGCGACTAATAATAACTCAGCCCGTTGAAGTTGCCGGAAGCCTGATGATCCACGGACTCTATTTCGAGCCCGTTGTACGGGTTGCTTTAGCTGATGCTCCAACAACTGCGGTATATAGCCTCACTAATCACGGGAATTATGGCTGGTTGGTGCGCCGGACCCACTCCGAATAGGCTTTTAGTTGACTTTTTGGCTATATTTCAGGTATAATTTCAAGGCTAAGGACAGTAGTCGCCGAAAGGCTTAATATGAATTTCATGACTACCGAGGCTCAAAATCCGGTAATTCTCCTGTTTTCAGGTGTGTTATCCCACGAATTTGTCTCGTTACGCCTCTTTAGCAGGCGTTTTTTAGTATTTATAGGTATCCATATGAAGGGCAGGTGAATACACACTATGGCAAAAGTGGCGAATAAGAAGTCACAAAAACCAAAGAAAGAAGCAACTTTGGCTGAAATAAAAGAGAAAATTAGCCGCGCCAAATCCATGATCGTTACCGATTACCGTGGATTAAGCATGGTCAAACTTTCCGAGCTTCGTATGACACTTGGTGAAAGCGGCGAATACAGCGTTACAAAAAACACTATTTTTGCACGCGCGTTGAATGAAGCAGGTATGACTGATGTCACTCCTGACACATTCGCCGGACCAACCGCCGTTCTCTTCTCGTATGACGATGAAGTTGGACCGCTCAAGGTTCTCACTAAGTTCGCAACCACATCCAATGATCTTCCGGCTATCAAGAACGGTATTCTCGAAATGAGTGTTCTTTCCGGCGATCGCGTTAAAGCCTTAAGCAAGCTTCCTGGTAAACAGGAACTCCGCGGACAGGTTGTTGGCGGATTGGTAGCACCTCTTACCGGTTTGGTAGGAGTATTGAATGGTAACATCCGAAATTTGGTTTATGCATTAAACCAGATTCAGGAGAAGAAAGCTGCCGCTTAACTTCCTCCGCGATTTCAAAATCGCGTCGGAGATTTGATTAATTAATATAAGGAGTTTTCTCCACGCATTGCATGCGCGGAGTGAATTCGAAATTTTAAATTACATTAAGGAGAATTCATATGGCAGACGTATCTGCAAAAGTTGAAAAGGTTATCGCAGCTGTTGAAGAACTTTCCGTTCTTGAACTCGCTGATTTAGTACATGCTCTCGAAGAGAAGTTTGGTGTTTCAGCATCAGCTCCTATGATGATGGCAGGCGCAGCACCGGCAGCAGCTGGTGACGCAGCTCCGGCTGAAGAGAAGACAGAATTCAATGTTGTTCTCACCGGCGCAGGTGCTAACAAAATCGCTGTGATTAAAGCTGTTCGCGAACTCGTTCCTTCACTCGGACTCGCTGAAGCTAAAGCTGTTGTTGAATCAGCTCCAAAAGCAGTTCTCGAAGGTGTTAACAAAGAGAAAGCTGAAGAAGCAAAGAAGAAACTCACTGAAGCTGGTGCTACAGTTGAACTTAAGTAGTTTGTAATGAATCATTGAGGAACCGCTTAAGCGTCTTCCGAAATATTAGAGAGCCGTGTCGAAAGATGCGGCTCTTTTCGTATAAATTCCCCCTTGTTGTGTGCCTTAATTTTTGATACCTTCTGATTACCTTTGATATATTAGTTATGAATTCATGAGTTATATTACATTAAGGAGAATTCACATGGCCTCAATTGGCGACGATTTACCGGAATTAATGACAATCCAGGAAGTAGCAGACTTTTTACGCGTATCGAAAATTACGCTTAAGCGGTGGGGAAAACGCGGAAAGCTCCAAGCTATTCGAATCAACCAACGCGGTGATCGACGATATAAAAAAGAAGCCGTGCTCTGGCTGGTAGGTGAAATGTATAAAAAAGACTCCGGCGTAGCAGCAACTCCCAAGCCAGTCGTCAATGAAGCAGATACCTCCAAAGATTCAGAGGAATAAAAAGGGGAGATTTTGTCTCCCCTTTTAGTTCATTGCTAAAGTTTATTCACTCGCCTCTTCCGGCGGTTCTTTTAAGAACTGTTTAAAGCGATCCAGTGCATGCTTAGTAAGATATACTTCCGGAGTATAGCCATCACTCTTCTTTTCTTTTAACGATAATTTTACTTTATACACCGGTTTAGCTTCATCCTTAATCAGTACGACACTAATATTTGCACCCCCCTCACCTTCCGTAGCGAACTTGCTACTCTGACCGGCATCAACAAAAAAGCCTTTTCCCGAATTGTCGAAACCGTCTTTATCAGCGAGCTTAATAAAATCAACTACTCGCGGACCAACCTCAGGAGATGCGTCGTAGTACGATCCCGCAAGTCTTCGTGAGGGGTCAGTAAAACGCGGATCATCGATATCGATTGGCTCCCATCCGCTTTTTTCTGTAACTACACCAATTTGTCCTTCGGCTTCTCCCATATTATTCTCCTTTAATGACCTTTAGTACTTCATCCCGTTTCGCTTCCATGGTTTCTTTATCCTTTGCTTCAAGATTGAGGCGAATTAACGGTTCGGTATTGGACCCACGGACATTAAAGCGCCAGTCTTCAAATTCACAGGTTACTCCGTCCACTTTAATCACTTCCTTGGCTTTGAATCCGTACACTTCTTCCAGTTTAGAAAGTACTGCTTTAACATCCGGAACTTTATTGTTTATCTCACCCGAAATAAAGTACCGCTCTTCGTATTGGTCTACGACCTGATCAAGGGAAAGTTCTCCGTGAGAGAGTGCATCGAGAAGATATAGCATTGGTGCAACACCCGAATCGCAACCAAAGAAGTCTTTAAAGTAATAATGTCCTGTTACTTCCCCGCCAAAAACAGCGTTCTCATCACTCATACGCTTTTTGATATACGCATGTCCGACACGGTTATATAAAGCTTTACCGCCATATTTGTTGACAGTATCTTCAACAGCTTTAGATGCTCGGATATCGTAGACTATTGTCGAACGGGGATATTTTTGCAGGAAATAGTAGGAAAGTATTGCGGTCATAAAATCACCTGAAATAAATCTGCCGCGCTTATCAATGCAGAAGAATCGATCACCGTCGGGGTCAAACGCGAACCCGAAGTCGGCATTTTCCGCAACCACCCGTTCCTGCAACTCCTGACGATTTTCCGGCATCAAGGGATCACCACCATGGTTGGGGAAATTACCATCCGGTTCGAAATACATAGGCACCAGCTGAACTTGAGGAATATGTTTGAATATTTCAACAAGTGACGGACCAACCATTCCATTGGCGGTGTCTGCCAAAACTTTGTATGGTTTAATTTCGGAAACCTGTACCAGGGAAAGAATTTTATGTACAAATTCGTCCATAATGTTGGCATTGGTTACGGTGCCTTTTGTTGCAGACTCTGAGGGAAAGTCGTCTGCTTCAATACATTTGCGGATATCCTGAATTCCTTCGTCTCCGGAAAGCAGGTATGGAATACGGCGGACCATTTTAAACCCGTTGTATTCTTTAGGGTTATGGCTGGCGGTGACCATGATCCCGGGAAGATTTTTGCTCGCGCAGGCAAAGTAATACATATCCGTAGAAACCATACCCACATCAATTACTGAAACTCCAACACTGGTAAGACCATCAATAAGCGCATCGTGTAAGGCAGGGCTTGAGATACGGGCATCACGCCCAACTACCACCTGCTCTGTCGGTACGACCTTCGAAAATACTTTTCCAACTGCTCGAGCCACCTCTTCATTAAGAGTCTGCCCGTAAATTCCTCTGATGTCATATGCTTTAAAAATAGATTGCTCGACTTGCATAATTTTCCTTTCTACTTTCGTTTGTAGTCGTCTTGAATTCTAATAATATCTTCTTCGGTTGAAACGTTCATCGGGTCGTTGTGCTTCCATATCTCGGCAACTACTCCCCAATTATCCAAACCAACCAGACGGTGCCGCATTTCCTTACCAACCTCGATTAGGCTGCCGGTCGTAAAAATATTGATAGCGGTCATAAAATCCGAATTATTGAGAATGGCACCAATCGGGCCGTGTACTACCCGCCAGATTTCCTGACGGCGCTTGTGATACTGCCAGGAAAGTTTATGGCCCGGTTGCACGATTAAAAATTTCGGAGTCGGCGGTCCTTGCAGATCCTCATTACTGTATTGGGTCTCGGCAAAATAGATATCCTGAAACGGTTGGGAAGCACTATTTTTGATCCAGATTTCGCCTCCCCACGGACGGTCGTCCTCGATATGGTCGATTTCAATGTGGTGAGATACGAGAATATCCTTATAATAATTGATTACTTCATGTTTAGGGGTTTCGGGGGTCAAAACTGATATATTCATTTTTTAATTATATCACTTTTGATTTTTCGGCAATGTTTTCAGTTCGGAATAATCTTCCCACAACACCAGCAATTGAGCAGCGTTGAAAATGGAAGAATAGGTTCCTGAAACGATACCGATCAATAAGGCAAAAACAAACCAGCGGATTGATTCACCGCCAAAAAGCAGTAGCGCGGTGAGCACGATAATAACAGTGGCCGAGGTATTAATGGAACGGGCAAGGGTTTCCCAAATCGACAAATTAACGGTGTCATCAAAATTAGCAGCCTTGCCTTTGATCAGGTTCTCACGAATCCGGTCATACACAACAATCGTATCGTGAACCGAAAATCCGATAACAGTGAGCAACGCAGTAACAAACAACGAATCGATTTCCACTCCGTACGCCCAGCCGAGGATGGAGAAAACACCCAGTACAAATAATGCATCGTGCAGAAGCGCGGCAATGGCCGTTAAGCCAAATCTCCAGCTGGAGGCGGGTTTCGGTACTTCGCGGAAACTCCAGGCAATATACACCACAATAAATGTAGACGCGACCGCCACGGCCATAAAGGCATTGCGGGTTAATTCGGCACCGATAGTTGGCCCAACTGTTTCAAAGCGTGACTGTTCAACCTTGCCGTATTTTTTGTTTAGCTCTTCCAGTATTTTTGTGTCCGTAGCCTGCTTAACTTCTTTGGATCGGATGATGAATGAATTAGCACCTGACTGTTGAATGGAAGAAACTTCAACTCCCTGAGACTTAATAAGATTACGGATCTCGTCAGATTTACCGGAGTTAAATTTATCACTCTTAATTTCCATCAAAGTACCGCCGGTAAAATCGATACCAAGCCGGAGGCCTTTGGTGAATAGCGAAATTAATCCCGGCAAAATCAGTAAGCCTGAGATAATGAAGAAGATATTTTTATGTTTAACAAAGTTCATATATTAGTCCCGATAAAACATGTGCAACAAAGTTCTGGTTACCGTAATCGCGGTAAACAGTGATACAAAAATACCAATTGCCAAAGTGAGTGCAAACCCCCGAATGATACCGGTTCCAAAACTATAGAGAATAAAACAGGTAATCAGCGAAGAGACGTTGGAGTCACGAATAGACGACCAGGCACGGCTGAATCCGAGTCGCAGTGCTTCTTTACGGCTTTTACCCCAGCGGATTTCTTCACGAATACGTTCGAAAATAAGGATATTCGCGTCCAGCGCCATACCAATCGACAAAATGAATCCGGCGATTCCCGCCAGGGTTAAGGTTACCGGAATAAACCGGAATAGGAATAACGAGATCAATGCATAGAGAACCAGGGCGATGTCGGCCAGAAATCCCTGGAATCCGTACAACGCTAACATGAACAGCGCGACGAGTCCGACCCCGACCGCGCCGGCAATAATACTGCGTTCAACCGACTGGTTTCCCAGAGTTGCGCCGACGGTTCGCTGTTCTATGACCTGAATAGGCACCGGTAAGGCACCGGCGTTTAACTGGGTGGCCAGCTGCTGCGCTTGTGGAACGGTGAACCCGCCTGAAATGACTGCATTACCATCGGTGATTGGTACATTCACGCGAGGGGCACTCACCTGTTCTTCATCAAGATAAATTGCGATAGTTTTACCAACATATTTAGTCGTTAGATCGGCAAACAGTTTTGTTCCTTTATCTTTAAATTCCAAATTCACCTGTGGTTCGTTGATTTGCGGACTAAAGGTAACTGTTGCACGTTTTAATTCATTTCCGGTAAGTTCGGTGGATTTGTAGCGGGGTTGTGTAGCAATATACTCTTTTAATTGTGCTGCTGTCGAAGCATCAAGTCCCAACATTGCCGAAGCAGTGGCTTCACGCATCTGTGCCTCAGCACTTTCGGTTGACTCGTCGGGTTCGCGGAATTCGAGCCGTGCGGTACGGCCAACCAGGTTCATGGCCTCGTCCATATCGGTGACGCCGGGGAGTTCAACAATAACGCGGTAATCATTACCTGATTTTGCGGACTGTACTACCGGTTCGGAAACACCATACATATTCACACGACGGTCAATAACATCACGAGCCGAATCCAATGCCTGCTGGCGATCCTTTTCGGCGATATTTTTCATATCAGCCTGCAGCGTTAACTGGACACCGCCTTGTAAATCGAGGCCGCGGCGGAGTTCCAGCGGGCGACCAAGGATGTTATATCCGCCAATTGTTTCTATTTTTTTGCCGAAAATTGTCTGGTTTATTTTAGTCTGAGGAAGGTTATATATAAGTGCAGCGACGAATACCAGAAGCACGAACATGAACATCCGAATAGGGCGTCCTGTTTTTTGGGTGTGCGGTTTATTCGCGTAGCGGTTGTGTTGTGCCATAATGGCGGTATTATATTTTTATTTGAGGTGAGAGTCAATTAGCGACGCGTTACCGGACCACCGGAAATGTCCACCCGTCCGGCACCAGTTCCTGATTTAATGTCTATGGCTGTATTATCTGCAAGTGCGCGTCGTGCGGGGGGTGCCTCGGTTAAGAAAAAAGCGGGACCTTCGGTTGCACTTCCGGAAGCAGGTCGGCCTATTTTTTCGGATCCTCTTTGATCAATTCCGATAATTAAATGTCCGTGACTGCGGGATTCGGGCATATGAACTCCTTGTGCAATTTTATCCTTATAACAGCAAAAAACATACGTTGCGAGACGTATGTAATGTGATAGTAGTATACTCTATTTGTGAATTATTTTCTAGTGAGAGGGACAGTAATCCTCACATACGAGCCTGTATCTGTATTATCGAATCGTATATTTCCTTGCAACTCTTCTCTTACGTCACTTATAACCTTTACTAAGCCGTGGCCCCGATCTTGTCCCTCCACCTCGGACTCTTTACTTGATGTGATTCTCTTTGGAAGATCGTTCTTGTTGAGCTGCTTAAGCACTTCTTCAGGATATTGGTTATTTTTATCAAATACCATTACTTCGAGTACCTGAGACGAGTCGGGACCAGTGATTTGAGCAAAATTAATGCCCACATCTGCTGTTTGAGTACCCTTTTTGCCTTCTTCCTCGACTGTATTCACAATTAATTCAGGCAAATCCATTCTTAGGTACATACTGAGTTTTCGCACTTCAGACATATCTAATGTGCGGTTGCTAATAAATTCTGCAAAAACAAGTGATGCCGCGCGGTCTGCTAAACGGAGGGTGGCACGAGTATCAAGATCAGTATCAATATAAATATGAGAGTCAATTCCTTCCGAGGTAGGTTCTGTCGCGATGTTGAGTCTATTATTTTCAGCTTCACGGTTCGCTTCTTGTACCGCTCGCTTCTGTTCGAGATACAAATCGAGTTTGGTTCGCACGAGATTATTTATTTGTTGCTCTTGGTCCGCAAATGTAGAAGTTGGATCTTCGACCTTTGGGCTTAGCTCTAAGGCTTCAGCCAAATCATAAAGCATAATGAAAATATCGGCTGATTCACCTCGGCAACCGGGTATTTCTTCGTGAAAGTCAAAGCTCGTAACAATCTTGCCTTCATTATCAAATTGTGGAGCAACGCGGACAAAATCGGGTTGCACAGTATTAACTATACCTGCGACTTTTTGCGCACGCGAAAGTTCAGAATGATCAACCGTAACAACAAAACGTTCCTTTGGCGGCGTGTATTGTGTTATTTCAATACCTGGATAGTCAATTACTTCGGTCATATTTTTACCTAGTTAAATTATAATTTATTTACCCTGTTCTTTAAATACAATAGTTATCATATTTAAGAAACAAGTCACGAGAGGCGGAGTGGAAAAGAAATATGAAGTAAAAGTAAATGGTAAATATAGTTTAGACTCAAACGTCTAAAGTTATTTTTCTTTTCTTTTGCTCGTATCTTGTTATCGTTCATTGTTTTTCTCCTTTGTTTGTTGTTTGATGGCTGACGCCGATCTGTATATTGCAGTGAAGCAGAGCTCCAAAGCTCAACAGATCGGCGCTGCCGGTCTAGCTTACAGGTTCAGGCACGGCCCCATATCGATTTCACCTTCGCAGGTCATAACGACATCGGAGTCATCACCTTCGTCCGACGGAACGTACGCAGCTTCGAAATTCTCGAGGATCTCCAGCGCAAACTCGGCCTGTTCGGCGAGGGTGCCTTCGTAAAAGCAAATCTGGCCGAGGCGAATTTCGCGGGGAAGCTGCTGGCGTGCTGTCAGGATCGGGTTGAGCGGGCGGGTGTTGGTGGTTGTGATGATCGTGGACATGAGTAAAGCCTCCTATGAGTGATGCACATAGCCTTGATACGTACAGAGTACGTACTTGAAACCTCTGCAGGGTTTCAAACTCACTTTGAGTCGCGGCTTGTAGACTCAGTCGCTAAAGATACTCGGAAATCCGAGATGGCAATTTAGTCAACCGGGGCTACAAGCCGCGGTTCAGGTGAGCTTCGGATAAAAGGAAGCGACCTTGGCTTAGCACAACAAATATTTCGAGAAAAATGAAGATAACACCTACGCAAATTGGCCTGAGTTTGAGCTCAGGGTCTGCGAGGCCTTAACCTTCCTCCTATTTTAGGAGCCGGTACATAGTGGCGAGGTTTGATGTTTATTCAACAAGAAGCTTCGTTGGACTACTTCCCGTTCCGTAGATTAGGAGTAATCTGCCTCTCGTGTGAATGTGCAAGTGGGCTTAAACTCACCCCTCTCGAGCAGAGTTGAGCTCAAATTGAGTTCACCTACTCTTAAGGTAGTGTTATATTACCACACTTTAACCTATATGTCAATACTATGGGATATTCTACACGTCAGCCAAAAGGGCTTCTTCTTCACCGATCAGCATGATGCGCGGACGTTCCAGAACGTCTAAAATGAAGGGGTCACGACGGGTAACGCGGTATTTGTACTCATCTTCGGCCATGACGGTATAGTTAATTTCTCGAGCGCGCTTCACTTCTTCATTTTTTACCAGTGCCGAAAGCTCCGGGAGCACGATTGTTCCCACTACGAGGAGTTCGACGTCTTTGGGGCCGGGGTTTTTGCCGCGGGCGAACCCTCCTGAGATAAACGCAAACTTAACCTTCCCGAGTTTGGCACGATTTTGGATAATTTCCCCGCCTAAGCCACCAATTTTATTCATCATGGCAAGAAGTTCGGAATAGAAGAGATACTCTTTACGGAACTCATAATAACGGCGATTGGCACGCCATTCGGATCGAACCATGCCACCCTTTTCCATACGCTGCAGTTCGCGGCGAACGGCATTGATCTCTTCGTCGACCTGACGAACTATTTCACGGACGTGGAACATTTGAGTGGGATTCAGCATGAAGAGCTGCAACATTTTGACCCGAACTTTAGAGATAAATAGATCATTCAGCATAGGTTCTCCTTTCGGGCAGGAGTAGTGTTATGAGTTATTGGACCTTAATCGTAGCCTTACTGTATGTCGGGACGATTGATATCCAGATTTTTCCTCGTTCCAAGGGTATTTCTTGTCCAAAAGAGTCGAGGAATTTGGTTTTGGCGGTCCTTCCGGACTTGCTCCATGTTCCTTTTATCATGTTCCCGTCCATAAAGATATAGGCTTCACCTGTCCCGATGTCTTTATATAGTAAATGCAAATTGTCGTGATACTCGTCATCAGCCCGGCTTTCTTCCTGAAGCATTACGATGAGATCAGTAACTTTAATTTGCTCATTGTTGTTTTTGTCGACGTGCGGTCGACCGGCCATTTCGCGTGAGTATTCTTTAGTCTGAGGGTTATAGGTCCATTTGACATTAAAAAGATTGGCTGAAGTATCCCAAAATTGATAGGCAATTGTGGCGGCAGGTGAGCTTTCTCTGGTAGCCGGCTTTGGTGATGTTTTAGCGTCGATAAACTTCCATTTTTCAAAAGTGCTGTCCCAGCGGGCACCGTTAATTTTAGCATCCCAGTTGAACGTGTCTTTGGCATATTTGCGCAAACGGTCGACATCCAGATACATGGTGTGCTCGTAGGCGACATCGGGATTCCGGTTTTCGTCACGATAAAAACCGACCGAGACATTCCCGGCGATCCCGTCGAAATCCTTGATGCCATAATCTTTAATTTGCTGCAGCGCATCGGCTGGTCCGTCAGAGTTAGCACCGCCGACGTGAGCATAAAACGCATTGTATTCGGAAAGCCAGTCAAGGAAATAGGTTCGGGCACTGCGCACCGGTCCGGTTACTTTGGGTGTCGGCTCGCAGAGGAAAACTCCCATAAAGCGGGTAATTCCACCTTCGGCTACCGCTTCGTAGACGACGTCGGCGGATGTTAATCCGGATTGCGGTCGGGATTCCGGATGGTTCTCGATCATAACAGCAACCGGATGTCGTTGTTCCCAGGCGAGCTGGTCGTCGGTGGTGTATTTTTTGCCGTTCAACGGGCAGTAACTTTCAGCATCAACTTTGGTTATTGTTGGCTGGGGTGTGTTGGATGAGGTCTGTTCGGTACCGTTTGGCGTATTAATATATTTGGTTATAGAATAAGCACCGAAAATTGATAATCCGAGTACAAGCAAGCCGGCGAGGCTGAGAACAACTATTTTTTTTGTATTCATAAATGAGCACCTATACTACTCAATGATAGTTAAAGAGATATTTGCTTGTCAAGGTAGAATTTGTAGGATATACTTTGCGCTATGGCAATACAAAAACAAATTCGTCGGGAAGAACTTAAGAAAAACAGCAGCGAAGGACTCGGTGTCTCGCTAAATACGGTCCGTAAGGAAGCATCGACTGCTAAACTTTCACAATCGGAACGCAATACCCAGGAAATTGCTGCCTACGCCCACGATATTAAGCGTTCGCTGATGGTTGGCGGAGCAGCGATTGCAATTGAACTGGCTCTCTACTTCTTTAAGGTAATCAAGTAAGTCCGAGTGCAAATCCGGCCCGTATATCAGGGAATTTCAGCCAATACCCCATTGCTTTGAGGTCATCATTATTAACCTGGAGCGATTCAGATAAGGTATTAGTCAGTACTTCGCCAAATAAGGGTGTAGCTAAAAATTTTGGTACCGGTGCAGTACTTTGCTGACGTTTCATGGCGAGTATTTGTATAAATTCTTTTTGAGTTACCGGTTTGTCATCAACAATGTTGAGTACAGGCGCCTCACAATTTTTCTCAATGGCAAATACTATTCCGGCAGCTAAATCATCAGCATGGGTGAGTTGCATAAAGTTTTCACCGCCGCCTACTATTGGCAACCGTCCGGCAGTGGCCGGAATTTCGGGGATGGTGTTCCCTGTTGAATCATATATAAGTCCATGGACACAAACCGTGACAGGAATTCCCTTCTGACTTTGCACATAGGGAATCATCTCCATAAATAGTCTGCCGTAATTACCCGCATCGCGGTTGAATCCGGTGCGTTCGTTGACAACATTACCGGTATTGAGATAGATGTGCGCGTCGGCTGTTTGGTAAAAGTGTTTGGCTTTAGTTTTTGTTGCTGCATAGAGTAGATTTTTCGTAATATTAAACATGAGAGGTGCGTACGTTTCCTCGATTTGCTTGAGTGATACACGGGCAGGCAGTTGGGGGACGATACTGTTGATCACATAATCAAGTTCCTCCGGTAACTGGCCAAGCCACGATCCGTTTTCTTCGGCATTGCCGCTCAAGGCATGAACTCCTTTGTGCTGGAACTCTTCCAGACGTGCAGGATTATGCACCAGAACGTAAACATCATGATTCTTTTTTAAGAGAATATCCAGAACACGCGATCCGACGACACCGGTAACATCGGTAAGTAATACTTTCATATTTCAATAGTATCACTAAATGTGTTTTGAGGCGACCTTCAACTCAGTCGGTACTGTAGTGATTCGGCGACATGCTGTTGGGTAATTACTGTTTCTCCCGCCAGATCGGCGATAGTCTGGGCCACTTTGATTGTCCGAAAATATGAACGGGCTGATAAATTCATTTTAGCCGCTGCCTGGCTCATAAGCGCGGCGGCATCACCTGATAATGAACAGAGTTTTTGGACCTCTTCAGAGGTCATTTCGCCATTGGTATATTTATGTAATCCCGTTAGTCTTTCCTTTTGAATACTTCTGGCTGCTTGTACCCGGTCTCGGATTACCTGAGAGGATTCTCCCCTTTCCAGCTGTGTTAATTCGTGTACCGGTACTGAGCGGATTTTAATTTGGAGATCAATGCGATCAAGAATCGGTCCGGATAGTTTTTTCTGATAGTTCGCGAGTTGAAGTTGTGAACAGGTGCACTGTTTTCCTGCTTCGGTACTAAATGCATAGCCGCACGGGCAGGGGTTACAGGCGGCCAGCAGAATAAATTTTGCCGGAAAGGTTACCGTCAGCGCAGCCCGGGAAACAGTCATCGTTCCATCCTCAAGCGGTTGGCGTAATGATTCCAGCACTGCTTTGGGAAATTCGAGAAATTCATCCAGGAATAAAACTCCCCGATGTGCGAGTGAAATTTCACCCGGTTTCGGGTTTGATCCACCGCCAACTATTGAAGATACACTTCCGGTATGGTGCGGGTGCCGAAATGGCCGCTCAGTAATTATGGGCATGTTTTGATCAAGGTACCCTGAGATACTGTAGAGTTTGGTGAGTTCAATTGATTCTTCGGGAGTAATATCCGGCAGAATGGATGGAAAAGTTTTTGCCAGGAGTGTTTTACCGGCGCCAGGATTCCCGATTAAGATGCAGTTATGCCCACCGGCAGCGCTAATTTCCAATGCCCGTTTTGCTTGGAGCTGTCCTCGTACTTCGGCGATATCGGTAGAATTGGTTGTTGGCCTGATAGTTCCGGCCGGAATGTAACTGAAAGAGGTGAGTATTTCTTTTTCATTAAAATAGTTGGCAAGCTGCGATAACTTTTGGCAGGCATAGATTTTACTTCCTTCAATGATACGGGCTTCGGCAGCATTGTCTGCCGGGACATACAGCTCTTGTATTTCGGCTTCTTTTGCTGAGATTGCAATTAATACACTCCCCCGTACCGGTTTGATGGTGCCATCTAAAGAGAGTTCGCCGTAAAATAATTTAGTATCGAGAGAGGTATTATTGATCTGCCCGGAAGCTGCAAGTATGCCGAGTGCCAGTGGCAGATCAAAGCGTGAACCTTCTTTAAAAACATCGGCAGGTGCCATGTTGACGGTAATCTTCTTGTTTGGAAATTCAAATCCGCTATTTTTGATCGCGCTGCGAACACGCTCTTTGGATTCATCAACTGATTTATCGGGAAGTCCGACGATGATGAAGTGTGGCAAGCCCTGTGATTGTATGTCAACTTCAATTGTGACGAGTTTTGCCTCTAAGCCGACGATGGCCGCCGAGGCAATTTTTGTTAACATAGGATAATTGTGCTATAAAAAAGCCACCCCGTAAAGAGATGGCTTTTTGTTGTTGCGGGCAGCGCAACGTTATTTAGGCTGTCGCTTGTACAGGAGTCGCAGATTTAGCTGTTTTCTGACACGTCATGCACAAAACTCGTCCAAAATTCTTTTCACTAAAGGCTTTGATGCCCGGTGTAATTTCCCTCTGACACTTTTCGCACTGAATTTTTTCTAATTTAATAGCGCGTGGAGCAGAAGTGAGAATAGTGTGGTGTACCTTGGGAGGTGTATTCACCGCGACATTCTTTTTCTCTTCAGGTTGTGTCACTCCTTCCAACCCGACTTCCTCCGGCATATACGGGAGACCGCCGAGTTCTTCCGGAAAGGCTAAGCGAAATGCCTGGGCAATCGCAACTTTTTTAAGCATGAAGCGTGGCATCTTTAGCCAGAGTGGTGTTGACTGGCGTGCTTCGACTAAAAATACTTCGTGCACGAATGGTTTTTCCCAGTCTTTACGGTTAATGGTGACAACTGCTTTCATATTGGAGCCTGCTCCATCAATATCTACTCTCCAGCCGTTGAGTTTGCCGGACTTCTCTGCCCGCTTTAAATATACTTCGTACCCGACAACAATTTTAATATCGTTGTTAAACGGGACAAAGTGAACTTCTCTCTTTAACGGGTTTAAGTTAAAGGCGAGTGATGTTTTGATACAGAGATCTTTCTGTGTTGATGATAATCTTCGACTAAGTTCACCCCCAAGAATGAATGACTGTATCTCTTCTTTTAAGTTTTCTTTTTCTGTTGTAATGGCTTTGGTATTCATATACTTTCTCCTAAATTCTCTTAATCTTTTTAAAACCTCTTTGCGATTTTTTCCTTTGCTCCCCGCTTCGCTCCGCGTCGAGCATTTCATGCTCTCCTAAGTCGCACGGAAAAGAATCGCTACAGCGGTTTTAAATTACTAATATCTATCGCAGCGTGCACACCACACGAACGCGAATTCTTGTAATAAAATATAATCAATAATTATTGGGGGTTGGGCAGTGTTGATTTAAAAAAGCCTTAGGAAACGAGTAAGCCAGATTCTGTTTTAATGGTTATCTATCTAATGCTCCTGATTCGAACCTCGGCAAGCGACCTGATAACGGTTCAGTCTAGGATTGCAGCGGGGAGGATTGCCCTTTTCACCTTCCATCTTCTACTAAGCTTAAGTAGAAAATTTAATTGTCTCTGATGCTCTAACTAGCGCTTTCGCGTCTAAAAATTTAATTTTAGCACCCTTGCTTTATGCTGTCTGGACTTTCCTGATCTTCGTGCTTCTTACGAAGCACTCCGACCTAACCATCTGTTTCCTAAGGCCTATAGAAGTATATATCAAAACCCGAAGATTTACAAGTGTCTGTTCATGAATTTTTAATAGCGAGTAGTCCTAGAAAGACCATTTTTTCTTTTACGCCGCGTACTAAAACATTCTTTTTATCGCCATAAACATCTGCTGTTGCTACAGCGGAAACAAGGTATCCCTGTTTTATCCATTTTTGAGATACCCGAAGAATCTCTTCGGTATCATGAATCTGAGAACAGAGATTTAGGATAGCATCCGGCTCTCCTATAGCATGAATCATAGCACCACCGTCTTTGTTTTGAAAGTAACAACCACCATATCTCAGATCTTCACGAAACTGCGTCTCTTCCACGGTCATGAAATTCTCACCATGGATATAGTTTTGGAGTTTCGGCAGACCAATAATATGGTTCACCGCTACATAGATTTTGTAATTATTGAAAATTTCTTTATACATCGCGCACCGGTTAAGTACTTCGATAAGCTCTTCAAAATGTCCCAGATGAATGTCGTTATTTGTTTGCCCGTCAATGATCAGGTCATTCTCCTCCAGTTCGATAATGTGGGCATCGACATACAGCTTGGAAATTTTATGATCGGCGAGGGATGGCTGACTATGCAACTGGCGGAGAAAATAGATAAATGCGACAAAGAGTACAACTGCGAACAGAAAAATGGTAAAGGTATCCATACTAGTCCAATCGGATTGAAAGTTTGTCTTTTTGCTTTGAGTAATAATCCAATATTACCAACAATGCAGATGTCGCAGGGAGTGAAAGCAGGGCGCCGGTTGTTCCCATAAGTTTTTCTCCGATCATTAAAGCGAGCAGCGTTATAATCGGCGACAGTCCGACCGCTTTCTTCATTACCTGCGGAACGATAAATCCGTTTTCAAGTTGCTGCACCAGCAGATATAAAGCTACGACAAATATCGCTTTTTCCGGCTCAACAGCCATTACTACGATGATTGCAGGTACCGATGAAATTATCGGACCGATAATTGGTACAATTTCTAGCATTCCGGCAATTACAGCGAGCGGCAAAGCGAATTGGATTTGTAATAATGATAGGCCAATATAAGTAAGTGTCCCAACGATAAAACACAATAACATTTGACCGCGTGCCCAGTGACCAAGACGGATCTGAATTTCGTTGAGCAGTTTCGTGAATTCTTTTTTTTGTTTATGCGAAAGCCACGGAACGAAGCGTAAAGGGCTTCCGTGCAGAGCTTCTTTTTCAAGCAAGAGATAAAATGTAAATACCGCTACACTGATGGCACTGAGTACGCTTGAGAAGAGCGTGACTGTGGCATTGAAGGCACCTTCGGCGACCTTTCCGGTTTGCTCATTGAAATAGTTGAGCACGTTATCTTTGTACATATCTATTTGGGTATCATTATTGAAAAAACCCAGGGATGAAATAACCGACCGGGTGTACTTGGGGAGATCGACAAGGAACAAGCCTAATTGCCTGAGCAGCGGCGGTACGACGAGATAGATTAAGGTAATAACTACTGCTAAGGTACACAAATAGGAAATGGTAATTGCGAACCGTGTGGAGATCTTAAACCGATCACGCAGTATTGATACCAGCGGGGCTATGGCTGACATTAATATAACAGCCACAAATAATGATACGAGTACGTCCTGTAGGTAATACAGTAAAAAGATGATGCCAATTGTAACCAGTACTTTGATAATGGCAGAGCTCGAGATATCCCAGTTGATAGTTTGTTTGGAACGCATTTCCATACCTATAGCGTAAAGGGTTTGCTGACGCGGGTCAAGGTTGTGAGATATCGCGCCAGGCTATTTGTGGCAGCCTTTTGAAATAGATCATTTGTTTTCGTGCATATTGAAGGTGTGCTGTAATCATATTCTGTTTGACCTGTTCGAGCGTTTTTTCTCCGGCAAAATATCCCTGCCATTCGCGATAGCCAATGGTTTGCAATCCAGGCGTTTCCCACGAATAGTTTGAAGCGAGCGTGCGAACTTCATTCTCCAAATTATTTTCCAACATCTGCGTAATTCTTTTCGTGATGCGTTCCAGCAGAGTTTCCTTAGGAGCGGTTAGCCCGATCCAGGTTATGTCACCGGAAAAATCCATAGCCGGGTGTCTCTGGCAGGCATTCTGCTTCTTCCACTCCGCGACTTCAAGTGCACGAACTAATCGTCGGGGGTTGTGGCGGTCAGAATTATTCATGTTGCTTAATTTAACCGGATCGCCGGTGGCCAAAGCAGCTTGTAATTCGGCTACACTCAGTTTTTCAAGCGTATCCCGCAATTGGTCATTTTGGGGTATAAACACCGTATCGTCGGGATCAAGTAACGATTTAAGGTAGAATCCGGTACCCCCCACTACGATTGGCAACATTCCCTGTGACTGTATTTTGGCAATAACTTCTCTTCCGTAGGCCGCAAAGTCACCCGCACTAAAAACCTGGTTAGGATTAATGAGATTTATTCCATAGATGGGCACGCCGCAGAGATACCACGTATTGCCCTGGTACTCCAAATCCGCAGGTGAGTCAATCTTACCGGTGCCGATATCCATCCCGGTGAACACCTGACGGGAATCAGCTGAAATAAGTGCACCGTTCTGCTGTCTGGCAATTTGTAAGGCGAGTGAAGTTTTTCCGGTGCCGGTTTGTCCTGTTATAACGTACATAGTCGGATTATACCGTATTTGGTTAATGGATGCCGAGGGTACGGATGAAGTATATTCCCCAATAGTTAATAGCGATAGCGAGCACCATAAAAGGTAGACTTACCCACCACCATTTCCGTTCCATAAATGAACCGAGAGCCAATAAAAAGAACGGGGTGGCCTCCATGGCAAACCGGTAGCCGAACTGGGCAAAACCGGGCGTTCCGTGAAGTAACCCCGGCATTAACATAACCACCCCAATTACAACGGATAACCAGACAACCGGCCGTTTCCATTTAATAAACGGCAGGAAAATAAAAAATGGTGAAGTCAGGAAGAAGGACATTCCCTCAAGAGTTGGTTTGTAATAAGGAAAATCCGGAAATGGCGCCGGCATTTTAGTGAAGAAGAAAATAATGTTTTTAGGCAGATACGAGAGGCTAAATATACCCTCGGTAAACCAGGGCTCATCAAGAACACCCGGTATCAGCACATAACTTTTGTCGCTGATGGTGCCAAAGCGGATATAATTGTACCCGAAGTTGAGCAGCAGAAAAATTCCCACGCCGATGCAGAAGACGATAATATGTCTGACGTACTTTCTTAACTCTTTTTGCACAACCGGAAGAAGCACAAAAAACGGTGCACCGAGAATAGCCGGTAAGCGGGACCAGTATGCTGCCCCAACACTTACGCCGACAAAAAACCAGGTCACAACCTTAGACGGCACAGACACCCGGCCCTCTTCATTTTTATTCAGATATGTCAGTAGCGCCAACAGCAGAAAAAAGACAGCAAAAATATGTGCGATATACCAGGAAGATCCTTCGGTAGCGAGATACCAGTGGTTGGTTCCGAACATCAGTAAGACAGTACTAACGGCCGCAATTCGTGGCGTATAGATTTTTTTCATCAGCCAATAGAAGAGCACTCCATTGAAGCAGGCAAATAAGATTGAAATAAATGTTTGGCTTTTGTCAGCTATGGAGAACATGACAAACGGAATTGCCATAATTGCTGGCATCGGCGGATAGGCAACATAGTACTTCCCTCCTTCGACAGGAATCAGTTCGTTGAGCCAGGCGGGATTTTCCTCCAGGTACACTTTTCCCTGCAGAAAACTTTCCGACAGACGGGTGAAATAGTTATACGGGGTTGAACCGGAAATAGCGGTATTGATGTAGATTCCGTACGCCACAGTGAAGATGATTAACGAAATTGTTACTGCTTTTAAGTTCATACTCTATTTTTTTACTTTGTATATTTTATAGTTATCAGTCGAACCGACAAGAGGGTACGTATTTTCCAGGAACGTTTTATCGGGCGTTAGGTGTTCCTCTTCAAAATTGCCAACGAGAATATAGTCAATATGATTTTTATGAATAAGTTCAGTATCTCCATGGTACATCCGCTGAACTTCAGCTTCACGGACTGTTTGATCAATACCCTGCGTCCAAATAAAGCCGCCATACCCTAAAAATATTTTGCGTCCAGCCAGGTTCATAACCGAGTTATGCTGTGCTCCGGATAGTACTACCGACTTGGCAGGGATAGCCTGCTGCACCCAACGTGAGAGTTGAATCTCCTCCGGACCAAATAATTGATATGAAGTCACATAATCGGCCAACACCAGTACCACACCACTAAAAATTATTAGTGAAAAAAGCAGTGCGTTAAGGCTTACGCCTATTTTATGCTGCACACCAAATGAGATTAGTGCTTTAGCGACTACCGCGCAGGCAATCAAATGCCACATCATCACAATTTTATAGTTGTCGTACACCAGCGGTTGGAATTGATAGATATTCGCTGCCAAAAGTAGAATACAAAATGGGATGAAATATAGTAACTGCTTCCTGTTCAAGAAATAGATGCCGACCGGTAATAACGGTAAAAATAAGAATAGATTCCGGTACCAGAATGCCAGTTGCCCTTCCTGGCCAACGATCCATCCGATATTAACCGAGAAAAAATGACCACCCGAGAAAACTTGCCCGACATGCCACAAAATCCCCAGTACTCCGAGCGGTACTGAGAAATATAAGATGGGAAGTAGTTCTTTGACTGTGCCTAACAGTGACCGCCTGAGGAAAGCCAGGATCAGCGCATAAAATGGAAGGGTAATACCTAACGCGATTAAGGTATGCGTGTGCCAGAGCGGCAGCAGTCCGATTACGAGCCCGGTAAGGATAAATTCATTACGTACGTGTTTTTTCTCAAAGGCGATCCAGAGTACGAGTGCCACCAGGCTGAGCACAGCTAAACCGGCAGCCAGCGACCGTTGTGAGATTAATACACTACTGAGGTTATTGGTAAAAATAATGTTGAGTCGACCTACCCCCACGTCGGCGCCAAGCGCACCCCCCAATGCCGGAATCCACTCCTCCATTTTCATTGCATCCCGCATGACTGCGAAACCGCCAATACCGCCATTTAAGTAGTACATGCTCATGCCTAAGGCCGCACCGGCACTACTTCCCAAAAAGCGCCGCATGAATACCATCGCCATGAGCGTTAATGCCGAGAAGAAGAAAAATAATGGCCAGATCAGAGCCGCCTGAATCGGAATCCCTAATTTATAAAAAATGGATGAATAAAAGTTCGTCAGAAACGGATACGACAGGCGTTGTCCACTATATATGGGGTTTTCAGGCGGGAAATTCCCTTCACTCATCGAAGTAACCATGGCAACGTGATACGGCAAGTCGCCGTAGGTTGTGTGTGAGGTGTAGAGCCCCAAGTCCTTTTCAAGCAGCATGTGTTTGGAAAGTAGCGCCATAAAAATAAAGGCAAAAATCAGATAAGTAATGGCAATATATTTGTCACGCGTCGCTAACGAGTTAAGACTTTCCGACAGATATGATCTACCTCTGCTTCGGTTATAATACAGTTTATATAAGCCGAACCCGGTAACAGCGAGCAATACCACCGCTAGCAGCGGTAAGGTGAATCCAAAAATCAAAGAAAGTACAAAAACTATTTCGACCAGCCCCAGCTGGCCAATAAGAAATGATGCAGCAAGATATTCGAGATAATCAAACGAGTGTATGTATTTTTTGAGAAGGAAAAAGCTTATTACTGTTGGAAAAATTGTAACGATGAGCAGCAGGAATAAAAGCATGATATAGTTATTATAATTTTATAGTTTGAAATAGCAAGATAATTACGAATGAAGCATCTAGACTATTGTTACCTCCGCTGTGGAGGTGTTTTTATTAGAAAATTCACTAAAAACGGGTTTGGGATAGTGCAGTGCAACGGGTGCCATTTGTTTGCTTTGGAAACCGATGTCAATTATGATGCCTTCCTGGCAGAGTATTATAAAGAAGGCTATTTTATGGGTAAGGACGAGAAGTTCGGATATGCCAACTATTTAGCCGAAGAACCGATGGTGCGAAAGAATGCCGATCACTATCTAACTAATATTAGACAACTGCAGCCCGCCGGCACTCTTTTGGACGTGGGCTGCGCGGCCGGATTTTTTATGGATGAGGCACAAAAACAAGGCTATGATGTGTGGGGTATCGACACCTCAGAATTTATAACTAAACTGGCACCGGCGCACTTACAGTCACGAATTCAAACAACACCGCTGCATAAAGCCCAGTTTGGGAATAAAGAGTTTGATGTTGTGATTATGTTTGATCTGATCGAACACTTGTCTGACCCTATACATGATCTTACTCAATTGGCTAAATCAGTTAAAAAAAATGGTCTCGTGGTGATTGGTACCGGTGATGTTGGATCCTGGTATGCCAAACTGCTTGGAACGCATAACCATTTTTTTGCGCCACCGCATCACTACTTTTTCTTTTCGCGCAAAACGATTACCGAACTGCTGAAGCAATCAGGGTATGAAGTGATAAAAATACAAAGTATGGGTAAATGGTTAACGTTCCCTTATATCGCCCGCGTCGCCAAACATTTTAATATTCCGTTCTTCGAACGAATTATGAATTCCCGCATCATGATGAAAATTTTTAAAGACCGCTGGTTTTACCTTTTCTTTGGAGATAATATGATTGTGTATGCCAGGAAGATTTGACATTTTACTCATTTGTTTATAGTATAGCCCTACATGAAAGCAATTATACCGACAGGTGGTCGTGGTACTCGCATGCGGCCATTGACGTTTTCTTCTAATAAGCACTTTATCCCGGTCGCTAACAAGCCTCTGATTTATTACCCGATAGAAACAATTAAATCAGCAGGTATAAATGAAATTGCGATAACTTATGATCCGGCTTACTATGACTCAGTAAAGTCGTTACTCGGAGACGGTTCACAATGGGGAGTTCGCTTTACCTATATATTACAAGAGAAACCTCTTGGATTAGCAAATATCATCCAGGTCTGCGAAGAGTTTACCGGTGATGAAAAATTTTTCCTACATTTAGGAGATAATATTTTTCTTGATGGAATTGTGGACTTGGTCAAAGGTTTTGACAGTTCTTCCGATAATGCATTAGTCACGATGGTTCAACATAAAGATAATACACGACTTGGTGTCCCGTATTTAGATGAAAGTGGTAAATTACTAGAATATGTTGAAAAACCGGAGAACCCACCCAATAATTTTGGTATTCCCGGAATATATTTCTTTGATAAGAATGTTTATAAAGCATTTAGGGGTGAAGATCCGTTAAAGCCGTCCGACCGTGGGGAGTTGGAAATTGGTGAACTTTATAATTGGCTCCTTGGACACGGCTATACTGTTGAAGCTTTAGAATATAAGGGTAAGTGGCTGGATCCGGGCAAATTCGGTGACTGGATTGAATCAAATCAATATATTTTGGATCGTACTCTCGAGGAAAAAATAGAGAGTGTTCCTGATGAAACTTCAATTATTGAGAACAGAGTCCATATCGGAAAAAATTGTCAAGTTATTAACTCTCATATTCGAGGACCTGTAACCATTGGAGACAATGTTATCCTTAATAATGCTTTTGTTGGGCCATTTACCTCTATTAGTGATAACTGCATAATCGAAGGTAGTGATATTGAGAACAGTGTAGTTATGAACGGTGTTAAGATTCTTAACGTACCTCAACCAATTGACTCAAGCCTGATCGGCGCCGAAAGCGAAATCGGTCATTCTGAAGGCCCGACATCTTCTATAAAATTATTCATAGGCGAGAAATGCCAAGTACAAGTTTAGGAGGTTTATGAAGGTACTCATTACCGGTGGTGCAGGATTTATCGGATCTAACTTTGTTCATCACTGGCTGGAGAATCATCCTGATGATACTGTAGTAAACCTGGATGTTCTAACCTATGCAGGACATTTAACCAACTTAAAAGATATCGAGAATAATCCCAACTATACCTTTGTTAAGGGTGATATTACCGACGCGGCTTTGGTTGACGAGGTGATGCAGGGCGTTGATTTAGTTGTTCACTTTGCCGCAGAATCGCATGTTGACCGGTCATTACTGGAGCCAATGACGTTTGTTAAAACGAATGTGTTGGGTTCAGGTGTTTTACTGGACGCAGCTCGTCGACATAAAGTGAGCCGGTATCACCATGTTTCCACCGATGAGGTTTTTGGACAACTTACCTTGGATGAACCTTCTTTTAGTGAGACTTCGCCAATTAAACCCCGCATGCCGTATTCGGCATCAAAAGCCGGATCCGACCTGCTTACCTTTAGCTACGGAACTGCATATGGATTGGCGGTTACCGTTTCAAACTGTTCAAATAATTATGGCCCGTATCAGGATCCGGAAAAATTAATTCCCCGGTTTATTACTAACTTAATTGAAGGAAAGAAGCTTCCCCTGATGGGTAACGGAGAGAATATCCGTGACTGGTTGCATGTAAAAGACCACTGCCGGGCAATCGACTTTATTATTCATAAAGGAACGATTGGAGAGCGATATTGTATTGGCGGCAACGAGGAACATACCAACCGTGAGATCACCGATGTAATTCTGAAGCATTTTGGCAAAGACGAGTCCTGGATTGAACGGATAGATCACCGGCTTGGTCACGATCTGCGCTATTCGATTAATGCGTCAAAATTGTTGAATATGGGTTGGACTATTTCATATACCTTTGAAAAAGGTATTACTGAGACTATTGAATGGTATAAAGATAATGCCTGGTGGTGGGAGCCGTTGAAACAGGGCCGCCCGGATGTTGACCCGAAGACTCAGCGAGCGAAGAACCAATAAAGACCATGCCATAAAGCAAGATATTAGTGTTAGGCGACCCTCTTTACCATACCTTAGCCGGCAAAGCAGATCGAGGGCGAACGCACTTTGCGGAGCCCGAGACCCTGAGCTATAAGTGAAGGGGTTTAAACACGAGCGAAGCGAAGTGTTAAACGTGTCGCCGAGCACAATGGCTTGCGAAGTTCTATTTCTTTACCTGCTCCGCATATTTCTTCATTGTCTCAGCCACAATCTCTTCCGTCTCCCGCATCCGGATACCGTATTTTTCCAAATTAAACGACTGAAGTTTATTGGTTGCACGATTTTTGGAGACACTGCCGCGATTAACCAGTTCTTCCTCAGTAATAAATTCCTTCTGATCTTCAGGATTAATATATTTATTGTACAGCTCGATAAACTTGCGGTAATGAATACTCCCCTTTTGAGTGCAATGAAAGATTCCCTCAGCATTCTTTTCCATGAGTTCATGAAAAACCCGCATCATATCCTCGACAACGGTAATACTGTTTTCGACATCAAGGATGGTTTTATATTTGGTAAAGCGGGTAATCAGATTCTTATCCGAGGGGATATAATCGATTGGCAGGCGAATTCGGGCGATTCCGACGTTGGGCAGCGTTGAGAGAATGATGTCACCTGCATATTTGGCTTTCGAATACACCGAGATTGGATTCGCAAAATCATCTTCTTTCCACCCCTTTGGATCCGGAGCCGGTCCGTAAAAAATGCACCCTGTTCCAACATGAAGTAGATAGACATTGTGCTTTTGGCATGCCTGGGCAATCATCCATGGAAGTAGTGTATTGCCGTTAACGGTAAGAACCTGATTCGTTTCGCACCAGTCGACATTGGGCTTACCTGTGACCCCGGCGGTATTTAAGATAGCGTCCGGGCGGTGTTCCTCTATTAATTTAGTCATATCGTCAACAGATTGGATTCTGACATCACTGATAACTGCGTCATTCCAGCTTTCTGCACAACGTTGTCCTATATAGCCTCGTCCGACGATAAGAATTTTCATACTACCCTACCTTTCTCAATAATAATACCATACAAGTGACAAGGTGCTTTTTTCAGATATAATATATAAGAAGGAAATACTCACACTATGATCCAGAGACATTTACGAATAATTACAATTGTCGGGTTAGCTGTTCTTGTCCGTCTATTCTTTGCTTCTTTTCCGCCGTTCAAGTCTGATATGGACTCATTCATAGCCTGGGGCGAACAAATGCTGACCACCGGTCCGGCTAAATTCTATGGCAGTGGGATATGGACCGATTATGCACCCGGTTACATGTATTTTATGTGGGTAGTCGCGGCAATTAAGCATCTATTCTTTCCCTTAGCGACTCGGGAGGCCTATGAGTTTTTGCATAAGCTCGTTCCGATGATTTTTGATATCGCAACCGGACTCCTTTTATATAAAATAATGCGCCTGGTAGCCCGCAGGTATGCTTCCGGGGAAAAACTCAAAACGTATTACCTCCCGGAGATAGTAGCGGCAGCCTATATGTTTGGTCCGTTTACATTCCTTAATAGTGCGATCTGGGGGCAGGTGGATTCAGTGTACGTATTTTTTCTGCTGCTTTCCTTTTATTACCTCATACAGCGCTCATTCTCCGCCGCAATAATAGTCTACGTAATTGCCGGTGTCATTAAGCCCCAGGCGGTGGTTTTGGCACCCTTATATTTGCTGGTATTTATCAAAGAGTATAACCTCAAACTGTTAATGCGCTCGGCATTGTGGGGAATTGTTACATTTTACATTTTGACGATGCCATTTTTTGGAATTTCCGCTCTTCAGAATGTTTGGAAGTTGCTGGAAAGTTCGATTAATGTGTATCCGTATACTTCAATAAATACCTTCAATTACTGGGGAATTTTTGGTTTCTGGAAACCGGATACCGATCAGCTATTCCTCGGGCTCCCCGCACGAGTAATTGGCTATCTGGCCTGGGGGATAACTCTGTGTTACGGGTTCTATTTTGGATTTCGCTATTTATACCCGCGTAAACATTACCTTGATGAGAAAAATGCTGCTTTTCTGGCAACTTACTTCATCTTTTCGGCGGTGATGTTTATGACCCGCATGCACGAGCGTTATTTATTCCCGCTCTTTGTCTACTTCATTTTAGCAGCGGGTTTGTACACCTTTCATTACTTAAACCAGGCACCGGCCGCCCGCAAGAGTTACTGGCCGGTAGTTTTAGTTTGGACACTCTATGGAATAACCATGCTCTTACATTGGATTAACCTTTATTATGTGTATGTATTCTATCTTTACTTCCTGCAGGAGTCACGTATTAGCGTTCCGAGCAGCAACCGGTTTTATCATTTTGTTGAATCGGTGCTGTCAACCTGGTCGTATATCCAAGTTCTTGTCTATTTGTTCTTTGTTGTAACCTTGCCGTATTATTTAAAACGATTAGCACATATTCATACACACTAATAGGGAGCTTATGAAAAACTATATTCAAAAGTGGCAGTTTTGGCTTGTAATAGTACTACTTCTGTGTACATTTACTCGCTTTTGGCAATTAGGTTCAATTCGGGAATATGTGTTTGATGAAGTTTACCATGCATTCACGGCTAAAATGTACGCGTTGAATCGCTACGAAGCCTGGGTATGGTGGGAAACCCCACCGGATGGCGTAGCCTATGAATGGACTCATCCGCCGTTGGCCAAAGTTATTATGTCATGGGGCGTCGGGATGATTGGAGGTCCCGGTGAACTCCCCACTAAAGTGACACACCCTGAGCAGGTTTTGACTAAAGATCAGGAGGAGGCCGAGAAAAAAA
Organism: uncultured Gammaproteobacteria bacterium; assembly: GCA_964403585.1. Taxonomy (GTDB): domain Bacteria; phylum Patescibacteriota; class Microgenomatia; order JALYQM01; family JALYQM01; genus JALYQM01. Next base: position 704,714 of record CAYOFQ010000001.1, on the reverse strand, counting down.
CCAACAAGGTTCTGGCGAATTCCAGCTTTGGCTGGCGCTTTTTTCCTGCTCTTTTTGGAGTGATCGGAACATTCGCAATATTTCTGCTTTCATCTTCGGTATTCAGAAATAAGTGGATCGGCGTAATTAGCGCATTTCTGTTTACCTTCGATTTATTACCACTCGTACAATCTCGTACAGCAATGAATGATATTTTTGCCGTAACGTTTTTGCTCTTCGCGTTCTACTTTTTTACTAAACGCAAAGATGACCCTTCTCTTCCGTCGCATTTATTGAATCATCAGCTTAGTCTGATCAACTGGTTACTAACCGGTTTTTTCCTGGGATGCGCAATTGCCTCAAAGTGGACGGCGTTATTCACCATTGGGATTTTGGGAGCTTACCATATTCTGACGCTTACCTATTATTTCATCCACTCACAACACGCTCGAAAAGCAAAAATCAGTGCAATCCTCACGCTGATTCTCCGCCAGGGATTGCTCGGAGTGTTGTGCATGGTACTTATTCCGTATGTAATTTATTTGTTGTCGTATTGGCAGTTATTTACATTACCCATATACGACTATAAAGGGAACTCTCTGACCGACGTTATGCAGTCGCAGCAATGGACAAACGATCTCAAGGGGTTGCGTGATCGTGAGAAAATGATCGTCGAGAACAAATGTAAGGGGTACGAATCAATTCCGGATTATTGTGACCTTAAAAAAGTTCGTAAGGAAATAACAGAAAAAACCAGAGCTATCTCATTCTGGACGCCTCTTTATCAAATGAATAAAAATTTCGCCGAACGGTATTATATCTGGTGGGGTCTCCAGAAGCAGATGTGGTGGTATCACACGAATTTAAAAGCAACTCACGGATACCAATCACAATGGTGGATGTGGCCGATGGATCTGCGCCCGGTATGGTTCTACGTTCAATATTGCAGCCCGGGCGATGATAAACCTGCGACACCGAATTCAATGCGCTGCAAGGAAAGCTTTGCACGATATAACACCGACCGCACGATTGGTGATATCTATACGATGGGTAATCCGGCAATATTCTGGATGATTTTCCCGACGCTGGCCGTCGTGGCATACTTTCTGGTTGGCAGATATAAGACCTGGTTTTATGCTTTAATACCTGCAGTTCTGCTGTTGCTGATGCAATGGAACTTTAATTATCAACGTCCTACCGAAGTAAAAAGCATCTTTGATCAGATTGGTGTGGTTGTGTATGGAACACTGCCTCAAATAATGTTATTTGGCATGCTTTTATATGTCTTTTTGGTTGGTGTACATCTGATTGAATTACTCTTTGCCAAAGCTGACGATGATAAGCGGTTATTGAAAAAGGTTGTGCCACTGTTTATATTTTTCCTGGCTTTCGCCGGATTATGGCTTCCCTGGGCACGTTCGCCGCGCATTATGTTCTTCTATCACTTTTTCCCGCCGGTAACGTTTTTCTATCCATTACTCGCCTTTGCCCTCTATACGATTGCCAAAAAGTTAAAGGGTACCGGCAGAACTGCCGTATTCGTATATATGGCTTTGATAGTGTTGACTTTTGGGTACCTTTATCCGCATGTCACGGGAATGCTGGTGCCGGAAAAACAGCGCGAGAATTATTATTGGCTACCAAGTTGGAAATAAACACATGGCAGTAAATACCGAACCTGATATTCATCAAGTTGTAATGGTCGCGAACATGTTAATACGCAAGGACGGCAAATACCTGGTGATGCGCCGTTCGCATTTGAAAAAATTCTGGCCGAATATTGTCCAGACAGTCGGTGGTAAAATTGACCTGGAAGAAGACCCGTACCGGGCAGCCGTTCGGGTCTATCACGAAATAAATTTGGATACGCATGTTCCGCGCAACTGGATTGCGTACTATTTTCGTGGAGATTATGCCGGTGGAGATCTGATTCTCTGTGACGAGGGTGCATGGAAGCGTTCTAATGGGCGGTCTGTTAGGAAGCTATGCTTCGCTGATTAGTGTTTCCAATCTTAACATGAGAGAATTCGGAGTGCTTAACACCGTTGATTAATTCATCAAGAATTTGGAAACGGCGTTTTTTATCCCAGTTTTTAACATCATCCTTCATTAATGACGCTGCTGTTCCGGGTCGGATTGAATATTCGGCAATATAGGCCACTTTAAATCCGACCTGCTTACACAGATCAACCGTATTTTCAAACTGTTCTTCAGTTTCACCCGGAAAGCCAACGATAATATCGGTAGTAAAGCGAACATCAGGAATCGCCCGTCTGATCCTTTCCGTCAGTGCCAGATATTCTTCTCTTGTATACCAGCGGTTCATTTTTTTAAGGATTTCATTGTCCCCCGACTGTATTGGTAAATGCAATTCACGGATGATTTTCTTGTTCCGGGCAATGGTTTCGATTAATTCGTCGGAGAAATCCCAGGGGTTAGAGGACAAAAATGAAAGTTCCTCGACACCATCAATTTTGCAGACCTCTTCAAGCAGAAAGGGAAAAAGCGTTGGGACACGGGTTTTTCCGAGATGCTGTACATATACGGGAGCTACTGTCCGACCATCGGGCAGCACAAAGGTCCCTGCCTGATCGGCGGCTTTTTGCACGGCATTCATGTCTTCATATGGTCCTGCAACCGTGTCTTCGCTGGTCTTAACGAGCGGTAGTCCTAATTTCTTTCGTCGCTTCAGTTCATTAATCTGTAATCTATCTCCCCCAAGCGGCTTTCCCAGAATCAAGTCAGCACCATAGGAATTAACATTTTGGCCGAGCAAGGTTATTTTTTTATATCCTTTAGTGGCTAACTCCCGTACTTCCGCCAGAATTTCGGCGAATGGCCGGGAGATTTCTTTACCCCGCGCGTACGGAACAATACAAAACGTACAAAAGTTATTGCAGCCCGATGAAATCAGTACAAATCCCTGATCCTTCTCCATTTTTTTGTAGGGAATTCGCTTCGATAAATACTCACCGGGTGTTGGTTTTAAATCACGGAAGATCTCCCACAAGCGGGAGTAATCCTGAGTCCCGACAAGTTTGTCAGCACCCTGCAGACGCTCGGTTATTCTACTGTCGCGCGGCGTATTCCCGTGCGGACCAATCATGCAGCCGGCGACGACGACTTTCAAATTCGGCTTTGTTTTCTTCAGCTCCCGGAGTGACGTCATGCGCGAGTAGACACGGTCTTCAGCTGACTGACGGACTGAACAGGTGTTTAACACCACGACATCAGCTGCCTGGATTTCTTTACTTTCTTCGAACCCCATGGCTTCAAGTACACCGGCCATGCGCTCGGAATCGGCTTTGTTGGCTTGACAGCCAAAAGTCTGAATAAAGTAGTGCATAGGAGTTATTATACCAAATATTACTCTTCCAGCGGTTGATCGTTGGGGTCGTTCGTGTCGGCAGTGGAGATGTCTTCCTCTTCCAATGGAAAATCTTCCTGTTCTTCCGAGGATTCGATTTCAGGTTCAAGGGCAAACGCCTGTGGCTCATCTATTACGGCTGTTTCCGGGCTTGAATCCTGTTCAAACGACTCCTCTGTCCGTTCTTCACGCTGCTCTGCCCGAACGGATTGTTCTTGCTGCGTAACAATTTTTTCTGCGGTCTTGGCCGCAATTTTACTAACAGCTGTTGCCGGAGTTGCCGTTGGAGTGGTTGCAGCTGCGATGGATGGTGAAGGCGACGGTGTCGGGAGATGTATAGCGTTGACTTTCTGTTGTGCGGGCTGACTTGCTTCGGCGGGTGTGTCGCTGAGAATTAGTGGCGGCAGAACGTATCCTGCCGAGACTATGAGGACAAAAGCAACGGTATAAATTATTTTTCTGAGCACGGTACATCACCTTTACGAGTAAGTTTATGTCCTAATTATACCATAAATACGCTAAAACGACTGAAGTACAACGTCGTGACTCTGACTTTCGCGCAATCCGGCAGCGGTGATTTGGACAAACTCCGCTTTTTCCCAAAATTCTTCAATCGTTAGTGCACCGCTGTAACTCATACCGGAACGGACTCCGGCGAGTAAGCTTTCCACAACTTGAGCGACCGGTCCTTTGTACGGTACCATGGCCTCAACCCCTTCAACATGGGTTATAAAGTGCTTCTCTTTGCCTTTTAAATCTTTGCCCATCTGTCGAAGCTTTTCTTTGCGTGAAGTAGAACCGTTATATTCTTTATACAGCTTTCCGCCTATCTCCAGGATATCTCCCGGTGCTTCATCGGTACCTGAAAGCAATGAACCGACCATTACGGCACTGGCGCCGGCGGCCAGTGCTTTGACCATATCGCCGGAGCTGGATGTGCCGCCATCGGCAATCACATAGCGATCCGGGAAGTGCTCGCGGGCACGTGCTGCTTCCATAATGGCAGTTATTTGTGGAACTCCGGAACCGGCAACAATACGGGTTGTACAGATAGTTCCGGCGCCGATTCCAACACGCACTGCATCAGCACCGGCTTCAAAGAGGTCGTACGCCGCCTGGTACGTTGCGATCGTTCCAACAATAAGCGGAATGTCTTTAAAGTGGCTCTTAAACGTTTTTATTGCTTCAACGGTAAAAGCTGTGTGTGCGTGTGGTGTATCGATAGTTAGTCCAACTGCTCCGGCTTTTAATAACATCTCCGAACGCGTTACAAAGTCACCGTTAACCTCGATCGCGCCGATAGCCTGGGCACCTGCGTTGGTGATCTGCTGCATCTTTTCTGCCTGAAGCTCAGGTTTATCGAAACGCGGCAGGCAACCGATGGCATTGTTTTCGCTTAATGCGACGGCCATTTCAACATCGGTCACGGTATCCATATTGACTGACATCAAGGGTGACTGCAATTCAAGTCCCGAAGCTATTTTAGTTTTGAGGCTAATGTCTTTGCGCGACCGGACAGTTGAATACTGCGGAACTAATAATACATCTCCGTACGATAAGGCTAACGGTAAGGATTGCTGTTTCATAAAAAATGCCCCTGCTATGAGGGGTCCCTTTATTATTTAATACAAGAATTAATAGTACCGGTCAAGTACTATTAATTTGATTAAATTAAAATCAGATCTATTTTTCTTTAAAGGAATCAACTATTTGTAATGCAGTTTGGACTTGTGTACTTTTGTCTGTATAATCTGCACCAAAAGAAAGATAATATGAGTTCTTCTTACCAATAAGATAATAGCTCGTATTTTTACCCAGCCCTTCGGTTACGATTCGTACGCCTTCCATTCCATTTACGCTAACTGTTTCGGCTTTCAATACGTTATCCTTATCTTTAGTCAATTGAGTTTTTAAATCGCTTGCCGTTTTTTCCGTGGCGTCAAAAATAGAAATGTTAATTCGCATAAAATCAGATGGTGCCTTCTTTGCTACGGTAAGGTCGGAGTTAGAGATAGCAGTCGTGTTTGTACCAACGGCTGCCTCCCCGTTTTTATATATAAACCAGGTTGACGGATATGAAACTACATAGTTTTGTGTTGTATTAGTCCAGCTGTTCCAAGTAAGGAGGTTCGGAGAAGCTGTTGCCGAAGATGAGGGCATGGAGCTTGCCGAACTTTGATTTACCGCGGGTTCGGGAGAAGATTCACTTACGGGGGTATTCGAAGTGCAGGCGGCAAGAAAAGTAACAAGGAATAGAAGGAGAAGGTAGTATATTTTGTTCATACTAGTATTGTGCTATTTTCTTATTGAATGTGCAATATGGCGTAGACTATGGTGAGCAAAACAGAGATAAGCGCTGCATGGATTAATTTTTCTTTATGAGAGAGTGGTTCATAAAACTGTGCCATCTGCCCTTCTTTCCGGACAGAACGCTTGAATTATATCATGCAGATGGCAAATCGCGTAGATGAACGTTGCCTATAAACTATTGGTTGCGATGTTTTGGAAGGCGGTAGAGTCACTCTTAAAGTCTTGTATGGTCTTTCCAACAGGAGCATAGTGCACTAGTTCCAAAATGCTTTCCGGTTTTTTCTCAATAATCATCCCCTCCACCGCAGGACTATCACGCAGATCGTTATCAAGCAAATGTAAGTTAGCCATTCTGTTGCTCTGTGACTGTTCAGAGTAGAAATATAATGCTTTATACCCCCGAATTTCTTGTACCTTAATTGTATAGACACCGTCATTTTTTTCGTATAAAGCTGGATTGTAAACCCCGCTTTTAGGATTGAAGGCAGGGTTTCCAAATTGGTAGTGCATAGTCACATTATCTATAACATTTTTTCCTAAGCTAATAGAGGAATTATTGAATACTTGCTTAGCAACTTTTGTACCGTTTGGCAGCAATTGATATTCGTATGAACCATTTTTCTCCCACTTTTGGCTTTCATCTACTTGATCTAATGATTCGATCGGCACTGAAGATGCGGTACTCTTCATATAAATTATTAGTCCGATGATGGCGACGACAACGATGGATGTTACTGTGACAGTTTTCTTGGCCATGACCAAAGTATTCCACGATATAAGAGTGTTTGCAAGGGGGGCCTTTTGCATAATCCATTAAAGCGTATTTGAACGAAATTTGGTGGGCTGACTGGGATTCGAACCCAGGACCAATTGCTTAAGAGGCAACTGCTCTACCGCTGAGCTACCAGCCCTAAACAGCTAAAAACCAGTCATATGACTGGCTTTAGCTTTTCTTGAATAGAGTTTACTATATTTTGCCTAGAGAGATCAATATGCGCTCTCTTATCCGTTAGTACGGTTTCCGCGTACCTGGCGGGTTTCCTGGACCTTCTGTGTTAAGCTGTCGAGCAACTGGCGCGCTTTATCCTGACCACCGATACCAAAAGCTAAACCTCCGGCGATTGCGAGCATCGCAACGATTCCGGTGAAGAGAATTTGCACTAAATTAGCTGCTACTCCGAGCTGGTTAAGTACAATTAATGCGGTAAAGAATACCAGTGAATATCGGGCAATATTGGCAAGAACACGAGATGAGCTACTGCCTAAATCTGATGTCGTGCGCTCAACTATGTCTGATACCAGACGAGCTAATCCCAAACCAATAAAACCTACTACCACTGCGATAAAGATATTAGGTAAGAATAAAATGAACTGATTTAATATCTGAGTAACACGATTTAAACCCCAGGCATCAAAGGCAGGCATCAGGAAGAGCACCAAAATAGTCAGATACAGTAACTGAGCTAATATTCCAGGCCAAAGGCCAGCGGTCTTTGTATCAGCATTTTCAGCCTTTTTGAAAATTTCCTCAGCACTGTTGATCCAGCGATCTATCCGGAATATTTTTAGTACACGTAACGCGATACTTCGGGCAACCGCTGCGACAATGAATCCGATAATGAGTAATATCAGTCCTGCAATGAACTGAGGCATGTAGTTCGTAAACCGCAGCAAGGCATTGTTAAGTATGGCCTGAGTTGTATTAAGTGTGTACATAACACCTCCCTTAAATTGTATTGTTACTATTAATTAATGATAATGTTATATCATTATATGCATATTTTAACAAAAAAATAGCTGTAATAGCAAGAGCGGACTGAAAATTAGTTGAGAAAAATATAAGAAGTAATGACGTGCCTTCGGAGGGACTCGAACCCCCAACCGGCTGGTTCGAAGCCAGCTGCTCTATCCATTAAGCTACGAAGGCGGATAGTTTGTGTTCGCTAATGATTATATCACACGTGATTTCTGATAAAAATGCTTACTTTTTTCGCATTTTTCGGGTTGAAAAAGACAATATTTTATGATATTATTAATATATATTATTATTATATGTTTGATATAACTTTAGGAGGCAACTATGGCACGAAGTCAAAAGTCTAAACCACGTGGACTTTATTACGCGGATGATGAAACAAGAAAACGAGTTGCACGCAGCGGTGGTCGCGCCCGCGCAGAAAAATATGCACAGAATAGAGCTAGACAAAATGCTCGCTAAACTATATAGTTAGTGTATACAATAATGTTACAGCTTAGTTAATTGCATATGATAAAAACATCCCCCTTCTTTAAACATGGTTATAACTATGATGGAGATGAACCCGATTCATCTCCATCGGGGGATTTTCTGGGAAAAATGGATAGTGATATTGAGCAGCGTTCCAGAAACATTTATTTATTCAAAGAATTTGACGCCAAAACTTCACAGTTGGCAATTTCGAATCTACTCGCTTTAGAAGAGGAGAATCCGGAAAAGGATATATTTCTGTATATCAATTCATACGGTGGTAGTGTTATTGATCTCCTGGCAATTATCGACTGTATTGATAATCTTGCCTGTGATGTTTGGACTATTGGTATCGGTGTCTGTGCTTCGTCAGGTGCGGTGTTGTTGGCTTCAGGCACACCCGGTAAGCGGTATTGTTATGAGCATACCCGTATTCTGCTTCACGAAGTTTCCAATTCAGTGAAAGGAACCGTTTCGGATTTGGATATTCGCATACAGGAGACACGCATTCTGCAGGGAATTCTCTATGAAGTTATGAGTAAACGAACCGGACAACCGTTATCAAAAATAGAGGAAGATCTGAAAAAGGACTATTGGATGTCAGCCGATGAGGCGATAAAATACGGGCTGATTGATTATGTTCTCCACGGATATGAGCACAAACAAAAATTAAAGGAACAAAAGCGTAAAAGTGCTCGATTAACTACTGGGAAGAAAGCTGCTTAAACTGCTTTACATTTTCAGTATTATATTTTTTCAACAACACATATTGATAGTACGGCTGATATAAATAAATTACCGGAACATCTTCGAGAATTTGTTTTTCAAAGTCGGCATATTTTTCTTTGCGTACATTCTGGTCGATTGTTTTACGAGCATCTTCCAAATCTTTGTCGACCCGCTTATTGAAATCATAGTTCGTTAGGTTCGATTGTTTCTGTGTTGAATGCCATAAACTGTATTGATCGGGATCGGCCGGCAGTTCCTGTCCTATAATTAAGGCCTGGAAATTCTCGGGTATTTTTTCGACAACTTCGATTTGGGTTTTTATGCCAATATTGGCCCAGGATAAGGCTACGTAATCGGCAGTGTCTTTGTACGAAGGAAGCGTTGAGATTTTGACTTCCAGTTCCTGTGTTGAACCTTTGTTATTTTTCTTATATTGTTCCAGTAGCTGTTTGGCTTTTTCCGGGTTATTTCGGTACTTACTTTCAGTGTTGGTTGATGCCCAGGAGTTTGGCGGAAATGGTCCAATAAACGGGATTTGGCCGGGAACATCCTGAATGGCTGAAGCAAGTACCTGACGCAGCAAGGCGTCTTTGCCTCCAACCAAGGGGTCTTTTAGTTGGAAAAATACTCCAACAAAGCGTTTGGGTGATACTTTTTCGTAGATCACCGCATTGTTCCAGCTCTGAACTTCATTGGCATCAGTGAGACGTAACCCGTGAATCTGACCGAGCTTCAGTGCAGTAATAGCATCCTGTTCGGTAGGATAGAATTTGATTCTAACAACATGCGGCGATTTTGTTTCAGAGCGAAGTTCGATGGAGGTTAAATACTGTGTTTGCCGATATTCGACACTGGAAAGATAATAATCCCCTATTCCATAGACATCATCGGAGGTAATTTTTACCAGTGGCCCGGTGAGAAGTGTCGGGAACGGCGCAAATGAGTCTTTTAGCGTAAACGTTAACGTGTGATCGTCGGGTCTGTCGATTTGGACATCAGCCAAATTGTAGGTAAGATCCTTGGAAAGGAGTGGGGTCCCATTATGCCACTGGATATCCTTGCGCAAGCGAACAGTGAACTTTTTGCCTGAACTATCTGCTTCAATGGATTCGGCAGCTTTAGGTACTGGATTACCGTGCGCGTCGGTGGTAACGAGTCCGTAGCTAATATAGTCCATTATTTGAGGCGGTAGTTGTTTTTTGGTAAATGCACCCACATAGCCCTCGATATAGACGTCGTCATTTGGTTTTGTGAGCGTAGGGACCCATACTGAAATTCCGTAGCTAATTCCACCAACCACGGCCAGAAAAATTACAGTTTTGAGGGTATGTTTACGAATATATCCTTGAAGCATCCAGAAATAGAACCGGATTTTCTTATTCATAGCAAAAGTATTATATCAGAATGGATTATATAAATAATGCGGCGAGTGAGAGGCCTGCAAACAATACTCCAAGCACGATTGTGGCGTAAAATACGAATTTTTCTGCACCCCGGCGTGTGCTGTATAAGGCTCCGCCCCCAAATGTGGAAGAAAGCCCGGCACCTTTACCCTGAATAGATACAACTGCGATTAAAAGCACTGAAACTATTATTTGAGCGATCTGTATGATTTGCAATATTTTCATATACCTGAGGATTATATACTAAGCCCAGCTTGAGTGCAAATGCGCTCTTCTAGTCGCTGCAGAGCCATTTAAGGAGCCCGGCAATGAAGTTATAGGTGAAGGAAAGCAGTACGAGGTTCGGCCAAAAAGCGAAGGTATATGACGGGATCTGAACGGTGTTCAGTCGCGGAACAACCAGCGAATAGCCGGGAAAGGTCCACTGACTGATGTGTACTGCAGGGACGAAATAAACCAGCGCATAAAACAGTCCAACTGCCACCACCCATTTAAATATGCCGGCAGTGAGAAAATTAATAGGTATAAAGATGATATTGAGTATGGGTTCGACAATAGTATCCAGAAAGAACATCACAAATCCGGCCAGGAAGAGGGTACGGTAGTCGCCGGAATAGGTGAAGCCGCCATTGAGGTAGGTTAAGAGGTAGATGGTGCCGACGGCGATTAAGATGTTGCGGATGATATGTTTCATAGATGTCACTCTAATAATCGTTTTATCAATCGCTTGCGAATTGTTTTACTCGCCTCACATGCTCCAGTTTCTCTTCCTTAAAGGATAACGCACCACAAGCTTAATTCATTCATAATCTTTATCCAGGGCGGAAGTTCAGCTTCGTAAAACAATTGCGCTTCGCTACTTAGATCAATAAAAAGCTAATCTGCTTTGCAGAACTATACTTTTTCAGATAACAATTTCTTACTTCGCAATGATCGGTGGAAGGTGATTCCAAAACGGTGGGCTTCGTCGCGCATGTGTTGCAGTAATTGTAATGCTTTCGCATTACGCGGCAGAACTATTTTTTCGAAATCATTTCCTACTTTAAGGTATATCTCTTCGAATCTTTTTGCAAGGGAAATTACCGGAATGGTCACTCCGGCGGCATTTAAGGTGTCCAGTGCGGCTTGTAACTGCCCTTTTCCTCCGTCAATGACGAGTAAATCGGGGGTGGCCCAGTCGTTATTAAAACGGCGGCGGAGCATTTCGGACATCATGGTGAAATCATCCGGAGTATCCTTAACGCGGATTTTAAACTTGCGATATTCGCGTTTGTCGGGTTCGGCATTGGTAAACACGACCATGGCGCCTACTGCCTGTTTACCTTGAATATTAGAGATGTCATAACATTCGATGCGTTGCGGGAGATTCTTTAATGGTAAATACTGTGCTACGTGGTGACGAAGTTCCTCGAGTGTTTTGGTACGCTGATCTTCAACCAGATTTGGATTTTCAATATAGTCCTCAGGTTTGCGGAAAGATTGTGTGATATAGAGTAAATCGTCGATTTTTTTCTTGATTTTGGCAGCTTCTTCAAAGTTTAGTTCTTCGGAAGCAACATTCATCTCTTTTTCCAGTTCTTTAATCAACTGCTTCTTTTTTCCACTGAGGAACAGGATAATCTGTTTAAGGTATTCATCGCGATACTCTTTTTCGGATATCTCAGCTGCCCGTGGAGCAGGACAGAGATTAATGTGATTATAAAAACACGGCTTTTGTGTATTTTGCCCGGCTTTACACGAACAATAGTGAAATACGCGTCTGATAGTTTTTAAAACACTTTTGGCGGTTTGGGCACTGGGGAATGGACCGAAATAAGTGACACCTTTGATGTTTTCCCGACGCGAAGTTGTGACATTTGGAATATCTTCATTGGTAGCAATTTTGATATATAAATAGGATTTATCGTCTTTTAGGATGATGTTGTACCGCGGCTTATGGAGTTTGATAAGCTCTGCTTCAAGTAACAAGGCTTCAATTTCGCTATCGACTTCCCAATATTCTATTCGGTCAATGTTTGAAACTAATGCGGCTGTTTTAGGTCCAAGTTTTTCGGGTGCCTGGAAATATGATCGTACGCGGTTTTTTAGGTTCACTGCTTTGCCAACATAAATAATGCGGTTATCTGAATCATGATACAAATACACTCCGGGTTTCTCCGGAAGTGTTGAAAGTGTTTCTTTGAGTTGGGATTTGACTTCAAGCATGAATATATTATAACTTATTTATTTTTGTGCAGCACTTTATAAGAAAATAACGCCACGGCTGGGACACCTAATAAATAAGCAAACCCGATCAGCGTAACCGAATGACGATAAAACGGGATAATCCTACTCTCTTTTGACTCAATCTTCTCCGCAACTTTTAATGCAAGGAGGATATCGAGCGAATCCAAATAATTTGTTTTAGTTCCGCTTCGCGAAATGGTAATCGAACCAAATGGTGGGACGACAACGGGAATTTGTTCCTCAGTTCGTATACCGCCAATCACCTGTTCTTCAGTGACTAGTTCCACATACCCCGTATTTCCTTTATTAACCATGGTGTACTTCCACGTTGGCGTGACCCCGGCCACAAAACTTTGCGACATTTCAATTTCGGTATCTATCGTATTTTGTATTTCCGGCTCCTCCGCCGTGAAGTTGATGACGACATCACGGGTGTTATCGTAGCTTCCTTTATAGGCACCTGCCGGATAGGGCGTAATACTACTTTTGCCCTTTCGGACAAAGGCGATATGGTTTAAGTCAAATGTATTAAAATAGTTTACCCCGTTGGTCGTATTTTCCCAGGTTGGATCTACTTGTATCCATCCTCGTTCTTCATCATAATACTCCGGCCAGGCGTGTAGAGTATCCTGAGAAAGTGAAGCTGGTCGGAGTTTTGTATCATTGGTATAGGCAAATCCGTTAATTTCCCGGGCAGGGATTCCGGCTGCCCGCGCAATCGCCACGAAGAGGTCGGTAAACTCCATGCACACACTATTTTCCGGGCTACTGAGAATTTTTTTTGCTCCGATGCGATCAAAATTGTTATTTACTTTTGAACTATTGTAAGTCAAGCCGGTTACAACATAGCGATAGATATTTTCCGGTGTTTTCAGGCTTGCTGCCAGAGAAGCAATGTGTTCATCGTCGGTTTCCCAATACGGTTGTTTCTGCGTATACATGCTCCTCTCCGCTCCGGTTATTTTTTCGGTATGTTGTTTATTAAGAAATACGATCGCTTTGGCAATGACCTGCACCTGGATGTCTTCTTTTGGCTTGAGAATATACCGAGCGATGTAATTGCCGTCTTCATCCACAACCACCGAAGTTGGCTTAGGACTAATCGAATCATAGACGATAGTCTGATAGGCGGTATTCATTGGCAACGCGATTTCCGTGTAGACACTGTTACTTTGCGAATTAGCAAGGTGATATGTTAAGCCCATGTTATAGACTTGTTTGTCTCCAAAGTTCATGGTTATTCCCGACTTTTTCAGCTGCTCGGTAGTGAATTGATACTCGGTACTGGCACTTTTTTTGTTCAGTTGTGCAGGTTTTGGGTATACGGTTGAGGCGGCACCAAATGATTCCGGCACCAGAACTTTAACACTATATTCGGCCAAATCCGTACCTAATATTCTTGGTATGGTAATATTCCAGGAGGTTCCTAACTTCTGTGTTACCGAGGTGGAATCGTATTCAATAGAAAAACTTCGGGTGGTATTTTTCCCTACTATTTGATCTCCGAACATAAGGTGGATTGCTGACGTTGTGGCATCCTGTTTTAATTCGGTTTTGATTGTTCTGGATTTGTCTGTTGCTTTTAGGTTGCTGATTTTTTGCGAGCCGATACCGAGTGAATATTTGTTGGTGTAATATTCAGCGGTATTGTTGGTGATTTTTATGTCGTAGGTAACGTGAGTAGTACCATCGTCCTGAATAGTATAGGTTACCACATCTTTTTCAGTAAATTCTGAGGCGCCATAAGCACTTCTTGGCACGACGATTACTATAGTAACCAGGATTAAGCCTAAAAGTATATTTTTCATCTCTAGTTACTATAGCACAAGTCAGGCGTTCTTTTGCTTGTCGAAGATTTTTTTCAGGTATTTGCCTGTATAACTTTCCTTTACTTCTGCGATTAGTTCAGGTGCTCCTTCGGCGACTAAAGTACCACCACCATCGCCACCTTCCGGGCCAAGATCGATAAGCCAGTCGGCGTTTTTGATCACATCCAAATTATGCTCGATAACCAGAACAGTATTTCCGTGGTTCACTAAACGTCGCAGAATTGATAACAAGCGCGAAATATCCGCAAAGTGCAACCCGGTGGTCGGTTCATCGAGAATGTACATGGTATGGCCGGTCGGTCGTTTTGATAACTCCGAGGCGAGCTTAATACGTTGGGCTTCTCCTCCGGACAATTGGGTTGCGGGCTGTCCCAAACGAATATACCCAAGACCGACATCGTATAAGGTCTCAAGTTTATTGCGTAATGCCGGGATGCTTCCGAAGAAATCGAGGCCTTCCTCGACTGTCATGTTTAACACGTCAAAGATGTTTTTGCCGCGATAATGCACTTCCAGTGCTTCACGGTTATACCGCTTCCCCTCACAGGCGTCACAATTTACATACACATCGGGAAGAAACTGCATTTCGATTTTGATCATGCCGTCTCCCTGGCATACTTCGCAGCGGCCGCCTTTGACATTAAAACTGAACCGTCCCGGTCCATATCCGCGAACCTGTGCTTCAGTCGTCCGGGCGAAAAGCTCACGAATATAGGTAAACGCACCGGTATACGTTGCAGGATTTGAACGAGGCGTTCGGCCAATTGGCGACTGGTCGATCATGACGCATTTATCCAGTGCCTCCAGTCCGACGATCGTATCATGTTTGCCCGGTTTATCTTTGGAATGAAAGAAATGTTCGGATAGCGATTTATATAATATGTCGTGGACCAAAGTGGACTTACCTGATCCGGAAACGCCGGTAACGCAGACAAATTTACTCAGTGGGATGGAAACATCAATCCCTTTTAGATTATGTTCCCGGGCTCCGAGTATTTTTACTTCGGCAATCGCTTCATTGACTTTCTTACGCCTTCGCTGATCAAAATCCATCAGTTCTTTCACTGAGAAGTTTTTATCTACTTCCACAACTTTTTTACCCGATAAATATTGACCAGTGATTGATTTTTTATTGCTCTTAATTTCCTCAGGCGTTCCATGGGCAATAATTTGTCCTCCATGTTCACCTGCCCCCGGTCCAAAATCAAATATGTAATCGGAGTCTTCCATTGTTTCTTCATCGTGCTCAACAACGATGACACTGTTACCAAGGTCGCGTAAACGCTTCAATGTTTTAATAAGTTTGGTGTTATCGCGCTGGTGTAACCCGATAGACGGCTCGTCGAGCACATAGAGAACGCCGGTTAATCCCGAGCCGATTTGTGATGCCAATCTGATACGCTGGGCTTCTCCACCGGCGAGTGTTGCTGAAGTACGGTTGAGAGTTAAGTAGTCTAAGCCGACATCAATTAAGAACTGAAGTCGGTTGACAATTTCTTTGAGAATAGGTTTGCCGATTACCGTTTCACGATCGGATAGAATCTTGCCGTTTTGGAGAGAATGTACCCAGGTTAAGGCATTTTTAATTGAATTATTGGTGATATCATAAATTGAATCTTTGTTGATTGTCACCGAAAGTGCCTCCGGCTTTAAGCGTTTACCTTCACAAACAGGACATAATTCCGAGCGCATGTATTTTTCAATTTCACCGCGCACATAATCGGATTCTGTTTCTTTATAGCGGCGTAACAGATTCGGGATTACGCCTTCAAAGGTTGTCTCGAATCCGGTTTGTCTTCCCTGCCGGTTTTCACCTTTCACAAAAAATGTTTCGGTTCCGGTACCGTTGAGCAGAATATTTTTTGCCTCTTCAGATAAGTCCTTGATCGGTGTTTTTACTGAAAAACCTTTAGCAGTAGCTACTTCATTTATAATTCTGGTAAACCAGGTTTCAGTGCTGGAGAGTCGATTCCACGGTAGAATTCCCCCTTCGGAAATACTGAGATTGGGATTCAAGATCAGATCCGCATCAATTTTTAATTCTGTTCCTAAGCCCGCACAGTTAGGGCAGGCTCCCTGTGGTGAATTAAAAGAGAATGTACGCGGTTCAATCTCGGGTAACGAAATGTTGTCAAACGGACAGGCAAAATTTTCCGAAAAGAGATGATCTTCCATTTTCTTTGGGTCCTGAGGAAAATTAATGTCATCGTCTTGAATTTCAGCTACAATGGCAGTTCCTTCGGAAAGCTTGAGTGCTTGTTCCAGTGACTGTGACAATCGGGTACGGATGCTTTGTAACTTTTCAAAGTCTTCTAGAGACAAAGCGTCTTTACCTTCAGCGGCTTGTTTGGTGAATAAGTCAACAATTTCCTGTGAGATTACTAAACGGTCAACCAGTGCATCGATGGAGTGTTTGTTGGTTTTAATCAGTCCGAAATCGTCAGATAAGTCACGAACGGTGCCATCGATACGTGCTCGGGCAAAACCTTTTTTGCGGAGGTCAGAGAACAAGTTACTAAACTCGCCTTTTCTTTCTTTGACGACAGGAGACAATATGAAAAGCCGTGCTCCCCGCAAAGAAACTTGTTTGTTCTTGGACATTATATCTCCGGCTAAGCGGAAGGCTGAATCGACGATCTGATCGATCGACATGTGTTGAATTTCCCGTCCGCATTTCGGACAATGTGGGTGGCCGACACGGGCGAACAGTAGACGGAGGTAATCATATATTTCGGTTGTAGTTCCCACAGTGGAACGAGGGTTATGTGAAGCTGCTTTCTGATCGATAGAGATTGCCGGAGATAGTCCTTCAATATAATCTGCATCAGGTTTATCCATTACTCCTAAAAATTGACGTGCATACGATGAAAGTGATTCAACATACCGGCGCTGGCCTTCGGCATAAATAGTATCAAAAGCAAGAGAGGACTTTCCTGATCCTGACAGTCCGGTAAAGACTACCAATTTATGCTTGGGTATTTCTATATCGACGTTTTTAAGATTGTTCTCGCGTGCACCTTTGATTGAAATGAGGTCTCTGGACATGCAGAATCTCCTTAGGATTTACAGTAATAGTGTATGATGCTTTCTGGTAATTTTCGGGTATAAAGCGTTAATCAGTGTATCATGTTTGTAAAGAAATTTCCAGACTAAGAATGTTGTCTTTTTCTGTTTGATGTACATTTTACTCTTGCGCTTTGCATTAAATTAGGCAATTATAAAAGTAATGCAACCGATGAAAATGAAAAATGCTTATATGAACGAGTTACTCGTGGTAGTGCTGGTTGGGAGTATCCTGACTTTTGGAGTCTACGCCTCAACAAGGATAACCAAATCTGAACTTAACCATACCGACGACACCGATGCTCAGATTGGATGTTCAACCTCATTTTTTTCAATAAACAGTCCTGCCGGGTACACATTCAACAAAGGCTGTATTGAGAATAATGTTCAAATGTATTCTACGGATAGCCGCTTTCTTTTCTTCCTGCCTGACCAGTCAATTAATAACGCTGCCTTTGTATTGACACCCAATTCCGAAATAAAAGATTCGACCACGTTGAGTTGGTCGGTAACGACAGCAGTCCAATCGACAGTCTATATTCTTACCCGGCACATCCCGAGTATTAATCAGGTACCCAATTGGATAAAAAACGGCTATTCGCGCTCGACCAACGATGATCTTTCACATATTAATCAGTACGCAAAACGGAAAAATGAGCTCGGATTGATTGGTATTTACGATTTTTATTCCAGGACAGCACCTGCAGGGACTATTACTTTTGGAGCAGCTTCCGATGCTCAGGCTGCGGCCTACTCAATGTATATTGTTGCGATTGTACCCGGCCCGGAAGTATCACCAACTCCCTCCCCTACTCCGACTCGCACCCCAAGCCCTACGCCGGTACCAACGCCGACACCTGACCCACTGCTTGAGATTGCGAAGCTTCACAATAGGGAAACTGATTGCTACGTCGTCTATACCGATAAAACCGACGGACGACACCTCTATAACATTACCGACTATATTAAGTTTCATTCCGGAGGGAAGCCCTCGATTGTTTCAGGATGTGGAACCGATATGACTGCACAGTATGATACTGGTGATGCCGCCTTTCCGGAAGCTTCAGGCGGCGCTCCGCATAAGCATACAAATGCGTCAAACGATATTTTGAGAATATTTATGGTGCAGTAGTCAGGTATTACTGATCCCTGAGCTTGGCTATTTTATCCCGAATTACCGCTGCTTCTTCAAACCGAAACTCTTTAGCAGCTTCCTTCATCTTCTTTGTCAGATAGGTTACGAGCTTGGTTTTGTCCTGTGGTATTAACTCACCGGCTATCGCCTGGTTATATACAGCCTCTGCTCGATTCTCTTTGACCTTCTCAGGTTCCTCCTCGACTATCCGGTCGATCAGCTTTTCACGAATTTTTTTGGAAATCTGTTGAGGCGTAATATTGTGTTCCTGATTGTATGCCAATTGCACTTCGCGCCGGCGGTTAACTTCATCAATTGAAGATTTCATTGACTTGGTCATGGTATCGGCATACATAATAACCCTACCGTTAATATGGCGGGCGGCACGCCCCATGGTTTGGACTAGTGATGTATGTGAGCGTAAAAATCCTTCCTTGTCGGCGTCAAGAATCGCGACCAGCGAGACTTCGGGCAAATCGAGACCCTCACGAAGCAGGTTTACCCCGACGACCACGTCATAGGTTCCCCGGCGGAGATCATCCAGAATGTCGCTTCGGTCTAATGTTTCGACTTCGGAGTGCAAATAAGCTACTTTTACTTTTTTCTCAGTTAGGAAGGTCGTGAGATCTTCGGACATGCGCTTAGTTAAGGTTGTAACGAGTACCTTTTCTTTGCGTTCAGCCCGAATAATAATTTCATTCATTAAGTCTTTGATTTGACCTTCGGTTGGTCGTACTTCTATTTCCGGGTCAACAATACCGGTTGGCCGGATAAGTTGTTCGACGACCTGATCAGAAAGACTTAGTTCATACTCATTCGGTGTTGCAGATACATAGATGGTCTGATTAATCCGGCGTAAAAATTCATCAAATTTGAGTGGGCGGTTATCCATGGCTGCCGGTAAGCGGAAACCGAAATCGACAAGCGTCTTCTTACGTGCCTGGTCGCCGTTGTACATGCCGCGAATCTGCGGGATGGTAATGTGCGATTCATCGATAACCAGGAGATAATCCTTGGGAAAGAATTCAAGTAACGAATTTGGCGCGGCTCCCGGAGGACGGCCGTCAAAATAGCGGGAATAGTTTTCGATACCGTTGCAGTAACCGATTTCCTGAATAATCTCCAGATCATAATTCGTACGCTGGTTAAGGCGGTAGGCCTCCATTGTTTTCCCTTCGGCTTTCAGCTGTTCAACGCGTATTTCGAGATCCCGACGGATTTCTTCGATTGCCGACTGCATTTTATCCAGTGGAGTAACATAGTGTTTAGCCGGATATACTGAAATCATTTTTGGCCGGTCCAATATTTCGCCACTCATCGGATCAATTTGACTGATCCGGTCGATTTGGTCACCGAGAAATTCGATACGGACAAAATAGTCGGTGTAGGACGGATACACATCCAGCGTATCACCTCTGCGGCGGTACATGCCGCGTTGAAACTCGAAATCATTGCGAACATACGACATGCGGGAAAGCACCTTCATGGCTAAATCCATGTTGGTAAATTGCCCGACATGCGCAGTAAGAATGGCTTCCTGATATTCTTTTGGTGAACCGATGTTATAGATACACGAGACTGATGCAACGACAATTACATCTCTACGGGTTAGTAATGACGTTGTGGCAGAAAGACGAAGTTTATCTATTTCTTCGTTGATTTCGGTTTCTTTTTCAATATAAGTATCGGTTTGCGGGACATAGGCCTCCGGCTGATAATAGTCGTAGTACGAAACAAAATACTCTACAGCATTCTTCGGAAAAAAGTCTCGGAATTCCTGATACAGTTGTGCAGCCAGCGTTTTGTTATGAGAGATTACCAGGGTTGGCTTTTGAACCTGCTGAATTACGTTCGCAATTGAGAATGTTTTTCCACTTCCGGTAACACCTAACAATGTTTGATTTTTGTCTCCAGCGAGAACTCCTTTAGTCAATTTTTCAATCGCCAGCGGCTGGTCGCCTGTTGGTTTGAACTCAGATTCAAGATGAAATGTATTTTCGTCCATCTTTCTATTGTAACCCAATAAAAACCGAAAGTCCACACCACAGATGTTAGATATTCTTGGATGTAATGAGCGTGGATACCTTCATAATGCCTAAGCCGAGTATGGTAAAGAGCATCCAGTTAGTAACGAACCGGCGTTATAGCAGGTGGCGGCGTATCCTGGGCAATTTAATCCGGTATACGGAATTACTACCGTAGCTGCCGTAATAAGAAAGGTACAAATAAATAAGAGTAATAGAAGTTTATACCGTTGCATACCATTAGTATGCGTTTTTCTTCCATCAAATACTAGTGCAAGACTCCCTCATTTATATCCTCAATTATTTAAGAATATAAGTGAGGGTAGGTGTCTACCCTTTCAAGTGACACCTACCGATAGGCATAAAGTTGCGTGTATTTGCTCACCAGCTCAGTCGCTGTTTTGCGTTGATTTACTTTATGCGATGCTAGTCGTCGATGATCTTCAAGTCGTCGATGTAGAGATGGTCACCTTCTCCGAGTTCATACTCATAGCTGTCGAGCATGACGCCAAACGCGGTGACATTCCTAGGGTTAAACCCGCTATCCTGTTGGCCGCTGCCAATCAGGAGTTCAACTTTGTGCCATTCACCACTGCTCACCCATTCCATTTCGCCGAGGTTATTGGCACCGGTAGTATCGCGCGCGAAGGCGCGAATGGCTACCTTCTTGTCGCTAGCGAAGGTGACCTTCACCCACGCCTCCATCGGCGCGTTGTTCAGATCCCGAGGGCCAAGAGAATCAACCCCCTCCGGCAAGTTCCGCCCCGTATCGATCCAGGTAGAGATGAAGGTTGCCTTTTGGCCGGCCCTGACGTTGATCTGCAGTGCGCCAGCACCAGTGTGGTGCTCGTCGGTAGTGCCAATGGCATTCGTTACATCGGGCGAGGATGTCAGCCAGCCTTGGGATGTACCGGCCTCAAACGTGCCGCCAAGAATCACCGTGTTTGGAGACGCGGTGGCAGGAATCAATGTCGGCAGCTCAACTGGGATGGGTGTGCCCGTCGGTAGTAGTGTTACCGTCAGTGTTGCGGTCGGGCTGGGTGGCAGCGGCGTTGGGCTCG
This sequence comes from uncultured Gammaproteobacteria bacterium, assembly GCA_964403585.1. GTDB lineage: Bacteria > Patescibacteriota > Microgenomatia > JALYQM01 > JALYQM01 > JALYQM01. The sequence continues at coordinate 683,361 of CAYOFQ010000001.1, read as the reverse complement.
GGGCAGTTGTGGCCGTTGGCGCGTCCGTTGGCGGCGTGGTTGGGCTCGGTGCCGCGGTGATGCCGGTGACTGCGATGGCCGGTTGGGCTGTCGGCTCCGACGTGAGGGGACTTCCCTCACACGACGCCAGCAGCAGCGCGATCAGTGCCAGCCATACCAGGCCTGGGACTTTCCGAATTCGTCTACCCATTCTGTTGCCTCCTGAGTTGCAGTTTCTGAACACGACAATTCATGTTCATTTTTCTGCAACCCAAGTGACGATTAATTTTCAACGTACTAGCATTGCCGAATTATTATTTTCCTCAGATTCCTCTCATTGAGAAAGTGAAGCGCTAAAATAATTGAGCGGGAATATTATACTATCATTGTAAACTGTCGCAAAATTCGCTGCCTGGTTTATTTTTCTGCTTTTGTTACCATAGGAGTATGGAACCGCAACCGTATGCACGTTATTTAGGCTATTGGGATGAATATGTGACATCATTTATTGACTTTGCCTTGACCGGTTTTGCAGTGCTTGTTGTCGTGCGGAGCATGGTTCATTTTTACACCGGTGAGTTGCCTGGTTTTATCCTCTTTCTTCCAATTATCCTAGCAATACTTGTGCCTTTTTCTCTGCATCAATTACTTCCTAAAAAAATCTCGATACCAAAAAAGCGTCAGCTAATTTCTGTGAAAGAAGGTACCTTATTGTCTTGGTTATTTTCTTATCCGTATAAGTTTTTCTGGATCTCATTCGCGCTGAGTGTGTACCTGGAATCATTTCTGTTTAGTGAATATCGTTCAGAACTCACCGCGCTCCTTTTTATCGCTCCCGAATACTATCGATTAGTCAGTGAGTTTTTTTTGATACCGCTGTTGCTGTTTCTTTTAACGATGGGAATGAGTGGGATAAGTTTTGTCGGCAATAAACTACATCTGCCAATTGGAGTAATTCTAATACTAATGTTAGTTCCTCTGTTTGCCGGGGTAGGATTGCTTGGGTATATTGATGCCAATCCGGAACTTCGCGAAAGTTATATATCTCTGATCACGAATATGATCGGCGTCGTATCAATTGGATGGTTATTTCAACTTATTACTGTTATTAAGAAACCTTTCAATTAGATTAGTGTATTATTTACCTGATTGAAAATGAGTCTATCGTACTTCCTGAAGCAGATAGTTGGGATACATTTAGAGAAGTTGCAGTTCCATTAACTTTAAGAAATCCATATTGCGAACTTGTGGCTGCGAAGTAACCTGCCTCGGAATCCGCGGTGTTTAAAAGGTCTAAATTCCTGCCACCTGTGCCAGCTACAACAAAGATTGTACCTGCATTTTTGGTATATAGTTTGTCACTGCCATCATCAACCACACAATTTGATTGATATAGATTAATTGGCACCGCTACGCAACTTGACGATAATCTTAATTGCTTACTGCGCTGGTAATCGTGCTCGTGTCCCTGCAATACGAGGTCAACTCTTTTAGATATCAACAAGTTCATTAGGTCAGCTGAGATTTCACATCTTTTTTTTCCCATAGTAATGCAGTTTTTATGCGTACTTACAATTACCCAGGGAATGCCTGCAGTTCTTGCCTGATCAATAGTGGAACTTACCCAGTTATACCGTGATGTCCCTGTTGTGTACGTAAATAATCCTCCATTAGAAAATGTAATCCCGGGTGAAATTTCAATGAAGCGGGCCAACTTTTGTCCCGTCACTGATGTAGAATAAGAAGGATAATCAAAATAGTATTGTTTAGAATACGTACCTGAGATAGGCACATCACGGTTAGTTAAATACGTGGCATAATTTTCAATGAGCCCTCCACCCGGGCTTTCTCCTCCTGACTCATGATTACCCGCAATCAGCATATACGGTAAGCTTGCAGAAAGTTGTGTTCCTGCGCCTGTGTCAATATTATTGTTTACAAATTTTGCCCATTCGCTTTCGGGTAAAATCTCTCCATATCCCATATCTCCAAGATGGACTGAAAAATTAGGACGGACTTTACCTATTCCTTTAAAAACATTGGCTGCATTCGCACTTGCACCACTGTCGCCTACCGCAGTAAAAAGAAATGAGGTCGGGAATGAACACGTTACATTACTGATAGTTGCGAGAACAGTCCTATTGATAACCCGTTTAATAGATATATTCCAAGTTGCCGGGATTAACCTCCCGATTAGTGTTACATCTTTTTTCAAGAGCAAGTTCCCCGAATTATCTTTGAATTCAAACGGAGGTGAGGTGTAAATAGAAAATTTTGCATTTATATCCCGTGCGTCTAAATAGTACTGCGTTGCGATTGAAGTGTCTCCTCCTGGAGTTGGAACATTTATTGTAAATGTTCTGCAATCTGACGTAGATGCCGAGTATCCTGCCGCACCGGCTACGTCTTGCTCTAGAGGTAAATTATTAGATTGGATGCTGACTATAGAGACAGCCAGAAAAATAATAACTAAGGATAAAGAAGTAATAGCAGATTTCATATCTCTATGATTAAGGATCCTTTAATAGCTGTCAACGGCACACTAATAAGCCTATAATATTGGCTTTTCAACTATTTCATGCTACAGTTTACCCTTATCAATTCTCAGTGTAGGGTGATTTAGCCTTACTTTGGCAGTTGATTAGTTCTTTTTATCATCAGTTCTTTGACAATTGCGAAATTAAACGACTTGTATTGTTGGGATAAATAAGCTCTCTTTAAGTATCGAGCTCAAATTTAAGTGATCTTATTCGTCCTAACACTACACTGTCGCCTTTTATCAACCTTATTTCAAGGAGGGGATCATGGGACTGCGATATGCAGCTTTGATCCTGGCCCTCGGTGGATTATTAAATCTACCGGGGAGTGTGTACGCTCGGCCTTCGTCATCTTGTCAAGTCTGGGCGGGGCCTGGAGTATGTGTCGTGAATTACGACGGCAGCCCGGCTTCCTCGAATGACGAAGCAAAACCTCAGGAGCCTGAATCTGCGCCTGCCCCTGAGCCTGGACAACCCGCTCTACCCGAACCTGTGCCCGCGCCTGTTGTTGCGCCAACCCAGTGCGAGCAACTGATTGCAGATTGGAAACAAGCTGAATCTGCTAAAACTGCCGCTGAAGCTGCGTACAATGCTGCTGAGTCAGACAGTCTCCTTGCAGATGAAAGGGTGCGCCAAGCAGTCGTTGCTGTTGACTTAGCTTGGGCAAATTATCAGGGTGCCCAGGATCGATTGGCATCTGCCTTGAGGCGAATTGATCGTTATCCGAGACCAGGTGACGAAGGGCTAATCACGTTGCTTCAGGCAGAAGTTAACGCGACTAAGTTGGCGCATGAAAACGCGGTTGCTGCGCTTAATAATGCCAAAGCCGGAGCTGCCGCCGCTGGGGCAAAGGCTGATAATGCAGCAGAAGCTCTTCTTGCAGCTGAAAACGAAGCCGAACAAGCCTTATTAACGGCATTAGCAGCCGGCTGTACCCCTACCGCTTCCTAGTTTTTTCGCAAATCGTCATAGCTGATGAGACCCGGTGGGGTACACTTTGTATTAATATACAATTTGTATCCCACTGGATTACTCATACATGATTTTTCCCGATAGAATATTTGATTAAATTTTTAGCGGCTTTGAAGTAGTATATTAAAGATGTCTACTCAGTTTATACCCGAACATTATAACCAGTATACTGGCTAAGAGCTGGATTACGAGTAGTTCAGGATTGCGTTCTTCATCACCGGTGCCCGGTAAATTAGCGGACGCGATCTGGGTCCCGCTTGGTGAAGCGGATGCAAATGGATCAACGGTCGTTGAAGCCCGTGGTGTGGCGGTAGCACGAGCAGTACCGGTAGCCTGAGCAAGTACCGATCCTGACGGACGTGGTGTCCCTGTAGCATTAACAAACGCGTCGGGAGCTGCTGATCCTACCGGAGGGGTGATCGTAACACCTGCGGACGGAGATGGAGAGGTTCGAACAGCAGTTGTTGTTGGACGATAGAATGGATTAACGACTCTCTTAACTCCTGCCGGAAGAAAAAAGTATATTATCGCTAATAATAAAAGTACACCGATAACGCCAGCTGCGATTCTCATATATGTAAACACTTGTACTTATAATTAATGATACTCTTATTATAACACACTATTTACATTGTACAATTAGCCCTCTTAACTCTATTTAAATTGTATTTTAAATCTTTTTACCTTCGATTATTTAGAAAAACCCGTCAAAAACCCAAATATTTAGTATTGACAAAACCCGAAGCTTTCGGGTTTAATAGGGATATACCGAAAAGAGAAAAAATTACTTTTATACATTAGTTTAAAGCAGGAGGATACCATGCCCGTTATAGTATACCGAAAGCAGCGTCAGATATTAGATTTTATTTCACAATATATTCAGAAGAATGGCTACTCTCCTACCTTGCAGGAAATTGCCGATGCGATCAATGTAAAGTCGTTGGCCACTGTTCACGAACATTTACAGGCATTGACGAAGAAAAAATTAATCAGGAAATACGAAGGTATGGTGCGCGGGATTGAGGTTCTGGAAAAAAAGATGGGCAATATGCTGGAAGGCGTAGAGTTACCGATTCTCGGGTACATTGCCGCTGGTCAGCCGATTGCTACATTTACCGACCCGAACGCAGCAATGACAGTCAGTTCAGGAATGATTTCAGGTAAAAAGCCGACTTATGTACTGCAAGTTAAAGGCGAGTCGATGATTGAAGACGGGATTTTAGATGGCGATTTCGTTATTATTGAGCGTCAGGAGACAGCCCGCAACGGTGAAATAGTTGTAGCTTTGCTTGAAAACGGATTAGCTACATTAAAACGATTTTACAAAGAGCCAAACCGTATTCGTCTTGAACCGGCCAACAGTACCATGCAACCTATCTATGCAACCGATGTTCAAATTCAAGGTAAAGTTGTTGGTGTGATCCGTAAGTATCAATAGAATTTTGAAGACTCAATTACTTTGCTGCCAAGTGAGTAACAGTCACCAAGAGCTCTCAGAAATGAGGGCTCTTTTTATATAACACTTGTTATTATTCTTCCTGTTGAGCTACTGCAAAACGCAGTAATAAAACCATTGGGAGCAGGACGATAAACAGAATGATATTGGCAGTAGATTTTATCATAACTAGTTTCGTTTATCACAATCGATACAAAATGCTTTTTTCCAACTGTATTCTTCAACAAATCCTCCACAATAAATGCAGGAACTCGTTGCAAAATAATAGAGTTTGAGCAGATAGTCTATCATAGAGTTGTGACTCCACTGTGACTGTTCTGTAAAAATTTGTCAAGTTTAATGTGAGCTCGGTAACAAGTTCCGTCCGGTCATTTCAGATGGCTTTGGAACTCCCATTAAAGCCAAAATCGTTGGAGCAACATCGGCGAGAATTCCATACGGGAGCTGGAGTGAGTTTAATTCTTTAGCCATAATTAAAAACGGAACAGGATTGTTGGTATGTTCGGGATCCGGAACATTGTTTTCATCGATCATTTTTTCGACGTTGCCGTGATCGGCTGTCAGCAACACTGCTCCGCCAACATTTAAAACGGCATTGACGATTTTTCCAAGGCAAATATCTAGGGCTTCGCAGGCTTTAATAGCGGCATCAAGCTTTCCGGTATGGGCAACCATGTCGGAAGCAGCGAAGTTGATAACACAAAAATCGAAAGACTGCTGATCGAGTTTTTTCAGAAAGGCGTCGGTAATTTCAAAACTCGACATTTCAGGTTTTAAATCATATGTCGGAATCTTGGGTGACGGAATAAAAATACGTTCCTCTCCCGGGAACGGGTCCTCGCGCATGCCATTGAAAAAGAATGTCGTAAATCGTTCCTTTTCAGTTTCGGCGATATGAAGATGCCGTAAATCGTGGTTAGAAAGGACACGGCACAACGGCATGTTAATTTTTTCCTGTGGGAAGGCAATTCCATTCACCGTAAGTTCCCGGTCATATTCAGTCATGGTGACGAAAAACAGATTGCTTACTTTAGTTCCGCGGTCAAAGGCGGGCCGATCGGTAGTATTAAAATTATCCAGAACAATGGCCTTGGTTAACTCACGCGGGCGGTCGGTACGAAAGTTGAAGAAAATCGCCGCATCGTTATCTTTTATTTGGCCTACAGGCTGGTTCTGATCATCAAGGATTACGGTTGGCACGACAAATTCATCAGTGACGTTCTTACTGTAACTGTTTTGGATAGCCTCCTGAGCCGAATGTGCTGTGTCACCCTGACCAAAAACCAGTGCACGGTATGCTTTTTCGATACGCTCCCATCGGTTGTCGCGATCCATGGCATAATATCTTCCGGCGATGCTGGCGATCTGTCCAATTTGTAGGGCACTGGCCTTCTCTTCAACTTGAGCCAGGAACATTTTCCCCGATGTTGGCGGAGTATCCCGACCATCCAAAAAAGCATGGATTTTTACCTGATTTTGAGATAGTCCCTGCGCCCGGGCAAACCATAATAATGCATAGAGATGCTCAATAGAGGCATGCACATTGCCGTTACTGACCAGCCCCATTAAATGGAGATTAGAATTATTTTCGCGGGCGTGATTTGCGGCAGATACCAGTGCCGGGATGGTCAGAAATGTTCCTTCGGAAATAGACATATTGATCCGCGGTAAATCCTGATACACAACCCGCCCGGCGCCCATATTGAGGTGACCGACCTCGGTTGAACCGACTTCACCGGGAGTAAGTCCAACTGCGGTTCCGCTTGACTGTAGCCGACCGTGCGGGAACCGTGCTGAAAAATTATGGAAGTTAGGCATATTGGCCTGAGTTACCGCATTGCCGTTGCTGGCCGGAGCGATACCAAATCCATCAAAGATGAGCAGTACCACCGGCTTAATCGCTTTGTCCAACATATGAGAGTTCCTTTTCTATTTCTAAGTCACACCTATCCATTTTTATAAAGTCCACCTGAGCGGCAGCTGAGAGGGCGAATAACAATCCATAATCACTGCAGCCATTCGTATCGATCATTACCTTCCAATCAGCTTTTTTAGCGGCATCGATTAGCTCGATATACTGTGTTACCGAAGGAACTGATTGATGCGTTAAATTCAGCATCGCTGTGGGCAGCGCAGCAGCATACCTGCGGCACTCAACCGGCGTGGTGACACGTTCGGAACTCACGGTGAGTATTGTTTGATCACCAATCTCTTTATGGAGTGTTACGAGCGAAATAAGGTCATGAGAGGCAAACAGATTTTCTTGAATTAATGGTGAATATAACGTCTGGAGTTCCTTGTAATATTCAACCATCTGGTTGGCACTGACATCCTGCAGCATATCAGTACAACGGTACCCTCTTTGTTCGTCATAGATGAGATCCGGCTTGAATCCGAGATACACATCATGGTGCAATGAAAATCCCAGACAGAGTATCTGTTTTTCCAATAATTCGATTTGCACCGTATTCATGATTTCATGGTGAGTGGTGATCAGCGGAGTATCGGATTTTAATGCAGCAGCAACACCCCGGAACATCAGCAATGACTCCGAAGTTGATTTACTGCGTGCAGGGATCACGAAAAACTCTTTAAAAGCTCCCGTGCCTCCTTCATTTTTGATACACGTAAAAACCAGGATCGGCCGATGCTCTCTACCTTGATCGAAACCATATATTGTACGTATATAGGTAACCGGATCAAGATTATTAAGTGCGGCGGCGGCTTTTAATATAGTGAGAGAGAGAGCAAGTGATATATTTGCCCGTAGTGCCGACTGTTCGTGAATTGCACTTAATTCGGTGATCATTTTATCAAGTTCTTTTTGGCGCAGCGGATTAAGTCCTTCGACGATTTGCGCGACTATGTCATTGATAACCGTCATAGCCTTAGTAACATCATGTGTAGGGTCATTACCCTGCACCGGAAAATTTGACTGGACTACCAAACCATTATCCAGCTTCAGCTGAATCCCAAGGAGAGACGTATTGTCGTGCGAAATCTTTATAGCAGTAAGTTTTTCGATTTTAGGCATAAGCGGGAATTACTGAATGAGGCAAAGTTTGCTTACGGAGCTCCTGCTCCACTTCTTCTTCATAGGTATCCGGTAAATATAAATAAACAGGTGTCTTACGACGGCGGCAGATTTCCCGTGTATGTTCCAAAATTCGATTGATGGCAGCATCGAGTTTTACTTGTCTAAACAGCTCCGCATCGATCTCCCAGACACCTCCACTGCGCATAGCGCGAAATGTCTCATCCATAAACTCGTATGTGTGGGCCGCCTGTCGGTACTCTTTCCTGAATAGATGTGAATCAATTCCCAGGGTAAGATCGGTAAGACACTGCAGATCAATAATAACGCCATCCAAACCGGCATCGAGATATTCGTTCAACTGCAGAATGTTCGCGGGTACCTGCACAGTAATAAACAACTTGAATTTATGCGAACGCGTCAGCTTATGCCTGGCAATTATTTTCTTAATATCTTCGAGCTCCTTTACCGTTCTTACAAACGGAATAGTAAGGGTTATATCGGAGAAATTATAGACATACAATAATTGGTGCAGGGCTTCCAACTCTTCAAGGAAGAAGTCCGGACTTTCCCGCAAATACTGCCCACCGTGTTTGCCAAATACATTTTTGGTTCCCAAACTGACACAAAGTGACTGGTATACTAACGGCTTACGAGGGGTTAGCCTTAAATCCCCCATTATATAATCGATCAGTGCTTGCGTAAAACTTCCGGACCGATGACGCTCAAGCACGGATCTGACCAATTCGGTGGGATTAAGTAAACTATACCCGTACACGGTAGGTGTCTCGCCTTTTGATCCGGCGGAAAGATCCCGGAAGAATTTTACCTGTTCCGTTTCAACTTTTCTGATTAAGCGTTTCTGCGTTACTGTCAGCTGAGTCGAACGCAGTTGGGCGTTTTTGCCAATAATGGCTATCTCACCCCGGGATGAGTTGAGCGAAATATAGGTACGTTCGGGAATGTCTTTAAGATCTGCGGATTCCACGACCAGATGCGGGCCCGAGAAGTGCATCGTATAAGGTCCCGAATGTGTTTGATCTTTTAGAATGAGTATCCCGTTGCATTTGCCCCGGTACTCTTTGAGAATCCGATATGGTGCTGCGATGATTGTATCCCTCTTTACCCGGGAAAGTTCTGATTTTGTCGAAATCTTATGGAAAAATCCGTGTGCTATCCCGGAATGGTTGGGGTGAACGGTGATAATTTTTTGTGGCTGGTTAGTATTGCGAGTAAAATGAATAATCGGCAGATGGCTCTGTTTCCGGATAGAAACATTATGCAAGACATTATCTCCCGTAACGATAAGTAGCACCTGTTTAGTGAGCGGGTCATGCATACGAATCTTTTCCGTCTCGGAAAGTATTTCCGAAAGTATTTTTTCAGGAAATAAGGTTTGGCTCTGGCTAAATCGTGACACAGGTACCGAATACTTATGCTCATTAAGCGTAATGACCTGGGAGGATTGAGAATATTTTTCGCGTGATACAACTTCTTTTGTCCAGCGGTTCAGGATCAGACTTTCGGCAAATGAACCGACATCCTGATCATCAACTTCGCCATAAAGAGCATGGATGGCAATGAGATCGTGACATTTTTCAGGTAAAAGCGTATCAACGATATACGTTACTTTGATTGTGGGCAGTTCAGACATGATTACTCTCTCCAAGTATAGTTATTATAGGAGCACATGCCATTGACTGTAAATGGTTATTCGGAATCTGCGGTTCCCTTGAGTAATTCTCTCAGAGCCGGTAAACCCCACAAAGAGGCAGTCCACCCAATAAAGAAAACAATCGAAACAAGAATTGCCGGAGAGTTTTCTAATGTAGTAAATAGATGTGCCATGAGGCCTCCTATGGGAAGTTATTACTAACAGGCTTACACTAGCAAAAATCATCTTACAATATCAAGTGTCCGGTTTAGGATAGCATTACTGTTATCTTTGAATTAGATGTGGAATTCTACGAGGTCACCAATTTTTACATTATTTTTGCTGATCCATCCTTCATTCACTTCGAGAACATAGCGAACATCAAGCCGGGGGCTCAATACTTCGGGGTTATTATCGGTGAGCATCGGAGGCTTGACGTTTTCATGCAGATCGATAACTTTATTATCATTTATCCAGATAAAATCCAGCCCGAATGTCATTCCCTGCATCCAGAACGACCAGCGTTTGGGCTCATCGAAAATAAAGAGCATCCCTTCGTTTTGGGCCAGAGGTGCATGTCCGCTTAACCCCTTCTCCCGGTCCTGCGGTGTAGCCACTACTTCGACAAATACATCAGTGTTATTGATGCGTAGGTATTTTTTGCCGATTACTTCACGGCGGGAATACATTATTGCCCCAAATGAAGCGACTGCCACCACCAAGAGCAGGAAAGATACGACTGTCTTTAGATGTCTCATTAATAATAGGGTAGTTGAAAATCTTCGAATGTGCAATGCGGTTCAAATTCAGGTATTTTCAGTGCGTTGATAAAAAGTTTCTTAAGCTGAATTTTATTGGATCGTGAGATAACCTCAATTTTTTTATCCAGGGCAACAACTCTTTCGGGACTGAGAAAAGCTTCGGTACCAATTTGGCTGAGGATCTCTGCAATTTGCGTAACCTGAGTCGCAATTGCTTCCAGCTTCCATAATTGGTTTTCAACCAAATCACCGTATTCCACCATGGCTTCGTAATGGAGAATGTCCGTCTGTGTGTCTAAAGCCAATGCATTTAACTGGCAAACCAGTGGATGACGGTATTTCTTGTTAAAACGGGTGGTTAATCCCAGGACGGCTTTAATTGCGGCACGTGAAGCTCTAGTCTCCGGACGCGGCTTATTAGCCGGAGCAGTTGGAATTGTGTCAGCATAGGCCACCTGAATCTGGAAGTCTTTTACTTTAAGCGCCGAGTTTTGGAAAATTTCTTCAATGATATTTTTGGCTTGTTCCACCTGCGCCTTCTCGGCTTGGTCTGAATACATTCTCTCCACGCACACAGGGCACGGGCAAACAAAAAGGTCTTCGTTATCGCGATATTCGCGTGGCAAGGATATAACTTTGCTTTTATTAATTACCATTTATATATTTTAACAGATTGCGCAAGATGTTGGAGTCTTTACATTTGCAAAACAAGCCGGAATTTACAACGTAAAGGCTGTTTGGGCAATAGATTCCAGAGACTTCAGGTTGGCTTTATCCGGTCGGGTAACCGTAAAAAATACTGCAGCATAGTCGGTTAGACCCGGACCTTTCACAACTTCCGGTAACAGATAAACATAGACACTATCTGTATAGATACCCGCTGAGGAAATTTTTCCGACAATTTCCTTAGTACGGGTTACTTTGTATCCCTTAAACCCCAGTTCGTTGGTAAAGTCTACGGCTGACTGATTCTTACAATCAATCGAGGCATTCGGCCCCGAAGCGGCGCACATCAGATCACTGTAGGTTAGACTGGCCAGCCGGTCGTTTCCTGAAATTTCTTCGGCGCTTAAAAATTCAACAACCAGCCCAATACGATCAATCGAAAGACAGTGAGAGTCGGCACACTTTGATAGCTGTTCTGTTTGAGGATAACTAAAACCATATTTCAATTCCTCATTTACATATTGAATGTATCCTGATTTTTTGGGTGGTGCCGTGCGGGCGAGTGTTGGGGCTGGAGATGCTGTGACGGGAGCAGGGGTAACCACGGTCTCGCTAACAGGAGTACAGGCCGTTAAACTAATAACGACTAAACAAAACACCATCAGTAGTTTATTCATGGAGATAGTATTTCAAAGAGGTTGTATAAAAGCAATGATGTGGGTCGGCTGGGATTCGAACCCAGAACCAACAGCTTAAAAGGCTGCTGCTCTACCGTTGAGCTACCGACCCGGAGCTATTTCCTAGGTAATGATTATAAATCAGCGTACACTCCTCGTCAATTGACAAGAGTATTGCTACTTTAATAAACTTTAGATATGCCTGTTTCAAATCTAGCTATTCTAGTAAAAATGAGTGGTGGTATGTTGCCGCCAAACTCCCGTGCCGGGGATGTTGAAATTTACGACAATGGGCGAATGCTCATTTTTGAGTCTGATACAGATATCGTCGAACGGCAGATTGAGCGACAGAAAGTTATCGAAGTCCTGCAATATGCCAGGGAAGTCGGTTTTTTTCAGCTGCCGAATATTGTTCATGATTCAGGATCGTCTCCCAATGTGCCCGATGTTACCTTGAGTATCGTTGACGCGATGGGCAACAATACGGTAACGATGACCAGCTATCAGCGGCTTAAAGGAGAGATGCGAAAAGCGCCCTTTGACCTGATTTACAAAAGAATCACTGATTTAGCCTGGGAAAGTTATACAAACGGAACTGCACCGGCTCCGGAGGCACCGGCCCCAATGCCGGCACCTCAGCCTGCAGCTCCGCAGCGTCAAGCGCCTATGCCTAACCAACCACCTGGACGTCCCCCTGTTGAAAACCCGGTACCGCAGCAGAGTCAGATTCCGCCGCTTCCTTTCAGTAACCAGGGACAGCAGGCCAATCCGCAAAATGTGCCCTTTGAGTTACCGAGTCTGGACGATCTGCTGAAGAGCAGCGGTTTACAGTTTGATGACCCTTCCGGTACTGTCGCCGATAAATCACCCGTACTACCGCCATTAACGATGCCATCCATGCCGCAGGCTACTGAACCGCAGCGCGTACCGTCATTGCCGCCACTTAATGCACAGATGCAGCCTGGTCAGGCACCGGGCCGCCCTCCGGCAATTCCGCCGCTTCAAGCTGCGTTTAATCAAAATCAACCTGCACAGCAAATGCCACCGGTTCCCCAACCCGCACCGGCACGACAGCCCCAGCAACCCCCGCAGCCGAAGCAGCAGACGCAACAGCCAAAAGCCCCTCAGCAACAGCAGCAGCGGCCGCCTGAGCAGGTACCTCAACAACCAAAACAACAACAGCAGCAGTCGAAACCACCAGCACCGCCGGTAGCAGCAGCTCCCAAAAAAGAGTCGAAGGCTCAAGCAGCTCCCCAGCTGGCGGAACAGCCAGCACCAAAGCAGCAGTCGCAACAACAACCTGCACGGCAACCTGAGCAGCCTAAACAGCGTGAACAGATGCCTCGTGCTGAACAAAAAACGGTGGCACCCCCCGCGCCAAAAATACAGACTGAACCGCCACGAGCACGGCAGGAAGAGCCCCGCTTTGAGAATGATATTACGACACCGGAAGCACCAAAAGAGATGCCTCAATCAGAACGTCCGCCTCGGCAGGCAGATCGTGAACAACGAGCAGACCGCGAACAGCGTCCGCCGGAGCGTGAACAACGACCTGAACGGGAGCAACGCCAGCCGGACCGGGACCAACGTCAGCAAGAACGCGAGCAGCGCCTCCCAGCCCCTGAACAACGTGCCGAACGTCCACAAGCAAAGACTCAAAATCAAAGCGGGTCACTTCCGCCGCGCAAACCTCCGGTTGCCTGGGAGCGAACACAGGAATCGATTGAACGCCTGGAAGAATCTCTGCACGGAAAAGTTCTCGTGTATTATGCGGCCAATACCTATGTATCCATGGAGGATATGCGCTATCTCTATAGCCACTTGCGAAAGTTAGGAAAAAAGAAATCGCTCTACTTGTTGCCAATTATTCAGGATGCGGACAGCACTGTTATCTGGAGAATGGCGACATTGGTTCGCGAGTTTTGTGACGAGTTGACGGTAATTTTACCTGAAGAATCTTCGGTTGCGACAACAATGATGGCGTTATCGGGTGATTCGATACTTATGAATCCGTTCGGATTTCTTTCACCTGTTGACACCTGGTTCTCGCATAAATTGCTCAGCAAATCGTTTGACCAGGAATCAGTAGCGGTGCCGCTCAACGAAATTTTCCAGGCATCAAACCCGCTGCCGTCTAAATCAACGGCAAGACAAAAAGAAGCCTCAACTGCTGTGGTAAACCAGGATCCTGAAACATTCCATCCGTTAGTTACTGCAGCTGCAAACCGACAGTTGTCATTAGTTCAACGGATTTGTACCAATCTTTTAAAGCTGAGAAAAACACCTGGAACCGATGCTCAAATAGCACAGATTGTTCAAACACTGACTCAAAGTTATCCTTCGAGCGATTATCCGATTGTATACTTTGAAGCAAAAAATTTAGGACTGCCGGTAGTGGAAACTTCCGAAGCGGTGAATGATGTGTTGTGGGATTTGATTAAAGAGTATGCGTATCTGACTGAGCCGGTAATTAATTTTCAAAACACATATCGCATGTTTGAGAAGCAAAATATTCTCATTGAATCGACGGGTCGCAGAACTATACATTACACGGAAGAGATGACTGATGCCAATGCCGAACAGTACGCGCATCCACTGGAGATGCACTCCCGCTGGAGAGAATTAACGCAGCAAATTTCAATTAATCCGGCAGGTAAAGAATCTCACCAGCTGGTGTGGAAAGAACTCCAGTTAATAGGTAGCAATGAGTGATTTGCCGAAAGCGGCAACGGAACTGAAATAGGTTATACCGGCGATGCCCCAGAGCTGCTGGAGGTCGATAAATCCAATTAAGGAAAAAATCGGAATTGCTAACAGTGCTGCACCCCCTATAAATGGTAGTGAATCAAAGGCACTTTTTTCCGGAATATGATTGATGTCCCAAAGCGTTTGGCATGGCTGCTCATGCATACAATTGCTTCGCCTGGGCTCACGAAGACCTGCTGCTTAATACTTATACCATTATTATATACTTTAGGCAGAAAAATGTAAAGAAAACCATTGGGTGTTTGATAAATAATGCTGCTTTTTGTATAATTAACCGGTTATTCACTGATATGGCCCCGTCGTCTAGCGGCCTAGGACGTCAGGTTCTCATCCTGAAGATCAGGGGTTCGATTCCCCTCGGGGCTACATTTTGTCACTACCACTTGAAATTACTGCTTTTTTGCTTTACGCTAAATAAGCTATGGCTCCTAGAAGAAAAAACCCCGACGTTAATATATTCTTTATAATCGTCACCTGCCTGTTTATGCTTCTGATAGCCGTAGTTGTTTCTTCGAGCTTGAAGAATTTACGCAAAGCCGATACAACTCAGGCAGCTGCATGCCCGAGTGATGTCAGCAGTATGACCAGCTACGGAAGCACGACTTTTACAAAGAAATGTTTACAATTGAATTCAACCATTTACAGTACCGATTCCCGTTACAGCTTCTTCAAAATTGATCCGGCCATGGAAGGCGGCACCTATATTCAGACGCCGAATGCAGAGATAAAGGACGATCCTAGTTTGCACTGGTCAGTTACCGTAACACAACCCGGGACGATGTTTGTTGCGACCAGACATATATTTCAATCTTCCGCCCCCAACTGGGTCACCTCTCAGTACTCACGGCAAACAAATGACGACAGTTCCAATGTTAATCAATATCTGCTGCGTAAAAATGAGCAGGGGTTGATCGGACTATATGACATTTACAAACGTCGCGTTAATGCCGGAACGTTCGATATGGGACCGGCATCCGACATATCCGGTGGAGTATACTCGATGTATATTGTTATTTTTGTCCCTGACCCCGGTTCAACGACTACACCGTCGCCGACTCAAACCGCCGGCCCTTCTCCATCACCTGATCCAACCGGTGGACCGGTTGGAGGAACTACCGATTGTTCCCGATATCCGGAAAAGCGTATCTTTCTGGAAACCCAGGCCTGGTGGATGGACACAGCCTCAATTAAAACCAATACCCAACTTCCGGTTAAAGGTATCGGCGGACATACCCATACGGCGACCTGTTTTCCTCAAGACCAGGATTTTAATGACTCAAAACTGCATTTGGATTTACGCTTGATGATGCACAAAGGCAATAACTCTAAAGTGTCTAAATTGGATATCGGCAAAGGACCAAGTGGAACGCAATTGATAGCAAAAACGTTTAATCCGCCGTTACAGTGCACCAAAGACGGCAACGACATGAATTCGTCGTGTACCTGGTGGGTGCCTATCGATGTGCCAACTTCAAATTTATCGGGGTATGAAGAAATCCGTATCCGGTTCTTCAGTGATTTTACCAATGGTGAACGGCTTAATGCCTCTACCGGTTGGCAGGCGTGGTTCCACGGTCATGGCAAACAATACCGCACACCGCCGTTCCTGGAGGCACGTGGCTGGTTTACCGGAGCTAACTATGAAAACGCACAGTTCTTATCGCCTATTCCTTACGGACCAATTTCAGGTACGTATACTTTTAAAACAGCAATGAAACCGGGATCCGGTGGAATAGCAACCGGATATCACAGCGTGAATATGGACGCGTTGTTTGCGGCTGATAATTTTGGAAAGATTCTACATGAGGGTAACGGTCCCTACACCGGAACGGTAACCTTCGATTCAACGCAATTTACGAATGGCTGGCATTGTCTGGCAATGGTTACCAGTTCGGTTGACCTTAAAGGTGGCACCGATACCGGTGTGTTACAAATGCCGATTAAGATTGAGAACCCCGGGCGACCTGCCGGTGCCGGCAAAGGTGGCTGTGCTCCGGGAACATGATCTGCAGAAAAGCTCTTCGCGTAGGATGTCTGAAAAAATGGCCGTTTGATCGGCCTTTTTTATGTGCAATAATAGGCAGGTAGGCGTGAGTTTAGGATCGTGCAGCACGGCGACGTTCTACGTCAGTCAGGAAGCGCTTACGTAAGCGTAATGATTTTGGAGTAACTTCAAGTAATTCGTCCGGTCCCAGGAAGTCCAGACACTGTTCAAGGGACATAATAACAGGCGGAGTTAACTTCACGGCGATATCTGCCGAAGAAGCACGCATGTTGGTTAGTTTTTTCTCTTTACATACATTTACCGGCATGTCTTCCTTTTTGGCATTCATACCAATAACCATGCCTTCATAAATGTTTGTCTGTGGTGGAACAAAAGTTATTCCCCGCTCCTGCGCATTGGCCAATCCATACGTGGTGGTTACACCTGATTCAGATGTGATCAGTGCACCATTTCGATTAAAAGGAACATCGTCACCTTTGGGTTCATATCCGAGAAAAATTGAGTTCATTATTCCCCTACCTGAAGTTTGAGTCATAAACTGGTTGCGGAATCCGATCAAATGACGGGTAGCAATCTTATAGTCAAAGCGGGTCTCGCCCTTGCCATTACTTAACATATTCACCATTTCGGCTTTACGAATGCCCATCTCGGTAGTAACTACACCGGTGTAGTCATCAGGAACATCGATCGTCAGCAATTCCCATGGCTCGGTTGTCTGGCCGTTTTCTTCTTTGAAGATAACTTCCGGACGGGATACGGAAAATTCATATCCTTCACGGCGCATCGTTTCGATAAGCACTGATAAGTGTAGCTCTCCGCGCCCTGAGACAATGAAGGAATCGGTTGACTGCGCGTCTTCGACTCGCAAACCAACATTGGCTTCCAGTTCTTTATAGAGCCGTTCACGCAGCTGACGGGATGTGGAGTATTTCCCTTCTTTGCCGGCGAATGGTGACGTATTCACTGAAAATGTCATCTTGAGTGTCGGTTCTTCGATCGGCAGCGGGGGCAACTGTTCTTTGACGTTCAGGTCGGAAAGAGTATCACCAATGTTCGCTTCCGTGAACCCTGTTAAGGCCACTATATCGCCGGTAGATGCTTCATCTATCTCAACTTTGTGTAATCCATCGTAGGTAAACAGGTATTCAACTCGCTTCGTAAGACTTGTACCGTCCGGGCGTAAAATTGCGAGCTGGTCATTTTTCTTTACTTTACCGCGCATAATTCGACCAATAACATACTTGCCCTTGTAATCATCACGATCGAGCGACGTTACCTGCATCTGAAATGTGCCGGATGCATCACCGGTCGGAGCGGGGATTTTGTTGATAATTACTTCAAATAAATACGAAAGGTCGGTTGCCTTGGTAATTTTCCAGGTGCCATCAGGATTTTGCTCGATATGTTCTGACGCTATTCCCTCGCGTCCAATAGCATATACTACTGAGAAATCGAGTTGGTTATCATCCTGCGCAAGTTCCAAAAAGAGATCATTCACTTCTTCCAGGACTTCCTGCGGGCGGGCATCTTTTTTATCAATCTTATTAATAACAACAATCGGGGTTAAATGAGCGTTAAAAGCCAGTTTTAGTACATAACGCGTTTGTGACATGACGCCTTCGGCAGCATCGACAATTAAAAGACAGCCGTCGGCCATGTTTAGTACACGTTCAACCTCACCGGAAAAATCAGCGTGACCTGGAGTATCCAAAATATTGATTTTGTGGTCCGCCCAGTGAATAGCCGTGTTCTTGGCCAAAATAGTAATACCACGCTCTCGCTCAAGTGTGTTTGAGTCTAAAATAGTCGTCTGCTGCATTTCTTCCTGGTTCTCACGAAAAACGTGCGACTGCTTCAATAAACCATCAACCAAGGTCGTTTTTCCATGGTCAACGTGAGCGATAATAGCGATATTTCTGATGTTTTTCTGGTCCATATAGAGATCTTTTTATCCGTACAGATGATTATACCCTTATTTGAGGTAATTGGGAATAGCTAGGCAACAAGCTGTCTACTGTTCCTGAGATACCATTCAACGTCGATGTGCTCAAAATTTATTTTATCAAGTTCACCAAAGTGCGATAGCACACTATCCCGACTGGCATTGATCTGGTTCACAATCGCCCGATCAGCTCCGGCCCACTCGGCCAGTTTTAACATAATGACCGCATACTCAACACAGTCGTTATGGCGTAGTCGGTTTTCGAACAGGATGTCTTGAAATTCGTGCACAATAGAAAGGAGTTGTACGCCAAACGGAGCAATAAACGGGTGCTGGTCAATTTCATACACAAAATCCTGGATATGTTTAAACATATCCTCAGGCAATATGTAATCAATCCGTCTGACCATTGCAGTTAACGTTTTGATCACGGCCAAGGTTTCAGCCGCACCCGGTTCGACCGCAACCGAATGGGGCGCATCCAGAAACGGTGGAATCGGGTCCTTCGGCACAGTTGTTCTTTCGTTATCGTCCAGGTAATGATATTCAAAACTTCCTTTGTTAAATTCAAGATATACTTGGGGAATCGAGGCGAACATTTGATACTTTAAATAGGTGGCCTGTCGCCAAAATGGGTCGGTCTGACGTTCCTGCCAGTTATAATCGGGGCATAATCGGTAAATCATTACATCAATGAGCCCGCCAAGGTAGTAGCGTTCAATTTCCGTTAACGGTACACCTGCCCAATAGTCACGATATTGGGTTAGCGCAGCAATTACTTTTAATTTCCCTTCCAAAGGTAATTCAAACGGCAACGAAAATTCTTCCCAAAAATCGTATAGTTCCGAGTGTACGTCTTTTGGCGCGATCGGTTTGGAAAAAATTGCTTTAAACCGGTTGATGGTTTGGTCAACAATATGTGCCTCGATCTGGTTCGGGTCATTATCAAGGTTTACTTCAACAAATCGGTTGCTTAACGGTTCGGTAAAACTGACATCCGGATAAATT
This sequence comes from uncultured Gammaproteobacteria bacterium, assembly GCA_964403585.1. Classification (GTDB taxonomy): domain Bacteria; phylum Patescibacteriota; class Microgenomatia; order JALYQM01; family JALYQM01; genus JALYQM01. Next base: position 663,904 of record CAYOFQ010000001.1, on the reverse strand, counting down.
ACGGTTATATTTTGGTTTGTGCCCTCGGGCATTAACTGATGAAAGAGTCTGAGAACCTCCGGTTTATGCGTTACGCTGATCACTGTTTTATGGTGGATATCTTCACCTAATTCGCCGACAAGATATTCGATCATTTTTTGCAGGTTGTACGGGTCGACATTGGATATTATTTCATCAAGAACGATGACATCGGCATCCAAATCCAGGAGCATTAATTGTGCACGCAGGTTTTCTCCCGTTGATCCACTTTCTTCAAGAATATGGTCACTCTGAATATTCATGCGGAATAAAGTGTACTCCAGGACAACTCCGTCGATGAATTTGTTTGTTCTTGATTCGGTGCGTTTACTGTTCGGCGCATGATACGCTTTCCAGTCTTCCCAGATTTGACTGATGGGAACTTCGGTACTCACCAATCCTGTTGCGTTCAACTGTTCCTCAATGTACCGAGCCATGCGCTTATTTTTTCCCTGACAAAGTTGTTTGGCTAACCTGAAACCAAGGCTCTGATCTTTGACGGAAGATTCAATTGCCGCAAAGGAGAATGGGATATCATGTGAGCCGTAGAATATTCGCAGATAGTTCAGTAACGCCGATTTTCCGGAACCCGATTCACCGACAATGTGGTGAACTTCGCCTTTGATAAACGGAATATCGCCGATTTCGTGCATCACGCCTTTGGCATCAACAAAGCGGTGGACCGTGATGCTACCACTTGCCTCCTCCAGCTCAACATTATGAGTAAGTGCCTGATCAAGGGTATCGGCACACACTCCGGGCTCGATCTGGCACAATGCCTGTTGAAAGGTTTGTATTGATTCAAAGGTTTTGCGTAACCGGTCATGGTATCGTTCTATGGTCATGAGTGATTGGTTAAAACTCACTGATCGCAGCATTTTCTTTTGCTCGGCAGCACCAACCCGTCCGGCAATAATATACTGGGAAATATTTTGTGAGATGCCGGTAATAAAAGACAACGCCGCAGCGGCAGACTGAACCATCCAGGGAAACGCTTGTTCAAAGGTTGAGGACATGGCGTTATGCCCACGAATATACGCTGCCATTGACCGGGAGTCTTCATAGATTTCATCCAGTTTTTGTTGTGACACTGCCGGATCGGCGATAGCGGCTTCCATCTTAGTAATCACCCCGTTGCGGGCATTAACAAACCACTCGGTGAATTCTTTACTACCGCTTTGGGACTTTTTGACCATTCTTTTTGAGACTAGCCAGCCACCAATAATGAGTACGGCAGATAAACCGCGGTCCCCTAAAGCGGCAGTACCAGCCGACCCAAGTAACGCGCCTGGTGTTAATCCGGCGTCTTCCATTTCAGTCAATAATCCGTTGTATATCTGAAATAACTGCTCACCGGCTTTGACTACATCTTCATGGACATTCTGCCCGTCGCTGTTATATGAGTACAGATCACTAAAGCGCTGTGCAACATATGCGGCTGCGTTCGACTACCGTAGCTTGGGCAATACCTAGCCCAAGTGGAGCCAGTGCGGGTAAATACTCGGGATGCATCCCGGAAATTACGAGCAAAGACGTAATCCCCATATTAAGGAGCGCCAAATTCGGATACTTTTGTATGAATCCTTCAATATTTGCTTTGAATAATTGCTGGTTTTGTTCTATTTGTCCGACTAAGATTTGAGATTGCAAATCACTGCTTCTCTTCGCAATAGTAAGCATATTATTAATTACTGATTCGGGTATGGGGGCGGTTTCTTCGGCCAAGAAGTGCGTGAGTTGCCCTGCTTCGGTTGTTATTTCTTTATTAGTCCAGGGGAATTTTGCCATGATACGGCCGTCTTTGTCTACATGGGCCCGAAAAAAGTCTCTGGTTGCATACCAGGCCCGAGCCGGAAGCAGTTCGGCGTGAACTGCCACGCGTAACCCTGCGTCGCTCACTATCTCGCGAAGCGAGCGTGTGTTTCCGTTACTGACTTCATACGGACTGACATTTTCGTGCCGGCAATACTCCCGCAGGGCTGCATTCCCTCCAAGCGACTCGGTATGCCGATAAGACTGGTAGTATTCATGTTCGACCATAGTGTAAGAACAATAGCGGGTATCATACTACTTTGTCCTATAGTATGCAATACTGTCCTACTATATCAGAAGTGAATATTCTCTCATCTGCCGAGTTCACGCTCTTGTAGAGCGAACTGGTGTGGCTCAAGCGGCAGGCTAAACCGATAGAGTTCGATATCATCTTCAGGCACAGCGTACGCGGCAAACGTTGCCGAGACAGCGCGTGTGGCGAGAAGTTTCTTGAGCTGCGGTTCCAAATCCTCCTTAATCTCCCCGTCAGACACTTGCACCACCGAAGCTCTCATCTCAGCAGGAGCGTATTGCGACTCGATATGTTGACTTAGTCTGACTTGCGTATTGCCGGTCACAATATTATCGTCCACAATCCACACGTGTTTACCACGTATCTGCCGGTCAGGATTGAAGCCGTGAGCAAAGAGTTTATCGGGGGCGGTGCCTGCTCGCGCCTGCTTTCCGCCATATTTAATCGGGATAACTTCCGGAACGGGTAAGTTTCCCAGCATCTTTATTCTTGATTTAAGGGCTAACCCGATCTCCGAAGCCCCCTGAAACGGGGTTAGTATCACGTCGCACGGTACGCCGTTTTGCAGCTCATTGCAGATCCGGTTTATTTGAAAAACTATTAGCAAAGGATTATCCATTTCCCGAACCCAATCGGCATACCCGGTACGGTTTTTATCGTTAGGATTGTGCAGTTGTGCCGCATCTACGGCCGCAAGATTACTTTTTAGGTGTAAAATTTCGACAGTGCTCCCTTGAAGTAAGAACGTATAGTACGCGTCAACATAATTTTGGGCCAGCTCTAGAGCCGGTTGATAATCGGGGCCGACCTTCGTCCGTGCGGCAGTAAATTCATTGTCCAGAATCTTAAGCGAAATCCCCTTTCCGTAATCCAGTAAGCACAACAGCGCCAGCTTCTGCTCGGCAGTGGTTTCCTGATCCACAGTAACGATCTCCTGCATTTGAGTACACAGGTCAGTAATGGTATTTAATTCTTCGAACACTGTTTTTACATCGATTTTACGATCATGCGTATCCATTTGCGTTGTTAACGCAAAATATTCACTATTTCGGAGTGAAATAAGGGATGTATTGTCGGGATAGTGAGTGCTATGTGCCAGGACGAATTCTTTAACCGCCGGAGGTACCTGCTCGTCCGGTGTTGCGACAATTTCCGAAATTGAATTGCGGTCGGTGATTATGGCACCGACGCTATCAAATAAATACGGAATTTCAGGTAAGCCTTTATCGAGATCTTTTGAATCAATGAATGGTGATTCTACCCGGGGGGCGCCGAGGCTTGGTTCGCTCATGGGGTATATTATGAGAGGTTACTCAATTTCGATCAAGTGACAGCTGTTCTTAATCACTTCAATGACAATCAGTTTGCAGGGAAGATTGATCCTGTGTTTAAGACAATAGAGCTGCGCAGTAACGTTCATTTTATGGAGTTTCCTTGGTGTAATTGCCTCGACAGGATAACCGTAGCCAATATTGCTTCTCGTTTTTACTTCGATAAAGCAGATGGTGCGATCTTTTTGCGCAATAATATCAATCTCGCCATAACGAGTTCGCCAATTCCGGTCAACGATCGAGTAGCCGTTTTGAATGAGAAATTTTGCGGCAATTTCTTCGCCTATTTGTCCGAGGTGCCGGTTGTGGTGTTGACGGGTTTCTTGGGTAGCCATTTTTCTAAATTGTAACTTGTCCGGTGATACATAGATAGTCCGAACTGCGCAATTGCAGTACGGTGTGATTTGGTACCGTAGCCTTTATTCTGGTTAAATCCAAAACGCGGCTCAAGTTTATGCAATTGGGACATCAGGTTATCCCGAAAAACTTTGGCAATGATAGACGCGGCGGCAATCGAGATTGATTGTTGATCGCCTTTAATAATATTGAGTTGCTTCTCGGCCGGATATTCTTTTATTTTAAACGCATCGATCAAAATAAAATCAGGTACCGTGGACAGAGATTGAACCGTGGTTTTAAATCCGTGTTGGATAGCTTTTCCCACGCCAACCGAGTTAATATATTCGAGCGGTACTTCGGATATGGCATACGATACCGCCGCATTCTGGATTTGGGCAACTAATTCTTCCCGCTTTTTTTTAGTCAGAAGTTTGGAATCGGCTAGTTCAAAATTCAGCGGAACATCGGCCGGAAAGATAACTGCGCCTACTATTGCCGGACCAGCCCAGCACCCGCGGCCAACTTCGTCGACGCCGGCGATATATTTCTTCCCCTGGGTCCAGTAGGTTTGTTCAAATTGAGAGTGGGCAGTAATCATGATTCTATTATATAAGACCGATCAAGAGTCCGCCTACCAGTATTATCCACCAAAATAGCGGATAGTGTTGTGTTTTTTTAAGTAAGAAAAAATAGAGCAATGAGGTAACAAAATAGATCAGCGCAGCCGTGAAGGCATCGGCAAATTCAATACCCACCATCAACCGGAATATAAATGTGATGATCGCGTAAAACGTTGCACAGAATAGTGCGGAATACTCTCCGGAGATGAGCTTAATGAATCCGATAAGAATGAGGATATTTCCGACTGCCAGCATTACATACAGTATAGCGGGTATTAGGCAGTTTTAGCAATATTTTTTGCTTTAACGACTTTAGCGGCTTTACCTTTGCGGTCGCGGAGGTAGTAGAGCTTTGCCCGGCGTACATCGCCTTGCTTTTCAACGGTTAATTTCTGAATCCAGGGTGAAATAATCGGGAAAGTTCTTTCAACACCAACTCCACCTGAACTTATGTGGCGAACGGTGAACATTTTGTTCTCGCCGCGGCCGGAAATTCGGATAACGATTCCTTTGAATTTCTGAACACGAGTCTTATCGCCTTCTTGAATTTTAGTGTCTAAAACAACTGAATCTCCAACTTGAAAATCGGAAAGATGAGATGAATCTCGAACGGTTGCTGCTTTGGTTTGTTGAAAGGTTAATGCCATATAGATAGAGATTTTAACATAACTACTAATAAAATCAAGAATGAGTTCTATTTTTGAATAAGGAAGAGGTCTTCAACCATTTCTCTGAGCTCAATACCGTATTGGATGCCATAGGGGACTTCAATCCTTTTGGGCTCGGCATCGCCATTTGGCACCAGCAAGGCCATTTTATCCTGTCCTTTATGCTCACGAAGTAACATGGCTAATTCGGAGAGCTTTTCCTTCGTAGTTCCCGGTGGGACAAGTACTTCAATACACCCCTCATCACTGCGTTTTAAGGAAACTGAGGTTTTACGCTCCTCTTTCTGCTTGTCACGAAGGAGTGCCGGTGCTGCCGGCTCGTCGTCGGCGATCTGGTAGTCATTGGGGTTGATTTTAGTTCGGGTAAATCCTCCGTCGCTCCCGCCTTCCCCTTTCTTTGGCCAATTTCCGCCGCCATACCCGCCGGAGGGCTTGGCTGTCCGCTCCTGGAATTCGGGGATGATCGCAACCTGGTCCAAATCCCAAACCTTATCAACAATCAGAGAGATTTTATCCTCGCGGTTTTCGACCTTTACTTCCATAATCAGAATACGATCCTGTTCCCAGAAGAATTTTGTCTCGGCATAGAGTCGCGGGAAAACCACACCTTCATGTTTTCCGGTATCATCTTCGACCGTTATAAAACACATTTCCTGGCCGCTGGCTTTGGTGGTTATTTTGCGGCACTCGGCCAGAGCTCCACCAACCCGGACATATTTGCCGCTGTCGGATTCCATTGAAATTTCGCCGATCTTCTTATTGATTACCGGATTTATTTTTTCCAGCGCTTCCTTTAATGGGTGTTCGGTCAGGTAAAAGCCCAGTAACTCCTTTTCCCACCCCAGTAATTCCTTCTTATTGATTTCCGGTAAATTAGGTACGGGAATTTCGGTATTACCGGCATTCGGATCGTCTTCGGTGGCTTCGGCCGCTAAAATTTCAAATAATGATGACTGACCGGATTCTTTGCTTTTTTGTTCGGCGCCGGCTGCCTGCATAATTTGTTCCAGGACAGATAATTGTGCTGAGCGGGTACCATACGCGTCCATGGCACCGGTTTTAATTAAACATTCGATGGTTTTTTTGTTAACCGGACGTAAATCGACATTACGACAAAAGTCATATAGAGAGGTAAAATCACCATGCGCGTCGCGGCCCCTGATAATAGCCTCGACCGCGGCCTCACCGACATTTTTAATAGCGTTTAATCCAAAACGGATGTCTTTGCTGTTTTCAATGGTAAAGCCGATCCCGGACTTGTTAACATCGGGCGGCAGCACTTCAATTCCCATGTTTTTACACTCGGCAACGGCTTCGGTAATGGTTTCCATGTTTCCGGCTTCGCAGGTCATAACGGCCATCATAAACTCAACCGGAAAGTTGGCTTTCATATAAGCTGTTTGATACGCCACAATACCGTAACTGGCCGCGTGTGCTTTATTGAATCCGTAAGCTGAGAATGGCTCAATCAATTTCCATAGGTCCTGGGCTTTTTGATCGGTAACGCCGTAATCCTTGCCATATTCGACATACCCTTTGAGAAATTTCTCTTTCTGCTTGGCCATCTCCTCGGGAATTTTTTTACCCATAGCTTTGCGGAACTTGTCTGCTTCAAGCCAGTCGTATCCGGCCATGTTAATGGCACACATCAGAACGTCGTCCTGATAGGTAATCAGACCGTAGGTCATTTTCAGAAATGATTCCATGCGGGGATCAAAGTAAGTCACTGCTTCGGGGTGGAACCGGCGGTTAATGTATTCGGGGATAATCGCCATTGGTCCCGGACGGAAAAGCGCAACCATAGCCATGAGATCATCAATACGGGAGGGCTTGAGTTCGACCAGCCATTTGGTCATACCCGATCCGCCTAACTGGAACAACCCCATGGTTTGCCCGTTGGCAAGAAGATCAAACGTTTTTTGATCGTCGAGCGGAATTTTGTGCAGATCAATTTCAATATCTTTTTCCTGCTTCACCATTTTTACCGCAAGTCCCAGGATAGACAAGTTACGGATTCCAAGAAAGTCGAACTTTACCAGCCCCACGTCTTCAACGCCGTGCATATCATACTGGGTAATTATCTTGCCGTCGTCTATTCGCAACGGGGTAAAGTCGGTCATCGGTCCCGGTGAAACAACGACGCCGGCTGCATGGACTGACGGATTGCGGACATTTCCTTCAACTTTTTTTGCCAGATCGATTATTTTGCGGACTTCCGAGTCGCTGTCATACCACTGTTTCAGTTCGGGTGATTCGTTGAGGGCACGCGTGAGTGTCATCGCAAACCCCTGGGATCCCTCCGGAACCATTTTAGCAATTTTATCGGCTTTGCTGATTGGAATTCCTAAGGTACGTGCAACGTCACGAACTGCAGCACGGGCCATTAACTTACCAAACGTTCCGATCTGCGCGACCCGATCGTGGCCATAGCGATCCTTCACATAGTTGATAAGATCGTCACGATGAATGTCGGACATGTCGGCATCAATATCCGGTGTGGATGGACGAAGTGGATTAAGGAATCGTTCAAATGGTAAGTTGTAGGTAAGCGGGTTAACTGAAGTGATACCCATGGCATATGAAACCAGCGATCCGGCAGCTGAGCCACGGGTATTGGTAATGATGCCGTTATTGCTTGCCCAGTTCATAAAATCAGCAACGATCATGAAATACGTCGGATAGCCTTTGATTTTGATAACTTCCAGTTCATAATCTAGCCGCTGCACAACAACCGGATCATTGAGATCCAGTCGGGTTTTGGCTCCCTCATAGGTGAGGTGGCGGAGATATTCGTCGGGAGTATACCCTTCGGGAATTTCAAAGATCGGAAATTGTGATTTGCCAATCGGGATTTCCAGATTACACATCTCGGCAATCTTGACCGTATTTTCCAGGGCTTCCGGTACTTCCTTGAACCATTCTTTCATTTCGTCCGGCGTAGCCAGGTAGTACGCCCGGGCATCGACCATACGCAACCGTTTAGTGGTCTCGGCCATTTGTTTACCGGTACCAATACAAATGAGACAATCCTGTGCTTCAGCATCGTCCTGGTTCACATAGTGACAGTCGTTGGTGCATACAAGAGGGATACCGGTCTCGCGGGAAAGGCGGATATTGCCGTTGTACACGGCATCTTCTTTAATTTGAGTATCCGAGAGATCCTGATAAATTTCATCGCCGGGAGTATGTTCCTTTAGGTACTCACGGTAGTGGTGCCGCTGGATTTCCAAGAAAAAGTTTCCCTCACCGAAAATCTCCTGATACTCCAGCGCAATGCGCTTGGCTTCGTCGTAGTTGCCCGCGATGTGCGCACGCGCGATGTCATTGGCCAGACATGCGGAGGTTGCAATAATACCTTCATGAAATTCCCGGAGTAAGGCTTTGTCCACACGAGGACGATAGTAATACCCTTCAATATGCGCAATGGAAATCATTTTCATCAGGTTCTTATATCCGGTGTAATTCTTGGCGAGCAACAAGAGGTGATACGGTTCAGCATCCTGGCGGCCTTCCTTGAGATTATGGGCACGACGGGCCACGTACGTTTCTACCCCAATGATCGGTTTAATTTCTTCCTTTAAACAGGCTTTATAAAAATCAACTACTCCAAACATTGAACCATGATCCGTAATGGCCAGGGCATCCATGCCATGCTTTTTAATGTGTTTGATGGCATCTTTAATTTTGGAGAGTCCGTCGAGTAAGGAGTATTCGGTGTGGACATGCAAATGAACAAAGTCACCCATATTTATGGCTTCCTTTAAACTAAATCCAGCTCTACGCTTGAATAATTTTAATGGAACTTATGATTATTGTATGATTTTTGCGGGGAAAAATAAAAGGATAAAAGTTTGTTCGAAAAATGAATTTTCTGCAGTGGGAATGCTTATTGCAGCTACTCTGCGAGATTTTTCTCCAAGTACTCCCGGATTGTTTCGACCGTACCTTTTCCTTTAAGTTCTTTCATGACCATACCGATCAGAAACTGGATCACTGTTGTTTTCCCACCTTTATAATCGGCGACTGCTTTGGGCTGTTCATTAATGACCTTTTTCACAACCGTTTCCACAGCAGCGGTATCGGTGATTTGTTCCAATCCTTTATCGGTCATGATTTTGGCCGGATGGCCGCCATTGAGAAAAAGCTCTTCAAAAATAACCTTGGCATTGGTTGAGGAAACTTTTTGGGCATCAACCAGCTCAATTATTTCGGCGATATCCGCAGCGGTGAATTTTACCTGATCAAGGGTTGTGCCGTGAATGTTTTTCAGTCGAAGGAACTCGCCGAGTAACCAGTTGGAGAGTTTTTTAGCGTGGGCTTTATTTTTGGCAAGTCCGCACTCAAAAAAGGCTGCGAACGCCTGGTCGTCGGTAAGTAACGATGCATCATAGTCAGAGAGACCGAGGTCCTCCATAAATCGCTTCTTCTTTTCCCAGGGTAGTTCGGGCAAACTTTTTAATAAGTCATTCTTTGTTGGCTCCATCCAGAGCATCGGTGAGATGTCCGGATCAGGGAAATACCGGTAATCATGAGCATCTTCTTTTTCCCGCTGAGAAACTGTTTTTTGTTTTATGTCATCCCAACCTTTTGTCTCCTGGCTGGGTATTTTTCCGGCATCAAGCGTTTCACCCTGTTCTTTTGTTTCGTAGCGAACTGCCCCGGACAAGGCTTTAAAAGAATTAAGATTTTTTACTTCAACCTTAAACTTAGGCAGTTCACGGTCTTCAAGGATCTTATCTGTAATATCCTCATCAGTCTTTAGAACTGAGATGTTGGCTTCAAAACGCATTGAACCTTTTTCCATATCGGCAGTTGAGACATTAAGATAGCGCATTAACTGCTGGAGCTTGCGCGCATATTCTTCAACCTCTTCAGCTGAACGGAAATCTGCTTCGGTGACTATTTCGACGAGCGGCACTCCTGAACGGTTAAAATCCACCAGCGACATATTCTTGCCATTTACATTTTCATGCTGGAGCTTGCCGGTATCTTCTTCCATATGGACGCGCTTAATCCGGATTTGGCGACCTCCGACTTCGATCCACCCGTTTACACAAAACGGTAATTCGTATTGCGAGATTTGGAATCCCTTTGCCAGATCGGGATACGCGTAGTGTTTACGCGCGAATACCGCATTATCAAGTAGCTCGCAATTGAGCGCCAGTCCAATTTTTAGACAATATTCACAAGCGGCTTTGTTGACAACCGGTAAGGCCCCGGGCAAACCAAGACAGGTTGGGCACGTATGGGTGTTGGGGGCTACGGCGAAGTGTTCGGCACTGCACGAGCAGAACATTTTTGACTGCGTATTTAACTCGACGTGAACTTCTAATCCGATTATCGGCTGATATTTCATGCTGCTACCTCCGGGAATTTTGTGTGCCATTCAGTTGCCTGTTCGTAGGCGTGACCGATTTGCAAAATTGTTTCTTCGTCAAAAGCCTTACCAATAATCTGGAGTCCAACCGGTAATCCATCGGAGAATCCGCATGGGACAGAAAGCCCCGGAATACCGGCGATATTGACCGGACAGGTAAAGATATCGGCCAGGTACATTGCTAAAGGATCGTCGGCTTTAGAGCCGATATCAAAGGCAACGGTCGGGCTGGTTGGACAAATAATCGCGTCCAGTTTTTCGAAGGCCTGGTGAAATTCATGTTTAATTACCGTACGAACTTTGGCTGCTTTAAGATAATAGGCGTCATAATACCCTGAACTTAGCGCGTAGTTGCCCAACATGATACGACGTTTTACTTCATCTTCCAATACTTCTCCCCGTGAATTCATTTGCAGATCAACCATTGAATTTCCCTTGTTTGACCGGTGTCCAAACCGGACTCCATCATAGCGGGCCATGTTGGAGGAAATTTCCGATGGAACTAATATATAGTAGGCGGCGATTCCGTACGCCAGTTTCGGCAGAGAGATATCAACTAATTCGGCACCCAGTTCTTTGAGCACTTTAGTAGAAGCTTCAAATGCTTTTTTCACACCATCTTCCACACCCTCCCCAAATGATTCCTGAAGCACTCCGATCTTTTTGCCTTTGATACTGTGTGAAATGTTTTGTGAAAATTTAGGAACGTCCAATTCAATGGTTGTACCATCCCGCTCATCGTACCCCGAAATTGCTTCTGCCAATAACGCGCAGTCTTCGACTGTTTTGGCTATCGGTCCGGGGGTGTCAAAACTGGAAGCCATGGCCATCAGGCCAAAGCGGGATGCCCGTCCGTAAGTAAGCTTGAGTCCGGTTACACCACACAAAGCCGCCGGCTGGCGGATCGATCCACCCGTATCAGTTCCAATTGCATAGAGAGCCATATCGGCTGCTACGGATGCTGCAGCTCCGCCACTTGAGCCTCCCGGTACCTTTTGCTCATTCCAGGGGTTTTTAGTTGGACCATAGCCGGAGTTTTCGGTAGACGCCCCGAACGCATAGGCATCACAATTGGTTTTTCCAAGCATGACCATGCCGTTGTCCAACAGGCGGGTTGTGGTAGTGGATTCGTACGGGGGAACAAATTTGTCGAGCATTTTAGAAGAAGCCGTTGTTCGGACTTCTTTAGTAATAAACACGTCCTTGATAGACGCCGGTATACCTGTTACTGGTGAAAGCTGTTCTCCCGCAGCGATCCGGGAATCGACTTTTCTGGCCTGTTCCAGTGCTTTTTCTTCTGTAACAGTTAAGTATACGTTATACTTTTCGTTATTTTTTTTGATTTTATCGAGAAAGGTCTTAGTCAACTCAACTGAGGAAACTTCTTTTCGCGCGAGTGCTTCATGCGCTTTTTTGATGGTAAGCGTTTTAGTATCCATTCATTCTCCTAATTTTCAAATACATTGGGCACTGCAAAAAAACCGTTATACGTCTGTTGTGAGTTTGCCAAAGCTTCTTCCTGGGTAAATGATGGTTTTAACTCATCTTCCCGCATCCGGTCGATTATACCGGTGGTGTTAATAGTCGGTTCGATTCCGGAAGTATCAATTTCGTTTAGTTTGTCGATATAGCCAAGTACCGCCGAAAGCTGGTCCTTGAATTTCTCTACTTCGGCGTCGGTTAATTTAATTCGGGATAATTTAGCAATGTGAAGTACGTCGTCTCTGGTAAGTGACATAAGTGAGTCTCGTATAGTAAACAATAGGCTTTATTTTATGCTATCCAGCACAGTTTGGGAAGGGCCTACGAGAACAGTAGGACCCAGTAATCTATATCGTATTCTTCTATTTCTTCAATACCGTCGTCCATGAAGCGATTCTACTACGCCGGCCAATAAAGGCAAGATGACAAAGGCTACTCAATAAAGGGAAATATTATAGGATTGAATCTACATTTGACGTAGTCGAGCTACACGCTCATTTATCGGCGGATGAGTGGAAAAAAGATTGTTTAGCTTTCCCGACCAGTCTTTCAGGGGATTCACAATATACATATGAGCGGTGGCTTTGTTGGCCACTTCCAGCGGTTCCCGATCGGTGTCAATCTTAATGAGTGCTTTAGCTAACCCTTCCGGATGCCTGGTAAGTAAAGCTGCCGAAGCATCGGCCAGGTATTCACGCTGTCGTGATACGGCCAGCTTGATCAGGTTGGCGATAAGCGGAGAAAGTACCGCGAAGACTATTCCAAGAAGGAGGAACAGTCCCGCACCGCTCCCTGCCCCACTATTATCGTCACGGCGACCGCGCCCTCCATACCACAGTGAGCGCATAAAAATATCCGCCACGAGCGCAATCATTCCGACCAGAATGACGACAATGGTCATATATAAGGTGTCATAGTTACGGACGTGGCTCAACTCATGAGCGGCAACTCCTTCGAGTTCGGCACGTTCAAGCTTTTGTATGATGCCGGTTGTAAAGGCAATCGAGGCATGTTGCGGATCACGGCCGGTTGCGAAAGCATTTGGCGCCGAGTCGTCGATGACATAAATTTTGGGCACCGGAACTCCGGCGCCGATACTCAGGTTCTCAACCAGATGGTATAAGTCCGGATTGTCCCGCTCAGTGATTTCTTTGGCCCCGGAAAGTCCAAGTACAACCTTATCCGAATAGTAGTAGGAAAAGAGATTGATAATTCCGGTAATAATAAACGCGATACCGACTACACCAAGCGCATCGACCGAGCCGAAGTTCATTGCCCGGGCAAAAATCCACAGCACGAGACAAATGAATAGAACAAACCCGCCCATTAGATAATAGGTCTTATTCTTATTGTCGGTGATTTGGTTGTAAACGGTTGGTAGAGCCATATCTTTATTATACCCGATTTACTGAGAAATTAATGAGAATTTAAACTCTAGATTCTTCCTCAAGTAATCTCACTGTGTTCCGGGATGACATTTTAAGCTGACGTCGCTTAAGCTAAGGTAATCCCGTTCACTTCGTTCCGGGATAAAGGTTTCGTTTAAACTAAGAAAATCCTTCGTTTCTCTCAGGATGACCTGTTAAGCTCACGACGCTTAAAAGGTCACCTTTACATCCTCGCGCTCGGAAGCCTGAGCTTCAAAGGCCTTGGCCGGCAGGAAGCCCATCGACGGTGCAAAAAGCACTGCCGGGAAGACCGCAATCTTGGTGTTATAGTCCAAAACATTTTGATTGTAGAACTGACGTGAATAGGCAATTTTATCTTCAATGTCCCGGTTAAGGTTCATTAGATTGAGCAGTTCGGTATGAGACTTAATGTCAGGATAGGCTTCAACTGCTACGCGCAATCCGTTTATTGCCGAACTTAGTTGGCTTTCAATCTGTGCACGAACGGTTGGATCTGCAGTTGTTGAGGCAGTACTCATCGCCTGTGAACGCACCTGGGCAACTTTGGTAAAAATACTCTCGTCGAGATTCGCTGCTTTTTTGGCTGTTTCAACCAGGTCAGGAAGCAAATCGTACCGTTTCTTCAACTGGATATCGATATCGTTCCACGATACTTCGACCCTTTTCTTAGCAACAACCAGGCCATTGTAGAGCGACCAGATATATAATAGAACAATAACGACCAACGCTAACACAATCAAAAGCGGTGTCATAAAAATAGACTCCCCTGTCTCTATAATAATTATAATAAGTATATCGAGAATGCCGGAAATTGCAAATATAATAATTTTCACATAATTTTTCACGTCAACTTTTGTCTGCTGCGTTATTGCTTTATTGACGCGAGAATGTAATTATGTTAATCTCGCATTTATTGGACCCGTGGTGTAGAGGCCTAACACGTCGCCCTGTCACGGCGAAGACCGGCGGTTCGAATCCGCTCGGGTCCGCAAATAATTTACTTACCTTCTGCCCTCTATACTTTTTTGGAGGTTTTTATGTCAGAAGATACCGGTAAAAAATGGGATGATTCCCTGATCAGTATGGGATTGGGTGCTTTGGTCGTCGTAGTTTCGGGTATCTTACTGTTTAATTATTTCAACAACCAAACCCCGAATTTATTGAAAGAACAAACTCAAAAGTCAGTAGCAGTCTCATCATCAATGCCGAGCGACACAGCTAAGATTGCATCGGTAAGCGGTTCACCCAAATCGATTGCCCAAGCTACAAAAGTGCCTACTTCCACCCCCAAAGCTACAACGACAGTCAAACCAACCGAAACACCGAAACCAACAGCCACACCTAAGGCAACTGCTACAGCGAAACCGACCGAAATTGCTAAAGCAACCGCAACTGCAAAACCAAGCGAATCGCCAAAGCCTACTCAGGTAGCTCAAGCAACAACTTCTCCTGCACCGGCAGTCGGCGGAGCTGATTCAAAAACACTTCCGGCTACCTATACCGTGCAGAATGGTGACTCGCTCTGGAAGCTAGCAGAGCGCTTTTATGGCACCGGTTATGAGTGGAAGCAAATTGCTACTGCCAATAAATTAGCCGGCGTCTACACCCTTGAGAAAGGTCAGGTCTTAACTGTGCCAAAGGTCGAACTTATTTCAGCAACATCAACCGATAAGAGTCAAATTGCTCAAGCGACACCTGCCTCCACTGCGAAACCGCAGACATCCGTATCTCCGGCAGTCGGTGGTGCATCGGTAACAACTCCTGCTCCTCAAACACCTGCAGGAAGTATCACGTACACCGTCGTCCATGGAGACTCCTTGTGGAGCATTGCCCGGGATAAATGCAATAACGGCTACGCCTGGAATTCAATTGCAACTCAAAACAAGCTCATTAAGCCGGGGGTAATTCACGCCGGCAATACCTTTACCTTTACGTGTTCCTAAGTCTGTACTATACTGGTGAATTGAAGGTGCGGAGGTAATTCAGTGGTAGAATGCCACCTTCCCAAGGTGGACGTCGTGGGTCCGAGTCCCATCCTCCGCTCAGTGTTGAACTTTGTCGTAGGAAATTAGTGAGCGCCGGATTCGTAATTTTCACAAATATTTCCACAAAACATGTTACTCGTGACAATTCAGTCTTCCTTTGTCCGGAAAAGAAGCGTTTACCGCAGCTGTCACTGCCAAAAGTCAATTATTTGCACTCTGGAGCTTGTTGTACTAAGATGATGCTATAATAGTCAGGATGGCACGGTTATTGATATAATTACACCGTTGACGTGCCACCTTAGCTTTAGTGGTAGAGCAAGGCTTTCGTAAAGCCGAGGTCCCGGGTTCGAGTCCCGGAGGTGGCTCCAGTATGAAAAATACCTATATGCCCAAGAAGGATTTACTTGCCCGAAAACATGAGCAAGCGCTGGTTCGCAGGATTGCCGTTATTCTGGTTTTTTGCTTAGCAGGCATTGCACTCGTTATATATTATGCAATTCCGGCCATGGTCAAGATCGCGGATGTCTGGGATACAACCCGGAACGCCAATGTCCCCAATAATAAAGACCCGGACATAACTATTCCACTCCAGCGTCCGAATTTTAATTCTCTGCCTTTTGAGGCGACGAACAGTGCCGTATTAACACTTACCGGAAAGGCCGAATCAGGACTGACTGTACATCTCTCTTTTAACGGTGCCGAGAAATCCGAAGTCGTTGCAGATAACAGTGGTTCGTTTATTTTTGCGAATGTTTCGATGAATGAAGGAACCAATACCTTTTCGGCATATGCGCAGGATTCCAAGGGACGAAAAAGTTCTCCGACCGAAACGTACTCGGTAATTCTCGATACCCGTGAACCGAAGCTGGAATTAAATTCACCAAATAATGGTGAGACCTATGGTGGTGCGGCTCAAGCTGTTATAGATGTCAAAGGTAAAACTGACGAGGCCACCGAGGTATACATTAACGGTTCTCGCGGTATTATTAATGCCGACGGAACATTTGCCCAGAAGGTACGCCTCCAAGGCGGTGAAAATACGATAACTGTATATGCGAAGGATGACGCCGGTAACAAATCGGTGGATGTCTCACGTAGAGTAACGTACAACCCTTAGATGGTTTTCCGTTTCATCACTAATCCGAATCCGATCCCCCATACCGTCATGAGCAATGGAAAGAACAGTGAATTAACAAACCAGGTATGGACAGCCCAGCCTGCTAAAAATGCTACCATGACGTGCTCGCTTTTAGTAAGTCTAAAGATAGCCCGCACAGAGGAGAACAGCTTTGTGGACTTGTTATTGACCGGATCGACAATGAAGTAGGCAGTCCGTATCAGGAAAGCTGAAAAAGTGAGTAACCCAATGCTCCCCATGGTCGCGGCAACCAGTATCCAGGTCGAATCAATTCCGGCACCGCTGTTACCGCCATCGCGTGGATCGACAATCATGCCATGTTGCCTTTTTTCATAGCGTACCAGGTTATAGCCAATACCAAAAAAAGGCTCTTCTTCATAAAACCGTAACCCCTGCATATATGAGGTTAACCGGGAATTAGCTGAAACCACCCGGTCTATGTTACGGCTCTTTTCGATATTCTGACGAGGGATATAAAACGCTATCCAGATCACCCCTAATCCGACAAGTACGAGGAAGGCCAGCCTCCAGGATTTTCTCAATAACGCAAACGTAATTCCGCTGACGGCAAACATAAGATAGCTACTGCGCGAGAAAGTACAAACAAGGGCGGCAAACAACAGTGTTATAAGAACCCATTTGCGGTAAACTCCGGAGCAAGCAGTTCCGTAGATAACTAACATGCCTAAAATAAATGCCGGGCCGATAAAGTTAGGATCGAGCCAGGTGGAGACCAGTCGAAGATAGTGCGGGTCATAACCATACTGCTCAAGCATACCTAAGTTCGGGAAGAGAACCAGTTGCAGGAAGCCAAGAATAGCCAAACATACAAAGATCGCTGAAAAGCTTCGTTCGGCAAAAGAGACCTCGCGTTCTCCCGACAGCGCACAATAGCCTATCGGTATTAAACTATAGAGCAGCCAGCGAAGCGGATATAACGATGCCAGAACGAGCTCGCGGAGAGGAACTGAGAAAACTTCCAGGGCAATGGTAAAAATCATCATTAAAAAAACTAATACAATCCAGGCGAGGTACTTTCGCGGGAAATCGGCCTTAAATACGTTTGGACGGATAGTACACAGGATAAACATGAGCGCAGTAAGATCAAGAAGACTGATGTAGACATTCTGATAGAGGCGGAATCTCCCCAGCTCCCCGAGGATAACCGCCCCACTCAACACGACTACGGCGACAGCTTTACGATTTTGCAAAAGAGACTTTATAGACATAAATAGTTTTATTAATAATATAATCCGGCTTTTTTGAATAAAAATAAGAAAAAATTGTCGGGTCACCTGTCCGGGCTTTCACAAGTGCAGAATGTGAGAAGGCATAGTAGCCGTCCAACTTGGCATTGAGTGCCTCTGACGGATCGGCAGAATTTTGAATACCTTCATAACCGAGATTGGCACCTCCATATGAACGGAAATATAACGGGTACAGATTTTTGCTTTTTTGCTCCTCTGCCATTTTATAGACATTTTGTCCCCAGTCATAGTCAGAATCAAAAACAATGTCCACCGGATTTTCACCGCGATAAATTTCGCTGATGTACGTAAAATAGTTGCTGCCCGTTCTGAAAGTGCTCAGAATGTACACTGCCAGTGTTATCGCAATTGCGCCGTTGGCGTATCTATTTTTAATAAGCTTCCGGCTCCAATACGCCAGCGCCCAGGCGGCAATAATAAACAGAAACGGGAACATTGGTAGAGCATACCGAATACCTAACTGAATTTTTGATTGCATCGACCAGATTAGGACTATCAGCACCCACAGCCATAGAAAATAGAGCAATTGGCGATTTTCATGCTTGGCACGATATACGGTGATTCCGCCAAGGCAAACAAGGAATGTCAGGATAAATGAGTTTTTAATGGTGAATACAACCGGAATATAGTACCAGATCCCCTGGTTGGTAAATGTACCGTTCAGGTAATTGGTGTGTCCAAAAAAGCTGTGGCTAAGCTGGTAAGAAAAATTGTTCAGGAACGCACCGAGCGGATACACCGGTAAATACAGCAGCTGTGTAATATCCGATTTATACTCCTTAAGTATCGGTATGCTGCCGTAAACACTCTCAATACCGGCAGTGGATTCACCGGGCGTCAGGATAGGACCAATCTGGAAAAGGTACACCGCCCACAAAGCAATACCGCTAATGCCAAATACCGTAACCAGATCAGTTATTGGATGTTCTTTACGTTTATACAGATACCATAAGATAAGTAAGGGATACAGTAAAATTGCGGAGATTTTGGTTGCTTGTGCCAGGCCCAGTAAAATTCCGGTTACCACTAAAAGCCACTTGTGCCGACGGTTTTCGAGGTAATAATACCAAGCTGCCGCAGTCCAAAAGCAAAATGCGGTCACGCCAATGTCCAAATTTGCTGTTGCGGCATGAGCGAGAAAAGTCGCGTGAAAAGAATAGAGTACCAGTGCGACAGTTGCAACTTTTAAACCGAATTTCCACCGCGCGAAGACAAAAATACTGTACCCGAGCAACAGTGCCAGCAGCAAATGTGGAATACGGGCCAATATGATTACGGTCTGGGCAAAGGAACGGTTTTGAATATAGGTAAAATCGGCAGCTTTGTACACATCGGTAAAAATTGGGTTATAATATGGTACGTAGTCCCTATTTAAAGGTAAAACGGAATATGGAATGGCCGTAATTACCTTGAGGAGTACCGGTGAGCCGCTATTGTGGTAATAGCTGTAGAGCTGATGCAGGTATCGGTCGCCTTCGACAATATAAACCGCTTCATCGCCAATAAGATTCTGATTGACGAGGTTAGGTAAAGTTAGCGCCGTGAATACGATCGTAAAAAGTATTAACAGTGTGTATTTCCGCCTTAAAAAGGTAAAAAGAGAAAGTTGCCACATTGAGAATTATTGTACCATAGCAGTAGTATTTATTTTATATGAAGCCATTAATAAGCATTGTTATACCTAACTGGAACGGCAGAGAATTACTCGAACACTGCCTTGCTTCATTACAGAAGCTGACGTATCCCCGGTACGAAATTATCATTGTTGATAATGGATCGGCGGATGACTCGTTACAATTTATTACAGAAAATTATCCCGGTGCAATTATTGTTCCCTTGAGTACAAATACCGGGTTTGCCCATGCTGTTAATGTCGGGATTCAGTCCAGTAAAGGAGACTATATCGCCCTCCTCAATAACGATACCGAGGTAGAACCTAACTGGCTGGACGAACTGCTGGTCGGATTCTCCCGTTCGGATTCGATTGGAATTGTGGCAAGCAAATTACTTAACTTCTACGAAAGAGATAGAATCGACTCAGCGGGTGATGTCCTAAACATTGTCGGGCAAGGATACGCAATTGGTGGCGGGTGTAAAGACGGGCCGGAGTGGAATATTGGAAAGTTTATTTTTAGCGGCACCGGCGGAGCATCCATATATAAACGCGCGGTATTTGATGCAATTGGCCTCTTTGAAGAAACCTTTTTTATGTATTTTGAAGACATGGATCTTTCGTACCGGGCGCAACGGGCGGGGTTCACCGTATGGTACCAACCTTCAGCAGTTGTGTATCATATTCAAAAAGCCTCAAGCCGGAGGTCGAAAGCTTTTTTAGAATATCTACTGTATCGGAACTTTGTTCTGAACTACCTTATTAATACTCCGGTTCCCCTATTTTTCCGGCGATTAAGCTTGTTTAAGTTCTTACTGGTTTTTGTCCATACTTTCTTTTACCAGACCAAACAGGGTTATTTTGCTGCGGCAGTAAGAACATGGTGGTGGCTGCTGACTCATTGTGGGACAATTATCCGCTTGCGTTCTCAACGAACACAAAAAGCCAACCCGGCAATACGCCCTGAATACCTGGAAAAGTTCTTTGACGATAAAAAGTTAAAAATATTCGGCTTCAGGTTTTGAAAATACTATTGACATGCCCGGCAATCCGGCAGTACAGTGGTAGTATGTTCTTACGAATTGGATTTCTTTCTTTCTTAGTAGGTTTTATTTTTGTCGGAGCGGCCTGCTCATCCAAGCCGGCAGCACCATCGCAGCCTACCGCAACACCGGTAAGTATGTCGCAACCGGAGGAAAGTAAAGCCAATGAAGATGTGCCGCTATCCTCGGGAACCGACGTTGATTCTCTTCAACAGGACCTTGATAATACCGACCTCTCGGGAGTAGATTCCGCAGGTAATCAGATGCAAACTGAGCTCTCACAATAAGTTTGCGGTATACTATACTTCATGAATACTTCAGGATTTCTCTTTGTTGCAGACAATATTCGCAGTATTGAAAATGTGGGTTCGCTTTTCCGGACCGCCGACGGCCTGGGCGGTGCAGGCGTGGTGTGTGTTGGTATTTCCAGTTATCCCGACCAGGGAGAATCCGATGCCCGCCGACCGTATTTACGTCAAAAAAATCATCAGTTGCTCAAGAAGACGGCATTGTCCGGCATCGACCTCCCGTTCTGGTACTTTGCAACTGCCGAGGAGGCAGTCGCCTGGCTGAAAAATAACGGTTATGCCATTATTTGTATTGAACAACATACTTCTGCCCTCAATCTGCTGACCGATACTTTTACCATTCCAACCCCCTATTGTCTGGTACTCGGCAATGAGATCGAAGGTGTAGGACAGTATTTTCTCCAATCGGCCGACCTGATTATCGAATTTCCGATGTTTGGTAAAGGAAAATCATTAAATGTCAGTGTCAGTGCCGGAATTGCTGCCTTTGAGCTGCTGCGCAGGAAGCAAATCTCCTCAAGAACGGTTTGAGGTTAGGACTTTGCGCTGTTCTGGTATACTATTTATATGAAGAAATTAGTGGTCCGGGTGCTTTGTTTTGCCTTACTGGTCGGATTTTATCCGAGTTCAATATATGCGGCTTCGGAAAATAACAAGTTCGGAATTCACATCACGGATATTCATGAAGCGGAAAAAGCAGCCCAACTCGTGAACTCAAACGGTGGAGACTGGGGGTATATTACTCTCACGATTAACTCAAATGACCGTGAGGTACAAAAGTGGCAGGATAAATTTAATGCCTTGAATGAAAAACATCTGATTCCGATCATCCGGATAGCAACCTTCCCCGACGGAGACAGTTGGCGAAAACCCAGCAAAGATGATCCGAAAGACTGGGCTGATTTTTTTAATAAACTGTACTGGCCGATCCAAAAAAGGCATGTGATTATCTATAATGAGCCGAATCATGCCACCGAATGGGGAAATTCTGTTGATCCTGCTGAAGTTGCCAGATATCTCGATGAAACTATGACGGCACTTCGGGCAAGTTCGCCTGATTATGTGATTATGAACCCGGGGTTCGATTCGTCGGCTCCCCAGAAATTGCCTGCGTACATGGATCAGGTGGCGTATATGGACGCGATGGAGAAGGCAGTGCCCGGAATTTTCGGTAAACTGGATGCCTGGTCCTCTCATTCCTATCCGAACCCGGGTTTTGCCGGGAAGCCTGGTGATACCGGTCGAGGCACAATTGCCAATTACAAGTGGGAGCTGGAGTTATTGCGATCGCGGTACCGGGTACAAAAAAGTTTACCCGTATACATAACGGAAACCGGTTGGATTGTACGGAATGCCGAGCATCCTTCCATTCGTGTTGATGAGCAAACTGCCGCGACCTATATGGAAGAAGCCTATCAACGGGTATGGTTACCCGATGCTTCGGTGGTGGCGGTCACGCCGTTTTTGCTGACTTCCAAACAGTCACTTTTTTCGCACTTCTCATGGTTGCGTCAGGATGACAGTGAAACTGCTTTTTACACCGCGATTAAAGACATGCAAAAAATTCCCGGAAAACCGGCCAGAGAAAATAAGGCTATCGTCACGACTGTTTCGATTCCCGGACAAATTGCTCAAAGCAACGAAGTAATTGCCAACATCGCCTTTAAAAATACCGGTAACACTGTATGGACGGCCAACGACAGTTTTACTCTGGATTCCAGCGATCCGACCAAGCTGATCATTCGAGATAATTTTGCATTGCCTGAGAACATTAAAGTAACTCCCGGGCAGTCATTTAATTTTCGATTCACGCTCTATACTGAAAATATTCTGACCAAAGCGCCGTTAAGCTTGCAGATGAAACAGAACGAAACTCCGTTCGGCGAAAAATTATACATACCGATCCGTATTTTTCAACCGCCCAAACTTACGGTAAAAACAGATTCACAGACTAATTCCATTTCCGGTGTTACGGTAACATTTCGCTCGTTAAAGGATATCGATGCAGTTGAAAATGCAATCATTTCGAAAACCGGTATCATCGGTACGTATACCAGTAAAGTATTTGTACCGAATCAGTCTATTCTTGTTACCCTGCAAGCGCCAAATCGTGACCAGGTTACTGAAAAAATTACGGTGAGTGAAGGTGAGAATCTGGTTTCATTTAAGTTACCACCGGAGAAAAGTATCGTCGATCGGTTGTTTTCAGCATTCAGACGTTAATATTACTTATCTTGAAACTCCTGATCCAGCGACTGGTATGAGTTTGAGATCTCCTGCTTATTTTGCAGTTCCCAAAGTTTAGCGTAGGTAATAAATAACGAAAACCCCTGATACAGACCTTCGATCCAGCCTGCAGTACCGCATTTATAGCCCTGCTGCGTTACAAATGAATTCCAAAAACCGGTTACAAATACCCGGATTAGTCGCCACCAGACAACGGGCGGATGTCCGGCATTGAAGCGCAGTTGGGCCTCCTGGTCGGACCAGGCGATGGTATTTACCAACATTGAGTTGAGATCAATATGGGTAAAGTGCAGTAAGTGATTTTGTAGCGTTGAGACAAGCCCTTCCAACTGGGGTGTTTCGTGCAATCCGCCCTGCCAACCTTTCAGCGCGCTGCGCTTAAAAAAGCGGTGCATTGGACTAAACAACGGTCGCTTAACACCAAAATAATAATCAACCCGATTGAGAATATATCCGTCGTACACTTTCGCGACCTGGCCGGTAACCACTGCCTGAATTTCCCCGGCAAGCTCTTTTGTTACGCGCTCATCGGCATCAATATACAGTACCCATTCTCCGGTAGCTGACTGGAGCCCGAGGGTTCGGCGAACGCCAAAACTCGAGTCGTTAGAGAACAAGACCTTGGCATTATTTAGCATGGCAATTTCAACCGTACGATCGTTAGAACCATTGTCGACAACAATAATCTCTTCAGCGACTTGCCTAACCGAGTTAATGCAGGCCTGAATCATTTTCTCTTCGTTTTTGGTTATTATTATGGCACTGATCATAGTACTGCTATTATACTATTTTATTTCAAAAGTTCCTTTGCCAAAATGAAAACTTAAAAAGTCTTTAACACCCTGCCAGCGTGGAGGATTAGAACGCATGCGTACCCCCTCACGCAGAACGGCTAGTTTTGTTCGTAATCTGGCGTATTTAAAGGCAAACAGAAGGCGGTTGCGCATTTGAAAATACTCGTGCAATTTAGAGCCTGATCCCGATGAACCGGAGTTTTCGTGCCACATTACTGCTTTTGGGGTAAACCATATTTCATAGCCGAGTCTCTTAACGCGGACACTGAAGTCGACGTCTTCATAATACATAAAATAGCGATCATCAAACCCTTTCATACGCTTCATAACAAAGAACGGAATAAGCATACAGCAACCGGTAGCGGTGTCCAGTTGTTTCTCCTGGTCGTGCTGGCCGCGGTCAATTTCGTCAACTCCAACTCCACTCCCGATGATATTGTCCCAGTCGAGTTTACCACCCGCATACCAGATAATATTATCGTTTTCCGTGGCGTTAGCAGGCTGGCGATTTTCGTCTAAAATAGTCTTTGGCCATGACTCTCTGGTAAAATAAATTTTCGGTGAAATAATCCCGGCCTTGGGGTGTCGTTTGGCTGAACTCATCATCTCCACCAAAAAGTTTTTTGTGAAGACGGTATCATTATTGATTATCATGATATAGCTATCCGGTTCACCATTTTCCAGGACCCACCGGATACCGGTATTGTTACCGCCCGTGTAGCCCAGATTGGCACCTGTTTGTATAAACTGGATTTCAGGGTGTTCGGTGGAAATAGCTCTTTCGATGCCGTCACTCGAGGCGTTGTCGACAACAATTAATTTGAGTGTTACTCCTGCAGGTACGATACAATCTTCAATTGAACGGATACAGGCAAGCGTTTCGTCTTTCGTTTTATAGTTCAGGATAATGGTATAAAGGAGCATATTCTGGCCACAGTGTATCAAAAAAATAATAGGTTTATGGAAGTACTTTTTGTAACCAACGCTTTAACTGACTTTGCAGGCCCAATTTTTCCAAATAGAACCCGAGTTCCTGCTCGGCTTTGTCAAATTCATCGCTGACATCCTGCACGAACTGAGCGTCCTTTCCGGTATAGAGTTGCTTTTCTTTGAATTGTATTTCCCGTACTTTCATATAGACTATGGCCTCCGAGAGTGCCTGCATGAAACAAATTCCCAATGCAACTACCCCGTCTTTCCATCCTTCCCAGACAAAGAAACGGCGTAAGAATTCTGATAACGGTTTCCTGATGAGGTCTTTCCAGTCAAACTCATATCCTGCAGTAATTTTTTCCTTCGCTTGAATGGTTGTATAGCGGTCCATGCGCTGAATCCACTGCGAAACTGTCTGGTAGTGATAGTGAATAATGGCGAACTTTTCGTCGGCGGGAAAGTGGAACCCTTCGCCTACCGCATCAAGTTCGGAGTGAATTTCCGGCCGCCATTGAACCGTACCCTTTTTAAAGAACCGCAACTTTTCATCCGGCCACCAGCCGGTATGTTCCATCCATTGACCAAAAATCATCGTTTTGCGGGGAATAAAATAGTGGGTACAATTTTTAGGAGCGTCATCATACTCATCTTCAGCAATTCTGCCGAGCGTCTGAGCTAAACTTTGCGTGAGTTCCTCGTCGCTGTCGAGTACCAATACCCAGTCACTTTCGGCCTTGGCAATGGCAAAATTCCGGGCAGGTTCAACATACCCCACCCGTTCATGCATATAAATCTTATCGGTGTATTTACGCGCGATTTCGAGGGTATTGTCGTCCGAATACATATCGACAATGATGATCGGCCCCAGTTCTTTCACGCTTTTGAGGCAGGTTTCAAGGGTTTCTGCGCTATTGAGCGTATTTATTACGGTTGAGATATTTGCCATAGGTGTATTGTATCAAATTGCTCACTTTTTACGGTATGATTTCACAATATACGTAACTTCGTGAAGCAGGCGCTTCCCGCTGACAAGATACATGCCGCCTGCATATAGTAAACCACCAATGGCGATATGCACAAAGAGCCAGTAAATATTAGTGACCAATGAATCGGCGAGTAACCGTAGTACAACGGCCATAAGTATCGACATAGCCAGCTGCGGGCCAATCGTTTTAATTATTTCAACGTCAACATGCCGTTTCATAATGACAATAACACCAATTGAAGTGAATGAGATCAGGGCGCTGGCGACTCCAACACCGTTAACCCCATATAACCAGGTACAGACCGGAGTCAGGGTCCAGGTTAAAATTGTCCAGAGAATCATAAAATTTAAAACTATCTTCGCCTTACCGATGGCAAATAAGGCATTCGTAAACGTAGTCGATAAGATCGCCCAGAAAGTACTAAAGGTAAAGAGGTAAAATAGCGGTAATATCGGTACCCATTTTTGCGGGTTTGAACGAGGTGAAAGAATATACTCGGCGATCCAGGGTATTAAGGCAATCAGGCCGAATAACGCCGGATACGCAATCAAAGCCAGAAAATACAGTGACTTTTCGAGTGCTTTTTTTAGCAATTCGGGATGTTCCTGTAATCTGGCATAGGTAGGAAACGTTACCCGAATAATGTCACCCATGATCTCCAGTGGCAGAAATGCATATTTTTGACCGACACCAATGATGCCAACCGCGTTAGTACCAAGTGTCGCGGCAACGAACGTGGGGATAATGTTGTCTTTAACCAGGGCGATAAGGCTGTTTAATTGGTACGGCACACCAAATCCGTAGAGCTGCTTGAAGGCCTGCTTATGTAATCTGAACCCGACCGGCCAGGGAGCGATCGCATACATAATGACCGTGCCGACAATTCCTCGTGTTAAAACGGCGATAATAAAACTCCACACCCCATACCCCCACCAGGCCATCAGAATTAATAAAATATTATAGACCAGCGTTTCGACTATCTCCGGAAAGATGAGTTTATTGAACTCCAATTTGCGTTCCAGAATAACCGACGGTACGCTCTTAAGCGAAGCAAGTAGCAGTGAAAAGGCTAACACCTGGATCAGGATCACATGCGACTCATTGAGTGAGTTTTTATAAAACGTATGCACCAGAAAAGGAGCTAGTGCTATTGTTATAACAACCAGTGTTCCTACCAGCACCTGCTGTACGGTAAATGTCGTCCGAAGATCTTCTTTGGTAAGCTCCCCTTTCTTTTGAATAAGTGCAGCAGCAAGCCCGATATCCGAGAA
The DNA here is from genome assembly GCA_964403585.1 of uncultured Gammaproteobacteria bacterium. Lineage (GTDB taxonomy): Bacteria > Patescibacteriota > Microgenomatia > JALYQM01 > JALYQM01 > JALYQM01. The sequence goes on along the minus strand of CAYOFQ010000001.1, from coordinate 637,010 downwards.
AAATCCAAAAAAGTTGACCACAAAGGAAACAATCGTAAAAATGCCGATATCTTCCGGAGACAAGATACGTGCCAGAATAATGAACGCAATCTGGCCGAGTACACGCAACACGATCCGCCGACCAACCAAAGAAAATACGCCCCTGATGGAACGTTTTTTGATTTGTTCGATATTTATATCTTCGATGACTTCAGTTTCTGTTTCAGGTTCCATAACTTTCTTCTGAAAGGATACAGTATTAAAGCACAAAAAGCGAGCAGACTTACTACATTAGCCGCCTGGCGCAACGGTGTATTCCGAAGCGAAAACTCGACGCTGTGCCTCCCGCCTGGCACGGTTACCCCCAACATATTGTCAACACCGGTCAGAACTTTGGCCTCCTTACCGTCGACGGTAACAGTGAAATTTGGGAAGTAGCGTTTATCAAGATATACCGGAGCTACCTTTTCATTCAGGATCGTAAAGCTATATTTGTCAGGTTCAAACGACACATCCTTCACTAAACAAAGTGATAGACAGCTCACCGCATCGGTTGAGACCTCCTCTTGGGACTGTGGGCGCGAGACACCGTTGGGCATATATTCATCGGATATTTTAGAAGCAGCGAATCGCAGATGATTTTGGCTTTGCAGAGCAGTGGAATTAAAACGATAATACCCGTTCGCTTCAAAATACTTGGTCTTGGGAAATTGGGTAAGCGAAAACAGTATATATACGGTAAGTGCCAGTATTGTGATACCGATGAGGGCACGAAACGTTGTGCCCCTGGTCACACCACGCAGCAACGACACCGAATAACCGGCCATAAAAGTCAGGGCCAAATTTGCGAAGATCAGATATCTCCACGGGAACTGAACGATGCTCTGGTTGGGAATTAATTCCCAGATAAAACGTGAGCTTTCAGTCATTAAAAATATACTTACACCGGCCAGGGCAGCTGCTGCTCCAAGCAGATAGGCAGGCGGCTTGCGAGACTGTTTAGTAGCAAAAAGTGAAATCAGTGCTCCCAGAGCGAGCATTATGGTCACTTTTCCAATCATAAAACTTAATCCATCAGCTTCACTTCCCCTGGTCGACCCACCAAAACCCCAACCGGATTGCCAGAGTTGGCCGAGAGTGACAAAGTGATCACGATAATTTACATCATTACCTGAGGCCAGTGAAAAATTGGTATAGCTCAGCTCAAACAAAGCCGGCACCCAAAAGAAGGCACTTAAAGTAAGACTCAGTGTAAAAAAGAGCACATGATGCCTGACCCACGCCGGAAGAAAAGCACGGTTTTTCAGGAATATCCATAAGGCTCCGAGGAACAGGTACATCCCTAACAAAGTCGTTGTCATAAACAGGCCGACGGTATGACCTACGGCAATGCCCCATAAGGCAGCCACTCCGAGAAGTGCTTTTTTCCGGTTAGGCTGGGCCTCCCACAGTTCGCTTAGCCCATACAAGACCAGTGGTAGTAAGGCGTACGTAAAAAGCTCTCCGACCGATCCACGAACATACAGTTGGACTCCATGATACGGCGCGAGCAGATAAAGGACGGCACTTACTACTCCTCCACTACGGCGCCAATACTTCCCTGCCCACAGATACATGGATAAACCCGCAGCAATGAAGGCGAGCGCAATAGTAACTTTTGTTGCCAGGATTAGATTAATTCCCAGGAGAAAAATAACTGCTCCGAGATAGTACGGTAGCGGGGCATAATAATTAAACAGCGGATAGCCATAGCCGTACCCCAAGTCGGCAACCCAGCGCACCGGAAACTGCCCAAAGGAAAGTGATTTAGCCATCTCATAGACGCGTTCTGCCTGCACCTGATCATGCATAAGCGGCAGGTACTCAGTAGTAAAAAGTGCCCGTAAGGCAATTGCCGAAACCAGAATAATGAAGATATAGGGAAGGTGTTTCATAATAAAAATTTCTTACCTCGTGCATACTCAATGGCGAATAATACACCAATCGCGAAAATACTACCTAAAGAAATAAGGTCTCCCAGTGTTCGCATGGCACTTCGGGTGAAGACGACGTCGATAGTATGGGTTCCTTCCGGAATTGTTGTTTTAATGAGCCCATTGGAATCTTTATATTCGTAGTCTTTATTCTCGCCGTTGATATATAGTTGCCATCCCGGGAAGTACATTATTGGAAAGGTGATTTCAGCCGAGGTACTGGCAGAATACTCATAGCGCTTATGTGTACTGGCACTTAAGAGTGTTTGATAACGGGGATCGTTCTCTGCCTGTCGAGTCGGAATAGTGGTCATCCAGCGTGAAACATATTCATTGGCCGATGTAGTAGTAGCTTGATTTGTGGAATAATACTCTTCCGGATAGTGAGTGTAGTTGTTGGGCGTAAGTAATGGCCCGAGCAAAAATAATGAGAACACCGCTATACCGACAGCGTAATATTTTACTTTAGGAATAAGCCCGACTCCGGCGATTATTACAGGTGAAATAAAGCTTAACAGTGCCAGGACACGCCACGGGAAGTCGATTGATTTTAATCCAGGCAGCGTTTTCCAGATTACAGCCGATACCGGTGTCAGCAAAATCAGCCCGACAAGCAACGGCACCGAAAGCAACAGGATACGCTGGAGCGCCATTTCGTATTTGTTTTTATTAAACAGCAGTACGGCGATAACGGCAAAGGCGAGTAATATATATTCAAATTCAAGGTTTTCCTCAAAAAACCGTTCCTTTGCCGAAGGTACCGCCGGATGGCTATCCAGAGGAGTTAGCAGCAATCCCTCCTGTTTATTAAATTCCTGGTCAATAGATGTTAACGGTTTTACTCCAAGTTTTACGTATTTTAATTCTGTAATAGCAGGAAGCCAGAATGTTGCCGAAAGGGCGACGCCGACTACCAACATAACTACGACAGGAAAGATATGTTTATAAAATAATGAAATAGTGTATTCATCTTTTTTGTAGGTGTTTTTTTTGTTTTTAAACTCATCGATATAATCATGGAGTAATTTACTGATTTTGACGTTGCGGATAACTATTTCACAAATTAAGAAATAGACAAAGAACGGAATGAAAATCAGCGCCATGACGTTATGCATAGTAACAAGCATTGCCAGAGCTAACGAGCCGCCGAGCAGGTATCGCCGTTTCCCCGTTTGTAATAGCTTCAAGCCAAGTAAGCAAACTATCGGGAATAAAGCAAAAGATACGGTCTCGCCGACCGACCCACGAACATACAGGTTTACAAACCGGTACGGTTCGGCTAAATACAGTACTGCCGCAATAATTCCGGCTATTTCATTTTTCCAGAGCGATACGGCAAAATAATACATCGCTACTACCGATACAATCGTGCCAACGACAAAAAGTGCTTTAACGCTATCAACAAAGCCGAGTCCGAGAAGATGAAAAATTTCGCCAATATAGTAGGGACCCGGATAGGAGAATTCAAACAGCGGATACCCGTAGCCAAAGTTCAGATTTCCGCTCCAGCGAACAGGAAATTGGCCCTGTCGCAACTCACTGTGCATGGAGGCCTGTCGAACAACTGCCCATAACCCGTCGTCTGTTTCAAAATAGCCGGCCTTAAAAAATGGTAACAAAAAAGGAATCGGCAAAAGCAAAAGAAATACCAATATAAAGCGGTTTCTCATACCTGTATTATAAGGAACATATATTTGATCGTCTATAGCAGGATTATGCTATTGGTTATAGAACTTATGCCTTTATTAATGGGTTATTACCCTATTTAATTTTTTCCCAATATTCTCTACACTGATAGATGATTGATACCCGGAGAACACATATGCGTGTGCGTTTGCACAAACTCTTTACAAAAAAAATAACCGTTTCACGATTTCAGCTTAATCTCTTTGGCACGATTATGTTAGCAATCGGAGCTGTTATTGGTTCGTATCTTACCTTTTCAAAACTTTTGATGCCTTTTGTTTATGCATCGGACACCTCGCAATCCTGGACGTTTGCGACTTCGAACGACTATACCCTTTCGGATTCAACGGTGGTGGAAGTTGCCGCTTCTTCCGCGCGGCTTAAAGTGAGAAATTATTCAAGTGATGCCAATACCGCTGCGTTATTTCATTTTGATGAGTCTTCAGGAAATCCTACCGACTCTTCAAGCAACGCGAATAGTGCAACTGCAACGTCGGTCACCTATAGTACAGGAAATTTAAACAACGCTGCGGCCTTTAATGGAACCAGTTCGTACGTATCAATTGCCGACTCATCTTCTACCTCGTTAAGCCAAAAAAATACAATTGAAGCCTGGACAAAATTTACCAATTCCTTTAGCAGCACCAGTCATAATAACCACCAGGGAATTGTGGATAAGGGTGAGTATAAACTCTACTATAACTATCAAACCGGTAAACTACAGTATGAATTAGCCGATAGTGGATCTACTGCATGGACTCAACGCGCGGGTAATGACCTTAATGGCAGCTGGGACCTCAACGGTAAAACCACCGTTGATGCACAGGCGGTTATGGGAACAGATTTATATATCGGGCTTGGCACAGCTGTCGGAGATGCAGAAGTCTGGAAATACAGCACCTCTGGATCGACGTGGACACTTATTGGTGGTGACGGAGTCAACTCCAGTTGGGCTGATCAGACTTTTGAAAGTGTACTCTCGATGGCCTCCGACGGGACTAATGTGTATGCCGGGCTCGGTACCGGTACCGGTGATGGAGAAGTGTGGAAATGGAACGGTTCTACGTGGTCAAAAATCGGAGGAGACGCGATAAATTCAAGTTGGGCAGTTAATACCTATGAGGGTGTATATTCGCTGACATATGCTAATAGTACTTTGTATGCCGGACTTGGTTCATCGGCAAATGATGCCGAGGTATGGAGCTGGAACGGTACTTCATGGACTAAAATCGGCGGTGACAGTATAAACTCAGGGTGGACAACGAACTTTGAAGCTGTTTACGCGTTGAGGTCAGACGGAACCACGTATTTATATGCCGGATTAGGCAGTACTGCCGGAGACGCCGAAGTGTGGCGATATAGTTTTAGTCGAGGTACCTGGTCCCGAATAGGTGGTGATACTGTCAATTCAAGCTGGGCTGATGCTACTTATGAGCAAGTTCTCAGTATGGAGTACCAGGGCAGCACTTTATATGTGGGATTAGGCAATAGTGCCAGTGATGCGGAAGTGTGGAGCTGGAATGGGACCGTCTGGACCCAAATCGGTGGAGATAGCTTAAATTCCGGATGGACAACCGGATATGAAGGTGTTTACAGTCTGCGCGGAGATGGGACGAATCTGTATGCAGGCTTAGGTTCAACGGCCGGGGACAATGAAGTATGGAGCTGGAATGGGACCACCTGGACGAAGATCGGTGGAGATGGTATCAATGCCGGCTTCTCCACGACACAAACGATAGTTAATACACTGTCTTATGTTAACAGTACATTGTATGCAGGACTAAATGCTGCTTCGACTTCATCAGAAGTATGGGGATGGAATGGTACCTCGTGGTCTCAGACAGGAGGGAACTACTACAATAACAGCTGGGGATTTATTGGATTGCACAGTGTAGAGTCAATGTCTGTTGCTCAGGATAAACTCTATGCAGATACCGGAGTTTCTACTGCAGGGAACGCTCTTGTGTGGGAATTCGATGGGACGAACTGGACATTAATAGGTGGACAGGGTGTTAACAGTAGTTGGGCTCAAAAAACATACGAAACAGTAAGCAGTATGGTCAGTTTTGGCGGTAATTTGTACGTTGGTCTAGGAGTTACCGCTAATGATGCCGAGGTGTGGAAATTTGACCCAACCGGCAGAACCTGGACACAAATTGGTGGAGATAATCTTAATTCAGGATGGAACACAGGTTATGAAACAGTCACCTCTCTGGCAGTATTCAACGGAAATTTATTTGCAGGTCTTGGAAGTAGTGCCGGAGACGCTGAAGTTTATAAATATAACGGCACCACCTGGTCAAAAGTTGGTGGAGATAGTTTAAATTCAGGCTGGACTACCAACTACGAATCGGTATTATCGATGGCTGTTTATCAGGGAAACCTCTATGCAGGATTAGGTGTCAGTGCTGGCGATGCTGAGGTATGGAAGTATAACGGAACTACCTGGTCTAAAGTTGCCGGAGACGGTATCAACTCAGGTTGGGACGCAACGTTCGAAGATGTTGATTATCTGCTCCCGTATAACGGTAAGTTATACGCAGGGCTCGGAACCACTACTGACGATGCCGAAGTATGGGAATATAACGGAAGTACCTGGTCTAAAATCGGTGGTGATGACCTAAATGGCAGTTGGACAAGTGGAACATATGAACAAGTCAAGAGCATGACTGTTTATAATGGCAACCTCTATGCCGGGCTCGGTAACGGTACCGGAGACGGGGAAGTTTGGGAGTATGACGGAAGTACCTGGTCTAAAGTCGGGGGTAATAGTGTAAATTCTAGCTGGACTAATGCTGTTGAATATGTAAGTAGTTTCAGCATTTATCAGGGTAAACTTTTTGCCGGAACCGGAAATACCGCCAATGCCGATGCAGCGGTTTGGTCTTACGGAAATAATGCTGTATTAAAATCCATTTCCACCAGTCAGGACACAAATTGGCACCATATTGCCGCAACATATGACGGTGCAACTATGAAGCTTTATATTGACGGTGTTTTAAATAATTCAGCATCGGCTTCATTATCTCTTCCCGATACAATTCATCCCGTCCTTGTAGGGACAACCTACGGCGCCAGGGAATCAGGCATCGCTCAGGGATACTTTGAAGGGCTCTATTGATGAATTCCGTCTGTCTTCTATCGATCGTTCCTCCTTTACCACTACCCCCTACTCGGCTTCAGTACAAACGGTGCAGCCGGCATCGGCAGTATTTGCGTCGCAAATTAAAACATTTGATACGTTCGTAACGTCTGAAACATTGAACGGTGGCAGTATTGGCTATCGGTTATCATCCGACGGTGGCACTACCTGGAAGTATTATTCCGGAGGCGCGTGGGCAACTTCGGCATCAACAGCACAAACCAGTTCCGCGGCGACCGTTAATACAAACATCGGTACCTTTCCGGTGGCTTCCGGTGGAATTCTCTGGCAGGCTGTTTTATCCGGTAACGGTAACCAGCAGGTTACGTTAAGCGGTGTTACTATCGATGCAACCAGCGATGTTACCGCGCCAACTGCACCGTCGTCAATTACGGCCGTTGATTCACTTGGCGGGTCGACGAATTTGACTACCAATACCTGGTATACCTATGCGACTCCTTCATTCAGCTGGAGCGGTGCTACCGATACGGGAGGCTCCGGTGTTACCGGATATTATGTTTATTTCGGTACGGATGCAACTGCGGACCCTCAAACTGCCGGTTCGTTCCAGGCAGGCAGCACGTATACGGCAGCCGGCCTGTCCAGTGGATCGACGTATTATTTACGAATAAAGACAAAAGATGCGGCTCAGAATACCAGTTCTATTTACAGTGCCTTCACCTATAAATACGATGGCACCGCGCCAAGTAATCCGAGTATTATAACCGTTTCCCCGTCGGGCTATACCGCGACAAATTCCTATACTTTTACCTGGGCAACTGACGCGTCTGACGGTGGTGCCGGAATTGCCGGGTATCAATATAAAACAGGTGCTTCATCCGGGGCACTCAGTTCATATTCAACAACGATAACCACCAACTACGTCACCATTCCCAATGCTGCGTATCAGGACGGCGCCAATACTTTCTACCTTCGAACCATTGATACGGCCGGCAATATTTCAGGAACACCTTTACAGGCGACCTATTATTATGCCGGCAGTGCGCCTACCGCGCCGCAAAGTTTGAATGTTAATCCATTGGTTAACAGTAGTACAAACTCGTTTGCATTTTCCTGGAGCGCTCCGGCATCATTTGTCGGTTCAGCATCAGATTTGACCTATTGTTATACCGTTAACGTTGTTCCTTCAGCAGATAACTGTACCTTCACCAGCGCCGGTGCCACATCACTCTCGGCTTCGGCCTTTGCAACGCAGCCCGGTACTAATACGTTTTATCTGGTAGCCAAAGACGGTACCGGCAATATCAGTTACACTTCCTACGCAACGGTCGAATTTACGTATTCGGGTTCGGCACCTGGTATTCCGCGCAACCTGGATGTGAGCGATATCTCCATCAAATCCACCTCCAACTGGAAACTCGCATTAACATGGGATGCTCCGGCAGATGTGGGCGCCGGTGTTGATTCGTATAAAGTATATCGTTCCGCTTCGGCGACTTCCTGTTCGGATAGTTTCGCTTCATTCACTCTTAAGGGGTCAACCTCCGGTACGTCGTTTGCCGATTCCGGACTTTCTCAAGACACCTATTACTACTGCGTCAAAGCCTGTGACAGCGCCAATAGTTGTTCGGCGGCTTCTTCAACCAAGAGCGGGTACCCAACCGGTAAGTTTACTTCTGCCGCAGGACTTTCGTCCGGGCCTACCGTCAGTAGTTTAACTACCAAGAATGCCAAGATTTCCTGGGTCACCGATCGCACTTCAGACTCGAAAGTTTCTTACGGAACCTCACCGGGTACTTATTTTGAATCCGAGCCTTCAAACTCTACGCAAGTAACGGATCACGCCATTTCCTTGACCAATCTCTCGCCCGGAACAACGTACTATTACAAAACAAAATGGACCGATGAGGACGGGAATACCGGAGCCTCCGAAGAAAAATCTTTCACCACTGATCCTGCTCCAACAGTTACCGATCCGAAGCTGAAGCGGGCCGGTTTGTCTGATGTTGATTTGGAATTTAAGTTGAAAGGTGCGGCAAAAGTGCGCGTGTACTATGGCGAAACGGCTTCATTTGGTGGAGTCAAAGAACTGTCTACTTCAACAACCGAATCAGTGTATACAATGACTATTGATAAGTTGTCCGACGGGGTGAAGTATTTTTATAAAATTAATACGTATGACAGTGAAGGCAATGAGTATCAGGGCAGTGTTCTCAGCTTTGAAACCATGCCGCGACCGAAAATTTCCAGTGTGAGAATTCAGGAAGTACGCGGAACTGCCCAGACGACTGTACTTATCAGTTGGCTGACTAATACTGAAACATCTTCAATCGTGACGTATTATCCTGAAGGTAAGCCTGAAGATGCCCGGGACGAAGTAAACGTTACGCTTAAGAAAGACGAACACCGCATCGTCGTTAAATCACTGCTGCCTCAAACCAATTATGTTTTACTGGTTAAAGGCCGGGATAAGTCGGGCAATGAAGCCGAATCGGAACCACAGAAGTTCACAACTCTCACCGATACACGGCCGCCGCAAATTACTAATTTACGAATTGAAGGGAGCACTGTAGCCAGCAAGGAGAATAATGCCGAGCAAACAGCCCAGCTGACGATTTCGTGGGACACCGATGAGCCGGCGACTTCTCAAATAGAGTTTGGTGAAGGCACCGGAACGTCATACGCTCAAAAAACACAGGAAGACAGTAATCTTTCGCAAAATCATGTAGTGGTAATTTCCGGTTTGGTACCTTCGAAGGTGTATCATCTGCGTGCGGTGAATAAAGATAAGGCCAACAATACGGGCAATTCCGTTGATACTGTCACGATTACACCCAAAGCAACGGATAGTGCCCTGGACTTGGTGCTTAAGAATTTACAAAATATATTCGGGTTTCTTGGTTCGCAAAATTAATTAAATACAACTATACTTATCATTATGGAAACAATTATCCGGGTCGAAAACGTCTGTAAATCATTCCGTCTTGAAGTTCAGGAAACGCAGATTTTGAAAGATATTTCCTTTACCGTCGAAAAGAATGATTTCCTGATCATTTTTGGTCCGTCGGGTTGCGGTAAGTCAACCTTACTTCACACCATGTTAGGACTGGAGCCGCCTACCTCCGGGGATGTGTACATCCTCGAACAGAATTTATATCGTGACCGGACAAAGGAAGACGAACGATCGGATTTTCGGAAGCGACATATTGGAATGGTGTATCAACAGGCGAACTGGATCCGATCGCTTTCGGTTATGGAGAATGTGGCATTCCCCCTGACCTTACTCGGAACGAACAAACTCGATAGTGCACGCAAAGCATGGGAAATGTTAGCTAAAGTCTCGATGCAGAACTGGATCAACCATAAGCCAACCGAGCTCTCCGGTGGTCAGCAGCAGCGGGTGGCTTTAGCGCGGGCGTTAATTAATGACCCGGAACTGATAGTCGCTGACGAACCGACCGGTAACCTGGATTATGAGTCCGGGCAGGAATTAATGCAGATGCTGGTTGATTTGTCTAACCAGGGCAAAACAATTGTTATGGTGACACACGACTTGGAATATCTGCGCTATTGTAAGACTGCGGTGCGTATTTTTGACGGTAAGGTAGTTGGCATTTACAAGGGTGAAGAAAAGGATAATCTACTCAAAGGTGAAATACAAACAAAGCGCGGCAGTGATGAACTGAATTCGTTGGTGCATCAGGGATAGTACTTTATGAAACAGAGAATAATACACTTTTTTCTAATTATCGGGAGGATTCTCCGGGAGTTGTTGTATGTGCGGCGCAACACTGTCTCAATAGGAAAACTTCTTTACTCTTTGATTGGTTTTCATATTCTGCTGATTGTATATATTATCAATGAATTTGTTGTCGCGATGACCTTACGGATGAGATTTCTTCCCCGCCCGCTGAATGCACTGATCGTGCGGATTTTTGCCCGGATATACGAGTTTACTGTACGAATATTTGACAAAAACAGTGAAGGAACGATCAGCCGGGTTGACCTGATTCAACTGGCAATTCGAAACATGAAAGCCAAGAAGACACGTTCGATTATTACGGTCAGCGGGATGTCTATTGGGATTGGTGCAATTGTATTTTTAGTCTCATTAGGATACGGTATCGAGAATCTGGTCACATCGCGGGTTGCCCGGCTTGATGAAATGAGTCAAACAGATATCTCGCCGCAAACCGGGGGGAAAGTCAGAATCAATGACGAAACTATCGCTACGTTTAAAGATATCCCGGATGTTAAGTTAGTTCTGCCGCAAATTGCGATTGTCGGCCGGGTCAATTACAACAACTCGGTTTCCGATATGGCGGTATACGGAGTAACTTCAGACTACCTAAAGCAATCGGCAATTAAACCGGTAAAAGGAAAAATCTTTGACAGCAATGATATTTCAGTAAAAGTATCTGACGGCAGTTCGAAAGAAATTGAGGAAATGGCGGAGTTACCGGAGCCGGGAGTAAAAACGGCTGATGTGACATTTACGATAGAAGGAAAAACGTGGAAGAAGGTTCGTAAAGAAGCCAAAGCTGACGGCGCTATTGTCGGGTATCTCAATCCGCAGTCCGATCCTATTGTTGGTGAAGAAGTGTGGGGAGACACCTATGACACCAAGAAAAAGATGCAATTGAGTGAAGATGGTGTTTACGGGAAGTGGATAAAAGCAAATTATACGGTATATGATAAGAAAAAATGCGATATTGCGCTTCCGGAATGTGTTGACGGTGAGTATGTTCGCAAGAGTGTTCCCCAACCCGGTTTTGTTTCGCAGGTTGATACGCTTGTTTCCTATAACAATGAAGATCTGCCGGAAGTTGCTTCATTCTTCACTACCGAAGATCCTGACCGGGAAACCGCACAGCTTATTGCGATGGCTCGGCTGCAAGAGGCAGCGGTACTGGGTGATGAGACGGCGACCCCGTCGGCGGCATTATCCCAGAGTGCGAGTGATTCGGCCGCACTTGCTGAACTTGTAGCGAGTGAATCTGCGACACTGCAAACAGCGAAAATCGACAAGGTAGACTTACCCAAAGCGGCAATCCGCGAAGCCGTGGTGAATACATCAATGCTCCGGATTTTAGGTTTGACTGAATCGCAAGCGGTCGGTAAAAAATTTGCAGCCACCTTTGTGATTGTCGGCAGCTTATTGGATAAGAAAGATGCCCAGGTTGAATCCAACCCAGCCGACTATACAATTATTGGTGTTGTCCCTGATGACAAAACACCCTATTTTTATGTACCGTTTGTTGATTTACGCGGGCTGGGTATAACCACCTATTCCCAACTTAAAGTTGTTTCCAACTCACAAAAGAACCTACCTCAGATACGTAAAAAAATTGAAAGTCTCGGGTATTCAACCCGTTCGGTGGCCGATACCGTTGCGCAAATCAACAGCATCTTCGGTACGGCGCGCTTGCTGTTGGCCTTACTTGGCATGGTGGCATTATCGATTGCCTCTCTCGGTATGTTTAATACCTTAACTGTCTCGCTGCTTGAGCGAACTCGTGAAGTAGGATTAATGAAAGCCATGGGTATGAAGTCAACCGAAGTACGGGAACTGTTTTTGACAGAGTCGATGATTATGGGAATTTTTGGCGGTTTATTTGGGTTGTTAACCGGCTATTTGATGGGTAAAACACTGGGTGCGATACTAAGTATCTTCAGTATTTCCAAAGGTGCCGGCTTTTTGGATATATCCTATATTCCGGGCTTTTTTGTTACGATTATTATTGTACTCTCACTGATTGTCGGAATCGTAACCGGACTGTATCCGGCACGACGGGCAACAAAAATATCCGCGCTTAACGCACTGCGCTACGAATAGTATAGGTTGATTTATTGAGTAGTTGGCTTTATCTGGCACTCGACCGGGTCGTAAGAAGCTTGCGGTTTAACTTTAAATAATCGCATTGACGTGCGGCCACCCGGTTTGGGAATACGTAAAACCTCTTCAAGCGGGCACAGCGGGTTCATGGCATTTTCCTGCTGATACACGACAAAGTAAGTAGGTCGATCAACGGCATACTGGACTAAGTCCTGCGGAACATTAATAAATGGCCAATAACCGGAAATGAACAGACTCTCACCCGGCTTCGGATGGTAGAGTTTATCGTAAAACTTGATCTGCAATGCATACGGCATCAACCCAAACGTTCCCTCGGTTCCCACCGCGAGCTTTTTATCTTTATCGAATTCCTTTTTAAGATACGCGTAGACTTCATTTACTCCGTACCCGGAAGGCCAGCCGGCAACATATTGTTCTTTATCCTGTAACGGCAATGGTGCCGTAGTCGGCGAAAAGAGCAACTGGTAACTGAACGACAGTGACCACGAGAGGAACACCAGCAGAACAATATTTTGAACCAGCCTCGTTCCCCCGATTGATTCCGAGGTTTCAAAGGCAAGTTTACCTGCAAAATGGAGTACGGCATGCAAACCATAGGCAATGATGAATAACACCGGAGGGGTAAAGTACAGTAAATACCGGGGATATAAAACTTTCGCCATACTGGCTGAAGCTATCCACGGAACGATAAAAAGAATCAAAAGATACAGTATGGGAGTTTCACGCTTGATCAGACCTTTCAGAAGAGCAATCACGATTGCCGCGACCAGCATTGGTCCTAAATACCCATAAAACCAGGTCGACATCCCGATCATGTTCCCCTGCAATAAGGCGAACGGATGGGCAAGAAAATCTTCAGTGGTGATTAAAAATTCCAGATTCTTTCTACCGATCATGTGATACATTCCTGACACCCGCTGGACACTCATCATTACTTGCCCGATAAGTACGGCAAGTCCATACAATCCAAGCCATGCGGCGAATTTCAACCATGTTTCGCGACTCCATTTCCAGAACCAGATACTGCCTTCAAAAAACAAGAGAGTGGCCGGCGCTAGCCCCCAGTAGAAAACTGCGGGAGATTTGGTGAGTAACCCGAGACCGTAAACAATTCCCAGGAGGATAGCGACTTTCCAGCTGCGGGTTCGTACCAACACCAAACTCAAATACATTGACCAGATACCCCACATGGCCAGCATGGAATCCGCTAACATCATGCGATCGTAGAGAACGGTAAACGGCAGTACTAAATAGACGAGTGCCGAGATCCAGGCAATCTTTTTATTTTTAAACAGTTCCCAACTGACCAGCCACATACCGATCATGGCGGCTAATCCGGATACGATTGAAGGGAATCTTCCTGCCCATAAATGATCCGGAATAAACTGCATAAAGAAACCGGCGATCCAGAAAAAGAACGGTTGCTTGCCATCCGAAAGCGGAATAAATACTAAACTGGCGGCACCATCAAGACTGCGGACACTCCAGGCAATTTCCGCCCAGCGGATATATATAGCTTCATCGGTAAATATCGGAAGTAATGTCAGATTAATAAGCCGGCTCACTAAAAAAACAAGTATGAAACCGACGGCGAGATATTTTTCAGTGCGTGATAAACTCACATTAAAAAATTTGTGCATGTATGTTCTATTATATCAACTATGGAAAAAGAAACCACAATGCATCTTTGGAGATGCCGGTATAGATGAAATGGAGATACGTTGACATTGGCAGCAGCATGATGAAGGTGACAATAACGATGGTACGCAGTCGCCAGTACGGATACATGAATGGCAATAATGTTAATGGAAGGATAAAATACCATGGTTGCAGACCCCGCAAATAGATTTGCATCGGTACCGTTATTGCCGCGAGCGTAAATAAGGCCGCGAACCATTTTTCATCTTTCAGTTTATGATACCCTGCAAAAAAGACGGGTAAAAAGCCCAGGGTAGCAAACTTAGTGCCGCCCGAAAGCAGTAGCCAGAAATACGTCAAACGATCGCTCTTGACCTTATGCGCCTGCCCGGAAGCCGTACGTATATGATAATAGATGGCCAAAAATGCTAAGGCCGCCATAACCAGATCAATTCGGGATGAAACAAGCCCGTCTACAAGGATCAGCGGATTAAACGCCAGCAGCGCCAGGCTCACTGCAGCGGTACGCCCGTTACTTTTGCGTAGCTCAAGAATTTTTTGCGTATACCGAATCAATAGCAGGTACGCGCCGGCAAACATCGCTTTAAATAAGAAATACGTTGGCAGGAGCTTGCCAAACCCGAGGAACGAAGGAATAACTGTTAGCAGTAACCAGCTCGGACCATACGGATAATTGCGGTGCGTCCACTGCATAAAGCGTATCCATTCATCGTGAGGGTAGTCGAGCGCTTTGTGTTCATACGGATTTTGCTGGTACATGGTAATTATTCTGGCGTCAAAAATGTAATTAAAAATGTCGTGAGAAAAAACCGAGTAGGAAAAGAATAAAATACCGCAGCTTAGCACGGCCAATTTCATCAACTCGGAAAACGTCAGCCAGCCGGCATGCGCCGACTTGATTAAAGCGAGGTAGCCGGCAGCCAGCGCCCCGAAGAGGAGTAAAAATAAGAGACCATTGAGCGGGCGATTAAAATACCCCAGTTGAGTGAATTGTTTTTGAAGATCAAGATACGGCTGCCAATTCAGCAGGGTAAGATTCAAATCCACCTGAGTATACGAGAGCAGCGTTAAGGCAATCATCGTACAGACCCAGCTTATTAAGAGGATTTTTTTCATACTAGTTATAAACGCCTTTGATATCATTGAGCCGCAAATTGATCATATCTTTGATACCACGCCATGAATCTTTGATCGCATTGACCCGCTTTGTTCCAACATAATGCCACTCTACCGGAACTTCCTTTATTTTATATCCCATTTTTTTGGCAACAAAAAGCATTTCCAGATCGAATCCGGAGGCAACCATCCCGCCTTTGACCTGCTGCCGTTTCCCGTGAATCTTCAGACGTTCAAGGAGACCATCAATTTTATCCCGCCGAAAAGCTTTAAACCCACACTGTGTGTCTTTGAAATTAACATTAACAATTAAATTTTTCATAATCATGTGACCGGTACTGAGAATTTTTCTGGTGAGCGGTGCACCTTCGCGACGGCCGGCTCGTGAGCCGAACACGATGTCGTACCCTTCTTTAAAAAACGGCAAGAGTTTTTCCAGTTCAACAATCGGGGTTGCCTGATCCATGTCGGTAAACATGACAATCTCCCCTTTTCCCTCGCGTAATCCCGAAATGACAGTCGCGGCTTTTCCACCGTGTGGATTTCTCAAAACGCGCATATATTTGCAGCCGGAACTTTGGATAAATTTTTCAGCCAGTTCGACACTTTTATCCTCACTGCCATCGTCAACGATAATGACTTCTTTATCATATGGTTGCTTATCCAGATATTCGGTAACGACGTACAGTACACCATTCCGGATATTGGTTTCTTCGTTATAGCAAGGAATTATGACACTTAAATACATACCTCTGCTACCCTTTCTTGGCAGGTTTACCTTCCATATACTTGGATGACTCGTTATGTTCCAATCTATACAAGGGTAACCCAATTACTTCCCATTGTCCAACAATTGAGGACGGACCAAAGCCGGCTACTTCCCAGAGGGAGTTGCCTTCAGGCTCACAGGGGCGCACATCGGGCTCGCAAAACACCATTAACTGGGAGGTGACTTCTTCCTCCAGTGTCATTGGTTTATATCCCCAAATTTCCAGAAAGTAGCGATACGCGTGGTCGGAGTTTCCCGGTGTAATCAAGGCAAAATTATATGGCCCCGGTCCTTTGTGTTTAAGCACTGCTTCGGCAACCCACTGTGCTCTTTTGACCTGCATGCCGGGGTGTGTCGTTTTTAGTGAACGATAATTGTTCACGACCAGCACAAGCACTAATCCAATTGAAGCAACTGTCGCAATTGTCCGTAGGGTACCATGATGATTCTCTCTGGCCTTGAGCCGCCGACTGTTCAAATGCATTAATAAGCCCAGTGCAGCAGCGAGAAGTAAGATTGGCAACGCATACATATAAGAATAGTAGTAGTCATAGATAGATTTTTTATAGAAGCCCCACAACATTACTCCACAGAGTAACCAGGCGACTAAACTTACATAGCCGACGCCATTGGCCATATTAAATACAATGTAGGTAAATTCGGAGAGGTCGGTGGAGAAAGAACCGGAACGGCCCTTGATTTTGCCGTAGGTATAGAATCGGGACAGGAAAAGATACCCGGCGAAAATGAGTCCCATCAGGGAGATTAGTATAGCGATCATTGCTAATGTATCGCTCCCTCCGGCAACTAAGCGTAAAAATAAACGGTACACCGTGTCACGGACAATGAATTCGTAGGTATACCCGCCGCTGAACCCGCCGCCGCGATTATAAAAGACAAATCTGAAGATGTTCATCGTGTTGGGGAATCCGTGATATATTTCAAAAGCGATGAACGGTCCTAAGAATACGCCAAAACCCAATCCCATCAGGAAGAGTTCTTTAATGCGATCATAGATTCGAAATGCGTGGTGCCGGAACGTTTCTTTCCAGCAATACAGGATATACATCAATAAGGCAAAAACATACATTCCCCATACCGCATAATGCAGCTGAATTATTATGCCCATACAGGCGCCGATAACAAACAGAACGAAGTTTTTATGCCTGGTCTTGCCTTCAAGCAATAGTGCCAGCATGTAAACCATCAGCATACTAAAAAACGGTAAGACATTGGGATTCCAGGAAGAACGGGCGTACTCGATCACCAGGCGTGACGCGGCAAATAACGCTCCGGCAATAATACCGGCTTCCCGGGAAAAGAACCGGCGACCGAATGAGTACACCAGCCAGGTGGTAGCCACGCTAAATAATGCGACCATGACGGCTGGTCCAACCGGGTCCAGGTTTGAAAGTGCGAGTGGCAGGGCCATTAAGTAATAATAAAACGGGCCGAGGAAAAAACCTCCGACTGAAGAGGTTGGCCCTAAAAAGGTCATGTCATGATCAACGAGCATACGTTTGACTGTCAGTACGTCCCGTCCCTGATCGCCAAGAAACACCTGGTAGTCGCGGATTTGATCGAGTCGAATGTAGGCTGCAAAGAAAAGAATGATGATAATGAGCAGCGATTCAATTTTATTCTGGAAAAAGAATTGTTTGATTCTCTTCATAGGCAGCTATCTTATTTTCCTCCACAGTTTAAACAGTTCGTAGAAGGCTTTGATAATTACTTTAATATTGGCACCGGTGGGCGTGCCACCTTTACGTGGTAAATGATCAACCGGTACTTCTTTGACTTTAAATCCGGCCCGTTTGGCTTTAACTAAAAACTCTGTTGAGATGAGTGCGCCTTCCGACTGCAACGGCGGGATTTTATCGATCACGTCCTTCTTGAAGAATTTAAACGCGCAATCAATATCCTTAACATGGAGTCTGAATAATAAATTGATCAGAAAACTCCAGGCTTTCGCATTGATTAACCGTCGAAATCCTTCAATCCGTTTCTCACGATAGCCAATAACCAGGTCATAGGTGTCAATGAACGGCAAAAACCGCTCGATTTGAGAGAAATCAAATTGACCATCACTATCGTTGAAGGTTATATATTTATACCTGGCGGCGTACATGCCGGACTTCAGGGCTCCCCCATATCCGCGGTTCGGATTATGGGTAATTATTTTTATATTTGGATTTCGTTGTGCCAGCTGATCAACTATCTCGCCGGTCCGGTCCCTGCTGCCGTCATTAACAATTATTATTTCGTAGCGATCGGCAATTTTTTCGCATTCGAGAACAGCCCGTGAGACTGTCTGTTCAATGTTATGTTCTTCATTGTAGGCAGGAAAGAATACGGAGAGTTCCGGAAGTTTATTCATAATAACGCACTCTTATTTTTATCTACTGGCTACGTGAGCCTCTGAACCTGACTTTTTCCAAATTACGCGACTGTACATTATGTAATTATATACCAGCCCGATTCCAACAGCGATGATAAAGTACAGATAAATGAGGATATCCGCAGTCGGGGTATCTGCCGCAACTTTGAATAGTGGCGTAATGAAGTGTTTTCCCAAATAGATGACGACAAACTGAATGACGATTGCGCCAAATGACGAGAGATTGAACTGGAGAAATTTTAATACCATATTCCCCTGCTCGATCCGCTTGTGTTTAAAAGTCCAGTAATTGTTTAAAAAGAAATTGGAAATAATAGCGATTTCGGCACCAAGACTGGATGCAACCTGTTCGGGCATACCAAAAATATGCCAGAACACATTCAATCCGATAAAGTTAATCAGAAACCCGGTTCCACCCACCATTAAAAATTTAATAAACTGCTTGGATTTCTGTACGCGTACTTTCAGAGCAAACTGAATTAATTCCTTGGTATATAAATACGTGCTCATTTTTGAGCGGCCACTGCGGCGATCCGTAAAGACCATCGGAACTTCCACGAATTTGGCGCCTTTGCTTACGAGTTCATAGGCAAAAGAAGGCTGAATCACATAACTCTTGGCCTGCCAGGGAATATTGTTGAGATCAACTTTTTCAAACATCTGTCTGGTCAAGGCGCGGTAGCTGGCGGTAAATTCTTTTAAGGAATAGACGCCCATGACAAAGCGGGAAAACTGATTTGCTGCCCAGGAAAGAAATACCCGATACGGCTGGAGATTATTTTCTCCACCCGGCGCGTAGCGCGAACCGATAACCCAGTCATACCCTTCTTTGATTTTGGCAATCATTTGCGGAATAATTTCGGGAGGGTGCGAAAGATCGGCATCGAGAGAAACCAGGATATCAGCCTTAAGATTGGCAATTGCCCACTGATAGCCTTTAATAATACCAATTCCAATACCGCGCTCCAGTACGTCCAAATAATGCACATGCGGATTTTTCTGCGCAAGTCCATTAACCACCTCGGCGGTCTTGTCGCGAGAATGGCTGTCGGATACGACAACGTGCAGGGTATCCTGAGGTAAGAACTCCTGCTGCTTGAGCACACGATCTACCATTTCGGAGATATTGTCCTGCTCATTATAGGTAGGCAAAATCACGGCAATAACCATAGGTTTTGATTATACTATATATTACTTTTTCTTGCTTAGGATAGGGGGAAAAGAGATTGTTTATATGGCAAAAACAGTCAGAGAGTAACAGGGCGAAAAATTGGTAAGAAAAAATGGAGGGAGATACTAAAGCGTATCGCTTCAAGGTCTTCAACCTTTCTTCTGCTTTTACAAGCAGATCTTAATTTGTCATACCCACCGGGCAGACGCTCGGAATTGGTGAGCGCCTGCCCTTGCCTCGAGGAATACCTGCTACTGGTTGGGTTTCCGACGCGGCATGGCCTTGCGGATTTCTGTGAACAGGTAGCCGAAGGCTGAATACATCGACCGCAGGGAGTACTTATAGAACAACCAGGCGGCGACGATGCCGACGAAGAGCTTCAAGCTTGGCTCGAAGCCGTAGTAGTTGAGGGTATCAAAAACCACGCCGGCGAACCATTCGCAGCGTTTCAGAAGCGCGACGACGTAGGGGTACGTCCACTCCTTTAGCTCAGGGTTGCCAACGATGATGATGATCGGAGCCAATGGGCCGAAGCCACGCACCAGCTTGTACGCGAATATAACGAACACGAAGTACGGGTTCCGCCGATTGTAGTACATGAACTCGCCAAAGGTAGTGCGCGTCCCGTCCGGCAAGATGATGATCGTGTCGTTGATGTCTTTCATGATGTGGGGTTCCCCTTTCGTTTCTGCTACTTGTCCAGCGGATTAACATTGTTGACCTGCGTGACGTTCACTTGGTAGTTCGGTTTTTCTACCTCCACTTTGATGAGGGCATACCAGCTTAACGCCAGAATGCCAATGGATACAACACCGGCGACGAGCAGCAGCTTCTGCAGGTACTCGTTGACCTCCCCGGCGGGAAAGAGATACTCGTTATAGAACTGGAACAGGTTGTCGTAATTTTCATACCGCTGCAAAACGTGCGGGATGATGTCGAATACAACTAGTTCCAGCAATTTACTGAGTACCCCGACGGCGAGGATGGTGGCGGAAACCACCTTGGCGATAAAACGACCAACTTCCAACAGCGTACGGATGATCAGGATGCGACGCTCCGAGATGAGCATGTCCGGCTCCTTTCAGCTTCGGATGAGTATTGAGTTACCCCTTCCAGGCACAAGTTTATTTTATGCTCAGAACGGGTAACTCAATTGGGAAGACAATTATTGCTTGTCTGTTACTCTCTGTTAAGGTACGAGTTCAGAGTAACTGAACTCAGGCTCAGATGGGTATAAACCCATAAATGAGCTCAAAGCCACTCTGAGCACCTTATATAATACCACAAAACTGTCCTAAAATCAAATACTATAGGATTTTAATTTATCCTATAGTGTTTACTTTTTAGCTCAATTCTGATAAAATGTGAGGTGTTCGACGCGGCGTTTTAGTCGCCTCGATCAAACGTTCTTTAACAGAGAATAACAGACTTGTTTTTTATGCGTCCTTCGCGAGAAGTGGGAATGAATCGTCGTTCTCAGCTTTCGCGAAGTACGCGAACGGATTGAACACTAGTGAAAGGTAGGGCAAAGAAATGGTGAGGCTCCCCTCTCGTGGTTGGCTGGCGTTAATTATCGCGTTGGCATGTGCCGCGGCGATCGGGCCGTGGGTCACCTCGTCGATTTCCGGCGTGCGTGCGGATGAAGAGAAGGCGCAGCTCATCGCGCAGTACAAAGCCGGGGAGCTGGCGAATCTGTCGCCCTACGGGTGGCAGAACAAGCTCCCGCCGGGAGCGTTCTGGATCGGCTCGAAGCCTGTCGATGCACTCCAGGAGTACGTTGGGCGCTCGGCGTCGCTGCGGCCTTCGGGTTATGGAGACCTGCGGTTCATGACGCTGGAGGTGACTTGGACAGACCAAGGTTCTGAGTATGCCGCCTGGCTCGTCAAAGGCCGAAGCCCTGCAGACCAGGTGGTCGGTGAGGTTTTCTTCCGAACCTGTTCGGGCGGTACTGACGATCTGGAGGTCATGCAACCGAATCAGAGCGGTACGCTCGTGATGGTCACCGATCGTCTGGACAACTTCGAAGGCTCGGGCGACTCCGACGGCTTGGCAGATCTGCTCATCGTTGATGATGCCAGTTGCTCGGGAATGCCGTTCCCTGGTACCACCGTGTAGGACTTCGGGCAGCGCGAGCTGTCTGCGCCCGGCGAGCGCTGCCCGAATTATCAATCGAAAAATAAAACAAGTAAAAGTATGAAAGGAGAACCACCATGGCACTAATACGCTTTAGTATTATTATCCAAAATCTAGTACCTAATCACACCCTGTTATTCTCTGTAGCACATTAAAAACCTTAGTGGGGAGTATTCTGGTCAGAAACTCTTCTGCCGGTGAACGGCATAATTTCGGTTATGCTGGTTTGTTGTCGGAAATTTGTGATCAGAAAAACTCCCTGCTTTATTGCGAAAATTATTACTCCTATATATATTGGTCGGCCAGCCTGTTTTGCTTTTTGGTAAGACCGGTTCGCCGACCAATGTATAGTGGGAGAAAAAAAATGAAGCGTCGATGGCTGCCACTGTTGGCTCTGGTCACCTGTCTGGTGATCGGTTCAAGCGCTGCACAAGCTGCGCCCGCTCAGAAGACGGATTTCAAAACCGCCAATTGCACGGACGTTACAGTTCGCGAGGGTCAGACCCTATGGGGTATTGACCAAGAGTTCGGTGGATTTGGATGGGAACGCTGGATGACCAGGAACAACCTGAAGACTTTTATTCTTCATCCTGGGCAGACCTTGTGTGCTCCCACTGGTGCGCCCCGGCCGCTGGAATGGATGGCACCCTATGCCTTTCAACACCTCTTTGATGATGCCTCCACGAATCGGCAGAACTATTTCATCGCACCGCACGGCACAGTTTATCGCGTCGAGGAGAATTCCCATGTCGGATTCCCTGCTCGGCACGAACCAGGCACGAACAACTGGTTCAACGATAAGTACGACCAAGGGCTAGAGCTGGTCAGCATCTACTTGAGCAGCGACGAGTGCTATACACTCGAGCTGACAGGCGTCAGCTACTGCAATGGCGTTCTGCGCGCTAATCCGGTGATCATCTTCGGATCACGCGTCGGCATGTACATGCCCACGTTCGATTTGAAGCCGATAGAGATCCGCCCGGCAGACGAGGAGCCGATCTACTGGAACGATTCCGGTTTCTACGACGAAAGCACGACATCGGTATATTCGTGGTCGTTCGCGGCCAACTATACCGACGATGGTGCGGTGCTGATACGGTTCCACGCGTTCGTGTGGACACGGCTGGCGAGGACTCAGCTCCATAATTCCCACGTTCGCGCTGGCTTTGTCGAGAACAAACAGGTTGAGTGGCTGCGACCTTCGTTGCCAACACCTTGGCGCGCTTATGGAATGTCAAACAAGGATATCCTGGAGGAACGATCGAAATGAAAACGCATCGCTGGCTGTTGGCCCTGGCCGTTTTATTGCTCGCCGGGATGATTGCTGCTCCTGCAAGAGCTGCGAACGCGCTGGACGATTGCCTAACGAAGTTTCTGCAATGCTACACTGTGAAACCTGGCGATAGTCTGTGGCTGATAGCCGAGAAGCATGGCTCAAACAACTGGCAGGCGATCGTAACAGCGAACCGCCTTCCTTCGACACAGATCGAAGTTGACCAAATCCTTGGCATCCCGAACACCTGGCCGCAGTCGATAAAGCTGTTCGAGGGCGAGAGCGAAAAGAAGTTGCTGGATTCGCCAGTACACGGGCCGTTCGGTTTCGTTCAGTCGCCAAACGGCGTTTCGTTCGAGATCGAGAAGTTCGAGGTGATCCAGTTTAACAACCCAGACCCAAGCGACTATTTCCAGAGCTCACCGGACATCCACATCTCGCCGCATGCCTGTGCCGGCTTGTATGAGCTGCAGATCTTCTTCTGCGACAAGATGTGGTTGGCACATACCACGACTTTCGCCGGAAAATATGGAAGTGTGCGTGTCGAGATTTCGATGCCGAGCCACACGTACACGGCCTATGACTTGCCCGGCCCCGATGACGCCTTTCAGTTCGCCACGACGTCGTTCTTCGACTCTCAGACCAATCGACTGATGTCGTGGGATCTGTTCATCCAGTACGATGAGACGAACGGGCCAGGTAAGGGCATGATCACCGTCGAGGTGTTACGCGGCGTCGTCGTACAGCTGAAGCCCGCCCCGTGGCCGACCATGATCCCCTCATCGAAGCAGGCGATCGAATACGAGGCGCAAGGCCCATCGGGGTGGCGTTTCCTTTCGGTAACAAGCAAGCCGTAGGAATCAATTCGCAATGTAGGCAGGGAAATTCGGGTCGCAGGGATCGGCATCATGAACGAGAGGTGTGCAATGCACAACCAATCAATCATACCGCCGCGCCTTGCGACCCATTTCCCTATTTGGAATTGAAATTATGCAGTTTCTTATGCCATTGATAGGCCGTTTGGACAATGGTTTCCAGACTTGAATATTGTGGTTCCCAGCCAAGTACTTTACGGATTTTATCTGAAGAAGCAACAAGTTGCGCCGGATCCCCTTCTCTGCGTGGACCATATTCAACTTTGACTTCCTTGCCGGTAATTTTTTGTAATGTATCTATTACCTGTTTGATTGAATACCCTGTTCCGGTGCCGATATTAAAATAGTTAAATGCTTTTTCAAAATCCGCATATTCAAGTGCCAGAACATGTGCCTGCGCCAGATCCTGTACATGCACATAATCCCGTACTGCGGTGCCATCGGGTGTCGGATAGTCCGTGCCGTTAACGGTTAACGCTTCATCTTTAAGAAATTTATTAATCATGATGGGGATTAGGTGACTTTCCGGATCGTGCATTTCTCCCATTGTTCCATCGGTAGATGCACCGGCGGCATTAAAATAACGCAGAATAACGGCGTTCAAGCCATACGAGCGGTGATAATCCTTAATAATTGTTTCGACCATTAATTTGCTCATGCCATAGGTATTAATAGGGGCCTTGGGATCGTCTTCGGTGACGGGAACTTTTTCGACCATCCCGTACACTGCAGCGGTAGACGAAAAAACGATCGTCTTTACGTTATGTTTGCGCATGGCTTCAAGAATATTAATTGTACCGAGAACATTATTTTCGTAATAAAGCCCGGGATCGATCATCGATTCTTTTACTTCAATCTTGGCCGCAAAATGTACGACCGCGTCAAAGTTTTTATCCGAGAATACTTCTTCAAGATCTTTGCGGTTGCGGATATCTCCTTTAAAAACATGGGCATGTTGTTCGCCCTTCTGACCGGCGGAGAGATTATCGAAGACGATGACAGCGTGACCGGCATTCTGCAACGCACGAACAGTATGCGAACCTATGTATCCGGCACCACCGACTACTAAAACTTTCATAGGACACTCCATCCCAGTAACGACAATACCCACAGAATCGCGATCAAGGCGACGGCAATATATTCAACGGCCAGTGACCAACTCAGATCCTTGCGCATATAATGATGCACCATCGACCATACGGCGTACGAAATTGAGACAGCAGCTAAAATAATGAGACGAACTTGTGCCTCGTGCGCGAACGCCAAAAACAGCGTCACGCCAAGTAGCAGAAACAGGCACAACAGTACCGTATGACCGAGATGTTTGCGCAAATTTTCGATGAGATTGTGCATATTACAAGATTACTCCTGTCTCGATTATCAACAAGCTTATCATAATAGCCGCCAGAAACAAGGCATGCAGTAAACTGTGTCCGTGCTGATCACGCTGGACACGGTGTTTGGCAATTACATAGCCGTCGATCCCGAGAAGAATAATAAAGAACATCCCGATTATAAATACTGCATACTTAAAAACGAGTACCGGATCGATGAGTGGTGCAGCATCCTGTGTTGCTCCGACGGGAACGGTTTGTAACTCTTCGGGTTTAACCAGATCCGAGGGTGTGCCGGGGTCTTCGGTTGTGGTTGCTGAAGACGAAGCTATTTCCAGGTTGCGCGCCAATTCACGCCCGACGGCCGGTTTTGGTGTTGGTTTGGTGGCGGCACCTGCAGCCTGGGGTTGTGTTAGAGAATTGGCGACCGAACTTCCAAACGGTTCGCCAAACATTTGTACAACAATAACCGTGTCATAGCCGTTGAACGGACCACTAACTACCGCAACACCAATTTCTTTATAGTTTGGATTTAAAATGTTGGCGCGATGACCAGGACTGGCCATCCAGGCATTGGTTACCGAAATGCTGTCGCGAAAATCTTTAGCCAGGTTCTCGCCGGCCCGATTGTAACTATACCCTGCCTGTGCAATCCATACCCATGGTTGTTTACCATCAGGTGAAACGTGTGCCCAATACCCTTTGGCGAGCATATCGTTACCTTTTAACTGTGCAGCTACAGTAAGCTGTCCATTTTTAGATAAGGGAGAAAGTCCGTTTTTGCCCCGCTGGTCGTTGGTTTGCGCGATAATATCATCGGGAGTGATTGAATATGAGACACCGAGTACCGACGGATACGAACTCTTAATAAACAAAAAAGAAAATTGCAGTGCCAGTAATGAAAAAACGACCGTGTATAGTGCCACCGGCTTGAGCAGGTGTGCCCGGAAATTGTTCTTTTTGTGAGGAACAAAAAAGTGGGACAGTTTGGTCATAGTTTAGATAGTAAAGGCTGCAGCATGCAAGGTCAAGGGTTGGTAGAATTTATTAATTCACTGTAGTCTTTGTTATAATATTATATATGCACAGTAATGGGGACATATGGCAAAAAATTCAAGACGCTTCGACCGATGGCTTTACTATTTTGGAAGCGATCCGCGATAATAACGACAAAATAATTGATTTTACCTGGACCTACATGAATAAGGCCGGTGAACGTATCCTTTCGCAAAAATGGGATGACCTTGTCGGGAAAAGAATGCTGACGGTCAGTCCGAAAAGTAAGGATAATGGTGCCTTTGATGGCTATGTCCGTGTTATTGAAACTGGCGAGACCGTCACTGAGGAACGATTCTATACAATTAACGGTGAGTCAGTATGGTACCGGTTAATTATTGTTAAAATTGACGATGATACCATTGGAATCACATTCTCCGATATATCAGTACAAAAGGCGTTGGAAACACAGCTGCGAGAGAATGAAGCGTATTTGCGGAGTATTACCGAAAGTATTCCCCAGATAGTATGGATCACCCGTCCTGACGGTTTCCATGAATATTACAACGATCGCTGGTATGAATACACTAATACAACTTTTAATAATGCCAAAGGTGACGGTTGGGCGTCGTTCTTTCATCCTGAAGACCAAAAGAAGGCCTGGCGATTGTGGCGAAAATCATTGCGCACCGGAGAACCGTATGAAATTGAATACCGCTTAAAGAATGGAAAAACCGGGGAGTATCGCTGGTTCTTAGGCCGGGCGTTGCCTATTCGTGATGAAAAAGGCAAAATTGTCCGCTGGTTTGGTACCTGTACTGATATTCATACCCAACGCATGGCTGTGGAATCGCAGAGATTTCTCGCTGAAGCGTCCAAACTGTTGGCTGCTACGCTTGATACTAAAAAAGTTCTCCAGAGAGTGGCGCAACTTGCTGTTCCTCAGATTGCCGATTGGATTAGTATTGAGTTATATGATGGTCACTCTGTTGAGTTAGGCGCCGTTGCACATGTTGATCCTGAGAAAATAAAGTGGGCACGAAAACTACGTAAGGAGCGTCCGGTAGATATGTCTGAGAACACCGGGCTTCCCCATGTCCTCAAAACTGGTGAGTCAGTCCTCTACCCGCTGATAACTGAGGAAATGATTCAAGCTGCAGTGAAGAGTGAAGAAGAACTTCGGATTATTCGCGAAATTGGCTTTACTTCAGTTATGATAGTTCCAATTACGGCCCATAAGAAAGTTATCGGCGCAGTACAGTTTGTTTCGACCGATTCAAAAAAGCAATTCAATTCAGACGATCTGCAGATGGCGACAGAACTGGCGGGAAGAATTTCGTTGTCTATGGAAAATGCGCTGCTGTATTCTGAGATCAGGCAACGCGAAAAACAATTTCAGGCACTATACGATTCAAACATTATTGGTGTAGCTTATGCCGGAGCGGATGGTACTGTGATCTCCGCAAATGAGGCTTTCTTCTCAATCATAGGATATACACGAGGCGAATTTAATAAGCGGACGATCAAATGGCCTAAACTAATTCCACCTGAATATAAGGAAGTGGAGTCAAAAAAGTTACAGGAATTATATGAGACAGGAGTCGCGAGTCCGTTTGAGAAAGAATATATCCGCAAAGACGGCAGCCAGGTACCGGTTATTGTCGGTAAGGCTCTGCTGGATAAAAAGAAGCAGACGTCAATATCCTTTGTCCTCGATATCACTGAGCGCAAAAAATTAGAACAGCGCAAAGACGAATTTCTGGGCATTGCTTCGCACGAATTAAAAACTCCGCTAACCAGTATTAAAGGCTATGTGCAAATTCTGGAACGAATTATCCAGGAAATGGGTGACGATAAAGCCCGGGTGCTGGTAAGTAAGACCAATACCTATATTGATAAACTCAACAGTTTGATTGTCGACCTTCTGGATGTTTCGAAAATTCAGGCAGGTAAGCTGCAGTTCAATCTGGAACGGTTTGACTTTTCCCAACTGGTGAAGGAAAGTGTGCAAGCGATTCAACCCACAACACAACATAAAGTTACCCTCAAATCATCCGTAAAAGCAGAAATTACTGGTGACCGGCATCGTATCGAACAGGTGCTTTCCAACTTATTAACAAATGCAATTAAATACTCTCCTATGGGCAGAGAAGTCATTGTAACGATGTCAAAAGACGACAGCTATGTACAAATTGATATTCAAGATTTTGGTATCGGTATTGAGGAGCAGTATCAGCGAAAATTATTCCAGCGTTTTTATCGTGTCGAGGCTTCGGCGAAGCAATTTTCAGGTTTAGGTATTGGATTGTATATATCTTCTGAGATAATTACACGACATGGTGGTCGGATCTGGCTTGAAAGTGCCCCGGGAGTTGGTTCGACATTCCACTTTACATTACCACTAGCGAAAGGTACGCAATAATATGACCCAAAAGCATGTGTTAATCTGTGAAGACGACACGGGCATATTGGATGTGACGTCAATTGTCCTCGAAGCGAAGGGGTATAAAGTGACGGCTTTGGCGGAGAGCACGGACATCATGTCGATAATAAAAAAAGAGTGCCCTGACATTATTCTGCTTGATCTGTGGATTGCAGGGAAACAGGGGGATGAGATCACCCGTGAACTGAAAGCCAGTGCCGATACCAAACAGATTCCGATCATAATTTTCTCGGCCAATAAAGATACTGAAACCATTGCCAAACGGGCAGGAGCGGATGATTTCCTGACCAAGCCGTTTGATATTGATGAGCTGGAAGGAATGGTCGATAAATATATCCCGGTATAAAAAAATACTCCATGTTCACAAGGGAGTGAAAAAATGGAGTATTTCTTACAGTTTTCAAAAAGATTAGAGTGAGCCTCCGAATCCGCCTACTACTGCTGTGTTTGAATTAGCAGTGTTGTTGATTACTGTGGTTGAACCAGCACTACCGGTGTTAACATTGACGTCTCCACCTGTATTGTTGTTAGCAGTGTTGCCACCTGAGTTAACATTGTTGTTAACTGTGTTGACCTGAACTGCGTAGTTCTGTTGGTTAACCTTGGTTTTGTTGGTATTGTTTACGTATACCTTGTTGGTTGAACCTGTGCCGTTGCCGGTGTTACCGACTGAGGACAACAGATCATCAGCGCATCCGCATGTAGCGACTGCTGCCTGATTTTGGTTCGCGGTGTTGGTTATGCCAACGCCTGCTGAAGCTGATCCTGTATCGATTGAAGGATCGCTTACCTCACCAACTGCACCGGTGTTGTTGTTAGCTTTGTTTCCACCTGTGTTGGTAGTATTGTTCACACCGTTCGCCTGGAAAGCTGCGTTAAGCTGGTTAACTTTAACTTTCTTGGTGTTGTTGACGTTTACCTTGTTGTATGTATCTGTTCCGTTGCCGGAATTACCTACCCAACCTCCGATAGAAGCATGTGATGAAACAGCTCCTGCGGCGCCTACAACTACAACGAGTGCGATTGTTGCGATTATATATTTTTTCATTTGATTCACCTCCTTTCAAAAGTTGCGAGTTAGATAATGTTATATTATGAGCGTTTACTTATCTTATACTGAAGCTGCCTTATTCTTACAGTATTAGAAGCGTTTGAACTAAAATAATACGCCCCTTCTATTTGCGGGCGTGTTATTGCTGATGTATCTACTTTAGAGAGATTAATAGCACTTCGTCAATGGGGTATTTAGGGTTGACCTAAATAGCGCAATGATCTATAGTGGTTATATTATAGTTATGTTATAAAATTTGGAGCAGTGATGCTCCTGTTTTATTTTGAAGGGAGGTGTATTTACTTTGAAATCTGCCTTAATCGCACGAATCGTCATAATATTTACGATTGTGGTTACATCAATTGTATTTATTGCGAATACTGCACTCGCTAAGAATGACGACAACACCCGACCTGGTTGGGGTTATGGAGACAAGAATCATGAACACACAGGTCCTCCTGGCCAATCAGTGAACCCAAGTGACTCCCCGAAACCAACGAATACGGCTAAACCAGAAAAAACCGACAAACCCGAAAAAACAGAAAAGCCGGATAACACACATAAGCCTGATAAAACTCCCAAGCCATAAATGATGATAACTCTCGAACAGAGTTTTTAGACCCGTAGGTTCTGCGGGTCTTTTTTACCCTTCGGAGGTTGCATCGGTGAAGATGAGCAGTGAAATAAGGAGAATACAGACTCCGGATACAGTGCCTGTAACCCGTATGCGGCAGGTATCAGTAAAAATGGAATGAGGTGTGTCCAGTAGCGCTGCATGAGCGGATTAACTAAATAATAAAAGAGCGCGAACATGGCAATATTTACCGCTGCCCAGGTAACAAGCGTATATTTTTTTCCCTGATGTAATTGATAGAAACCGATCACTACGGTAATGCCGAGGAGAAAATCCAGAGTAAAGAAATTGCGCGGGGCACCGAGTTGATAGGTTAGGAAAGAAAACCCGGTGAACAGGATTTGTACCAGGAGTATGACTGCAATTGTCCCTGCGGCTGCCAAACTAACGGCGCTTGACCATTTATATATTCCGGAATTGTTCTGACGATAACGGAATACAGCAGCCCCGACAATAAAAATAATCAATAAACCAATGCCGATTACCTGGAGTACATAATTTTGACTGTTAATACGCGAAAGACTTTCCCGTAATGGAAATAGTTGTGCTCCAACCAGAGACAAAATAAAGACCATGGCCGAAAGCAGATTAAGCAATTTTTTCCCCGGCGACGGTGAACGAATTATAATGGCACTGATAATTGGAATGAGTAGTAACGCATACTCATACCGAACGAGAATGGCGAAAGCTATTGTTACGCCGCAGACCAAATCCCGCACCTCAGCCAGTTGGGATTCTCTTTTTAATATGATAAAGAAACTCCAAAGAACGAGTAGCAGCGCAAGAATCCCAAGGCCTTCAGTTAAGATGAGTCCACCCCAGATAATATAGTTGGCACTGATTCCAACAAGCAGCGCCGCACATAGCCCGGTGATCCGTGACCCTGAGAGGATTTTCAAAAAAAAATACGCTATAATTGTGGAAAGAATGGTAGCGGTAAAGGTTACCGCCTGAGCCGCGGTGAAATAATTGCCGGTGACACGGCTGACACCATACATAAGGAGCGCATACCCTGGTCTGGTCCACCCGAAATAATCCGGCCAGATTTGACCGTCAGGCCCTAACGTTCCGACTACCGAATGAAAATTTTGGATATGGTGTGCCGTAAGTATGTTTTGATATGAGTCCGGATAGATGTAATACGGACTGAGGTTTGTCCAATGGAGAACAGCGGACAGAATTATAACAGCGGCTAACACAATACCATACTTCACCATTATAACGATTGTAGCATATATGCATGATCAGATTCATATTGAACGATTAAATAATTTTGATTTATTACGCTTTCTAGCCGCGGTGGTGGTTATTTTATTTCACTCACTGGTGATTACTGCCGGTAATGAAAATAGTGACTGGATTTACTGGCTGACCGGTGGTGTTATGACTTCGGGGATAATGGCTGTAGACGCGTTCTTTATTATCAGTGGTTTCCTGATTGCCAAAAGTTGGGACAAATCGAAGTCCGCCTATGACTTTTTGCGCAAACGGTTTCTGCGGATCTTCCCGGGATTAGCAGTAGTATTATTGCTTTCGGCATTTGTAATGGGTCCGCTGGCAACTTCTTTATCACTTCGTGACTATTTTGTGCACCCCGGTCCGTATGTGTATCTTTTGTCCATTTTTCTTCACCCGATTTATTATTTTCTGCCGGAAGTTTTTACCCGTAACCCTCATGCAGGAATGATTAACGGATCGCTCTGGACACTGGAGTATGAAGTCGTCTGTTACCTGACCTTATTTATTTTGGGAATGTTTGGCTTACTAAAAAAGAACTTCATCCTGATTGTTCTGGCTGTCTTATACCTCCTCCCGACGAAAGGATTGATGGGCTGGTGGATTAATACGATCGTTCTAGCGCGATTTTTTATGACCAGCGCCGCGTTTTATTTGTGGCGGGACAAAATTAAGTACACTACGTTTGGTGTCGTTGTGTCTCTGATAATGATTTTCCTTGGACTCGTGTACCCGTATTATATTTATTACTTCTTGCCAATTTTTGGAACGTATCTATTACTGGCGGCAGCCTTTTCAACCAGAATTAAAGGACATGATTTCGGAAAATACGGAGATTTTTCGTACGGGCTGTATATTTATTCGTATCCAATTCAACAATTGTTAACACAAATATCTCAGAACAGGTTAACAATGATACCGCATTTTATTATTTCGCTCGTGTTATCCTTGGGATGTGCATATCTGTCGTGGAATTTTGTGGAGAACCGATTTTTACATCATCGCCGGCGAACTGCCTAACAGCATTCGTACCGAACTTCCTGTGCCCGGCGAAGATCCTGTACCCGGAAGGTGCGTTCAATGGCCTGCATTCGTGATGCTACCCGGCGTACTTCATTGTTGCCCGGTCGAACACGGAAGATTTGTGGATGGTCAACACCGACATACCGGCTGGCATGCATAAAACCGGATCCGATATGCTCTCGGCCTTCAAACATCACCTGGGTAACATGCGCCCAGTTGCGGGAACCGGCCACGAGCATTCCGTCGGTATATTGTTGCACTGAGTGAAACGGTGTACCGGGAAGTAGTTGTAGTGCAACCGGTGCCAAAACTTTATAGTCCTGTCGAACATTGGAGCGATAGCCGTCGCGGATTGTAATTAAATCTTTCCCTTCATCCGGCTGTGGGTCCGGAGCTTCCCAATCATCTCCAAAGAAGTCCTTATAATATTTTTGTGCCTGTTGAATAACATTATCTACGAGATAACAAATACTTTGCGGATCAAATTTGCGGCCCGGTGCCCATTCATCGTGACCGATCATGCGCTGCCAGCTGACATTGTGGTCATGATGATATTTCATGGTGAGGTATACGAGCATGGCAAACTGCTCTTTACGGATCGGGTGCTTGCCGTCGTTATCTACTTCAATACCGATGGAAAAAAGATTCATATTATCTAGGTAATGCTTGGTTGGATCTTTTCGATCATCGTAGTGTCCCCGACCAGCATGGTAGGCCAAATAATCGTCACTGATATATTTGAACATGCGCCAGTTGCGGCCGCCGCGACCGTCGGGCAAATCGGTTGCCGGTAGAAGCCAGGTGGTACTTGGTGCAATTTCACCTTGTGGTGTTTGGTGGCGTGTTAATAAATAGTTAAGTACGGCATAGGGATTTCTTTCCCAGGCAGCGGAGATAGTGGTATGAAAAATAATATACCGGATATCCTGACCATCTTTTCGCGATTGTTTATTAATCGTACGATTCAAATACGATTCGTCGACATTTAAGATCTCCTGGATTTCTTCAACTGATGTTTCGAAACGAGTAGCGGGAGCAAGGACTAACTCCATCGGAGCCAGAACATAATCGTCGGCGACGGTGTATTGGGTCCACTCGCGTTCGGCAACTGCGCGCTGGAGTGCCCGTTCCATCGGCATGCCCTGACCGGGCTGCATAATAAAATGACGGGCGCCGTCTGGACTTAATGCCAAATGCACCGGCTCGTTAATAAGGTTATGGAGTTGAGATCTGCCGTGGCGTTCGTTCATAATTTAGCAGATCTTATACTTTTACTGTACCTTTTTCAATACTTAAAAAGTACAGGTTGTACTTCCCTGCACCTTTTAAGATTGCTTACTTATTTTCGTGAGTATCACAATAGTACGCCATGGCATCGCACATAAACTTTGCCAGATCTTTATGATACTTATCATAGAAAACAGTGAAGCGCTTATCGGCTACATACATTTCACCTAATCCGCGATACATTTCATAGTTGGGTTCGTAGAAGTTGCGCAATGAATTGTAGTGGCGGTCGATCTGCTCCTGAACTTCGGGACTTTGTGGTCCTTTGTCCATGTTGGCAACGATTGCTTTGCAAATGTTGTCGCTTTCATCGCCGATACGTTTCCAGTCGTCTTTGCTCATTTTCGCAACTCGTTGCTGGCTTTGTTTGTACATATCAGTGTGTCCCCACTTCTGCCGGGCCTCTTCCTGATACTCCTCCATCTGTTTTGGATCGAACGATCCAAATAAATTGTTATCGTCGTTTGACATAGTTTGTTCACCTCCTTTCATCGTTTTCAAGGTTTCGTCGATTGTTTTTAATAAATCATCAATGCGCATTTTTTTGATCGTCAGCATGCGCTGATGATCCCGTAGCGCTTCACGGGGATTAAACTTTGGCGAATTAACGATGCTTTTAATTTCATCCAGAGGAAAATCCAGTTCCCGGAAGAACAGTATTTGCTGCAACTTCAGCATCTCTTCACGCCCGTACACCCGGTACCCGTTGGATTTCACCTTTCCCGGCTTAAGCAGATCGATTTCATCGTAATAATGAAGGGTTCGGACGCTAATACGGGCTTGAGTTGCCAGTTCATGAACGGTTAATTCAATTGGTTTATTCATGAGTGGATTGTAAACTATGACGTTACGGCATGGTCAAGAGTGAAAATATGAGCCTGACGGCGGAAGCTTTATTTAGATATGGCCTCCCACTTGAGCGGCCGGCTGATGGCAAAAGAATAAAACATTAGCTACTACAAAAAATCCCCGCTTTTTAAACGGGGATTTATATCGCTTCTTTGCTTAGCTTATTCGGCAATTTTGTTCTTATTCTTTATTCTGCGGACTCCGTAGATTCCGGCGAATGGAACAACTACTAAGCCGGCGAGTAACCAATTCCAGTTGAAGATTGTTTTAGTTTTAGTGTTAACGCCAACTGCTGCAGCGACGATTGGTTTGTCGTTTGGAACGTTGAGGGTATCGTCAACTAAGTATTTGTGTCCGTCTTTGAGTGAAATCTCTGCACCTTGCTTGGTTGCGGCGCCAAGTACGCTGCCAACTTTGTTCAAAGTCATTTTACCGAGTACGGTACCGTCAGCGATTTGTTGTGGTGCACTTGATGCTGTTGGTGCAGGAGTATTGGAGGCTTCGGTTGATGCGCCGGCAACTGCTGAGTTATTCGTGTTGTTTGCGGTATTTGATCCTCCCTGTGCCGGGCTAGGTGCAGACTGACCAGGAGGCACTACATTGCCGTTCCATTTACCCATTACGTTGACGAGTACTACCCGGAAGGTCTTGCCAACAAAATTGTTGTTTACGAAGTTCATGATGCTGGCAGCGACGTTAACGTTACCTGTCTTAACTGAACCACCTCCGACGTTGCGGCTGGCTGAGTTGTTACCGGTGTCTGCGTTAACGGTGATGTTATTTTGTAATTTGGCGTTATTGGTCTGTGTTGTATTGGTTGATGTATTGCTGTTGGCCTGTGCGTTGTTATCTGAAGCAGTGCCGTTGCCATTATTTGCTGCAACAACGGTGCCGTCAGGATTGACAGTGAAGTTGATTCCTTCAGAACCGGCGCTTGAACCGTTCGCTCCGTAGATTGTTCCTTTCCAGACACCGTGATCATTAACAAGTACAATGTATCCGCCGTCTTTGGAGTTGACGTTCGAGACGTTATAGATATTGGCGTTGACATTGGTGTTACCGGTTTCGACATTGTTGCTGCCATTGGTGTTTGATTTCACATCGTTGTTACCGGTATTGGCGTTAACGTCGATGCCGTTGCTGATATCTGCCAGGTTGGTTTGCGTGGTGTTGTCTGTGGAATTAGCACTTGATGATGCGTTGTTGTCTGATGAATCTCCATTGCCCCGGTTAGCTGAGACATGATTACCTGCGGCGTTGTTTCCGGCAGCGTTATTTCCTGCTACTCCGGTGGCCGGCTTGGATTCAGGTAAGATGATGTTGCCGACATAGTCTCCGAAGATATTAATGACATCAACGGTTCCGGCGATAATATTGTTATTTAAGAAGTTCAGCACGGTTACAGCGACGTTGGCATCGCCGGTTTCAACATTACCGGATCCGACGTTGGAATCGGCTTTGTTGCGTCCGGTTACTGCGTCGATAACGACGTCGTTTACGACATCGGCATCATTGCTCATGGTTGTAGCTGATGAGGAATTGTTATTGGATGTTGCATTGTTATCTGACTGGGTGCCGTTGCCGGTGTTAGAAGCTTTGGAACCGAGGACACCATTCGAACAGGTTGATCCAGATGCTCCACCGCAGGATGCGGTAGCCGCGGTTGAACCGAGAACAATATCTCCGGATTGATTACCATTTACATCATACTGATTAACGGCTAAACCTGAGACGTTGTTATTGGCTCCATTAATAACAGTGACGCCAACATTGGCATCGCCGGTTACAACTGTGCCGTCGCCGGTGTTGCGGCTGGCAGTATTTTGTCCACTTAAGGCCCCGATAGCAACATCATTGGATAATGCTGCGCTGTTGGCTAAGGCCTGATCGGAAGACGTATTATTATTGGCGTTAGCGTTATTGTTTGATGAATCGCCATTGCCACTATTGCCTGCTTCGGTTCCACCAGCTCCTCCGGCGCTTCCACCAGAGACATTATTGTTAACACCGTTAACGAGTGATCCGTTGACATTAGCGTCGCCGGTTACAACGGTGCTGTCACCTGTTTGACTATTGCCGTTTTCGCCACCAGTTGAAGTGGTAGCAATTGCATCAGGAAGTGGTGTCGGGCTTGGCTGGTTGTTGACTGCCGGAATTGGTGTTGCGGCTGATACGGGAGTTGCGGCTGGTTTGGTTGTAGCACCAGAACTTGGTGCTGCGGTCTTGGCTGGTTTGGCAGTAGCTGCTGGTTTTGGTGTTGCTACGTTAGGATTCGGTGTTGGTGTTGCTGGTGTTTCTGGTGATGGTGGAGGTGTTGGTGTTGAGGATGGTGGCTGGGGCGTTGCCGGTGGTTGAGGTGTTGCTGCGGCACTGGTAGGCGCAGGGGTGGCGTCTTCGGCATATACATACCCGACAGTAGCAGTGTTGAGTGGTGCGAATGTTAACGCGAGCACCAGAATGAATGATACTGCAGAATGTATTAGTTTTTTCACTTGTTCCCCCGATGAGTGAATAGCAGATAATAGATTTCTTTTTATTCTCTTTAATCTTTCTTTGCGATATTTTCCTCCGCTCCCCGCTTCGCTCTGCGTCGAGCATTATATGCTCTCCTTAGTCGCTCGGAAAATAATCGCACGAGAAGATTTAACATTAGCTTAAATCTTTATAAAGACCACGCGATTTGGTTCTCCTGGTCTTTATAAAAATCTTTATTTTAATTCCTTCCTCTTGGAGTTACTCCTTACTTGCTTTCACTTTCAGGAGTAACCCAAAAGGTATGGAAAACTTTGAATTAGTAGGACATTGAGCCATTGTAGCCAAATCCCCAATTCCACCAGTAACCATTACCGGTTCCTGTTGATACTGGAGGAGGTGTCATGGTGACATATCCGTTATTCAAAACGTTGTTATTTGCAGTTGTTGATGCACCTACTTCAGCGTAAGCAACACCTGTGTCAACTGAAGGATCTGACCAACCGTATACAGCACCTGTATTGCGGTCTGCTTCGTTGTATCCGGAATTGGAATCGAAGGATCCAAAGTTAGCAACGTTAGCTGCGTTTGCTTGATAAGCAGCAGATGTATTGTTCTTGTTGACGGTTGCGTCGTTGTCTGTGGAATCACCGTTGCCCAAGTTCTTTACAGTAAGATCACCTACGCCTACGCATCCACAGTTGTCTAACCAAGCTGCGTTTGAGTTTGCTTTGGTGTCTAATACTACTGCTACTAAGCTATCGCCTGTGTCGATCATAACGTCGCCACCGGTGTTACGATTTGCATCGTTGTACCCTGTGTTTGAAGCTACGTCAACATAGTTGAGAATGTTAGCAGCGTTTGACTGAGATGCAACTGTTGTGTTGTTAAGGTTTGCAACTGCATCATTGTCTGATTCAACACCGTTACCAGCATTGCCGATAGTTAAATCGCCAGCTGCGCCACCTCCGAAACCGGAGCCGACTACTGCCTGGTTCTGATTAACTGCATTCTTGATGCTGATTGGTGAAACGATTGATTTGCCGGTGTCGATTGAAACTTCGGAACCGTTGCCGGAACCTGTGTTTCGGTTAGCTGAGTTATGGCCTGTATTTGAATCTACAGTTACATAATTTGCTACGTTAGCGACGTTAGCCTGTTCCAATGCTGTTGTGTTGTTTTTGTTGAGTTTAGCAGTGTTATCAGATGAATCACCGTTTCCGCTGTTCAAAACTGAGGAAGAACCTCCGTTTGTGCAGCAACCCTGTACATTAGCTACGTTTGAGTTAGCCATGTTCTGGATACCAACACTTGCTCCTGCATTTCCGGTATTGACTGAAACTTCGCCTCCAGTGTTTCTGTTAGCTGAGTTATTGCCAGTATTGGATGATACAGAAATAGTGTTTGTTACGTTTGCAGTGTTTGACTGCGAAACTGATGTTGAGTTGTTTGAATTAACTGTAGCTGAGCTGTTGGAATCAACACCGTTGCCGACGTTGCCAACTGTTTCAGCGAAGGTTGCTACTGGAGCAAAAGCTGAAACGAGCATACAAGCTACTGTTGTGTAAGAAACTAAAACTTTTTTCATTATTATTTTCACCTCCTTCCAAAAAAATTTGTTAAAAAATACCGACTCTTGTTTAGTTGTATGTTTTTAGTTTTGAGTTTTTTATTTCGATATATTTTTTCTATTTAGTATATCTATCTTTACTATATTGTTTTGTTATATTTTTACTATATCAGAACTTATAGCACTCTACAATAATGAGATAATTGCACATCTAAAAAAAAGACAGTGTTCAAGTTTCACAAAGAATTAATAAAAACTCTATTAAACTTAGACACTGCCTCCGTGTGCGGTCGGCACTTCTACTTTATTTAGAATGTTATATTTGTACTTTTAGAATATCTGTGCAATATTGTCAAGCGGATATTCTCATTTAATTGTAGTTATTTTCTCCCTATTGCAAAATAATATTTTAGTTGTGCGTTTAAATAAGCTAATGAGTAAATGCTCATCGGATTAAAAATTTATATTCTGTTTCAAATTATTCAATACTGTGCGGATCTTCGG
Organism: uncultured Gammaproteobacteria bacterium; assembly: GCA_964403585.1. GTDB lineage: Bacteria > Patescibacteriota > Microgenomatia > JALYQM01 > JALYQM01 > JALYQM01. The sequence goes on along the minus strand of CAYOFQ010000001.1, from coordinate 597,619 downwards.
TTCCCTGCGGATGCTTCTTAAAAGTCGCTCGCTCATTCGTTTTGCTTGTCTCACAAGCTTTAGATTTCCTACCTTATCGTTTACCTGCTCTCCACCTCTGTTATTATTAACGGTTGCCCAGGGCGGAAGTTCGTCTTCGCAAAGACGAATTGAGCTTCGTACATTGAGTCTCATCCGCGCTTATTAATTCTACTTGACCATTAATTTTGTTTAATCAAAAAAAAAGGACCTCATCAACGAGGTCCTTTAATATCTGCCGCCAATACGGGATGATTGGTTTTGGTTATTTCCCGTGTGCTTATCTGTGTGACGCATTTATTTTGAATAATTATTTCTATACTGCCATAATCAATCTTCTCTAACGCTTCCGCTATTTGTTCTATCACTTCGTCTGATACTTTCTTGGAAGAGAAGTCGACCATATTTTGTCAGATTCCTATATTACTCTACTATTTTTATTTTAACGCATATCTATTGTACTCTAAACTAGAACTTTAGGTCTATAACTGTTTTATCTGCGGCGTTTACATCACCGATTTGTAATTTAAGTGCCTTGCTGACAATATCAGGTGTTAATACAAATCCAACGCGTGTTACTTTTGTTGAATCAGGTTCGACTACGACACTACCGCGAATTTGGGGAACTTCTTCAGTGTAAATTTCAGCTGCGCGCTTCTGGCCGTCAACAATTAAGCGTAATAAATTAAGTGGTGAGATAATCAGGCGTTCGTTGGTGCTGTTTTGCAAATCCACCTGCATTACCAAAAAAGAACTGCCGTTCTTAGCGGTTGCCGGTTGTCCTTTAATTAAAATGTCCTGGCTTTTTTCGGCATTCTTAATAATCATGTCTATTTTATTTTTTGAAGGTTTACCGGTTACATCGAGTGCGATGGTGCTGTATGTTTTATTAAGGTTTATTTTTGGATTATTGCCGGATTTTTTTGAATCGGTTTGCACGCCTGCTACCTGTCCGGACGAGGAAGTTGATGCGGTTGAACCTTTAGAACTATTGAGGAAATATACGCCGCCAACAACGAGTGCTGTGACAATCACGCCTCCTAAAAGAATTTTAACAGTATTGTTTGAATCGCGGTTAGCCATACGGTCCTTTCACTGAGCGTGATGTTATAAAAAGTACAATTTAATTAGATTTATACGAAGCTTTTACGCTTATACATGTTTAAAAAATCCTTGTCAAGATATAGTGAAAAATGAGAGGTGTTGACAACACTTTGTTAATGCATGTACCGTAGAAGTATTAGTATTTAGGACATCTATTTTTCTATGATAAATTCACCTTCTCCGTCCTCTCCACCTACCCCACCGAATGCTGAACTTCCAAAATTTTCATCGGAGAGTACGTCAAATATTCATGCCGCTCCGCTTCCTCCACAGCCGCCAGCAAAAGGAGACGGTAAAAGGGTATTATTAATAGTATTTATACTGCTCTTTATTGCTGCAGTAGGCGGCGGATTGTTTGCGTATCAGAATTTGAACAAAACGCAAACTGAAGACTTAACCCAAGTTCAACCAACACTGGCCTGGCGTCCGACGGTAACCGGTACCTGTACCGGTGGTACGATTGTTCGTGAGAACGAAAGTGTCCCCTTCCTGATTAATCTGGATTTAAAACTTAATGGAACGGAAACAGCACCAAAACAAGCGTTTCTTTCTCAGGCTCCAGGAAATAGTATTAACAAAACATTTAACTGGAACTTCAGTCGTCCGGTAGAAAAAGGTGACAAGATTGCCTGGACCGCTACCGTAAAATACACCCAGAATGGGAACATGCACGAAGAGAAATATACCGGTACAATTGATATAACAGCAGATTGTGCTACCGGTTCCCCTTCGCCATCACCGTCGGCTTCTCCATCATCAAGCCCAAGTGCTTCACCGTCGCACACGCCTTCACCATCACCTACGGTAACAGCATCACCGAGCCCGACAGTAACAGCAACGCCAAGTCCGTCACCTACCAGTACACCTCCGGTAGGAGGACCATCAAATACGCCTACACCGACGCCTACTCCAACTCCGGCACCAACAACAACCGCAACGCCGACCCCAACTCCGGTCGCAGCGGCAAGCTCCACCACCGAACCGGACAACCGGGCTGTAGCCGATGCAACCGCATTACCTGAATCCGGTATCAATGTTGGTCAAATGTTTGCGATACTCGGAGCTGTGTCCCTTGCAATATCAGGTGTCTTTGCACTGATGAAGAAGAAATACTATTAATATCGTCTAAATAAAAAATTTAAGGAGTAGCGAAATCTACTCCTTTTTTTTTGGATAGATTCTGGTAAGGATGTACCCGACAAAGCCGCCAAACAGATCTACGAAGGCATCAGACACCTTTGGAGAACGGGTCGGCGTAAAACTCTGATGAATTTCATCGAAGAAGCCAAAGATAAAAACAAAGACTATCCCCCACAACGAGAGGACCGGATATTTCTTCCTAGTTGAGTAGCACGCGATTATGAAAAATATATACAGAATACAGTATTCGGCAACGTGCGCGAGTTTATGTACCAACACATCGATTTCCTGCTCCTCCGCTACAGTAACAGCACCTTGAGAAGAAGCAAAGAATATTACGAGTGACCAAATAATAAGCGGAGCAATACGAATTGAGCGGTAAATGGTAGCCATACTATTCCAGGTGCAAGTAGTCTGAAAGCACACCGTTGCCATGATCGATAATGGCTATATTAATAGCGGATCCACAGTTTACTTTAGCATAATATAATGTTCCTGACGCCGGGGCACGAATTGCACGGTCATTGTAATCAACCATGTCGATTCCGCTGTGATATCCTCCCAAATACCGAGAGGACCAGGGGGTTTTTCCAAACTGCTGGGTGATAACCGGATCACGTAACGGCCAGTCCCAGCCGCCTGCTCCAAAGGGCTGAACACCAATAGAATTGTCATCCTGGAAGAATGAAACCGATTTTGATTTTAAGTAGGCATAAGGATTTAGTAGGTCTCCGCCAATAGCATCATTGGTAATTGTTGCCTTTTCCATTACTTCAAAATGGAGATGAGCGGCGTTGGTGCAGCGGGGGTATCCACTGTTTCCCATTGTACCAATGCGACTTCCCTGCGAAACGGAACCCTGTTTGGTTAATCCATAAATTCCCATGGAATAGGAAACTTTGCCATCCCGGAAAATAAGTTTGGCCAGTGTTTGTTCTTTGGATTTGGCGGCTTCCAACAACTTCGCATAACGGGCTTCGTCGTTCTTTGTTACCGCAAGGAGCGTTTCTTTCGCTTTTTTCTGCGCATCGAGTGTTGACCGCAATGCTTCAAGCTGTTTCTTTTTGGTTTCAATTTGCTTGCGCTTTTCCTCGAGCTCTATTTTTTTATCATTGATATTGTTTTGATTTTCCTGAATCTGGAGTAACACTTTTTTGTTATAGTCCTGTAAATATGATGCATAGGCATATTTGGTAACGAAGGTTTCAAAACCGTTTGAAGTGACTAATAGCTTGAGTGGGGTTAACTCACCTTGCTGATACGTTGAGACGGCTCTATCGGCGATAACGGCGGAGACTTTCTCAAGAGTGATTTCTAATCCATCCACCTGAGATTGTAGTACAACTATTTCAGCCTGGAGTTGCTGAATCTGTTGCTGGGTGTCAACTATTTGTAACTGGGTAACCTGGATTTGGGAATTAAATTGAGTGATCTGGTTGTTGAGGGTTCGTTCCTGTGACTGCAGACTATTAAGTTGTTTTTGTAATCGTTCAATTTCACTTTTAACATCCTGATACTGCTGCTGAACATTTTCGCCGTCCGTTTCATCCTCGGCATAAATACGAACGTACAAACCAAGTCCGATGAGTAATAAAACGATGGAGAGGATGGTGAATTTTTTGAACATTCTCTTGCTACTGTAGCACATCATGGGCTAAAGCGGAAGTAATTTGTGTGTTTACAGGTGATATTGATAAAATGAAGAAAATTATTCAAGAGACAGAGTACTTTAGAAAGTGAAGATTGCACTTCCGAAGACGGTGCACTACAGAGGGCGACGATCGCCGGTAGCTATGAACGACATAGCTTGTAGTGCCGTCGGTTAGTTCAAAGTCGGTTTAACTATTGCTTATGGCTCCTCGGTCCAATCTGGCTCGGGGTATGTTGCGTCACACTTTTCTCTGTATAAAGCGAGTGAACTCACCGCTCTACTTTTGGCGATTGTTTGCTGTGTCCGGGCAACGCCTAAACGTACCCCTTGTACGCCAACATCACTGTTAGCATCGGCCATTACCATTCTGGCGGATTCAATTGCCCATGCTGGAGCATTTAGGCTGACCAGCATGTTGTAATCACTGACCGCCTCCCGGTAGTTCATCTCAGCTAAGTGCAAGTCGTATCGCGCCCAACGAACTTGATCCTTCGACGCCTGGAACATTACATAGTCCCCTGCGAAGTTGTTTAGTAATTGTTCGCAGTACGAACGGTCACGGTAGACGGGGCTTCCTAAGTTCGAGGAGTCAGGACTGGCTGGTGGCCCACAATCCCCCCAAAAGGAAACTGTCCCGTCCGGATTGTAGATCGGACAGTGTGGATCTCCAACATCAAAGGCGGGGGCCGCCTCAACAGGGCGAGTAAACATATTGACCGGCACGAACAATGCTAACAGTAGGAAAAGGATTCCCGCGGCTTTTGCCACAATGGAACTGTGTCTATTCATGAGTTTTTGCTCCATGTTAACTATCCCAACAACCGGCTTCTTTCGCCTCTCGAGTCCAGTAGTCAAGCTGGTTTTCAGCTTGAATGAGTCGCGAATTGGCGGCACGATAGTCCTTTTCAGAACTGGCGTCAGTTTTGTCGTAATAGGCGTCCATGACCTCCTTTTCGTATTGATCAATAACTCGGCTGTAAAATTCACAAACGTCTTCAGTAGTTTGTGAAGGTGTAGGTTCAGGCGTTTTTTCTTCTTGGGCATTTAGTTCGGCTAAGCGGATGTCTAATGCGTTTTTATCGGCATTAACATGGCTATTACCCAATCCGAAACTATCCTGATACTGAATGAGGATGTCTCGCAAATGAATTGTATCTTCGCGTGTCATTCCGTCAATGTATATCACGCCTAACCAATGGAAGTGGTTTTCAACTTCGCGTGGTGCAGGTGGTAACCACCGTCATCATTCGAAAGATTTGGATAAGCTGGTTGGTCGTTCGAAGGCAGTAGCGGGTCTGGGGTGCAATCCTCCCAAAAAGAAATCGATCCATCCGGGTTGTAGACCGGACATAGCCGATCTCCTGGAGCGAAGGTTGATGCGGCCTCGACCGGCTGCGTAGAAAAACTAACCGGCGCCAGCACCAACACAAGCATGACGGCAAGCAGTTTTACCGTACCGGGTGTGAGACGTTTCATGTCTCAACTCCTTACTTTATGGCTTGCCGCAATCCTCACTTTCGTGAGCAAGCCGATCAAATTCATTTGTCAAGTGCGGGGTGCGAATAGCCAGGTAATCCTGACTAAACATACCCCGCATTTGAGCGTGGTTTAGATGGTTATTTACTCTGTCTCTTGTTAAAGAACTTACGAGAAACTGAACTCGTTTAAGACTTCTCATGAAAATATAAGCCTCAAACAGCTTATTTTTCAATCAAGTTGTGACATTATAGCAAATAATACTATAGGTTATGGACAAAAAATGGACATTTTAGCCTATTAGAAATACTATCACCGTGATTGGACATGCAGCAAATAGTGGTCTTCCTGAATTTCGGAAGGGATATCGGCTATATCCATGCGATAGGTTCTTCCTCCATTAAAGACAACCCGGCGATATGGGATTTCATGTTGCGAGAATTTAGCGCGAAGCAGGGTGTCGGGCATCGAGTTCCAGGTAGTAATCACCAGGTGTTGCGCAATAGCACTCCGTGTCATAGCGATCGCTTGTGCAAGCCCGGTAAGGCGGTAAAAGAAATCTTCATCCTGTACTAATACTCTGATCGCAGGCTTCGGTACTCCCTCATCCATTAAAGTAACCGGAGTGCCCCCTTCAATCGGTGGATGACGACAGACAATGAGGTCCGCATCCTGAATAAGGGTATTGTTTTCGTCGGTAATCGTATCAAACCATTCGGCCTGGATATATCTAATGCGGTGTTTGGAGTGAAGCTCCTCGGCAATGCGGTCAGCCGGCTGAAGATCAACCACAGTGATTGGGGTTCGTTTGCCGACCCATTGGCGTAACGCAACGGCTTCGGCGCCTGAATTACCACCACCGATTGAGAGTACTGCGCGGATTTTCGCTTTTTGACCAGGAGTTATGACCTTATCAAAGGCATTACCTAGCCATGGATAGGTATTTTCTCGAGCTGTAAACCCAGAAAATCGACTGGCCTGCTCAGGTTGAACGATCATAGTAACGGAGTATATCAGTTCTATGGTTTATAGTCAATACTATAGGGTAAAATACTAGTATCTCTTGAGATTCCTCACGACTGCCGAGTAACTGCCAATCGCACCAATCAATGCCCCAATAACTGCTTCAACGGCCATAAGCATGAGGATAAATAATGGTGAAACCGGTGCTAACGGAACTCCGGCTACCTCATTGGCATTAGTTAAAATTTTGATGGCATTCTCTGGCGATAATTCGGTCATTGGTATTCCATTTAAGAATGCGATGATCCCCGGCAGCACCGACTGCATTAATCCGGCCGTTATAAGGACTCCAAGAATACTGCCGATAACACCGTACAAAACGCCTTCAAGAATAAATGGTGAGCGAATATACCAGGTGGTAGCACCAAGCAGGCGCATTATTTCAATTTCATGCTTGCGCTGTGAAATACGCATGCCTATGATAGTCCAGACAACAAGAATCGATTCGATACCGAGTAAGATCAGGAGTACCAGCCCTCCGGTGCGCAGCCCACTCAACCAACTGGCCAGTTTATTAACGATTTCCTCAATGTATACAACCTTAACGCCTTCTTTCTTTTCGACCATGCTCTTTAGTGAACGAAGGTCATCAAGATTCCAGGCAGTAATTTCAAGTGAAGGTGGCAATACTTTTTCACTGATAAGGTCCAGATTCGGATCGATGTTATCGATAGCAGTATCTTTTTTATAAATTTCGACAGCATCTTTGCTGGAAATATATTTAACTTCTTTGGTTAAGTTGGTCATTTCGAGTTGTTTTTTAACAGCCAGGATTTCATCCTCCGGAGTTTCGTTTGGATAAAATGCTGAGATCTGCGGTTGGGTTTCGAAGTGTTTCAGAATGCCTGAAGAGACAAAGGCGATTAAGATAAATACCGACACCATCAAAAAAGTAATAACCATAATTAAAATAGCAGAGAGTGTTTGATACGGTGAACGGCGAATATGGCGCAGACTATATTTAAGTGACATTATTTTTGTTCCTCTTTTGTTTCAACTTCAGGACCAACTGATTCTTCAGCCGGTTCAGCTGATTTCTCAGGTCCATCATAGGTTCCAACTTTAACATCGCTGGCAATCCGCCCGTGGTCAACCGTGATAACGCGTTTATGCATGGCGTCGACGATAGTGTGATTATGCGTGGCCATTAATATTGTGGTTCCCGATTTATTGATTTCATCCAATAGCTTAAGAATTTCCCAGGCGGTTTTTGGATCAAGATCGCCTGTTGGTTCATCGGCAATGAGGATTTTAGGATTGGAGGCAAATGCGCGGGCAATCGCAATACGTTGCAATTCGCCACCGGATAACTGGACCGGGAAATAATTTTCTTTACCGGCCAGGCCAACTTTTTGGAGTAAATCGTTGACGGTGGATTTATATTTTTTTTCGTGTTGCCCAATGACTTCAAGTGCTAAGGCCACATTTTCATACACGGTCATATCCGGCAGCAGTTTAAAATCCTGAAACACGACACCGATAGTGCGGCGGAGTTTATATAAATTGTTTGGTTTTAATTTGCCGACGTTTAATTCGTCTATCATGATAGTCCCGGTGGTTGGCCGCAGTTGTCCGGTGAGTAGTTTCAGTAACGTTGTTTTACCGGCACCGCTTTGTCCCACAATGAACAGAAAATCCCCGTCGGGAATTTCCAGATTTACATCTACTACACCATAGGTGCCGTCGGGAAATTTTTTGGCTACATTTTCAAATTTAATCATGCACCAACAGTATAGCAGATTATTTTTAAATAATGCAAAAGTTTAAATGAAGAAATTAGCTATGGGGTCGGTAGGACACACAAAAGAAAATTAATCTCTTTGTATGTCCTACCAGACACCAGCAATACATCGGATGACTTCCAACGAATTAACTAAGCAGCTGAGGTGAGATTTTCTCGGCAGGTTTCCAGCGCTTCAGCGGCATCGTCTACAGCATCTGCTGCGGCGTCGCGGGCTTTCTGCGCTTCCTGATATTCTTTCCACTTGTCGTTCTTGATCTTGGCCGCGGCGGGTTGCTTGGTTCGGTAATACTCCTGAATTTCGGAATCGAGGTCCGCGATCTCCTGATCGATTTCGTCCCGCCGGGGCTTGTTGGCCGTTGCCCGCTCAGTCTTGAGCCGTTGCTTCCTGGCTTCAAGCTGGAGCCGTTCGGCGACAACCGTCTGGGCGTCCATGTCTGCCTGCGTAAAGGCATCATTAGCTGCCGTGAGCGCCGTTTCAGCTTCCGCTAATTTGGCCTCAGCTTCGGCAAGCGCCCGTTGCTCGGCAGAGCAGTCGGCAGTCTCTGACGACTGGGTCCCATCCTGTTGGTCGTCCTCTGCCGGCTGCGCCGTGGCCTCGGGTTGGGCTTCCTCCTCTTCCTGGTGATTGGCGTTGGCGGATGCCTCTGCAGCGAGCCGGTCGAGATCGACCTTTCTGATTTCCAGGTCAACTTTGTCCTGGTATCCCAGAGAATACAGGTTGGGGCATGGCGCCTCGAATGAAGGCCAGTCCCAGTGAGTGTTTACCCACTCTACCTGCAGTGGCAAGTAATCGCGAACAGTTTCCCACGGTATCGCCGCAATATTGAGTCGCCCGTCAGCGCCTCGATAAATCGGTGTCAGGTCAAAACTCGGCGCCGGGAAGTCGTGGCACGTGACGGTGACATTGGGTTGGCTTTGCGCCGGCACGTTGATCGCAACATCGGGGGCGGCCGGTGCCGGATCTGTCACCACGGTGGTGCCGGTATCGGCAGGTTTGGTAGTGCGGGTGCCCCCGGTTACGGTGCACGGCCGCTCGTCGGGCGGGCAACTTGCCCACGCCGGGCGGACGTACACCAACATGGCGAGAACCAGACCGAAGATTACGGCGAGGCGGACGGCAGACACGAATGCCTGCATGGACACGGTGTTCTTGAAGCGGGTGGACTTGGTGTGCATTGGTTTCTCCTGCACTAAAAAATTATTCGTTGAAATGTAGTATTGAGACGCCTCAGCCCACTTACTAAATGAGCTCAGGCGTCCCAATACGGTTAGTCATCCTGTTAACGTACTACTGGCGTATAAACGCGTCGTATAAGGTAGGACAATGCGTCAATCGCAAGGATACTTTGTACGATTTTGGCATTATACACTAAATGGATGTTATATGTCAAATTACTGTAGGTCTTTTATTCTTGAACTGGTTATTCGGATGAGGGCGAATGTTTTAGTCCGGCTTCGATTATATCATCGAGTTCGCCATCCAGTATGCTTTGAGATTGACTGGTTTCGTACCCAGAACGGAGGTCTTTAACCAATTGATACGGGTGCAGCACATAGTTTCGCACCTGATTGCCCCAACTGGCTGGTTTATAGTCCCCTTTTAATTCTTTTACCCCGAGCCGCTTGCGTTCTTCTTCCAGCTCCCAGAGGCGCGCCCGCAATAATTTCATGGCGTTTTCGCGGTTTTGTCCCTGATATCGTTCATTTGAGGAGGTGACCACGATCCCTGTCGGAATATGTTTTATACGCACTGCCGTTGACACTTTATTAACGTTTTGCCCGCCGTGGCCACCTGAACGAAAGGCATCAAATTCGATATCATCATCTTTAATTTCGATGTCGATATCGTCGTCAAGCTGGGGGAGCACTTCAACATTAGCAAAAGATGTTTGGCGCAGATTGTCCGCATTAAACGGAGATTGCCGAACCAGGCGGTGTGTGCCGATTTCATTCTTCAGATAGCCGTAGGCGTAGGCGCCATACACATACATGGTGATGGACTTATAGCCGGCTTCATCGCCCGGACTAATTTCGGAAACATCGAATTTCCATCCTTTGCGTTCGAAATACCGCTGATACATGCGTGTGAGCATTTCAGTCCAGTCCTGAGCCTCGGTGCCTCCCTGGCCGGCATGGATTGAAAGTATGGCGTCTTCTTTATCATGTGTTCCTGAAAGGAATAACTCCAGTTCCAGAACATCGATTTCTTTGATAAGTGACCTGAGAGTTGCTCTCACTTCTTCCACTTCAGCATCGGAAGCGGTTTGGTTATTTTCGGTGTAGAGCTCGATCATGGTAAAAGTATCATCGATACGGGAGCCGATTCCGGTGATTGTTTTGAGCTGCTGTTGCACGGTTGAGAGTTCCTGCATAATCTTTGAAGCATGCTGCGGGTCATCCCAAAAACCGTCCTTAATAGTCTGCGACTCCAGTTCGCGCGATTGTTGTTCTTTACCCGGAATGTCTATTTTTGGCAATAACGATTCATAGCGGTCTTTGATTTCGTGTAATTGCGATTTAAGGTCGTCCATGTAGCGAGTATATCATGAGTTTGGTACAGTTACGGTATGAATCTAGGAGTTATCTTTGCCTTGCTTGCTTCAGTATTTTGGGGATTTGTATACGTTATAGATCAGAAAATTCTGGAGCGTATGCCAGTACTGAAATTTCTTTTCTATGAACACCTCCTATGGGTAGTATTTCTTACTCTGTATATGCTATTTGCTGCTAAAGGAACTGCTCGTTTACACCAATCCGACTTGACTATCTTCAAGGACCCGTATTTTTTAATACTGATACCGGCTACTTTTATCGCCAATATACTTATTCTTAAATCCATTCAAAATGTGGGTGCAACAACTGCGGTGGTGCTGGAGATCAGTTACCCTATCTTTGTGGCTTTATTTTCGTATCTGTTGTTTAAACAACAGGTTAACCGGATGACTCTGCTGGGGGGATTATTAATTTTTGCCGGTTCGGCGATTGTTCTCTACTTCAATAAATAGGAATAACAAGGCATGGTTGCTTTGAATGGTGGAAGGGGCCGCGTGCAGCGCGACGGTCGTAATGATGAGCCGTAGCTCTGCACGCGGGGTGGTCGGGCTACTTACTCGTGGGTGTACTTGCTGGAACGATCACGATGAACTTGCCGCCGCCGGAAGCGTTGGTGGGGGTTGGTTGATCGGCTGATTCGCGAGTCCCCGTTGGGCGCTCTTCGACGGGTTTGTCGTCTGCTGGTCCTGACACTTCGGTGTACCTCCTTTCTTTCGAATTCGGAGCATTTGTGATTCCATGCCTTGTTAAGGGACCTGACTTCGAGATTGTTTACTTTTTGCGTTTCCGCCTATTGGATCGTCTCCTCCTCTTCGGTTTGCTTTGGGTAGTCGTCGCGGGTGCAATGGGTGCGGGCGGCGGCTGTGCAGGTGGTTGCGGGACGACCAGCGGCAGAAGAGGATCCATTAACAGGAGCCTCCAATACGCCACGAGAGCGATCCAAGCGAGGGTTTCAGTATCACCTGAAGCCCATAACTGGGATCCTACTACGTTGGCGTGCCACCGATCCATCTCAGTCCCAATAATTTCTTCGAGCCCTCCGAAGTCGAGCACGATAATTCGGCTCTCATCATAGGGTGGTACGAAGCCTTCATCGGGGGTGAGAGTTCCGAAGCCTGCGATCCACGGGGACATGTGTGTGCCTTTCTGCGGGCGTATTGGTGTTGACCAGCGAAATTACCTGATCAATGTATGAGTTATTGGACGGAGCTGCAGTGGCGGTTGCCTGAGTTGTTGGTTTGGGTGTTGCTGCAGTTGTCGGGGATGCGGCACGGGCGGTAGTGGTTGGTGTAATTGTCGCTTTCGGCGTTGTAGATACCGTTGGTTTTGGTGTCGACGTTTGAATGGTTGGCAACTGATTGAGATTCAGGGTCGGGAATGGTTGCATGGTTGGCATCACAAAAGCGGTTTGCTGGGTAAAGGAGTCGTTGGTGAAATCCCCGAACGTCATCGCGGCACTGCCAATCGCTGTTTTTGGCTGTGATGTAATTGCGAACATGGTAATGGTACTAACTACTACTGCTGCTGAGATTATTTTTTTTCTCATAAATAAAAGGCACGGGCATACGGTCTGATATGAACATTTGGAATTATGTGTACTGAAGTTGTATGGCTATATCATATTTCAACAATATGAGTGCTGGAAAAACTTAAACCCATGTGCATTATGTGTACATGATGTCTTCCGTGTGCGGCAGGACTTGGGGTATAAGCGAGGTAATTGTAATGTTAAAACTTTTCGAGAGTAAGAGAAATGTTAATTATTTCCCCATCTTCGTTTTAATATTGCGAAAGCATAGTAGCAAAAATTGTTATAATTGCAATAGGATAAATGTATGACAATTGTAAGAAAAACAAAAAGCCGCTTTATGCAAAATCCGTGTAATCGATTTCTTTAAAAATATTATCGACATCAAAAATTTCTTCAATCGTTTGATCCGCGACATGCGTTGAATTTTTTTCTTCGATGCTGTCACATAAAATATTAAAGCGGTCAACGTGTTCTTTAAAACGTTTTTCAGCATAATCACGTGCCTGCACTGTCGTGATTAGAAAGGGCCAGTCACTGGATTGCAGCAATAATAGTTCACGGGCAGCCTGATTAAGTAATTTCTTTTTCATGCCGCGGGCATTGGGGTTTGCCTGAACTAATGATTCAAATCTCTGCTCTGATTTATAGATATCCACCCACATCGGACTGGTTTCGTTATTAAGCCAGGTAGCATGTTGTCCGCCATTTCCCCAGGAACTTTCCGGAAGTCGCAATGCAACTGTTTGTGGATGCGCTTCAACATATTCTCTGGCCGATGTTAATTCTACCGTCTGCTTTTTAGCAAAATTGCGGATAACGGATTCTATCCAGTGCACTCCTTCGAACCACCAATGGCCAAAGAGTTCGGTATCATATGAAGAAACTACGACACCTTTTTTATTATTCTGGGTACAGTAATTGAGCAGATGACCTTCCACCAATTCGGCAAAATGTGTAGCGTGTTCCTCAGCTCGCGGAAAGGCTTCCTGTGGAACATAATATTCTTTAAATTTCATCCCCTCGCGTTTATTGGATATTTTCCAGTATTGAATCCCTGTCTGTTTAGACTTTTTATGGAATTCCCTGTACGCAAAATCTCCGGGATAGCCCCACTGAGCCGACCAGACCTGCATTCCGGTTACATTATCTCGTCCAAAAACGAACACATTCGAATCCTCGACATAATACGGATGAAAAGTGGTAATTTCGGCAGGTTTTGCCGGTACCGGCGGTGACTTCTTTTTCGTATTTCTTTTTGGTGTACTGGTGGTCAAAACAAACGCGTTAGTATACATCATCCAACTTGGCTGAGGTGAATAAGCCGGTACAATTTTCTCTTCACCATTGGCGTGTACAGCCGACTCGATAACGTGCGAATCAGTGAAAAAGTACTTTAGATTCATTTCGTCCAAAAACGTTTCAATACCTGCGCGGTTCTCCGGTGATAGTGGACGATAACCGCATTCAGGCAACCAAATTCCTGATGGTTCACGTCCGAAGTATCGTTTATACTGTTTAATTCCTGTACGTAATTGTCCCCAGATAGTACTGTCGCGTGATAATAATGGCAGGTACCCGTGTGTCGCAGCACTGGTAAGAATATCCAGGTGTCCTTTATCCTGAAAAAATTTGAAGGCATTGATTAAATCGTGGTCGTATTTATGTTCATAATCATTGAGTATTTGTGAATACCAGTTAATGTAAAACTCACACACGTTCAACGCTTCAGGAGTAGTTTTCTTGAAGGTTTCATATTCTTCCCGGGCAGATTTCAAACGGATTTTAATATATTTTACAAACTCGCGTTGCATGTACGGATCGTTGAGCTGTTCAAGTAATATCGGTGTTAAACCCAAACTGACTCGCGGTGGAATACCGTCTTTATAGAGTGCATCAAAGGCATTTAATAACGGGACATACGTTTCGGCAATGATTTCGTAGAGCATTTCTTCGCCGTGGGGCCACTTTCCGCTTTTCCGTACATACGGTACATGACTATGCAAAACGAAGATGAATGATCCAATGTTCATATAGGATTGTATTAACCTAGTAAAGACCGGTATTCAAGATACAGATCTTTTCCGTTTTTCCCAGTAAAATTGCTTTTGGCGTTACTCAGCTCAGCTACAAATGATTTTTCCAGATTCATCATATGCTCGACGTGGCCAAGATCAGCCAGCATGGAGAGTGCCTTTTTCATATTGCCGATAACTATTCGTGGCTCTGGGCGGTCAATGTCCGAGAAGAACCATCCGCAGCTGGTGTAGGCTGCCAGGCGATACATCTGCAGTTGACAGGCCTTCATTACCAAATGAATCTCGTGGGCATCAAGCGGTTTACGCTGATGTTTAGCCAGGAATTCACTTTCAGTAACCGTATGCAAATACACATGAATGAACTCTTTTTTAGCCTCCGTTGGATTGATAAGTAATTTACTTAAAATGTTATCGGTAACCGCAACAAGATTTTGAGACATGGTATTGATGGCATTAAACAGTGTGGCCTTCCACTGGCCGTTCACGCGCATATTATTTCGGTCATAATCAACACAACATTCACAATCCTGTTTCCATCGCTTCAGGTCGCCACAGAGACAGCTCCAGGAGGTGTTGTCTTTAATAAAAGCTTCATCCTTTGGTTGTACCTGAGCAAATGCTTTCATTAACGTTGACGGCTGCATGTTCAGATCAGCAAGACCTTTAGTGAGTAACCGGTTCAAAAATTTTTCCCCGCCTTTCAAATGATGACCGTAGCGCTCACCGTCGGTGGCGCCCATCATGATTTGGGTGTCGTGTAAATTGCGGGAGGCGATGTAATCGCGCGCGAACTGATCGGCATTGGCCATGGCCATTGAATTAAAAGAGAGATTGTCTGAAAGCTGCTTATCATAAAAAGCCACACAGATTCTTCGCCCCTCCCGTAAATTCACCCAGTAAATTTTAGTGGTATCCACCGGATTATGTGTTTGCCACTGTGCTAAGATTACGAGCCGTAATCCGTTTTTGGCAAGGATATCCATCACATCAAATGAGACGGCGGTCTCAGCCAACCAGAACCCGACCGGCGGATGACCGAATCTTTTAAGATAATCGTGGTATCCCCAATAAATTTCTATTTCTTTATCTTCGTTGGAAAGGAGCGGCAGAATGGCGTGGTCCCAGCTGCCGCAAAAAGCGCTGCCAAAGCCGTCTTTTTGAAACGCGATCTGGTCATTCTGAATAATTTTCCAGTATACGGCGGGGTCGTTTTTTTCGAGCCATTCCGCGAGTGATCGATACAAATCAAATGAGATCAGTGAAAAATTTCCAAGGTCGGCATTTGGTTTGTAGCACTCGGCACTAATGATTTCATTCCAGCTTTTATATTTGCCACCGGTCTGATCGAGGACAAACGGATCAACCATATCCTCTCCGGTAAACGGATCTGTACGTGGTGGCTGATAAAAATGTCCATGTATAGCGACAGAAGGTTGCATACTATTATCGTACATGGACGAGAACATTCTTGACAAGCGTTAGCAACATGATTAAAAATAGTAGATGATTATTGTTCTTTCAGAATGCCACCTTATGAAACCTCTCAATGCCACCGAATATTTATTAGATAACAATCATGTAGATATCGTGTCATTGCGGGAAGATCTTTTTGACTACTTTAACACGCTTCACTACATGCTTTCCGATACCGAATTTGATCACATTTCCCGTTTTGCCCGTTCCTGGATTGACGATCATCTTGCCGACCATGACCGACTCGAATCATCGGTTCGATCGAAAGCACGCGAGATTTCCTCCGGTGATCATGTTGCAGATTATTACCTGGCCTTATTACAACGCCGTGACCAATTACTGGCAGCACGAGATGTGTTCCGTGAATACACCAGTTATTTACGTGATATTTTCAGTGAAGACCGGGATGTCGTGATTAATGCACTTCAGTCATTCGATTTTAACGGCGGTATTTATCTCCGGGCACTGGAATACCAGAAAGCGCGCGATGCGGCCTTACAATTGTACGGTCAATCACTCGATCAGGAAATTGCCGACATTGAGAAGACGATTGCTTCAGGTGATGCGTACATGGAAGTCGCCGACTCAAAACCAAAGAGACAGAGTAAATCCAAAACCACCTCTACTAAAGCAGCTGCTTCCAAAGCAAAAACCGGTGAGACGAAAAAAAGACTTTTCCGCAAAAGCATCTAATTAGGTGATAGTCGGTAATTCCTATTTCTACGGTCAAAATGCTGTTTATTCTCTCTGTGCTTTTTAACCGGGTTGGAGTATAATTGATTCTGCTTTAGCAGCTTATATGGATACAGGTTCACAATCTCAATTTACACCTCCTTCTCCACCACCAGAGATAAAGTCTCCTTCGGTAAAAGAGTTTCTCCGGTCATATGATTTGGAATCCCAGGCATCGGCGGCTTCACAGAATACCGGGAATATTCAAGTCTCCCGAGCGGCTTCAGCCCTAGCTGTTGTTTTTGAACGTGTTCGGCAGGTTATCGACTATCAGGATGAGACAGTTTTACGCCGGAAAGCGATTGGCCGTATCCTGCTCAGACGAATCACTTCATCCAAAAATGGCGAGCGCAGTATCGCCGAAGGGTTAATAAAAGAAATTACCTGGGCTCATTACATTGATAATAATATTTTGCCTCAGGAACGTATCGATGAAGTGGCCCAAATTATCCGCCGGTACAAAGTCTTACTTGAGCGGAACACCTATAAACAGACGAAAAAACTTCCTGATTTACGTGACTGGATTATTGGCGTTATGTCTGCGGAAATTGAACAATTACTGGTCCCTCATTACACTACCGATGCGCTGGTTCAGCTGATGTATTTATCCCTTGATCACACCGAAAGTGCTCCCGGAATTGACGAAGCAACTAAGAACTTACAGGTGTTCCTTACGATCCACCGCTGTTTGCTTAAATCGGACAGTGCGGTGCTACGGTACCACTTGTTGACCAGTTATTATCCCGACTGGACTAAAAATCAGCCTGATTTAACCGAACAGGTGGCAACACAATTTATTCAGGCAGTGGAGGCTATTGAATACCATTTACATCATCCGCTTGGTGAACGCTTACTGCCGGTGATACGGAGGCAAACGGCGCCGTTTTTAATTATTAAGTCAGTGGTCGATAAAAATAAAAAGAACCGGTACGACTTACTGGCCGATCCGGCTAAACGCGAGGAAACCATTCGTGAGGAGTGCACAACCCGGTATAAGACGGTGCGACAGAAAATTCAACGCGCGGCGACCCGAAGTATTATTTACCTGTTCATCACAAAAATGACTTTGGCTTTTATTTTAGAGCTTCCCGCTGATAATCTCATTCACGGTGAAGTCTTATATATTCCACTGTTGATTAATGTTATTTTTCCGCCGTTACTGATGTTTATTGTCGCTCTGTCGATCAGGACGCCGGATAAAAAGAATACCGATAAAATTATGGACCGGGTCAATGCGCTGGTTGATGACCCGGATGGTAGAAATGCAATTAAACTTAAGATCCCGCTCCCGAAACGCCGGTCGGAAGTGTTTGTCTATGTCTATGCAGCAACATTTATCATTTCTTTTGGCTTAATCTGGATTCTTTTGTCTAATTTGCATTTTAATATTGTCAGCAAGGGACTCTTCTTCCTGTTCACCTGTCTGGTATCTTTCTTTGCCTTCCGTATTCGACAAACAGCTACCGAGCTGATGGTGACCGGGGATAAAGAATCCTTTTTTACGGCGATTATCGATTTCTTTTTCCTGCCGTTCCTGCGTGTTGGCCGGTGGCTGTCGGCCGGTTTCTCAAAAATTAATATTTTTATTTTCATTTTTGATTTTATTCTCGAAGCCCCGCTCAAATCGCTGATCACGATCGCCGAAGAATGGTTTTCGTTTATTCGTGAGAAGAAAGAAGAGATAGTATAATAGATTCATGAAGCTTCCCCGGAAAACCTGGTATTTACTAGCTGCCTTTGCACTGGTAGATCTGTTTCTCTTTCTCAACTCATTTCTCCACCTGCTGCCTAGCGTGCCGATGCCGGAATCTATTTGTCACAAAGCACCAAACCTTTAGCCTTACGCGGGATATTTTTGATAGGGTATGCAGCAGCAAATACCGTTATAGGTATTATTCTGGTTATCGCGACGATGTTTATTCCGAATTCAAAAGAGCACAACTATGTCATGTACCACGATTGTTTCCCGGCGCTCCGCAAATATTACGGTGTTGCCGAAGGTGAACCATTGCCGGCACCTGAAGTTGACGCGAAAGGCAATGGGAAATGGTGGTATCAACACCTGGAATGTGAACAAAATGTGTATGCGGGGAAAGGACCGGTATTTTCGGATAATCCTCCGGAATTTGTGCCTGTTAAGAAGTCTTCTTAAGGAATTTTATATACACGGGAAACTTAATTAAGTTCCAGGCCGCTGCAAGAATATGGATTCGTTTTCTATTGAGTATAAATTGGAGTTGGTATCCTCTTGCTTCGAGACTTTGTTTAAATTTTTCACCTTGGGTGTACGGAATTACTTCATCTTTTTCAGAGAGATACAATAAAATATCCTTGCCCTGTAAATGGTCGATGTTGTTGATTGGGCTAATAGGTGCCCAATCTTTCTTTAACCGTTCTAGGGTTATCCCGGCGATCCGTAGCGCCTTTTTAAACCAAGGCTTAATAATATCCCACCCCCAGACGGTCTCGGCAATATCAGCCCCGGTTAGATTGAGAATAACTTTTTTGATACCCGGGCTTTCGTTGACGACCATCAAACCGATAATGGCGCCGAGACTTGTGCCAAAAACTGCATACGGTGTTTTCCCTGCCTGCGTGTCAGCTGCTATTTTAGCAAGAATACTTTCCTTGACTTCAGTGAATCTGGCTATGGTTTTGTGAATATCCGGAGAAAGCACTGAGGCGTCGTACGAATAGACAGTACAGGTATATCCGGCGAGCACCAGCACATACGCGACAGGAGCGAAAAACCGGCGGTCAAACGCCCAGCCGGATAACAGATAGACAACTTTTTGACCTTTGCCGTAGGTTTTGGTTTTGTACGTAAACATATTATCTCAGTTCGGTAGGCAAACGTTCTACCGGATACTGTTGTATTTGCGAACGCGGCTGTGATGTCATGGTGAGCAGTAGAATGAGATACGAAAAGAATATGACACCGAAAATGTAGACGGGTGCCCAGATAAGGTTTTTTCGCGGGATCGTTTGGCGCCACTGACCGGGTTTTGTAGTCACGAATAAATGGATAATGTTCCCAATGTAACTACACAGCAGCGATATTATTAAGGCGATGAGCATCACTCCTGCTGCCTCACGAAATCCGAAATATCCCGACAAAGAAAGGCTCTGACGTCCTTCCATAAAATGTGTGTACAGCACCGGAAGAACCAGGAGATGAGAGATGAGCTCAATAGTAAGAATCCAAATTATTAAGGTGATTAGGGTAGTTAAGATTACCTTAGGTGGATTATACCGTGAGAGTAAACCAATCACTCCTGCGATCAGTGGAAGAGAGAAAAATAACGTATACGTATCGAAGCCTACTTTTTTATCACAAAGCAGATAAGCCGACTGATTGGCGCACTCAAATGATTCCAGCTTAGTTGATCCAACCAGTAAGTTGTATCCCAGGGCAAAGATGAGAACCGAGGCAATCACCACAATATTTTTATTCATTATATTCCCGAAATCTTATACTCCTTAAATTGTACATCCATAAAGTCAGTACGGATACCGGCATGGCCTGCTTTAGCTAAACTTGGGCCGCCATAGGCTTTATTGTCGTCGGTTGCCGAAATCCCTAATTTCCAGGTTCCGGTTGCGCCAATATCGGTATAGAAATCTATTTTGACCTTATTGTCTTCGAGACTGGTTACGGTACTTTTAATGCCAATCCAGGTATCTTTTGGAAGTAAGTTCGGATTGTCGGTACGATGGTACTTTGGTAAATTCAGAATCTTTTTATACCCCATGGTATAGTACGCACCTTTGTATTTTTT
Source organism: uncultured Gammaproteobacteria bacterium (assembly GCA_964403585.1). GTDB lineage: Bacteria > Patescibacteriota > Microgenomatia > JALYQM01 > JALYQM01 > JALYQM01. Next base: position 577,359 of record CAYOFQ010000001.1, on the reverse strand, counting down.
CTTGATCACGACTGCCCCGTCAACACGTAACCCTGTGTAATAGACATTATCGCCGTTTACGTACCGGTTGAACAAGAACAGTCCGTTGGAGTCGTCGCGTGACTGACTATTACTGATGTTATCTTTGAGAACTTGTGCGTATACCTGCTGGGTATAATCCCGCCAATCCGACCGCAGTACCAATCTGAAAATATTTTGCGGATGACGGCCGTCATCTGTATCCACGGGAGTTGTACGCTTATACGCTTCGTACCAGCGGGAAGAATCGGGTGCGTCGCCCTGCATGGTTTTACCAATTCCCTTTTCGATGACAAACTGGCCGCCGGAGTTAACCCACCAGTTGGCATCAGAGCTGGCACCGATATTCGGAGCTTCCTCAATTGTTCGCTTAGCAGTAAAATCGTCAATAAAATCACTGGGCAGCGGGCTGTCAGGGCTCGGGCTTGGCTCATCGGCAAAGGAATTGTCGGGCGAACGAAGCGTATTTTGGATATCTACAGAGATAAAAGGCTTCATGAGTAGTGCCTGACTGCTGGTGGATTGATAGTAATATAAATACACACAAAACGCACTTAGCAGTACAAAAATAACGCTAAAAATAACTACAATTCGTTTCATTTAATTAATTGTAGTATATTTTGATCGATTTGAGTAACCCCTCCGCTTCTTTATCATCCCAGACTTTAAATCCGGCGAAACCGGCGGTTTGATGAATGGTAGTTTGCGGAAATACCTGAATCCCATCCAAATAACAGATAACGGTATTACTCTTGAAGACCATTTTGAAATTGTACGCACGACCGGCAACCGGATTAATAATAATTGACGGACTCAGCTCGGTTTCAGAACCATTGTTTGTCTCCCGCAGGAACAGGCCATTGTCGGTCATGCCGAATCCGACATCGTTGGAGTTATCCGGCATGTGTCCGAGAAGGGTGATGTTCCGCCCTTTAATCCGCTGCATTGTTGCTTCGATGGTGTAGTCCTTCCAGCGCTTATTGCCAAAAAATGCTTTGGCACTGGCAGTTTTGGCATTTGACTTCAGATGGAAGCCGTCCTTATCAAATAAGCCGTCACCGTAGCGCAGGATGGTATTTTTCTTAAAGTCATCAGGATGCTCGGTGTTAATGGTGATGGCTCGGGTACGGGGGGATTCGGCCTCCAGGAAATCGAGCAGTTTTTGGGCCGGCATATTGCGTACTTCAACGCGGCGTAACGTATATGGGTCATCATCAGCATAGTTATAAATATTATTTTGCAGATGATAGTACTCGTTGGAAAGTTTGTCGGTGTAAACGAATTCCTCGATGAAAGCCATCCGGAAATATTTCTGCGTCAGTTCTCTATTCAAGGTGACCGCTTCTGGTTGTGCTTCGCCGGCATTTTGTCCGTAATCGTTAAGTGGAATAGCGTAATACTTTGGATCAAGACCGAGATTTTTCTTAATATCTTCAATACCGTTTTTGTAATCCTCTTCGACCCGGTTTTTAAAATCCTCTAAACTTTCGAGTTGCCCAGTCTCCTGGTTATACATACGGGAAGTAAGGTATCTTCCGGTATTCCCTTGTTTATTGGCAATCACCTTCTCATGCGAGCGTCGTCCGTGTGCTTCGATCTCCCACCGCCCGCTGTTTCTCATTTTCTTCAGATCTTCCCAGCTCAGATAGAACTTATCTTTTTCATCAGGTTTGATGGTGGCAAGAAATATAGTTGCCTTAAATCCGAGTTTCTTAAATACATCATCAGTGGGATAGAAACTGTCTTTGCGACCGTCATCGAAGGTTATGATGATCGGTTTAGGCGGCAATGTGAATTGCTTTTGTCTGAACTGATCATATTGGCTGATGGTAATAGTTTCATAGCCGTTTTTTTTCAGTAATTCCATTTGCTCAACAAAGAGTGCCTGCTGCGTATTTTCCGGATCCGCATCGGGTACGACGCCGTGATACATGAGAATTGGCACCGCAACAGCCGGTTCCCGCGCGGCCGGTTTGGGTGAAGTGATATTTTTTTTGCTGTACGAATAATACGGCACTGAGTAATTTCGTAAGATCTCTTTGGCAAAAGGGTATGTTATATACAACGCTACCCCGATTCCGGCACTAATCATTGCAAGCAGCAGCGCTCGTTTATGGGGCTTCGGTCGTGGCATTTACCGTGTCCCCCATTTAGTGTCGCGCAGTTTCAGGAGCGCGTACGGCATCTGCCAAATTAACACTATTGAATAAAGCCAGGTGAAGAGAATCACATACCACCAGTATTTGTTTTCTGAGCGAATATAGTAAAACGCACCGAACAGGACACTCATTGCGGTCAAGCCACCAAAATAGACGAAAGGCAATGCATTTTGAACGTAAAAACTATAGTAGAGTACGTATCCGACAATAAATGGACCAAAAATGGGAATGAGCAGATTAGTATAAAATGACAGCGCTGCGATCGGATGTTTTCGCCAAATGAACTTGGCAGCATTGGTACCTTCGCGGATCCAGGATTTCTTCCAGCGGAATTGCTGTTTAAAAAACTTTTTATATTTGTCGGGGACAATGGTCGTCGCCTCAGCCGTTATACAGTACTCAACTTTCCATTTACGCAGAACGTGATTTGTTAAACTGCGGTCATCACCAAAGGTGCTCCGGGTACCCAAAAACATTTGGTATCGCCAGGCATTAATAACTTCCATAATTGCTTTGCGCCGGTACGCAGAGAAACACCCCGGGCAGCAGGTAACTGTACCAAATACACCTTCACAGGCTTTGAAAATATCAAATGAAACCCCGTACCGGGCTGACTGCATTTTGGTAAGGGCGTTTGTATCAATATTTTCGACTTTACTATTACCCGATACTGCGCCGACTTTATCATCATAGATGAAATGCTCAGCAATAATTTTGATGGCATCCTTTTTAACAAAGCTGTCAGAATCAACAAATACGATTACTTCATTCCTGGCAATCAAAACTCCTTCGGCCATCCCCTCGCGTTTTCCTCTGTTCTTATCGAACTTGATCAAACGTACTCCATTGAAGTCTTTTTCGGCGCGTTCCATTTCGGCATAGGTATTATCTGTTGAGCCATCGTCAACCGCGATACATTCAATAGGTTTGGGATATTCGGATTGCATACACGTCTCAATTGTTTTGTATATTGAATCCTCTTCATTTTTACAGGCAATTACCACCGAAATTGTTGGGTATCTTTTGCTTTTGAATGTTCCGGTATGATTATCCGAATAGAATAATACTATGGCAAAACGTGATAACAAAAAAGCACCGGTAAGAAGACTATATACTCCGGCGAACCAGTCCCATGGAGTATTCAGGAAAAATACCAGTTTATAAATTAAGATTCCGTATAAAACCAGGAAGAACAGTAAGGTGAAGAACGACCTAATGAGGAATTTGCGGTACGACAATATTCGAGCATAAAGTGATGTGTATGATCCTATTGAGGTTGTATAAGACATGCTGAAATCTATCCATAACGTATAAGCTAATTAGATATATCACAGAAAAAAGCATGGATCAATACAAGACCTGCTTACTTGGTCCATAAATTCGGCAGCTGATTGGAGTATAACGCGGTACCAAACCAGGTAATGTTTTGGGTGTAATAATTGTCCGGGTCTTCCCAATAGGATTCTTTTTCGTTCTCATAGAACTTCGCAGCAATTTTGGTAGTATAGATTGTTTTAGCAGTGGTGGGGCTTGTAAGCATGAAATAACCGAGATTCCCGGCATAGGCAGCGGCTGATTCGTATTCTTCTTGCACCTGGCCGTCATGTGTATATACTGCGGACAACTTTTTATGCGTGTTCCACTGATCGGACAGGAATACCAATGAGCGAAGATAATCGCGAGCACGCGGATCCCTATTCCATTGATAATCGAGCATTACCCGCCACGGTACTCTGAAAGCATTGTATCCGTATTCTGTAGAAAAGTCTGATTGAGACGGTTTACTATAGACTCCGCTTGCTTTGTTAATAGCGCACCATTCGGCCGGCAAAACGCCGCGGCCGGCGTCCAGCGGCGAGTGTGTACATCCGTCTAAGACCTCATAGGATGAATCGACAACCTTTTTCCAGTCATTTGAGGGATCCACCTGGGCAAAAATGCGGTAATGAGACGGTGAAAGATAGGAAGGATTTACAACCAGCTCATCAGGTTTATCGCCCCACTCTCCGGCAAGACTGTAGACCTTGCTGCCAAGTGCGGCGGTTTCGTACTGCCAGATAGCCCGAATCATGGAAACCGCTTCTTTTTGGAATCCAGAATCATTCCAGACCCGCGATCCAAATAAGAGGGCAAGCGCGTAATCCTGATCGGCATCGGTAGCTGAGCCGGGATCGTTTGCGGCAGGATTTTCTTTGCTGTAACGCCATTGCAGTAAATTGTTATCCCGATAGAGATGATCCTTGGTCCATTTATGAATTTGAAAGAAAGCCGGCTGGTCTTTCATCCACACTGCACGTAATAAAGCATATGCCTGACCTTCCGAAGTAGTAATTTTTCCGCTGGGATCAATCACCTGCCCGTCTTTGATAAAATCGCGTTTGTAACTTTCCCACGCAGCCATTAAGTTACGTTGCGGTGTATGTACTCCCCAAATAGTTACGCCCCAGCCGTCGCGGTAAAACTGCGTGACAGGGCGGGAATCCCCCAGTGCTTTACCGACAATACTCAGCCCACTTTGTTTGATATCAAATTCCATTTGCGGCGTCACGGCTAAATAATCAATGTTGTTCGGATCGTTACCGAGCTTTTTTTGCAGAATGTCTTTATCGGTATCGATTTTCCAATACCAGTCGGCATTATTGAATTGCTTATTAGGATCTTTCCGTAAATCCAAATAGCCATAGTTATCGATGACAATAAATTCGTCGGGCGAACGGTTTGCCTTGATCCACTCGACGGCATCACGCTGCGGTTGTGCCTGATTGGATGTATATAAATTGCGATTATCCCGAACAGTTCCGGCTTGAGAAAGCATAACTACACTGAAGACTAGTGTGGCGGCTCCAAGCAATGAATTGTGCAAATGTTCGCGCTGTGCAATATTTGCAAAGACATTGGCTACAGCGGTCAATGCATACGCCAGGTTAACTGCCAATAACGGGATCAGCGGAATGACATAGAATTCAATAACAATCCCTCCGCGCATCAGGAAAAAGAACATTGAGGCGGCAAAAAGTGCTACGACCCGGGCATTAAAATTACGAATAGCGAGCAGAAAATTAAACAGCATGGCTGCAACACCGCCGTAGATTATTACCCAATCTTCGGCGCTCCATTGCCGCATGTATTGCCAGAACAAACTGTTTTCGGTATCTAGAATACTCCCGCCGGTTCGACTGGATTGATATTTAAGTGTTTCGAGTAAACTAACGTGCTCAGTGTTCCCGCCTAAGGTTGAGTAGGCCGGAAAAAACTCCCCTTTTACCAGGGCGTAGACAAAATATAACGAAACAATTGAGCCGATTATTAACAGCCATTGCGTCACCGCAAAAAGCCGGTGGCGTTTGTGTGCTTGCGAGTAAACAATGTAGAAGAACAACGGAATAAAAAAAATGGCGTTTTCTTTTGACAGAATGGCAAACGCTAACGCAACGGCACTAAAGAGTATGTACAGCAGCCTGTTTTTATACTCCAGGAGATAATAGAGTGAAATGAGCACCCACATGATCATGATATTGTCGAGCAAAACACGACGCTGGAAATATATTCCGAGCGGGGTAAGGGAGAAAAAAAGGATGGCCGCGAGCCCCGATAGTTTGCTGCCGGTAAGTTTCTTCGTTATTAAATAGAGATATACGGATGAAATAAGGTGGAGCACAAGCATAAATACCCTCCCTGAGTTGAGGGAGAATCCGAAGGTGTAAAATCCGCCGGTGAGTGTTGTCCACAAAGAAATAAGTATCCAACCAAGCGGCGCGTGGTCATACCAATAGGTGTACGGAGCTAATTTTCCCTCATTACTAAACGACCAGGCCTGGGACATGTACACACCCTCATCGTTTTCGTAATACGGGAAATTGAACATGTTAATGCCGTGCGCGAGTGCAGCAATTCCCAATACTATGAGCAGCGCGACTAATTCTGTTTTTTTGCTTTCGATAAGGGTACTTAAAAAGCACCATCTCCTCTTTTTACGGCACTGATCAATGCTCCGGTACTTTTACTGGCATGATAAGCAAAGTCCAAATCCTGGATTTTTTTAAAAATGGTTATCCGGGCATCACGACCGGCAGCAAAGGTTACCACGTCACTTAAATAATAGGTGGCCATATCCAGAAATACCTGGAGAATGCGCAGCCCGATAAACATGATCAGAATATTAAGCAGCACATCGTAATTTTTGTCAGGTATCGCATCTAAAAACAGTTTGTAAAAATACGGCTGAATACTTCCGGCAACGGAATAGCAAATTAAGGTTATTACAAAGGCGATAAAACGCCATTTGTAACGGAACATGAATGAATAAAAAGTTTTATACGTTTTCAACATATGCGCAAAAAAGATGACAGCCAAGTAGCAGCTGCCTGTGTTACTTTGTTATAAGGTGCGGGTGATTATGCTATTGTACGCCCTAATCACCTAAATGCCAAGACTGTTATATTGCTCGATATTGGTATTCAGTTGGCTATTAACCGTATTCATAATTGACCCGACCAGGGCTACCGAGAGGAGCAGGGCGAGCACGGTTAAGATAATTGAAATAATGCCGATTCTTTTAACTTTTTTATCTGCTGAACGAAGATATTTCATCCCCCACCACAGTCCGAAAGGCGCGAGGAAAAAGCTCACGAGATAAATTATTATTTGTTTTGACGGTGTGGTTGAGAGCGCCGACTCGTGCAGTTGTTTGCCGCACTTCGAACAAAACGTATCGGATGGGTGGTTTAATGTTTGGCACGCCGGGCAAATATCCGGAATTTCGGTTGTTGTGTTCATACTGCGATGGTAGAACGTTTGGGGATTTTTCTCAATAAAGAAACATAATAAGAACAAGTCTGAGAGGCGGAGCGGTGATCAAGGGTGAAGCGGGTGCGGAACGGGTTATGAATGGTGACTGCTATTCCCAGATGACAGGGCGAAAGCCGTTACGTTCGGCCATTTGTGCGGCGAACGCGGCGACTTTGCCGATACTCTGGTCAAGAATAGCGTACTTCGGGCCGTGATGACGTTCCGGAACCGGCTCAAGGCTGACCCGCCAGGCGAAGTGTTGTTGAGAAACACTCACGTACGGGCCGAACCCCACGAACTCTTCAACCTTGAGCAAAACACTCAGCCTTTCAAGGGCGACTTGGATCGGGCGGATTGTCCGTCCGTCTTCGCCGATGAAGGCCGACATGTTCGAACGCGGCATCCAGATGGTGACTTGACGGGTGTAACCGCCGTCGAACTCGAAGATGTATGGGCTTTTACCTTTGGATGTCCGCATTCCGGTGTCGCCACACACTTCCATTTCGAGGGCCGCGATTGCTGCTCTGGCAAAGATCCCGTTGAACGAGATTGATGTTCTCGTTCGGAAGTGATCTTCGAGCAACGCCATCATCGGCTCCAGGGAATCCGCGGTGTATTGGTCAGGATAGGAAACCTGACTGAGTACATAGTTGATGAACGTCGGTGCGAGCGTGTAGTCCGCCAGTGCGGTTAGGGCTTGGGCGGTGGTCATCGTGGTGTTCCTCCTTTGAATTTTGTTGGTTTCGGAAGACAATAGTTTGGGCTGGGTTGGTATCAGGACGCATGTGAAATCGAGTGACGTTCTCAATTGCAGGTGCGTCCTGATACATCCATTAAGAGCAAGAGAGTTATAGATACTGTTCCTGCTTTTCGAGACGGATATCGAAGCAGAAGACGTGTATTATGTCTCTTTGCTGAGAAAAATGTAGTTTTTAAAGGGCAGATTAATTCGTGTAGTACACCAACACTGATCTTTCTCACCAAACAAACATAGTAAATAGAGCAAGTCTGAGGGGCGGCGCGGTTTTTCGATGTTGTGTAGGGTGAAGCGAACGGAATTAGTAACTATGTCTCTTTGCTGAGAAAAATCAGTTGTAAAGGTGCGCGTTTTTGAGCGTGATGTTACTGCCCATAATACCACAACTTTATCATTTTGTCAATTACTATAGGATATAGATTTGTTGGACTTTTCTCTAATTTTGAGGTGGAGCACCGCCCGGAGGTGGTGGCATGCGCTGCCCGCCGGGACCCTGGCCGGACATTTGGCTCTGACCGGATTGCTGTCCGCCCTGTTGCATACCCTCGGTTTTACCGCTAAGCGGGCCGTTGACTGCTTTTTTGCCGCGGAAACAGCTAACACTATACGGGAAATCATTGGTGAGATGATAATGGTACATGGTTTTCTTTTGACCGTCCCACACTATTTCATGCGTATGACCATGACAGACATCCAGATCCTGTGTGGAGAGTTCAACACCGTTTTGTCCTTTAATTCCGTATATTCCGAACCCGTCAAAGGCGTAGCCAACGAGGGCGGAGTGCTCGGTAGCGGCAGGAGTGTCTTTCAAACATTTACTTGGACTGTGATAGTGATATTGACCGCTTACCTGCGGGTGGCCAGCACAGTCGTCCTGAATTTCATGAGCGGCAGCATCGCGGCTATCGGCATCGAAGCCGTTAAAAATCGGTATACCTGTGAGCATAATGCCGACTTCTCCGCCCACACATTCAGCTGAAGCAAGTTGGGTAGGAGTGGTGGGGAGATTCAGACTCAGTGTTTGTTCTTTAATAGAGTTCGGGTTGCGATCGTACTTGTATGCATCGTCTGATGATTGAATAGGATAGGTGCCGGTTTTATGTGAGGGCAATCCGTTTCCTGTAAGTGTTCGGGTTGCTCCATTTTCTGTAACACTCCACTTGGCATTTTTCCAGATTACTTCTCCGCTCACGGTTACTTTTTGTGTGTAATCCCAGGTATTGGTTGTTTTATTAATCCATGGACCATCAACACCCGCTCCACCACCGTTTTCGTCCGACTGTTTTTGGCAGGAATAGATATATCCCACTTTGGGAGTTGTGGTAACTTTGTTGTCGCCGAGCGGCAACGCTTTCATATTAATGGAGGATCTGGCTTTGGGAGTGGCGGTGGTCACCGTGGCAGACTCTGATGAAGCAGATTGTTCTTCAGTTGCTGAATCTGGAGAAGTCGGAGCAGAATCTCTTTGAGAGACTGTTGGGTTTTGTTCCGGGCGGGACTGCCGCATACCTAAATAATATCCGCCAGCTAACGCCGCGATAACAATGAGGACAATGAAGGAGAGCGAGACATATTTATTCATATATTTAATAGTATGCTATTGTTTTTTTATTTTTGGTAGTAGAATGTAGATATGGAAGCCCTCTTCGGAATTTATTTAGGAATTGTTTTCTACGCCATTATCCGCTGTGTTCTGCAGGGCTTTTATGTTGTTCAGCAAAACGAACGTGCCGTCAAAACTGTTTTTGGCCGTGCGCAGCGACTGGAAAATGCTACCACTTTGGATATTCCCGATTTTGCCGACTCTCTGCGTGATGATGAACGATCACGTTACAGTTTTCCGCAGCTTCAGGTTATTAAACCGGGTGGTCCGTATTTTAAATTTCCCTGGGAAAAAATCCATAAAGTATCTGTTGCAACAGAGCTGATCGACATTGCATATGACCCCGAAAATGCCTATGCCAATGATAATAATACGGCACTTGAAGCAGTAACCAAGGATCAGCTGAATATTAAACTGCGTGGACAGCTGCGGTATACGGTTTCCGAGCGCAATTTGTATGGTTATCTTTTTGGGGTAACTGCGCCGATCGCTCATGTCATGGGATATTTCATCTCGATCCTGCGTGAACGCGTGGCTAATTTTGAATCACCACAGAAAGAAGAAGGTCCGCAGACATCATTACATGCGTCCTTAGGTACATCCATTAATGATCTGCGCAAGAATCTCGGCCAGTTTAATACCTATATGGAAGAAGAATGCAAATCTTCCGCTGCCCGTTACGGTATCACACTGGATGCGGCGCTCATTACGGCCATTGAGCCACCGGCCGAAGTTGAGTCCGCTCTGGCCGCGATCAATACCGCACATAATCATGTATCATCAGAGATCAGTTTGGCTCAGGCTTCGGCTGATCAGAAAATTGTGCAATCGAAAACCTCGGTGCAAATTGAAACGCTTAAAGCGCAGGCAGAAGTACAGATGCTGCAACAGGTTGCAGCTCAGTTGCAGGCTATTAAACACAGCGGAAATAAAACACTGCCGGCCTATGTTCGTAATGTAAAATTAGCCTTATTGTCGAAAGCACGACGGATATTCTTAGAGGCCAAACATGACTAATTTGCCGATAATAATTGTAACAATATTTGTCTGTTTTATCGCCGAGCGGTTTATTTTGTTTGTCTGCCGCCTACTCGGTGTCTATGCGATTGTCCATGAGCGCGAAGCTAAAGTGTATGTTTTATTCGGAGATATTGTCGGTTCTCTGGACGAGCCGGGCTTTCATTTGCTCTGGCCGGTGTTGGGCTGGAGGGCATTATTTGTAAATTGGCTCGGGCGCTGTTACACACGCAGTTTAAGTTTGGATCAGCAATATATTCGCAGTATTCCTGTTAACTCGGAAGAAGGAACACCAATGGGAATTGGTGTCTGGTACGAGATGTTTATTTCGGATCCGATTGCGCACATTTTTAAAAATGTTGACCCGCAGGGATCGCTGACCGCGAATGTTAAAAACGCGACAATTAAGTCATTGAGCAACTTGCCGCTTTCCGAAATGCTTATTAATCGACACGAGATGTCCCGGGTGGTGCGTCAGGAAGTAAGTGATGAATCTTCCGAGTGGGGATATAAATTAGGATCTGTGTATATTCGTAAAGTACATTTTAGAGACGATGTGATGATCCGGCAGATTGAAGAGAAAGTCGTTAACCAGTTACGCCAGGTAACCTCGGCGATTGAACAGGATGGTGTAAACCAGGTGAATATTATCGCCAGTAAAGCAGAGCAGGAAGCTTCGATTGAATTTGCTAAGGCAGCAGCTGTACGTCCGCAGGTAGTTGGAGCGACGTTGAATGAAATTGCCAAAGATCCCGATGTGCTTTCGACGATGTATGAAATTTTAGAGTATCAACGAATCGCCGAAGGACAGAGTGATTTGACACTGGTACCTGAAGGCTCAGCACAGTCCGCTCTGATACCGCTTATGGCAGCTGAAAAGAAATAATCCAAACGTTATATCATTGTTGATATATTTTCTCTAAGGGTTTAGAATCATCTAAGTCGTTATGAAAAAGGCAGCTTTACCTTCCGCGGAATCTCCGAATCAGGATACTCACGTCTCGTACGAACGGTTGTTGAACATCACTCCACTGCCGATTGTAATTCATACCCGCGGTGTGCTTGTTTACGCAAACAAATACGCACTTAAACTGATTGGCGCAAAAAGTAAAAAAGATGTCATCGGCCAATCGGTAATGCGTTTTATTCACCCTGACTTTGTGGAAATAGTTAAAGAACGAATGGCAGCTATTTACAGCAAGGGCAAACAGTTTACCGACGTGATCTATGAACGGCTGATTCGACTTGATGGAAGTATTATTGACGTGGAGATTGTCTCCCTGCGGATTATGTTCAAGGGTGAATTATCCGTACTAATTACATTACAAAATATTACTGAACATAAAGCATCAGAACGTATTTTACGAGAATCAAATTCCGCGCTGGAAACGATTATTCAATCTTCGCCACTAGCTATCTATGTCTTAAATGGCGACGGTATTGTGACAATGTGGAATAAGGTTTCGGAGGAGATTTTTGGCTGGAAGGAAGATGAAGTTGTCGGAAAGATACTCCCGATAGCCCAACAGGATCGCTTTTGGGAATTTCAGGAACTGATGGCGCTGTTGCACCAAGGTAAATCGTTTACGCGTGATCTGGTGCGACAACGAAAAGACGGCAGTTTAATTGATGTTAATGTTTCGGCAACTCCACTTTTGGACGCGGATGGCAAGCTGCAAACAATTGTTGCGATTGCCTCAGACATTACCGAACGGAAAGAACTCGAACGGAAAAAAGATGAGTTTCTCGGAATCGCGAGTCATGAATTGAAAACTCCGGTAACGAGCATTAAAGCATATGGTCAGGTGCTGCAAACTATTTTCAAACGCAAAGGTGATACCAAAGCGGTTGAGTTGTTGGGAAAAATGGATGCACAGGTCAATAAATTGACTAATTTGATTGGTGATCTTCTCGATGTGACCAAGATTCAGGCAGGAAAATTACAATTTGAGCAGGAAGAGTACATGTTCCATGCATTAGTTGAAGAGATTGTCGGGGAATTACAACATACAACTGAACGACATACTATTAAAATACGCTCGAACAAGCCGGTTACTGTTTTTGGAGACCGGGAGCGTACCGGGCAGGTTATAACAAATTTACTGTCCAATGCAATTAAATATTCTCCGTATGCTGATACTATCGAAGTTGCGACAGAAATTGCGACAGAAATTGCACCAGAGTGTGTAACACTGAGTGTACGTGATTCAGGTGTCGGTATCCCTGAAGACAATAAAGACAAAGTATTTGAGCAGTTCTTCCGGGTCAGCGGTCCGCGCAAAGAGACTTTCCCCGGCCTTGGATTGGGATTGTATATTTCGAGCGAAATTATTAAGCGACAGGGCGGAAAGATATGGGTTGAGAGCACTGAAGGTAAAGGATCCACTTTCTACTTTTCGTTACCTCTCACAGCATATTTTTCATACCAGCCACTGGATAGTATCGCTCAGGAAGGAGCAAAGCATTAGGTATGGCTAAGAAAATTATGATCGCCGATGACGATCCGGCTATTATTGATGCACTGCAAATGATGCTCGAGCTGGAAGACTACGAGGTTTCCACGACGGTTGATGGCGAAACAATATATAAGATGCAAAAGGAATTTCCCGATTTGCTGATTCTGGATATTTGGATGTCCGGTCAGGATGGACGGGAAATATGCTCGTTCCTAAAAAACAGTCCTCATACCAAGGATATTCCGATTCTGATGATATCAGCAAGCCGTGACGTTGACGGTTCGGCACACAAAGCCGGTGCCGATGATTTTATTACTAAACCGTTCGAAATGGATGATCTGCTCGGAAAGGTAAAAAAATTACTTGACCGCGAGAACTAACAACTGTCATACTGAGCGTATGCGGAGCCATCTGATAGTAATTCTCACTGTATTTGTTTTGAGCCTTGTTGTTTTTACTCAGGCCCGAAGTTTGCTTAAAATTAATTCCGTTGATTTGCAGTACGCTGTCAGCTGTTCGACCGGATATGCCATACAACCCCCGCCCGGGAAAACGTTTACTGAACAGTGTGTTCAAGCCGGCACACAAATGTACGCGGGTGATTCGCGCTATACTTTTTTTGTGGTTCCGGGATCGATGCCGAGCAATCTTACATTTATACAAACTGAAAATGCCGGATTAAAAGATCTACCCACCTTATCCTGGTCTATTAATTTTCAGAGTTCTCATGATCTGTATATTTATTATCGCAAGATACCCGGTCAAAGCGTCCCTTCATGGATTCAGTCTCACTATACTAAGATGACTACTGATGATTTCAGTAATTTGAATCAATTTGTACTCCGTAAGAATGAGCAGGGGCTGATTGGTGTATATGACATATGGAAGAGGAACTCCAATTCTGCAGGTGTTGTAAATTTTGGGCCGGCATCCGATAGTACTGTCACCGCATATTCAATGTATATTTTGGCAATTAAAGGGAATACTGTTTTTCCCAGTTCGTCGGCAACAATAACTCCTTCACCTTCAGCAACGGTAACACCGTCACCAACCGCAACAACGAATCCATCGAGATCTCCTTCACCTACACCAACTTCTACCCCGATACCAACCGGCGGAACAGGGAACCTGCCTGCGCAGGTATTAAATCTAACGAATTGGAAAATTACACTGCCGAGTCCCCTAAACGGGAGTAGTCCAACAGAAATTAAGCAACCCGCGCTGGCGACATATACAGATGAATGGTTTAAAGTTAATTCCTCGCGTAACGGAGTAATTTTCAGAGCACCAGTTAATGGAGCGCATACGTCCGGATCAAAATATCCCCGCTCGGAATTGCGGGAGATGGTCAGTAACGGAACCTTTAATGCAGCCTGGAATAATACCAGTGGTACGCACACGATGACATTAGATCAGGCAATTACTGCCGTACCCCAGACTAAAAAACACGTAGTGGCCGGACAGATTCATGATGCCGATGATGATGTGATTGTTATTCGTCTTGAACTGCCGAATTTATATGTCAATGTTGGTACAAATCCCCCGGGAGGAGACCAGCATGTATATACTTTGGATTCAAACTATACTTTGGGAAAGCGATTTACGGTACGCTTTGTAGCGAGTGGCGGGAAGACGATGATTTATTACAATGGAGCTGCTACTCCGGCCTATACACTGACACGAGCGTATTCGGGTGCATATTTTAAAACCGGAGCGTATACCCAATCCAATTGTAGTACTGAAGCGTCCGGATTATGTTCTGCGAATAACTATGGTGAAGTAGTGGTATACAATGCTGTTGTTACACACTAGTAATAGAAAACCTAACCTTCATTTGCCACGTTTCACCTTGTTTTACTAATAACGGTGATTCTTCAATGCCGTAATTCAGCCCGCAAATTGGTTCGACACAAAGGAAATTAAAATCAGGATCCCGAACCGGAGTTTGAGACCAGAGCTGTAAAAATTTTACGACTCGTGGTAATGAAAGCTCTTCGATACCAAGTGTCTTATTTCCTAAACTGACGGTGGCTTGACCCGAAAAATCATACGGATCATCAGGCGGGGTATTGTTCCAATCAACTGATGCGGCGCTGAATCCATTAATTCCGTTAATCGAAATGGCCGGCTTTTCCTGATGCGGAATCGACCAATACGGGTGAATCCCCGGTGAAATAGGCAGATCTTTGGAATCATTATTTGTAACTTCCAGTGTATACAGTAGTTCGGAATCACTAAGAAGGTTAACAGTAATTTGAGCGGAAAATTCGAATGGATAATCACGGCGGTCTTCTTCGGTAAGATTGTCCGGTGTCAGTTCCATTGTCACCGATGCCTGATCATGAGTACTGATTTCCCATTGGCAGTCCCGCCCAAATCCATGCATGCGCGTCTGATGTGCTTTTCCATAGTAGGGAAAAAGGATTGGAATGCCGGTACGACGAATTGAGCTACCCTGATAGAGGATATCCGTGTCATTAATTTTCCAGGAGGTTACATACCCTCCCTGCGGATTAATGCCGACTTTAGTTTGCTTGTTTTCTATAAAGACCTGATCGTACATAGAGAAATTATACTCTTTAATTATAGCTTTTTTTAACTACTTTCATGATTTCTTCGATTGAATTTTTGGTTTTTCCTTTTTTGATTTGATCGATAACACACGTGTTCAAATGGTTTTCAAGTGTTATATGGTCGGCTTCCTTAAGCGCTTTCTGGATTGCCTGCGACTGGTGAATGATATCCAGGCAATATTCATCGCTTTCAACCATATCAATCACTTTGGTAAGATGCCCGCGCGCAATTTTTAATCTATGTAACAATTTGTCTTTAAACTCTTTGTCTTTCGTCATATGTACTCCGCCTGATAGCCAAGGTTTTTAATAACCTGGACCAATTGTTCATCTGAAATAATTGCTTCGTTAAAGTCTATCTCTGTTTCGGCCTTTGCGTAATTAGTGGTTGCGCTCTGTACTCCATGTGTATCTTCAAGGTCTCCGTCGATTAACATCGCACAGCTGGTACAATGCATGCCGGTAATTTTAAATGTCTTTTTCATACTTCCTCCTTATATTACAGAAAAATCCCCACGATACATTCCCATCGAACAGCTGTATACCAAGCGTCCACTTTTTTGTGGAGTGAAACGAATTTTGGTGATTCCGGTTGGCGGTAACATCACCGTTTTGTTCAGGCTGGGAATTGAAAAGGCGCTGGCACAACTATATGCATTCTTTGATTCAAGGGTCAGTTCAACCGGAACATTTTTCTTTAAGGTAGTGGTATCCGACTGGTACCCGCTGGACGTCACCAGTATTTTGACATTCTGCGTTGTTCCGCTTTCACTAGTCGCCCCGGCAACAGCTCCCGATTCAGATTTAGTTTCGGTTGCGGTCTGCTGACCGCCAAACGAATTGAGAGTGTATGGGAATCCCAATAAATTACCGGCAGCATTTATCGAAAGAACAGCAAGCACTATTAACAATGTTGCGGTAATTCTGGCAAAATTAGTCCCAAGATACTTTTCAATTGAGTTTGCTGCAAAACCGGTGGCAATGAATATCCACGAAGAGAATGTCACAAATGTCCCCATTATCAACGCTCCGGATAATGCATTCCCGCTGGCAATTGCCAATGCTTCCATGGCCAGTGTCGTTCCACAGGGAATAAAAAGCGTCATTAATCCCAATAATGCCGGAGTCGCGAACTCACTCGACCCTTTGGCTGTTTTGCGAATAAGACGTTGCAAAAATTTAGGTGGCTGGAGGAGGAAATATCTGAATACCGGATGCGCATTCAGCATGTTTAACGCTATGCCAAGCATATAGATGCCTGCAAGTAACTGAATAATCCCCTGCATACGGGGAGTAATCGAGAGTACCGATCCAAACGCTCCCAGTAATGCGCCGAGAACTGTGTACACAATTATTTTGACCAGTACAAATGTGATGGTCGCATTCTGCGTTAACTGCTCTTGGGATGCCGGCGTGGGATTTTCTTCCGTCGGTTGCTTTTTTTTTATTTGAGCGATTGCAGATGTTAACAGTCCTCCCTGGACCGCAAAACAAGTCAACCCTCCGGTTGTAACAGCTGCGACAATAATTGGTATAAGATCAACATTCATAATTTTATTTGTTTAATTTTACTAAATTCAGTCGTAACGAA
The DNA here is from genome assembly GCA_964403585.1 of uncultured Gammaproteobacteria bacterium. Lineage (GTDB taxonomy): Bacteria > Patescibacteriota > Microgenomatia > JALYQM01 > JALYQM01 > JALYQM01. The sequence goes on along the minus strand of CAYOFQ010000001.1, from coordinate 560,397 downwards.
TTCATTACAACACTAATTGAACTTAGAGCCATTGCGACTGATGCCAAAACGGGATTAAGCAACATACCCCACACCGGATACAGTACTCCCATAGCAACCGGTATTAAAATAACGTTATACCCGAAGGCCCAGAACAAGTTCTGTTTAATGGTTGCCATTGTCTGTTTAGACAAACGTATGGCCTGCGGTAATTTACTTATATCACCTCCAAGCAAAACGATGTCGGAAGTTTCGATGGCAACATCTGTTCCTGAACCCATGGCGATACCAATATCAGCAGCAGCCAGGGCAGGTGCGTCGTTAATACCGTCCCCGACCATGGCAACAATTTTTCCTTGTTGCTGCAGCTTTCTTACTTCGTTTTCTTTATCCTGCGGGAGAACATTGGCAATGAACTTTTTTATACCAACTTTCCCGGCTATAGCCTCAGCTGTTTTTTCGTTATCACCTGTCAGCATGATAGCTTCTATTTTTAACTTGTGTAGCTGAGAAATTACTTTGGATGACTCTTCTTTTACAGGGTCCGAAATGGCGATTAAGCCAACAATTTGTTGATTAATTGCTACCGGGAGTACTGTTTGGGCTTGTGACTGCAGCAAGATTATATCCGAAACAACTGCAGAGTAGTCGATATTTTTTTGATGAATAATTTTTTCGCCAATAACTACTTCTTTATCCTCAACTGTACCCTGGATCCCCATCCCCGGGATATAGTGAGTATCGGAGACTGCTATCAATGCAAGGCTCTTTGATTGGGCATAGCGCACAATACTTTCAGCCAGGGGATGTGTTGAGTTTTTTTCTAGCGATGCCGCTGCGGTTAGTACTTCATTTTCGTCTGCATTATTATATATTTTTACCTCAGATACAGACGGCTTACCTTTTGTTAATGTGCCTGTCTTGTCAAAGATAAAGGTGGTGACTTTGTGCGCTGTTTCAAGCTTTTCGGCATTTTTTATTAATATCCCGTTTTGAGCGCCTTTACCAGTGCCTACCATAATTGCGGTCGGTGTTGCCAATCCCATGGCGCAGGGACAGGCGATTACCAGTACAGCAACCGCATTAAGCACGGAGAATAATAATCGTGGTTCAGGTCCGATTACATACCAAATCATAAACGTAAAGACCGCAATCATCAGTACAATCGGAACGAAGTAGGATGAAATGGTGTCGGCGAGTCGTTGCATGGGCGCTTTCGAACTCTGTGCACTTTCGATCAGTGCGATAATCTGGGAGAGTAACGTTTGACTGCCTACTTTCGTCGCCGCGAAGGTAAATGAACCATTCGTATTGATCGTGCCACCAACCACTGCCTCTCCGGCGGAGACTTCTTTTGGTAATGACTCGCCAGTAACCATTGACTCATCAATTGTGCCTCGCCCTTCGGAAATTGTGCCATCAACAGGGATTTTATCCCCCGGCCGTACGATAATCTGGTCACCAATAATTACCTGTGCGATTGGAATATCTATTTCGCTGCCGTTTCTCATCACCCTGGCTGTTTTTGCCTGCAGATTAAGTAACTTTTTTATGGCCTGACCCGTTTTTCCCTTGGCATTCGATTCGAAATAATTTCCCAAAAGAATCAAAGTTATTACCAGTGAAGAAACATCAAAATAATGTCCTTCCACACCATACTCCATCATTATTCCGGGGAAAAAAGTCATGACGGTCGAAAATAGAAATGCCGCTGTAGTTCCAAAGGCGATTAATGTATCCATATTGGCAGTATGGTTTTTTAATGAGGCATAGGTACTGCGATAAAACTGCCATCCGATAACAAACTGAATCGGCACAGCTAACACAAACAGTGAAACCGGGTCCTGCAAAAATGCTGGAGTTATTCTGAATATTTGCGGAAAGCTTCCCAATAAAATGAAAACTGTAAGTATTCCGCTGATGATTAATTTTGTTTTTAGCTGTGAAAGTTCCTGTCGTTTTACTTTTTCGACAACATCCGATGTATCAACCGGGCTTTCGATTACCGCAGTATATCCTAAACTTTTGACCGTGCTGGCGATTTTTTCTTCATCACAGGATAAAGGATCATATTCCACCGCAGCTTTTTCTGAGGCATAGTTTACAGCAGCACTTTGCATCCCGGGAAGTTTTTTTAATTTCCGTTCGATGCTCACGGCACATGATGCACAGTGCATCCCCAGGATGGGGATTGTTTGCGTTTTCATTTATTAGTCCTCCACAACTATCTTTCCATGAAACATATTCATACCACAAGAAATTTCATATTCACCGGTCTTGCTCGGCGCTATCTCAATTTCTGTTTTCTTATTTAACGGGAGAAACTGCCGCTTGCCGAAATCCGGTAACACAACCTCCTCCAGACAAGAACTGGGATCGGTTCGCTCAAACTCAAGCTGAACTTTTTGACCTTTTTTAACCGAGATGGTTTGCGGTTTGTATCCCCCATCGACACGGATATGAATTTTGCTGCCGATCACTGCGACTGCGTCTTCTTTATGGTTGAGGAAGTATGAATATATAAAAAGTATCCATAAGCTGCCTGCTAAAATAACAATAATTTTATCGATCTCCATACCAGTCCTCCTTCCATAACTTTAAGTGTTCTATTTCGCGGGACTGTGCTTTGATAATATCGTCGGACATTTTTTTTATTTCGTCTTTCTGACTTTTTTCTTTGGCTTCTGTCGCCATAGCGATAGCTGTTTCATGGTGGGCAATCATTGCGTTAATAAAATTCAGATCATAGTCTCCTGCGGTATTCCGGTTTTCCTGGTCGTTTTTTTGTTCGTCCGGGGGATTCTTCATGGAAGTTTCATTTTTAGGGGTATCCACTTGTCCTATCTTAAACGGATCGGCGCTTCTGCCAATGGTGAAACCCAGCCCCAGACCAATAAACGCAATCATGAATCCCCAGATAATAAATTTATTTTTCATTTCTCCCTCCCCATCCCCTCCATAGGGATGTATTTATCATAAGTTTATGATAACAAACGTATCAAGAGAGTATGTGATATGGATCACTTTAGAGGGTAACTTTGTCGTTGGCGTGAGGAATGATGACTTCTGTTGTGGCGCTCTGCTCTTTAATTTTTCCGGCCAATATTTCACGAGACTGGTTTTCGCCATGTACAAGAATGACCTTTTTGACATCTTTAATATTGCCAATCCAGTGAAGCAATTTCTGTTGATCGGCGTGCGCGCTTAGTCCTTCAATTTTGGTTACCGAGGCACGTACTTTGACGTTGCGATCATCAATCGAGATTATTTTAGCTCCTTCTTCGAGCTCACGACCGTGTGTATCTTCGGCCTGATACCCGGTAATGAGCAGTCGCGTGGTATTTTTTGGAAGAAAATGTGCTGCGTGCCCCAGAATGCGGCCACCGGTGACCATGCCATTTCCGGCAATAATTACCTTCGCACCCGGTGCTTCCTGCAGCCGGTTGCTGTCGCGAATATCTTCGATCATGGTTAGACCGGGAAAATCGAAAATGTCTTCCGACTGAACGTGTTTTGAGGCTTCGGAATTGTATAAGTTTTTATAGCTGCGGTAAATTGATGTTGCCTGAATACTCATTGGAGAATCAAGATAAATTGGTGTGAACGGGTCAATACGTTTTTCCGATTTAAGGTGGTTCAGCCGGTGGAGAATGACCTGGGTTCTATCCATTGAGAAAGCCGGCATCAGTAATGTGCCGTTGGATTTTTCAATAATATTTATTTCGTTCTGTATCATCTCGAGAGTATCTTCCTCGATATGATTTTTATCCCCGTAGGTTGATTCCATTACTACAATATCAGCCCGTTCGATTAACTCCGTCGGGCAGATAATATCCTGTGGTGTATTTCCCAAGTCACCGCTGAAGATAATTGTTTTGATGTCGTCTGCTCCGGAGGTGTCTGTTATTTCGATAATTGAAGAGCCCAGAATATGCCCGGCATCATGAAAGGTAATGTCATAATTTTCAATGGCAAATGGTTGATGATATTGGACCGTTTCCACCAGACTAAGGAGCGCGTCAACTTCTTTTTCTGTATATAACGGGAAGTCGGCATTTTTCATTTTGGCAATTTTTGCTGAATCATAGAGCGCCAACGAAACTAAATCGCGTGTAGCTTCGGTCATGTAAATTTTTCCGGTATACCCGTAGGTGATCAACAGCGGCAATCTGCCACAGTGATCAATATGCGCGTGTGTTAGTAGTACAGCTTCGATTTCGTGGACATTGAATGGCACCGAGCTGTTATTAGACTCGGGAATGGCATCTTTTCCCTGGAACATACCAAAGTCTATAAGTAACGGGCTATGGTTATCTGAGGAGAGAATAAATGATGATCCGGTTACTGTTCCTGCCGCACCGATACAAGTAATTGTTTTCATTGAAAAGTATTCGATTCTTTCGTATTTAAATCTTTAATAATGTCGACGAGCTCGTTAACACTCTTATTGGAAATTAATGAATATCCCTGTTGTCCGAGTATAAGCATCGTTTTAACCATGCCTGAATCCTGATATTCGGTAGCAATTCCTACCGGAATGTGTTGCCAATTATTATTGGCTTGGATTTCCGCATACATATCAAGCGGATTTGTATGTTTAAGGTTGTAACTGACAAAGATGGCTGTTGGTAATTCATCCAGGCTTTTTAAATACTCAATAGCTTGTGCTCCACTTACGCATGAAACAGTCCGAATTCCACTTTGACTAAGTTTAGCAGTGATCGTCTGTAACAACTGTGTATCGTCTTCAATTACCATTACACTTGTTACCTCAGCGGACATAAGAATTCCTTTCCTGTCGTTTTATAAGTATACACTACTTATGTAATATAATTAACCGAGAAGTTACCTGATCTGTTTGAGGTCTTCATGGAGCTCTTTTTTTAACATGTCGGCAGTAAACTTTATTTTAGTTTCGATATTAGCAATCTTTTCCTTGAGGTGTACCCAAATTTTATCGTGATCATTTTCGGCATGATTTTCCAGAAATACTTTTTTGTCCTCTTCTGATAATTCGGACAAAATTATATCGAGTATTGTATGGTGAATAGTATCCTGAGCAATTTTTATCAGGTGTTGTTTTTGCTGCGGTGAGATATCTAAAGTATCCAATTCCACTATCAAGGTTTCAATTTCAATGATATCACTGTAAAAATGTTTCATATTTATTTTGGGAGTACCGGACCTAACGGGATTGTATCACCTGGATCATCGATAAAAAAGTATAACACCGCACCTTTGCGTGGTCCTGCGCCGAGTCCGAGATGGTGCATAACTTCCGGCGACCCTCCGAGATGCTTACCTGTTGATTGACCTGGCCCGGCATCGGCAATATCGGTAACGACAGCCTGACCGGTTTTCGGATTAACCACTAATACTTTTCGATATTTGAAAAAATCCTTATACTCGCTGACGTGTTCATTGAACCCGGGTGCAGCAAAGGTAGGAGCGGCAATGTACCACTTCTCCCGTTCGATATCTTTTTCGGTAAGTTCTCTTTCGGAGTCGGCAAAATACCGCCACGCTCCGAGTCCCGGTGTAATACCTGAACGTGCATACATGGCTTTTTCATCAGGGGTTTTTAACTGCTTTACTACCGAATCTCCCGGGAAACGGGGTAAGTGCTGCTCGGCTCCGATTAAGCCGTAATTCCGTTCCATGCGGATAGTATTTATTTCCGGTGTTACCGGCAAGGCGTAGTAGTCAGATAAAATATGGGCAATGTTTTGTTCTTCCGATTGATTAAGTTTACGAACTTCATGCGGAACCTCAATGGCAAGTTCCAAAACCATGGCCGATTTCTTATCCAATTGTTTAGGAGCTGTGATCTGTTGAATATGCGGTGCCGGAGCAGGGAGAGCGAGACTTGAAGGTCCACTGAGCATGAGTATGGCACTCATGGAACCGGCAGCGACATGCTTACGTGACGGTAAACTTTCCCATAGCCAGGTAAACGCTTCTTTATGTTTTTCGAGTACTCTGGTTTTTACTTCTTCATGCCGCCTGGACCACTTTTCCAGCAGTTGATGGTAATGAGATTTCTGCGTCATCAAGTTCTATTGTATGTTTATTTATTTGGCAATACTATAGTAAATTCTGTTCCTTCACCAATTTTACTTTTTGCGGAAATTGTTCCGTTGTGAGAGTCAACTATTTTTTTGGCAATGGAGAGTCCAAGTCCATATCCGGTTGCCTGAGATTTAGTTCGTGACGGATCGGCGCGGTAAAAACGGTCAAAGATGTGCACTAGATCCTGATCGTCTATGCCAATTCCCTGATCCCGCACTTTGATGAATATTTTGCCATCTATCGTAGTAGAAGAAAGCGTAATGGAGGTTTTTTCCGGACTGTATTTAATGGCGTTATCCAAAAGAATAACAAATAATTCGACAATATTGCGCTGGTCGCCGGTAAACGTATGTTCACTTATTTCATTGATAATCTCAATTCCCTTTAGCTCTGCCATTGGTAATACTTTTCGCACAGCATCTTGAGCGGCAGCTTTCAACTGGACCTCCCCGGTAATCTTAGTCGTGTGTACACTAGGATGTTGCGCAAGATTTATGAGACCGTCAGTTAACGTTTGTAAATTATTTACTTCTTCGAGGTTACTGCGCAGAACATCCCTGGCTTCAGCGGCAGTCAAGTTTTCATCGCGGAGATTTACTTCGATGGATGTTTTCAGGGAAGTGAGTGGTGTTCGAAGTTCATGGGAGGCATCGGTTATAAAACGATTTTGATCTTTCAGCATATCTTCGATCGGTTGCAGTGTTCTTCCTGCCAAAAAATATCCGGCCGCTCCCGCAAGGACCAGAATTATGGAATTAATATTTACCAGCCGCCAGATAAGTCTTTGACGCGCGTCATCAAGCACATCCGGGTCGGGAGCAGGTGCGGGAACCGGAATGGCAATACCATAACCGGGATTGTATATCCGGTAGCGCTGGATTTTTAATGATCGTTCCAGCTCGCTGGAAATCATCGAATAGATAATCATGCTGAAGGAGACGCTCACGAGCATGATGATAAGCAGATACCAACCGGTTAGTTTAAGACGGGCCGAGTGAAACATTATTCCTCTCCTATCTTGTACCCAAACCCGCGAACAGTATGAATTAAGCCTGGTCCTTTGTACGGCTTATCAACTTTATTGCGCAAATAACCGATATATACTTCGACGGTATTAGGCAGAATGTCGGCGTCATAATCCCAGACATGCGCTATGATCTGCTCCTTGGTTAAAATCTGGTTGGGGTGGCGCATAAGATACTCAAGCAGCGCGTACTCCTTGCTTGAGAGTTGAATCAAGGTATTATTCCGCTTGACGGTGTAGGTGATCGTATTGAGTGTTAAATCCCCGACTATGAGTGCGGTACCGAGGGTATCTTTCGGTCTGCGCATCAGTGCTTTGATACGGGCTAACAGTTCCTCGAACGCGAACGGTTTGACCAGATAATCATCGGCACCGCTGTTTAACCCTTCAACCCGGTCATGAACCTGTCCTTTAGCGGTGAGCATTAAAATGGGTGTATGATTTTTTTCCGCCCGAAGTTTCTGGGCAATATGCAGGCCATCCATGCCCGGTAACATGCGGTCGAGGACTATGCCGTCGTAATTTTCGGATGAAGCAAGATCGTAACCTTCATTGCCTTCGAATGCCAGATCAACCGCAATGTTTTCCTGCTCCAGCCCTTTTTTGATGGCATTGGCAATTTTATGCTCGTCTTCGATTAGTAGGATTCTCATGGGCATATTATACCAGTGGTTATTGAGTATTTGCTGAGAATGAGGTCATTTACTCTTTCGCTTCCACGGCCAGACCCCGCTGATCTCGTGCTCGAACTCAATGCTGAGGAAGGTACGAATAAGTACGATTATTCCCAATACCGAGACACTTTGAAAACTGGGCGGAACGGCGATCGACCGAATAATGTCACCGGCAATGAGGAATTCAAGACCGAGCAGAATGGTTCTGCCCAAATGGTCGCGAAGTATGCGATAGGTGTTTTTTTGTTCGTCGGAGAAAATTGTCAGAATGTAATTTAATAACGCGTAGACCGACCCGGTAACAATAACCAATACACCGATTGAATCGATAACTTTACCCACAAGATCGATGACTGAAAGATAATCGAACATACTTTCAGTATAGATTCTTTATATTTAGCTGGCTATAGGGAGCGTGACAAAAAAAGTTGAGCCTGTTCCTTTTTTGCTTTCCACCCAGATTTTGCCGTGGTGGCTGGTGATAATTTCTTTGGAAATATATAACCCAAGGCCTAAGCCGGGATATGATTTGTCGCGCAGTTCGGGGACTTGATACAGTTTTTCAAATATCCGATCGATCTGTTCTGCAGGTATGCCGATGCCGAAATCCTGGACACTAACAGTTACTTCAGTGTCAGTTCTTTTGAGACGGACTAGGACGTCTTCACTATCCGGTGAATACTTAACTGCGTTGGTCAACAAATTTGTCAGTACCTGAACGATACGTTCACGATCTGCCCTGATTGTAATTGATTCCGTTTCCAAAATTTTTATTTTATGCTTCGTTGATTCAACCTGGACATCTTCAACTACTTTTTTCAATTCAGTATCCAGTCGGAATTTTTCAGATGCCAGCACTAACTTTCCGGTACGAATCCGTGAGACATCCAGCATGTTATCGCCAAGCTCTTTAAGTTTTACCACCTGATCTTTAATGCGCTGCGTATAGTGTTTGGCCTTTTTATTGTCTTCCGGAATATGCTTGGATAGCACATCGATAAAAATGTTCATACTGGTAAGTGGAGTCTTCAGTTCGTGTGAGGCCATGTTGATAAAGTCATCTTTACGTTTTTCCAGTTCTTTCCGGTCGGTAATATCGATAGTTGCCCCGTAGAGTTTTATACATTTGCCCGCATCATTAAAAATAGGTCTCCCCATCGCCTGAATATAACGGATTTCACCATCGGGTCGTTTGATCTCTAAATCGAGTTCATAAGGGATCCCCTTACTTATGGCGTTGGCGACACTCTGTTCAAGAAGCGGAGGGTCAGTGAAGAGTTTAATAAATTCGGGATATGATGGCTCTCCCTGAGACTGATCCAGTCCGTGGATTCTAAAAATCTCTTCTGACCAGTAAATCGTTCCCGTCTTGAGGTTGTATTCCCAATTTCCCATGTGGGCTATATGTTGCGCTTCTCTTAGTTTTTGTTCACTTTCCTGCAGTTCCTTTGTACGTTCCAATATTTTCATTTCAAGTTGCTTGTTTAGTTTTCGTAGCTCTTCTTCTTTTTGTTTGATACTCTGTTCCATTTCTTTACGCGCTGTTATATCTAAGGAGATGTTTAACGCGTGTTCTACGTTGCCCTCAGCATCCCGATTAAATACGGTGCCAAAGGTATGGAACCAGATCCAGTTGCCATTCTTATGCCTGATGCGATATTCAAAATTAAATACAGGCTCGTGTTCTCCCGGCGGAGTGCTATTAACCAATTCAAGGGCTTTTTGATTTTCTGCCATGACCGTTTTGTAATCGTCCGGATGAACAAGTGAGGAGATGAAGCTGATTCCGCCGGTGGTCCAATCATCAGAAGAGTATCCAAGGATGGATTCAATGGCACTGTTAACATAAATATAATTGCCGGTATTGACATTAAATACCGCAATAATACTTGGAGAAAGTTGCGCTACCTGCTCTATAAAACTCTGTTGTTTACGTGGCTTATCCAGCAATGTTAGCTCGGTCAGAGTAGTTGAATAAACTGAGTTTGACCTGTTTGATGATTCGTTCATTTATGATAGTGTAACAGGATACTTTTATATTGAATAGGGTATAAGCTATTCGCAATAGAGCGGTGCTTTGTCGCAGGCAATGCCGTCTTTGTCGGCATCACGCTGCCGACAATCACACGAATTAAGCAAGTACTGTGCTTCGGAACATGAAGAGATTTTTTCGCAGGTTTTACTACAATCGCAGGTGTATTTACCGACAGGCAGTGGTGGCATTATCGGATCGAGATCGGTTGGAGCCGGAGTTGGTTTGACTGTCGCAGCAATAGTTACCGTGGGCCTGGAGGTTGGTTTGGCAGTGACAAAATTTTTAGGCGTTGGTGTAGGTGTCTGTAATGAACTTGGTGATACCGAAATTAGCGGAGCAACTTGTGTCGCAGCGGGTGTCTCTTGCACGGGTGAGGGTTTTGTTACAAGAGTATTTATGATTGGAGATGCGGATTTGGTTGCCTGTGGTTGTGCATCTTTAACGACATCTTTGACGTCGGTTTTAGTAGGGATGGCAAGGAAAAAAAGGAAAAATATAGCAGTTACGACTGCGACGCGTGATTTTCCTTTTAGCTCTTTTCCAGTCTGATTTTTTATGAGTGAAGTTAACCGCCGGTTAAGTGACGGAATTGAAAAAACTGTCAAAATTAAAGCCAGTAGCGCGGGGATAGGCTCACCTCTGGTGAATGCTCCCAGGGCATATAATAAAAAGACACTTCCGAAAAACCAACCGGCTATTTTTGCAAGTATTGCGAGGAGTGAATTGAAGTGAGCATTCATTTTATAGAGCGAGAATATCATTTATCGCCCAGAATGCAATAGACTTACTACGTATCTTTTATATTTTTAAATCGTGTATTGCTGAAATCCGAGCGGAGTTACGTTGTTTACGATTCATAAGTGGTCTGCCGATCAGGTCTTTCGCTACATACGTAATAACACTTCGATTATCTGCCTGCAATGCGCTCTTCATCCTTCGGAAACCATTAACTGCTTCGCCGAATTTGCCGCTTCGAGCGGATTCATACATATACAGACGTGACATGGCAGCAACCCGGTCGTTGTTTTGTCCGCCATACGTCAAGACTCGCTGATACGCATCGGCGAATTCCTCGTGGTCGAGCGGGACGCCGAGCCGACGCCTAAGGGAGGCATGTTCCATAGTCGCTACGGCATTTTCGGATGTGTACGCATCTGATGCCCACATGGCTTCTTCAAAATTTCGTGAAGCCTGTACGAGAAACTCGGTATTACCGGTTATCGCTGCGGCTTGCATCAGATATTTGGCCATATCACGGTACATGGCGGCTAACATCACATATTCACTGCGAATCTCGGCCGGTTCACGCGTGTCGTTCGGGTCTTTTGTTACTGATGCGGCAATTTCCCACACCCGACGGTGCTGATACCGCTGGGTGATAACCCCACGGGCTTCGAGTAGAAAGTCGACGGCACGATTACCGTCCTGTTCTGCTTGTGCCAAAGACATGACGATATTTACTTGTTCCCGCCACCAGGGCATTTTTTTAACCAGCTCAGACCGATCGCCGTGTTCGATTTCTTCGGTGGTAACGTTGCCTGCGTCACGGGCCCGCTGGAGATCGGCGAGTTTTGGTCCGTGAATTCGGGATTCTTCGACTTGGTAAATTGAACGTTCTTCTCTCATGATTTTGGAAACGGGCTGACTATCACCGCATCAGGGATATCTACTCTTTCTGCTTCATTCGTTTGCGAATCCCAGATACCGAAACTTACGGAGCCGGTCACGAGCCCGCTAATTTCCCCCGGATTAAATAATAACGTTCCGTTTTTCAATTTTTCATTATGGTAGGTATGATTGTGTCCGTAGAATACGGCAGCAAATTCCCCTGACTGCGCGATATTTCTCGCGTATTCATCATGGTGCTGCACATACACTTTTTTGCCGTCTATTTCATATTCATCGAATTCCCAGCGGGAACACTGAATACGACCTTCAGACTGTTGGGCAAATTGATACAGGCCGACTTTATCGCCATCATTATTGCCAAAGATACAGCGAAACTTTAATCCTGTTGTGACAAGGTATCGCATCATTCCTGGATAGCAAAAATCACCGAGCATGAGTACTTCTGCAATTCCTCTGCCTTTGATAATCTCAATTGCTTTGATAAGATTTGTACCGTTGTCGTGGGTGTCGGAAATAACTGCGATATTCATATTACTCCTTTGTATCTTCAACAATATTACCCTGGCGGTCGACAATAAACGCCTGTTCGGGATAAAATGCCGGGCTTTCGGCAGTGATATATTCGACCGCTTCGGTTAGACATTCGACCGCGTATTTGGTTATTACCGGAACATCGACCGCATCGCCCGGTTCGACTTCAAATACCTGATCGTCGCAGGTAATTTTAGCTTTACCGGAGGTGATGTAGACCATGAAACGGACACCTTCCTCATAAATAAAGTGATCAGGGTTTTCCGGATGGCGGCCCCGGATAGTCATGTGGTTTATTTCGAGCTGCTTATCATCAGCGGTGTATTTAGTAATAACTTTGGTGCCAAGGTCGACAACTTTAGCTTCAGATTTTTTAATTAGTTTTATCATAATTAGCGTTTAGTCCTAAAAAGTACTTTATAATTATCGGGGTCTAAGATACTAAATTGTTTCCCCCAGGATTCTTCGGTCAGCTCCTTATAGAAATTAGCTTTCATCTCTTTAAATTTAGTATAGTATTCTTCTATGTCTTCAACGCCAATAAATATTGTTTGCCTGCCGGGAACTTCTCTTTCTTCTGCTTTTTTCTTGATGCCAAGTCGAACTCCATTGGAGAAAATAAACGAGGCGAACCGATCAGACTGGACAAACTCGACTTCCAGCCCGATTACATCCCGATAAAAAGTGACAACTGCTTCAATATTGTTTGAATAAAATACAGCGCTGTCGAGTTGCATTAGTTCTCCTTATGGGGTCTTATTAGCCCCTGTCGGTAGTTCCGGAAAGTGACATTTCTTATATTTCTTGCCGCTGCCGCACCAACAGGGATCATTACGGCCAATTTTAAACTCATTTTTGATTGGCTGTGATCCTGCCTGATTCATGGCCTGCTGGAACGCTAACTGCCATTTGGAATCTCCTTGTGCTGATGAAGTAGTGTCTGCAGACTGAGATTGGCCTGGTTCCTGTGCCGTTGCTTTACCAAGGTCAGCGGAACTGGATGCATTCTGATCCGGTCCCATTTCATAAATGTTTTTGAAAGCATTGGACATTAAGAGTTGGTCGGCATTGGCCGGCAGCACGCGGAATATTCGTCGCACTACTTCGTAGTCGATACTATTCAATAAGCGCTGGAAATATTTAAATGCTTCACCTTTGTATTCAACCAGCGGATCGCGCTGACCATAGGCACGAAGTCCGATACCGTCACGCAACGCGGTCATTTGATCCAGATGGCTAATCCACAATTCATCCAATGTTGAAAGATATACTGCCCGCTCCATGTTGGCGATCGCTTCATTACCAAACTGCTGCTCGCGGGTCATGTACACACCGGCGACGACATCATTTAAATAGGTCACAATTTTGTGTGAATCTTTCTGTTCAGAAATTTCCTGCTGCAGTTGTTTGCGGGAGGCGTCATCAAAGGGAATCATCTTGGCGATTTCGTCGGTGATACGCAGATAATCTTCATCGGTAAATCCCGCGTCACCCTCGAGCCCGACTAACATTTCAACTTCTTTATACAGTTTTTCCAGGATTTCGTCTTTGAGTGTTCGTGAGTTTTGTCGGATCAACTTCTCGACATTCGAGACTTCCTGTATTTCTTTTTCAATTTGAGCTAACTCCACGCCGGTTTCTTCGACTACTTCTGCATCAGTGGCAGATTGCTTCATTTCTTCAGTATCTGCGGATGGAAGCGACCGGGTCTCTTCCGTGATCGTACCGGACTCTAGTATTTTCTTGCGTAATCCGTAAATAATTTCACGCTGTTTGTTCATGACGTCGTCGTATTCAACAACGTGTTTACGTTGATCAAAATAGAACCCTTCCACTTTGGTCTGTGCGTTTTGGATAGCGTTTGAAACCATCCGGTGCTCGATAGGTACATTGTCGGGCATTTTAAGAAGTGACATTACTTTTTGAATCTGTTCCCCTCCGAAAATACGCATGATTTCATCGTCAAGACCAACAAAGAACCGGGTGGTACCGGGGTCACCCTGACGACCGGCACGACCACGCAACTGGTTATCAATGCGGCGGGATTCGTGGCGCTCAGAACCGATAACAAAGAGTCCGCCGAGATCCTTGATCTCCTGAGTTTTCTTTTTCCATTCGGCGACCTGCTGCTCAAAATCCTCATCACTCATTTCAGGTGATTTCTTTGGTTCTTCGCCGCCGAGTGCGATATCGACACCACGTCCGGCCATGTTGGTGGCAATGGTGACAGCGCCCTTTTCTCCGGCTTTGGCTAAAATCAACGCTTCCCGGAGATGGTTTTTGGCGTTGAGCACCTCGTGTTTAATGCCTTTATGCTTTAACAATCGGGAGAGTAATTCATTATGCTCGATATCCCGGGTACCAACCAGCACCGGTTGGCCGGTCTTGTTAACCGACTCAATTTCCCGACCGATCGCTTCAATTTTAGCGCGTTCGTTCTTGAAAATATAATCCGGCAAATCTTTGCGGGACATTGGTCTGTTGGTCGGAATTACCACCACGTCCATTTTATAAATTTTATGGAATTCTTCGGCTTCAGTAGCGGCAGTACCGGTCATACCGGAAAGCTTTTCGTATAACCGGAAATAGTTTTGAATGGAGATCGTTGCCAGTGTTTTTGATTCCTGTTGAACTTTAACTCCTTCTTTGGCTTCGATGGCCTGGTGGAGGCCTTCAGAGTAGCGGCGACCATACATTAAACGGCCGGTAAATTCGTCGACAATGATTATTTCGCCGTCTTTGACAACATACTGTTTGTCACGTTCGAAAAGTGAACGCGCCCGGAGCGCATTTTCAACATGATGCACTGTTTCAAAATCCTTTTCGTATAAATTGTTTACGCCGAGTCTCTTTTCAAGTTTATTGATACCATTCTCGGTAAGGTGAGCCGTACGCAGTTTTTCATCAATTACGTAATCCAGTTTTGGATTAAGGCCGTCGATAAGTTTGGCAAATTCGTAATATTTATCTGTCGGATCGGTGTCGGGTGCCGAAATAATAAGTGGGGTACGGGCTTCGTCAATAAGAATAGAGTCGACTTCGTCGACGATCGCAAAATAGTGTCCGCGCTGGACCATATCGGATACTTCCATGACCATGTTGTCGCGCAGATAATCAAAACCAAATTCATTATTGGTACCGTAGGTAATGTCGGCAGCATAAGCTTCCCGGCGGGTTACCTTTTTTAGGTGTTTATGGCGCCAGTCCTGTGCTTCGGTATTGGTATATTCAGGATCAAACAGTAACGATGTTTCGTGGATAAGAACCGAAGAAGAGAGTCCCAGAAAATGATAGACGGCACCCATCCAGCCACCATCGCGTTGCGCCAGGTAATCGTTTACGGTTACCACATGCACCCCTTTGCCGGTGAGTGCATTTAAATAAACTGCGGTGGTTGCTGACAGTGTTTTACCTTCTCCGGTTTTCTGTTCGGCTACTTTGCCCTCATGGAAGGTAATACCGGCCATCAACTGGACGTCAAAATGGCGCTGTTTATTGACGCGTAGTGATGCCTCTCGTACAACGGCAAACGTTTCAGGAAGCAAATCTTCGAGCGTTTCACCCCGCTCCAGGCGGGCCTTGAATTCAGCTGTTTTTCCTTTTAAGGCATCATTGTCCAGTTGTTGTATGGATGACTCAAGTTCATTAATCCGATCGACAATTTTACGATATCTTTTGATGGTGGACTCATTTGAGTCGACAAATTTAGTGAGAAATTTAAACATGGAAGACTCTTCTTTCTGTAGCTTTGTAGGGTTAGCACTGTATATACTTACACTGCGTATTATATTAAAAGTCCGGGGATAAGTCTATGGTTTTTGTACCGGTCGGCGGGTCCGATACTTCGGTCGGGTGGTAGTGACAAAATCGTTATACAGCAGATTAGTTTGTTCCATAACCTGATGAATATTTGCTGCCGACATTTCGGTCCAGCTGACCCGAAGAGGTGATGTGGCGCGGGCTGAAATTTCACCTCCGAACGAGCGTTCATACTCGACCGGAGCATCAATAAATGTCCAGTGCTGTGGCAAATTCATTTCGCTAATCATATGATTATGCGTGCGATACATGAGGTAATGAAAAAATCGTATTTCATCGATATTATTTACTATCAGTGCTACCACTTCAGGGTTGAAACGTATGCCATTGTTATTGATAAGGTGTGTTTCCATTTCTTCTTTTGTTAGACGTCTGTCACGATATATTCGCCGAGAACATAGTGCGTCACATTCATCAATAGCTTTTAGCAGTTCTTTAAGAAAAATATATTGTGCCTGATCGGCAAGGGTAAACCCTAAATGAACGGCCATGCTTTCAAACGTTTCGTCATCCGGATTGCCATACACTATTCCAATAAGTTCGGGGTTGGAGACGAAATCGGGATATCCTTTCATATGCCCCACTTCCCTGTTATAAAATGCGTGGTGCGTAAGTGCGTATTCCGCGGCGGGATCCAATCCGTTCATGAGCGCGCGAAGTGTGCCAAGAAGCGGATGAAGGTGGGTGACTTTCCGGTCGTCGTCGCTTAACAGCCCTTTGATACGGATTCGGTGTTTTATTTTATCTGCCTCCTTGCCTTCATCGTGATACAGTGCCCCAATTAAAAAGTATTTATATAACCGGCTCTCGGGATCGATGCCGAGCAGGTCAGCTAAATATTTGGCCATATACAAGCAGCGTATTTCGTGCAATTTTGATTCTGAGTCCATGTTTTCGGAATCGGTGGCAATATCTGCTAACAACTCCATGAACTGGTCACGGGATTCTGTTTCGACCCGGCGACGTCGATGTGCCTGTTTAGTTTCCACTTTAAGCTCATGTAATGTATCTTCTGAGATAAAATAAACGCCGCTTCTTCGCGGCGTAACAAAATATTCTGTATTGACTTTGACAGGGACCGGGGCTAATACCGGCGGCACACTTAGCGTTTGTGGCCACCTCCTGTGTTCGGCTCTTTCTATTAGTGGCTATCGCCCCACTATTCTTAAATATTCTGAAGATCGGAGTTTTGAAGATGATACTTCGCTCATGTGTATTTATTCTTATCCTACTATAATGAGATTTCAATCCGGAAATTGAATATAACTTTAGTTTAAGGTTTGTGAAGTATATCTACTATCAATAGACATGTCTAATTATATATTTTATTGATAGTGTACTTTTAAGATCTATTTGGTGAGTGATTACTCGTAAAGGAGAATGTTAGATTTTCACAAAGGAAGATTTTTAACCATAAAAAAATCCCTTAAGTGACAAGTTGAACGAGTTTGACTTAAGGGATTAAAGAAAAACTACTTTCGCTTTTTTGTAGCTTTTTTCTTTGCTGTTTTTTTTGCTGCTTTCTTTTTTGCTGCCATGAGTAAATTCACCTCCCTTTAAAATAATTTAGCGTTAAATAACTGATAATTTATGTACTAAATTATTACTAAAATTATTGTGAAGAAATTGAAAAACTATGTCAATAGGTCAATTTGACTTGTGTGGGGTTTGTCCGTACAGAATGATATTATCGCATCCGGAATAACCCTCAATTATGATCTGATTTACTGAAATAAAATATCTTTGTAAATTTCTTTTAAATGTTGCTAATTCCTTTTTGTTTTCTTCATCATAAATGCGGTTAGTAATTAATGTTCCGGTTAGATTTAAGTATGAGATTAATTGCTCAACCTTGCTATTGTTTTTGGTATTAAAATTAAAATTGTCGGAAATATACGTATCCAAACAAACAACATCAAAGTGCGCTTTATACTTTTCAGTATTTTCCTCCAGCCACCGGTTGGCATCTGCAGTCACTACATCAATGTTGGCGTACTTATTCAGATCGAAGAATTCCTGAGCAATACGAGTGATGACCGGGTCTAATTCAATGCACAGAACCGAACAGGAGGGATACTTTTTTGTTAATAATTTAGGGATAGTTCCACCCCCCAAACCAAGCATCAAGACATGCGGGGCGATGATGGTGTCAGGCAAAGGCACACTTACTACACCGCCCCAATAGGTACCGTTAAAACGAAGTTCATTATCCGACCACTGACTTTGCTTCACATCATCGACATACAATTCGCGAACGTCGTAGTACTGACGTACTTTTATTTTCCCCGAGATTGATGAGACTTCTTCGTGCAGTGTCTGAATTCTCGTAGCCATGTTACTTCTTTTTAATTTCAGTAAAACCAGTGTATGGTACCAGGGCCTCAGGAATTCTGATTGATCCGTCTTCCTGCTGATAATTCTCCAGAATGGCCAACGGAAAACGCGATAGCACAATGGCCGTTCCGTTGAGCATATGAATATATTTTGGTTGTCCTTGGGCGGTTTTATACCGGATGTTCAAGTTACGTGCCTGGAAATCGGTACAATTGGAAGTCGAAGTGATTTCTCCGTAATCATTTTTACTTGGCAACCAGGCTTCCAAGTCGTATTTACGGGCAGCCATCGCCCCCAAATCTCCGGTACACATTTCAACAACCCGATACGGAAGCTTCAGTGCCTGGGCAATCTCTTCTTCGATCGCTAAAAATTCCTGGTGAATTTTAGGAGAATCTTCTTCAGCACAATAGGCGAACATTTCGAGTTTTGTAAACTGGTGGACGCGGTACAGTCCTTTGGAATACTTCCCATAGGCTCCGGCCTCTTTACGGTAGCAATGTGATACGGCAGCATACTTGAGCGGTAGATTCTTTTCTTCAAGCAACTCGTCAGCCATATAGCCGGCCATGGTAACTTCGGCAGTAGCAATTAATCCAAGATCCTCATCTTCGATCTCGTAAATTTGCGCTTCATCGCCCCGGGGAGCATATCCTGTGCCTAAATAGAATCGCGACTTGGCCAGATCGGGGGTGATCATCAATTCGAAGCCCTTAGCACGGAAGAAATCCATACCGAATCGCTGTAAAGCCAGGTCGAGAATGACGGCCTCATTTTTTAAATAATAAAACTGAGACCCGGCAACTTTTGCGCCGTTTTTGAAATCGATCAAATCCAGATCAGTTGCCAGTTGCACATGATCCTTTGGCTCAAATTTAAATGTTGTCCGCTCTCCAACTTCACGCAGAATCTTATTTTCTTCATCGCTTTTGCCGCGCGGGACATCATCAAAGTGCATATTGGGGATCTGGGCGATGATTTTATTCCACTTTTCATCTACCTGGGCAAATTCATTTTCCAGCGGTTCACTTTTCTGCTTTAAAGTTTTACCTTCTTCAATTAGTTCTGGCGTGCGCTTGGTAGCATCCTTAAGCAGTTCGGCAATTTCATTTTTTCGCTTATTTACTTGTTCTATTTCCTGCTGAACTCTGGTGCGTTCTTTATCGACTGTCAACCACTCGTCGACATTGGCAATTTCCGGATCAAAATTACGTTCCAGAATATTTTGTTTCACTTTATCGACATTTTCGCGTATAAATTTTGGGTCTAACATATATGTTCCTTTTTGGTAATTTGAGGTAATTATACTATGCAACGGGAGATTAGTTGCATGACGTGTGGACAATCTTCAAAATGGTGTGGTTATACAAAGTGCGGAACATATAAATGGTCGGTATAATTTATTTCGATTACTTTCTTCTCAGGCTCAATTTGTACCTTAGTCAGGGATCCTTTGTCAAGTTGGTACTCCCAAAATGAGGTTGTTGGTTTGCCTTCGCAATATAGCAATATTATGCGTACTATTATATCATGGGTTATTACGATAAGGTTTTTATCAAAAAGCTCGTCATCCCGGATTTCATCCAAGAAACTATGTACCCGGTGGACAACTGAACTCCATTGTTCCCCGTCAGGGATGACTGCCTGCGCAGGGTCTTTTTTCCGTACCTGCCATATCTCGGGATACCGGGATTCAATTTCTTCGGGGAATTTGCCCTGCCAGATTCCGAGGTGCATGTCGGCGAGGCGCTCGTCGCGCTTGATCTTTTGCGGAACGGTTGCCGCGATGATTCGGGCACACTGATTGGTGCGGTGTAAATTACTGGTATAGAGCCCGCTAAGGTGTATAGAGGCGAGATAATTGGCAATTTTATGTGCCTGCATCTTTCCGGTTGTTGTTAATGAGGTATCCGACTGGCCTTCGCATTTTTCCTCTTTCATCCAGGTACTTTCAGGTTGATTAACAAGATACAGAGTTACCATGAAAGCAAGGGTAACCTGCTATTGAAACTGCGTCAAGATACGAAAAACCCTGTACGGTGTACAGGGTTTAGGGGGCTTTTTTAGTTAATTTATTCAATGGAAATGATTTTATAGGTTATATTCCCTACCGGTGCCTCTACTTCTACGGATGAACCTACTTTCTTGCCTATTAGGGCACGACCGAGTGGTGATTCGTGGGAGATCTTCTTTTGACGAGGATCGGCCTCTTGCGCACCTACAATACTAAACGTGTCGTCACGTCCATTAATGTGAACCTTAACTGTCGCGCCAATCTGAACGATATCTGAACTGGTTTGCTCAATTACCGATACGTTCTGGAGTATTTGTTCAAGCTCTAAAATCCGGCCTTCTATAAATGACTGCTCGTCTTTAGCCTCTGCATACTCGGCGTTTTCTGATAAATCTCCATATTCACGAGCTTTTTGAATTCGGCTGGCTACCGAATGTCGCTTATTGTTTACGAGATCTTCGTATTCTTCCTGGAGGGCTTTTAATCCTGCTGCGGTTAGATACACAGATTTTGCATCTTTGTTAGCGGCGACATGTTTTTTTAATATTTTTGCTTTCATTTCGATCTCCTTTAAGGATCTAAAGTAATACCACCTGCCTCTGATTTTCATCTAGTGGTAAAGTCGTAGGTTAACACAGATAACCAGACAAGTCAATACATATAGAACCGAGCACCTGCTCATTTATCCGGTTGTTAAGGCGATATCTCCTGCCATACCGATGAAAGCGACCCAAGTTGTGGTGCAGCGGTTAATAACAATTCCGGACGATAGATAAATTTCTCGCCGGCGGCCGGAACGTCCGGAGTTCCGTACCGGTCCAGATTGAAACCCGAGGCAGCCAGGAACATTCCTTCCAGGGTCAGTGATGAGTTATGCAAGGTTGGTGCTCCGGGAGTACACTGGGTAAAGGAGAACGTGCCCGAACAGGCTGTATCGATGACGCCGTCAGCGATATAGATCCCGGCGATGGTGCCCCCGGGGTCACTGACTGCCGGATCAATGCCGATGTTTTTAGAAGAGATGATAGCCAGAGACGATTTATTATTCGGATTGCCGAAAAGAGGAATAGCTGTTCGAATATACACATTTCCATTGACAAATAGCACAATTTGCTGAGTTGAAGTCAATAAGTTAGGCAGCTTATTGGTACTATTAATAGTAAGATCTCCGTTTACTACGTAAAAACCGGATCCGGTTATCTGAGATAGACTGGTAATAGTTTTCTTTGATTTGATAGTTGCGAGGAGTGCCTGATAGGTGTATTTCTGCGCGTTTACCTGGTATCCCGGAGAGCCGCCGCCGATTTTCCAGTTTTTACTGCTCAATTGATTATTGTTGGGCCTTACCACAGCACTGCCGCCGTAACTTAAAATACCCGGGTAGGTACCCCGGATAAACTTATACGTATCCGGCATATCAACGAGCAGCCCGCCGCGGGTGTGGATATCGCCGCCATTCTGGGATTCAAAATACGGCTTATTGGCAACAACGCCTACTTGAACGTTACGGATATTCTCCTGATGCCCGTTTGAGTATTTGATGATACTGTCAGGATCCTTGTCGACCGGTACTTTTTGCCCGGGATCGCTGGCGGTGGTCGGGGTGACCATAAAGTAGACATATATTTCTTCATTCGAGCCGATTTGCGGCAGCTTTAAATCAAATCCGGCGCTGGAGGCATTACTTAAGCAGGCGGCTAAACCGGAGCCGCAAGTAGACGTGATATTAGTGACACTCCCGTCCGTATTACGCTTAATCAATTTGAATGTTGTGTTATTCATTGTTGAAATTGAAAAATTAGAACTATTGATTCGTTCATTAATGGTGGCAGTTGAACCGGTAGTTGAAAATGAAGGTGATGGGGATGGCGGTGGAGTGCCCTGCGATTCCTTGGTTATTTCGTTACGGATCGCTTCCACGGACTGGAGAATTTGCTGCCTTGAATTACCCGCAAAGATTTTTCCTCCGGTAGTGGTAGTTATTCTTTCCAATTTCTGATAATCGTTATTACCGGGCCGGCTAAAGGCGATGCCATAAATTTTTATTTCATAGTGGGCTGCAGTCTGCAAGGCACTCCGCAGGTTTTTATCGATATCAGGGTCATCGATAAGTGGTGGGGCGCCTTCTCCGCCATCGGTGGCTAATACGATGTACTTCGGAACTCCGAATCGAGTACGGGGACCATCGTTATAGCCATTGATTCCGACTCTTGTTGAGTCACGATAACTGGAGCCGTCCCGGCGTACTGCTTTGGAGTCGTTGAGAATCGGAGTTAACTGTGTATCGGCAGCAGTAATCGCGGCACCGACACTGGTACCGCCATGAAAGCCGTTGGAGTCAACACCGGAACTACGGCAGAAGTTATTGTTTTTACCGCTGTCATTTAAAATAGTGATGCTGTTAATGGTATTGGTAAAAAGTGTTTTTCGCCCATTTAAAGGCTGTAGTGGCAGGTGGATGGCGCTTGTACCACGGTAACCATCATCAGCCCGGTTCCAGTCTTCGTATACCCACCAAACAGGTGTGGTAGTAGAAGTATACCCGCGACAGAGGCGGAATGACCCAAAGCCTAAATAGTCCAGCGGATCACTGGAAAGATTAACCATTCGCACCATACCATCACGAACAGCCTCATAGGTAAGTACGGTTCCGCCGCTACCATCAGCATTTACCGGAATACTGTCATACATACTGGTAGTGGTGTCCAACATCATCATAATGTCGCTTCCGTATGAGATAGTAGTCGTAGTAGGTGACGGTAAGGCAGTTGGGATCGTGGAAGTAGTTGTGTCCTGGCCTTTCACCGAAAGCTTTACCCAGTAAGATTTATTGACGGCGACCGGATCAACCGGATTAAGTACATCCCGGCCGAATGCATCTTTTCCTAACGTCCCAATTTCTTTGGTCGTACAGTTAGATGCACAGTTCGCTCCCTTCACGAAAGTTGTTTTACCTAAATAGACAAAGATGGTGAGGAACAAGAGCGCATTCAGGGAGAGGAAAATTTTTTTATACATAACTGGTATTTCTATAGTACGTATATTTCTTATGGCATGTCAAATTGCTGAGCGGAATTATTGTGTGTTTTCGATCCAGGTATAGCTTTTGCGGCCAATACTTAACGAAGTGCTCATGATGAAGTCGGGACGGTATATAAACCGTTCACCGGGAATAGCAGTTGTAGGCTTGCGATCCAAAAGGAATCCTCCCGCTAACCCGTTATATCCTTTGGTCAGCGGATCGATGGAATTAGTTATATACATGCCTTCCAGCGTTAATTGTTTTTCGGTACCGTTCGCTCCGGCATCCGGCGAACAACTGTTGGCGGCGTTGAAGGAGGATGACGATTTACAGGCAGTATCTATTTTCCCGTCGACAATATAGACACCCTGAACATTGGTTACGTCGGGATCGATACCGACATCTCCTTTAACAATAAACACAAGTAAACTATTTCCGTCATCCTCGACGGAAAAATTAGTACTGATGTATAGATTGCCGGGAACAAACATGACGATTTTTTTGCCCTGCAAATTTTGTCCGGTCCAGCCTGCTCCTTTGATCTCAAATTTACCATTGCTGGTACTGGTGTTATCCATGTAGTAGCCGGAGGTAGTGAAATCGGAAAGACCGGAAATGTTCTTAATATTACTTGCCGGCATTAACTTGCTGTATTCGTTATATAAAGTGTTATAGCTCATTTGTACCGGATCATAGGTAATTGCATACGGGTCAACTTCCCTGTTTTTCGAATTAACTTTTCCGTTACCATAGGTTGCCCCTCCCCGATGAAAAACAACATTAGCCACCGAACTGAAGAGGTCTGTTGATCCGGGAAGGAATGAATAAATAGATTTGGTCACATCATTTGATGCCGAATAGACATCGCCTCCACCGAATACCTGAAAGAACAGACTGGCCTCGGTGATAACGACACTAACGTTATCCAAATTGACGGTAGCGGGAATATCCTCATAGTCGATGACACTGGTCGGGTCTTCATCGACCGGAACGGAGAGTCCTCCGGTAGACTTAGTTGGGGTTACTCTGAAATAAATGTAACGGGTTTGGCCGAAACCGATTGGATCGAGCGTTACATCATAGCCGATCAGATTGCCCGAAGCGTTGTACTTTTTATTGCTGACACAGTCCGGCACGGTATCCGAGTTGCTGTCTTTACACATCAAATTAGTGATATCTGTTTCAGGTGAGCCAGGCTGCCCGACTTTAAAGGTAATCGGAGTACTATGCGTGGGTTCGTCGATTTTGAAATACGAAGCATTGACCTTTTCGGTAACGGTGATGTCGGTTTTGGCAACCGGTGTGCCGGAAGGAATAGCACCACCATTAGAATCCTCAACGATATCGGTGCGGATGTTGGAAAAATTAGCAACTAATTCCTGCTCAGAATTGCCGTAATAGGCCTTACCTCCGGTAGTACCGGTGATATAGTTAATTCTGGCGATTCCATTAGCAGATAGGCTGCTTTGTCTTCTGGTGATAACCATAAATATTTTTACACCATGTTGCTTCGCGTTCTGTACTATAGTGCGGGTATTGTGATCGATATCCTCATCAGTAACTAACGGCGGTACCCCTTCTCCGCCGTCGGTGGCAAGAATAATATACTTGGGAATAGCCGCCCCGGTTGTGTACTGGCGGGCATATGGTCCCATATTACGGTTATAGGTAGAAAGATTCTTACTTTTGACACTGTCCCGATAGCTGGTACCGTCTTTGCGCTTCGCTTTTGGATCATTAAGTATTGGTGTAAGGAAGGTGTTTGCTCCGGTGATTGCCCCACCAATTGAGGTGCCTCCGTGAAACTCTCCTGTCGTATTGTATGGTCCACCATTGGAGGTTGGTTCATGCGAAAGACCGGTTCCGGCACAAAAATCGGCATCATCACCGTTGAAGGTAATACTGTTAATAATGTTTTTATAATAGTTGGGGTTATTGGCCATGGGGCGCAACGGAATATGTACGGCACTGAATCCGACCATTTTTCCATCACCCCGATTAAAGTCGTCGTAAGACCACCAAACGGGTGTGGCGGAATTTTTGTAATTAATACACCAGGTAAAGGTACCAAACCCAAGATAATCATTGGCCTGATCTGAAGAGTCAATATATTTATTCAAAGCAGTCTGAGCTGCCTGATACATGATAACATCCGTCCCGTTATCCGGATTATATTTCGGATAATTTTCTAACATACTAGAAGAAAGGTCAATGTACATCATTGTGTCTACACCCTTTGGCGCAGGTGTGGCAGTTGGACCAGGTGTAGCAACCAGATTGTCCTGGCCGTTGATAGTGAGTCGAACCCAATACGGCTGGTCCTTTATTAGTGTTGGCGTAGTGGAAAAATTACCCAGACCGTCGATAGTACCGATTTCTTTTAAGGAGCAGTTGGCTCCGCAGCTGGTACTTTGGACCGGAGACAGCTTACCATTGTAGATAAATACTCCGACAAACAAGAGTACCGCTATGGCAAAAGCGAATTTCGTTCTCCCTGAATTTGTACGAAAAAAAGATGGCACCATACATTAAGATACTTAACTGTATACTACTATAGTACGTCGGACGTATATTGTTCTGTCAACAGTGACCTTTGTTATTGCACTTTAACGCAAGTTGGTACTTAATAATAATCAGAAGATTTTTATGCGTAGTACCGAAGCGTTACAAACATTATTAAAGATTGGCTCAATGACGTTCGTCCTCACATTACTGGTGGTGGGTATAGTTAAGAATAACAGCCTTTTTACTATTCGCACCCAGGATAATTCCTCTGCCCAAACCATACCCTGTACCCAAGCAACACTTAATACCATTGGACAGATATCTTTTGCTTCTCAGTCCCCATATGAGACTCAAGTCGGCTGTTTAACGCCTGGAGCAGTGATGTATCTCGGAGATAACCGGTTTACTTTTTTCAGCACACCAACGGCGCTGCAGGCGAAACAGGTAGCTTTTATCCGTACCGAAAATGTGTCACTCAAAGCGAATCATCTGCTCTCCTGGAATGTGACCATCACCCAACCTGCGGATGTCTATGTATTCTATCGTAAAATTCCCGGTCAACCGGCTCCGGCTTGGCTTTCCTCATATACCCGAGTTACCAGTGATTCATACGCCAATTTACAACCGTTTATGCTCCGAAAAAATGAACAGGGGTTGATTGGTGTGTATCATATTTACCAAAAGGCTGTTTCCAGTGCATCAGTTGTAACCTTTGGAGCCCCGTATTCGGAAACCGGAGAAGCGTATTCGATGTATATAGTTGGTGTTTCTCCCCGCTCTACGACGCAATTGCCGACAGTCGTGCCGACAGCTCAAACTCCCCTCCCTTCAGGCCAGGTAAAAACCGGAATTTGGATTTCTCAAGCAGATATTGACCGGTTGCCGGCAAGTGGTCAAGCCTGGAATGATCTTAAATCAAGGGCCGACAGTTCGATTGGAAGCGCTAATTTGGCCGACCAGAATTCACAGCATGATCAGAGCACTTTGGCAGTTGCCTTAGTTGCGGCAAAAACTAAAGACCAGGCATATCGTGCGAAGGCAGTTGCGGCGATTTTGTCAGCAATCGGTACTGATGCCAACCGGGACGCAGACTGTGAAACTACGCCGAGCAAAGCCCGCTCGCTGGCTCTATCCCGAAATTTGCCGAGTTATATTATTGCCGCAGATATTATCAATCTTCGAGCTGGTACGGACGGCAATGAAGGTACCCGCTGGGCAAATTATGTTAACTATATCAGGTATAAAAAGAATTGCCGGAACAACGGAAGTGTTCCCGAATATAACTTAAGTGAATCTCATGATAATGGTTCAAGTAACGGGGACGCGCTCGCCGGAGGTGCTCGGATTGCTGCAGCGCTCTATCTCGGGGATAGTGCCGAAGTTGAAAAAGCTTGGCAAACCTATCAGCGGTATTCCGGTGATGTGACCAAGTGTCCGAGCTGCCGTCCAAACCTGAATGACAATGGTATTTCGTGGTCATATACTACCGATTCGTCCAAACAGGTTGCTGTGAACCCGGCGGGATCAATTAAAAATGGCCATAAGATTGATGGTGCAATTGTAAATGACCAAGGAAGAGGCGGCGCGTTTAGCTGGCCTCCGGGATATACTCAATACCCGTGGGAAGGTATGCAAGGATATATTATGCAGGCAGAATTATTATCCCGTGCGGGATATCCTGCCTACTTCATACAGAATAACGCTCCCCTGCGGACACTGGATTACCAGTACTATTTATCTCAACAGTTCGGCTCACAATGGATGAATAACGAGCCCTGGGTTACTTGGGTAATCAATAAAGCCTACGGTCAGCATTATCCGACGAAAGCCACCGGTGGCGGTGGAAAAAATATGTCCTGGACAGACTGGACACACCAATAGTTCGCAATATGCCATGTGATTTATATCACTGTGATGCTACTTGTGTGAAGAGTTGAGGCACGATATAATTTCCGTGTAATAAGCTTGCTTTTTATATCCATCTATGGACAATCTACACATCTCTTTGAGTGCGGAAAAAATTTTTTCTCTTGGCCCGATTGATGTGACAAACAGTATGTTTACCGGATGGATTGTTACTATTTTTCTTTCACTGGTTCTCCTTTCTATCGTAAGCACACTAAAGAAACATCCGGGCGGATTGCAAAGTTTGTATGAGATGCTCTACAACTTTATTTATTCAACTGTCCGCGGCGTTTTGGGTGAGGATTTAACCGAGCGATTATTCCCGCTGTTTTTGACCCTGTTCCTTTTTATTATGTTCGGGAGCTGGGCGGGACTTTTACCGGGGGCAAATACCCTCGGTTTTTATGAAGAAGCCGGACATGGTGCAGAAGGTCTTACAGAAAAAATTCCGGTGCCAATATTTCGTGCCGTTACCGCTGATATTAATACAGCTATTGCCCTGGCGTTAATCGTGGTTATTTTAATCGAGTATTTAGGATTTAAACAACACGGATTAGGCTATTTAAAAAAGTTTTTTAACTTTAGCTCCCCGGTCAATATTTTTGTCGGGTTACTGGAACTTGTTTCAGAGATCATGCGTATTGTTACTTTTTCATTCCGGTTGTTTGGGAATATATTTGCGGGCGAAGTTATTTTGGCCGTAATGCTGGCATTAACCGGCGCTTATCTGGGATTTCTCGTATTCCCGTTCTTGGCCTTTGAAGTATTTGTTGGAGTAATCCAAGCTCTTGTTTTCGTCATGCTTACTTCGGTATTTATTAATTTAGCGGTGGAACATCAAGACCACTAATAAGGAGTTCTCGTATATGGAGCAGTTAGCATTCGCACTTGCCATCGCCATCGGAACAATTGGTCCAGGCATTGGTATTGGTATCATTGGAGGAAAGGCTGTTGAGGCTATTGGACGTAATCCGGAAGCTTTAAACAACATTCGTACCAACATGATCCTGAGTATTGTTTTCTGTGAGGCTTTAGCAATCTTTGCACTTCTGGTTGCGCTTATTATTCGATTTGTTCCGGTTGCATAAGGTCATTAAGAGAATAGGAAACATATGGAAATATTAAATTTACAGCAGATCATTTGGCAGGCATTGAATTTTCTGATTCTATACGTCATTATTGCAAAATTTGTTGTTCCTCCGACTCAAAAATATTTGAAAAAACGCGATGAGGAGATTAAAGAAGGCCTTGCTAATGCCGAGAAAGTTAAGCAGCAACTGGCTGAGGCAGAATCAATGAAGAGTGACGTCGTGAACTCAGCACGGGTTGAAGGTCAGAAATTAATTGAAGAGATGCGTGAACGCGCTCAAGAGTTATCGGTAAAGTTGCATGAGGAAGCTAAAGTTGCTGCACAGGCTGAGGCGCGTAAGATTGTTGAGCAAGCCGAAACCGAACTTGACCGCCGACGTATGAGTCTTGACGAGGAAGCTGTTCGTCTGGCAGCACTCATCGCCAAAAAGTCGCTCGCCGGGACGCTTGATGTCAATTTGCAGCACGATTTGTTAAAGAAACAACTGGATGAACTTAAGGGTGTGAAAATTCAGACACAGTAGTTACTAATTTTATTAAGAAGGAGTGCGTTATGAATTCTGCTCGGGAAATCGCTGAAGGCTTACTTCAGTTATTGGAAAAGCGTGGACAGATGGCAATGCTGTCTGATATAATTGCTCATTTGTCTGAATTTCAGGCCAAACAAAGCAGATACAATGTGGCTGTAATTAGAACAGCAATAGAACTCCGAGAATCTGAAAGAGAACTCATCAAAAAGCAACTTTCAGAGATGTTTGGTCGCCACATACAGATTGAGGAACACATTGACGAAACTATTATCGGTGGAATGTATATTCAAGTTGGTGATACGGTTATTGATTACACCGTTAGCGGTCAGTTAAAACAGATCACCGAGCAACTAAAGAAATAAGGAGAATATGAGTAGCTTTATTGAAGAATTAGAAAAACACCTGTCTGCGTTTACTCCCACACCCTCGATAAAGAATGTCGGGAGTATTGTTGAATTAGGCGACGGTATTGTGACCGTGGCTGGTCTGGAAAATGCACAGATGTCGGAAGTTCTTCGTTTTGAGACCGGTATCTATGGTCTTATTTTGAACTTAAACAAAAATAACATCGGGGCTGTTGTCCTTGGTGAGTTGACCGGTCTTTCGGTTGGTCAGACAGTTGAGTCACTCGGCAGTCTCTTAACAGTCCCCGCCGGTGATGCCCTTCTCGGACGTGTTGTCAATGCGCTGGGGCAGCCCGTTGATGGTAAAGGTTCAATCAAAACTACCGAGTCGATGCCGGTTGAGCAAAAAGCGCCCGGTGTTATTGAGCGGAAATCAGTTGATGTTCCACTGCAAACCGGTGTTAAAGCGATTGATGTTCTGGTTCCGATTGGACGAGGTCAGCGTGAATTAATTATCGGGGATCGTCAAACAGGAAAATCCACTGTCGCCTTGCAATCAATTATCAGCCAAAAAGACAGCGGCGTGATTTCGGTCTATGTAGCCATTGGTCAAAAAGCCAGTTTCGTGGCCCAGACAGTGGCCTTGCTGGAAAAAACCGGAGCATTGAAAAATACGATCGTGGTAGTGGCAGATGCTTCCGAGGCTGCGGCTTTGCAGTATCTCGCCCCTTACGCAGGCACCGCGATGGCCGAATACTTCCTCAAGCAAGGGAAAGATGTCTTAGTGGTATACGATGACTTATCTAAACATGCCTGGGCGTATCGACAAATGTCGCTATTGCTCCGTCGTCCGTCTGGTCGTGAGGCGTATCCCGGAGATGTTTTCTACCTTCACTCCCGATTGCTTGAGAGAGCATGCCGAATTGATCAGAAATACGGTGGCGGTTCGATAACTGCGTTGCCAATTATTGAAACCCAAGCCGGTGATGTGTCTGCATACATTCCTACCAACGTCATCTCAATTACCGATGGACAGATTTTCCTGGAAACAGATCTCTTCTATGCAGGTATTCGTCCGGCGATCAACGTTGGTCTTTCGGTTTCCCGTGTCGGATCTTCAGCCCAAACCAAAGCAATGAAAAAAGTTGCGGGTAAAATGAAGATTGAACTGTCGCAGTACCGGGAACTCGCCGCATTTGCTCAGTTTGCTTCAGATCTTGATGATTCAACAAAACGGACACTCGACCGAGGATCACGATTAACCGAGATACTGAAACAAGGTACAGCAGAGATTCTGACTTTGGCCGAACAGGTCGTGCAAATATGGGCGGTGAGTGAAGGATTTGCCAATAAAATTGAGAAACCGCAGATTGCTGATTGGGGACGGTCGTTACTCGAATATATGCACTCGACCTATCCTGAACTCCTCGACAAGTTGAATACTGAGAAAGTATTATCTGATGAAATTGTTTCCCAATTACAGAGTGCTGTAAGCGGGTTTCAGGAGCGGTAATGGCACAGGCACGGGCAATTAAATCCAGAATTAAATCGGCAAAGAATATTGCACAAATAACCAAGGCAATGGAAATGGTTTCGGCATCAAAGATGAAAAAAGCGCAAGATCGCGTCCATCAGTCCGAGGCTTATGCGACGAAATTACAACAAATGCTCAGGACCTTATCTACTCTAGTACAAAATGCGCAACATCCGCTGTTATATAAAAACCCCAATCCGCAGAAGGCCTTGATTGTGGTAATTTCGTCGGACAAGGGACTGGCGGGAGCACTTAATTCGAACGTGTATCGTGAGTCTTCAGCGGTTGTTCGCAAACTAAAAGCCATGAACGGAGCTATGGAAATCGAATATATTGCCGTAGGTAAAAGAAGCCTGCAGTTTTTGCGCTATACCCGCCGGAATATCGTAGCTGCGTTTGACGGACTGGGAGATAAGGCTCATTTTGGCCTTATTCAACCAATTGTACAACTCATTATTGACGGATTTATTGCAAAAAAATATGACCTTATTTACGTTGTATATCCCCGCTTTGTGAGTACATTAACGCAGAAAGCAGAGCATGTACAACTCTTACCGGTTGCGCTGGAGCTTCACGCTGAGGATAGCCCTTCACCACACGCTACACAGGTTCCGGTTTTTGAACCCTCCAGTGAAGCAATTTTAAATTGGCTGCTCCCCTATTATGTTGAGCAACAAGTATATCAGTTTGTGTTGCAGTCAAGCGCGTCGGAGCATAGCGCCCGGATGATTGCGATGAAAAATGCCACAGATAATGCCAAAGAAGTCAGAAAATCGCTTGAATTAGAGTATAATAGCGCGCGACAAGCGCAAATTACGCAACAGATTGCAGAGATTGCCAGTGCAACTATGGTGTAGAAAGGAAATGTATGCAAGGTAAAATTTCACAGATTATTGGTCCAGTGGTTGATGTTGGATTTGAGGATGGTCACTCGCCGGCTCTTTTGAACGCCTTGGTTGTTCAAAGTGGTGATCAAAAAGTTACCTTGGAGGTTCAAACACAGCTTAAAGGTAACGAAGTCC
Source organism: uncultured Gammaproteobacteria bacterium (assembly GCA_964403585.1). GTDB lineage: Bacteria > Patescibacteriota > Microgenomatia > JALYQM01 > JALYQM01 > JALYQM01. Next base: position 528,338 of record CAYOFQ010000001.1, on the reverse strand, counting down.
GCACTATTGCGATGTCTTCGACTGACGGATTGCGAAGAGGCATGGGCGTTGTCGATACCGGTGCGCCAATTACTGTTCCTGTAGGCGAAAATGCCTTAGGGCGCATTTTTAACGTGCTTGGTGAACCGGTAGATGAAAAAGGTCCCGTTACTTCGCCGAAAAACTACCCTATCCACCGAAAAGCACCGGCAATTACCGAACAGTCTGAGCAGGTTGAAATGCTGGAAACCGGAATGAAGGTTATCGACCTTATATGTCCGTTTATGAAAGGTGGAAAAGTGGCCGCTTTCGGTGGTGCCGGTGTCGGTAAAACTGTTATTGTTAAAGAGTTAATACGTAATATTGCCATTGAACATTCCGGTCACTCGGTATTTGCCGGCGTTGGTGAGAGAACCCGTGAAGGAAATGATTTATATGAGGAAATGAAAGAAGCAGGCGTGTTGCCGAACGTGGTAATGATGTTCGGGCAGATGAATGAACCGCCCGGTGCCCGGGCACGCGTTGCGTTAACGGCCTTGGCACACGCGGAATATTTCCGAGATGAGAACCATGAAGACGTGCTTTTATTTATTGATAATATTTTCCGTTTTTCTCAAGCAGGTTCGGAAGTATCGGCGTTATTAGGCCGTATTCCTTCGGCCGTTGGATATCAGCCAACTCTAGCCTCGGAAATGGGTGAATTACAGGAACGCATTACTTCGACTAAGTCCGGATCCATTACCTCTGTTCAAGCTGTCTATGTTCCCGCTGACGACTATACCGATCCGGCTCCGGCAACAACGTTTGCACACCTGGATTCATCTATTTCTCTGGAACGTGCACTGGCAGAACAGGCACTTTTCCCGGCTATAGACCCACTGGCTTCTAACTCAAAAATCATGACACCCGAAGTCGTAGGACAGGAACACTATGATGTGGCCCGTGGTGTGCAACGGGTTTTACAGCGCTATAAAGACTTGCAGGATATCATTGCAATATTAGGCATGGAAGAATTGTCTGATGAGGACAAATTGACTGTGCAACGAGCCAGAAAGATACAACGTTTCTTAACACAGCCAATGTTTGTTGCTGAGCAGTTTACGGGTACGCCTGGTGAGTACGTAAAGGTAGAAGATACCGTCCGTGGATTTAAAGAGATATTAGATGGCAAACATGATGATCTGCCGGAACAGGCATTTTATATGGTTGGAACTATTGAAAAGGCTCGCGAAAAAGCAGAAAAGATGAAGGCCGAAGGGAAATAATGCTTACATTAGATATTGTGACACCAGAAAAACGCGTGCTGACTGAAGACAATGTCAGTATTATTACCGTTGAGACTGTTGAAGGACAAATAGGAATATTGCCCTCACATATTCCGTTGTACTCCAAGTTACAACCGAGCGAGTTAAAATACACCAAAGACGGACAGGATCATTTTCTGGCGATACATGGCGGTTTTATTGAAGTTGCGAATAATAAGGTAACTATCCTGGCTGATGACGCTGTCCAGGCTGAAGAGATAAATGAAGCAGCGGTGGAAGAAGCTCACCGTAAAGCGCAGGAAGCTATGCAGCAACGAGTTACTGATGAAGATTACGCCCTTGCTGAGGGCGCAATGCGTAGAGCAATGCTGGAATTAAAGGTCGCAAAGAAAAAGCGCCAATACTAATTATTGAACTGACTTATCCTATCTATTACTAGTTGTAGATACAATTATTATTCAACCATTAAAGAAAAAAAGAGCTCTATTGCTAGAGCTCTTTTTAGTTACTGCGTGAAATGCGTATTACTGTCTTGGAGCAGTCAATCCCCGTAAGTTATTAAGGAATTCAGGGTTACCTGATGCAGGTGTTTCCTTACACATTTCGGTTACCAGTTCAGTGAATTTGTTATCTAATTCTGTTGATTTAGAAACATAGACACTCTTTCCACCCGTGCCACGGGCAAGAGCATCGAGCCAGGTTGAATTCAGTTGACTCTTACTGCCTAATCCAACTGTATAGAATACTGTTCGTAGTCCGCGTGCTACCTCTGCAGCAACTGCTTCGGTTGCAGCTGCCTGTGCTGATGCATATGCAGCGGGTTCGTTTGGACCGATTTCTCTCGGGCGTGGAAGGTTGGCGATACCGTCGGTCATGATCAGCATGACGTGGGTTCGATTATCCGCGGCAATTTTACTCGAGCCTGTGGTAATACCTTCGGCAAGGTTGGTTCCACCGGAGGCTCGTAATTTATCTGACGCCTCAGTTACTTTACTCATTGTTTGCGTCATGTCTGCAGCAATGTAGGCATGAGTTCCGAATCCTACTAATCCTGCGCGAGCGTTGGCATTAGATGGTAATTTTGCGACGAGTGCTTTGACTCCTGCTTTAGCATCGCGAATCTTACTTCCGGACATACTTCCTGAAGTGTCCATCACCATCATGATGTCTTTATTGGAACAGGCTACCGGAGAGCCGCTTGGGCTTGCGGATGCTGTTGGGAATGTATAGGTTACTTTCCCTATACTAAAGGCCTTTCCTCCACCAATGTCATATCCGGTGTTTGAGGGGTAATCGATTGGGTATACATAGAACGTATGGGCATTACCATCTTTAAACCTAGCGGGTACTACCCAATTAAACGCATGGTTGGCTTTTTCAGCGGTTAAGTCTGAACGCGGATCATCGGCAACCACTTCACCGGCGTATCCACTGGTATCGGATGCTGAGAATTCTTTATCAGCATAGATATGTACTTTAATTTTGGTTGAAGTGGAGTCAGGATCCAAAGACCATCCTGAGACGACATAGCCTAAGCTGGAATCATTATATACTCCGTCGACATTACCAACCGGGCGTTGACCTTGAGTGGTAGTACCGGCACATTCGGGAGCATCGTTTGGTAACTTAAATTTAACCGTATAGGTATTAACGGGAGTTTGTTCATCCCAGGTAATCTGATACCTTAAATTGTCTGGATTGTAGTCATGTGATTCAAAATGACTGTTTGGCATTGCGCCGATTGTCGGTAATGTTTGAACTAAAGCACCTCCGTTTGGATAGCGATAGAACATATAGGCAAACCAGTTCAGATCTCTATTTATTACCGGTGCTGTAATAACTGATAACCCAGTAGCGTTAGCTGCTCCACCATCGGTGTAGCCTACTTCTTGTCCGTTAACGGTGTACGGATATGGTCTCCAGCGAGTTCCAACGCTTCCGGACATTCTGGTCGGTGCGTTGCCGTTTGGACATACGGCTTGCATGTTAACTTTCCAGGATGGTGGCGGTGTCGGAGTCGGGGTTGGATCGGCATAGCACTCAAGTGCTTTCGGGCTGCCGAATCCGATTCTTCCGACCATTACGTCATTTTTAAGCAATGTATAATAAAAGTCGTCATTGCTGTTAAGAGGACGTTCAAATGTAGCCGTTGCATTTTGTCCATTAAAAGTAAAGTTTCTTGATCGATTAATAAACTCTGTCGGCCTATCCCGTTCTCCACCATTTGAAAAAGAAACTCCTACCTGATACGTTCCTGATAATGCCTGAGAAGTTGCCACCTGTACAGAATTACAGGTGTGTTGCGAGAACCATACCGTTGGTGCTGGACATACTAAATTAAAGCGATAGTTTTCGTTAGGAGAATGTGTTCCAAACGTAACCCCATTTTTTTTAAGGTTAAAACTAAAATAATCGCTCGATCCTAGAGACGGGAATGTTACATAATGAGTCTCTCCGGTGAAGTTGAACGCCGCTGATTGTCCGACCAAATCCCCGCTCCCATTAAGGACATTGACAGTATACGAGCCACTTACGACCTGGTCGGTACTGACAATTGCCGAGGAACAGGTAGCGTCCTGAAATTTTACTACAGGATTTGCAGCGTTAGTTTGAGAAAGCATCCCTAGTTGTGTGGATTTGCCTGAAATTATAATGGTAGAAACAAAGAGTATTGTCAGTACCACGGCAGCAAGCCCGCTTGCAAGTGCTTTATTCTTGCGCAAGTACCCAAGAAACCCTTTGTCTCTATGAGTATGGAAACTTTTCATAGAGTTCTTTATTTCCTTTCTTAATAATGAGTAAATATTTCCTTACTATTAAGGTAGGGACAAAAGCATATGTTGCGCAAGAGGGAGTTATAAACCGGGACTGATTCCGACTAAGTACATTGAGAATGCCGTTACATTATTATCTGATGCGGGGCCAAATTCCACTGTCGTGTTTGGGCCGTTCATCGTTGTTCGGTAGATATCGTATACACCGATCAATCCAAGTTCGTTTTTGCGTAACACATATTGATTTAAATTTGACCAGTCATCAGTGGTCATTTTCTGATATTTATCTGTAATCCAACCAGGTGGAACCTGGCCGGGAATTTTACGGTACATAACAAAAACCTGACCTGCTACTTGAGAGGTTATTGACCACTGCAGATTTCGATCCTCTTTGATGCCTACATTTTCTGTTCGCACAAATGGGAACCGTACAGAATAGTTAGTAGGGATATGGAAAATATTAAACCGATTTTCCTGATCATACATCAGATTTGGGACAAAGAAGCAGGCTTTGGTGTGCGGATATGATAAGTTGACGCTATAGAAGCTCTGATTCTCACAGCCATAGGCCACCGGTGTGGGGGTGGGCGTAGGCGATGGTGATCTGGTTGGTGTTGGTGATGGTGATGGAGTAGGTGTCGGTGTTGGACTTGGGGATGGTGAAAGGGACGGGCTTGGGGACGGACTCGGTCTAACCCAGGTAAAAGTGTATGGACTCCCGGACAGCTGCGGGTTTGCGCCACCAGCGCTGTCTATACCATACGCGAAAAGTCGATGGGTTCCGGTATTTTGAAAGAGCAGTGGGGATAGTTGAAAGGTAAATCCGTGATTTTTATCCGCAAATGGAAGATCAGAGCGCAATTGATTTGCTGCGACTGAGCCGATAAACCGGTTAGGGAAAAGAATGTCTGGTGCCCCATCGATAAATAACTAGACCTGAATAGGTGCTGTTGTATTGGGATCACGTGCCCACCCTCTGATAAGTCCGTCGGTAATCGAATCCACTGTCCCTGCAGGAGGAAGATTAGGAGTTGGTGTGGGGGTTGGAGGCACATAACATTCTAGTGACTTTATTCCGCCTCCGGATCCGTAGGCAATGAAAACGCCATTGCGATACAGAACATAGATAAAATCATCATTGCTATTCAACGGCTGAGTAAAGCTTGCCCGTGCCGTATTTTGCGCAGAAAAACTAAATGGTTGTGAGAGCCGTACGACTTGAGACGGTTCTCCTTCCTCTCCGGACCCGAATAATACTGCAACTTGGAATTGCCCTTGGAGTGGCTGGATGCTTACTAAATCCACATAGTTGCAGGTATGGTTGTTAAAATATACTTGCGGAGCTGGACACATCATATTGAAGCTAACATTTTGTCCGATAACTTGTGTGTTCTGAGTGATGAAAAAAGTATACACACCATTAGCAGGAAGTTGTGGGAATCTTACTAAGGTCGTTTCATTGGCAAAAGGTAACTGAAAGGCGGCAGACTGGCTGACTACTCGCTCGCCGCTATTCATTACATTCAATACGAGATTTCCGCGCAAGCCAACATTGGATTTAACGAGCACGCTGGTACAGGTGATTTCTTGATAGGTTATGGTCTGATCAACAGCACCAATACGACTTAATGAGGTAAGTTGACCCGACTGCCCCAGGAGCACTACTGAGGAGACAAAAAGGAGAGTAATAAGCACTGCTGCTAAACCACTTACCAGCGAAGTGTTTTTCTTTATCCACGTTATGAGTTTGTGTACTTTATGTGGCCGGTGTGCATGCATACTTCTATGGTATGCAGACCGCGAAAAAAATTGCAATAGGATTACTGTGTGGATGTACCGGTTGAGGCTGTCGAGTCGCCCGTCGCTGCCGGGAGTTCCGGTTTGGTCCAGGAGGCCCAGTCGCAATTGGGGTAATTGCTGCAACCGTAAAACGGACGACCTTTTTTGGTTTTGCGCATAATTACTTGTCCTCCGTCCTTTGGACAATTCATTCCCTCCAATTTGTTGACAAACGGGCGAGTATATTTGCAGTCCGGATACGTTGAGCAGGAAATAAATTTACCGAAACGTCCAAAGCGAACAATTAGCGGATTGCCGCATTGCGGACACGGTTCGTTGATTTCTTCGGTTGCGACTTTAACACGCTCGGCCGTTTCCTGGGTTTCTTCAACCTTTTTGGTGAATGGTGCGAGAAATCCTTTCAGCATCGGTTTCCACTGGGCATCGCCGTTGGCAACGTCGTCGAGTTCCTGTTCCAGATCGGCCGTGAAGGAAAAATCCATAATGTCAGGGAAATTGGCCATCAAAAAATCGTTAACAGCAATGCCGATCGGTGTTGGCTTAAGTGCTTTCTGCTCTTTCTCAACGTATTTGCGATCCATGATAGTAGAAATGGTTGGCGCATACGTTGAAGGGCGTCCAATACCCCGCTCTTCCAAGGCTTTTACCAGCGCAGCTTCCGTGTAGCGTGGTGGTGGTTGGGTAAAATGCTGCTCGGGCATCAGTTTTTGCAGTAACAGATCCTGACCTTCGGAAACATCCGGAAGCCGGGTGTTTTCTTTGATAATCTCTTTATCTTCACTATTTTCTTCCTGACTGTCTTTAGTTTGTTCTTTAACATCTTCAGTTTCGGCTTCGATACCATACACCCGGAGCCAGCCATCAAACTTGATGATGCGGCCGACGGCACGGAAAAGGTACTTATTGGCACTTTTTTGCGAAGTTATATCGATGGTAGTTTGATCATAGACCGCTTCTTTCATTTGACACGCAGCCATACGATTCCAGATGAGTGTATAGAGTCGGAGCTGATCTTTCTCCAACCCTGCCATTTTGGCCGGCGTTTTGTAGATATCTGTAGGACGAATGGCTTCGTGTGCTTCCTGAGCCACTTTTGATTTGGTCTTATAATACTTCGGTTTTTCCGGTAAGTATTGTGGACCATACTCCGAACTGATGAACGAGCGCGTAGCAGCGATACTCTCCTCCGATAAGTTGACCGAATCGGTACGCATGTACGTAATTAATCCTTCTTCATAGAGCCCCTGGGCAAGCATCATGGTCTTCTTAGCGGAAAATCCGAGTTTGTTGGATGCATTCTGCTGCAGGGTTGATGTGGTAAACGGGGGTACCGAATATTTGCGGACTTCTTTTTTGGTTACAGAGCTAATGATGTAGGTATCTTTTTGAATCTCATTAACATAATTCTGTGACTCTTCCTGATTCTTGATCGAAATCTTTTTGTCGTTGATCTTGAACAGGCTGGCGATAAACTTGTTATCCTGTTTGCGTCCGGGAACTTCAAACAGTGCATCAATACTCCAATATTCTTCAGCTTTAAATGCTTCAATTTCCCGCTCACGATCGACAATGAGTCGCACAGCAACCGACTGTACCCGGCCGGCCGATAATCCGGTTCGCACTTTTCGCCATAACAATGGTGACAATTTATAGCCAACGAGGCGGTCAAGGACACGTCGGGCCTGTTGCGCGTCTACCAGCGCCGCGTCAATTTTACGCGGACTTTGCAGTGCTTCTTTGATGGCATGTTCGGTAATTTCATGAAAGGCAATTCGTTCGTAGGCAATTTCTTTTGCTTCCGGTTCAGTCTTGGCTGCCGTCTTCGTCGTTTTTTTGGTAGTTTTAGCCGTGGATTTGGTTGTCTTTTTACCCTTTCCTTCGGATAAAATTTGTAAAATATGCCAGGCTATCGCCTCCCCTTCGCGGTCAGGGTCGGTGGCGAGAATAATCCGTGATGCTCCCTCGGCTAATTTTTTAAGTTCGTTTACTCGCTTCGTTTTTTCTTTAGGAACAACGTAATCTATGTCCAAGGTATTTTCGTCTACTCCCATTTTCGATTTGGGGAGGTCACGAATATGCCCAAAAGAAGCTTCGATTGCATATTTTCCACCGAGAAAGCGCGTTAATGTTTTCGCCTTCGTCGGTGACTCTACAATAATTAAATCCTTAGCCATAAGTTTGTATTATATCACTCGCGTGAAATTCCTGCTATGAGCGCCAAAACGCAGCACTTTGGTCGGAGAGTAGAAGTATTGCAAATACAACGCCTGAAATAAATAGTATCGTAACAATGGTTCTGAGTCGAGGGTTAGAACGGGTCCAGTAATCCAAACCGAGATAAACAAGCAGTAACGGCCACAATTTTACCGTGTTGGAAATTACTCTACTGCTTACAAGATCAAAATTTCTCAGTAAAAAAATTATGCCTATGGCGATTAAGACGATCGGCCATAGATTGGTATGGTTACCGAATAATCCGTCCCGATGATGCTGACGTGATTGGGTAGGTTCTTCCCTAAGGGTTTCTGATTCGCTCATATATACTCCTCACTAGACATTATTATACATGGACTCTGAGAATTTACTGAATTCGCATGATGTTGCCTTCAGGCGAAAGTTCAACAAAATGCTTGACGGAACCATCCTGATACGAACTACATTGTACCTGGTCATCGATTTGCTCCCGCGGATTATGAGCAATATCGAGAGCATAGCCATTCCCCATATCATTGGAGAGGCACGGACTCTGGTCAAAATCAACATTCTGGGCTTTTTTATCGGCGTAAATTTTTCTGGACTGGCGGATAGCCTCGGCATGCGTAGACTCAATTTTTTGGCTTCCGGCGAAAATGTTGGCGGATGAGGAAGGTCTGATAATGGTGAAAGCGGTGTACCCTACGATAATTACAGCAAGGAGACCGAGCAATATTAACTTCATAAACTGGCTTTATTATACTATGGTCTTGTTTTACTGTATATCCCATTGCCATTCGCATTGACAAGTCCCTCTATTTCCAGCAGGGTGAGCTGGGCAGATAATTCTGCCGAATTGAGTTCGGTTTCCTTGAGAATCCGGTCAAAGGGCTTGCCGTATACGTCAAGGTTGGCCAGGATCTTTTCCTGGACAGGTGATACCCGGTAACCGGCTGGTGTGGGGGTTACCGGGACAATTTGCGGTATACCGATGGATTCATATATCTGGATCGGACTGTAGACAAGCCGCGCACCCTGTTCAATCAGGTAATGCGGTCCTTCCGAGAGAGGCGAGATAATCGACCCGGGAATGGCGAAAACTTCGCGATTTTGTTCGACGGCAAAATTAGCAGTAATAAGTGAACCGCTTTTTCGTGCTGCTTCAACTACGAGGACACCAAACGAGAGCCCCGAAATAATTCGATTCCGGCGGGGGAAGTTCTGCTTTAATGGTGGTGTTCCCGGCGGATATTCCGATAGTATCAGCCCGGTAGACTTTATTTGTTCTTTTAACTTCCGGTTACCGTTTGGATAGTCAAGGTCTATGCCCGTCCCTAATACGGCAATCGTTTTCCCCTCACTTTGAATCGTTTTAGTGTGGGCCAGAGTATCTATACCTTTTTGGAATCCACTTATAATAGTAAGTCCGGCGGTAACCAGACCGGGAATAAACACATTAATCACCTGTTCGCCATAGGATGATGCTTTACGTGTACCAACGACTCCTAAACTTGGTGTCTGCAGCAGTGACCGATCCCCCTGATAATACAACACAATTGGCGGGGAGGAAATTTCTTTCAGCAATGGCGGGTATTCCGGGTCGAGAAAGGTTATCCAGGAAATAGCCTGCTGCTGCAGCTCATTTAAAATGAAAGGGAGGTCAACTTTATTTTTTTGCTCCGGCGGGCGACTATACCAAATCCCGGCATATGTCCCGTAGCGGTTCAAAAGTTCGGCCAGTTTGTGTGCTCCGTATATAGTAAGCGTGTTTAGGCAGAGCAATGCTTCGCGTTCAGAGAGTTGCTGCATATACTTATTCTATTGTTTGCGCCAGCATCGCACAATGTGTTATTACTTAATAGTTATGAAGCCGGTCTTATTGGTTTTGTTTTGTCTTCTTACTTTATTTGCTCTTCCGGCAATTGCAATTGCGCACATTATTCCCACGGTGACCCATACCTATACGATTCACCTCGGCGAGAAATCCAGTGCCGTATCTATTACCTACTTTTACGACCCGGTAGTGATTAGCCGGTATATTAAGGATTTTGACCTTAATAGTGACAGGACTATTGATGATGGCGAACGGAGTGCCTGGCAGGAAAAATATCTCAAGAATATCCAGTTTATGTTTGAAGGAAAGCCCATCCAGCTGGAGCATCGTGAAGTAACAATCCCGTCGCTTAACGGTTTAATGAACGATGGTGAGCCTGTGGAGATAACCGGTGAGCTCAAGATGCCTATTTCCTGTACGAAGCGAAGTATTTTGGAAGTTACCGATACCAACGCATTTATGTCTGTTGATGATGACATTTATACCTTTGATGTATTCAAGAAAGGGTGTTTAAATAGCGCGGTTGAGACTCCGGCCCGGAATAAAGCGATGGTACAAGTGGGAAAAGTTCTTCAAGAAACGAAACAACCGGTAACCGCGCAGAAATCCACTGCCGGTTCGCAGATTGCAGAAATCACGCAAGTTATTACCAATAAGAATATGAGCGGATCGCTGTTTTTCTGGGCTCTGGGGATAGCATTTATTTTAGGAGGACTCCATGCGTTGACTCCGGGACACGGCAAAACACTGGTGGCTGCGTATTTGGTTGGACAACATGGCACTAAAAAAGATGCGTTCATTTTAGCTCTGGTGACGACCCTGACACATACCTCATCCATCTATATTTTGGGACTGATATCACTTTTCGCTGCCCACTATTTTCTTCCTGAGAAAATTATTCCCGTTCTGGAAACTCTATCGGCACTCTCAATATTTGCTCTCGGGGTCTGGTTGTTATCGAAGCGATGGGCTGAGTTTAAACATGCGCATGAACATCACCATGAACACCATGATCACGAGCATGGCACCGGACCGGGACAGCATGTGCATACACTGTCGGATTTAAACGGAGAGAGATTAGGCTTAAAATCACTCATTTCACTCGGATTTTCCGGAGGAATCGTCCCCTGCCCCGATGCACTTGCAATTATGATTATCGCGATTGGATTGAACAAGACTGTCCTGGGAATGATACTGATCTTCTTTTTCAGTATGGGACTGGCAGCAGTACTGGTAGCACTGGGAGTGCTGCTGGTAACTTCGCGAAACTTGTTTGAACGATATGCGCCTTCGGCAAAACTGGCCCGTTACTTCCCGATAGCGAGTGCGTTAATAATAATTGCTATTGGAGGATTGTTAGTGCTTAAAGCCACCAGGATTGTTTAAGATTATTGATTTGCAGGAGGAAAATCGACTTTATACTCGACCGTACCATTATCCTCTTTTTCGACAGTTATATATACCTTACGACCGTCTATTTTGGTCTCTATATATTCTTCGCCTGATTTACCTGACAAATCCGGAGATTGAACAATCGGCCAATTCCTCGATTTTGCTTCGGCCAGGAAAAACTTCAGGACTTCCGGAATAGTTTTGGCTTTAGTTTTCCAGGTAGCTACATAGCCGTATTCACCATCATTGTTAATTTCTGTTGATTTCTCAATCTCTGCACCCGGATATACCGGAACATCAGGAAAGTCACTAACAAGTTCGCCTTGCGCATAGACGGCACTGTCTTCCATTTCCACAGTGGCGTCACTATTTTGGGCAGTACCACTACCGGTATTACTTTTTATCAACTTGGAGGTCGGAATATACAGAATAACTCCGAGAAGTATGATAAATCCGATGATAATTAATGTGACTCCTGGTTTTTTCATCTATAATAAGAGTAGCTAATCGCTGGTTCGTGTGTCAAGGCAGGAGTTTGACCGTTTCTTCCCAGAGCTTTTTTTCGGCCGTTGTTTTTGCCAGTGGTTCAACTTCCTGTAATAACGCGCGCGCTTTATCTTTTTCGCCGTTACCGGCGTACGCCTTGGCGAGAAGTACGTATGTTTCAACTGAGCCGCCCTTAGACTCAAGTATATTTTTTTCCAGGAGGGCAATCGCTTCGCGGGGTTTATTGAGAGCCAGTTTAGTGAGGGCCAGATTATAGATTGCACTGCTCCGATTACCGGTGCCCTGCTGTACAACTTCCTCAAAATATTTTTCAGCTTCGGCAGGCTTATTGTTTTGCATTAACACGATGGCCAGATTGTTCATCGCGGCAGACTTATCGACATAGGCTAAATACCCGTTATTGAATGTTACCGACTTACGAAAATACACTTCACTTTCATGATAGTTTTTATGATTATAATAATGACGGCCGACATAATAGGCTCCTTCCAGGAATTGAGGGTACCTGTTGACTTCAGGAAGAAACAACGTCAGGTCATCAGTAAAACGGTTGCCAAACCTAAATGAGTTATACGCGGCCACTGACGCCCATATCACGAGAACTCCGTACACCACACTTTTATTAATCCTATCTCGTATTGAAGACAGCACATACGCAGCTGCTATTGCGCCGGTAACGGTAGTGAAATACAGGTAATGGGGAGAAACGAATCGGGGTAACGCCACAAGATTCAGTGCCGGAATAATTGAAATCAATACCATTCCTATAAGTAGTACTACTGTTCGGTTACTGCGATACCGAATTATCAGCCATAGAACAACTACCGTAGCTACTGCTGGCAGTATCATTGCTTGAAACGTTGGGCCGGTTATTCTGATGGCGTCACTTATTGTCGGAACAGTCGGACTGAAAAAATATACTAAAAGCGTACTGAGCGAGTCCATTCGGGTACCAAGTGCTTTATAAAAAGTGAGACTTACTCCATGATATACCCACAGTTTACCTACGACTGCTGACCGAATCAGTAAATACAGACATGCCGTAGCGAAAATGGTTCCCGCCAGGATGAAATTTTTGCGAAAATCTTTTTGGTAATAATAATACAAGAGCACTGTTATAGCCGGGAACCAAAATACCACTGTTTCTTTGGCGAGTACACCAAGAAAAAATAAGCCTGAACATAAAACAAGATATTTTTTTTGGAGCGTATGGAAATAATAGGCTGCGGATATATAGGCTCCGAGCATTGCAAGTACCGCCAAAGGATCGGTACGATACGAAATTAATCCGATTGAATACACATTTGCCGGATGAACAGCAATCAGTAGCGAACCGAAAAACGCTGTTTTAACGGTTCCGACTTCTAAAGCGAGAATACAATAATAGCAGGCAATAACGACAGCACAATGAATTAAAAGGTTGCTGAAATGATACCCGGGTGCCCAGTTACCATACACAGCGTAGTCGAGACTATGAAACAGTGAGATTATTGGCCGGTAAAAACTGGTTTGGCTATACGTGCGGACAAAAAGTGATGGTGTTCCGCTTAAGGGAACAATCGCCTGTTTATCTTCCAGATCAATATGATCAAGCCAGGTAAACCCGTTGTTGAGATACGTCAGGTGAATTACAAGGGTACTCACCGCGAGTAGCACCGGGTATAAAAGCTGATTTAGTTTCTGAAGGTGCATCTTACAGTCCTTGGATGTTGGTTCCGGGGAGAATTTTCTTCAGTTGTTCTTTCTCATAATCCGGTAATTTAGTGTCGGTTATATATAATATTCCGAGCTTAAGGTTGCCAATTTCTGGCGGAAGATGAGAAAGCGGCGTATGATCCAACAACAGTGACAACAGGTTTTGTAATTTGCCGATATCAGAAGGCACTGAAGTAATTTGCGTCCCGCTTAAATCAAGGAAGGTTAATTTCTGCAGATTACCAATTTCAGGCGGAATGTAACTGAGCGGTGTATTTCCCAGTCCAAGATTTAGTAAATTTTTAATACCTCCAACCTGGGGAGGCAGATAATTGATTTGCGTGTTGTTCAGATAGAGGCTGGTTAGTGATTCGCTTTTCGCCATCTGGACAGGAAACTGGTTTAGTGAAGTAAAATTTGCGTTTATCGTAGCCAAATTGGGAAGCTGGCTTAATTCAGCAGGTAACGACGTTATTTTAGTGTTGTTTAGGCTCAAAGTTGTGAGAGATTTTAAACTTCCTATTTGTGGCGGTAATGCAATCAACTGGGAGCTGTTGAGGCTGAGTGTTTGCAGTTCAGTAATATTTGCGATATCCGGTGGAAGATGAGTTACGGGAGTACTGTTAATAAAAAGCAGGTTTAATTTCTTAAGCTGAAATAATTCCCGCGGGAAGGCAGCTATTCCCGTGCCGGAAATATCCAGACCGCGCAGTTCTTTTAATCCGAGTACATACGGAGTTAAACGGCTTAGTCTGGTATCTGCAACATTGAGTGCAGTTAGCCGCCGTAACTGTCCAATTTCAGGAGGTAACTGGGTCAGTAGAGTTTTTTGCAGGTCGAGAATTTCCAGGGTTCGTAAATCACCTATTCCCGGTGGAAGTTCCTTAATCTTAGTGTTATCGAGATACAACTCTTTTAAGCTGGCAAGGTCACCGATATGGTCAGGAATTATGCTAATTGGTGTGTTGCTGGCCTGAAGAACTTCCAATGAACTGAGCCAAAGAATTTCCTCGGGTAGTGCTGAAATTTTGGTTTCCCGAAAATATAATTCCTTTAATTCCTCAAGATCTCCGATAGTTGCGGGGAGTTCCTCTACCGGTGTTTTGTTAATATTGAGTATTTGCAGGGAATGCAGCAGACCTATTTCCTTCGGTACGTGTGTTATCTTACTCCCTTCCAAATTTAATTTGCGGAGCGAACGTAAGCGTCCGATATTCGCCGGTAATCTTATAATTTCGGTATGGGAGAGATCGAGTTCTTCCAAAAGTGGCCAGCCATTAATGAAATACGACAATTCACTTAGCTCACTTCGTTGTGCATGAAACGCTCTCAAATTGTGGAGGTAAAAGATTTCCTTCGGTAAATGTTTAATTGGGGTATCAATAACATACAGATCGGTTAAATTCCGAAACAACCGAATATCCGCAGAGATATTTTCCGGCTGTTGTGATGTTAAGTCGAGGATACATACTTTATCAGGCGCTTTTAATCCTTCGCCGATCGAGGTGTAAATATGCCGATTAGTACACGGGCGAGCCTTAAATGAATTTTTATTACTGAGCAAATCGCCCCGGACTCCCCAACCAACGAGAAGAGTTAGCGCAATTGTAAGCAATACTATTTTTGAACTTGAAGACATGCAGTTACCATATCTAGTCGCTGAGTTGCTGTCAATAGAAAAGGCGCACGATTTGTGCGCCTTTAATGTATAGTCCGTTACGATTATTGAGCTGTAATTGTCCAGTCATCAATGTGCGTACTTGAACCGACTTCTTTATAGTATCCTGTTGCCTTACGCGGGTTTCCATCGACTCCATAGGTTATGAAGGCTGCACCATACGGACTGCCGACTCGAGTAATAACTGCTCCGTCGCGATTAGCGAAGATATCACACTTACCACCGGAGACGTCGCTGGCATCGGTTGTCTTGCGGCAGCGTTCCCATGTTCCGGTACTCTTTCCACCTGCACCGGAGTGGAGATCAAAGAAGGCTCCACGGGCAACTCTGACGTTGAAGGAATCCTGCCAGGCAGGATCCACTGTCTGCCCAGAAGCGCTGGTTAATGTACGTGTTCGACTATAGGTATGCGCATGACCGTTAGTTGTCATAGCACCGTAAATTCGGCATTCGTCATACACTGAATATGGTATTTCAGTATCTTTATAGCCTGTGTGCATAGCACGGTGGACTTCGTGGAAGCTGCAGACTTTCCAGACATTTTGTACTGTGGCCAGTTTTAGGTCCTGAGAGAAAGTTGACGGCGTACCTATTTTATCTTTACCAAAAGCAATATAAACGCCATTGAAATTTACTGCGTAGTTTGCGGTAGCTTTATCTCCTGCCACGATGTACTGGCTTGGGATTCTCGGTGTGTATTGAGACCACGAACCGGTGTCATGATTTCCCTGGCCCATAAAGTAGGGATAGTCGGCACCAAGTGTTGCGTTGATTTTGCTTATAAATGTAGACGCACTGCTGGAGTAAGAAAGATCACCTGAGTGAATGACCGCTTGTGCACCTTCTGCTTTAATCAAATTAAGAACTCCCTGGAAATTATTACCGTCGCCGGTGTCACCGATGAAGGCAATCTTAGTATTTGGGGTAGGATTAATGCTCCCGGTGCCTCCTGGGGGTGGTGGTGGGTTGAAACTAGCGGTAGCTGAAGGTCTAGGGGTAGGGCTGCCACCATCATTTCCACAGTCAATTCCCGGTGCACAGGTTGGTGCAGTAGTAGGTTCACCGTCATTGCCACAATCGATTCCGGGGTCGCAGATTTCAGCACCGTCATCAGACTCATCAATTTCAATTCCACCTTGTCCCGGATCCCCATCGTTGGAACAATCCAATCCCGGATCACAGGTTGGACTTGGTTCAGCTGTCGGCTCGTCGGTTGGTTCAGCAGTCTCAGTTGGATTAGCTGTTTGTGTTGGATTTGAAGTGTTCGTTGGGTTGGCCGTATTTGTCGGATTGGAGGTGTTTGTCGGGTTTGCTGTATTCGACGAACTTGGTCTTGGTGTGTTGGTCTTGTTAGTTGGTTTTGGTGTCGACGTTTTTTCGCTGCCTTTTTCGAACGCTAAGCGAGGTGCACGTTTACCTTCTTTAGAATAGAAGTTAACAATTTTATTGGAAGGACCGGTTATAGCAAAGGAATATTCTCCACCGCTGGACTTAGCCTTAGATACGTCGAATTCCCACCAGGAACCACTCTTTCTGGCAGTGCTGTCTAA
The DNA here is from genome assembly GCA_964403585.1 of uncultured Gammaproteobacteria bacterium. GTDB lineage: Bacteria > Patescibacteriota > Microgenomatia > JALYQM01 > JALYQM01 > JALYQM01. The sequence continues at coordinate 511,671 of CAYOFQ010000001.1, read as the reverse complement.
TTTAGTTCCTTTAGAGGGTCTGTTTTTCCAGGTTACTTTTTTTTCATCCCAGTTTCGGGATGAACTATAGACCGTTAAACCACTTGATTTTCCACTTACCAGGTAGATATACAGTTTTGTGGCGTGGTAGCCGTTGCGGGTCTTGAATTTAATAAAGCTTTCCACTTTACCTTTTTTCCACCGACCGGCGGCCAAATATTTCGATTTACCATAATTAACCCGCGGGTCGCTTTCGGTAACACGGGTGTCATCTTTTGGCTTGGAATATTTTACCGATGCAGCTTCACTTTCCTCCACTTCGGTTAGTTCGTCAAAATTAGGGAACTCCTGTGCAGAAGCAGGTGTTATGTATTGCACGGGATTTACGCGCATTGCAACTACTGCAAGAATTAAGAGAGTAACTAATAATTTAAGCTTTTTCATGGAACGTTCCCTTCCTTTTAAAATTATTCAACTTTTTTGCAATTACATGCAAGAGGGAATTTATTTTTTGTGCTTGAAGTAGTAGTCCATGACGTCTTTAGCAATTGGGGCAGCCACACTTGATCCTTCGCCACCTTTTTCCACCAAAACGGTGACTGTTATCTCCGGATTGTTATATGGCGCGTACCCGGAATACCAAGCATGCGGCTTTTGCCCCTCGAAGCTTTCAGCCGTACCGGTTTTTCCGGCTGTCTCGATGGGATAATCAAAAAATGGATAGGCTGTTCCGCCGCGCTGGTTTACCATTCGCAGACCTTCCTGAACAGCTTTAAGATGTTCCGGACTTATACCCAGTTTGACCGGACTGACACTATTTTCATTGAATTCACTACACACCTCTCCGCCCCACGTGCTTTTTTGATAGTTTTTTTTACAGATAACTTTATTATCCGGATCACGAATTTGGCTCACTAAGGTTGGCGGATAAAATGTTCCATTATTGGCAATTACTGATGTATAGGAAGAGACCTGTAATGGGGTTACCAAAACATCTCCCTGACCAATAGACATATTAACTGTATTCCCGGGATACCATATTTCATTTTTTACTTTTTGTTTCCATTCGGGTGAAGGTATAAGCCCCGAGATCTCGCCGGGGATATCTATTCCCAGCGTCTGCCCTAATTTGAATTTATGTGATTCCTCTACCAGTTTTTCCGGTCCCATGGCAAGAGAGAGTTTATAGAAAAATGTGTCATTGGAACGAGCGAGAGCTTTTCGTATATCTATGTCTCCTTCGGTTTTACCGTATTGTGAGAAATACCAGTTATTGAATGTAATGCCGGAAATTGAAATGTTACCCGTATCCTCAAATTTACTGTCTCTGGTGATGGTTTTTGACTCAAGACCCGCCAATGCGGTGATAATTTTATACGTTGAACCGGGTGGGTATGATCCTGAAATTGCCCGATTCAATAACGGAATCGCTGTGTCCTGAAAAGCCGCTGTTACTTCCTTGCCGCGGTCCTGATGAGTAAAGATATTGTTGTCGTAAGAGGGATAACTGGCCATAGCCAGAATTTCTCCATTGGTTGGATTCTGCACTATAATGACTCCTGATGGAGCGGACGTTTCAGTAACAGCTTTGGCAATTCGTTCGTACGCATATTGTTGGATATCACTATCAATCGTAGTTTGGACGGTCTTACCAGGAATGCTTGGCTGTGAACCAAGTACTTTTTGGACCTGGCCACTGGAATTAATTTCAACAAATTCGTTGCCTTTGAGCCCGCGCAGCACAGTTTCATAGGCCTCTTCAATTCCGGTTCGTCCAACGTAATCGTCGGAGCTGTAGCGGGTTTTGCTTTCAGCAGTAATTTTTTTCGACTTTTTTAACTCCTGGTCGGAAATTGAAGAAATATACCCCATGATATGAGATAAACTTTTATTCATCTGATATTCTCTGATAGAAACCATATCGGCTGTCTGATTTTTTTCTCCGGACATCGTACTTTCGAGTTGTGTGTATTCCGTATAATTTACTAATTTATCCGATCCTTTAACTTTAAAATAAGGAGTATTCCGCACTAAAACGACGTTATTGCGATCGGTGATGACACCACGCGGCGCAGGGATCGGGCGATTAATAATACGGTTGTCATCTGATAATCCCTGGTAGTATTTACCTCGGATGAGCTGTAGTGTAGTTAGGCGAGTTAAAATAATCGTAAAGGCGATGAAGAAAACAGTTTTCAGTCCAATTCTTTTCCAAACAGATGGCGGTTCGTAGTAATCAATTTCTTCAGTGTTCTGCTCAATAAGTTCAATACTCTCGGTATTTTCAAGACCGCTTTTGAATCTTTTTGTTTGTGATGTGTCAATATAATCGGCAAAGGTTATTCCTAACATCTTTAATCGAGCAAGAGTCTTCTCTCTTTTTTATGAGTTATTTTTTGGAAAATAATAAATATGATGCTGAGAGTCACTATACTATACAGCGAATTAAAGTCAAACGCATTTTGACCTGAAATTCGCAGAAGAACATATGACTGGATTGTGGCTGCAGATACCGTTAGCACAAATAACAGTACTACCGAAGGCCATGATTCCAGAACGCTGATAGTATGCAATTTCAACACATTAACGATTATTAACGCTAATACGGCGATTACGCAAAAAGAAAATGTCCACGACCCGAGGGGCAGCATTTTTACCGAATCGTAGATTAGCGAGGTGATCGCAGCGGCGGAGAGTATCTTATAGGTGTCACGGTAGACAAATAAGCGTCCATATAAGATTATGCCAATAATATTGGTGCCGATGAATAACAGTTGGACAAACACCAGCACAAAAACTACGGTTATAACCGGTAAATATTTTATAAATGCTTTGATGAGTATTTGCATATTACTGAATAATAAATACGGTATCCAATTTTTCAAATTCAACAAATGAATTGACTTTAGCTGTCTGAAAAAGTTCGCTTTCTCTTTTTTGAACATCACGAACTTCACCTACGACGACGCCTTCCGGTAAACCCGGCGATTTTGCTAATACAACCAAGTCACCTTGTGAAATCCGGGCATCCTGTTCAATCATTTCGGCAGTCATCCCCGTTCCGAATTCACCGCGAATCATTCCCTTATAAATTTTCTTATCCTGTGTCAGAATTTGAATCGGCAGTCGCATCTGCGGATCGGTGGCCAGGAATAACGTTGCGGAACGGCTATCGGCATTTTTTATCCTTCCCACAAACTGATTTTTATAGACAACAATCGCATCTTTTACCACAGTATTGGTGGTATCGTACACTACGGTTATATCCCGCTCTTTACTGATAACTTTGGCTGGAACCAGCTTAAATTTATCGAGCGAAGGTGCACCCAACTGTTCCCGTAACTTGTTGTTCTCTTCTAAAATTATCCCTATCTGAGCCACCTGAGACCGGAGAATGAGATTTTGCTCTGTTAGTGCTTTATATTTATTGGTTAGCGTATGAGCCTGCACGATTGTGGAAACTTCATTGCGAATTTCGCCCTGAATGCGATTGACGGAGTACAGCAGTGGAGAGACCGTGTACACAATCGCGCGTGAAATCGGATCGGTAATATGCAGTGTACTTACTATATAGAGCAAGCCACTTAACAGTGCGGCAATGGCAAGAGTCACCAGCTGACTCCGGGATGATTGGTCCATGATTAGCGCAAACCACCAATAATTCTAACTTTTTCCAATAACTTGATTTCTTCTAAAACCTTGGCGCAGCCCCGGACAACACAGGTTAGCGGATCGTCCGCGACCCATACCGGCATGTTGACCCGATCGGCTATTCGTTCCGGTAGTCCGTCCAATAAACTCCCCCCTCCGGCTAAACAGATTCCGTTGACTAAAATGTCCGAAATAAGTTCAGGAGGAGAGTTTTCCAACATATCTGAAATGGCATGAATGATCAGATCTATCGGTTCTTTGAGGGCGCGGCGAACATCATCTGAACGTAACGTAATTGATTTGGGAAGCCCGGTGATTAGATCCCGGCCTCGTACAATATATTCTTTTTGCGTGACATTTTCACTGACCGTGCCGATAGATAGTTTGACGTCTTCGGCCGTACGCTCGCCGATAAGCAGATTATAATTGTTTTTGACATAGGCAATAATATATTGGTCAAATTCATTTCCTGCGATGCGTAATGATTTATTGTTCACCAAACCACCGAGTGAGATAACGGCCATTTCAGTTGTTCCTCCGCCGATATCCACAATACAGCTCCCGGTTGGTTCTTCGACCGGCAAACCGGCGCCAATTGCCGCAGCCATCGGTTCTTCAATCAGAAAGGCCAACCGGGCGCCAGCGTGGAGCGTGGCCTCTTGGACCGCCCGCCGTTCTACTTCGGTAACTCCGGCAGGTATACCGATAACAACCCGCGGACGGGGTATACGCGGCAAATACCCGGCACCACCTTCGTGAACTTTTTTAATTAAAGAACGAAGCATTTCCTGCGCAACATCAAAATCTGAAATAACACCACTTTTTAGCGGCTGCACCGCTTGTATTGATGAAGGAGTTTTGCCAAGCATTTTCTTGGCCTGCGAACCAAGTGCAATTATTTGCTTCGTTTTTTTGTGCTGAGCTACGATTGAAGGTTCCCGGGAAACAATTCCTTTGCCTTTGACAAAAACAAGAGTATTCGCTGTTCCCAAATCAATTCCAATATCAAACGACACGGTATTCCAAAATCTATCGAACATAGGTGGCAGTATATACTGCTCGGAGTTAAATTTCAAAAGTTGAAGATTGTCTGATATACTCTCGGTATGAATACCGTATCCCACTATGTGCACAAAGCATTGTATTGCACGTACTTATTGCTGTTTTTTATATCGCCGCTGTTGTTTTATCCATTTACTCATTATTTCCCGATTCCGTGGATTATATTTGGTATCGACCCGCAAACATTTGAATTGTTTGAATTTAACAAAATGTTTTTTGTCTACGGCATTAGTATTGTTGTATTGGTATTGTGGCTCATCCGGTGTATTGAAGATAAGAAGATTATCTTCCGTAAAACATTTCTGGATTATCCCTTATCGCTTTTTCTTCTTTCACAAGTTCTGTCGACAATCTTTTCGATTGATTTTCATACGTCGTTATGGGGATATTACTCGCGTTTCCATGGTGGATTACTTTCAAGTATTTCGTATGCGGTTTTATACTGGGCACTGGTAAGTAATTTCTATGAACGAAAATATGTTCACCGCTTTGTGAATACTGCCTTAATTTCCGCCACATTAGTTTCCTGGTACGGTATTGCCCAACATTACGGCGTTGATAAAGATTTTTGGGTTCAAAATGTCCAGGCACGGGTATTTTCTTCTTTAGGCCAGCCGAACTGGCTGGCTGCATTTCTGGTCGCCCTGATCCCGTTAAGTATCAGTTACTTTCTCTTTGAGTCAAGGTGGTTTGTTAAAGCCTGGTATTTAATTTCGACACTTTCTTTATTCGTCAGCTTCTTATTTACCGCATCACGCTCCGGACTATTGGCTCTCGTAGTAGGAATGGGATTTTTTGCGGCAATGGTAGTAGCTCAGCGGTTTACTACTGCTGTCCGTTTTATCCAAGTAGCAGCAGCGTTTATTGTACTCGTCTTACTGTATATATATGTGTATTATAAATTTCCGCAGCTTGCCATCGTTGCGTCACATGTAGCGCTGCTTCTGGCGGGAATTGCAGTGATATATCGCTCCCACCGCCAGAATCGTATTTGGGCTTCACTCCTGTTTGGCATCGTGCTCCTCGTTGGTGTGCTTTATTCTTCAGCTGATGCTTTTCGGCTTGGTGTAACCGGGTCGGCGCCCGGCGCGCCGGCAGCAGTGGTTCAGGCAATTCCACAGGACGCGGGTGGTACAGAAACAGGGAATATACGATTTATTGTCTGGAAAGGTGCGTGGGAAATATTTAAACGCTATCCGGTACTTGGTTCAGGTGTAGAAAGCTTTGCGTATTCGTTTTATCAGTACCGTCCAATCGAGCTTTTGCAAACTACCGAGTGGGACTTTCTTTATAATAAAGCACATAACGAGTACTTTAATATTCTGGCCACAACCGGTATTTTTGGAATTATCGTATATCTTGTATATTTATTTTCCATTGCCAAAGAAGGCTGGCACAGTTTCCGTAACCATGCGGGTCAGGTCTGGGCTGCACCGGTTGAGAAATTAGAAGTAAAAGTTGAAAGGGCTAAAAAACAACTCAAAAATGACCTTGCACAGCACGCACATCTGGAAAAGCCGTATTACAGTTTTTTGATTACCGCCGGGTTATTAGCCGGATTCATTACGATATTGATCACCAACTTTTTTGGATTTTCGGTAGTCAATGTTGCGCTCTTCTTCTTCCTGTTTCCGGGATTTTTGTCGATTGTGGCCTTCCGAGAACGATTCTCCTTTGGGTTGTTAACACGATTTCAGGCAGTTCTTGCGAGAGTTACCCCTCAGGACAAAACACTGGATTGGATTCATATTGGATTTTATGGTCTGATTGTTTTCGCCGGTATGTATTTATTAAGTTCGCTTGTTAATTACTGGTTCGCCGATATTCATTTTGCCGAGGCCCGGTTACTCAATAGACAAGGTCAGATCGGCCAGGCACACAAAGAATTTGCCACAGCGCTGGAATTGCGGAAGGATGAGCCTTATTACTACTCGGAGATCGGGTGGACCGAAGGTGAAATGGTCTACTCGCTGATGAAAGAAAATGACGCCTCGAGTGCAGCCGATATTGCGTCGCTGGCAGAAATGAACTCTAAAGCATCGGTAGATATCAGTCCGGGGAATGTGCTGTACTGGAAAAAATTAGCCGACACATACTATAACCTGACTTTCTTTGACCTTAAGGAATACGGTGATGATTTAAAGAAAGCAGCTGACCGGACCCGGACACTCGCCCCGACGGATGTGAGCACACTTCTGGTACTCTCAAACTATTACGAGCGGCTGGATGATCTTGATACCGCCATAAAAATTGTTGATCAGTCAACGAAGTGGAAACCGGATCTGGCCGAGGGATGGAACCGGCTTGGTAATCTCTATTTTGCCCGGTATAAAAAAACTACTACTGCCGATGACAAGACCAGGGCCAATGAATATCGCTACAAAGCTTCGCAGCTGGATCCGGGTAATGAGGACTATAAGAAAGGGTTTGAGTAGGAATGAAGTATGCCGACATTGTTGCCTTAACTAATGGTGATCCCAAAAAATCTGTTTTTACCTATGCCATGCCTGAGTTTGAAGCAGCTCATCTGATTCAGCCAGGCTCACTGGTTGCGGTACCGTACGGGAAAAAAGAAATCCGTGGTGTAGTGATAAAACTCCACGATACTGCTCCGGAGTTTGCGACGAAGCCTATTTCCGAGCTTATTTATGAGTCACCGGTTTTAACCCCGGAGCTCATTGAAACGGCTACCTGGATGGCGGAATATTATCATGAGTCACTTCGTGATTGTATTGAAACGGTGATGATTTTTCGTAAAAAAGTGCGGCTGCCCAAACAGAAAAAAACCGCCGAAGCTGAGTTAGCCAGAGCGCCGGTGGTGCTTACTCCGGAACAGCAAACAGCCTTCGATGTTATTACTTCATCGCTAGATTCTCATGCGACCTATCTGTTGCATGGAGTAACGGGAAGCGGAAAAACTGAAGTTTATCTGCAAATTATGGAGCAGGTCCTTGCGGCAGGCAAACAGGTTGTTTACCTTGTTCCGGAAATTGCGCTCACCCCTCAAACAATTAAACGTGTCGAGCAACGCTTTCCCGGCAAAACTTCAGTACTGAATAGTCAAGTTTCAGACGGAGAGCGTTTTGCCGCATTTCTCGGCTGTATTACCGGTGAACGGCCTATTGTTATTGGTTCCCGTTCGGCGCTGTTTGCACCATTTCACAATCTCGGCTTAGTGATTATCGATGAAGCGCATGACCATTCGTTTAAGCAGGAAGCCAGTCCACGGTATCACGCGGTACGCACGGCGCAACAGATGGCGGAAGTGCGGAGCATCCCTTTAATTCTGGGAAGCGCAACGCCAAGGATTGAGGACTACTTTAAGCCCCAAAGCGGTGCTCCACACTGGAAACTGCTGACGCTTTCGGAACGTGCATTAAATGCCTCGCTCCCGAAGGTCAAGATAGTGGATATGCGGGAGGAGTTAAAGAAACGTAATTTCTCGACATTATCAGATGATCTGGAACTAGCACTCAAGCAGGCGATGACCAAAGGAGATCAGGCGCTGCTGTTTTTGAATAAGCGCGGGGTGGCCAGCTCGCTCATGTGTCGCATGTGTGGATGGACAGCCGAATGCCCCCGCTGTTCAATTGCCTTGACTCTCCATAGGGAGCTTCTGGGTGAGTTTTCAAATATGCTCGTGTGCCATCACTGTGATTACCAGACAAAAATGGTATTGCAATGCCCTGAATGTGAGAGTTTATATATAAAACCTCTGGGATCAGGGACGGAACGTGTGGAGCAGGATATTAAAAAGATTATGCCGCAGGTCAGAATTCTGCGCATGGATCGGGATACCACCACTACGAAAGGCAGTCATGAACGGATTTACCACAGTTTCCTTAAGCATGAGGCAGACATTTTGATTGGCACGCAAATGATTACCAAAGGGTGGGATATTCCCAATGTAACTCTGGTTGGAATAGTGAATGCCGATACTGCTTTGCATATGCCAAACTACTCTTCGGCAGAAAACAGTTTTTCGCTCATTACGCAGGTGGCCGGTCGAGCCGGAAGGGCGGAGAAACAAGGTAACGTTATTTTGCAAAGCTATAATCCTGATCATTATGCAGTGACAGCAGCGGCTATGCATGACTACACTGATTTTTTCACTAAGGAGATTGGCTTTAGAAAGTCCCTTCTGTATCCCCCTTTCTCTGATTTAGTTCAGCTGGTATACTGTGATGAGAAACAGGAAAAGGCCGAGTATAAGGCCGAGGTTTTGGCTAAAAAACTTGAGTCTACAGCAAAGGAGTTAGGCCTGACCGAGGCAGTCGAAATACTTGGACCAACAACCGGAATTATTCCTCGGTTGCGGAATAAGTGGTATTATCAGTTGTTATTAAAAGGAAATAAGGTAGATCTTGATAAACTAGTAGCGATAGTTCCGAATGACTGGACAATTGATGTAGATCCCGTAAGTAGTGCCTAATATGAAGAAAATTGTAACTGTACCATATCCAACTTTGCGCCAAGTCGCAAAAGAAATTGGCAAGATTACCAAAGAGACCAGGCAACTGGCTGATGAGCTGTGGTACGCCCTAACGCACAGTAAAGTTGAGGGTGTAGGCATTGCGGCCCCGCAAATTGGTGTATCCGAGCGGATGTTTATATTACGGGAAGGCAAGGAAAACTACGAAGTCTACATAAACCCGACGATTGTGCTGGCAAGTGAAACGCTGACGACAGGATTTACCCGTAAAGGTGATACCTTTTTAGAAGGGTGTCTTTCCATACCCAATATTTACGGAGTGGTCATTCGTCCGGACAGTGTGGAGGTTGAATATATGGACCTCAAAGGAAAAAAACACCGCCGGAAGATGAAGGAGCCGTTTTCCCGCTACTTCCAGCATGAACTTGACCATCTGAATGGAGTGCTCTTTACCGATCATGTCCTGGCTCAAAAAGGCAAACTGTACGTTGTTAACGAAGATGATGAGCTGGAAGAGATAAGTTTACAATCGCTGATGAAAGAGGTGTAACGCAATGATTGACTCACTGATTCCCATAATTAAGCTTTCGCATCAATTTAATGCAGTGGAACGTGATCCAAAATCTTACGACCTGAAACGGCACGAAAATGATAGTGAACACAGCTATCAGCTGGCTATTGTTGCCTGGTATATGGCTGAACAATTAGATGAGACTCTGAATAAAGAGAAGCTGCTTAAATATGCGCTGATCCATGATCTGGTTGAGGTATATGCCGGCGATACGGCGCCGTTTACTTCTGACGCACAGAAAAATAATGCCATGCGAGCCACTAAAGATCAACGGGAAGAAGCCGCCCTGCAGCGGTTAAGTAAGGAATTTCCTGATTTTAAAGATATGACAGCTGCCATGGAAACATATGAAGAAAAATGTGACCCGGAAAGTAGATTTGTTTATATTCTGGATAAGGTTATTACCGATTTGAATTGCTACCTTTCAGGGGAGCTGTATTATCATGACCGGGGTTTTAGCTATGATCAGTGGGTGGAATGGTTTGCATTTAAAGGTAAAAAGCTGGTCAATCCCTCAAATCTAGAGCAACAGCTGTGGAATGATTATTTCAGATTTATGACCGAACATAAGGAACATTTTTTTCCCCGCTAATATGGATATACAGCCGGTAGTAACTTTTATCCGATTTACACAAAAATTCCGTTCAATTGCCCGGGATGTTCATGTGGTGCATGATGACCGTATGGAAAGCGATATGGAGCACAGTTATCAACTGGCGCTTTTATGCTGGTATGTAATTTCGACACAAAAATTAGCCTACGATTTGGATTTAGTAATCAGGTACGCGTTAGTGCATGACCTCGTCGAAACCTATGCCGGGGATACTCCCGGGCTTACTTCATCGGAAGAACTAAAGGCTTCGAAAAAAGAGCGCGAGGAGCGTTCACTGGAGCGCATCGCTGCCGAGTTTACCGAATTCCCGGAGATGACTGACCTCATCCGTACCTACGAACAGAAGGAAGATAAAGAAAGCCGGCTGGTCGCAACGTTTGATAAAATTATGCCAATGCTCAATCAATTAACTGACAATACTGACCAGTACTATATTAAGCACGCAATAACGCAGGAAAAATGGTTAGCCTGGCTTAACTCAAAACTCGCACCACTGCATTCTGATACACTTGATGACGCAGGGTTATTGGATAGTCTGTTGTCGTTATTAGAAACTGAAAAGGAGAGGATGTTTGCCCAGTAATATGAAATACCGCGTTGTTTTTTTTGGATCATCTCAGCATAGTCTACCGGCACTCGACGCCTTATATGCCGATCAGTTATACGAAATTGTGGCTGTCGTGACGCAGCCGGATAAACCGGTTGGCCGGAAACAAATTATTACACCTACACCGGTGAGTGTGTGGGCGAAGGAAAAGAATATTGAAATTATTCCGGCAAAATCCTGGAAAAAGATTGATGAGGGGCTCGGTGAAAATAATAATGTTCACCATCTTAAGGAGTTGAAACCTGATTTTGGCGTGCTGGTTTATTATGGACGGATTTTGACGCAAGCAGTTATTGATATTTTTCCGCAAGGAATTGTGAATACTCATCCCAGTTTATTGCCAAAATATCGTGGGGCAACGCCGGGGCAGATGGTTATTTATAACGGAGAAACGGTAAGCGGTGTATCAATTATGCTGCTGGAAGCCAGTCAGGATACCGGCCCGGTCTTAGCACAGGAGAAATTTGACGTGGCACCAAATGAAACACCTGATACATATTATGTTAAAGGATTCAAGATTGGAACCGAACTGTTGATGAAGGTGCTCCCTGATTATTTAGACGGGAAGCTGGTTCCGCAACCGCAGGATCATACGCAAGCGACAAACACTCCCCTTTTATCCCGCGACAACGGGAAAATTGATTGGTCACAATCTGCCGGGCAGATTGAACGGATGGTACGCGCTTTTGCCCCCTGGCCGGGAACCTGGACAGAAGTTTGGGAGGAACAGGATGGAAAGATCCACCTACCTGACGATATGCGAATAGCTTTGGGAATGCCGCCTCACGGGCGGGAAAATTGGGATGGCGTAACAAAAAAACGAATGAAAGTGATCAGTGTGTTTCTCAATGGTGAACAATTAGTGCTTGATGAAGTACAAATTGAAAGTGAGACGAAAACATCATTCAGTAGTATCAATCTTGGTTAATTCCTGGTTACGCTTAAAAAAGTTTCTTTTCAGCATCGAGGATATGTGCACGGTAAATGAGCATTGCGCTTGCTGCATGAATAATTTCACTGGATAATACCATTTTATACGCCTCATCAAGTGCAATCCAGCGATGAGTAATTACTTCGCCTTCATCCGGATTTTCTGTAGATTTAACGAGGTTCATAGCAATAAACATATAATTTGGCGAATTTACGACGGTGGGGAACGGGTTTACTACTCCGGCATCGATCCATTTTTCCGCTGTATATCCAACTTCTTCTTCCAGTTCCCGTTTGGCGGCATCAAGTGGTGTTTCTCCCTCGCTTATACCACCGCTAATAACCTCGCTAGAATACTGGTCTGCTCCATATTTGAATTCCCGTGTTAGAATTATTTGTTTTTTGTCATTAATTGCCAGTACGGTAGAGCCCGGTAACATGGTTACGATGCCGAAGATCCCTTCGGAACCGCCGGGACGAATAACTTTATCCTCTCGAACAGAGATCCATCGGTTCTGATATTTTATTTCAGTGGAGATTAGTTTGAACGGATTATCTGACATGATACTCAGTCTAGCAGCAATTTTATATCAAGCCAAGCGCTTTAGCTTCAGCGCGGGTAAATGTACCGCCATTAGCCTTAAGAGCTCGAAGAGCTTTGGTGCTGACCTTGAGTCGCTTGGTAACACCATCGATTTTGACTGATGTTGAGTGAAGATTAGGATACCAGACTTTTTGAGATGAAGGAGCTTTCATCGCCCATGCACCTGAGTGTCTGTGTCGTCCTGACACGCCAACTTTGGTTGATTTTCCGCTTAAGTCACAAGTTCTCATATATTTTCTCTCTCAAATTACTGGTATAATCTTAGGAAGTTTACCACAAAAAAGCGTTGAGCGTCAAGCATTAACGCGCTAGAAATGAGGCCTATGTATATTCAGCAACTTTTAAACGACCCCATTGAGGTAGTTATTTTCCTGGCAGCGATAGTGCTGGCGGTAACCGTACACGAATTTGCCCATGCCTGGTCGGCGGATGAGCTTGGAGATCCGACGGCACGGCTTTTAGGGCGTAAATCTCTTGATCCGCGCCGGCATCTGGATGTTTGGGGCAGTATTATGTTCCTCTTAGCCGGTTTCGGTTGGGGGAAACCCGTACCGGTAGACTCGTTCAATTTGAGAGATGAAGCCAAAGATAACGCTATTATCGCTCTGGCCGGCCCTGCCTCGAATATTCTGGTGGCAGCGATAGTCGGAACTATTTTTCGTTTTATCCCGCAATCGGGCATTTTACCCGCAATTCTATACTTAATCGGCTCAGTAAACGTGTCATTAGCTGTTTTTAACCTTTTGCCGATTCCTCCTTTGGACGGTTCAAAAATCTACCGAGGAGTATTACCGGCCAGCCTGGCTCCGATCTGGCAATTTTTGGATCTGTACGGTGTGTACATTCTGCTATTTTTAGTTATATCCGGCAGCAGTTTAATTCCCGGAATTATCGGGCCGATTATTGATACGATAATGGGTATTTTAGGCTTTAATATTTGATATCATTACTATAAGAATCTTGACAGGTAGCTATATTTCCCGTATGATGATCATGAATATTGATGAAAGTCACTATTCGTTTTGCCCACCGGTACGCGTATAAGGCTCTGGATAAATTTTTCTCTACAAGTTTTTAAACTTGGGCATGGTGTGGTGTATTTCTTGACATTTTGTTCGGTTGTACCCTGCCGCCCACCTGATTCATTTCAGGAAAAGTTTAAAAGGAGTTCACGCTATCGGTGGGTATATATACAATTCTCAGGTCATCTCCTTGCGCGAGCAGGAGATTTTTTGTAGAATCGTAGAGCTCAGATATGGCTGTAGAACAACGGTTGCCGAGAGTGTTTGAAGCAGCAGTCAGCAGAATCAGTTCTGAAGAGACGGCTAAAAATGCACGGAAAGTGTGCAGGCAGTTGTTTGATGGGGTTATTCTTCCGGGCGATCGATTTGGTGATAGTGTTTCCCAACGGTATTTTCTGCGACGGCTCAGTCGAAGTGGAATAATCGGGTTAGCGTATGCGAATCAGGTGGCATTAGACCGTCCTCCGCATATGTATGATCCGTTGACCGGGAAGAACCACGGAACAAAGCAAGAAGATGACTTAAAAAAAGCGGCCGTTGAAGCGAACAGAGAACTGGAAAGAATTGCCGTGCAATGGGAAATATCCGGGCCGGGAGAATTAGTACACGCAGTTCTGGCCTTAACTGATAGTTTAATAAGCGAAGAAGAAACGGTATAATACAAAAATTAGCCGACTTAGCTCAGCGGTAGAGCAACAGTTTTGTAAACTGTGGGTCGCCAGTCCGAATCTGGCAGTCGGCTCCAGGCTTAATACATTAAGGAAGTCCCCTGCACTTCGTTTGGGGACGAATTTCCTTTGTGTTAAGCAAAGGAAATTCGCAGAGGTGCCGGAGTGGCCAATCGGAACAGACTGTAAATCTGTCGACTTAACTGTCTACGAAGGTTCGAATCCTTCCCTCTGCACAGAGAAAAGAGCTTACGGAATTAAGCTCTTTTTTTGTGGCTAAAAGCAGGGAACTGCCCCTTAATTTGCTTATTTTAACGTTTTTATTCTTATTAAGCCTTTTTCTCAAAATGATTGGTTAATTTTGCGCCTCACTTACTAACCTATAGTATTTTACTTTATACCTATTTTGTGCTATAATACCCCCAGCTGCAATCAGTACTTTGTGCTCGTTTCAGCTCAACCTGCACTTTAATTTCACGAACTTTTGGTGGTGATATTTGCTACATAGTTGTTTAGGTAGTAAGTATCACCACCAAGTATTAACCGTTTTTAGTAGCGAGGGACAGATGCACCTTAAAAAATCCTTCACCGCGATCGCGTCGGCCGCACTCTCAATTCTGGTGTTCAGGTACCTGACTGGTGATCCTGTTATGGCCAACGTCATTGTTGCGACGCTCTTCATTCATGAGCTTGGCCATTGGCTAGTGTTACGAGCCTTCAGATACAAGGCGTGGATGATCTTTGTGCCGCCGCTGGGCGCTGTTGTGGTGCCTGAGAAAGCTGAGGAGGTAATGTACGAGATTACTCGTGGTGAGGATCTCGCCTTCTCTTTGGCCGGTACATTTATGAACATTCTCGTGTGCCTGGTGTGCATTCGCCTGTCGGAAATCGCGGAGTGGAACAAACTCAGTATTATGGTGGGCACTCTCAATGCCCAACTCGTGTTATTGAATTTGATTCCAATCAGCCCGCTTGACGGTGGACGTGTTCTGCGTGCTTTAATCGGCAGTAACCGACCATTATCTTGCTTGCTGACCATCTTCTCGATTTCGGCAATCATTGCGCTCTACTGGCTCAGTGTGGTGCCCTGGTGGGTGTTCGTATACCTGATGGGTGTACAGCTCATTCTCGGCGTCGCAAACGTCGAGGGCAACCGCCAGGACAAATCATTATCCCGGATATCGGCGTTGGCCTCGATCACTATCTACCTGGTATTGGTCGTAGTCGCGATCGTCACCTTGGTTTTGCTACTACAGCCGTAAGTTCGTGTCGTGCAGGAGCATCGGGGGAATAACACCGAGGGAATGTCTCTGAAAGTCTTCAGTGTGTCGCTTTTAGCGATATGTTGATTGTACGTTCAGATTTCAAACTTTTTGTGCCCCCGATGCCCCTTGTTCTAACTTTTTATATTTTCAATAAAAAATCTTGCGTCATGCGTTAAATCCATTCCCAGTGCTTCGGCTTTAGTTACCCATTTATATTCCGTATGTTCCCAATCCAAGGTGGGATTTTCGGAGATTGCTTTTCCGACATAGCCGATGATGATTACAAAATCATCCTGGTTGCTGAAATAGGAACGTGAGGTAAAAGGACGCACGTCCTGAACCTCCATTTGCGTTTCCTCGGCAATTTCTCTGAGCATCGCTCCCAATGGATCTTCCCCACGTTCGATGGCTCCACCGGGCAGTGACCACTTCATTTCCGGCCCCATTTTGTCTGAGCGGTGCAAAAGCAAAATTTTGTTTTCGGCATTGGTGAGAATGGCCTTTTGCCCGACTAAGGCATATGACTTTACTTCAACATAATTCGGATTGTAATCACTCATACTAATATCCTTAAAGTATTCGACTCCAAAATACTATTCCGATATATACAGGAACGATGCCTAAAATCAGGTAGGCTATGCCCATAGATTGGGCCTCTTTTCCGCGAACGAAGCGGATCGGATCGCTGAAATCGGAAAGAGAGTGCCACATAGCCGGGAACTGATACAAACCCTGAAAATAATGCCGGAAAGGCCGTTTGCGAGGTTAAAAATTCCAATTATTATGAGGATTATAGAAATAAAAGTCATCGCGTGCTGTATTTTTCGGTATCAAATTTAGTCTTTAATCCGTTTGCAGACATATATCTTACTTTACCAAATATAGCCCGCTCAAACCACGGGCGATCATGCAACCCGGCGATTGACCATAATATTCCAACATAGCCGTTCGGATCGCGTCCATCCAGCTCATATTTATCATTGAGGTATACAGCATATTCGATTGCCTGCTCCGGGGATTCGGTCCACTCCAGTAATTTCTTAGCCCAATACATGCGCATATATCCGTGCATTTTACCTTTATTAACCATCTCTCTCTGCGCAGTGTTCCAAATAGTATCGTGGGTGGCCCCCTGTTCCAGTTGCGCAAGTGAATAGTGGATTTCCCTGACATCTTCTCTATGTTCATGTAACGTTTTTATACCCCATTCCGGGGCACCCTGTATGGAGTCGTAATTGGAATTATACAAGCAATAGTTATCTGCTAATTCCCGTCTGACGATAAGTTCTTCCAAAAAGGCTTCGGCGCTTGACTCGATCATTATCAGCTTTGGCTGGAGCCCTTTGCCGGTGGCATCCACGATCTCGAGAGCTATTCTTTGGGCACTAATTTGACCGAAATGGAGATACGGTGAAAGATTTGAAAGTGCGTTTTCATTCGGATCGTTACGTTGATTATTATATCGTTGAAGCCTGTATGTGATAAAGTTATCCAAAACATCAAGAGCAGCGCTCTCTCCCGGAGTAATCCAATCGACTGCAGGAACTGTTGTATCAATCGTAAGAGCTTCGAGGACATTCTCTATTGACCATTCGGTTGAGGTAATGGGAGGTTTTTCCTGTTTCTGCAGCTTTGGAAATTGTTCAAGATAAGTGTTGAGCAGTTTATATATCTTCAGCCGGATAGTATGCGCTGCAAATTCCTGTTTACTGCTGGTGATCCAAGCTGGAATAATATTATGGCTGTCGACTTCGAACACTGGTACTGAACTTTGTTGGGCTACATATTCCCGCCATTGTCTCCCTATTTTTAATGGTGAAAAATCGGTGACTACTGCCGCGGGGTGGTATTGATTAATGCTATCAAGGATCATCTCGGGAACTTTTTTTTCACTTTGCAGCAGCAGGAACGGAATATTATTCCAGTTTAATTTTTCTCTCACTTCTGCCAGTCCGTGTAGCATAAAATCATACTGTCTAAGAGTGGCGCCAAGGAAATTGTGCGAAAGTGCAAACACAACCATCAACGGAATATTTTGCTCTTGAGCCAGTTCCTGCGCATAAAGCAGTGCCCAGTTATCTTCTACCCGCTGATCGCGGGACATCCAGTAGATGACACAATCGCCATCGACCGCTTTCTTGGTATTTAAATTACGTGCTCGTTCATTTTTCATAGGCATTATTGATGAAGGCATCTTACCGTGATTCATGTCAATAATTCAATTGTTAAATATCAACAAACCTATCCTATAGTATTGACTATCGATTAAGATTATGATATAAAATACTGCGTCTTTGCGAACGGTTTCCTACGGGAATCATGTATCGCAGCGACGATGGGCAACATGCCCATTTTGTTCTTTAACAACCCGGGAATTTATTGTGTTTTATTTTCCAAACTTTCAAGAGAGGTACTTTGTAGGCTAGAGTTTTGAGCTTAGAAAGTACTTCTCTTGAGAAGTGCATTGGATCCGCGACTAGCTAGGAAGGAGGAAACTCCCCTAGAAGGACGTACGAACGTAGGGCTTTTACGTAAGGACACGCATGAGTATGACGGAAGAATCGAATAGTAGACAAGGACACGGATCATGTCAGAACTTGACGTACGGAATACGAATATCGACGCACTAGGAGGGCCGCTGTGGAGACAGCGTGACACCCTGAAAGGGATGGTTCTCAAGCTGCGGCAGCTGCTGGATGCGGCTGTTACCGCCGAGGCGCAGCTCGCCACCACGAATGAGCAGCTGGCCACAGCGAACGCTCAGCTCACGGCCACCAACCAGGAGTTGAACCAGCGAATTGAGCAGGCGGACACCGCAGCTCGGGAAGCTGAGGAGCTACGTCAGCAACTGGCCCAAGAGCTAGAACAGCTGCAAGCCACCCATACGGCTGCGATCGAAGCTCACCAATCGACGACTATGTTGCTGGAAGAAGCCCGTTCGGAGGCAAACCGCGTGCCCGGCTTGGAGGCGCAGGTTGAAGAGATTACTGCCGAACTGGCGGGAGCACAGCGCGACCTCAAGCAGGTGCAGAATATGCACCCGATCGAGTTCGCGCTCATGCTCCTCGCGGACGATACCCATGACCTGTTCGGCCAGCAATCCTCTCATCTTAGGCGCATCGCGCGCTGGACTGGAAGCCTCGTCGACGGTAGCGAGAACGCGTATGACTACCGCCTCCGGATCGGGGACAGTGTTCTCGGTGCGGAAACGAGGACGTGGGCCATGCAGCCGCGGCTGGGAACAGATCGGCGGATCGTGCTCGCCCTTACGTCGTTCAAAGGCAATACCAACCTTATGCTAACCCTTGAGAACATGGGTGGCACGAGCGCGGATTCGCTCATGATGGCCGGCCTCTTCGAGCTGCTCGGCATGCTTGCGGCAGGGGTGACCGACCAAGAGCTGATCGATATGATTAGTGGCCTGGTGCTGGGGTTGATACCCGGCATCAACTTGATCGGCGCTGATCCCAAGCAGCTGATCAAGGGCGCGATCGCTCGTATCGAGGAACTCAAGCGCGAGTTCGATGCGGGCGGCGGGGCTCCCTTCGACGACGACGAGACGGTCACCTACGAGAAACGATAATCAAACCACGCGACCGATGACGGAGCCATAGGCATGTAAGCAGGGAGGGTGCGCGATGCACACACGCCGCGCTTCGCGTGCCCTCCCTACGGAAAACGGAACACAATAAACGGTACACGAGATCAGAACAGTGAAGCTTTTCTTGCAGTGATGCGAGAGATTGTTTTTACTTTTTGAGCTATGTTGTGCTGTTATTCCCGGGTTGTGTTTCGTGAAACTTGATATACTGTCCGTATGACAGAAGAATCCGATTTTTCATCCCGACCAGAGTTTCGTATACATCCAATTCATCATGATAATCCACGCTTTATCGCGGAAGGTGCCGTTACAATCGTGTCTGCGTCTGCTGATCGTGAGATTCTAAAACAGTACGATCATACTCATAAGTTACCAGAAAATATACAGCGAGCATTAGCTATGATCACGCCGTTTATTGCTGAGCGTTTTCATATTCCGTTGGACGAGGTTCAAGCACCTGTTATTCTTTTTAAAGATGATCAGGATCAATTTACTGCCGCAATGCGTCATCCATTCAAGAAAGTTGAGAAAGGGTACGCTGGGTACATTCATGGTGCCGGTGTAGTGGCAGATCCGTATCAAGATACAGTGCTTGAATTAGTCTCCCGTGGATTTCATGAGAGTCTTCATTTGACGGGTGAAAGCCATTTTGCCAATGTGTACAGTATAAGAGAAAATAAGGTGACAAATATTTATTCCAGACAAGGATTTGAAATCCTTAACCCAAATTCCCCACTAAGCCCATGGGTACTCGAAGAAGGATTTGTGGCGTATATGCAGACAGAATTTCGCGAAGTTGTGGGCACTGCTTTCTTAGCTGATAAGCTTGCGGAGCGAAACTTACTTATCTATAAACAACTTGATAAGCGACCTAATCCTCATGGGTTCCTTTCATTTTCTGCCCCTAATAATTTATTTGGGGAAAGTATCTTAATTGAACCAAAGTACGCACAAGTAGTTTACGAAGACCCCGTTCATAAGAATCTTAGATTAACACTTATATCGCGTACTGCTTTGGCGGGCAGTTTATTTGAATCAGTATTGAGATTCTACTCAGACAAAGAGCGCGAGGAGTTCGTACAAAACGTTCAAGCAGCTCGTCGAGACACGTCATTGGTCCCCCAACTAGCTCGGTCTATTGATAATCATGTTGGCAAGGGGACCTATGTCAAGCTATTAAGAATTCCTGATAATAAAGATCAAGACCACCCAGAAGTTTGGAACATGATAAAAGAGCTTCGTACTACTTGAAGTGTCTCTTAAAATTTAAGTATTTTTATTCCTCCGGGCATCTCACGCCGTATTTAGCATTATCACTACACGCATAAACTACTTTCATAGTTCCGCTGCTGAGATTAGCTTCCAAAATCTTAGATCCGTCTTCAACCGGTGAATGGTGATTACACTGAAAATACAATTTCTTATCGTTTGTGTAGTACATCGGGTTGAAGCATTTGGACTCATTGTTATTATTGCGAATATATACTAGCGGACGGATTGTTTTGTCGTCGGCAACAATTCCCACATCAAAAAACTCGACCCAATCATCGGCTAATACGGTAAATAAGACGATTCTGGATCCATTAGCAGCATCACATTTTTGGAATGAAGTTACATTCCAGACATCAATGGCATGACCATACTGATCCTGGTGCGTTCCGGCGAGTACGGCGTCAAACAGTTTATCCGGATTTTTCTGATCATAACTTGTTGCGGGGGCACATTTTAATCCAATTAGACTATTTTGAGAGACGTTGGCAAACTGGCTGGGATAATTGGTGTCCTGAAAGAACTTGGCCTTTTGATTGAATAGTATTTTGGGATACCCAGGCAGATTGGGCGTTCGGGAGGGAAGTTTAATGGATGTTAAGCCAAGATAGGCCAGTAAAATGAACGCGATCAGGAACGGAATAAAAAAAGGAGCGTTGAGTATATTGCCGTCAAGTTTTTTCATAAATGTTTAATTTATGATAGCACTTTAAAATGCTTTTGGCTGCAACAATTCCATGGTCGTGATCTGATCAGTGAGATATTTCTTTATTTCATCATAACTTTTACTATCTGTATCTGTCGCAAAGCGGGTTTCGAGTGCATAAATAATTGTTTCTTTGCGCGATTCGGCAAATTGTCCCTGGCGTACAGCACGAATGGCTTTGTATTCGGGTGCCTCAAGTTCCAAAATGAGTGTAAACGGCAGAGAACCTCCGGCACGGGCGGTTACTTTTTCTCCGTCTTTAACGATTACTTTTTTAACTTCCAAAATTCCATCGCTGTACATTAAATCTTCCACTTGTGAAAATGGTGTGATTGACGAATAGGTGTCGGCAAGCAGCTCATAGGGTTTACCTTGAATAGTATACGGATATTGCAGTCCGATGTTTTCAAAACCACGCATATTAGTTGCATAGACATTTTCTTTGGAGTCATATTTAAGCGCAAAACCCGCATTCGCCTGATAGATTTTACCGTTATTCAAATATATGGTAGCTGTGTCTCCGCACCCTCCGGTAATAAAGCGGTTTTGCTTGTTGGCGAGGGTAAAATAAGCGGAACGATCAAATCGGTCGGCGTTGGGATTAGCTTCTTCAAAAGGTAGCGCATTAATGGTGGCAGTAGCGACTCGACTTTCGTGGTTTATGGTAGTAGGAAGTTCAACACTTTTGCCGTCGGTGGTGTATTGAAAAATTTTAAATTCACGGTCGGAGATTTCACAGGTTGTTAAATCAACGTCGGAATAGTTAATATCAAGTTTCAAGCCTAACGGTCGCGAGTCCCCTCGATTGAGCTCCGGCTGGCTTATGCGCAAAAGGTAGTCTTTATAGGGTTCATATCCAGCGGGAGCATGATTATAATCCAATCCCAAGCTAAGGCTTACTTGAGCTGACTTCGGAAAAAGATTTTTTGGATATGTTAGTGAGGCTTTTTGAAAGTTTACCTGTTGGAAGGAGTCTTCCCGAGCCGAGGAAAAGAACCGCAGATACCCAAGTGCTCCGGCAATTACGGTCAATATAATTAGAAGAAACAGAATCCGACGGTCTTTTAGCATAGTATCCTGATTTTAAAGTATCGGGTGATGAATGCAAGCTAGAATTTTCGTGTCGCCAGGATTGAGCTCACTGCATTCTTATAATTAGAGAACAAGCCCTGTTTCCAGTCTAGCAGGGAAAGTGCTATGCCGTATAAAATGGTCGAAATTATTGCTGAAACAACACACCAGTTGCAGATGGCCTTGATTACAAATAATTCCAGGCCGGTAAAGTAGAGTGAAAACAGGAATCCGGTTGTAGTACCGAGCAGCAATAATGGTTTGGCGTACGGCTTCTTTACTAAGGCCAGACCACTTATACCAAGTATGCCAAGATAAAACATAACGCCGTATAGTGGAACCGTAACTCCGAATATTTTCGAATATTTACTAAAGCGCACAACCTCGCATCCCGAGCTGCTGCAGGGAAGTGGTAGTCCGAAGGTATACACATACAATAAGTATCCGGCAACCCCAAGACCTACCAGAGAGAAAAACAACGACAGTTTGTATGCTAAAGATTCGGTCATTATTTAGTGTCTACTCCTATTGCCTGACTGATATGATCATACTGATCTTTTTGTAATAACCGGTCCAGGCCTTCGTTGATCTGAGCAATTAACTGCGGGCCTTTATAAATCATTCCCGTAATTAATTGTACCAAAGAAGCTCCCAATTTAATTTTCCGGTACGCATCTTCGGCTGAAAAAACACCACCTGTGCCAATAATAGTAAACCTGGCTGGGAAATTCCTGAAAGTAAGGGCAATTAATTCGTTCGAACGTTTTTCCGTTGGCTTGCCGCTAAAGTTACCGGCGGTAAACTGGGCTACTTCCTGTTGGTTAAGTCCGGAGTCCCGGCGGTTTTTTTGCAGATTGCCGAATATTACCCCCTGAACCCGGTGTTGTGCAATCACCTTAAGCATGGCCATGGTAACATCGTCGGAACACTCGATGGGCATCTTAATATATAACGGGCGGCTCAATTGAAGTACGTCCACGTGTTGTAATAACTCATTCAGCGGTTTTGGCTCATAAAAAGAGATTGGAGTAAGTAAATTAGGACAACTAATATTCAATTCATAATACGCGTGCGGCACTTCCGAACCTTCGGCAATAACAAATGAAGAGATAATATCGCTCATGCATTCTTCATGCGTGGTCAATTGTGTTGAGTTGGTTCGACCAATGCTCAAGCCGATTGGGAGACCAAATTTCTTTGAACTTAACTTCCGGACAATATTCTCAATTCCACTATTTTTAAATCCCTTATTGACCATTAAAGAACGGGACTTTGGCAATCGTCCCAGAATTGGTCGGGTATTTCCCTGATATGGATGCCGCGTAATTGTCCCGACGGTATGGAATCCAAATCCAATGGCATCGGTGATCTGGGTCAGCCGGGCGTCGTAATCAAAACCGGCGGAAAGCCCGATTGGACTGGTAAATTCAATACCATCAACGGCTTGTTTTAGACGGGGATACTCCTTTCGAAAAAGTGTCGAGAAACTTTTTTTAGCAAAAGATGACTCGCCCAGGAGTTCACCGAACCCGGTCATATGTTCGTGCACTTTTTCGGGATCAATCCGAAAAAGCAGCGGCTTCATAACCGAACCGTATATAGTTGATGTAACTGAAATTACAATCTTGTTTGCCATAATTCTCCTATCGCTTCGACTGCCGTATCGATATCTTCGACCGAATGGAGACTAGATGGAATTAAACGGAGACGGGCTTTAGCTTTCTCGACCATCGGGAAAACGATCGCCGTGGCCAAAATACCTTTAGCAAATAAGTCCTGAGAAAAATCTTTGGCTTTGTCTTCATCGCCGATCATCACCGGAGTAATTGGTGTTTCGGAGTGACCGATATCTATCTCACGGTCTTTGAGCCCCTGTTTCAATCGACGGGCATTTTCCCATAATTTTTGTAACCGCTCATCTGATTCCTCCTGTACAATCACGGATTCGAGCAATGCAGCAGTGTCCGGGATTGATAAGGCGTTGGTAAACATAAATTGCCGGGCTTTAGTCCGGAAGCGTGTAATGAGCTCCTTTTTACCGGCAATAAAACCGCCCATAACCCCAAAGGCTTTAGAAAGCGTTCCTACTTCGATATCTACCTCGCCATGCAGGCCAAAATGGTCAACGATTCCGCGGCCGTGATCACCGAGTACTCCTTCTCCATGCGCATCATCTATCACCAATATGGCGCCCAGTTCTTTGGCTATGGTGACCAGTTCAGGTAATTTTGCCAGATCGCCGTCCATCGAAAATACGCCGTCGCTCACCAGAACGATGACACGATCCTGACCATCAGTTTTTTTTGTCGAACTGATTTCTTTGATCTTTGGTAGTAGGGAACGCAGGTTCGCAATATCGTTGTGCTTGTAAATAAATTTATTACCTACCTGGGAAAGCCGGATGGCATCAATTATTGACGCATGGTTGTATTCATCAGAGATGACAATGTCCTCTTTACCAAGGAGTGTTTGCATCACTGCCAAATTGGTAATGTACCCTCCGGTTAGCACTAACGAATCTTCGGCTTTCTTGAATTGTGCCAGCTTGGCTTCAAGGTCGAGATGCAACTGATGTGTGCCAATCAATGAACGGACCGACGTTGTGCCGACACCATATTTCTCTATGGCTTTGATCGCCGCCTGTTTTATCCGCGGATCGCTAGCGAGTCCAAGATAATTATTTGAGCAGAGATTGAGATATTTTTTGCCATCAATAACGACGTATGCGCCCTGTTCTGAGTCTAAAATAAAAGCCATGTTATTTCTCCGGATATAAAATAATCTTTCCACACTCCCCGCTTTTCATTTTCTGCACTGCGTCTTCAAATTCATTCAGACTGTAGCTGTGGGTAATTAATGGCTGCAGATCAACGTTCGGGTTGAGCAGAATTTTTTGTACTTCGTGCCAGGTATCCCAAATTTTTCGACCAAAAACCGACTTAATGGTTGTTTCTTTATTGATCAGAGCCTCACCCCACTCAAGATACACCTTTTCTTTCGGAATGCCAAATGCGATAAAAGTTCCTCCCGGTGAGAGAGCTTCAAATCCATGCGTAATCATCGACTGATTCCCGCTCATTTCGAGTACGACATCAAACTCGTTGGTAAATTCCGGACGATAATCACTGAAGATTTTTCTGATCCCCAGCTGTTGAGCAAGATTTCTACGGTACTCGGATTTTTCAATTGCTACCACTTGTTTAGCTCCATACAGATGCGCAATCGCACTAGCACAGAGTCCAACCGGACCAAGCCCGAGTACCAAAACCCGTTTACCCGAGATTTCGGCTTTGGTTAAGACATGTACAGCATTACCAAGTGGTTCCTGAATACTCATTAATTCAGCTGGCAGTGAAGAGGAATTTTTCCAGGCGGTTCGGAGCGGAATGGTTGCGAAATCAGCGAATCCGCCGTTGCGGCCGATACCAAATAATTGTAAATTCGCACAAATATGCTGCTGTCCGTTGCGGCATTCAGTACATTTTCCGCAATAAATATGCGTCTCGGAAGAAATATAGTCTCCCGGTTTAAATTGATGCGGTTGTTCGCTGTTAACCGAAACAACCCTGCCGACGACTTCATGTCCGATAACTATAGGCGGGATAATATGCGACTGAGCCCAGGGCATCCAATCATATATTCCGACATCCGTGCCACAGAGGGAGCTGCAAACTACTTCAACCAGTATTTCGTCAGTTTCGGGTTCGGGAACAGGGATTTTACTGATGGTGACACCGGGGGTGGGGGCAGTTTTCATGACTGCTGTCATTAAAGGCATGGTAAAATTTTAGTCTTATTACTACTCCATAACAGTGATCCATATCACTGACTAAACTTCCCGACCCAGCTCTTGCCGGAGCTTCTCCGGTTCAGGAACATAATAATACTGATCTTTGACAATCACTAATCCGGTTTTTTTGAGTATCTCAAGTTGCCTGCTGGCTGTTTCGCGACGGATTCCAACCCAGGATGCAATATCCTGATGATTGAGCAGTAAGGGTATGGTTCGGCCGCCGCTTTCTTCTTTGCCAAACTTATCCACCAGGTACAGGAACAGTGATATGATTTTGTGATATGCACCCTGGAAAACCATTCCTTCCAGACGGGTGGTTAACCCGACTATGGCATGAGCAAACCTGTTTGCCAGATCATAGAGAATTTCAGGCTCATTTTTGACAAACTCCAGTACTTGCGGTAACGGAGCAACATATACTTCCGTACTTTCCATAGTTTGAAAGTAATATGAATTTTTGACATCGGCCATAAAAATCATAAACGGGAAAAATGCTCCCGGACGGAAAACCTGTAAAATGAGCTCTTCACCTTCTTCGGATAGTGCATACATTTTTACCGACCCGGTTTTAAGATAAAAAGCATTGATATTACCTTTCTCGGGGGTAATCAGCAGCTCACCTTTTTTGTATTGGAATTGCTTATAATTGGCGAAGAATGTCTCTGTCTTGTTTTGAATCGTTATATCAGTCATATATATTTTCGTGATTGCTATCACTGCATATTCGTAATTTATCCTATAAAATTAAGTCAATTATACCAGCCGGGCAAAAGGAGGACATATGCACAAACCCTCCACATCCCATTTAGTGGATCATCGGCATTATTTTGAGTGTAAAACACTACAGGAAAAATTACAGTTTTTACTCAAATTTGCCGAGCTGGCTCCTTCCCGATTAAATACCCGTCCGTGGAAATTCAAAGTAACGGACAGTCAAATCCGGATATATTTAGACTTCTCACGCCGGCTTGACCATATCGATCCCTATAACCGGGAAATGTACATTAGCATTGGCTGTGTCTTAGCTAATCTGGAGATTGCGGCAGAATACTATGGACTATATTATTCGACCTGTATCTTCACTAATGAGCCATTACACGGTTTACTGTGTACAATTGACTTCAGTTTATACCGCGAACCTAAATATGTCTATCCGGGCGCACTTTTTCATAGCATCTGGAAAAGACATGTGAACCGGCAGGAATTTCCTGCCGACAAAATACATTCTGAAGATATGCAAGATCTTGGTAATTCTGTGCGCTGGATTGAAGATATCTCCCTCTATCTGACTGATGATGAATACACCAGAGACTATCTTTCACAAATTACTTTCGAATCAGAAGAAGAGCAATTTGGCAGTAACGCTTTTAGAAGAGAGCTCTCTTCATGGATAAAGACCGATCCGGATGCTGCCGGACTTCTGATTTCAGATCTCAATATTTCGCCTATATCCGCACTATTTTACTCGTTATTCAAGTCATATAACTTTGGTGAGGATAAAGCGTATCTCGATCGCATGCTGATACAAAAGTCGCCGTTAATAGGAGTACTTTCCTCCCGGGATGACACACCGAGCGACTGGATCTCAGTTGGCGTGGCATTTCAAGTTATCTGCCTGGCTGCTGTTTCAATGGGAATTGCTTTCCATCCGATGACTTCCGGGATAGAAGTTCCTTATTTCCGGGCAAAAATCCAGGATATCACTGAATCAGAATATGTCCCCCAAATGCTGATTCGATTTGGTTATGAGAGTAGAACTCCACCGTCTACGACAATTTGAGTTCCTGTGATATACGATGCCATTTCCGAGGCCAGGAATAACGCAACTTTACCTATATCATCCGGTTCTCCCATACGATGCATCGGAATTTTTTGCATAAATGCCTCCATAACTTTTTGGTGGTCAATCGCTGGGTCAACCGGCATATCCTGTTGTAATTTTTGTACTCCGGGCGTAATTACACCGCCCGGGGCGATCGCATTTACCCAAATTTTATGCTGAGCCAATTCTAACGCCACGTTTTTAGTAAATCCCCACACTCCATGTTTGGATGCATCATAATGCGCCAGCCCAACGGATGAAGGATGCAGGGCATCGATTGAAGTAATGTTGATTATCTTCCCTCCGCGGCCCTGTGCAATCATCTGCTCGCAAACATATTTTGTCGTCAGGAAAACACCTTTTAAATTTACTGAAATTACTTTTTCAAAATCCTCGAGGCGCATCTGTGAGACAGGGATCGACGGATAGATTCCCGCGTTGTTAACGAGAATATC
Source organism: uncultured Gammaproteobacteria bacterium (assembly GCA_964403585.1). GTDB lineage: Bacteria > Patescibacteriota > Microgenomatia > JALYQM01 > JALYQM01 > JALYQM01. The sequence goes on along the minus strand of CAYOFQ010000001.1, from coordinate 483,550 downwards.
GACGCCCTCAAATAGTTCTTTGGTTTTTTCGACCATTTTCTTCACCTCGTCTTCGCGGGATACATCCACGACGACGCCGCTCACCTTCCATCCTTTACCGGATAACTGAGCTACCGTTTCATTTACTTCGGATTCGATATAACTGGCGACCATCACATTGGCTCCGGCTTCGGCCAGCCGATAGGCAATACCAAAACCAATGCCAACTGCTCCGGTAACAATGGCTGTCTTGCCTGACATATCTAGTAACTGTGAATATGGTGGGAAATTCATAAGAATAGGTAATGCTAATACTTAGTAGTATACACTATTCTGCAACTTAAGAGCGCTATTTACGGTGACATAAATCACACGCCTTATTCAATATGCGGGTGTAATCGACGTTTGAATTGTGGATGTCTGAGCTTACGTAACACCTTCACTTCAATTTGGCGAATACGCTCGCGGGTAACACCAAATTCTTTCCCAACTTCTTCTAGTGTTCGTTGGTGCCCATCATCAAGTCCGAATCGTAACTTCAACACTTTTTGTTCGGTTTCAGTACATTTAGAGAGGGCCCAATCAATATCTGCACGTATTAATTCGTTACGGACTTCCTCTCCTTCGTTCCCCTCCTGTTGATACGATTTTGTTATTGCAAACTGCATTTTGACGAGGTACGAAATATAATCTTCAAGATGATCAAGACTAATACCAGTTTTCATAACAATTTCAATTTTACGTCGGTCGAGGCGTTCTCCTTCTAAGGTGTCATCCTCAACTAACTTACCGACTTCTTCAATTATGAGCCGAAACTTAGCATATTCGACAACAAACTCCGGGACGTTTTCCTTCATGGCAAGGTATTCACGAACTCGCTCTTTGGCTTGACCGTTTATTGTGCTGCTAATGCTTGAGTAACTCCCTTTAATCACACCATCCATAGCACTCAGGGCAGTCATAAAAATATCATCATAGTCTTCGGCAGGCAGTTCCTCAAAGTAATCAGCAACGGTCATAACTGCTCGTAAGTTAACCCCAATAACTGCGCGAGTGGCTTCATCTATTTCGCCTTGGATTTGTGCTCTTGAACGACCGCTAAGGTCAGTATCACCATCCATAGTTCGTAATGTTTCACGATTGTCCTTGATAACTTTCAATAGTCGATCGGTGACTTCGACTGGAATTTTACTTGGAAGTTGGCGGAGAACTTTTTTAGTAAGGACATATATGCCACAATCAGGGTCTTTTTCTGCATTGATAGTATATATATGGTGTATCGCACGATTTATTTCCTCCGGAGTGGCATTAAAAAATCTATTACGGACCGTTTCAATAATCTCTACCTCCCCCAATAAGGATTCGACATGTACTCCCGTTACTTCGACATAATTTCTTTTCGTCGCATCCACTGGTATTTTTTCTCCTGGTTCTACTTTCCTCCGAAGAGAAGAATATCTTTGTTTATGAGTTTCAATGAAATCCAGTTTTATAACGTTAGGTATCAACAGTCCCGATTGCGCTAACATACTCCACTGGTCTACAAATTGGATTGCAAAACCCATTAATTTTCCTGTTTCAGGTGAAGGTCTGGTGATTCGACCAAATTCCTGAATCAAAGCCCGCGCGGACAATCTTGGCTTGGTATGAATAGCTACGCGAGCTGACGGAACATCAATGCCTCGCCCTAACATGTTAACGCCAGTGAGCACCTGAATTTTCCCTGCTTCGAAATTGGCGATTCGTTCGTCAATAACTTCGTTTCTATCCTCGTCTCGGATTGGTCTATCTGCATCATCAGTAATCTTACTGTGGATCGTGCCAACTCGCAGTCCAGCTTGTCGTAATCGTCGGGCGACTCTTTCAGCATGTCCAATCGATACCGAATGAATCAAAGTCGGTTCTCCATCCACACGTTGATGCAATTCTCGCAGCTCTTTTAATGCTAATGGGCCAACATTTACAGTATCAGGAATTGCAGAGATTCCTAACATAATAGCGTCTAGTCTCGCGTTACGTGAAGTTGTATCGACAGAAAGCTCGAGCTGTGGTTGGGAATATTCTCCATTGCCTAATACATCCAACTCTGGGATTTCGGTATAGGTACGCAGCAAGTGAATTTCAACCGGAGCAAGAATCTCGCGTAGCCAGGCTTCTTCTAAAGTAAGCTCGTGGATTTCATTACGGAACATTCCTACCCATCGCTCTTTTGGGTTAATGAGTCCTTTTCTTATATAGTATTCAATTTGTTCAAAGAATGGAGTTGCCGTACAACCGATAAATAACGCATTTGGGAATAGCTCACGGAATATCTGGAAGGTTTCTTCACCTTGTCCTGTATCCACTTCGTCACTTATCACCAACTCCATGTCTTCAAATGGTGACCGTATACCGTTTACTCTCTTCCTCTTAAGTTCACTAAGCATTGACGGATAAATGGAAAATATTGTTTGGCCGCTCAGATCTTGTTTACGTCCATCGAATGAACTAACTCGCATTTTAGGAGTGAAGAATTCTGCGGCTGCTCTATTTTGGTCTGATACTCTTCGATTATTAGAAAGCACAACAGTACGCATGCCGAGAATTTCGGCAACGGTTACCATAACTGCAGATTTACCGACGCCCATAGCTGCGCTTATATACCCCGAGGTATTCGGTTCGCCATCTGTTGATCCAGAAAAGAAGGCGTGGAGTTTTTCCAGCATGGTATGTTGGTGTTCGCGCAATGCTCGTTCATGTGGGGTATCTAAGGCACGGAGTAATCTACTTATTGCCAGCTGCCGGTTTATTTCAAGTCGCCCTGGATCAAAAATTTCTTCGCCACGTCTCATGTGAACTGCATTATACATAATATTATAATACTACGCTATAGGGTATATACCTCTGAGCTGTGATTTTCCCGATGATAGAAGGAATGGCTTTCCTTAAACCCGTTCCTGCCGGGTAGATCTTGTTTTTAGGGACTTTTTCTCCATTAGAATTAGCGTATAATTTCATTAATGTCATTTTTTGAAGCAATTAAACATCAAACTTTTGGTCCCTTGGCCTGGTTGGAGGGAACTACTCTTTATGTAACCGGATGGTTTTCAATAACTGCCATCCCGGTTGCTCAAATTACCGAAATCCGGAGAACCTATGTGAATGTAGGCAAGAATGGCGCGGCATATTCTTTTGACGCCCGGTATAATAATAAATGGTATTCTTTCGTGAACCGGCTTTCGCCGGTGGTCATGAATACGATTCATCCCCCACAAGCATAATGGACAAGCTGGTCATCGAACGAAAGCCAAGTGTGGTCAGTTTAAGCTTGCTCCGCAAATTAGTCGAGATAAACCCTTCGATACAGCGCGATGAGTATATAAACCGGTATCTGGAGAGTGGTGACTATCAGGTATTTAACTCGTAAAAAAACGCGCCTCTTTTTAGGAAGCGTTATTTTCGTTCACCGAGTAAAAAAATTATTTTTCTTCTTTTACCCCATGCAACATGGCATCAATAATATCGTGTGGAAGCGCAGCGGTGCTTAACAAAGCTTTTCGGACAACACTACCTGCTTCTGAGCCAATTTCATCGGCAGCATGAATAGTTCCAAGTACTGCACTTTTAGCAAGCTCGCCGGTATCTGCACCAACGTCGGCAGCGGACTTAATAATTCCCTGCACTGAAGAAACAGCGGCTTCGCCAAGGTCACCACCAACATTGTGAATTCCTTTGATAACTCCGCGGGCGGCACCCTCGGCAGTTTTTCCAACGTCTTTACCAATGTCCCGCGCACCATCGACGGCACCGGAGACCATACCGGTTATTCCCTGTGCAACAGATACTCCGGTTTCGGCAACGCCTTTGATACCCGATTCCACGACATCCGCGACGGTATCAACGGTGGTCGCGGCGACATCTCCGGTGGCTTTTAAAACTCCTTTGATATTATCCTTGGTTACGTCGCGTGCTGTTTCAACTACGTCGCCGGTACTGGCAACGACTGAATTCAAGGCATCGCGCATGGATGTTGCAATGTCTGCCATAAAACTCCTTTTAAATTAGAATTACTATTAGTAACTCCACAGTATCACTGCTTTTTTATTGCTGCAAGTGAGTGTTGTCTCTGCTATACTTTGAGTATGGCTCGCAACCGGAAAATGAGTTTAGGAGAATGTAAGAACTGTATGCTTCTCGCTGCGAGCATTGTGCTGGCTTTATTGCTCTCACGTTTTCAGTTTTTTCATGACTTTCTGCTTTCATTCGGAGAATATGGACATTTCGGCATAGTTATTGCAGGGATGTTGTTTGTTTCGACGTTTACGGTTGCACCGGCTGTTGTCATTTTACTTATTTTATCTGAGCAGCATTCCATTTGGGAGATGACACTATTGGCAGGCTTGGGCAGCGTGCTAGGAGATCTGCTTATCTTTCGTTTTGTGAAATATTCAATAATGGACGAACTGAGTTATCTTTATTTTCGTTTCGGCGGTCGACATATTAACCGTATACTACACACCCGGTACACGATGTGGACACTTCCGCTGATTGGGGCACTGATCATAGCTTCACCGCTGCCTGATGAGATAGGTGTAAGTTTGATGGGTATAGCAAAAATGAATACCTATAAATTTATTGCGTTGTCATTCGTACTCAACTGTCTGGGCATATTTTTTCTGCTCGAGGTTTCCTCAATTTTCTAAATACTAGAGGGCTCTGATGAGCCCTCCTTGGATTAACATTTGTTTTTTATTACTCTGTTACAGTGATTTTTCCAACCTGGCCGTTGGCGCGGTGCTTGCCGACAGAACAATAATATTCAAATGTTCCGACTTTATCGGCGGTAAATTCGGCAGTGGCGGTTTCTCCGGACTTGGCGATCGGTACTTTAACACCCAATTCATCGATGTTGAAGTCGTGCATCATATCAACTGACTTCATAACAACTTTAACTTTTTGACCTTTTTTAACGGTAATTGTGTCCGGTTTATAATAAAAAGATCCGGCTTCAACATTAATTACCTGAGCTTCACCTGTTTGCGCAGTGGCTGTTTCGGCTCCGTTTACCTCTGCTTGCGGTGTTGCTGACGCGACAGTATTTTGAAGTGTAGATTGTTCGCTAGTTTCTTCAGTAATAGTAGAATCTCCATTTGAAGGCTTTGCCTCGTTCGCTTCTTTGTTCTTGCTTCCCATAACTGCTAAGCCGATTCCAAGTATTGCCAGAATCGCAATAATCGCTACTATTGGTCCCATCCCCCCCTTCTTTTTTTCGGTACCGGCAGGTTTATTCTGTGATGCTTCTTCCATGATAGTTCCTTTCATTTTAATAGTAATGATCTGTCAATAGTTTATACTGGTTTTTCCTGAGAAAGACCTGATTTATTGCTTTTACCCTTGCGCCGGGCAGCTAACGGTATAGAATATACTCTAGGAGGCTGCTCTATGTCAAAACCCGTTACCGTTATCATACTCATTATCATAGTTTTACTCGGAGGATATCTCCTCTCCAAGCCAATGACCGCCGACGCACGTCAGGCAATTGCCGATTGTTATACCAAGAGTAAAGTTATTGCTACAGTAACGTCTGAAACAAGTAATTCATCAATAGAAGTATGTTCACGCGCTCATGACGCTATTCAGGCTTTTAATACCTGTATGAATCAGGTGCGCAGTGATCATGGTGATCTTAAAACCCGGGTATCTCTGATGGTAAGTCCATTGAATAAAGGCTATTCGGTTGATACAATCCGGGAAAATCATAATCAGGCTTGTGTCTCCTACCCCGAGATGCAAGTAAAATAGAATATGCACTACTTAGATCTTACGCGCAGTTTTAATGACCAATTAGCCGTTTACCCTGGCGATCCCCAGCCTGCTGTAAAAACGGTTAATACAGTCGAAGCGGACGGTTTTACCTGGTGTGAAGTTACCACCGGAATGCATGTTGGCACCCATCTTGATGCACCGCTTCATTTTATTTCCAATGGTAAGCGGATGCACGAGATGCCGGTGGAGAAGTTTTTTGGACGAGGTATTGCCCTCGATGCGCGGGAAAGAAAAATGATCGATGTTGATCTGCTAGATGGGGTAGCCTTGCAGGCCGGCGATATTGTTTTAGTATGTACTGGCTGGTCGTCGCGCTTCAGTGAAGAGGCATATTTTACGGATTACCCAGATATGACTGTCGCATTTGCCCAGCGGTTAATAGATGCAGGTGTTTCACTTGTCGGTTCCGATTCAGCCAGTCCGGATCATGATCCGTTTGAAACCCACAAAGCTTTGCTTGGAGCAGAGGTTTTAATTATTGAAAATCTGGTGAATCTGGAAAAGCTGCTCGATGCCGGCCCATTTACGGTAATCGCACTCCCGGCAAAATATGAGACCGAAGCTGCTCCTGTAAGGGTTGTTGCTCAATTTGAGTCGTAATTAAGCAGTTTCAACTTTAACGAAATGTTGTTCTCCGCCAAGAAGCATTGGCGCACGAAGTTCAGGAATAGCGGCACGTCCGTTAACTACCGTACTAATACGACGGTGGGTAGGAAAGCCGAGAAATTTACCAAAAGCATATTCAGAACCGTCATTTAAGCGACGAATTTCTTTACTGTACAGGAGATGGCTTAATCCAGACTCACCACCGGCAACGTGGATAGTGTCACCTTTTTTGAGCTCAGTTTTTGTTGTTCCCCCAATACGCTGGGTTTCTACATAGTGCTTCGGTGATTTTTCAGCCATATGCCTACCATACACTATTCAAAAGCACAAGAAAAGTTCTTATGTACCGTGTGTTTTTCGCCTCTGATACCAGGATAGTGTTTTCATAATGATGGTAGTGATGATCAACGGGGTGATGATAAAAATAGCCAGCATCAGCAGTATTACCGAATCGAAATTTCCTCTGAGTAAAGCCAGTACGATAAGTGGCGGGAAAACGGTGTAGAACATAAAGTCATAGTTTTCTGAACCCACGCCGACCCGGCGCACAACATACCCGGTGTCAGAATTCCCCAGGTCAATTCTTTCGAATATTTGGCAATCGGGCATCCAATCTAATGTTGCATCAAAAATATGGCATTGATGGGCGAGAACCCGAAAAGTAAACGGGGTGCGATTATCTACCAGGTCTTTGTCGACAGTTTCAGTAATGTTGACGATATGACCATCCCAGCCGAGCCGGTAAAAATTAGTGGCTTCCTGCTTAACAAAAAAGAGATCGTGGGGCCACCCGTATTTATGCTCATTAAGGAATTCCTCCTCTTTAATTAGGATCGCCATGCGGTAGGTAATTTCTTTTTCGCATTGTTCCTGTTCAGTTGCTTTTTCGAAATTAGGACAGCGCCGGGCATCGGCAAATATGGACCCAAAGAGTGAATTGCGTAATTCCTGGCGATGATTGTCCACATAGCGTGAGGTTGGTTTACGCATTTCATGCCCCGAAGAGTAAATAGAGAATAACCACAAGCTGATGCCGGTTAACAAGTAGACTGTTAGGAAAATTAAAATAAACGTTCCCAATTTTTTGTGAAAGTAAATAAATTTATCCGGGTTCATAATTCTTGGATGGCCTCCCACCAGGCAGTTCTCCCCTGCTTTTTATGCCAGTACCAGTACTCGCTTCCCCAGAGCAATATTGTCTCATAGCCGATATTTGTTAAACGGCTCACGAGATCCTTGGTGCGTTGTGGCGACGCGCTGGGGTATTCGACTTTATCGGTGTGTACTGCGGAATTGTGTTCCCATGGTTCACTTTGTGCCTCGGTAATCCAGCTTTCGATTCCAAAATGCTTCATTTGCTTATGCCAACGGGATAGGCGCCACCAGAAGAGAAACGTCGGCTGGACGTACGTTGTCTGCGTTATGGGAACTTTGGTATACACATTTACCCCGATAGCGTCTGCCAGCGTTAGGTTCTTTTCAAACGGACTTGAGAATGCTTGCGCCCAATCGAATGGTTCCAGATTTATGGCATTGGTAAGAAGTATTCTCTTTTCCGGACAGAGTGTCCGGGCTAACGCCACCGCCCGTCGAACAAATGCATAACTGATAAATTTATTCCCGGCGAAACTAAAATTATTAAACGGTTCATTTTCTATCTGAATATATTTGATAGAACTATTATCCCGGTACCGTTCAAGAACTGCCTTAATAAAGTCAAATGCGGATGATGAAAGTTCGGACTGAGTGTCCATGGGTACGTGTGCTAATTTGGTATTGCACTGTTTTTTAATCCATTCCGGAAAATGAAATTCCGGCCAGCGGGGAGATTTTATGCCTACGGCGAGAACTATTTTTTTATCTGCTGCTGTCACTGAGTTAATAATAGCGTCAAGAATCGTGAAATTATATTTCCCCTGCTCGGGCTCTATCTCGTTCCAATAGGCACAGACGCGAATTATCTCGAGGGGTAAAGTGAGTATGTTTTCCAGTGTTTCCTGGTATTCGAGTTTAAGATAGTTACATTGAATTTGGCTAAAGGTAGTGCCCAAACGAACCATTGATTATCCTTTTTCAGACAGGAGCTCGGTGATCGGTTTGTTGTTAATGAAAATTTCGGCTTCTTTGACGGTTGGAAATTGTTTAATGGTCTGCGTTAGCTGCTCTTGTACGCGCGGGTTATCGCACACACCACCGATTGAAAGTACACCCGTTAGCTTAACGGTAGCTTTGCCGTTAACAATAACAGCGCTCTCTGTTTTCAAGTCGGAATTATAGAAGGCCGAATATAATCCTGCTTGTTGATAGTTTTCTTTCTTCAGTGACAGTAATTCGTCAAGCGTGGCTTTGAGTACTGCAGGAGTTTTAGTGACTGTACGGTCAACCGCTATGATACTATCCCCGCAGCCAATTTTAGGTCCACTTTTACCTTGGTCTTCGAGCGCGACTAAATATACTTTAATTGTTTGCTGCTCGGAAGCCGAACTTGCAAATGGTACTGCACTCGCCGAGGTAATTGGGGTGGTGGTAGGATTATCGACAACCGAACCACTTGGATGTGGTGACGGTGACGTGTGCGGTGCGGTGACTACCCTCATGGTGACGTAGGAAATTACTGCCAGAAAAATAAACGCCAGAACAATTATTGCAATCGTCTTCAGCATGAATCCATTATACTATTTGTCGTGAAGAAGTGCGACGTAGACTCCGTTTGTCCAGCCAAAACCTGTTTGTACCGGGTATTCTCCATCTTCCGGCTTAAAAGCGGGTTTAACAACGTTATATTTTTCGTACATGTTGCCGGTGTTTTTGAATGTGTTTTCGCAATTCTTCAGCCAGCGGGCTTTGATTTCTCCAGCCAGAGTTATAAACCCGTATTTTTTCAAGCCCTGAATGGCGATCCACTGTAACGGTGCCCAGCCATTCGGATAATCCCACTGTTCTCCGGTGTCCCGGGTGGAGGTTACCAGCCCGCCGGAGAATAAAAATTCTTTTTGTAAACGATCGGCAACATGTTGAGCCTGCTCCTGTGTAGCAATGCCGGCATACAGCGGGAATACTCCGGCCAAAGACGGATAAATACTCTGTTTTTCCTGGACATAATTATAGTCAAAGAAGAATTTCTCACGAGAGTTATACATGTATTTTTGAATAAGCATCACCCGGTCAGTTCCGGCCCGGAGAAACTTTTCTGCCTTCTTTGGTTCACCGATTAGTTTGTACCAGTCATGTAAGTGCTTTTCGTACAAATAAAGCAAACAGTTAAGATCAACCGGAAGCAGTTCTGAAGTAATTGAGGTGGAGATGTTCTGATGGTCGGCAAACCAGCGTCCGGAAAAATCCCATCCGGACTCGGCAGCGGCACGGTTGTTCCGGTAATATTTGCGCTTCCTCGCGGCAGGTACTTTATGTGCATTAAGGCGTTCTTCCAAATACGCTTCCTCGCGTGGAGTATCGTCTTCGTCACCGTAGTTATTGAGAGTAAATTTTTCTTCCAAATCCACAATTCGCTTCGACATCCAAAACCGGTATTCTTTTTCGACATAGGGCAGATACGAATGAATTATTTGTTTGTCGGTATGTTTGGCAAGCAGATCGATCATTAAAGCAAAAACCGGTGGTTGTGAACGGGTTGCGAAATAGATGCGGTTGCCGTTGGGGATATGCCCGATATTCTCTATAAGGTACGCAAAATTATCACACACGTTTTTAACCATGTCGGTCATTTTGGATTGCACCAGCCCCAACGCAGTAAAGTAACTGTCCCAGTAAAAAATTTCACGGAAGCGTCCACCCGGTACAATATACGGGTACGGTAGCGGTATTAAGGTACTGTGTTTGGGGATTTGGACATCAGGATTGCGATAGAGTACCGACCATAAAGAATTTATGTACGCTTCGACTGACCGGTTGGCCGGAACTGCATTTTCAATTAAATCGCCGGACACAATGGGTATCTGAAAATTTTGTAAGATAAAGTTTTTGAGATTAAAATCTTTACGGCCCTTTTCCTGTTCATACTTTTTTAAAATTATCTTTGGATCATACAACGGGATGCTATCGGTAAATGTTTTTGAATCGGGGAATATTTTCAAAACCTGGACGCGCTTAAACAACTCTCCGGAGAGTTGTATATACTTTTTTTTATCTGTATCGATTTTCCCCCTGCGTATTTTTTGGTATACGGACAGCGGATTTAAATGCAATTCTACCATAGGTATTACCGCCGAGGTGCTGTATTTTGTGAAGGTGTTGCGATCTTCGGTCGTGCACTTTCTGATGCGTATGTTGAATCTACTTTTCTCAGGGCATTTGGCACATCAATCGGAGTTGGAGCAGGTATACTGCTGAGGCTGCTCCCAATTTTACCCATAATAGGGATCATTCCTCCTAAAGCGACTAACGCTAAAATAACATACAAAATCCCACGATTGGACATAGCTTTTATTCTAAAGCTTTTAGTTACTCTTGCCAATGAGATAAGTCTGCAATTTTTTGACGGCTATCGATCTATGGGAAATTAAGCCTTTTTCTTCTTTGGACATTTCGGCATAGGTTTTATCTTGGCCGTCAGGAATAAAGACCTGGTCCCAACCGAATCCGCTATCACCGCGTGGCTCGGATGCAATACTGCCGTTGAGATTCCCTTCAAAATACTGAAACTCCTGTCCGTCGTATAACGTATACACGATCATTGCTGTAGCCCGTTTGTCTTCATAGCTGCGCATCATTCGACAGATACCTTCACAGTCAAGTTCTTTTAAAAACCATTTGATAAACGGACCGGGCAGCCGGTTGAGTGCGTGGAAAACTAAACCTACATCTTCAACAAGTACCGGTTGCCCTATTTGTTTATATGCTTGCTGGGCTTTGAATGTTGAAATTTCTTTGAGATCGAGGGATTGTAACTCAGGCAGGTCAATTTTCTGATTTTGTATTGGTACTTGCAGTAAATGCTGTAGTTCGGCAACTTTTCCGGCATTTCCGGTGATAAATGTGATATCGGAATTCATACAGTTGACATACCCCCTATGTTTTTCGTTATTATAGATGTAGTATATCGTACTTTATACAAAGGACTAAGACTCTATGGCAAAAAATATTGATTCACGACCAGGCTGGTCAAACTTGCTTGTGGTCGGTATGTGTGCAGCGGTCACTCTGGCACTTGGTATTTCTGTTTATACCCCGGGCGGACCTAGCTTAGATCCGTTTACTCAGGTAGACTCTTCGGCAGCAGCAGTGCAACCGGTGGTAACCCCAACTCCTGAGCCGACAATTTCCCCTGAGGATGTCGATTCCGCTATGGACGAAGATGCGTATTTAGGCGATGAATAAGTTTGACTACGATTGAATGCTAAAACGGTCAGCAATGGCCGTTTTTTTGTGCTTATTTAAATATTTACCAATATTGTGCTATTATGTTATACTATTACTATAACTATTGTAAATTTTGTACTTACTGCTCAGAGGAGGAATTATGGACCTTAAGAAACTCTGGAAAGATTACAGCTTAAGTATTGTACTCGGAACTCTCTTTATTTTGAGCTGGATTGGACAATCGATCTTTCAATGGCTGGAGTTTGCCCAGGATGAAAACGCTCATGGTCAGGCTGCAAATCTGGTCAACTTTCTTCCGGCTTTTCTTTCCGCGACCTTTGAAAACTGGCAGTCGGAGTTCCTGCAGCTTTTTAGTATGATCGTGCTGACCAGCTTTTTGGTACATAAAGGTGCTCCGGAATCCAAAGACTCTGAGGAAAAAACAGAGGCTGCCCTGAGCCGAATTGAGAAACGGCTGGATAAACTGGAGTTTGGAAAAGTGTAAATAAGAGTCAAATATATACTTTAGCCCGGAATTTTGTTATACTCTCACGTGAGTTCAGCCCGAAATCTGGGCTTTTTGTGAACTTATGGTGGTCGTAGCTCAATGGTAGAGCAGCAGTTTGTGGAGCTGCTGGTTGCGGGTTCGAATCCCGTCGATCACCCCCAACGAGATTTTCAAAGTCTAAATCAGACTTTTTTCCCTTTATTACTACACTATCTGCGGGTCCGAAGTTATCATTTGCCGACTCGATCAGAATCTTCGCTTCTTGGATGTACTGTAAGGGTTTTTGCAGATCTAAATGCAGTTTTCGATCTTTTAGTATCAGGTTCGAACCAAGTGCTTGTATGATTGCTCTCTTCTGAATCTTGTCTCCTTGTGCAAACCAGTAACGGGCGTTTCGTGCAAACACAAAAGTCTTCTCTGCTGTTTCGAGCCAGTTGTCATGACTGTAATGCGTAGCATTAAGTTGTTCGTGTAAGGTTTTCTTTTCGTCTGCGTAGTTGTTCTTGCGTGTTTTATATTGCTCATCAGAGATAAGGCTGCCATCAGCGTTTGATTCACTCGCCCACTTTTCAAACAACAATGTTTCAAGTCGTGTAATAGCTACGATCCGGTCATTGAGAGAAGAGAGCTTTGATTGAACAAAGCTCCCCTCTTCTGCGTTAACTCTCCGCAAGTGATCCATCGCCCATTTAACAAAATCTGGATGTATCTCGATAGTTGATAATAGTTCATCAATCTGCTTTTCAAGGTCTTTGATCGTTATATGTGGCTGTGTGCATGAGCTATCTCTGCCTCTATCACAGTGACAGTATGCGAAGTGGGTTGTCTTTTCTGGAGCCTTTGTAAGGCATTTTGGACACTTTGCGTGTACTTCTGCATTGTATTTGTGATGGCACGATGGGCAGATTTTACGGTAACGTTCTTCCGTTGTTACACTGGAACCGCAAGTACATTTTAAAAGTGGATTATAGATAATCTCTCTGGTGCGTTTTCGTGGTCTGCCATGACCATCTAAAATCTTTTGTGCTAATGAAAACTCATGAGGTGTGACCATCGGTGGATGAGTACCGTCATGCACTTCGCCATTCCGTTTGAACCTGCCCATATAGAAAGGGTTTCGAAACATCTCGTAAATTCGGGAACGAGAAAGAGGATGACCGTCTTTACAAGTAAAGCACCACTCGTCCTTTGCAATAAGGAAGATCTGCTTTGGGTTGTAGTTGCCCGAGAGAAGTAGGTCCCACATCTTTCTCACCGTATTAAATCGCTTTTCATCTGAAATAATGTCACGTTCCCCTTGCCGCTTTAGTGTGTTGTTGAGGTATCCTACTGGAGCGAGTTGTGGTGCTTGCTTTGATAAGACTTTATCTTCTAGTCCCCGCTTCGTTGTTTTCTGCAAATCGTTGATAAATTGATTAGCCATGCCAAACTCGACATACAACAGAATAAGCTCGTCCTTTGTATACGTCTTGCCTGGCGTGTGAATCTTTACACCGTAATTTTGTACTACCCAGATTATGCGTCCACCATCAACAGGGTTACGTGCAAGGCGGTTAAGATGCCACACCACAATGCTCTTTGCTTTGCCCGACTCAAGCAACTCGACCATCTCATTAAAGAATGGTCTACCTGGTTTCTTAGCTGATTTACTCTCCTCAAACTTTTTTATAAATGCAAGCTTTGAATAGTTGGGGATACCGTCTCTCAAAGCCCGCTCTTGAGAAGGTATGCTTGCGATCTGATGATCGTCATCACTGGAACGACGTTTATATTCTACTGGCTGTTCTATTTCATTCATCATTTTGTTTCTCCTTTGCATTGTATGGCCGTATAAATGGTTTCGCAATGGCCTTAAAGCATTCACTGAGGGGTGTAGCGATAGCTAACGCTTCTTCTTCTGACAATAATGTTCCGTGATGTAGAAGATATAGTTCACGGAAACGAGATAACTCTTCGTCGGTAAACATGTAATGTACTCCTTATTGCGTTGAAAATAACGAAAAGAGAAGTACACGCTTAATACTGTTACGAGTTACGCTTGGACTTATTATGTTTCAAGATCAACTATCCGCACTGCCAGAGGCTATCTTTTTCAGTAAAAGCTACAGTACGATCATAAGGGTCAGAGAAGTAGCTTACTCTGACCCCCTTCATAACTAGCACACTAAATGCTCACCTCGTTTCTATCCTGTAATTGTGTTGCATAATAATCTGCAAGCAGCGAATGTACGATATATCTTTCTTTTACAGATCGTTTGAAGTGTTCCACAGCTTTGATGGAGGCTCCCTTTGATGCAACTAACTCATCAAGCAATATTGCATCTATCAGCTTACGCGCTAGTCTATCAGCATGTGCAACCACGATATGGTCGATCTGGTGATCTTCGATGAATTTAAGCATCTCATTAAACACTGCGCTTTGTTGTATTCTTATCGTCGATGTCTCATCTTTAAACACAGCCCTTACGGACATTCTGTGCTCTCGAGCATACTTTTCGCAGATCTTTTGTTGAGCGTCGTATGACGACTCTTCTGGATTTGAAGTTCTGAGGTAAATAACACATGTACTATTTTTCATATATGCCCTTTCGTAGTGATAAAAATAAGCAGCACAATGACTTAGGGAGGATCATGACAACTGTAAGGCGTGAGGCGGAAATAACAAAAAAGAGGCATACTTCTCCAACGCGTGTCTGTAACGCGATGCTTTTAATGAGAAGTACACCTCTTGCAACTAAACAGTACTGGTATTAAGGTTTCCCCCCTTCGCGCGTTCAAGTGTATGGACGCCTAGGTTGTTCTGCTGTTTAGGAAGAATTAGTACGCAATGTATTCAGATGTAACTCTTGCCGGATCTTTTTCTCTTAATTGTTGCTAGGGTACTAAGAGGACTGATGATAGTCAATAGGTAATACTACGCGAGCGGAAGAATGTCTTGGGGATCAGCTTTAAGTGCTGCAATAATATTGGCAAGCGTGAAATAGGACACGTAAAGAACCTTCTCTATGACATGTGATTGAGTGATGCCAAGAGAAAAGTGGATGAGTGTGACAAAGGTTGTAGCGTGACACAACATGCATAAGTGCGTGTACAAGTTCAATTAGTAGCGAACAAAATGCCTGCTACAGCAAATACTTCAAGTAACCGATAGCGAACAATCAATAGTTTAAATGAGTATATTTTATACTCTATGTATTATATCCTATAGTATTTTTTGATGAGATGTGGTATTATATAGGCTGCTCGTAAAGCAACTAGGCTCACTCTGAGCATAATTCTTATGAGCTAAGCTTACTTCAAGTAAGCTAGTACCTTAAAACTATTTTAGTAGGGAAAATTGGAGCCTTGAGCTTGCTAAGCCAAATAGACGCCCAATCATCGCCTTAGAGGTAAAGCATAATAAGTTCAAAGCTCCAACAATTCCCTACTATCTATGTAAGCAATAGGAAGATAAGTCCTCCCTAACTAGTTGGGACATTTGAGATAAAAACTGCTCTGTTTCTATCTGAAGTGTCCCAAATAGTAAAGAGAAAGCCTATGAAAATAGGTCAGAAAGGTTGCGTATGCCGCAACTAGGAAGCACTCCTGCTTTCTAACGTCTGTCTTTGAGTTCAATACCACAAGGAGATAACAATGCGTAAGCTCATCGCAACCCTGTCGCTCATCGCCATGCTCGCCGCGTCGGCTGTGTATTTCGCCCCCTCGGCACTCGCTGACGGCGGTGGCGGTTGCCCGACAACGATCACAACCCTGACGAACGACCCTACGGCGGCCGCTGCGCCCCGCATCGACCAATCACTTCATACGGGCGACGAGGTGCTCATCACCGGCCACACTAAGCCAGTGATGGCTAACTACACCGGGCTGTCACCGTTCAGCGTCAATGGCGTGAAGGCCAAGCGCATGACAAGCGACTTCCCGCTGTACCAGCTCGACTCTCCGTTCCCCGTGCGCGGCGCATCCGCTGACCGGATCTCGTTCGTTTCCGATAACGACTACGGTATCTCCGTCGCCTTCACCGCGCCGAGTGGCCGTCTCCCTGGCACCGACTTCACAGTCGAGGTCACGAGCTGCGGCTAGGATTTGATCTGACTGCCTCCCTACTGCTTACCGCAGACAAAGTTTTGAGTTGTGGTCGCCCTTGTGGCACCATGATTTTAAAGACAATGTTTGCGCTAGGTAGTAGGGAGGTAGTTATAAGGTTCAACGAATCCTTATCTGATGAAGGCAAAACGAAGCCGAAACTACAACAATCGCTTGTTATGACTATCCCATTTTGACATCTTCCAGAGTGTATGCTAAGTTATCTTCATAAACATGAATGGTTGTCCCCGACGATACCTGACTTTTCTCCGATAGCAGATAACGACAACCGCCCCCAAATCTTAAACGGAAACAAGCACTTTAGATCCGTCCAACATTCGGTGCATGACGGGATAAACAGGACCGACAGCAACTCTAGCAAAGTGGAATAATGGCAGAAGTGTCACCCGACTGGGATACTGCAAAAGCAGTTGATGGTTAGAGTTGAATCTTGTGAGTGGATAGTGGCTATCTGACCTGAGTTAGCCTTTACGGCAAAGCTATGCCGGGGACGCAACAAAACGTTGTAAGAACTCAGAGCTAAGGACGGGCGAAAAATGCAGAACCCCGAGTTTCATCCCACCGCATCTAAAGGAACATAGGTTTGATTAGCAGCTGTACCGATAAACAAGCTCTGGTTATCCGCAAGATACCAAACTTCGATGTGATATAGTTTGATATAGAAACAACCGAAGTTTTCCCGTATTTGAACTCAGTTCTTTTTCTGGGCTCAGCCGGGGTATCCCAGGATAACTTCTGCTGTATTTTGATCCAATCTAAACAATCGTTTGACACTCCTCTCCCTAATATAACATTATGGTAGTGGATAGTACCGTCTTTCTAAAGAGGTACCAGTACTTAAGGCGGGGGTGGGTGCTTGTGTTTTATATAGTAAGTCGAGGGGCCTGACCCGTTTTTGTATATTTGGGGGTGTCTACCGGGGTGGTGCTATACCACTGGAGCATAGGAAGATATGGAATAGAGATTGCGCACTACCTTGGCTGTAGCATAGGAGTTTTGGATAAGATTATAAGCTGATGCTTAGGCCGTGTAAGCGCAACGTACAAATTTTCTTTATTCATGCTTTCAGCATCAGCAATAACAACATGATCAAACTCAAGTCCTTTAATCAAAAGAGTGCGTGACATCATATGTGAGTGCATGTACCTACCTATTAGTCGTGTTCTGCCCCTTACATATTCTGCACTCTCCTGCAAGCTTGTTGACTGGTTTTGTTCTGCATACAACAAAGCTCGTTTCATTTCACTCCATAGTTCTCTACGAAAAATGTTACCGTTAATGTAGGCAGCTATTCCATCAATAGCAGCAAGAACATTCGACCAGCTGTCAGCAGCTATTACAGCTTCAAGGTGGATTAAAAGTTGAGGATACTTCTTTTGCAGCTTGTATTGTTTGCCTTCAATAAAAGCTTCGCGTATTTTTTTTAATACTGTTGATTCGGTCATGCATTCGACAGCAAAATCTATGATGACACAAACCCGCTTTTGGCCCGTAGTATCATCAAGTAGCTTACTATATTTTTTAAGTGCTCTCGACTCCATTTCTTCCATTGATTGATACTTTCCACTAAGGCTACGAGCCAGACTATGGCACTGTTTATCCTGATTCAATAAAACCATAACGTTCCCACTAACATTTAACAATAGACGACACTGCCGAATAAGAGACAGATACCCATCCTTACTCGAATCTACCCAGGTAACTGAATCTCGTGGCGCTTGCTGTAGGTCTATTGGCCAGCCATTTAGTAGATGCTCTCTACAGTCAAGCAGCCAATTCCCGAGTCTCTTGTCAGGTTCATTTGTCGACTTGTACCATCTCCAAGGCGTTTGCAACTCAACAAGTTTGTCGAATGACGAAAATACATGTGTGTCCCATTGGACTATTTGATCATTAAAATCAAAAATCCCTTGCAAGGGGTCTCCGAAGACTCTGCATGGTATGATGTTGGCGAGTTGATCACACACAAAATGCTGTCTTAAGGTGCAATCCTGGTATTCATCAATATATATACCTTGATATGTTCGCTGTATAACTTTCCTTATGATGCTATTAACTAGCAATTGTGACATAGCTTCATACATATAGTTCCAGTTATTCTTCTCTCCCTTAACTTCAATCCAGCCACTCATGACAGGATATGCTTCTATATAACGTGTTACGAATCCTGCTATTGTGTCTACCCTGTATTTTTCGTGATTTACTTGATGTTTTTTAAACCTATTTTGAAGTGAATCGACACCAGCATGAGTATGTGTTAGTACAAGTTGCGTTCCTGGTGAAATTGCGACAGCTTTTACTATTGTTTCAGTCTTTCCACAACCAGCAGGTGCTACTATTGCAGCACGTTTAGCGTTAATAATAGTCTCTATACTGTTTTCACTCATATAACCAGTGTTTCAATTTAAGTAGTTTATTGTAAGTATCGGTTCCCTTCATGTCATGTAAGGATAATCCAATTTTATG
Source organism: uncultured Gammaproteobacteria bacterium (assembly GCA_964403585.1). Classification (GTDB taxonomy): domain Bacteria; phylum Patescibacteriota; class Microgenomatia; order JALYQM01; family JALYQM01; genus JALYQM01. Next base: position 464,763 of record CAYOFQ010000001.1, on the reverse strand, counting down.
TCCTAAGGGTTGGCTTAAATCTATGCCTGTGTTTGGGTGTTTATACCAAGATCCTTTGTGTGCGGCTTTACCGAGTGCTATCCTTAAGTCATTCTCCTCTTTTCCTTTATCAATCCATAGATTTAGGTCTATATCCCAATCTTTAGGAGACCCTGTTATATTGAGCTGCACCATAATGGCCTGTATAATGCTTAGCCTATTCGTATCTGGGTGATTCTCTATTATGTATCTCAGTTCTTCTTTTACCATAGACCACGGCATATCTAAGAAGAATCTTTCTTCGATGCTAGTTTTATCTTCCCACTCTATTAAACATATTTTATGGAGTTCAATACCTTTTCGATGCTCATCACTTATAGACTGATCACTATCAACCATTACAGCTACTTGATAACCAAGTTTAGCGAACTCAATAGCAATAGATGGCGCTACTGTATAACCACCACCATCTACTGGAACAATACCTAAAGTACCAAAGCAGGTATCACCGTCTGCCTCCCAGGCAATATCAAGCCCTCGGATTACACCAAATTCAGTTTTACCTTCACCTATAACTATTTTCCTTCCTAGAAGTGCTTCTGGACACCGCCTAACCTTATCTTGAATTGATTGTCCGACTTGTACTATCGTTATTTCACCTTCATTATCTATAACACAGTGTAACTCTTTAGCCTTGCTCTCAACTATACTTGTACTTGAATGAGTGGTGAATATTACCTGACCGATACGAGTGGAATCGACGATGGATAAGGATCTCCTAAGATACCTTATTAAATGCCTTAACCTATGCGGTTCGAGCCCATGTTCAATCTCATCCACCAGTATCAGTGCACCATTACTTACACTTTGCTGTTGAATCGACATGTTTAAAAGTCGTTTGCTCCCAAGCCCGTATTGTCGCGTCGGTATGTTTCCATCATATAGTGTGAGTGTTGAGTTTAGATTAGAAAGTGACTTAAAATCAAGGGATGGTATAAGATTATTTTTAGGGTGGACACCAATAGATTTAGCGACTTCTCCTATACTTGTACATTGTTCTACCCAAGTTTTCGTCTGCTGATTGGCTAGCATGCTCTGACCTAAGCCTCTTCGTGCAGACAACATTATTTGATCCGCATTATCTAGATTACCTGTTAAACGAAGTAAAGGTGATCCCCTTGACCATGATAAATCTCGTTCTAGAAATGTTCCTATCGGAGAAGCACCTAGCTTTTCTCTATCAATGTGTGATATTGCTGCTCCTTCTGCATGCCTTTCTGTAATCACACTCCAGTGTGGTTCTAACGTGCTGCTTACTAGGAGTTGTATCGTTAGCGCTTTTTCATCTCCTTCAAAGGGCTCATCATGAGTAGTGTAATCAATAGGGTTCCAGCCTCTTAATCTTAGTCCAAACTTCTTTTCGTTAGTAAGATCATCAGGGATATCACTTATGGTGGCGGTGATAACTATTGGAGTGTCAACCTCTTGATTATGGAAATCGGCATCTTGGATATATAGTGCGAAGTTAGGGTATAGCACGTATTCAATGGCTAGCAAGATGGTTGATTTAGTCGAATCGCCTGCACCTAATAGGCACACGAAGCTTTCGGCTATATTCCAGTCGAGCGTCTTTATACCTCTAAAGTTTTTAATCGACAGATGACGAAGCTTCATTTACTCTGTAATACTATGTAAAGCATCAACAAACAAGGGCGTTTCTGATATATCCATTGTCACCCGCTTTAACCCTTTTGTGCAGGAGAGCGCATTACGTGTTATACAACTGGGGCGTAGGAGGGTATTGGATAGAGGCTAGTATACTGTACGAAGGAGGTACGAAGTTTGTCCAACAGTTGACCCACGACGAGGTAGAAGTATCTTCCAATTCACTGATTAACCTGAATGGAAGCCCTATTTCCGTGGTTCTATATCCTTCTTTTGTGTAAGTAATGTTTTTGGGGAATATAGAACCGAATAGAACTCTTTTCTGATATAAGTTTCCATCGATCCATGCTTTATGAATATTTGCTAAGAAATTATTCATAAAATTTACAATAGTATCTATATCAATCTCGTCTAACTCAGTTTCAGATTTTGATATCTTTTTAACTAATATTTGATCTTCTATCAGTGTAAGTTGTTCTTGAAAAATTTCATCAGAATATAAGCCTGACAGGTTTTTCTCCACAAGTCTCCTCCGTGCTTCATACAATGCATCAAGTTCTCTTTCAGCAGCTTTTTTTAAGTCCTTTAGATACTGATATCTACTTTCCCATTTTTCTTTTAGCATTGCACTAAATAAAGATATAAACTCTTTCTTGGGTTGAATTTGCAGTAAACAGTCGACAAACTCGCTCTCAAATTGATCTTTTGGAATTGATGGAGCCTTGTGCCTACCTTGACCACAATAATAGTACGCATACCTATTCTTTCTACCCCGGCTCCACGATCCTGTCATTGGTTTACCGCACTCACCGCATAGTACGCCTCTTAAAGGGAAATCTTCGTTTTGCTTATTATGGCTAACACCCGCAGAGTAAGATCTCCTATCTATAATTCCTTGAACTTTATAATATAATTCCTCACTTATCATGGGCGAGTGATTGCCAATTTTATTTATCTTGAACTTATTACTTACCACATACCCTGCATAATATTTGTCTCTAAAGATTCTTTGTGTTTGTTGGTTCCTAGTTATAGGTATTCTTCTATTTCCAATTTTTATTACTATTCCAAGTTTTTGCATTACTGGAATTATGGATTCTAATGTATATGTTCCAGTCGACATTTCTATCCATGCCTTTTTAACTAGATGAAATTGTTCAGGGTCTGGATTATGAGCTTTGTCACCTTCTATATTTGAAACAATATAACCTACTCTAGGTCTGCCTAAAGCATATCCAGATTCGACCCGCTTCTTCATACCATCTAATGTACGAATACTTTTCGTCGCATTATCCATAGTGGCATTAGCTGCTAACATAGTTTCTATAAATTCACCTGCCGGATTATCTTCGGTTTGTTCGGTAACAGGGATGACCCTTATTCCGTATCCCGCTAATCTTTTCTTTAAAGAAAGGAAGTCTAAAGTATTACGAGAAATTCGATCGATTTTGTAAATAAATAATGTTGAAATTTTACCCTTGTATTTTCTGCAATATTCAAATAAACGAATCATTTGAGGACGATTTAGATCTTTTGCGCTTACACCTTCTTCTCTAAATATTTCCACTATTTCGAAGCCTTGCCGATGAGCCTCTTTTACACAGTACTCTTTTTGATTTTCTAAACTAAAGTTAGTGATTTGCTCTTCGGAGCTTACTCGTATGTACGCAATAGCGTATTTTTTCATGGCATCATTATCAAGCGAGGGTATGAAATTTACAAGATAATCATTCTTTTTCAACTTGTTGCGCTTCATACAATTCGAATCCAATTTCAATAATTTGATTGAAACAAATGATGATTTTTTCTATTTCTTCGTCATCAAGTGTAACGCCCGTTTTGTTAAGTAATTCTTTTGCTTGCTGGGTTGTCATTCCAGTACACATTACCTGAGAATAAGTTTAAAGGGAGTAATTTATGTTGGTGTAACAAATGTTACCGCTTTTTTTTGTTACTAGAGAGAGAGTTAATTTGCTTGTTAGTTCTAAAGTTCAATTGTTTAACTGATCCAGAGTCGTAATATTCTCCTTGTCCAGATTCGTTTAATTTATCCATTATTTGCGTATACGTTAATCCCTTATCCTTCATTTCGAGAATTTTTAGAGCTTTATCAGAGATTTTAATCTCACTACTTTCTTCCTTATTAAGCGCTTGCTCTATATCCTCCCAATTGTCATCTATAAATCTATGTAATGTTTTAGGATCAACTTTTGTATTAATGACTATTTTTATTGCATCAGGATTAACATTTTCATAACCGATATATGGAACATCTAACGCTATTTTAGGAAGAGGTAAGTGGACAATATTCATTAAAATTATATCCTTTAAAGTAGAATATAACATGTTTGGTATTCTATAGTCTTTTTTTAGCTTTAAAACAAGTTTGTCGTCAATCTTTTTTCTTAATTCCGAGATCCACTTGCCTGGCCTATTATCATCAGGGTTATTTTGCTTATTTAAAATATCGTATCCGTCCAACGGAATAGCTGAGTTTTTTCTTATATTACGTATTTCCTGAACGAAATTTTTATTTTTAATTAATGCTTTTAAAAAATTAAATGTTACTTTTTCGATTGCATGTTTATCAATTTCATAAATTTCGCCATAGCTATTTATATATCTGAGTTCGGTTATGATTCCCCACTTGGTTGTTTTCTTGTAGATAAAGTGAATAGTCATAACTAATCGATATCTGGGCAGCTAAGGTTATTGAATCTAGGTTCAATATTGCTCATAATAATCGGTTCTCGAGTTTCAATTTCGGTTTGACTTTTATCGTCTAAAGCTATTTTTGTAAGCCATTCTCTTGCATCTTTGTTGCCGTTAATGGCATCAAGCATTGCTCGCATTACTATGGCTCGCCAAGGAGAGCCAACTCTTTTTAGATAGTGACTAAATCCTTTACTCTGCTGCGGGATTTTATTCCAATCAAACTCTTCATTCTCTAACTCTCGAATGATTGTTTTTAGGTTTTTTGCTCCTTTTGGTCTTCCATTAAGCCTTCGAGGATCATCCCTAACTGTGAATGGTTTTAAGTTCGAATTATTCATTTTTCGTTCAATTCTCGCTGTATTATATCAAGGATTAGACAGTAGACGGATAAAGCTCATCAACTGTGATATTGAGAGCCTTAGCAATACGATATACGTTGTAACAGGATGGGGTAAGTTTGGCAGATTCGATGAGATTGATATAGGTCCGAGAGAACCCACATTGTGCTGAAAGTTCTTCTTGAGAAATACGCTTCTTTGTACGTACGCTTTTGATGTTATTTCCCATTATTTCCATGAACTTAGTTCTTGAAAGCATGGCTTATTTATGGATTTTTCTACAGTTTTCTACAACATATTATCCTTAACATTTACTCTTGATAATCCCTTATATATAGTATAAAATATATATTAACCTATAGTTATTTAAAAAGGATAGTATATGTTAATTCAGATACTTAAAAAAGCACTTTTTGTGCCTATATTAATACTCTTCTTGGTTGGTTGCACGGCTGATCGTCAAGCTACACAAACTGTCGATTTTGCCACCGCTTCCATTACTGAGGAATCTATACGAGGAGAATTAGCGAATGCCAGTGATTCAGGCTATAAAATTAAGCTGAATAAGATAAGTTCGGTTAAGCCATTAAGTATTCTCCCAGTACCGAGAAGATTATTATTTCGCTCAGTAATGCGGGTTCTGAAATTACGGTTGCTGTTAAAGACTTTGGTATCGGCATAGAGCACGATAAAGTAGACCGGGTTTTTGAACGGCTGTATCAGGTTAACGATCCAAAAGCCAAAACGTACCCGGGTTTAGGTCTGGGCTTATATATCGCCAAAGAAATAGTGCTACGCCATAACGGTCGTATTTGGGTTGAGAGTGAGAAAGGTAAAGGTTCGGTTTTTTACTTCAGCTTACCAAAATAAGTCTAGCCGGCTTATTCATCCAAAGTCGGGGCTGTTGTGCTGTAATAACGCAAAGCCTTTTCTGATAATTACAAATTCCGGGTCACTTTCCTGTTTGTTTTCAGACAGCATTTTGGTTAGGTCATCTTCCCTGAACCAGCCAAATTCCGAATGATCTTCGGGATTAAGCCGAATATTTTCAATCGGATCGGTGAAGGAAGCAAAATAGATTACTTCAATGGAATGTGATCCTTTTACCTCATTTGTGTAAGTAAATACGCCAAAAGGATCGCCGATCGTTACCCCCATAGCAAACTCTTCTTTGATCTCACGTTTCAAACCGGAGATAATATCTTCACCGAAATCGATGTGTCCACCGGGGAGCTCGTAGACTCCGGGCAGGAATTTTTTGCCGGCAGCCCGCTTCGGTAAAAAAACTTTTTCGATACCGTCAAAATTATGGTGTATAAATGCACAGGCAGTTATAACCTGCTGTCCGTGTGCGGGTGTTTCGCTATCGTGAGATGTTTGTTGCATACTAAAACTCCTTGCTCTGTTTATATCATTTTTCTTGGACTTTATTAATGCTATAGTTATCAGATGCTCAACCCGTATGTGGAGATTATCATCGCGGGGATTATTTGGGGAACGGCCGGGCTCTTTGTAAAATGGCTCAATGTTCCTTCCACAACCATAACTTTTTTCCGGTTAATGGTCCCGACACTGCTCTTTTTTGTTTACTATACAGTGAAGCGGCGGAACTTATGGCGCCGCCTGAACAAAACACTCCTGATAGCTTCATCTATTAACGGATTGCGCCTGTATTTATATTTTCTCGGGTATTCTTTGACTTCAATAGGTAATGCCGTCACCATGCTCTATACCTGGCCGCTATTTACAACACTTTTTAGCGCGATTTATCTTCGGGAACGGTTAACATATAAAAAATTGCTGATTATCGGTATTGCGTTTGTCGGTATCGTACTGATGTTTTCGAATAAATCATTTCATTTTGAGAGTAATGATGTGAAAGGAATGCTGGCCTCACTGTTGGCAGCAGCTTTATATGCGGCAACAGTGCCGCTGTTTAAAAAACAGTTACAAAAATCACCGGTTGGTGAGACGGTTTTTTACCAGAATGTTGTAGGAGCGTTTTTATTCCTGCCTTTTTTGTTTAGTAACCCTCCACCCTCAATACAACAGAGTGGTGTGCTTTCATTTTATGCGATACTTATTGGTGCAATCGGCTTTTATCTCTTTTTCTCCGGACTCAAGCGGCTTAAAGCATCAACAGCTTCATTTCTGGCATACACGGAGATTATCAGTTCGTTTATTTTTGGCGTAGTCTTTTTTCAGGATCCAATTACCGTACCTACGATCATCGGAGCAGTAACGATAACAGTAAGCTCTTTTCTGATCCGGTTTACCGAGTAATTTAGATATCTACTCCTAAGAATTCTCTGAAGATTCTTAGGCTGGCCGGATAGAGTCGCAGATTTTTCATTTGATTTACGGTGAACCAGCCGGCATGTACCAGTTCATTAACTTTAAGTTCAATAACATGGGTATTTAATTCATACTCCCAGAAATGGAGAATCAGTCCGTCCATATCTCCTTTGATACTGGCGATTTTGTGTACCGGTCTGCCCGTTACTTTCAATTCTTCCCATAATTCCCTTGCTAAGGCCTGTTCTTCGGTTTCGTTAACCTCAATGCCTCCTCCGGGAGGATAATATTTCCCGGTATGCTCTCCCCGGTCTTCATGGGTTGAAACTAGTAAATACTCTTTTTCTCCCTGGAGATTTATTCGCGAAATAATAGCCATGGCGCCGTGAAATTCTGACATACGAGTATTATACTATACGAACAGCAAGCCAATCATACTTGCAGCAATTATTATGATCATGCTTATGCCTAACTTCACAGAAAACTCCCGTGTTCCCTGCATAAAACTGTACACTGTTTTGCTCAAAAGATTTACCGCGTTAATAAGGATAAAGGCAAGTACACCTGTATGAATATCGATGGTGGTGCCGGTAAGCTCGGCAGTCGAAATAACGGCGGCATCAATTCCGGTTGTTGCGGCAATAGCCGAAGCGGTAAGGAACCCGGCCCGGCCAAATAATTCGGTGGCGACTTTCGCCACGAAGCGAATGACCAGAAAGAATCCGGCGAACTTTAGCGCCGGTACTAAATTGAAGATTTGCGTTTCATGAGTAGTTTTTTCTGTATCATGCTTGTGTTTCCCATCACCTTTTCTAATGAAGTAAAATCCTATTAATCCGGATGCGATGATCAGTATTAAAATAGTCGGTAAAATCCTGATAAAGAAAGCGGCATTGATAGGAGCCACCAGGGCAATAACAGGAATGAAACTGGCCATGTTAGCAAATAAAGCTGCACCTACCAGGGTGTTGGTTCCTCTGGTGTGCTGACTTTCCTGTGCGAGGGATTGGGTCGTTGCGGTTGAAGAAATGAACCCACCGGCAATGCTGGCCATCAGGTAGCCTTTACTCTTTCCGAGTGTTCGCTCCAAGATATACCCGATCACATCGATGCCGGTAATCAGAGCAACGATCAACCATAATTTAAAGGGATTAATGAGCTCAATTTGTGTTAAAAAAGAATCCCCTGCTCCAAACGAATCAGCAATGCTCTTAAGAATAGGAATGTTTGAAATAGTAAAGGATGTATCAGGTAAAAATGGCAAAATCACCAAGGCAATTATGGCAAATGCGGTAAAGGCATTTAACTCGTGCCCCTTAATAGTACGTGAGACTCGTTTGATTTTTTCTTTCCTGGATAAAAGCACTATGGCGACAGCAGTCATGGCCACACTCAGTTCAATCGGGAGTACATTTAACACAGTAAGTAACCCTATGGTGAAACTGAAAAGCAGGGATAGCTCAGTCGTTATCCCGAATTCTTTTGTTTTACTATGACTCAGAAAATAATATAGCTGGAGAAGAATTATAAAGCCGCCGGTCAATACTGCCGATAAGGCTATAAAATGCGGCGCTAATAATCCGGCAATACTTCCAAGGATGGCGGTAATGGCGAAGGTTCTAAGACCGAGCGTGGCAGTGAAATTCATATTCTCATCCAAGGAATCTTTGGCATTTACCTCCCGTTCAAGCCCAATAGCGGCACCGAGCGCCAACGCTACAATAAGCCTGACTGAGATATCTACTTCGTTCATTGGCGCATTTTACACTGCGAATGGCTTCTTGTACAGGAAAACCGACAATACTAAACTAATTGAGCCACCAGATAGCGGCATTGAGTAACGCAGCAAATGTGACCCATCCTAAGTATGGCAAAAGTAAATATGCGGCGATTCGCGATAGTTTCCGGAAAGAACGAATGGTCATGATGATAGTCAGCCACATGGTGAGGATTTCAATTAGTGCCATCCCAGGATTTTGTAATCCGAAAAAAATCAGTGACCATACGACATTTAGTGCTAACTGAATCCAGAACCACCGGAGGTCGCCTCTTTTTTGCCAGACGATAGTAAGCGATATACCCATCAGCAGGAATAATACTGTCCACACTGGGCCAAATAACCAATTTGGTGGATTAAAGAATGGTTTGTTCAAAGTTGCGTACCAATTATCTATAGCGGAAATTGTCAGCGGTGTCGGTATATTGCCTACTAACTCGCAGAATAGGATTCCTGCTAGGAACTGAAGAATAGGATGTACTGAGGTATTTTTATTCATATATGTTTTCATTTCCAAATCTCTCATGATTAAGAAGCCATTTTTTACGACTTAATCCTCCTGAATAGCCGCCCAGAGTACCGTTGGAATTGATCACCCGATGACAAGGTATGACAATGGCTAACTGATTGCAGCCATTGGCGGAGGCTACCGCGCGAAACGCAGTTGGCATCGCGAGGTTACTAGCCAGTGCAGCGTAGGAAACTGTTTCGCCAATCGGGATTTTCCAGCGAAATACGCTGATAACTCTATTTGAATTAATTCGTGTATTGATGTTACCCCCGATTCTATTGTTGCATATGTAGCTAACTTTTTCACTTCTTTATCCAGTCCCCGACGATCAAGAAATTCGAGAAGATACAGCGCATTCTCGTCAGCAATTGCGAGCATGGAACCGAGTAGTGTGTTTATCTGAGTGGATTTCAGAAAGAGGTTATTCATACTTTGAAGGATACCTTATATTATTATAGCAGTACTCTTACTTTCTTTTTTATGATTAAACGAGCAACTTTTATTATTCTTTTAACTATTGGCGTCATTTTAATTTATATATTTGCTGTGAAACAGCCAAGCAATGAACGAAACTGGGAGGTAGGCTTTCAAACCCTTCCGCATTTCACCATTTCAGATAGTACAGTTAGTATTGCTAACGTTCGTGATCAGGAATATATACATGGCACTGAATTTAAACAAAATTACTTCAATAAATCCTATGATGCGAAAAATATAACCCGAGTGTGGTTTCTGGTATCCAAGTTTAACGGTTTTCATGGACTAGACGGTATTGCACATACTCACTTTATGTTTGATATGAAAGATTCCGAACCTATTACGGTCTCGGTCGAAGCGCGACGTGAGAAAGGGGAAAAATATGATATTGTGGGTGGACTATTCAATAATTTTGAACTGATGTACGTATGGGCATCGGAACGTGATTCGCTTATTCGGAGGACTAAAATAAGCAAGGATCGGGTGTATATGTTTCCTTTGGTACTTTCAGCGGAAGCTTCTCAACGGCTATTCCTGCAACTGGCACAGCGTGCGCAAAAACTAGAAACTCACCCCCGCTTTTACAATTCGTTTTCAAGCAACTGTACGAATGAATTGGCAAAAAGTGCCAACGAAGTTAAGCCCGGTACTATACCATGGAATATTGCCTATCTTCTTCCCGGCTATGCGCCCAAGGAACTTCATAAACTCGGGTATATAACCGGTGAAGGTACGATTGAAGAAATTGAAAACCGTCATTATATAACTGATTTTGTTAGTGAACATTATAACGATCCGCTCCTGGGAAAGCATTTGAGAGAATCTCTGGGCACTCAATAAACTGCTATTCTTGTGAGCGTTGCAAATTATCCCTGGCAACTTCATTGGTCGGATCCAATTCGATGGCCTTGCGATACGCAGTCTGTGCTTCATTGTATCTACCGAGACCATCAAGAGCGACACCACGTTCATTATGAAAAGTACTGCTATTTGGATTATAACTGAGTACTTTATCGGCATTAGCCAACATACTCTTGTAATCTTTTCGATTGTAGTAAATCTGGTCGAGCCCCTGATACGCTTCCGTATATTCGGAATTCAGCTCAATAGCCTTTTTAAATTCCGCTTCCGCATCCTTTGGTTTATTCAGTTTTGTTAATACATATCCGTTCCAGGTATGTGCATTGGCAATTTCTTCGCTGCTGGTAGCATTCTCCAATAAAAATTTGGCACTGATGGTTGCTTCACGGTATTGTTCGGCCTCCCATTGTTCGTTAATTTTTTTATTGGCCTCAGTAAAGGCTTGTTTTTTGCGCACGCGCTCCAGTTCCTGAGGGTCAGCTGTACTGGATGGAGTAACCTGCTGATTTTGCAGTGCTTGCTGGCGGAGCTGCAGTACTTTCGGCCAGAGATAATAATAACCGGCATAGACAATACTACCGACAAAGCCGACGAAAAAGATAACAAAGATCAGTATGACCGTGGTAAGCGATAAGGTGTAGCGCTGGTTATTGGCAGGTTGCATATTAGATTCCTAACTCTACAGTACTGGTATTTTTAATTTTATTTAACAGCGTCTCTTTTAGTTTCTGGGCATCATCCTGATGTAAGCCGGGTAGCGTAACAATGTTCCCGTATGATCCGATAGTACCTTCAATTGAACGCTGTTGCTTATAGTTTAATTGCAGATACTGTCCGCCGCCATCGGAGGCGTTTTCAATTTGAAGTGTGGCGAGGTGGGCAATTCGCTCAAATAGTCCCTGGTGAACTGAAACAGTTTGGATACTGCTATACGGGATAGTACGGTTCTGCTTGTAAATAACGCCTTCCTTAATGATGAAGTTACTTTCCTCGAGCAGGTAGTGAAAGGTCAGCATTCTGAGAATTGTATAGATAAAATTTAACGGGAGCGAGACTACGGTAAATACGATAAACATCAGCAGATAGCCTACTGGCTTTCCCCAGTCCTTTCCGTTGACTGACGTCCCAAAAGCAAACCAGATAAAAAGCAGCGGGAGGGGCATCCCCAGAATGGTATAGAAAACGTTTCGGAGTGCCCAAATAGGCTGGATAGGAAAAATATTTTCTGATTTTGGCATACTATTTTTTGCTTATTTTCTGGTGAATTTTATTAAGCAGTTCGTCGCGCAGGCCGTCTGCGGGTACCTTTTCTACGCCGTCGATATGTGCATGCATACCTGAAGTTACGGTTGCACTGGAGAGATGCACATCGTAAATAGATAGCAGCCGATCAAAGAGATCCTGATCAACATACACATCCTGTACTCTTTCATACGGAATGTTGATCTCCCGCGGGAAGAAGACCCCTTTTTTAATGACAATAAAGTGTTCATTGAGGTCGTAATAATAGGTGTCGAAATATGCTTTTTGATAGAGATACTGGATTAGAGCATATAACCCAAGGAGGGAAACGCTGCCGATCATCATAAATAGGATCAGTGGATTAGCGTTGAAACTACCTGAAGCTTGGCCTATCACAAATACACTTATGGCAATAAAATTAATAAACATCAGCAAAATAAATACCGGTAAAACGCTGGTGATGGTTTTCTTAGTTATTTTTTTATAACTTAATGGAAATTTGTGCCTGGTAGGGCTATCGGCAAACATATATTAATCATGTCACCGCGCCGGTGTAATTGCAAGAGACTTCTTCAGGTAATTCTCAACCGACTCTGCTAAGGTAGCCAGGTGAAGAAATATATTTGGTTAACCATCCTGATATTCGGGTTACTTGCTGTTGCGCAACTTTCGCCTATTAAGGATTTTGCTACTGTTCCTGAGTCACCCACAGTAGGTAGCGACAATGAACCGCTCATACAGTTGCCGGAATTTACCGCCTGGAAGCGTCCGGATGGTCCGTTAAAAGTTGGCCTGCAGGTAGGGCACTGGAAGCAAGGAGAGCTGCCCGAGGAGTTGCAAAATCTCCGTACTTCTACCGGCACCAGTGGCGGCGGTAAGAACGAATGGGAGGTCAATTATACAATCGCTGAAACTACCGCGACACTATTGCGCGAATATGGTGTGGAAGTAGAAATACTCCCTGCCACTATACCACCGGATTATTGGGCTGATGTGTTTCTCTCGATACATGCCGATGGAAGTACCAGTACTTCCGCTTCCGGGTATAAAGTAGCCTCTCCCCGCTTTGACCGAACCGGCAAAGCTGCGGATCTGGTTGCCGCTCTGGAAGATGCGTATGGTGAACAGACCGGGTTAGCGCAGGACCCGGAAATCACCCGCAATATGCGCGGCTACTATGCCTTTAATTATCGACGGTATGATCATGCCATACACCCGATGGCGACTGCAGCTATTATTGAAACCGGTTTTCTCACTAATGCTTCAGACAGAAAAATAATTGTTCAAAAGTCGGATACCGCAGCACAAGGTATTGCAACCGGTATACTTCGATTTTTTAATCTCGTTGAGTAAAGCCAAGGGTTGTATAAATAATCTGTAATGCTTGTGCAGATTCGTTGTCTACTTCACCGGAAGCAGTATTCTTTAGCAACTCCAGGACCTTCTCTGTTTGGACATCTTCTTCCATTAGCGATTCGAAGCGGTTCATTATCTGAGGATTTGGCGTTCCGGAGGCCTGCTTAAGTTTTTGATATAACTGATCTAAGTTATGGTTGGCCATGTCTAATTCATCGTTGAAAAACTCCCATGGAGTACGATAGTGGTGAGATAAAAGAACCCAGCGAATCACGTTAGGTTCATACTTTTTTAGTAAGTCTGAAACCATGATTAAATTTCCAAGTGATTTGGACATTTTTTCACCCTGATACATTAACATTGCCGCGTGCATCCATGTTTTTACATAGGGATGCTTATGGCTAAAGCCTTCGGATTGGGCTATTTCACTTTCGTGGTGCGGATAGATAAGATCCCTGCCTCCGCCATGAATATCTATCTGTTCGCCCAGATATTGACCTACCATAGCCGAGCATTCGATATGCCATCCGGGACGACCTTTTCCCCATGGTGAATCCCAGCTTGGCTCCCCTTCCAATGATTTTTGCCAGAGAATAAAATCCAAGGCATATTCTTTGCGGGGATCATCGGGATTCGCGCCACGCTCTTTGGAAAGAAGGATCATTTGCTCCGGCGTATATTTGGAAAGTGCCCCGTACTGAGTAAATTTCTGGACACGAAAGAATACGGTTCCGTCCACTTCGTATGCCAATCCCTCTTTAACCAGTCCGGTTACCATTTCGATAATTTTTTCCATTGAGTCGGTTGCTTTGACATAGTGCTCGGGCATCAAAATATTCAACATCTTCAAATCATTAACAAATTTATCTGTCCAGAATTGCCCGAGTTCCTGCCAGTCTTTATTTTGCAGTTTAGCCCGCTTCAGAATATCGTCGTCGATGTCGGTGACGTTCTGAACATAGGTAACCTGGTACCCTTTATACCGAAAATATCTGTTGAGCGCGTCAAAGAATGTATATAAAAAGGCGTGCCCAAGGTGCGTTGTGTCGTACGGAGTTATGCCACAGACATACATTTTTATTATTTTTTCGTTAAAGGGAATAAAGTTTTCAACCTGGTTACTGAGGGAATTATATAATTTCATCACTCTATTATACACCAGTTATCTTCATTTATTCGGTTCTCATTTGTAGATCGTATAAGGCTTTAAAGTGTGACCCGCTGGTGTTGGCGAGCTCATGAAAGGTGCCGTTCTCAACAATCTCTCCCTGATTAAACACATACACCCGATCAGTATTTTTTAGCGTGGCGATGCGATGAGCAATAATCAGCATGGTTTTATTATTTCCGTATTCCCCCAATAGTGCATCCATAACTTTCTTTTCTGTAGTACTGTCCAGCGCCGATGTTGCTTCGTCGAGAATCATAACCGGTGCATTTCGAACTACGGCACGGGCAATTCCAACCCGCTGGCGCTCTCCACCGGATAAGGCATACCCTTTTTCGCCGATTTGCGTTTCAATCCCTTTGGGCAGTCTCGCCAGGAGTTCCTCCAACTGGGCTATTTTGATTGCCTGCAGGAAGATATCCTGATCAACTTCGCGCATCATGGTAATATTTTCGCGAAGCGTTAAGTTAAATAGTTCGGATTCCTGTAGGACGACCGTCATGTTACTGATAATCTCATCATGGTCAATACTATAATAATCCTGTGTTCCGACGGTAAATGATCCTGAATCAATGTGATAGAGTCCTAAAAATAATTTTGCCAAAGTGGATTTTCCCGAGCCGGAAGGTCCAGCGATACCGATTTTTTCGTTGCGTTTAATGCTGAAATTGATTTTCTTAATTGTTGTGCTGTCCTGTTTATACGAAAAGCTCGCGTTTTTGAGTTGAATTTTATTCCATCGGAACGGAAATTTATTGTTGCCGGTGGTTAACTGGTGCCCCTTCCAGAAAATCGGCATCATGCGTGAAATTTCAGAACGGATTTCGAGAAGATCACCGATACTTTCGGCAAAATCGATGATACGATCACGCAAGTTTGTGAAATATAACCCGAGAATTAAAATACTTCCGGGGCTCATTCGCCCGTTGATAATCTCATAGCCCATCATCAATAGATAGACCGAATAAAATATTCCATTGGCTGTTTGGAAGAGTGACCATTTAAGATTACCTAATCGAATACGCTTATAGGTAACTAATTTAGCGGCTAATTCTTTGTCCTGAACTGCCTGTGCTACGGTGGCTTGCGCGCCCAGTGCTTTAATCGCCAGCATATTGGACATACTTTCATAGACAGTGCCGCTGGTGTTTTCAATAGTACGGTTGTACTCGACCATAAGCAGTGTTAATTTGCGATCAAAAATAACTTCAATACTCACAATTACGGCAAAATAGAGAAGATAGA
This sequence comes from uncultured Gammaproteobacteria bacterium, assembly GCA_964403585.1. GTDB lineage: Bacteria > Patescibacteriota > Microgenomatia > JALYQM01 > JALYQM01 > JALYQM01. The sequence goes on along the minus strand of CAYOFQ010000001.1, from coordinate 449,134 downwards.
AGAAAATAAAGCCGGGATTAATGCTAATGGCTGTTACCGCAGTTCCGATAAATGTCGCAATGAGGACTAATAGATTATTCGAAAGGAATTTGAACAAGTTTTCCAGGGCTTTGCTTCCGGTCAGAATCCGCTGTACTTTATTTCCGGTGTTTTCCTGTTCATGCCACTGCAACGAAAAATTGGTCAGCCGGTCGAAGCCCCATACTTTAACTTTGTAGCGGGCATTGGCACTTATTTTCGCCACCGACCCTTTACTGAATAGTCGAATAAATGACACCGTGATGGTACTTACCGCCAGGAATAAACAGAGATTATAAAAATACTGCAGATCGTCTCCGGGGCGGTAGTGCGTGAAGAAGTCGACACTTTGTCCGAGAATATACGGTGGAATGAGGTAGTAAAAATACACTATCGAGAGAAAAGAAATGAGCAGAATGAATTTCTTCCGGTCGCCGGCCAAAAAGTACCAGGCAGCTTTAAATACATCTCGCCAACTCAAGAGGTCATCAGTAATTTCAAACGTTCGTTTCATATTATGATTCTAGTAACTTGTACAGCGGACAACTTGGTTCCTCAACTTCGTAGTGTGCTTTGGCGTAAATTGCCCGAATGGCGTTGGTTCTGGATTCGAACTGATGGCGTTTTATAAATGAGTACAGTTCGGTGTTTTTAGTAGTAGCCAGAATGTCTTCTTTTACCCGAACAAATACTAATTCAATTTTTAGTTCATGCAGGCTTTTAATAATATTTTCCAGTGTTTCAATTCCCGATGTATCAAGAAAGTTGATACCCTGGGCATCGAGAATTATATAGCGGATATGCTTGTTGTGTACAGCCAGCATGCTGGTGATTTTACCTTCCAGATACGCTGCGTTGGCAAAAAATAGTGACCCGTCAAAACTGAGGATCGATATATAATTGCATTGCTTGTGGGCATGATCATGAATCTCGATTAACTTCCCTGATCTACTGGTAGTAAAGACGCCGATATGGGGCTTGGTTCGGGTATAGATGTAATAGGCCATACTTAAAGAGATACCTATTAGAATACCTTTATCCAAATGCGGGGCAAAGAATAATGTTGTTACAAATGTGATTATGGCAATAAGTCCGTCGCTGCGGATTATCCGGAAGGTATCTTTTAATTTCTCAAGATTGATGAGGGTTATTACCGACGTAATGATAATGGCAGAGAGTACAGATTGTGGTAAATGATACAGCAGCGGTGTGAAGAATAGTAGGGTTATCAATACGCAGAGACCGGCAACAACGCTGGAAATCCCGGTTTGTGCTCCAGCCTGGAAGTTGACAGCCGAACGGGAAAATGACCCGGAGATCGGATATCCCTGTACTGCCGCACTGGCGATATTGGCAAGCCCCTGACCGATAAATTCCTGATTGGCATTTACTTTTTCTCCGCTCTTTAAGGCCAAGGACTTACCGATTGAAAACGATTCCATAAATCCGAGAATGGAAATAACAAATGCGGTCGAGATTAATACCGGGACCGCGGATAAATCGAAATTTACCCAGGATAAACGAGGTATTCCCGGAGGAATACTTCCGACAATACTGCCGCCAATCTGTTCGTAGCCGATTCCCCATGAAAGGATGGTGGACAGCGCCATGACTATCAGTACACCCGGGATAAGTGGATGTATTTTTTTTAAGATAATTATTGTTCCAATTGCGCACACGGCAAAAATCAGGGATAGCAAGTGAAAAGAGTTTGGCAACGATGTAATAAAATCGGCCATGGTTTCGTAATGGTGTTCGAAATTGCCAACTTTTACTCCGAATACTTTTGGCAGCTGGGATGTCGCAATGATTATGGCTGCGGCGTTAGAGAAACCAAGCATGACCGGATGAGAAATAAAATTAACGATTACTCCTAAGCGTAAGAGCCCAAAAAGTAATTGAATTAAACCGACCATAACGGCGAGAAAAATAGTGTATTCGACAATAGTTGGTATATCGGTAATATTAAGCGCGCTAAAGGCACTGGCAGTAATGAGTGATATTACCGCTACCGGCCCGGTAGACAACTTGGTACTTGATCCGAACAAGGCAGCCACAATTGGGCCGACGAACGCGGCATATAATCCCATTTGTGGTGGAAGTCCGGCCAGCTGCGCATAGGCTATAGATTGCGGAATGAGAATTAAGGCCACGACAATGCCGGCAATAGTATCAGGAACCAGGGCCTTTTTAGTTTTCGCATTAAACCAATCCAGAAACGGAAAAAATTTTCTCAATTCATTGAGTTTAAAATCGGGCATAGCTACATCCATTGAATAGTAAATTAAGTATGGACGCAAGACATGCATTTTTAGCCATTATAAAGGCAATATCTCTTGTATGGTGCTTTATAATCTGATAGACTGTAAAAATTATAATTATATTATAACTTTCTGAGGGAGGGCTTATGAAAAAAGCACTGCTCGCTTTAGCAGTGGTCCTGGTATTCGCGGCACCACGAGCGGTTTCAGCGTCCGACTATGATTATCATGATTATGACCATGATAACGATTACAAATTACAGACCTATTCTTGGCATGATCAAGAGAAAGTTTCACACGATTATGACAAAGATCGTCATGATCAAACTATGTCATCCTATAACTTCCACAACTACGATAACCGGAACTACGATGACCAAAAGTACAATAAGGATAACTATGATGAAAAAGATTTACACCATTTCTATGGGAACAACAGCTTTTACCCGGTAAATATAGGTGGCGCCCGTTACTCGGATTGGGACAAAGACCATGATGATAAATATGACTCAAACCATAAAGACGAGCATCATGAAGACTACAACGACAGGAATAAAGATGAGCATTACGTTGAAAAGAAGGATGATCACAAAGAAGATCATTCCTCAAATAATCATGTAAGTTATAACAATGACAACCACACTAACAATTACCACAACGATAAAAAGGATTATGATAACGATAAAAAAAACACGTATGTGAAGAATGATAACTGGAATACTAAGTACACCAAGAATAACTATACGTACAATAAAAGTTACGACTATGAGAAGAAATACGTAAAGCCGGTAGATTATTCACATCACTATTCGTATAAAGATAATGATAAATATCAGTTCAACGTAGGAGGGCTGGTTCCGCAGTACTACTATGTAAAAGTTCCAGTTTATACGGGCTCAACCCATAATTACGCCACAAAAAACTATAACCAATATCCACAGAAAAAGTTTTTTACTGTTCGCAATAACTACGACGACTGTTATACATACGATAACTCGGATTCAAATTGGAGATACTATTAACGGATTAGGTGAGAGATGATGGTTTGGTTTATGCCGGAGCTCCATAGCTCCGGCATTTTTATACAATTAAAGGTAGCGCAGCCAAATTACGATAAACGCGACTACTGAATTAATCATAACAAGTGGTAACCCGATCATCAGATATTTCATAAATGGTATGTGTATACCCTCCTTTTCGCCTTGCCCAAGCGCAACGACATTACAAGCTGCCCCAATAGGTGACCCTGCCCCTCCGATTGAAGTGCCCAGATTCAATGCCCACCATAACGGATACACCATAATTCCCTGCGCAGCCATCTGTTGTACGGCACCGACCATGGTAATGTTATACGGGACGTTGTCGATGAACGTTGAAATAAGTCCGGAGCCGATTGAAAGGAAGCCAAGCAAATAGGTCAGGTTTCCTCCTGTTACCGACACCAGTGTTTGGGCAAGCAGATCGATAACATTGGTAAATTCCAGTGCCCCGACGACAATAAATAGTCCGGAAAAGAAAAAGATAATTTCCCAGTCAATGAGCTGAGAAAATACTTTTTTTGGTTCATGTCTGAATAAAAACATAACAATGAAAGCCGCGCAGAGGGCGATGCTTGCGTTATCTAAAGTTATGTTAAAAGAGTTGCGGATAGTTTCCTTCAGTACCATCAAGAGTATTGCTATGAAGAGTACAGGTGTTCCGTATTTGAGTACGGAATAGTTTTTTATGGCAGCTTTCGGATCAAACATTGCTACATCAGATTCAGAAATTTGTACTGCAGACAATTGTTTTTTGAAAATTAGAATAAAATAGCAGAGTGATACTACCGAGAGAATTATAACCGTCAATCCGGAATTCTCTACTACCTCAAAGAACTTCAATCCTACGGTCTTAGCCTGATAGTATGTCGTAGGGTCGGATATCGGTGACATGGCTCCGCCAATATTAGCCATTGTAACCAGAACCATAAAGTACGGAATTGGCGGAAGTTTCAGCTCTTTAATTAGAACTAATAAAATAGGGGTAACAATTAGTACTGTCGGAATATTTGAGAGTGTAGCAGTCATAAATAAAGTCAAATAGCCCATGGCGATAAGAAGTGGAATGGGCTTACCCTTAACTTTTTTAACGATCCATATGGCGATTGATTCAAATAAACCGGACTCACGAACAATACCCACAAGAATCATCATCCCGATGACAAATCCAAGAACATCGAGATTACCGCTGATAAACTCGAAGGCCTGCTCCTGAGAAGTATGCGTAGCTGTACGGAATACCTGCATAAAAATTAGGAAACATGCACCGAAGACAGCAACAATTACTTTATTTATCCTTTCTGTTATCAAGAGGGAATATACAACAACTAAGACGAAAATTGATAAAAAAGAAAATGAATTAAGGGCAAGATGTTCCATGAGGATATTATGAGCGCAAACTCATTCCGAGAGCAAGGGCTTTCTTGATTTCAGTGCGGGTAACAATTCCAACAAGCTTGTTTTGATCAATAACCGGCACAATGTAGAGATCATTTTTTAAGAAGTCCGCGGTAACAGCCAAGATGTTTGTATTTAATGTTACCTTTATAAAATTTGTTCGCATTATTTCTTTAACTTTTTTACCTTTGATTTCCTGGCAGCGCTCATGGAAAAATCCTTTTTTATACATCGCGAGTGATAGATTTGGATTTTCCTCAAATTCATCGGGGACTACAGCAGCGGCAATGTCCTGTAACGAAAGAACACCGACGACAGTATCGGTATTATCGGTGACGATATAGCCATTATGAACACTGTCGATAATACCTTCCAACGCTTCGGCAATGGTGTTGTCAGGTTTGATTGTCGTTACTTGGGGGTGATAGACTTCAGATATTATCATCTTTTTTATTATAGTACAGCTCTTTCATGAGTAAAGTAGCGAGATGATTGAGCCGGTTACTTTCGTTGCTTTATAAACTTTAATAGAATTTCCCTGAAATGATACGAATTATCACGCATTTTACGCAGTTCGGCATATTCATCAAGACTCATCCATTTTACTTGCTCGACTTCTCCATCATTTAATACCAACTCTGGTTCATTGCCTTTCCATTCATAAACGTACGCAGCGTCGTGATGCTTATCTTTTTCACCTTTACCCTTGCCAATGAAGATCAGGTCAGAACTATGAATTTGTAACCCGATTTCTTCGCCCAGCTCTTTAATGGCGTTTTGTTCATATGTTTCCCCGGCCTGCACGTGTCCGCCAAAAAAACATTGCCAGTCACCGGGGTTGGCGTCTTTGCGCATCGAGCGTTGCTGGCATAAAAGTTGATTGTCTTTATTTACAATATATATCGTGGTGCTGCGATGCCAATCCTGCTTCTCCACATGTACCAGATCACGTGGTTTTACTATGCCTAAGGGCATATCATTTTCGTCAACAATGTCAAATAATTCCTGTGAGGTATCAAGCATGTTAAAATTTCAACTCCACATAGGAGTGTATATTAATCCCCTGTTCTTCGTATATTACTTTAATATCTTTATCTCCGACATCCCTTCCCTCTAATTCGAGCATACGTAGTCCTTCCTGCACTTTTTCGATACTGTTTGATTCTACTTCAAGAAATGGATCGATCATTGGCCAGGTGTCGATGGAGAATTCTATATCCCCCACTGTAAATATGTGACTTTTACTTTCCTGATAAAACACCTTTTTAAAGGTAAGTTTAGAGAGTATTTCGGCGGTTTTATCGAAATCAGAAACTTCGACTTCGATCTCGACTGTTTTTCCCACGATAGTATTCCTTTTGGGTTTCAGTTTATACGTCATAGTGCATTTATTGCCCGATTGGCGGAGACGAATCCATTTAACATTTTCATCGGAGAAATCATATACAAAGCGCTTGGCCAGAAATTCGGGAGTCTCTTTAGCGCCTATTGCTCTCAGTTTGGCAATAATTTCCTCCGGAATAATGCCTTGAACTTTAGTTTCAAATTCGGTGTGGTCATTCATTTTTTTATTATACTAAATAACCATAAAAGACTCCCGGGCATTGCCGGGAGTCTGGTGAATTGAATGTTTTCACTAATTATTGTGTTTGCGCGGATGGGCTACCTTGTGGTGTGGCATGTGATTTGTATATAAATTTCATTTTTCCACCGTGACCACCTTTGCCAAACGGCATAACGTATTGGAGTTCAATATTGTTATCCTTAGCCCAGTTTTCCAGTTCAGTACGTTTCTTTTCCATAGCCGCCCGCCGCTCTTCATCGGTCATGTTTTGTAATGCGGCCATTTCTGTTTCGCGATTAGCTTGCATCTCTTTATGCTTATTCAGGATAAGCTGTTTTTGCTGCTCGGTTATTTTCCCGTCGGTTACCAGCTGAGAGAGGCGCTGTTCGTATTGGGCGTCCATTTGGGCGTGTCGCTCAGCGTGTTCCTGGTCGAATACGGCCTGTACTTCATTTTGGTTAAGATTAAATTTGGTGGCTATTTTCTGGACTAACGAACTCATTGGATTATCTGTCGTTGCTGTTTGGGCATTGGCATTGGCGATACCGAATACTCCGGCTCCGGCAACGGTTAATACAATGGCGGCAATAGCCAAAGTTTTTTTAGGGGTAGCAAATTTTTGCATAGGTTCTCCTGACTAACTATAATTAAAAGGGTTTCTGACTTCCGGCCGGCAGTCATCGCTCCTTTATAGGCGTATACTATCAGGCCAACCTTGGGATAAGCTTAGAGAGCTTGCTCTGCGAAATGGGTTTTTAGGTAGTGTAAATGCTGCTCTTTTTCCTTTTTAAACTCTTCATTATCGATATCCAGATTAGCTATGAGTTGAGATGCGTATTGTGCTCCTAAATAGTGCGGCATGATAACATAGGTTGCACCGAGTGCGTACAGTTCCATGGCGTGGGGAATAGTATGACTTAATACCATGACGACTGCGTGCTTATTCTGAGCGCGGATAGTTTTTACCAGCAGCTTACTGGTGCGGTCTTCAGGAATGGTTGAAACGAAGAGTTTAACTCCTTTTAGGTCGAGCTCCTCAAGGAATTCGATATCATCGGCATCACCATACTTGAATGGTATTTTTTCCTCTTCCAGCGCTTTAATTGATTCGGGGTTAAAATCCACGACAACAAACGGACGGTCGTTCTTTTTAAACGCCTTAACAAATTCTCTGCCTACCCGATGATAGCCAAATAAGATCGCTTCGTACGGATGATCGGTCTGTTTGAGATGTTTGGCATTCTTACGAATTTCAAGTACGCGAAGCAGTGGCGATAGTTTTGCATACAAATATTCATCGTGCATGATAAGGTAGGCTGAGCCTCCAATGGTTATAAGTCCGACAATGGTAATAATTGACAGGACATCCTGGCTAATTTGTCCCAACTCGAAACCAAGAGTAGCTAAAATTAATGAAAATTCACTAATTTGAGCAACGGTTAACCCTGCTTTGAATCCGACTTTTTTACTGAATCCCAGCAGGTTCATAATGACAATCATAATCAGCGGATTTCCGACTAATACAAACAACGAGAGTACGATAATTGGGATAATTGATGTTTCTAAATTAGAAAATGTTAACTGCGAACCGAGCAAAATGAAGAAGAGCAAAACGAAAAAGTCCCGCAGCGGTTTTAAGCGCGAACTGATTTCAAAGGCGTATGGTGTAACCGAAAGCGTGACTCCCGCTACCAGCGCACCAATTTCAACTGAAAAACCGGTAACCGCGAAAATAGTAGCGATAGAGAGTCCCCAGCCAAGAGAAAACAGGAACAGGAGTTCCTGAGACTGGGCAACGAACCTAATACTGCGGTTGATGATATAGTTGCTGATTACCAGAATTGCGACAGTAATTGCAGCGCCTTTAAGTAAGGTCATTGCGATGACGAAACCGACGTCGGCTTGACCGGAACCCTGTAGTGCTGAGATAAGTACCAGTACTACGGTCGCAATAATATCCTGTACTACAAGCAAACCGATAATTATCTTACCGTAAAATGCATTAATATCGCCTTTATCGGATAATAGTTTCAGGATAATAATAGTACTGGAAAAGGTTAAGGCGATGGCCACATAGAGCGCTGCCGTATGATCCAGGCCAAGTGTTAGGGCAATGATAAAGCCGATTACGGTGGTAAGGATTACCTGGGCAATGCCTGAGGCAATTGAAACCCTGCCAACTTCTTTGATAACCTGGGGATTCAAATTAAGGCCAACTATAAAGAGCAGAATAACGACGCCGATTTTGGAAAAAATTTCGATTGTTTCACCGGAGTGAATAATATTGAAAAAATACGGTCCGCAAATTAAGCCGGTAAGAATGTAGCCGATTATTAACGGCTGCTTCAGTATACGAATGAGTAATGAGATAACCGTCGCAATAATAATTACGACACTGATTTCCAAAAAGACTTCCATGCGGGTATTGTATCAAGAGAAAATCATCTATGTATACAGGTCTCAATATTTATACCCCGGCAGAGAGTGATATTATACGAATATGCGAAGACCAGGAAGGGATACTGTTTTATCCCGATTTTTATATCGTTTCCGTCCCGACCGTCCAGAGATTGGATCGGAATTACTGCATGTAAAAAATGAATCCCAAAAAGAGAGTTTTACTTCCGGGCAGGTGCTGCACATTGTTTCCTGGAATACGTATAAAGGCAAACGTCCTCACTATACAGATACGCTGCTTGCCTATACGGCCGGAACCGACTTACTGCTATTGCAGGAATTTCGCCAAATGCAGGCTTTTGACGCATTACATCAGGAAATATTTTCGCAGAAGGATGCCCTGCTGGCAGTCAGCTACTTTACGTTACAAAGCGGATTGTCGCCGACCGGGGTGTGTACGGTTTCTCCGGTAAAAACTCTGCAGGCAATTGTGGTAGCATCCCGTCCGTTGGAACCCGTTATGAAGACACCGAAGATGGCTTTGTGCACCTGGTATCCGCTCAATGATTCTAAAGACATACGAACTGCATTGTTAGTTTTAAATTGCCACGGTATTAATTTTCGTCTGCGGAGGTCTTTTCGCTCGCATATGGCTCAGTTACGCGAACAACTTCTTGAGCACACCGGGCCAATTATTTTTGTTGGTGACTTCAACACCTGGGAACCGGGACGGGAGAAAATCCTGGATACCCTGGCCGATGAACTCCATCTGACCCGAATCCATTTTCCGAAGGGAATTAAACATGTTGGCGGGCATCAGCTTGATCGTGTCTATGTGCGGGGAGGTGCGGCGAATAATTGTACCGTCGCGGTAAACTCCCAAGCTTCAGATCACGCCCTATTGGCGTTTGATTTTACTATTGAATAGACTTTTCTTCTTGTCTTTAGTCCTATAGTATGCTATACTGTGCAAATTATGCACAAATGGTTATGTTTTTACCAGATGCCCGTATCCGCTACCTCACCGGTCGGCGGTATCAATGCCGATTCCACTTCGGAGGCTCAGGTAATGTGCATGTAACTACATTCTCCTGGTAATTTGATTTAAGCCTCCGGAAACGGAGGTTTTTTCGTTTTAGTATCTTCCTTCTTTTCTGGGGTTTAAATGAGCTTATAAGGTTCAACTGTTGAGGTTGTAATGCTTATACGCTTGTGTTGCTCGTTACCATTACTGAAAGGAAGGGAAGACATGTTCAGTCAGTCAAGTCGGCAAGCCCTGCTACGGTACGTCTTGTTCAACGTCTTTACCTCGATGGCATTTTTCAGCGCGGTTCTGACCCCGATGTATACCGATTGGGCAGGCTTACCGGAAGAATACTTGTCGCGTATCCAGGCGTGGTTCATGGTGGGAGGTCTGATTCTGGATGTACCGACCGGGATCTTTGCTGACCGGTATGGCCGGAAACTCTCGTTGATGCTCGGAGCGTTCGTTTGTGCCTGTGGTCTTGTACTCTACGGTTCGTATCCGAGCGTGTATGTCTTCGTTGCCGGCGAGTTTATCCTCGCGTTGGGGACTAAGCTTATGAACGGCGCGGATTCGGCATTGTTGTATGCGTCGGTTCCGGAGCTGGAAGACCCGGAGCTGCATGCCCGGACTACACGGACGGTACTGATTATTCGGCGGATTACGATGATTGCCGGTTCACTGATCGGTGGTGTGATTGCCAGCAGGTGGGGACTTAACTATCCAATTATCTGCTCGGCGATTCCCCTGATAGTGGCGGTAATTATTGCCCTGGGTTTTACCGAGGTTCGCGGCGAGCATGTGGTGACAATCAAGGACGCACTCCAGGAGGGCTACCGGCATGTTCGGCATAATGAATGCGTACGAGGGCTGATGGTACAGATGATGCTCTCGGCAATTCCCGGGTACTTCGTGCTCTGGCTTTACCAGTTATTGCTCAGGTGGTTGTCAGTTGATGTCAGCTACTTTGCCGTATTTCATTCCGGGCTATTGGTCAGCCAGATCGCCGTGCTGCTCAGCTTCAAGTGGCTCGTGAGACTTATTGGCTCGGAACGACGTTATCTGGTGACCACCGCACTCATTGGAGCGACAGTGTATGCGCTGGCTGCCTACGCCATAACTCCCCTGACGGTCGGATTGTATATAGTTGTTGGAGGGCTGTTCGTACTAACACGGAATGATGTTCTGCGCGGCTATATCAATCCGCATGTTACCCGTGAGTATCAGGCGACAGTGGTTTCGTATGTCGGCATGATGTCTTCAATCCTGGTCGTGGTGATGAACATCGTGGTAAGCATGATCATCGGTGAATCGATGACGGTGACCTTGCTGATCATTGGTGTGTTCGCCCTGCTCTCATTACTGGTTGTCCCCAAAGCAGAGTGCTTTGAGAAACGTCAGTAATTAGTGTAGTGGGGTTAGCGAGACCCGATTATCTTGTAACAAAGATGGTCGGGTCTTTTCTTTTGATATACTTGGGTTATGGCTCGAGATACTTCTTACCGGGACTACATTGTGTATGACTTGCTGCAGGACGAAACAGAAATATCCACTCGCGGTATGTTCGGCGGATTTGCTTTTTATAAGAACGGTATTGTGTTTGGAATACTTATTGGCGACAAGCTCTATTTTAAAGTAGGCGAACTGAATAAAAACGACTATCTGCAGTACGGGAGTGAGCCGTTCACGTATGCCAAAAAGAATGGTGACGTGACGCTTACCTCCTATTGGGAAGTTCCCGTTGATGTTCTGGATGATCGTGAAATGTTGTCACAGTGGATTACGAAATCTGTTACCATGAGTATGGAGAGTAAACGTAAAAAATGAACTATTTATCCTCTTCGGGAACGTACTCAATTGATGCTGAATTAATACAATAGCGTTCACCGGTCGGTGGCGGTCCATCGTTGAACACATGACCGAGATGCGCGCCACAATTGCTGCACTCTACCTCGGTTCGATGCATGCCAAAGCTGTCGTCGTCGATGCGTTCAATATTTGCTTTACTGTCTTCTTGGGAAAATGCCGGCCATCCGCAATGTGCTTCAAATTTGTCTGTCGAGTGGAACAATACTTTTCCACAATTGGAACAGGCAAAACTGCCGGGTTCCCAAAAGTCGTCATACTTGCCAGTAAACGGTGCTTCCGTACCTTTCTCGCGCGTTACATGGTATTGTTCGGGAGTAAGCTTGTCTCTCCAATAAGAATCCGGCTTATTTTTTAAGTCATTCATACTATCAGTATACTACACTTTAGCCGGTGAATTGGCGGATCGTTTGCCAAAATACCAGGAGGCGAGCTCTCTGGGTCTCAGGTGGAACACCTTTATTGATAATCTTATCGAGGTACATTATAAACTACAAGCTTTAGGTTTAAATCCAAGAAAGGAGGTATCAGAATGATATTCCCTCTCTTTAAACAGCCCAAGAGCTTATTCATCTCATCCAAACTCTTTAATGAGACAAACTTCTATAAATACTTTTTGAAAGATTTAGAAAATTGTAGAGAAAGAGTCATCATTGAAAGTCCTTATATAACTTCAAATCGAATGGAAAAGCTAATCCCAATCTTTCAAAGGTTATTAAATAAAGGAATAAAAATACAAATTATTACTAGAGATCCATCTGAACACGACGAAGTTATTCGCTATCAAGCAACAAATGAAATTTTGTTTTGCGAGGAAATGGGTATACATATAAAGTTGTTAAAAGGTTTTCACCATAGGAAAATTGCCGTTATTGATGAGAATATTGTTTGGGAAGGAAGTTTGAATATCCTCTCCCAATCACAAAGTAGAGAAATTATGCGGCGTATACACGATAAACAGGCTGTTCAAGAAATGCTTGAGTTCATAAGTCCTAAAGTACTTATTTGATATAATTGGAGAAAATATGGCAAAACAAAGCTCAGAAATCACCGAAGCAGACATTCAAAAAGCTATTAATTACCTTCAAACTAATAGAAGCCCTGAAGAAGCAACCCGAGAAAACGCTATTAAGTTACTTCAAGGTATGCAAATTACAGCACATATGATTGCTCATGAAAAAGTTGATGGTGAAAATTTTAGCTATAGAAGTTACCTTATGGGAGCAAATAATATTACTGATCGAGAGCTTTTGGATTTAGGAATCGATATTGCTCAAGAGGAAGATTCTACTTCAAGAAAGCTGATTATTCCTGGAGCGGCAATTGAATCATATAAAGAACTTATCCGACAAAAATTAGATAACGGATATTGGAATGATTTTGTTGGGAATGATCTAATCAACTTTATATTTAAGATGCCTGATGGCAGGGTTATTGAATATTCCTACAGTGATGACAATAGATTAGAGATTGCAAGACTTTGTACTGAACTAAATGGTGATCCGATTGAGAAAACAAGTGATTTATTAGATTACTTGGCAGAAAATGAATTTTACACTGATGAGGTAAAGAGATATAAAGCTGCTCACTAAAAACTAATTAAACCTCATTTATAATCATTAAGAAATTTTAGTAACTCATCTTCTGTTTCTACGATCTTGCCTAATGGAATCTTTACCATAGGATTTAACTTTCCTCCGATAAATGCAGCTCTAGTATCAGTCATATACCCAATTAACAACTTCTTTCTCTTTTCTAACTCTTTTTGAGTATAAGCTATTCCTAATTCAACACATGCTCCTTCATCAGGGACTCTTCCATCTAATATAAAAAGGAATATATCTGACTCAAATATTTTCTCTTTATCCATATTAAATAGTATTTCTCTTTTTTCATCTTTGGACAAACCCTTATATTGAGGTTTATCACTTTCAACCCCATCTCTTTGAGGAAGAAATACAGTAAATCCTTTTTCTTCAAGCTTTTTTGTCAACGATAAATTAAACTGTTTCTCAGCCTCTGAAAATAGTGGAGCTGCAAAATAAATAAGCATTTAGGCAAAGTATATCAGGTGATATTAGATAGAAATAATTCCTTCACTGAACTCAGGAACTCTTTTGATCAATTCACCTGTAGGACTAACTATTGCTGTACAGCCAAAACTTTTCTGTTCTTCTCCTTTGTAGACAACATCAGATGACACAATCCAACAGTTATTTTCTTTTGCACGCATTATAAGTATCTCTTCTGCTTTTTCTCTCCACTCATCAGCAACTTTAATTGGCAATAAGTTATTGAGAGGATAAAAAATGATTTCAGCACCTTGAGATTTTAGTTTTGCAGCGGTCTCAGGATAATTAGCATCATTACAAATGTTTATTCCATACGTAACTCCATTTTTCTTAAAAACAGGCGATTCAGTTCCAGCCGTATATTTTGTTTCATTTAAATGAGCTTTATTATAAAAGCCTATGATTTTGCCTTGTTCTATCACTAAAGCAGTGTTATAAATTTTGTCTTTTTTTAATTCTATTAATCCTAGTATGATTGTTGTTTTAAAAGGCTTCAGTCGATTTAAAATACTTATAAACTTAGTATCTGACAGAGAAATAGCGTGTTCTCTTATCGTTTCCTTATCATGATAGTAACCTTGTAAATAACATTCGGGAAAACTAATAATATCTATATTTTCACTATCTGCCCACTTAAGAGTTTCGCAAATATGATTAACTACCTTATTTATGTCGCCTTGAATAGCTGCACATTGAACCGTTGCTAGCTTTAAAGAAGGTTTATACATTTAGAAATTATATACCCAGATGTATAATATAAATATGAAAACAATAGGAATTATCGGTGGATTAGGGCCTGAAACCACAAGCGAATTTTACTTAAGACTTATTTTTAAGTGCTATCAAAGAAATAAGGAACAACGTCCTCCTATATTAATGTGGAGTATCCCAATGCAATATAAGATTGAGAATGATCTTATCCAATCTGCTATTGGTGAAGAAAGATACATTCCTTACTTAGTTGAAGCTGCTAAGCGATTAGAATCAGGTGGTGCTGACTTTTTAGTAATACCATGTAATTCAGTCCATATATTTATTGAAGAAGTAAGAAAAGCAGTAAATATACCAGTTCTTAGCATTGTTGAGGAGACTGCTAATTTCTTGAAAGAACAAAATATTGATAAGGTAGGTATACTTGCTACATTAACTACTATAAAGCATGGTCTGTACCAAAAACCGCTAGAATCAAAAAATATACAAGTTGCGCTTCCAAACGAAAATGACCAGCTAGAAGTAGGAGAACTAATTAATAGATTGGTGTTAAGCAGAAATGGCGATGAAGATAAAGCTAAGCTTCTTAAGATAATAGAGAATTTTAGAGTTCATGATGTGCATACTGTAGTACTTGCCTGTACAGATTTACAACTCTTAACTCCTAGTCATTCCGATTTTAAGATTTATGATTCTATGGAGATTTTGGCTGATTCATCTGTAGAGAGAATACTTACAAACTAAATTATTTATGAATAACGCTACAAATAGACCCGAGACAACTCTTTTCATGATCGAGTCTCTCGATGGCAAAATAACCACGGGAGATAATGATGAACTTGATGTTGATAAAGACTTCAAAAGAATAGTTGGTGTAAAAGAAGGACTTCATCAATATTATGATTTAGAACAACAAACTGATCTTTTCTCTCTCAATACAGGGAGAGTTATGGCAAAGATAGGAATTAACGAGCGAACAAAAGAACCTGAAAAAATGGAAGTCAGTTTTGTGATTATTGATACGAAACCGCACTTAAATAAAAACGGGGTTACTTATCTTGCTAAGTGGGTAAAAACACTTTATCTTGTAACTACAAATAAGAATCATCCTGCTTACAGCTTGAAAGACAAATATTCAAATATTGAAATTATCTACTACGAAAATAAGGTTGATTTGGCTGATATGCTGAGAAAGCTAAAAGAAGAATATAAAGTTGAAAAGTTAACTATTCAATCAGGAGGGACAATGAATTCTCACTGGTTAAGGGAAGGATTACTAGATCACGTTTCAATAGTTGTAGCTCCATGCTTAATTGGAGGCTCAAATACACAAAGTTTGATTGGTGGTGAATCGCTTCACAAACAAGAGGATCTTAAGAAGATTAGACCGTTAAAGTTAGTTAAATGTGATGTTTTAGAAAATTCATACCTTCATGTGAGATATGATGTGATCAACAATACTGAGGTTACCGACTAAAATAAATCTTGTTATCGGCTTGTTTGACAATATTATCATCTTCAACTAAAAAATAGCTTGCTGTATTGTTATTTAATTCACTCTTAAATGAAGCAAAATATGGTTTACTGTCCAATTGGTAAATCAAACTCACAGGACTTTCTACAGGTAAAGCATTTTGATCAATTGAAAGATAGTTTTGTTTTGTCTCAAAGTTAATTTCTCCTACATAGAGCTTGTCATTAATCACGGAAACATTAGTTAATACATTGTCTGACTTATAGATCCTTGCCCAAAGGTTTGGTTTATCAGGATTAATATCAATGAGCATGTTATCTACAAAATCACGTGACTGTTTTGTTATACATAAAACACTCTCTTCTGATTTAATAAATGCTGCATCGCAGTATTCTCCTAAATTTTTATCGTTAAAGTAGGTTTCTTTCTTGTTATAGACCATATTGCCGTCATGGTAATCAAGAAGTACTTCAATAATTTCCTTTTCCTTCTCTTTAGTTTCAAGGTTGTAAATAGTGGTTAATGGTTTATTCCCTTGTACATAGAGCAAGTAAGGATAATGAACGAGTATCTTGTCTGGATAGCCATTAAAGGTGTAGGTATCATTGAAAATATGCAATTGGTTGTTTTCTAAATATATTTCGCTATTACCAATAGGTGATTGATCTCTCCAATTAAAAAAGAAATATAAGCCTAAAAATACTAAAAGAATTAAGATTACTCCAGTTTGGAGTAATCTTCGTTGACTTGCGTCTAATTTATTTAATTGAATGTCTTTCATATTTGTTTTTGATTTGCTGTTGACTTGATATATGAAACAAATCCCATCATGGCTACCCAGCCAATAAATAAAATGTAAATTGTCACTGGTATTAAAGACAATGCTCGTGATAGTTGATTATCGCCAGTAAACAAACCAGCATAATAAAGATCCTTTCTTAGCCATGAAACACTATTGTAACCATGGCCTATAAGTAAGGACGTTGTTGCCCAAAGATTTAGTGGTGATTTTAATTTTTTTGTTAACCAATAAGTAAATGGTAACCAAATAGCTAAACAGATGGTTATAAATAGCAATGGATGGATTTGTAGTAATAAGTAAATAAATGGCACCGATTCGTTAAATACTTTACCTTCACTAGTCCAATACTCTGGTGGTTGGCCTAGCACTGTGCCTACTACATCAACAATGATTGGTATAACAAACGTTACAAAAAGTGGATTGTCTTTAAATAGTTTTTTCATATTATTATTTTATATAAGTTAACGGATTAACTGGACGCCAATTATTACCCTCTTTAAGTTGTATTTCGTAATGCAAATGTTCTCCAGTCGCAAAACCAGTGTTTCCCATTTCGCCGAGCGGAGTACCTGCTTTGATATCATCACCAGTTTTTACATATACCTCTTTAAAATGGATATAGATTGTTTTTAAATCTCCAGCACTACTTAATACTTCTACTGTTTCTCCTCCATCTGAATCTACATAATATCGTGCTTTTCCTGTGTGCGTTGCATAGATAGTAATTTTCTTGTCCTGCTGATATGTTGAACTACTGGAATAGTATGTCGAATTAGGAACCATATCTATTCCTGTATGATTTTTACCAAACTGCATTAGATATGATGGATCCATAAACCCAGCTGTAATAGAAGTATACGACATTCCTTGTCCACCTAACGGGTTTTGTGCAGGCACGACTGTCTGGATAAACTCATTATTCAGTGCGGATTGAGCAACACTAGCAGTTAAGAATTGGAAAAAACCAGTTGGAGATAAGAAGATTGATATAAATATCGTAATCAAGATCACAAAAAGCATGACTCCTAATATCACCATTGAAGCTAAAAAACCTAGCACTGGTCGTTTAAACTTGGCGATTACATTTCCTGCTAATGGAATGGGAATTACAAGATTAACTACTATTTTAATGAGCGTATCTATAATAAATCCAAAAGGATCATTTGTTATTGTACGAAGGTTTCTAACCGTAGTGATAATCTTCATGACATCAAGAAGTAAATACTAACGGTTGTTCAAACGGAAGGACAATAATATTAATTCTTACATGTTCACTTTCTCTAAACAGAACAACTTCTCCTATGGCTAAATGTCCAAGTTGTTGTTTTTCTTCATCAGTCATTGGATAAATTGTCCCGATATCTCCAAGTGTGGCATATGACTGCTTAAGTAATATTTTTGTTTCGGAATTGGTGATAATAGCTTTTCCATATTCACTATCTAAGAAATCTTCTACGTCTTGAGTTATAGAAACGACTCCAACATTTCTCTTTCGAGCTTGTTTGACCAACTCTCTATAAAAGACAGCTACTTCAGGATCAACAAGAAGTTTGTGAGCTTCATCAATAAATAACATTCTCTTTTTGTCATTCTTCTTATTCACTAGATTCCAGATTAAAGAGGTTAACAAATACATTGCAGGATCTCGTTTCTCGTCTTTTTTCAAATCATGGAGATCAAGAACAATGATATCGTTGTTGAGCTCTAACTTTCTCGTAGAATTAAAAACTCCTCGTAAGCTTCCTGTAGATAAAACACTCAAATCTTTTTGCATTGGATGTTTCTTTAATAGTTCAAGAAGGTTTTCAAACGATGGACTACCTTGGTCATATAACTTAATCAATGCTTCATCCAAAAACGCACCGTCATAATGATTTTGAGGAATAAAGAATTTGAAGAACGTTTTCAAAGTTGATATGTGATCCAAGATATCATTCTCTTGTAAACTTGAAACATAAAAAGGATTAATTCCGTTTTCTCTTGAGAATGAGATAACTTCTCCTCCCAATGCTTTTGCAATATCAACGTATTCACCCTCTGGATCAATAACAATAATTTGTACTCCTCTCATATAGAGCCTGTTCATCAGTATTTTCGCAGTCACACTTTTTCCAGACCCTGAGACACCAAAGATATTGATATTGTTATTTCTTGAAGTAAAGGGATTTACGAAAGCCAAGCTATTGTTATACGCATTAACTCCCATAAATACTCCTTCTGGATCATTGAGTTGTTTTGAAACAAAAGGCAATAAGTATGATGCTGCTGTAGACTGCAAAATTCTATTTTCTTGTACGTGATCAAGATTGAAGGGTAAAAAGTTCTTAAAGGCCTTCTTCTGACCATAGGTGTACTGATTGAACGTCATGTCCATCGTTCCGGTAATATTTTGGAGTTGTTTGTGGATTTTTGATAATTCTTTTTCATCTTCGGCCTCTAGTTGCAGATAAAGAGAATACAAAACGCCTTTTTCTGCTTCATGAACCAGTTCATCAACAAAACTCATAACTTCTTCGATATTTTTATCTATTTGTTGATCTCTGATTTTGCCTTGTTTTAGTCGGTCATTCTGTTGCATCTCAAGCACTGATAATCGCTGGCGTGCTTTCTTTAATAGCTCACTACTTGGAGAAGGTTCAACAAAGATACTTAAGGTAAATGGCAATGATGAATTTAATAGCCTGAAAAATACATACGGGCTTAAGTAGGCTGGAATATCGGCAAGGTAATAAAATCGTTTTAGTTTTTCTCCAACTTGAAGAGATGAACTGTATTCTTGTAAGTATTCACTTTTGTATATCTTCGTTCCATCACGTTCTACAGTTAGTTCATTATTATTCTTTTCCAAAGTAAGATGAAATTCAGCTCTACGAGCCGTATCAACTGCTTTGTTGTAGTCACTCATCTCTTTTCTTAACTTCAGATAATTTCTTGTAAGTTTTATGGGATTCTTTGTTTTAATAAGTGTTGGTTTATGAATTAAAAGCAGCTGACTGGTAATAAATGGCGTTTTTTCAATAAGTTCCTGTTGTGTTTCTATAATCTTCATGAGTCGTTTAATTTCATCACGTAAAGCTAGAGTAAGATTATTCTGATGAAGTTTTGGCTCTCCATTGAAAAAGTGCTCTTCAATGGTTTGTATTCCTTTGCTTTTGGTTTTATAAAGACTATATTCACGTTTTAATTTCTTCAGTTCATACTCTTCTTTACTCTTTTCATAAGATAAATGCTCTAAGTGATCTTGCAGTTTACGGCTTAGACTAAATGTCCTTACGTCGTTATAGACATTCAGAGCAGTCTTCTTGATTGCGTTTGGTAGGGATTGTAGTGTCATCGTAGTGTATTTCTTGCAAAATTAATTAATTCTTCGCCTTGTAAGGGTCGAGCGGTAATATTGCAACTAGCAAGGGCAGAAGCAAAACGCATACTCATATCTTGCAGTTTTTTGATGGCATTGATTTTTTCATATTGCCTTGATGGATTACACGAAACCGAAAAAGCCGCGTAGTGATGAGTAGACATAAAGTTAGTCTCACTAATTAATGTGGATAAATTTTGAGTATATTCAGCAATTAATGACTCTCGTCTTTCGTTAGAATTTGCATATAACGAAAATATATGTTTTGAGTAATCTTCCACTTTTGCTTTTTCTTTCTTCACAATAAATTGCACTTGAGAAGGTAATATATGAATCACTTGCTTAAGTTTTAAGAAAAAGTGCTCCCGATCCTGATCGTTAAGAAGAGAAATATCAAATGGCTCCACTTCCAACATCTGGATAATGCTGTCTTTACGAATGATCAAATTATCCTGAATTGCAAAATCAACAAAATATGATTCCAGTTCCTTCTGTCTCTGTTTCTTTTTACTTCTCTTAAACATGAACCCTCTTGGAATAACTTTATAAATTGGCTGATTATCTACTTTTTGTGTGATAAATCCTATGAAGGCGATTTCAAGAACAATGAGAGACGCAATATAGATATTCCAACTAAAAACATGGGCAATATATTTCAGACAGATATACAGCGTAATAGCAAGAATTACCCCACCACTTATAAACAGGGTATTATCTGTAAAAAACAGACTTCTTAAAATATGCTGCCTGATATCATCTTTATATATTCTGACGCTTTTCATAGTTTTTATAGGTATACATCCGAATAATATGGTCGGATGATTGTGTGCCCTGCCTGTCAACGATTACACCTTTAATACCAAAGGCATTATTTCTCTTTTGTGAAACTTCTAAGAAATGTTTAATCCTTTGTGGCGGACTGGATTCATTCACATAGGCATACGTTAGGCTTTTACCTCTTCTTTGTGATTCCTGCATAGCATTGTAGTTGTGAGGATTGGGGTTTTTCTTATTAAAGCTGGATAAATCAATAAATCTATCCTGCTCAAGCTGAATTGTCTCCAGTTTGGGTTCAGGTACCCCATCTTGAATAGCTTCTAACCGTGTTGGATAAATAGAAGTCATACCTGTTTTACTGTCGTCATATTTATAAGCCTCCCCGGTAACAGTAATGATTCCCTGCTTGTGATTTTCTGTTTGTACTTCAAAACCTTTTTGAGAAAGTGCCTGAGTAAATGGTGATGACTCATTTGTTTTTTTTGAATGACGGTAAGAGCCATTGGAAGGAGGAGTTGAATCATTACCTGATGAACCATTGGTGGATGGATCTTCTTCATTCTTTGCTGTGCGTTTCTTCCATTGTTCATTAAGATAATGACCAGCAGAATGACTGATACTACCTCCCACTAGTCCTCGTTTAAAGTCATTGATGCATGAAGCTATAGGAGTTGTTACTGAACGGGTTGCAATAGCGGCTTGCATATGTGTAGCAAACATTCCCCATGTATCACCAAAAATTCTTCCAGTTAGCATATTTACCCCTCCAAGGAAAAAGAGAAATCCGGTGTAGAAAAATAACATGCCAACTGAGGGTCCTTGTGAAGTTAAAATGCTGGAAAAAATATCGTTAGCAATTGCAAAACCCAGTACAAAAGCTGGTTGTTGGATGAGAAATGTAAACCATGTTTTAAAAAAGGTGTTTACAATCTGATGAGTCTTCTCAGAAAGAGCGAAAGGAAGAATAATTGGGTACAGAACGCCTAAAAATAGCAATGTCGCGAATCGAATTACAAATTGAAAGCCAATGTAAACAAATCCTCCAAGTAGAAATAAAAATGTCAGGATAAAGAGAAATGTCTGAACAATAAATTTTCCGAGTGACCTAAATACTCCTCCTGTCATGGAAATGTCATATGAGGGAATACCATATGCTTCAGAATTAGCACCGTTTTGTATTTCTTGTTGAGAGGTATCGAGATAATTATGTAAAAAACCAGTGAATTCTTGTGTAGTATTTATCTTTTCAACAAGTAGATTATTAAACTGAATGCTGTAGCCAAGAACAAACGGAATCGTAATAAACAAAATAATAGTAACTAGAAAGCGCAAACCGAATGTCTTTAGTTCCTGCACATTATCAGAACCAAGCCGAGTGACAGCGATAACTGCGATAGCAATTGCTGAAATAGGTATGGCAATCTGATTAAAAATATCCCGATATTTTGTTACTCCTGGGATTTCTGTCCCATCTTTAAGTTTGATTGTTTCCCCAAATGGATCAGGAGTGTAGAAAATAAAACCACCCATGAACGAGTCAAAGCCATGAATGAAGTCTTGTAGTATTGTAATAATGACTGAAGGTTTCTCTTCTACTGTAAAATCATTTGTCCATTGAACTTGTGGTAATGGCGCAGGAGTAGGTGGAGGCTCTTGTGCAAAAGCGGGAGAAAGATTATAAAACGTTAAGAAGCAAATAAAGAGAAGAAGTGTTGTTACTCTCATGCATAGATTTGAGTTATACTGTTCCACCGACAAATGTTTTAATAATTTGAGCTAATGATGAGGCTCCAAATACGAGCAATCCTCCAATAAGGATATTCATAATCCAGCCTTTTAATCGTGATTTTCTTTCTGTATCGTCACCACTCATGACTAAAAAGATGCCAAGAGTTGCTATAGCAATTGCCATTACGGGAAGTGAATACCATTGAAGAGTTTTAACAATACCCCATAACAAACTATCAAGATTCGAGAACTGAATCGGTTGTGCGGCATCATATCCGGGTATTCCGTTTTCCATAAAATTTTATATTTCTAATTGGGAGGACTTATAAAGATAACTATAGAAATTTAGTGAATTGTAATAAAGAAGATGCAGAATGTCAACAATAGTTGATATGATAGGGAAATTTAGAACTCAAATAGGTCTCTCACTTTTATTTTCAGACCTTTTGAAATTTTTATGAGATAACGAATTGAAGTATTTACGTATCCATTTTCAATTTTTGCCAGATAAGAAACGTTTATATCTGCATAGTCGGCTAAATCTTCTTGAGTTAATTTCTTCAACTGTCGGAACTTTTTAATAGTTAGGCCAAGTGTTTTTCTTTCCTTTGCATATTCGTTGTTTAGATAATTACTCGGCATGACCTCATTATTTGTCGACATGCCATATTTGACCATTTCATATATGGAAAGTTTTGCTTTAGTAGTGTAGATTTATATTAAGAGAAAAAGTTATCTTTTATCTTATTGAGGTTATTAAATAAAGATAATATGCTTAGTAAAATGCCCAAAGTTTTAGATCGATTTTCAAAAATATTATTTTCTATTATTTTTATAGGAATAATTTTTCTTATTTTACCTACGTCTGTTAATGCTGCAACCTACTATGTAAGAGCTGACGGAACTGTTACGGCAGCTAACAAAGCAAATGCTACTAGTCCTAATAACGCTAATACAGCATTAAATATGGCTCAATTCAAACTTGCGACATTTGTAGCTGGAGATCAAATACTATTTAGCTCTCAAGGAGGTAATTATACAGAAGTCATGACTTTACCTTCAGGTGGATCTGGAGTCGGGAATGAGATTACTTATGCAAAAGTACCAAGTGAGACACCTTTAGTTGCTATCACATCTGGATATTTATTAGATACTAATAGTAGGTCTAATATTATAGTTGACGGTCTGACATTTAATTATACTGGTACCTCGGCTTCGACAAATATAGGAACAATTATTAGAGCTGGATCTAACCTTCAATTTAAGAACATCACTAGCAATATGGGTGGATATGGATACGTTATGTGGTCTAGCAGTATTTTGAGTAATGTGACTTTTGATTCGGTGACGCTTACAAGTGGAACACCAGCCAGAAATGCTATTCATCTTACTGGTTCCAGTAATAGCAATGTAACTATTCAAAACTCTACACTTAACCCGGGAATACAAGTAAATAATGCGACAGACCTAACATTAACAAACACAAGCTGGCTAGCTGCGTTTACAGTGTCTACTGGATCGGATGTTACAATCACTGATTCACCCCACGCAGGAGGAATAACTTTAAATACGGTTACGACAGGAATTATTGAGGACGTTTCAATTTCATCTGGAACGGCAGGTGTCCTTTTTACAGATTCTTCAGATATCACTGTAAATGACACCGATGTCTCTAATGCCACTAGCTATGGAGCTTTTCAGGTAAGTGGCACATCTCATAATATTACATTTAACAGGTGCACAGCAAATAACAATTCAATTAATGGATTTGTACAGGAGGATACTTCTAATGATATTGAACACAATAACTGTACAGCTAATAACAACTTAGGTATTGGGTTTCTCGCCAGAGAGTCATCTTATGATATAACTTATCGATACAGTGAAGCTTCTTATAATGGGACTCTTAATACTGTAACGGATGGTGGTGGATTTTTACCACACGATTTGGCTAACGATATAAAGTGCTACTATTGTGTATCTATTGGTAACTACAATCAAGGATCGGGTGATGTAAGCGATGGTTCAAATAATGCCTTTTATAATGGTGTTACCTGGCGAAACGGATATGCATCTGGCGATACTTTCAGAGGAAATACAGTATCAACTCCATCAGTAAGAAGCAATGTCTATTATAGAAAAACAAATGGTGGAAGCTTTGTTGTCAATAACGGAATTTTTGGAGGAGGCAAACCGCGCGAGTTACTAGATACCCAGCCAGCATACACAACACTTGACTATAATTTATATAAGCCACTGGATAATAATAAGTTTTTCAGTACTGATGCAGTTAATGATGTATCGTGGACAACTTATCACTCATCAAATGAGGCCAACTCAATAAATAACGATCCATTGTTTACAAATGGTTCGGGATCTTATTCAGTTCCAACTGATTTTCAACTCACTTATCTCTCCCCAGCTATTGATTCCGGTACGGACGTAGGATTAACCGTTGATTATATTGGAAATCCAATTTATGGTACTCCAGATATTGGAGCCTATGAATACCAACCTCCATATACAATGGGAACGGACGAAATCGATATTAATGGAGATGTAAGAGTATATGAAGATGGCAAATTTAGAAATACTCAAACTGTCTCTGGAACTACGGCTGATTTAACAGTAACACCGTCTGGCGGGTTTGGAGCAGGAGATTATTCAGAATGGATGGACATTACTATAACTACTTGGGATACATCAGGAACATATAAAAAGGTATGGTCCGAAGAGTCTTCATCAATAGGATCTGCCTCTACGGTACATACCGTTGGGGATCTCCAACCTAATCGTCAGTATTCAGTAAAAGTAAATAACGTTTTAGGCCAAAATGTAACAGGTGGAAGTTGCTCAGGAGGGTATTGTACTTCTAATTCGAGTGGAGAAATATCTTTTACTTATACTGGAGGTTATTCCACTGTTAATTTTGAAGTGGAAAAAGATGTTACCTCACCTTCTATAACTCTAAATCCTATTTCCCCTGATCCTACAACAGATAATACCCCTACAATTACTGGAACTGCAACGGATACTGTAGGTACGGTAGTTTCAGTTGAATATCAGATAGATAGTACAAGCGGAAGCTGGAGTAGCTGCATTGCCGATGATGGTAGTTTTGATGAAGCGTCTGAAACATTTTCATGTACTCCACCCGAGTCATCTAGAACTTCTCATACAATTTTTGTTCGTGCGACAGATTCAAATGGAAACACTACAAGTAGTGGAAATTATGCTTCAGATGCGTTCACTATAGCCCCTAACTCGTCTAGCTCAAATGATGATGACGATAAAGATGATAATGAATGTCATGATGATGTTGGAATTCAACCACCTTGGTTATACGGAGCTATAGCTCAGAATTCAAACTCAATTCTCTTATACTTTACAGAGGCAGCTGATCCTGTAGATAGATATGCTATCAAATATGGTACTAAATCGGGTGAGTATATCTATGGGGCAGACAATCTAGGAATAAAGTCTGAAAGCAGAATGACTTATTTGGTGAAGGAGCTGAAGCCAAATACTACTTATTACTTTAAAGTGAGAGGTGGTAATGGGTGCAAACCGGGAGATTGGTCTAATGAGATGAAAGCGACAACTAAATCAGCTTTTTCTTATAACAATTTAGAATTTACAAGTTCAACTTTAGAATCTACTCCACTCACTCAGGACGATTTAGATAGTAGTGGTATAAATTCAACGAATGATCCAACGACAACTTCTGAAAATGTAGATAAGGAAGCAATGGAAGAAATAGTCGATACTGAAGGCTATACAGTAAAAGTAAGAGTGATTGATGAACAAGGTAATCCAGTCGAAGGAGCAAAAGTAACTATGCACTCAAGAGTACAAGAAACTACAAGTGATAAAGATGGATATGCAATATTTAATAACGTAGAGAAAGGTGATCATCGAGTAATTATTGCTTACAATGGTTATGAAGGAGAGCAAGCCCTTAATCTAACTGGAGACGTTAGAGAGTTTTCTCTTGAGATTAAGATTAAACCCCAAAATGTATTTTATTCTCCAATATACCTTTGGAGTATTGGAATATTTGCTGTTATTACTACAATACTTGTTATCCTACTAATTCGAAGAAGAAAGTAGGATTTAATATTTTGTAGTTACATAATACCCAGTTCTTCCACTGCACGGATAACCATATTTGTCTTTATGAGGGTTTAGTCTACTAGCCTGAGTTGTTTTATAAAATTTCTTTCCACAATAAGAACACTGATATACATATTTAATTGAAGATGAAGAACGCCATGCTCTTACTCTTCTTCGAGTTGGAGGGTGTACTGGCTTGTTAGGATCAAAGAGGTATTTGTTTTCTGGTAATTCACCCGACTTTGATAATTCAATTGCATATCCTTCTCTAATATCGAATTTCTCTTCTGTATTTTCTATACTTTCTACGTTTTCTGATACGAAACATCTTATTCCAGGAGGACTAGAACCACCGGTACGGTTATAGCCATAAAAATATTCACGTTCCTTGCCATCTCTACGTTGAAGATATTTAAGAGAATAAGGCTCAATAAGTCTTTCAGATCCGTTATATTGTATTTTTAATAGGGTTTGAGTTCTTGCTGCATGCATAATAGGCATTCTTAGTTCAGGTCCAAAATATGCAAACTCAGCATATCCATCATCAGGAAAGATATTAAATAGAGCTTCCAAGTCTGATAAAAAAATATTTATTGCATCATCAACCCCCATCATGAATTGTTGAGCACATATAAGAGTTTTCGTCCAATATTCCTTAAAATAATCAAAGGATGTTTTTAATAGTATTTTCTTTAATACATGTGGATTTCTCTCGAAAATAGTTTTCTGTACTAAAGTTCTAACAACCTCTTCTTTGTTCAGTTCCCCACCTAGAGTATTAATTGAATATGCGTAATCAAACAGGTCTGGTGCATGTTGCCGTTGTAAAAGACACTTAAGTTTTGTTGCAATTATTTCTTCCAGCTTCATGCATCTTATTTCGCATGTTACGTCAGCATAATCTGAATATGGATGTATTAGTTGTCTTGTTTGGATAGGTAATAAAACTTTATCAAAACGAGTGATATCCATCGATATTTTAATTCTTATATGATCAGAGTTCCCATAAAAGTCTTTGAAATATACTCTAGCTTCGTAGACTTTAAGTCCAGGAATAGGTGTATCAGTTGCTGAAAACTTTTCTTCAACTTTGTTGTCCTCAATAATAAATTCGACTCCTGCTTTTTTGGTTATATGCTCACAAATGCTATTTATTTCATTCAGAAGAGATTCTTGAGTTATATCATCTGGAATTCCAAAATCGAGATCAGAAGAGAATCTAGTATTTTCAAAATATCCTTTGCGTAGAGCATTCCCACCTTTTAGAAAAATAACATCTTTCAAGTTACTTACTGTAAATAAACCCGCTATAACCCAGCCAAATACATAGTCTCTTTCAACGTTTGCATGATTTATTTCAAACTCTTCTGATTTTTTATTGATCTCATCTTTGCTGATCATGATAAATTCACTACATTATAAGCTATTATTTAAGATTAGGCTGATAGTAAGATAAATGAAAATTCCAGATCTTGCTGTTCGTTTGCGGCGTTTTCTGAATATTTTCTTGTGTAGTCTAATATTTTCTGATTAGGACAGTAGAAATATAAATAAGTTCTCGAATCACTTCTTTCAAAGAACTCTATATATTTTTGAATCCTGGCGCGAATAGCATATCGTGGCATTCCTTCTTTTAAAATCTCGCACGTATAGTGCTCGATTTTCGTGTTTTTTTGTTTTATGAATGCAAAGCTTGGCAGTAAATCCCTTATAAGTCCCTTAACTGGAAAGTCGGTCTGTGTATAGAATTTGAATGAAGGGTCATTTTCATTTAGAAGCTTTAGGTATATATCTGCAATTAAGATACATTGCTTTATGAATACTTCTGATCTTCTACCCTCCTGAGATAACTTCTTGAGATAACTTCTTGAGATATTCTCCCTCGCATCCCGGATGCGAGCGAAAAAACTTAATTCCATTTTTAGAAATAAAATATATAGCTGACTGATTTATACCTGCTTTCTTCTCAAAGATCCGTTTAGTGTAATTTTTATCCGTCAGATCCTTTAACCATACATTTATATTTTTGTAGTCTTTATTTTTGAGAAGCTTTTGTATCTGGATGCGATTGAGGAATCTGAATCTATATAATAGTAAGAGTATTTCTTTCTGTTTATTAGTAATAGTAGGTAGTATCATATTTTATACCCACCTATATCCTCCCTGTCGTTTAACTTATGGAGGAAATAAGTTTTCTTCTTATTTATAAGAATATAGAGACTATATTCTAAATAAGAAATGCCTTTATTTCAATCTAATTTATCAAGTTATTACCCTAGTCGGTTAGGGTCTTATTTGCTCAAATAAATTTGCTGTATTATCAATTTTTGTGATAACTTTTTCAGTGGAAGTTTTATTTTTTGCATGTAGAGGTTTTGGCGTTTGACCATACTTTGTTTGTGAGTGTTTAATTACTTCTCTTCTCACTTCTTCATTTGAAGGTATAACGAAATTTTCTATTTCTCCACTAAAAGTAGATTGAGGCTGGATAGCATTTATCTTCATGTAAAAATTGTAGGAAGGGATATTAGCCATTTGACCTTTTTCTACTTCGGGTAAAAAAACAGGTAATAGTTTATCTTCATCTTTCGGGCTCGTTGTTCTAAAACAAATAAGAGTACCGCTATTACCAATAATTGTTTCTAGAAGATCATTCTCTATCTGTACAGTATTCTGATGAGCTAGGATAACACTCAACCTATATTTTCTAGCTTCTGAGAGTATTTGAGCAAAAGACATTGTGGCAAAATTTTGAAACTCGTCTATGTATAGGAAAAAGTCCGTTCTCTTTTTTTCTGGCACATGTACTCGGCGTAATGCAGTAAGTTGTATCTTGGCAGTTAGAAGTCCACCCAAGAAATAAGCTGTATCTTCTCCAATTTTACCTTTAGATAAGTTACATATAAGAATTTTTCGACCATTCATAATATCTTCAAAATCAAGTTTACTCTCAGTCTGGTTAAGGATATTTCTCGTCATTCCGGTAGTTAAGAATCTTCCTAGTTTATTTGTAATGGGAGATATTTGTTCAGCTTTTTGGAATGAACCAAGCTTCTCGAACTCATTCTTCCAAAAAGTCTTTAAAATTTCATCGTTCAATAGACTTGTTACATCTTTTCTATATTTGGTATTAGTTAGCAAATTGTAGATAGTGAAAAGTGTTGGTTTTTCTTGTTCAAGAGCAGTTAAAATAACATTTCTCAATATATGTTCCATTCTTGGTCCCGAATATCTGGCATCATAGAGCTTGTGGAATATTGATATTAGTGTTGAGGTTATAAAGTCTTTTTCCCGTTGTAGTTCGACATTAGATAATCCTTCTGGTATTTCCAGAACATTTAGCCCAATTGGAAACTCAACATCATAAGGATTAAAGTAAACAACATCTTTGATTCGTTCTTTAGGAATAACTTCAAGCAATCTTTCGGCCAAATCACCATGAGGATCAATTACTGCAATCCCATTACCTTTTTTTATATCTTGATTAATCATTTGTAATAGGAGTGTAGTCTTTCCTGTACCAGTAGCACCAATAATATAAGCGTGACGTCTCCTCTCCTCTAGAGTTAACCCAATCGGGGTAGTTGTTTCGCCATAAGTATTATGAGCAAACGTAATATCAAGCTCTAAATCAGATTTCTTTAGAGAAATGGGAGCTGGTAATTTAGGACTTTTAACCTGAAGTAAGTCTTCGGTTTTAGTTGTGCTGGTGTAGGGAAGGTGAAATAAAGACGATAATTCTGTAGCCGACAGAATTGTATTACTTTCAAAAAATGAAAATCTCTTTTTCAAAAAGAAATAATCTAAGTTCTTGAGTAAATTGCTTTTTAGAATATTGGAAATTGAAGTTTTTAATTTGAGGGATTGGTGTGATGAAGAAAAAGTGTCAAAGGAGGATTTGATCCCTTGCAAACGTTCAATTGCATTTTCCTTGTTGGAAATGCTAATGAAAACACTAACTCTACTTTCAAAAAGTGGCTGACTAAGTTTATCTCCAATATTTTCGTATAACTCACGTTTGACTTCTCCTAAATCTTTTTGAGTTCTCTTGTTCACACTTTCAAACACCCAAGAGGGAAA
The DNA here is from genome assembly GCA_964403585.1 of uncultured Gammaproteobacteria bacterium. Lineage (GTDB taxonomy): Bacteria > Patescibacteriota > Microgenomatia > JALYQM01 > JALYQM01 > JALYQM01. The sequence continues at coordinate 418,454 of CAYOFQ010000001.1, read as the reverse complement.
AGGGTCTTTTGTATTAGTGAACAGCCATGAAACTAAAGTTATTGGAGTAAGTACGATAAATAAGATTGAGCTAGCGATAAGATCTATCACTCTTCTGAAGCTGCTTCTTACTAATAAATCAGAAATATCTTCATTATTTAATAATTTCTTTTTTAAGGAATTAATATAATCTGCTTTGCTCGCATGTGTGCTTTCGTGTATTGGAATGCTAGTGAACTGTAACATTATGAGGTCATTTACCTGCAACTTAGTCATATGGGCGGTTAAGTACGCAAGTGGGTCATATTGATTCAATGTTTCTTGTTTCGATAACGGATAGACAAATAAATTACTTAAAGTGAACTCTCGTATGACTGAGGAAGTATCTGTCGTGTTGGGAAGGTAATCATTAACCTCTTTTATCTCAATTCCTGGTAAATAAGCTAATAAGGCTTTTCTAATACTGGAAGAGTTTTCCTTAGGTACACGTAGAATAAATCGTATCCCTTCGTTCTTTGTTGATACTAGTTCGTAACTAATATTTTTCCTGATCTGTATAAACTTCTCCCACCAAGAATATGGTGTCTCTAATGAATGAAGCATTATAAATAATTGAGTTGTAGTAAATGCTGTCTTTAAAGTTCGGTCAGTTGGTTTGATTTCAAGGAAAATATATTGCTTTGCAAAATATAGTCTTAAGCTAATTGATTTTAAAACTAAGGTGAATAGTAAATATACTATGAGAGATGTGAGGACAAGGGTTAAGGTTTCGATATTTAAATAAGATGGAAACAAATTCGATAAATCCAGAGTATTCAACATATTTTATAGGATAAATATGAAGTGAAGTATATCAAACCCTATAAGATAAGTGAAGGTAAATAGGATATAATTCATATATTATGAACTTCCAAGAAAGAATTGATTATCATGGCGAATTACCTCCGCTATTACACCAAGTAACTAAAGATTACGATTTAGGTGAATATCAGTCACACTCTATAATCCCTATAGGTTATGAGGATCTAAATATAGTCCTAGACACCAATACTGGCAAATATTTGGTTAAAGCCTTTAACACGTTTAGAACCCCAGAAGATTGTCAAAGATATGTAGATGTAATGCAAAATGTAATGGAAGCAGGTATTGCTCATCCTAGGGTTTTTACTTCCGATGATGAAGCGCTGCATGAAATCACCTTAAATGAAGCAAGTGTTAGATTATGTGTTCTGCAATTTATTCAAGGTTCAAGTTTTTATTCTTTAAATGAGCAACCTACTTTTGAAGAATTAATGTTTATAACAAGGCAGGCAGCAATGATTAATCAATTAAATATAAAACCGACACCTATTTATGACGATTGGGCATGTACAAACTTTTTGAGTGAATTTGAGAGCAAGAAATCATACTTAGACCCAGATGACTATGAAATGGTTGCCCCACTAGCTGATCAGTTTAGCAAACTTAATTTAGAAGAATTACCAAAGACTTTTGTTCATGGAGATATTATTAAGACTAACGTTATAAGGGCTGAAAACGGACAAATTTACATTATTGATTTCTCAGTCTCAAATGTTTATCCAAGAATTCAGGAATTGGCAGTTTTATTATGTGACCTTTTTTTCAATGAAAAAGATCCTTCAAACTTTCCATATCTATATGAAGAATGTTTAAAGGAATATCAGAAATTGATTAAGTTAATGGATGCTGAATTAGCTGCCTTGCCACTGTATACAAAGGTTGCGCATGCTATGCATATTGTTTTGCCAAATCATCAAAAGAAAGTAATGGGCAATAGTTCAAGCGAAAATGAATTATGGCTTGATTTAGGTAGGCGTGGTTTACAGTATACTAATTCAATCTGGAAGTAGTTATGGTACCTTCAAAGGAATCATCAAAAATTGATCATGAAGTTTTAATTGTTCCAGGCCTGGGAGATAGGACCAATTGGCTCGAATGGATGGCGAGGGATTGGGCACAAAAATATGGTATAAACCTTCAACCGCATGTTATGCCCTGGTCAGGTAATGAGCAAACTTTTCAGCCTAAATTAGAAAGGTTTTTAACGAGAATTGATTCGTTAACAAAAGAGGGTAGAAGAGTTTCGCTTATTGGAACAAGTGCGGGAGGAAGCGCTGTGATAAATGCTTTTACACAAAGGCAGAATGATTTACATAAAGTTGTTAATGTTTGTGGAAGGCTGAGAACTGGAGGGGTCGCTTATCCACCATTGGAACATGTTGCCGAAAAGCACCCAGCGTTTATGGAGTCACTGTATATGCTTGAAGAAGCTGAAAAGTCTCTGGATTACGATGCAAGACAAAATATTTTAACAGTGAGGCCGCTATTCGATGAGGTTGTACCAGTTTCAACTATGACTGTTGAAGGTGCTTGTAATGTGCAAATTATCTCAGTTGAACATATGATAAATATTGCCACAGCAATGACTATCTATTCAGGGAATATTACTAAGCATTTATTATCAGAAGGGTAATATTTCAGAGGATTTTATTTTAAGGGCTTTTATTATTCTAAATAGCTTATCGAATGTAAAGTTAGTTTCACCTCTTTCAATCATTGCAAAGTAGTTTACATTGATTCCAGCTTTATCTGCTACTTCGGTCTGAGTGAGATTTTTAGCCTCACGTACAGCTTTTATTCTACTTCCAATTGTCTCTCTTGCCTTATTTTGTTCAGCCTGTTGCATAAAGAAAGTATAACATCTCATTTACTGTTGACACTATCAATATATTGATATAAACTATCATTATACGCATAGTTTAATGAGGTAATTTGATATGAAAAAGACTAATTTACCATCTAAAATACACTCCCTAAAACAAGATAAAAAACGTCCTCTTACTTCTCCATTAAACACTGAAGAAAGACTCAAAGTATTAGCTAATCTCATACTTGATAGGCTTATAGAAAAGTACATTACGAATTCAGTGAATAGAGCATGAATAACCTATCTATACAAGAAAATGCAGTAGCCGCAATAAGAGTATCTTCTATTAAACAAGGTCTTCAAGGTGATTCTCCTGAAGCGCAAAAAGAACAAATCGAACGTTTCGCACAGACCCATAACATACATATCAAGAAATTTTTTGTTTTCATGGAATCAGCTTCTAAAGAACAGCAACCAGTTCAAGAGGCTATTGATTACTGTAAAAATCCTAAAAACGACATTCAGCTCTTTATTATCAAATCTATTGACCGTTTTACTAGAGGTGGATCATATTCATACGATCTTTTAAAAATGCAACTTACCAAATATGGAGTTAAGTTAGTTGATATATATGGCATTATTGGCACTCAACAAGTTAATACCTTGGAGCATCTAAATGTAACTTACGACTGGAGTGTGTATAGTCCAACTAAAAAAGCTGAAATCCTTGAAGCTGAACGAGCTAAAGATGAGATGCGAGATATCATGACCCGTATGATTGGAGCTGAGATCCGTTACGTAAGACTAGGTTATAGAGTCAGACAGGCACCATTTGGATATGTTAATCAAAAGGTTGAAACTGATCATGGTAAAAGAGTTATCTTAGCACCTCACCCAGAAGAAGCAGATTGGATAAGAAAGATGTTTCAACTGCGTATCCGAGGTTCAATGGATGATTCACAAATTATTGAAGAACTAAACAATCTTGGATTTAAAACAAGAACTAAACTCATAAGAAGTAAGCAGGATAAGAAACAAGTAATAGGTAAAAGTGGCGGAAATCCTCTTAATCTAAAACAATTTTTGAGATTTGTCGAAAATCCTATTTATGCAGGAATTAATATTGAGCGTTGGACTGAAGGGCAGCCAATTAAAGGTAAATTTGAAGGTTTAGTAAGCATAGACACTTTCAATAAAGCAAATAAAGATAAAAGAACAATTACCGAAGAGGATGGTGAAATTAAGTTTTATAAAAAACGACCTCCTGAGCACTTGCTTAAAAAAGGTGTCAGAAACCCTGATTTTCCATATAAACGCTATGTAATGTGCCCTCATTGTGAAAAACCGCTTTTTGGCAGTGCTTCGAGGGGAAAGCTAGGCAAATACTATCCCGCTTATCACTGTAATAAACGTGGACACTATTTCCGGGTATCAAAGAAAGATTTCGATCAAACAATCCTTAGTTTTGTTAAAGGCTTACACATAACTCCTAAATATGCAGAAAAGTTAATGAAAGCAGTTCTGGAAGAGTGGGATAAGAGACAAGCAAATATGAATAAAGATAATGAAATCATTGAGACTAAGATGAAGGAGCTGCAAACCTCTGGCCGTTTAATAGCAGACAAGATAAGAGTTTTAACATCTGAAACCGCTATTAAGTATATGGAAGAAGATTTAGAAAAAATTGAGGATCAGATAGCTCAGCTACAAGAGGAAAAGCTAAAAAAGAAGCAAAAGGCAATAGATATAGTGGAGGTAACAGAGACCGTTAAATATTTTCTGGAACACCTTGAAGATTTGTTGCTAAATGGCTCTGATTCAGTCAAAAGAGCTACCTTTTTCAGCCTCATTTTCCAGATGGCACCTACCTATGAAGAATTGAGTTCTGGAACACCACAATTAGCTCCATTTATCGCTCTAAAAGACGATTTTTCTATGAGTGAAAGACAAATGGTGAGCAGCGTAGAGATTGGAACTCCCAAGATGAGCGCAATGCTCCCAACGATTGTCCGAACGATTTCTTCGACAAACTGTTCACTATTGACCACCGCCCACATCGGTTGACCATGCGCCTGAGAGAGCAAAATAAATAGTGGTAATGAAGCGCCGGCATAGGCTAAGAATAACGTGTTAACTAGTGAAGCAATATGTTCGTGTCCAACACTTAATCCCCGTTCGTAGAGTTCACCAAATTTGAGGGACGGGTTAGCTTTACTAATTTCATCGATGGCTGCCGATTGACTGGTGGTAATATCATCCAGTACGCCAAGGGTACCGATAAGAATTCCACCCAATAACAGTCCTTTCAAATTAAGGCTCCCTAACACCCCGGCCTGTAAAAACATTGCTTCTTCACTGCCTAATCCGTTGAGTTGCGTCAGATCAACTGCTAGTCGCGCAAGCAGGATCGAGAGTCCAAGCGTAATTAAGGTAGCGATCAGGGCGATAGTTGTACGTTTATTAAAGCCGTGCGCCAGATACAATGACGTAAAACTGATAATCAAGATTCCGATCATAGTAATAACAAAGGGATTACTACCGCTGACTATTTTTGGCACTATAAAATAAACAATGATTAGTATGCTGACGCCCAAACCAACCGTTGAAGTAAGACCTTTCCAGCGTCCGAAAATAATCACCATAATAAAAAATGCTATTAACAGGTAACTGATGGTATCAAGTCGGTATTTATCACTGATAACATAGACCGGCTCATCGCCAAGTGTTGATTTGGTGATAACCACGGTATCGCCTACTTTCGGCCGCACAATATTATCTTTATTCAGGAGCTGATTGTATTTCAGTTGGATAGTTTTATTTTTTTCCGGTCCGTCCAGTAACTTTACCGTCATATCCTGGGTTACTGATTTATATCCTTGAAATTCACTGACCACATCTTTACCCGCAGAAATGATTTTTCCCCGGTAATACTCATCTTTAGGGAACACATCAGGAACCTGAGCTTCCATTTCGGCCGACTCGGTTGCCGAAAGATATTCTGTCGGATACGTTTGTGCTGCAGCAGGTGTTCCGGCGAATAAAAATACCATAGCGCAGATTACGGTGAGAAGTTTTTTCATACCAATATTATACGTGTAATTGCAAAACTTTTCTTTTTATAGTAATATTATACTATTATATTATATTTTAGATATATACTATGGATTCATTTACCACGCCTGAACAACAAAATTTCTATAATTATGCCCTGCGAAAAATAAATGAGAGCGGTATCCCGGTGCTCGTTGGTGGCGGATACGCTTTCCGTAATTATAGCGGGATTGTCCGGGAAACACTTGATCTTGATCTATTTTGCAAGGCGGGTGACTATCCCCGGTTGTTGAAAGTTTTCGTTGATGAGGGCTTCGAGACAGAAATTACCGATGACCGGTGGATTGTCAAAACTTTTAAAGGTGAAGATCATCTGGACTTTATTTTTAACTCGGTTAATAGTTTATGCCCCGTTGATGACACCTGGTTTGACCGGGCAGTTGACTCCGAATTATTTGGAGCAGCAATTCGCTATGTTGGTCCGGAGGAAATGATCTGGTGTAAACTCTATCTTCTGGATAAATACCGGTATGACGGTGCAGATATTAACCATATTATTCTTAAAAGGGGAAAAGAACTTGACTGGAAATGGATTATGACCCGCATGGAGCAGCATTGGCATTTGCTGTTATCCCAGGTTATTAATTTCCGGTTTGTCTATCCCTCTGAAGCAGAAGCTATACCCAACTGGGTAATCGAAGAACTGGTGTCACGGTTGCAGGATCAGGTATCACTGCCGCACGCAAAAGATAAAGTTTGCCGCGGCCCGCTTATATCACAGACCCAGTATTCAGTTGATATTACCGAATGGGGATATAAAGCTATTACTTTCGGGACGGTATAACTATGGCAGAAAAAACAAAAAAACTTCGAATTGCGGCTATCGGGGACATTCATGTCGGCCTGAAAGATGCCGGTAAATACCGGCACTTTTTTGAGACGATATCCAAACAAGCAGATGTGTTATGCATCGCCGGAGATTTAACAACTACCGGAACGGTTGAGGAAGCAAAAATACTGGCTGAAGATTTGCAGTATTGTACTATTCCGGTTGTTGGTGTGCTTGGTAACCATGATTATGAATCCGGTCAGGAAGATCAGATAAAACAAATTCTGACAGTTCATACTGCGCAATTTTTATATGGAGAATCCGTCGTTATTGAAGACGTCGGGTTTGCAGGCATTAAAGGTTTCTCCGGAGGGTTTGATAAGTACATGCTGCCTTTATGGGGCGAGCGTCAGGTTAAGGCCTTTGTCCAGGAAGTGGTGGATGAGTCCCTCAAACTGGACAGTGCACTTTCACGGCTTGATACCCTCAAAAAAGTAGTAATTCTTCACTACTCGCCGATTCGGGAAACTGTTATCGGTGAACATCCGGAGATTTATGCATTTCTCGGTTCGTCACGGCTACTGGAGCCCATTCATCGGCGTGAGGTATCGGTTGTTTTTCATGGACATGCGCATATGGGGACCTTTGAAGGGAAAACTACTCAGAATATACCGGTATACAATGTATCGCAGACAATTGTTGAGCAAAAATTTCCCGAACTGGGATGCTTTATTTTTGAACTGTAATTATTGGCACTTGGTGCAGAGTCCAAAAAATTCCAAAGAATGACTTTGTATTTTAAATTTCGATTTTGACTGCACTTTTTGTTCGATCGCTTTTACGTCGTCGTGCAAAATAATATCTTCCACCCTGTCACAATTTTGGCAAATTAGGTGATGGTGGTGTTCCAGAGATGCACGCTCATACCGTTTTTTTTCATCACCGAAAACCAGTACGTGTACCAAGCCTAACGAAACGAGTGCATCCACTTCCCGGTAAACCGTCGTTTTATTTGGATTGAGTTTTTTTTTCTCTAAATAGGAAATAATATCCCCCACACTTACCGGTTTGTCGTACTGATGAAACAACTCCAGAATAGCAAGCCGGTATTTGGTTATTTTGAAGCCCTCTTCTTTTAAATGGGAGATCGTTTCAGTAAACGTATTCATATGCTACAGTATACCACAAATGCAACTTACTTGCAAAATGTTAAAAATAGGTTACAATAAAAGCATGAAAAAATTATTGTCGGCACTTTTTATAGTTTCACTCGTTATTAGTGTCCTTGGTATTGGGTATAGAATTTTTGCCCGCGAAAAACCTTCTCCCGACACACGTACACTTCCGGTAGTTGCGACATTTTACCCGCATGCTTTTTTTGCTCAAGCAGTTGGCGGTGATTTAGTATCGGTTAAGACTCTGGTTCCTCCTGGCAGTGAACCTCATGATTATGATCCTTCACCACGCGACATAGCAGCGCTTAACGGTACAAAAGTATTTATTTTTAACGGTGCCGGTATTGAGCGCTGGACTGATAAAGTTATCTCAAGCTGGTCAGCTGATAGCGTACAAATAGTGAATGCCAGTGAAACTGTTGAGCTCCAGGCAGATGAACGTAATCTGTTAAATCCTCATTACTGGCTCGACCCGATCGCGGTACAAAAAGAAATTGACAGTATATCGGTTGCCTTGACCAAAGCCGACCCGCTCCATCAATCAGCGTACGAGCAGAATGCAGCGACTATGATCCAGCGGCTACTCGATCTGGACAATCACATCCGTTCAGAGCTAAGTTCATGCACCAACCGTACGGTGATAGCCTCGCATGATGCGTTTGGCTATTTTGCCCGGCGTTATATGTTAACCGTAGTTCCGATATCCGGTCTTTCTCCCGACGAAGAACCCTCGCCCGCCCGTATGGCGGAGATCGCCGACTTTGCCCGAGCCAATTCCGTGAAATATATCTTTTTTGAGTCTTTAGTTAGCCCCCGTCTTTCCGATACAATAGCACAAGAGGTTGGTGCCCAGACACTGGTTTTTAATCCACTGGAAGGACTAACCGAAGACGAGATTCGACAAGGCAAGGATTATTTCACGGTACAGGAAGAGAACGTGCGCAACTTAAAAATTGCACTCGGTTGTTAGTTATGGAAACACTCATTCATATTGACCATGTCCATTTTGCTTACCAGAATCAGGAAGTTCTGGCCGATATCTCATTGAATGTCAATAAAGGTGATTTTTTGGGGATTATCGGTCCGAACGGTAGCGGAAAAACAACCTTACTCCGGCTGATGCTCGGGCTGGTTACGCCTCAAAAAGGATCTTTGAAACTTTTTGGTTCGCCGGTTAAAGAGTTTAAGCAATGGTCCCGCATCGGCTACGTTGCACAGAAATCCGCCCAGTTTGAGACAAAAATTCCGATTACCGTGCGCGAAGTTGTTGCGCTCGGGAGAGTTGGTAAACGCGGACTATTCCGGCGCCTGGATGAACACGATTATGCAGCTATTAACGCCGCACTCCAATCGGTCGGAATGGTTGAATTCGCCGATCGCCTGATTACCGAGCTTTCCGGTGGACAACAGCAGCGGGTTTTCATTGCCAAAGCCTTGGCCTCCGAACCGGAATTACTGATTCTGGATGAGCCCACGGTTGGGGTTGATATTGAAGTTCAGGATGAGTTTTATCAGTTACTGGCTGAACTGAATAAACATTCCTATAACGGGCACCCGTTGACTCTGATAATTGTTTCGCATGATATTGATGTTATTGTCAACGAAGTAAATAAAGTTGCCTGTTTGAACCGTACATTAGTGTATGAAGGAACGCCGCGGGATTTTATTAAAGAAGATTATATGGAAAAGTTGTATGGAAAAACCAGAAAATTTATTTTACATGCGCACTAAGGATTTATGTTAGAAATTTTTCAATATGATTTCATGATTAAGGCGCTGATTGTCGGGGCCATTATTGCCTGCGTTGCTCCAATGATTGGCATATTTCTGGTTAGCAAACGCTACTCATTGATGGCAGACACCCTCTCACATGTATGTTTAGCCGGAGTGGCAATCGGACTTTTGCTCGAGATATACCCTGTTTACACCGCGTTACTTGTTTCAATTATTGCCGCGGTGTGTATTGAGCGGTTAAGCCGTTCGAAACGGATTTCCGGTGAATCAACACTGGCTCTGTTTTTGTCCGGAGGACTGGCGTTAGCCACCGTTTTAATCAGTTTTGCCCGGGGTTTTACTGTTGACCTTTTCTCATATTTATTCGGCAGTATTACGACTGTTTCATCTACCGATGTTATTGTTACCGCCATTTTGGCGGTGGTAGTGCTGCTGGTAGTGATTCTTTTATATAAAGAACTCGTGTATGTGTCATTTGACGAGGAGTCGGCACGAGTAAGCGGATTACCAACCTCACGAATTAATTATATTTTTATGATATTAGCAGCTATAACTATTGCTTTAGCGATTCGGATTGTTGGAGTTCTATTAATTAGTGCTTTGATGGTCGTTCCCGTGCTTTCCGGTTCGTTGGTGGCACGAAGTTTTAGACAGACGCTTAGTGCCTCAATTATCTTCAGTTTATTTGTCGTTATTTCCGGCTTATTTCTTTCGTATTACTTCAATCTGGCTGCCGGTGGCGCAATTGTACTCTTGGCACTGTTCTGTTTTGGCGTATTACACCTGCTTACGCGGAATTAATCGCTTTATGAAATGTATCGGTTTTGCTTTTAGCAGGACTTCCGCAAGCAGGATTCTGCAAAATCTTCCATTGGATGAGGTTTTATTCCTGTGGCCTCGCCCTACGTTAGCTGCGATGCAGAAACTCGTTACTACTCTTCAGGAGAAACAACCAACGCATATACTTGGATTGGGCATGTACGGAGGACGTGACCGTAATAAAATGCGTGTTGAGCGAACCTGCACTAATCAATTTCATTCCCACCGCATCGGGGATTCTTTGATTCGGCATGAGATTAATTACTATCTTGAATCAAGCGAGTATATAAAAATTAGTGATGGGATTAGGACATCATACTGTAATATTGTTTCATATTTAATTATGGACTCAATTCTTTCAAGAGTACTACAGTCTCAGTACACTTTTGTTCACATTCCTAAGGGATTTAATTTCACTATAGCTACTGCAGAGATTGGGAAACAACTGGAAAATTTGGTATACTGAGGGTTATGAAAAAGGTATCTTTGATTGCTCTATTATCATTTATTGTTGTTTTGGCAGGATGTGCGTCGAAGCAAAAAGAGGAAGTGGATTCCGGTATACACTACTATGGAAGCGGATCACCAGCAGCTTCAAGCCCGTCGAAAGTTACATCGAGTGGTGTTCCATCTGCAAGTACATCGGCAACAACACCTACGGAGAGAAAAAATATGAAGCGAGATATTATTACAATGGAAACGAATAAAGGCACTATTGTGATTGAAATGTACAATGAAGATGCACCAAAGACAGTTGAGAATTTTGTAACATTGGCTAAAAAAGGATTTTATAACAATGTAACCTTTCACCGTGTTATTAAAGACTTTATGATTCAGGGGGGAGATCCGACAGGAACTGGCGGAGGTGGTCCGGGATACAAATTTGCGGATGAACTAAATCCGAATACCGAATCATACAAGAACGGATATAAAAAAGGCGTAGTGGCGATGGCAAATGCCGGACCGAATACCAACGGCAGCCAATTCTTTATTATGCATCAGGACTACCCTCTTCCTAATGCCTACACTATTTTTGGGCACGTAACTCAGGGACAGGATGTTGTTGATGCTATTGCGAATGTTCAAACAGGCGCGAATGATCGACCTGTAGAACCGGTAGTTATGAAGAGCGTAACTGTAGCGCAATAACTGGAGATCTTATGCCGGCACCAGCTGATGAATCAAAACGTAAATACATGTTTACGGATGATATTAAGTTCTTCCAAAAAGTGGCTCTGCTTCATCCCGACGGTTCCAGGCGCTTTTTAACAATAAAGCGGGCAGATTACCATCCTATCCGGCCTAATAAATGGGACTTACCCGGAGGTAATGTCATGTTTGGTGAGAAGCACTGGGATTCGTTATTACGGGAAATTGCTGAAGAAACCGGTTTGGAGATTGGTGATATCAATCCGGTACAAGTTGAAACTAATTTTGAGAATAACATCTACTATATTTTTATCGGTTACCGAGCACAAGCAACAACCGACTCAGTGACGCTCAGTAATGAACATACCGAATTCCGCTGGGTTACCAAGGACGAATTCGAGGAATTGGATTCGGCATACTATTTGCGACAAATGGTTAACCAACTTTAGTTTCGTGGTACCACTGCCACCAGATACATGGAGTAGGCAGTGAACTTCTCGTCAGATGCGGCATAGAATTTTTCCGGGCCGGATGGAACGTCTTTGGAGTATATGTCATACATTCCAATTACTCCCTGCTCACTTTTCCGAAGGAGATACTGGTTAGTATTTATCAATTCGTCAGTAGTTTGGCGTACGTAGCCTCCACCGGTAATCCATGCTGGCGTCTGATTCACCCCGGGCACGTGCCGGACCATCAGGTAAATTGTAGCTGGTTTACTGAACTCGACGTCCCAACTCAGGGATGTACGATCTTTTACTTCCCTATTTGGTGTTTGAATAAAAGCCTGGTTATTCAAAACAGCGCTTGGATGAAAAAACGTATACCGGTTATCGTCAGTATAGATTTGTACATTGTTACCAATACAGCCGGTTGAGAATGTAGCTCCGTTTGGCACAGAGACGGTAAAAAAGCTTGTATCACACGATGCCCGGGCAAGTGAGGTGCTTACCCGTGATACAAGTCGATATTTTCCAACAATTAAGGTGATCGCTGATAGAAAAGTAAGGACTAAAACCAGTGTAACCATTATCGGTACTACCGGGTTACCCTTATGGTGATGGGCAGGCTTCATATCATTTTCCCTTTTCTATCTTCTCCAGAATACGTAAAATCTTGTCCAACTTCTCAACTTCGATACGAGATAGGGATTCCTGCAGTTCTTCAATTTCTTTTTTAGCTTTGAGATTTGTCCTGAAGTCTTCTTCGGCCTGAATACGATCACGTTGCTCTTGTCTATTTTGGGACATCATAATGATTGGTGCAGCATAGGCCGCCTGTGTTGAGAACAGGAGATTCAGCAGAATGAACGGGTACGGATCCCAGTGCTGAAAATACGCGATTAGGTTGATTACAATCCAAATGCCGACAAAGATTGATTGGCCAATGATAAAGCCCCAACTGCCCATTCCATTTGCGACAGCATCGGCAATTTTTTGGCCAAAAGTAAGTTGATCCTTATGTCGAGAGTGCCAGTTTTTACTTTGATTTTGATCCATATTACAAAGGCAACGTCATACCGGTACCGGTTTCGAATAATTCCGGATCGGTACCACCGTCACTTTGGGCTTTGACCAGGTTTGAAGGATCTTCCATATATGTGGCTATTTTATAGGTAGACCCATCGGACCGGTAAAAATAATACGCGGTTACTTCATCGCCGGCAGCATTAACCATTTTCTGACCATTCATCGGGTCGACCGGCAAGGTGGCCAGGAACTCACTCATATCAAACGGAATCCACCCGTTTTTAGCCGACCGCTTAGCCGTATTTGTTTCAGCTCCGGCTGACGAACACTTGGTTTGATCGCTGCTTTTTCGACATACCGGAAGTTTTTTATTGGCGTCCATGGCCATGGTTGCGTCGATAGCCTTACGAATAGTTGTTATGTCGGAGAGCCGTTGAGAATCCCGCGAACGGGCAAGGATGGAGCCTGATCCACTGCTTCCGTAATAACTCTCCATTACTTCCTGTCCCAGTTCTTCGAATGTTTTTGCTCCTTCGGGTGCGGTTATCTGGAATGATTTATTAAAATTATTCAGCTCCATAGTAAAGGATAGCTTACCTGAACTGGTTTTATCCGCATCGTCCCGAAGCTCAGTTTGGAAGGAGAATTTGTATGGAAGTACATCTTTTTTGCCAACCCAGATATCCCCTGTGGCGTTTTTTAAAATATTAAATGACTTGAATTGTTCCTCGGCTTCTTTATTAGATATTTTCTGCTCTGAAACGATCGGCACAGCCTCGATCAAAAAACCTTTTAACAGTTCGGAATCAATCTTATATTTATAGTGCTTGGTATCAACGCCATTAACAGTTTCTGATGTTACTGCACGGTCGAATATCATAAAGCGGTGGCGAAGATAGGCCTGCTCCAATTTTTCTTTATGTTCCTTAACCTTTTTCAGTTGGGAAGAATCGGTGGCGACGCCGATCCCGCCGAGCAATGGAGAACTAGACAGACCGCTCATAGCCATATCCATTTTAATCCACTTATTTTCGAACATACTGAAATCCATCAACCCACCAGTATCGGGCATTTTTCGCGCATTGAAATAGATCACCTTATCTACCGTTCTGGTGTCAACTTTTGCTTGCATGCTCGATCCATCGGAACCTTTATAGTCTACCGTGAAATTTGTTTCGGCTTTGGGATTACTTTCATCGTCCTCGTCTGCCCTGCCATCAAATTGGACTTGCATATTAAAAACACTCGTTGCCGCAAAAGCTTCCTGTATCCCTTGCAGCGGATTTAAATGTTCCTCCGTTCCTTTATCCGAAAAGGCATCATTGGAACTGGTAACATCTATTTGTGCAGATCCTTTAAACTCATAGGTCTTAACTTTTTCCAGGTTAGTTGCCATTGTTTGCATCATTCGTTCAGGTGTGTCATAGATGAAGAAGTAAGCAAGAACTCCCCCGGCACCGAGGAGAACCAGTAAGATTATACCGATAATAGCCATTGGTGCTTTGGAAGGCTGATAGCCTGATGTTGTTACTACCGGTGCCTCGTTTTGAATGCTGGCGAGGCCTTCGTCAACATCTGCGCCTTGCCAACCGTTGGCAACCATTTCCTGTTTTACCGTATCCGGTGACTTTCCTTTGCGTAATTCCTGTCGTAAATAATTTAATAAGTCTGGTGTAATCATATTTTTATTGTATCGACTAATTTTTATTAATACAATCCACCAACTTTCTTATTATCATTATTGTAAAATTATGTTATACTGTTAATGTATTAATTTTTACCTAAAAAAGGAGACCAGTATATGGATGATCTTCTGGATGCCACTCCAGAAATAACTGTTGACTATGTTGAGTCATATTTGGTTGGGCTTCGTTATCCGGTCGCGAAAAATGACATTCTTCACTACGCGCGTATGCAACGGGCAGAAAACCACGTATTGGCGATCCTGCAACAGCTGGAGGATGGGGTCTATCATTCATTTGATGAGGTGGATTTTTACCTTGACCGGATACGGTTCTAACTCACTTGCTACACAAATAATTATGGTCGAAATCATTCAAAATATACTGCACCATAAGAACTTTTCCGCCGGTGAAAGCATACGAATCCTGGCAGCGTAAGGAAGCAGATTCTTTATTTTTCGCTCCAGCCGCCCAGGTGGGTACTTGGGGTTTAAAATCTCCGGCAATCTTCTTCCACTGGTAGTTGGTTGAATAGATTCCGACGTGCTGATCATTTTTATGGAGGAAATCAAGCGCTCCCTGGATGACAAATTTATTGAGCTCGGTATCCTCTGACCAGGTATTCATTATTTCGATATCCAACCACCACATACTCGGTTTGGTTTTGGCATTCTCAACGTTATCATAGGCGTATACTGCGGCTTGATACCCGTAGTTATAGGCAAGACAACTTTCATTGGTTTCGTCACATTGCCATGGACCGTTAAAGGCGTAGGCACGATTTTTTTCGCTGATATAACTGAGGTTCATATAAACTGCCGGTTTGGCATAATTTTGAATCCCCCATTCATATTGGTGTGCAAAACAGGGGTTATCAGTAAATGGACGCCCGCCGTTGATACCAATAACCGCGAAGGCCGGATTGGCAGGATACTCTTTATTACATTGCGGGTACGAGATATCAAAGCCGGTGACGTTGTGGTGGTACGCACTTGATGCGTAGATCACGTGGTTGAAGATTAACGGTATGAAAAGTAGTGCAAGTATAAATGAGTGTAGGAGTTTCTCGGTGATGCGGATCAAGCTGAACACGTGAGTGATTATTCACCATTAAAAGGCACAAGTCAATTGTAATCAATACTATAATGTTCTACTATACATCACCAAATAGCCGTTGAGTATAATAATTGGAAAATATTTTGTCCGGATCATATTTTTTTCTCAGCCGTACGGATTTCTTAATATCAGACTGAGGGTAATTCTGCAAAATAAACGGATAAGCGGTGGTCATATATTTTCCCCAATGCATTTTACCCTGAAACTGCGTAATAGAACCTACTTCCAATTCATGTAAGAACTCCCGAGCCAATGGTGTATTTTTGTACACGAATACGTCGTTGTAGACAACAGAATTATGATAATTTCCGGCCAGCAGCACTTTGCCGGACTGCCCCAAATACCGTGTTGAAAGAAAAGCTTCAAACCGTCGATCGCGCTTCCGAAATTTTACGACGAGGTTAGTAAAGAAAGTATAAAAGTTTTCGAAACTCTCAACAGGAACAGCAATTTCCATATCGTATTCTTTGTTTTTTTTAAGGGCTTTATAAATCAGTTTGAAAAAAGGAAACCTGTTGTTACCAAGCCCATCATTAATAAATACACCGGTATCGAACATGAAATAATACTTTTTATGTATATTCATAGAGAGGCGGTACAGAATATATTTTATTAGCCTGTTATGCCGAATGAGAGATCTTACCAGCAGAAAAAAATTACTTTCCGAATGATCATGCTTACGCTCAGGTACAGCAAAATGAATTCGTTTACGAATTCGGTTCTCCATTATCTTAGTTAAAGGATACTCCTTGATTTTCATGATAATGAAATAGTTCATGTTAAATGGATTGAGTAAGAATCGGAGATGATCGCTGTCCTGGCAATCGCGGGGTAGATTATTAAAGAGTATGTCTTTGTGCATTGTTTGAAGCGAGTATTCACAGTAGCGGTTAACACGAATTACGTTAAGCTCTACCTCGCAAATAATGCCAAACATTCCCAGTGATAATCGTGCGAGGACAAGTTCGTCTTCCTGAGTTATGGTTTGGAGCTCGCCTTTTCCGTTGACTACCGTCATCGCTTTTACTAACTCTGAAAGACATCCTCCATACCGTGCATACCCGTGCGTGCCCGTGCTGATGGCGCCGGCGACTGTCTGTTCACCATAGTCTCCACTGAATGGAAGCGTTAGACCTTTTTTGTGTAGCTCAGTGACAAGTTTATTGATGGTAACTCCGCCCTGGCATATTACCGTCGAGTGTTTTTTATCAATTTTTTTGATTTTAGTTAAGTTTTTGAGAGATACGCTTACTTGTTTGGAATCAAATGAGTCATTATATGAATGACGTGCTCCGACGGTGCGAATAGTGAGATTGTTGCTGATTGCCTCTTTAACTATCTTACACACTGCAGTTGGTGTAGCAGGATACTGCACGACAGCACTTAATCCGGTAAAAGTACGCGCAAAGTTAGCAACAGGAACCAGTTTTACCCGGGCAATGAATGGTAAATAGTTCTGCAGGTCATGCGATGCCTTATTCCAAATTTGGGTAGCCACTGTGCAATTGAGGCTTAGTGCAGCAACTCGTCCTTTCCGGGAAAATTCCCAATAGATCTGCGGGTCCGGATCACTGACGATTTTATAAATATTTTGAGCAGCCGCACCCGGATTGATATACGTACGGAAAGTCTTATAGAAGGTTACCAGTAATGGTGATTTATACCGGTTAATTTCGCTATTAACCAGTCCCGGATGAATAATTTTTATTCTCAGGCGGGGATACAATTGCTGAAAATGCAGAAAGTAGGTAGTCGCACAAAACTTTGAATATGCGTAGTTGTAGATATAGGTATTCAGTTTTGACCAGGTTTTTTCCACCTGCTTATGCGCATTACTCGATATATAGGTCACTGTGGCGTCCGGGACCAGCACATTGTTAGCGATTAAGAGGTTGGTAAAAAGGACATTGGAAAGGAAATTGACTTGATAGTGTTTTTCAAAATTATTACGGGTCCGAGTGTTGGAAAACGGAATATGAATTCCGGCATTAAGAATGAGCAGGTTAGCTGTTTGGCCTTCTGCTTGGAGTTGCCGGCAACATTCTTTAACTGAGTCCAACGACTCAAGATCCAAAAGGTAGATTGAGCACTTTCCAGTTAGCTTTCTCTTGCTCAAATCTTTACTTAGGGATTCTTCCGCTTTCTTACTTCGTACGGTTAGGATAACCTTGTCCCCTGTTTTTGCCGATAGGATTGCCAGTTCTTTGCCAATTCCTGAATTAGCTCCGGTAATGATCACTGTTTTTGACATTCTACAGATTATGGTAGTGAGACTTGCTGTCAAACGCAACCACTGGAGTTAGAACTCTACTGCGTGCTCTATCTGTGAGGTTAATTCGGTAATTCCCTGCTTATTGGCTACTGAGATAAAGACGGGATGGTGCTCGTTGTATTGATGGTGGAGCTCAAGGGGATCGTGATTGGGGAGCGCGTCAATTTTATTGAAAACATAGATTTTCTTTTTGTCTCCTACGCCCAGATCAGTTAAAATTTCTTCGACGGCGGTGATTTTTTCCTGCATTTTTGGGTCTGTGATATCGATAACATGAAGCAGTACATCCGCATTCACTGATTCCATAAGCGTAGATTTAAATGCATCGATTAACTGTGGCGGGAGGTTCTGGATAAATCCTATGGTATCCGAGATCAGCACTGTTGACTGCAGACCGGGAAGATACAACTGACCGACAGCGCTATCCAATGTTGCGAAAAGAGCATTTTCGACTAACTTCTGCTTTTTGGACAGTAAGTTGAACAACGATGTTTTGCCGGCATTGGTATACCCCACGATAGAGACTGTCTTTAAACCGAGTTCCCGTCGGCGTTCCAACTGCTTCTCGCGTTCGGTGGTAAGCTTTTTAAGTTTATCTTCGGTCTGTTTGATTTCACGCTGCCAGTGTCGCTTCATTAACTCAATGTTAGTTTCTCCAATACCACGGGTGCCAATACCGCCCCCCTGGCGAGACAAGACGGTGCCGCCCAGTCCGTACATACGCGGTCCCATGTGGCGCATTCTTGCCAACTCTATTTGTAGTTTCGCTTCTGCCGTATTGGCATGTTTCGAAAAAATATGGAGAATCAGGTCAACCCGATCCCACACTGCGACATCTTCCTTTGTATCGGTGATATAGCGTTGTAAGTTGAATTTCTGGGTAGGTTTCACCACCGCATTTAACACAACCGCGCTGGCCTTTTCGGCTTTAATCGCTTCTTTCAGCTCATCGGCTTTCCCTTTACCAATGAAGGTATCGTTATCCGGATAGTCACGGCGCTGAATAATTTTGACAACGGTAGCCCCGCCAAAGGTTGTGACGAGGGACATTAACTCGGCCAGATCCTGTTCGGCTTGCTCTTTATCTATTTTGGGTGGTATGACGTTTACCAGTATAAATCGTTCCATGAGGTCTATTATACCGTACTTTGCTGTATTTGTACTAAAAGATATAGTATTATTTTCGCATAATGTTACAGGAGACTCGTTTTATACCGCCGGAGTTTTGGATTGATGAAGCATTGATCCGTCGGCATGGGCCGTTCTTTAAGGAAATACATCAGCTTCTTGTATCAGGGCGGCTGGAGGGAAGTGTCGGGATTATTGGGGTTCGCGAGGTCGACCCTATCCGCCGGGTAACTGATCCGGATTTTCTGCCGGTTGATGGAAGGCTGGTTAACGCATTTAACTGGTTTCAGGAAGTATTACTGGTTTATAACTCCACGAAGAATACCTGGGGCAATCCGGCCGGACATATTGATCGAACTGATCGTTCGTTTTGGCGTGCATTGGCCCGTGAAGTTTCTGAAGAGACCGGATATTCCTCAGATCAGTATCAAGTAACGGAACTGCTGGATGTTTCTGTTGACTCTCCAGGTATTATCTGTAAAGATCCTGATAGGATACTGTTACTATTTAAAGCTGTATTTCAACCAAACTGCCACCCTCCTAGTGTAAATGATGCAGAAGTTACCCATGCACTTTGGTTGCCTCCGGCTGAAGCATTCCGACGAGTTACCCAGCGACATCCAGAAGGTATTTCTCATGGGGAGGTTTTTGTTATAGATCACTTCCTTTTTAATCCAAGAAGAATTGAAGATCGGATTGCACGAGCTCGTGAGGATTTGTTATTCAGCGAATCTTAAGATATCGCGCCAATCTGGTTGCAGCCTGTTCAATTTGCACACGGGATGTTTCGTTGTAGGTAAGCAGCCGGTAATTGTTCCAGGCCTTGCTCCGCCAGTTTTTAATTAGCATGGTGAGTAATTCGCCGTACACCGGCTTTGACCAGTTTTTAAAATTCTGGAGGTGTTTATTCTTTTCGTTCAAGCTTAGTATCACTTCGGAAAGCGATTGTCTGATCACGAAATTAATTTTCAAAAAATCGTTTTGATTATTATCTTCCATTTCCCGTAAAGAGAACGCTAAATCATTATTAACATGGGCATTTACGCCAAGAGCCATGTACTGGCTTTGTAAACAGCTATCCCGTTCGCACGCATCAAACAAAATGAGCCACGCACCGGCGATTGATTTTCCACTGATGTATCCGGATAAGGCGTCAAAATAATATTGGGCAAAAATGATATCAAACTTCTGCATGAGCGAATCCTGTTCAAAGTAGTTTTTCCCCAGGCGCCCGGCAACTGCTCTGGTGATTATCAAATAGGTTGTATTGAAAGCACAGAGGTTCTCCAGAGTCGTCCCGTGTAACTCATTATCAAGTTCAACCATATGAGTAATTACCTCTTCTATCGAGCTATGACTGTCTTTGTAAAAAGAGTAGTTAAATTTTTTTTTATTTTCGGACATACAGGTACATATTGGTATTTTTTGTTTGTATTCGCCGGTAGTGCGGATCGGTTTCTAAACTTATTTTGAGATGTTCAAGAACTGCCGGGTCACTTCCGTAAAAGTTGTTTGGGTTTTGTCCGACAGAGAGATCAAAGAGGATGATGTCCGGTTTTGAATCGGCATACGTGAGCTGAGGTAAGGAAATGTCCTCGTTTCTGGCTGCGGTATACGGCAATAAATTATTCTGAGCCATAACACTACCTTTGGCCGGAACTTTTTGCAGGTCCTGAAAGAATGGTTGTCGTGGCGCAAGTTCGTTCAAAAAGGTCTGATTGGCAGCCAAATTAATCGGGGCACCGGTGACCTTCCGCGCTATATACAGTGAAACAATAAGCAGATACACTGCAAATAATCTCTCCGGGACAGTATTCCGTCCGGTCCACTTCTGAATATTTTTCATTCCCTGAATCGTGGCCAAGGCAAGAAACACACCCAATAGAACATTATAGTGCTGTCCAAGGCTGATGTTATTGAAAATAGTACTGTTGGGTGCTAATCGCTGCGCCAGTTCAGCAAAAACAGGAATAAGACCAAGGCCTGAGAGTACCGGTAAGTACCCGAATGAAGTCAAGGAGTCCTGGATCAACTTGATCTTGGCGGGTGAATTTACGAAGTTTTGTCCTATTTTTAGCGGTGAAAAAGGCAGTTCCGGTGAATACATATAGTTCCTGTGTGAGAAATATGGAATAAAGATTTTTGTTGCCAGGATAAAATACAGGAGCGATAGCACAAAAAGAACAATGGTTTCTATTCGTCTGGTTTTATTGATAAAAAAGAGCACCACCAGCAGCGCACACGCACTTAAGGCATTACTTTCTTTGAAGGAAAGGAATATGAGAAAAAATATTATGTATAGAAATCTGCGGGAGGAGAATTGATAGTAATAAAAAAATGCCAGCAAAGATAACGCGGCAGTGGATTCGGGGTGCCAATCGGTAACGAGCGGATTTTCAGTTCCGGCAAAAAGGAGATATGCGGCAGCACTTCCGAGAGAACTGATAAACCGCAACCCGTACTTACGCGCAATTAAAAATATCATGACACCTGATCCGGTAATAGCGACCGCTTGTTCAACTAACAGTATCCGAATATCACTGGTCAGCCAGAACAGTGGTGCAAGGAGCGCCAACCCGGGATTAAAGTGATCCCCGAGAAAAACAATCCTACCCAACGCTAAATGGTCTATAATTGGTACCTGAAAGCGTGATAGTTGCCAAATAATGTGCGCGAAAATTCCAAAGTCGTAATAAAAAAGTTGCCCAATTGAGTAACGGTATATCCCGATAGCGGTAAAAGCGACCAGAAAAAATCCAAAAAAGAGAAAAAAAATAATTTTCTTGGCAATTTGGTACATTTCAATCATTATACTGTTTTTGTATACTAATAGCAGATGAAGAATCCTATTGTAATAGTCTTGCTGGTTTTACTTGGTTTTATATGTACATTTTTGACCGGTTTTTATTTGTCTTACCTGCTGAATGCTGAGAAAGACTCCCTACCATTAGCGACCCCGGTTCCGAGCAATGCCGTGGCCACCGGGTCTGCCGAATTGACAACCCAATTTCTGCCGGACAAATTTTACTTTGAAGATACGGCTATTCTGATGAGTAAAACTGAGCCGCGCTATACGATTGCTTCGACAGTTGCGCGCGCTGAAGTACAAGACGGATATACGCAATCAGCCAGAATAAGCTATTTTGATGGCTCTAAATGGGTACGAAAAATCGATACACTCAAAACAAAAGACTCTGCAGTAGTTACTACGAGCTTATTAAGAAAGTGGCAAATAACCTACGACCCTTCCAGGGTATTAAAACAAAGTGCTATTGGCGGTTTTTCTGTTAACGGGACGACTATAGATTTTGTTACCGGTACTCTTGCCAATGAGATTGGTATGCGCAGTTTACCCGGTTACACCAAATTTATGTCGCGCGGAGAGGGTTCGCTGACAATCAATGGTACACGCCATGAAGCATTTGTTTTATATACGCGCATTTATTCCTCTAATGCCTCGGCAATCCAGTTCTACACTACGCCGCTTGGCGTAACAACCGACTGGACTGCGTTCTGGGATCAAAGCGGCAATTTTTATCATGTGGATAAGACCAGTGTGGCGAAGCCGACCGAGATTTACCAGACGCATGAGATTGGGGTTCGGGAATCCTCTGATGGGAATGTCATCAAAACATTTAAAGTAGATGCGCGACATGATGCGCCTAAGGCTCCAAAACTGTTCACCTTGGGTCTCGGAGCGCCTCTATCAGAAACATTGCAGCTTTCGGTAGTTAATCAGTTTGATAAATATCCGGGGATCTCCTATGTGTGGTTTATGGGACATGTACAGGGCGAGGTAAAAAAAGCCGATGGCACTTCCGATCCCGGGTTCGGATTAGTGGAGTTCATTCAAGATTAAAAGAGCGGACGATCGGGATTCTCAATTTTGAGTACTATCGCTACAAGTATTGCCAGAACAACCAGCGCACCGACAATAACAATACTGGTTCTTTTTAGTGACTTTTGCGTTAATCTGCTCCAGAGAGCCCCCAGGGACAATGCCGGGATAGAAAGTCCGCCGATTATCAGGGCAACCAGTTTGGCAATTGGGATGAGAATTAAAGCCGGCAGAAAAATAATGGCGTGGGCAGGTTTGGGAAAAAATAAAAGACCACTGAGCATGATACTTGATAATAGAACTTTACGCGTCATACGCGTATTATATTTGTATGCCTTCACAAACACCAGATTCAAACCCCGTTTTTCTGTACTCCGGAGGTTTGGCTGAAACGGTCTCCCGTCCGTCCCGGTTAACTTATT
This sequence comes from uncultured Gammaproteobacteria bacterium, assembly GCA_964403585.1. Classification (GTDB taxonomy): domain Bacteria; phylum Patescibacteriota; class Microgenomatia; order JALYQM01; family JALYQM01; genus JALYQM01. The sequence goes on along the minus strand of CAYOFQ010000001.1, from coordinate 395,123 downwards.
CTTTCTTAAGTCACTGGTTTCGCGGAAACGGCAGTTTAGGAAAAGCAATGAGCCTTCTGGGTCTTCCCTATGAGAAAACTGATGCCCCACTCGTTACCCTTGTTAACGGAGAACTGTTAGTTGATCTGCTGGCAGAAGAGAAAACTTTGTATTCCTCAACTTTGTTTGCGTATACACCGCAACAGAATATTCATTCCCTACCCAGCCTCAGAATAAAGTACAGCAAAATCCTTTCTCCGCGCTGCTTAGTGAACACAATAAAAATTGTCTTGTATCAATCGGAACTTATTGCTTCCCCCCAGAAAGCAGTTGAGCGTGCCAAGGAATTTATTCAATTAATGCCCGAGCGGTTATCCGAGCAATCCCTTCAGGAAGTTGATGTACATTTGTCCGATACTATTTGGCCCTCGGTTATCGCCGTGGGAGCACTGTGCGAATTTTACTCGCGGCTTATTGAACAAGAACTCACTAAAAGTGGTCAACTGCATGAGGTATTAGGATACATTGGCTCGCAGGTTGCACTTAACGACTGGTTTTTTACTTCACTTTCTCATCAATCTAAAGTTAGGGAAGGAAAAATGACATTTGACGAATACCTGGAACATTATGGTATTCGCGCCAGAAAGGATTATGAGATTGCGTGTCCACGCTGGTATGAAGAACGTGATGAACTGCACAAACATATGTTCAAAAATATAGCGCCTCCTCCGGAAATAAGTTCGCCAGGTACATTAAATGTAGCGAAAAAAGTAGATGACTATGTCCAAGCGGTAATACGGTTACAAATACTACGATCTGAAGCCAGAAGACGAGCTTTGCTGGGAATTGATGCCCTGAGGAAACATATTGTTCGGCGGGTAGGTAAGGAGATGGAGTATTATTCACGCGATGATCTGCTGCAGGGATCAGTTATACCCACACAAGCACCTGGTGAAAAAACTCAGGCAGAATCACAGCCTGTAACTTCTCATGATCACGGGAAAGGAATGGCAGTATCGGCTGGTGAAGTGACCGGTCCGGTATTTGTGATACGCTCCCCTTTTGATGAAATTCCTTCAGGATCCGTTGGAATTTTTCCTAATTCGAGTACCGATTTTACGATGCTCTATCCCAAATGTGCGGGTATAATTTTTCTGTCAGGCGGACAGACCTCGCATGGCGCAATTGTAGCCAGAGAATTTAAGATACCGGCGCTTGTTGCCAGTGATGCGGTTGGGCTTGCGGATGGAACGATGCTTCAAATTGACGGAAAATCCGGGACATGGAAAAGAGTATAAAGATTGCCTTTTGAGCTTATTTGTGCTATAATTACCCGTGATGAATTCAGTAATTAAATAACCATATTCATTCACTGCAGCCAACACTGGTTATTTATTGTGCTTAATTTATCTATCTAAATATACTTTCCTATTAGCTCTTTAGTAGCCAGTTCGCGGTAGAAGCTGGTTTTTTTGTACCTAATAGGAGGGTATGATGTCTTTTAAGCGAAAACAACTATCACAAAATTTTCTGATTAACCCTGAACTGGTTAGGCGCCTAGTTACACAGGCGCAATTCACCCGGGATGATACTGTTATTGATATCGGAGCAGGCACGGGTGCGATTACTCGTGCTTTGCATGGCAATTGTAAGAAAGTTATTGCAGTTGAACTGGATACACGGTTATACAGAAAAATGCTCTCTGAGTTTACCGACTGCCCCTCGGTTGAGTTTGTTCATGCGGATTTCCGTTCAATGACCTTACCTACTTTTCCGTATCAGGTATTTGCAAACATACCGTTTCATATAACTGCCGATATACTCTACAAACTGCTCTATTCCGCCCATTCTCCCGAAAGAGCTTTCCTCATCCTGCAAAAAGAAGCTGCTGTGAAATTTTCAGGATCGAATGGTTCTACTCAGTTTTCGCTCCTGGCCGGTCCATGGTTTGACCTCACTATTCTTTACCATTTTAAACACAATGATTTTTACCCGCCTCCCCGTGTTGAGGTAGTTTTACTACAGATAACCAAGCGGGCTACGCCCCTGGTACAAAAAACTGAGGAAAAAGCTTATACAGATTTCATCCGATACGCATTCGGCCGCTGGAAAAAGAACTTGAAAATCGGAATGAAAGAACTATTTACGTATACGCAATGGAAGCGATTGGCTAAGGACTTCAACTTTTCGATTACTGCTACGCCACATGAATTGACTTTGGAACAGTGGCTGGGCGTATTTTCATTTTTTCAGTTCATAAAAAATGGAAAAAATTGGTAAGTATCTGAGAAGCGGTGGTTTCTTCCACGAAGGCCTCGGGATGAAACTGTACGCCATAGAGGCACTTAGTCTTATGTTTAAATACTTCAACTCCGTCTTGAGATAACGCTAGTGGTATCAGTTCGGTCGGTGTCTGTTTGATGGCCCACCGATGCGCTTCATAGACTTTTAAATCGTGGATATTATGGAAGATATGATCCTTCTTAATCATTTCCACACTAAGTACTCCCCGCTCTTCTTTTTCCAATCGTGTTAGCTGTGTATCGTAGGCGAAGGCAATCAGTTCGCAGCCTAGGCAGATTCCAAGTAGGGGAACCGCTATTGATTTAATAAGCTTGAGCTCTCCACTGTAGGCTTCGTCATGACCTACGATAGAAAGGCTATGCCCTCCGCTCAATATAACCCCATCAAATTTTTTGGCATTAACAGTTTTTAAATTGGGATAGCTAACAATTTGAATTGTACAACTGGGAAGCAGACTGACCAGTTTGTCCAAATAGAAGGAACCATTATCTACAATAAGAATCTCCATAGCCTGTTTTAATTGTAGAGGTTCTGCCCGTTTTTCCAAATAAGGAACTCTTCAAGATTTTTTTCATTTAATGGTAATAACTGAATTAGCATTTCAAGCCTGAGTTGTAGTGCTGCCCTGTAGATCGCGCCTGTTTTAGTTAGCGCATACGATAGGTCATTAAGATACCGGTTTTCAAATTGCACATCTCCCCACGGTCGTTGTTTAAGATGTTCAAGACACTCCCGGTTGGGGAACAATAGACTGGTACCGATGTGTGCAGCAGGCTGAATTGTGCGGATGTACTGTATCCCGTTTTCGAGTCGAGCAGTATCTGTTCCGATTTGCAGGAATACTCCGCTGAGGCTCGGGTTGCTCATTTTATTTTGCAGGCGTTGTTGTTCGGTGTTTAACTGCTCGTCAGATAGATACGGATTATAGACACAACATAAATTCAGTTTGGTACGATTGGCTTGCCTCAGCACCATGACGGAGTCAACCGGTCCCTTTTTGGCCCCGCTGACGATTAAAATGTTTTGAATGGCAGTATCTTCGGCCAACGCCAGGATCTGATTAATTTCTTCGATCCTAGTGTAATATTTGGTTGAAATTGTGGTGATTACGTCCAATTCAGGAATTTGATCCCGAATTTGTGCTGCGATATCAACCGGATTTATTGATGCGGTTTTGTGTGTCAGGTACACAGAGTCTATTGAGTGTCTTTTAAGCAGGTCGACAACAGCCGGGATTTCGGACGGTGTTCGAACAGTAACTTCAAATCGTTCAAACGTCGTGTTAGTAATGAAAGTAACCTCCTATTTTTGAGAATCCAAGGAATAGATTATTCCCTGCGCAATATTAGCATTGGAGGGGATGATAAACGGGCTTTGCAGATAATCACTGATTGTCAGTATGTTGAGAAACCCTTTATCGATCGCCCACATAAATCCTTTTTGGATATCATATTGTTCTTCTCTTTGGGCAAACGTCAAAGGAAGAATTTTAGTTATAAATTCGGCCATATATTTTTGGTAGGTTTTATAGGGATGGGTGCTGGATTCAGTATATGGTTCAAGCGGCAGCCCGATTCCTTTCATTACATCAATGATTATGGATGATCCATAAATGACCGGGATACCGTGGTGCGCTTCAAGCAGTACAAGCTCATCAAGAATTTTCTGTCGCATTTTTTCCAGTTCGGCTTCAGTGTTGAATCCGGTAGGTTCGTGAGGGTTGGTACCAAATTGTTCATGCAGCACCTGCGCCCCCGTTTGCATCATATGAGCGGCTCTGAGCTTCTCCGGCGTGCCGATTAGAACCTGGACACTACCGCCACCGACATCCACAACTGCATATTCCCGGTCCCGGTTTTGGAATGTGCGCATAACTGCGGTAAAGAAAAATCCGGCTTCCTGCTCCTGAGAAATATTTTCAATGGAAAAACCCGTCTCGGTCTCCATTTTATGCCTCACTTGTTCACGATTCTTTGCCCGCCGCATGGCGTGTGTTGAAACCACTTTAAACTGAGAGACCTGATGCTGTTGCAGTACCTGTTTGACCCGCTGCAGTTCGGTGATTGTTCTTTCGAGGTACCTGTCTTGCACGTTACCGTCATTTTCATCTAGTCCGACGCCAAAACAGGTTAAGTTGTTCGAATGATAGATATGGCGCAAAGTTCCATCAGGATTTACCGAGGCAATTTCAGTTTTGACCTTGAGCGTTCCTATATCCACAATGGCAAAGACATTCATAAGACTATTTTATCGACTATTTTCACTAAAATAAAGGGTGGTAGAATATGGTAATGCGAGAGTATCACTTTCAGTTATTGTCTGAAATTTTAGCTTTTTTACGCCACCCGACCGATGAGGCGATAACAGGGTTGACCCGCTCACTGATCCTGCGGCGAATCCTGGTGCTGATATCCTGGCTCTATGTGGTGGTTATTCCAATTGCCCTATTGATCACGGTTTTGCTTACTCTTCTTAAATATGAGGGTATTAATGCTGTAAGTGAGTTTGCGATAAATGGGAACCTTTTGATGATTTTCCTGCTCGGTGGAGTAGTTGCACCGTTTATTGAAGAGACTACCTTCCGCCTGCCCCTCCGATTCAAACCGTTCTATCTTGGACTGGCAACTTTTTTTGCCGCACGAATTATTTCCGTATTTATAAATCGTGTCTATTTTCCCGAATCTAATTTAACACTGCAAGTTTGGTTCATACCTCTGCTACTCAGCTTGAGTGTGTATGCGATTCTTCGACGGCCAGATATTAAAGACCGGCTGAACAATTTTTATGCGTCACACTTTGGAGGCATATTTTACATTCTGACTATTCTATTTGGCATGATGCATATAACGAACTATTCGGAAGTACGAAATATTTTATTAGTGGTTGTATTGCTCGGACTACCACAAGTAATTGTTGGTTTGGTCTTAGGTTTTATTCGTCTCCGCCATGGGTTCTGGTACGGTTTTTTGATGCACGGAATGTATAATACTTTTTTACTTCTCCCCGCCTCACTCGCCCGGTATGAAGATAACCAACTCCTGATGACAGTGGCAGGTATAATTGGGCTTTGTATATTTTCCTTTTTTGGCTATGGCCTCGTAACGCTGGTTTACAATGTGTATCGATTTATTTCTCACAAGTGATCGAATCAATCTTCCATTTTGACCCGACCTGCTTAAATAGAACTTTGCGCCTGTCTGCTTCGGAGGTTCCGATATATTGATGGATTACCAGACCGGGTAGACCTGAGAATTCCTGATAGGTGACATAATTTGGTTCACTTTGACTACAAAGGACATTTAATTTTTCATCAATCACTTTCTGACGTAATTCTTCAGTTACATAGACCGACTGTTTTATGTATTGCTCGCCCGGGTTACGCGCATATTCTTCATAAAAAGCCTGTGCAATAGAGGTAAATGAGTTGTCGTTTGCGAAAAAATCTTTGGCATCTGCTTCATTGGTTCTTTGCAGTTTTTCAACTACCTGATTGTGATACGTCACATCTGACTCAAAGATTCTATTTTTTCGCACCTCTTCCGGAAAGATTTTTTGCAAATCCTGTGTATAGGCTGAACCGTCGCCCGGAACTTTATGTCCGGTCACCACCGGAACTCCGTCACCCTGATCTTGTAGAATAAGTGCTGTTGGAATACTGCTGCCAGAGCCTTTTTTCAGTTCATTATTCTGTTTATAATATTCCTCAATTACCGCCCACAGATAGACATCGTCCATGCCTTCTTTTTGCTCCCGACTGAGTTGCTCGTAGGCTACAAATACTCGTCCCCCTTGGGAAGTGCTGCCCAGATGTCGTGACAAATATTGTTTAATAATTTCCGCTTCAGAGATTTTAAGTTCGTACCCGAGCCCGGAAGGTGATGCCAAGGCTGTTCCTGTAGCACTGGGTCGGAACGTGCCAGGTATAGATGAGCTGTCCGATGAAGTGGCGGGTTTCCCTGCGCAAGCGGTAAGTAGCAGCGTGATGAGAACAGGAAAGATAACTTTTTTCATAGAGCTCCTTTTTTGTCACCGTATTGTTGCATGAACAGAGTGGGATTTCAATCAAGAGTGTGGCGAACATTATTAAAATCCAGGAAAGACGTAAGTTCGGTATTCCACTGACCTTCCGGGAACGGAACTTTTCCATATCCGTATGGTGTATCGATAACAAATTTGGCAGACGCAGCAAGTCCCGATAAACGGGGTCTCAATTTTCGCCAAATGGCGATAGCCTCCTGAACCGGCACCGTAAAGTGTTTAGCCCAATACACGGGGTCATTGTAATGCAGATAGTATGGCCGAATACCAACTTTAACCATCCTGTTGAACAAGTCCTGAAGAACTGTAATATCATCATTAACTCCACGTAACAGGACAGACTGTGCGAGCAGTGTTGCACCACACTCAGTCCGGAGTCGGGTGAGGATTGACACGACTTCACCGGTAATTTCGGCCGGATGATTAATATGGAGAACGATATACGGGGTGGTTATCCGTTGCAGTGTTTCGAGATGCCAGGCTTTTATTGACTCAGGATTAGTAACCGGAGCCCGGGTATGAATACGGATGATGTCCAGATGATTGTTGGATTGGAGCTCGGTTAACCCTGAGATAATTTTTTTAAGATAGTTCTGAGGAACAATCAGCGGATCGCCACCTGAAAGGATTACCTCGTTGATTTCAGGATGGTTTTTCAGAAAATCGATGACCTGATCAATGTCAGCATCCGATAAATATGGCTTTTGAAGTAAAGTCTCCCCTTCCGGCCGGGAGTGGCCGGCCGGAAGGCCGACCATACGCCCCCTGAAACAAAACCGGCAGTAGGTTGCACAGTACCGGCTGATGGTCCACAAAATGCGACCATAATACTCGACCGTATTTTCCCTGCCGAGTTTGCCCTGATATTTATAAATTACTCCCGGAGCGACTTCATGCTGTTCTTCAATAAGCGGGTCAAAACTGGCCGTACTTTCGAAGGCTGATTCGCTTTCCGGCCGGGCAATAAATTGCCTGCCGATAGGGCCATCTTCGCCTCCTGTTTCAGCAATAAGACGCTTCATATACGGTGAGATCATTTCCGGCAGTGCGCCGTGTTTAAGACTATACATAATTATTTTTATGGTATGATTATACTTTATGAGGCCTCATTACTTCATCTTTGACTTTGACAGTACCTTTGTACAGGTAGAGGCTCTCGATGAATTGGCGGCGATTGCTCTGCAAACTGTTCCCGAGAGAGAAAAAATTATTACCCAGATAAAGGATATTACCCAGCTCGGTATGGAGGGAAAAATTCCCTTTCAGGAGTCGTTGTCCCGACGAATTAATCTTTTTTCGATTACGCGAAAACATATTGAAGAGGTAATTGAGCTTTTACAATCCCGCGTCAGCGCTTCGTTCCAAAGAAACAAAGAATTCTTTCACCGGCACGCAGATAGCATTTTTATAATTTCCGGCGGATTTAAAGAATATATCTGCCCGGTAGTTGCGGAATTCGGCATTGCCGAATCACGCGTCCTCGCAAATACCTTTATTTTTAACTCTGTAGGAGACGTCATTGGTTATGACACGGCTAACTTTTTAAGCCAAAGTAACGGAAAAGTGCTTCAAGTTGCGGCACTTAACCTTTCCGGTCAAGTCACGGTTATTGGAGACGGGTTTACCGACTACCAAATACGTGCAACGGGCAATGCCGATCAGTTTATTGCATATACTGAGAATGTGCGACGGGAATCAATCATTCAGAACGCGGACCTTGAAGCTTCTTCAATAGATCAGGTCATTTCCACACTGCCGCTGTAAAAGAAGGTTCGTTTTCTTTGTATTATCTTCCTGGCATAGATTATGATAGCCAAAACAGCAGTAATACCTACCAGCAATAGTTGCACACTATTTACTATCCCGACCTGATGTACTATATTCATTAAGTACACTCCAGTGTGCACAATTCCAACTCCAATGATAAAATTAAGGCAAAAAGTTTGGAAATTGGTGATTCTTAATCCAGTGTAATTTTTCATATACTAAGAGGTTGTATAAATATTATATTATTAGTATAATGTTTTTAAGTTAATTTTTGTTAGTAATTGTGTAAGAATACGGTAAGGATATGAACAAATCATTGTTAGTTATTGAAGATGATCCGGGAATTCAGGGATATCTACGGGATTTACTTCTCGATAACGGATACTCTGTAGATGTGGTATCCCGCGGCACTGAAGGTCTCAAAAGAATAGATACCGCCAAGCCGGATTTAGTAATTCTCGACCTCGGTCTCCCTGATATTTCCGGAGAGTCTGTTTGTCTGGAAATCAGAAAAAAACACCCGCATTTGCGCGTAATTATTCTTTCGGCTAAACACAATATTGTAGACATCATTAACGGACTTCAGCTCGGTGCCGACGATTATATAACTAAGCCGTTTGTGGCTGATGAATTTTTAGCCCGGGTTAATGCCCGTTTGCGATATAGCGAGGACGAAGATTCGGTATTGCGCGTGGATGATTTAGTTATGAATTTGCAAACGCATGAAGTGACCCGGGGGACAGAACAGATAGATCTCACTGCTCAAGAATTTAAGTTACTTCATTATCTGATTATGAATAAAGGCCGCGTACTGACCCGGGATATGATTCTCAATCGGCTTTGGATGTCTTCTCCGGATGTTGAGACCCGTGTTGTCGATGTCTATATCGGCTATTTGCGCAAAAAAATTGATGCCGGTTTTGAAACCAAATTAATCAAGTCGATACGGGGATTTGGCTATATGCTTCGCGAACCTGCCCTGTAGCCATGTTCCGAGCAACTGTTGCGGATACCGCATAGTCCACATATTCATTTGCAGTAAGTAGGAAAAATACCAGTTCATTTCATCAAGCATCACGGGATTTTGGGGAGTAATAATTTTGTAATCGGGTACACCAAGAGATCTGGTTATAGCAAATGTCAGGTCGCGGTTGGTCGGTCCCTCGAGTATCGGATGAGCATTCCCCGGATACTCTTCATATGTCATTTCCAAGAGTTGCTCTTTAATACGCCGAACTTGTTCATCGCTGGCAGGGATTCGTTCGATGGGGGTCTGTGAAATTTTTCGTAAATCTGTAAGCTCACGCTGAGCCTTTGGTTTTAGATTCCGGAAGGGAGTATCTTTTTTGCTGATTGGATCAGTGTATATTAGCTCGATACGAGATTGCTCGTCCGGATTACCGTTATTGCCACGATCACTAATCGTATGATCAAGCACATCCTCTTCCCGATCCAGAAATATTACTCGATGGCGATCTCGAGATCGCTCATGATGTTCAAGCAGGTCGACACTTCCAATTCCACGATCCATGCCCAGAACCTGCAGGGGGCGGATATGCGGTATTGGATAGCCCATTAAGAAAGGGAATTCTGCGACCAGAAGTACTGATTTGGAAGGGTCCGGTTTATCTAAAATAGCGTGCTGGACGTTCTCATTCCAGAAAGCAGTGCTCCGAGCGAACATACGTTGGCTGCCGATACCAATTTTGAATCCACGGAACCGCGGCTCAATTTTACGCAATACTTGGGCTGAGTGTGCATATGGTGCTGTAACGACCTCTAGGGTTCTTCCTTGACCTCTTAATTCTTTTTTCAGATACGGGTGACGTTGAGCAGCAATGGCGATATTGTGAGCCAGCATGCCCTTACCACTGCCGGAGGTGCCGACGAGCGAGAGGGCAGTCAGTTCACCTTCAATTAGAGAACGTATGACGTGTTCCTCAAAAACCGGCTCAAAACTGAGCGGTTCCTCGCCGCCGGGGTTTGAGATCCTAAGGTTTTGTATTAGAGGGGCTTCTTGGGCAGCTAAATACGCGAATTCCGCAAGTGCTGCCATTTCATATATTTGTTCGTATGACATATCAGGTTATTGCTACTTTGGGAAGCTGAAATTCGATGGTTGTCCCGCGGTGTTCTATGGACTTAACTTTAATAATTCCCTTGTGACTATCGATAATGTGTTTGGTTAAGAATAGTCCCAAGCCCATGCCTTCGTGTGAATTACTGTTGCCTTTGTAAAAATCCTTGAAGATATTGGGAAGGTCCTTTTTGTCGATTCCGGTACCACGGTCTTTCACCTTTATAACGCAACATTTTTCATCTTCATCGAGTGTTACCGTAATAATGGTTTCTTCAGGAGAGAATTTGGCGGCGTTATGCAGTACATTGAGAATAACCTGCAGTAATTTATCACTATCGCCAATAATAAAATCGGGTTTATCTTTCAGTTTATTGTTGAAAAGGATAGTCCGCTGGGGGCGGATCAGTTTAAAATTAGTGACGGCCCGGTCAATAATTTCTCCTAAACTACAGACTACCCAGTTAAAGTTGAAGGTACCGGTTTTAACCTGGTTTATTTCCAGTAGTTCATTAATTAAATTGGTTAAGCGGTGTGTTTCTTTGGCTAAACTGTCGACAAGATTAACTGGAAATCCCTCGAAATTCTTGGCTTTTTTTTGGATAAGTTGCACATATCCATTGACCGACGTTAATGGGGTTTTTAATTCATGTGAGGCGAGTGAAATGAACAGGTCCCGGGTTTCGAGAGCCTTCTGAATTTCGTCCAGCGCTTGTGTTTTGACAATAGCGAGGCTGGCCAAAGATCCAAATAATTTGAGTGCGTTATATTGCTTGCGATCCACCTTTTCTTCTTTTCTGGTATTAACAGTCAGAACACCGATAGATTTTTTCTGATAGACCAGAGGGATAAAAATAGTCCATTTAACACCATAGTTTGCCATTTCGGGGTGGTGTGGCCCTAGTTCTTTGATTGGTGCAACAATAACTTTCTGCTCTACGAAAGATTTATAGGTGTTTCCCCGTTTACGGTTTTTGGTACCGTAGGCCATCTTAATGGATGCGTAGACGCGCTTTATCTCCCCGTTCTGTTCCAATAAAACATTACCGTAGTTGCCATCAATAAGTTTGATGGCTTCTTTAACAATAGTCTTATAGGTATCGATTGGAGTTAAGGGTGCGAGGAATTTGATTGCCGATTTGTTGATTTTTTCTAACAAATTATCCATCAGACTGTATTATACTAATACTGTACCTTTTAATTATATCTGAGAATTTTATTATATTAGAGGGAAAAAATAAAGCTTGACCTTACCGGGTACGCCTCAAGAGAACGGTGTCAAGGCGGTGGGGGGCTTCCGCCAATGCCCGGGCGGGAATACGGGCAACGACCTCTTCTGCCGCATTTAAAACATGAACTACACCGTATCTGGTAACATCAGCCGACTTATCCCCTATTCGTACCGGATGTTTAAACTCGCGATGGTCGGCCTGATCGAGCACCCGTACCGAATAGCCGCCGGGAAATGGCAGTGTCAGCGCGTCAACAGCGCCCAGGGCAACGTCGGCTTTATCTATCCAGGTGGCAAAACGGTCTTTAAAGGATAGTCCCGGAGTTATAACACGGGGTACCGGATAAATTCGCGCAGTTGCGGATTGGGGCTCGGTTGAGAAGGCTCTTACTTCTAGAAAGCCGGTTGCAGCCATGGTGCCTCCTGACAGCGAAATGCGGGTACAGTTTTATGCTAATCCTCCGAAGCAGCTATTACAAGCTCATATTGAATCTAACTTTATGTTATAGCCAATAGAGGCAATTTTATGAGAAGTACGCTAATAAATTTCGTAATTCTCGAGTAATTTTTTATTCCCTTCAATTTGATAACGTAGAAGATCCGAATACAGACCCGGCCTTTGGGCAAGCTCTCCCGGTTTGCCATAGTCTGCAATAGTACCGTGGTCAAGTACAATAACTGAGTCGACATTTTGGATAGTTGAAAATCTATGAGCAATGATCAGCACCAGGCGATCTTTCATCATATTCTCGAGCGCTTCCTGAACTTCTTTCTCGGATTTGGCGTCAAGTGATGACGTGGCCTCGTCTAAAATAAGAATTGGAGAGTTTTTGAGTATGGCACGGGCAATTTGGATGCGCTGCTTTTGTCCTCCCGAAAGTCTGACTCCCCGCTCACCGATCTCGGAATCCAGCCCCTGCGGGAGTTTTGATACAAAGTCGTAGGCATTCGCCATTTTTAACGCCTGAATTATTTCTTCATCGGAGGCGTTGCCGCCGTATGAAACATTTTCCCGGATGTTTGAAGAAAAAAGTTCATTTTCCTGAAACACTAACGCAATATTATGGCGAATAGTTTGATAGTTTAGTTCATTATAATTTTGATCTTTGAGAAGTATGGTTCCTTCCGTGGGGTTATAAAACTTAAGGATAAGATTGACGATCGTTGATTTACCGGCACCGCTATGCCCTACCAGGGCAACTTTTTCTTTCTCATGAATGGTAAAGGAAGCATTTTTAAGTACCATGTCGGATTTCTCGTATTTAAAACTGACATTCTTAAATTCTATTTTCGGCTGATTAATCCGTTTGATGTCCCTATTGCCCTCAAAATTTTCTGTTGACTCGAGCTCAAGAATATCGAAAAATTCTTTGGAGCCGCTTTCGGCAGTTTGGACCTGAGTTAAGATGAAGGACATAGCGAACAATGGACGCCTGGCCTGGTTGATCAGCTGGAGAATTAAGACCATTTCACCGATGGTAAGAGTTCCGCGAAATGTATTAATAAAAACGATGATGTTGATAATAAGTAAAATTACGTTTAAGCTCATGTTGCGCAGAAAATCAAATATATGAAAGGCGTTACTTTGCCGCGCATAAATTTTATTTACTTCAGTCATGTTTTCAGAGACAATACCGAATTCGGTTTTTTCATTGTTAAAACTCTTTACAACTTTGATATTGCCAATAACCTCCTGAATACGCCCGCGGTTAGTGTCTTCCAGCTTATTTTTAGCCAGCTCCTCTTTTCCCCAAATAGTGCTGGATTTATTACTTAAATACAGATAAATCGGGAAAAGCGCAAAGGTGAGGGCAGCCACTTGCCAGTTGTAATAGGCTAAAACTGCGATAGTAAAGATACTCTGCAAAAAAGTAGGCAGAATAAAATTGGTCGACGTATTAATAAACCCCTGGATTGATTGAATTCCCCGATTCAGCTGATTAACTATCTTTCCCGATAACTCCGAGTCAAAATAGCTCTGAGATAAGGTGAGAACTTTGTTATAGAATTTTTCAGTTAAAAATTTGCGCAGCTTTCCGGCAAAATGATCGCCAAGACGCTCCGAAACTGAGGTTACGACGGTACTTACGGCCATCGCCGCAAAAGATAATCCCAGATAAAAAATCAAGTTACCGTAATTACCGGTATTGTTTTGGACATTTTTCACTACCTCATCAACAATATATTTTGAAAGTATCGGTGTGACTAAATCCAGCAATGCCCCCACTAAAATAAAGGCAGCGATTGCTGCAATCAACCCATAGAGCGGACGGGAAATCTTAACGATCTTGATAATATTTTTCATTGGCCTATTATAGCAAAGCAGCGTTCCGGTTGCTAACAGGTGCTTTTTCACCGAATTCTTACATTAAGTTCGTATAATAACAATAGTGCGATTGAATTCACGGTTTACAAATTTGAGCTAATAAGCTAGTTTAAGATAACTATGAGTAAATTCTGGTTTGCAGGTGGCTACTACATTGATCTTGACGAATACGGACAGCTGCGAATAGCAGGACCAGGGAATCATTTATTTTGTGGATTAACGCTGCCCCGGCCTTTTGGTCTCTCCAAAATGAAGCAGTCAAAAAATAAACTGCGGGTTCAGGTTTCTTTCCAGGAGCATGAAATAGGTGTGCATCAGCCGGTAATGGGTGATATTCGCAGCGTGAGGACGGTTACCGAAGTTCCCAATGTTGCCCGGCCGACTTTCGCGGAAATGCAGAAGAGTTACCCCGGCCAATTTATGCCGACTGAAACAGTTATTAAACACAGCGGGAATCTGAAGCTTGTTTTCATTCGAAAATTTAGCGGATACCGTTATGGATTTGAAATGGACTTCCCGAAACTGGCGACGGTGGTACAAGAATCTGGAATTTATCGTATATCTGCACCTAGTGCAATTAATTTAACTTTGACATGTTTCTTTGACTTTCCTTCAGACAAACTAAAGATTCACCGCCTTGTCAGTAATGGACTCATTCAAAATGCGATTTCAATTCTCCCCGGCGAATTGCAAAACCTGGTCGAACGAACCGAGGAAGAAATTGAGCATCTGATTAGTTATAGTAAAACCAGCAGCTACGAATATGGTACTGTTTTTCCCCGCGACTGGATGGAATCGGCGGAGCTTGGTATTGGTGATTTGTCACCCAGTACGATTGAAGAAATGTACGGTCAGGCATTAAAGAATGTGACTCCTGAAGGTGAGGGTTGGCATGAAGACGTTATCGGAGAAGCAGCAGTCCGTTTTTCTGATGAAGGGCTGGAAATAATTGACCGCCGGATGATTGATATTGAACCCCGATACTTATTGGGTCTCGGAAAATTTTCCCAAAAGTTCATTCGGAAACAGGAAAATGTTGAAAAATTGCGGTCTATAGCAAAATATGTGGTATTCCAGGCACGAAGCTCAGAGTTAATAGCCTTTAAGGATCCTCTGGTCGGTAATTGGAGAGATTCACCGAGTGCATTCAATGGCGCAACAGGCCAAATTGCCCCTTTCGACGTTAATGCAGTATTTTATCCCGCCGCGCTGGAAAAAATCGTGCAATTCAGAGAACTGTTACATATTGGGGATGGTGACTTGCTTGACCTCCTGGAAAAGTGGAAAAATGTACGGCATTTATATACTTTCACTGACCACCATGGTCAACACGGGTATGCCTTATGTCTCCATGGCACTCACCCTACCCCCTTGCGGGTACACCATACAGATGAGGCATATTTATTGCTCTACGGATGGCCTTCGAAGGAAGACTGTGTTTCTTTTGCCAAGCGGCTTGCAAGTCCCGACTATTTTTATACCGACTCAGGTCCAAATATTGTCGGTAAAAATCAAGGCTATTCTCCAGCTCAATATCATGGAGAGGTTATTTGGCCAAAACAAACAGCACTGATAGTGGCCGGGTTACGGAGACAACTTGATCGTGGTTTTTATGAAGACTGGAATGCTGAGGAACTGAGTTTACTTCGAAACGCGCTCAGCCTGACGGCAATTCGAAGTTTATGGGCTTTTGTTGAATTGGACAGTGTTCCTGAATTATACATTGATGTTGCCGGGAAGCCGGAACGCTATGATTCACAACAGTTACGGGACGGCCAAGTCAGTTACATCCAGCTTTGGTCAGCGGTTGGATTTCGGCGAATTCTTAGAGACCTTATCTATGTCTCTCTCAAGTATGACCAGCCTTTAGAGTTCCTCCCACGGTAGTGCGCTATTATACCGAACTTGTGATAAAATGGTATAATAGTATAGTATGTTTCATATTGTCTTTTTGTCTCCTCATTCGGATCCGGAAGCACGACTTGGTGAGGTCGATTCCGGCGGGCAGTGTGTTTATGAACTTCAATTAGGCAAATATTTGAGCCTGATCGAAGGCGTTCATGTTACTATTTATTGCCGTAAGAAGTTCGACTATCCGTATATATCTCATGTTAATGAACGGTTCGCGATAAAGCGAATTGTTTGTGGTGGTGAGGATTTTATACCGAAGGAGGAATTAGCTCCGGTACTGGACGAGTTTGCCGAAAAAGTGGCTGAGGACTTAAAACGTAATCCGCCGCATGTTGTGTGCGGTCACTATTGGGACGGTGGTGCAGCTTCCTTATACTTATATAAGTATCTCTCTCATGAGTTCCCGTTAGTTTGGACTCCTCACTCATTAGGAGTTGCAAAGCGCAGAAGATTTCTTGGTATTGATAGTGAAATGATCTATAAATTTATTCCCCGCATTTCCTGGGAGAACTATACGACATTACTTTCGGATCTGATTATACTTTCCACTCAGGACGAAGCGGATAATCTGATCCAGGATTATCAAGTCGAGCCAGACAAAATCAAGATTATTCCCATTGGGATAGACACCAGCGATTTCAAACCTATTGATAAGAAAGAAGCCAGGGCATTGTATGACCTCCCAACGGATAAACCGCTCATTATGACCTTGGGAAGAATGGATAAACGTAAAGGTTACCATAACTGTATTAGGGTGTTTGCAGAATATAGAAAACGATTTAATAATAACCTCAATCTAGCAATTTTCTCCGGAAGTTTGGACTCATTAACTGTTGAAGAAAGTATTTATTTACAGGAATTGAAAGATTTGGCAACGGAGTTAGGTGTAATTGATTCTATATATTTCCGTGATGCGGTTCCGCATGAGAAAGTGTATACCTTATATGCATTGGCAGATGCCTACCTTTGTTTGTCGGAAAACGAGCCGTTCGGTATCACCATTCTCGAAGGTATGTATGCTAAAGTTCCCGTTATTTCGACCATTAACGGTGGACCACGCAATATTCTCACCAATAATATTACCGGTATATTAGTTGATCCACATGACTATCGCCGTACCGCTTTTGATCTCCGCAGTATCATAAAAGATCCGGATAATACAAAGAAAATTGTTACCAAGGCCCGCCGTCTGGTAGATCGAAAGTATACCTGGGAGGCGCGAGCGAAGGAATTTATTGAAGCCTATCGGCATTTGGAGAAACAGTCGTCGGGACTTTCCAAACGCGACTTCCTGCGGCATATTGGTATAGTTTAATACTTAAGAGGAGGGAAATGAGAATCGTACAAGTAGCAGCAATCGGCGAGGCAGTTCCTCCGGAGAAGTACGGTGGAATTGAACTGGTAGTTTCGAACATTACCGAAGGTATGGTTGATAAGGGACATGAAGTCTATCTTCTGGCAGCCGGAGACTCACGAACACGAGCTAACCTCAAGCCCCTGGTGCCGCAATCTTTACGCAAATCGTACGATGCTAAAGATTTACGCAAATGGCATAGCTATTATCATCTGCGGGCGGTAGCAGACACCATTGAGGTGATTAATGAGCTTAAACCGGATATTGTCCATAATCACCTGACCTGGCAGCTTATTCTGTTTAGCAAATTCATTCGTTGTCCGATGATTACGACGGTCCACGGACCAATGAGTGCTTTTTATGAGCGAACCACCTATCAAAATTACCCGCAAGCGAATTATGTCTCAGTCAGTGACTCACAGCGTAAAGCAATGCCGGAGCTTAACTGGCTCAAAACTATCTACAACGGAATTGACGTGAATGCCTATACTTTTGATCCGGACGCACAGCGAGATTATTTTGTTTTCCATGGGCGGATATCTCCTGATGAAGGCATTGCAGAGATTGTACAAATGGTTAAACAAACACAGCACCGCCTAAAAATTGCAGCCCGCATCGATCCGGTTGACCAGCCTTATTTTGAATCTCAAGTAGAGCCATATATTGACGGAAACCAAATTGAGTATATTGGCGAGGTGGCACATACTGAGAAAGTTGAGCTTTACCGCCATGCAATTGCGTTTCTGCGTTTTATTAATTGGGAGGAGCCATTCTCTATTTCAATGATCGAGTCTATGGCGTGCGGGGTTCCGGTTATTGTAAACCCTCGCGGCTGTGTACCTGAGATTGCCGAAGACAAAGTCACGGGATATTTTATTTCAGACTTGGATGAAATGAAAAAATGTATGGATACGGTGACTACGATCGATCGAGCAGCCTGTCGGGAGAGAGTCGAGAATAAATTTTCTGCAAAACGCATGGTTGATGAGTATCTTTCACTTGCTTATGATTTATATACTGCCGGAGGAGAGTAATGAAAATTGCTTTGTTCACTTCCAACCGCACTACGGTACCACCGGAAAAAGATATTGTTGCGGCTAGTGCAACGCTTACGGCAATACTGGCTGACCGGTTAGTCGAGTTGGGACATGATGTTACACTATATGCTCCCAGAGGATCAGTCTCTAAAGCAAAAATTATAGACTTAGGTATGGAACCTCCCCGTTTGGATTATGCGCTGCAGAAGGAAGATTGGGTTAAGAACTTAGCTCTCGGAATGAAGCAGCGTTATCTATCCGAGGTTTTTAAGGATAGTCATCTTTACGATATTATTCATCTGCAAACCGAACCCGTATACTTGGGTATGCCTTTTGCTCAGTTAACCTCAACTCCAGTTGTGGTTACCAATCATAATGTATTTATTCCTCAGGAAGCACCTTTACTTAGAGAATATAAACACATACCGATTATTACTATTTCGGATTACCAGAGGACGATAATCCCTGACCTTAATTATGTCAGCACGGTCTATAACGGAATCGATGTTTCTGAATTTCCGTTTAACGAAACAAGCGATGATTATATGTACCATATCGGTCGATTGGTTAAATCAAAGGGTGTTGTAGAAGCAGTTCAAGTGGCCAAAGAGGTGCAGCGCCGGTTTATTATCGCCGGGAAAGGTACCGATGATTTTATAGACGCGGAAATTAAACCTCATCTATCTCAGCATATTGAGTATAAAGGTATGCTTGGCCGTCAGAGTAATGAATGGTTCGATATGTACGCTCGTGCAAAGTTATTTTTGCTGCCAATTCAGTGGGATGAACCCTTTGGGTTAGTGATGATCGAAGCTATGGCGACCGGTACACCTGTCGTTGCGTTTGCCCGTGGTGCTGTCCCTGAGGTTGTGAAAGATGGTGTAACCGGATATATAGTAAATCCCTCAGATGATGATATCCGAGGCGATTTTATCGTTAAAAAAACCGGATTGGCGGGTATTAAAGAAGCAGTGGAACGAATCTATGCGCTTGCTCCCGATCATTATGCCAAGATGAGAAAGAACAGCAGAAAACACGTCGAAGAAAATTTTAGTGAAGAAAAGATGGTCGAAGGATATATACGGGTTTACACTAATATCTTAAAAGGAAATTAACCAATGTCTGTGGAAGTTAGAAAAATTTAACCGACGCTTTAAGTCAGCTCAATAATCATTCCTTCGTATGGTCGGAGCTTTAGACTATTCATATTGATCTTTTCGGTTGACTGGTCCAAGTAGGTCGATAGTAATACCGAGCCAATACCTGTCCCGAGACCGATGCTTTTGTCTTCATTCTCAAAATTGAGTACTACCAGTATAGTTTGGAGATTTTTTTGTCGGGTGTACGCAAAGACATCGTTACGGTTATCCGAACTGTAGGTTCCTTCGGTTAATTCCAAATGAGTATGCCTGAGGTGTATCAGTTGCTGATACAGTCGAAATATCGAGGTCGGGTTTTCCATTTGTTTCAACACGTTTCTGTCTGCAGCTTGTGAAGATATCGGTATCCATGGTGCGCCGCTCGAAAAGCCTGCGTTAAAGGTACTGTCCCACTGCATGGGAGTGCGCACCCCATCACGATTCAATGTATCGATATTCTGTTCCTTTCCCGCAGGGTCTTGTCTTAGCTCAGGGGCAATAAAACTATCTTCCATTCCGATCTCTTCACCATAATAAATAAACGGTATGCCGGGTAATGTCAGCAATAACATGGCTGCTATCCGAGCTTGAGCTTCTCCCCCAAAACGGGTAGCGGCACGCGAGTTATCATGATTCCCTAAGACATAGACCGGAATATCCTCATTCCTGAGTGTACTTTGGAAGGTGTTTATGGCAGTTTTGAACTGTTGCGTATCAAAAGGTAACCGGATCAAATCGAAGTTGAATGGTGCGTGATACCTGGTTTCGATTTCTTCAAATAAACGGCGGATATTTTGCGGTGTAGTATAGGCCTCACTTACGATAAATTTACCATTCCGGTCGAAAACTGTTTTATACAATTCATTTAGCAACCTGTATAGATCCGGCTGGTCAGAGCTGTATTGATGTTGGTACATGAAATACGGATCATCCCCGATTCGATATTCTGGATTTACCGGGTCGTCCCGAAACTGTGCGTCTTTGAGCAGAAAGTTGACCGAGTCGACCCGGAAACCGTCGATGCCTAAGTTCATCCAGTATTGAAAAATTTTCTGTATCTCGGCAACTACTTCAGGATTTCTCCAATTAAGATCCGGTTGCTCCTTAAGGAAGCTGTGCAAATAATATTGCCCTGTTTGCGAGTCAAGTTGCCACGCCGATCCTCCGAACCGGCTTACCCAGTTGTTGGGAGGGCCTCCTTCCGGTCCAGCGTCTCTCCAGATATACCAGTCCCGGTATGGATTATTCCGGGAAGCTCGTGACTCTTTAAACCATTGATGTTCAGACGATGTATGATTAGGAATAAAGTCCAGAATAAGTGCAATTTCCCGTTTGTGAGATTCGCTAATGAGGGTCTTTAGTGTCTCAAGGGTACCAAAATCGGGGTGGACTGTATAATAATCTGAGACATCGTAGCCAAAATCAACCATCGGTGACGCATAGATTGGGGCCAGCCAGATCGCATCAACCCCGAGAGATTCCCGGGATTCACTGTTTAAATAGTCCAGTCGGTCAATAATCCCCTGAAGATCACCTATTCCGTCGCCGTTACTGTCCTGAAAGCTGCGGGGATAGATCTGGTACACGATCATATTTTCCCACAATCGTTTAAGATTAGTTTGCATTAATTAATTTTAACATATTTTTTACTAGCACTTTTTGTGATATAGTTAGTATAAGCTTTTGGTACGCCACTTTTGACGAAAGGAAGACTCTTTTATGAAAATAGCTATTTTATCTAACCCCTGGATTCCGCTGCCGCCGAGTGCGGCAGGTGGTACAGAACGAGTTCTTTATAACCTGCAAGCAGAACTGGTTCGTCAAAACCACGATGTGACTGTTTATGCCACCGGTGATTCACAAATCCAGGCTAAACTGGCGTATTATTATAAGCAATCGATCGGTTCATCACGTAATGCAGCCAATAATTCATATTACCTGCTGAATATGGTTTATGAGTTTATTAAACTGGTCAATAAGGAACGATTTGATATTGTTCATTTTAATGATAATTTTGGCTACTCTTTATACTTTGCCGAGTATGTGAACAGCCCTTTTGTAACTACTCTTCATGACTCATATGAGAAACGCGAAAATGATCCAATAAAATTTTATGAGGAAAAGCGCAAACAATTATTGATGTTTAAAGACTATCCGTATGTAACAATTTCACAGGCCCAGCGACGATCGCTTCCAGAGCTTACATTTACGGAAACTATCTATAATTCCATAATTCTCGGTGAATTTGAATTTTCGCCTAACGGAGGTGAGTATCTTACCTGGCTTGGCAGAATTAGCAGGACTAAAGGACTGGAGGTTGCTCTCGAAGTAGCACAAGCTACCGGCCGGCCGATAGAGTTTCGCGGCCATAAAATTGATTCAGAATCAGAGTATTTTGATACAAAGATTGCACCTTTTTTACAGGAATCAGGGGTTAACTATCGAGGTGAATCAAAGACACCTGAGGAAAAGTCGCAGCTCCTCTCCCAGGCCAAAGCCTTTTTATTCCCGTTACAATGGGAAGAGCCTTTTGGAATTGTGCTTGTTGAAGCAATGGCCTGCGGAACCCCGGTTATTGCCTATGCCCGTGGAGCAGTTCCCGAAATAGTGCAGGACGGCATTACAGGTTTCCTGGTTAACCCTTCTCCCGATGATATCCGCGGAGACTGGATTATTAAAAAAACAGGTGTTGAGGGGTTGCAAGAAGCGGTGGAACGGATGTATTCCCTATCAGTAACCGACTATACCACTATGCGTACTGCAAGCAGAAAGTTTGTGGAAGAGAATTTCACGACTGAGGTGATGGGGTCGCGCTACCTGGACTTTTATCAGAAGATTATCGATTCACGATCTTAATTTGACTTCTTTAAAAATGAGTATAAATATTGCGGGGTTTGTAAGAGTGTACTTACCATTTGGGTAACATTAGCTCTGAATTTTTCTATATTTGAATACATATAGTTATTTAGACGTTCTGTTCCGTTGACGCTTTCATTTCTTAATGTAAAATTACTTGAAAGGAACTGATAAAATCCCTTTTCCTCCGGCGGACGAATTATTATATCGGCCTTGCATTTTAGTTCATTGACGGCGTTTTTAACAGCAACGGTCACAACGTTGGGATAGTATTTCTTAATTTTAAAAGCAGGTAAATCGGGATACCCGTTACCGGCTACGTAAATGTTGGACTCGATATTTTTATATATTTCGAGCCACTTTTTAATTCCTTCCAGCTTTGTGACGTTTTTTTTGGTCACGTCGATAAGAACTTCTTCCTGATCGTCAAGAATATAGCCATGGAATACGGATATTCCTTTTATTTTCTTGAGATCGGCCAGCAGCGCTTTAAAGAGTGGTTTTTTAATATTTAATGAAATTCTACCAATACCTTCCACCAGATCCAACTGTTGGAGAGTATAGTATGATTTCAGTCCGGCTGAAAAATCCAATCGGGATTTATACTTTTCCGCCAATTTCTTAATTTGTTGTACTTGTAGGTTCTGAAGATTATTTTCAAATAGAATTTTTTCGGTTTTCGGGTCGATAATTTTTGCCCCGTTTTCGACAATTTGCGGTAAATTTAAATGTAATTTTTGGGTATATGGTTTGAGTCCATCCCATCCCCTGCTTGTTACAATTACCAACGATACGATTTGTGCATGAGTTTTTAAGTAATTTGATAACTTGGAGGATATTTTATATGATTGTATATCGATTATTGTTTCATCAAAATCCGAAAACACGAGGTTCTCGGATACAGTACAGTCTGATTCCATAGCCAGGCATTCTTAACCTTGGTTTAGTATATCATATAAGCCGGGATTTTTAAAGAGGACTATGTTTTTATATTAGCATGTTTATGCCTTTATTAAGGGATTTTTATACAAGAGACACCGTGATTGTAGCTCAAGCGCTGCTTGGGAAGATTCTTGTTTACTCGTCACCTCAGGGAGTCGTTTCAGGGCGAATTGTCGAAACCGAGGCTTATATAGCTGAAGATCCGGCGAACCAGGCCTTTAAGGGAATAACTTCACGAAATAAGGTGATGTTCGGAGAAGCGGGACATGCGTATATTTACTTTATTTACGGAAAATATTATTGCTTTAATGTCGTAACTCTACCCGGTGAGGCGGTGCTTATTCGGGCACTCGAACCGACGAAAGGCGTTGATCTCATGTGTCAGCGGCGGAAAACTGATAACACGCTGGCACTGTGCAGCGGCCCGGCGAAACTGGTGATGGCGATGGGTATTACGCCTGAAATGAATGGCAAGGATATCACGGACGGGAACCTTGTTATTGAAGATGCTCCGGTAATACCCCCCGAGGCAATTGTTACTACAAATCGTATCGGGATTGTTAAAGCCGCAGAGAAGCCGTTGCGTTTTTATATTAAGAATAGTCCCTTTGTATCCAAGCGCTAAAGATCGTCATCGTCTTTCTCATTAAACAGAATTTTCAGAAAATCCAAAATAACTAAGTAGAGCACTACATAGATGATCCCGGCACCGATAAGAAATGTTTCATACACGAGACTTCCTTCGACAAAATAACGGCGTAACACTACTCCCA
This sequence comes from uncultured Gammaproteobacteria bacterium, assembly GCA_964403585.1. Lineage (GTDB taxonomy): Bacteria > Patescibacteriota > Microgenomatia > JALYQM01 > JALYQM01 > JALYQM01. The sequence continues at coordinate 371,389 of CAYOFQ010000001.1, read as the reverse complement.
AAGGAAACGTGAGAAAATTGGTACTGTCGTACAGCCATTGCATGAATGTCGAATTGGCCAGAAGTTTGAATACACGAGCAACAAACCGACTGACAAGTAACAGTTGGATTACGGTAAAAAGAAAGTCCGGAATTTTGAGCGTAAAAAATACATTTTCTCTTTCATAGCACACTTTCATGGTATAATTATGTATATGACGAACACAATAGAAAAACTGAAACAACTGTCTGCTGAAATTTTTGATCTCCGTTCAATTATGCAACTTCTCGCGTGGGATCAGGAAGTACATATGCCTCGTGGAGCAGCTCCCGACCGGGCGTACCAACTGTCGACCTTGTCGACAATTATTCATCAGAAAGAAACTGCCAAGGAACTCGGTGAACTATTACACCAGGCTGAACAGGAATCTGTACTTAGTGTCGAAGACCGCGCACTGGTACGGGTGATGAAGCGATCATACGAACAGTCCACAAAATTGCCGGAAGCTTTTGTCGCCGAGTTCACGAAACTTACCTCGCAATCTGTTCAAGCATGGGCAGAGGCCCGACAAAAATCAGACTTCGCTATTTTTGCGCCGCTTTTAGCTAAAGTTGTGGAGATGACGAAACAACAGACAGAGTATCTCGGATATGAGAAACATCGTTATGATGCACTTTTAGACTTATACGAAGAAGGACTAACCAGTGATGATGTTGAGAAAATGTTTGTGCGACTAAAAGAACCGCTGATTGGTATTTTGCAAAAAGCCAAGGAGAAATGGAATGCCGATTTTGATTTTCATACTCCCTTTGATGAACGTGAGCAAATGAATTTTTCCCGGCGGGTACTGGAAAAAATCGGCTATGACTTTAACCGTGGACGTGAGGATAAATCTCCCCATCCGTTTACCGAAGCGATGGGACATAATGACCGGCGTGTCACCAATCGTTACAAACCGAATTATATTGACTTTATTTTTTCAGCTTTGCATGAAGGCGGCCACGGTTTGTATGAACAAGGGATATCAGAGAAAATAGCACGTTCGGCCTTAGATACAGGAGTATCGCTGGGGATTCATGAGAGTCAGTCAAAATTCTGGGAATGTATGATTGGCAGCCGCTATGAGTTCTGGGAAAATTTTTATCCCGAACTACAAGCTGCTTTTCCTGTCCAAATGAAAGATATTTCACTTGATGACTTCTATTTAAGAATTCATAAAGTTGAACCGAGTTTCATTCGGGTTGAAGCTGATGAAGTTACGTATAATCTGCATATTTTAATCCGGTTTGAGATTGAGAAAGCGTTAATGGAAGATTCGATTACAATTGCTGAACTACCGGAAGCATGGAATGCAAAATATAAAGAATACCTTGGTATCGAAGTACCAAATGATGCGCTGGGCGTGCTGCAGGACATTCACTGGTCACACGGCTCAATTGGCTACTTCCCAACCTATACTCTGGGCAATCTAGGTGCTGCCCAAATTTGGCATGCGTATACTGACTCTGATCCGGATTGGAAAACTACTCTCAGATCAGGTAATAGCAAGAAGATCCTCACATGGCTTACTGAGCATATGTATCAATACGGGTCAATTTATCAGCCAAAAGAGCTTATGAAGAAAGTTACCGGTGAAGAGCTGAATGCTACGTATTGGTTGGGATATGTGCGCGAAAAATATACTTAAACATTTAATCCAGATCTATTAACTTAGCACCAAACCTGTTCTGAAGACTTTCCGCATAGGGGTGGGATATTACGACAATACCCGGACCGTTTGGAGTATTTTGTATCTGTTCTAGTATAGCGAATTGAAGTTCGAGATTTAAATCTTTATCTAACTTATCAAAAGGTTCATCTAGGATTATTGTTTTGAGATTTGGCATATATTTTACTATTTGAAGCGCAAGCAGCATGACTATTCGTTGACGTTGTCCATCAGAAAGAGAGTCTTGACCAAATACTCGGTTTCCATGCATTCCTGCAATATTTAAGTTTCCCTGACTTTCCTGTAAAAGTGCATAAACCCAATTTAGGCGTTTCTCACGATATACTTTTGAGGCTTCGAGGAACGCTCCATTTAGATAGTTTCTTTTCCCTGCTTCTCTCTTAGCAATATCGCCGCGTAATAAACTATCCTCGATGTCTTTAATATCGTTCCATCTAGCTTGATCTTTTTCCTTAATTCCGTAATCGGTGGTATCAATTATTTTGAAGATTGGATTGAAAATATCCACCAATTCGTGTTTTGGATTTACTAAGCCAATGCTGAATATTTGTAAATGATTTTTTATATCACTTCTGTGAGGCAGTGATTTACTATTAACAACCTTACCATTTTCTACGATATATGACTCTCCCAAGAACCGAGTTATATGTCGAGGACCTAACCAAAATTGGGATTTTCCTTTGCCAGAAGCCGCTTTAATAACCGTAACTTCTCCTGATCGAATATCTAGAGACAGGTCTTTTATATCAGTAGCGGTTCCATCCGGCAATTGAGAGGTTATATTTTGTAATATCATGCCTTTTTCAAAGCTTACTCGCTCTTCATACTCGACTGAAGGATGGTCATGCAAAAATGCATTCCAGTTATCGTCTGTTAGGAGGAGTGCTTCGCTTTTCATTACGTTACCGAGTCCTGAAATTATTTCTGTTGCGCGATGTGCTTCAACAGCGGCTCGTTTAGTGGTTAAGGTATTTACCAACCCAGAAAGGCTGGAAGTTGTAGCAAATATCAGCCCCGCTGCATATTCCTTAGATGTGCTTAGTAAGGCAATAATAGTAGCAATTGTAGGAGTCTGAGAGATTAAATTTAACTTAAACACATCACTTAAATGGTCTTCTAATAAGTCTCTCAACCACTCACTTGCTTTAGCGCTTCGGGCTGCGCGAGTAGCGGCAGCTCTTACGATGCTCATGGAGTTGTACGCTGTTCTGCTTATCCAATATGATGCTACCGCAGCTGAAGCAAAGATTCCTGTAAGAACTTCGTTTGCATGGGGATAAATTATACCAGCAATAAGAGTAGGTGTTACCGTTGTTTGAATATTTTTCAAACGCGGACTGTTTAGCTCGGCATTATATATTCTGCCACTTAACTGATTAAATGCGCCAATTTCTTCACTATTTATACCTTCGCTCTTTAATAACTCCGTTATTGCTGGGAATTTATCTGAATGTCGCATAACCATCGTATCTAACGTATGCTGCCATTCGACACCATTACGGTTAGTTATCCGCAAGTCTACAAGTCTGCCAAGGACCTGTGCACCAACACCGAGTGATGCATAAATATGACTCAATTCACCTCCAGCTAATAGTTGTGCTGTAGCAAAAGTAGAGCCTGTTACTTGTGCGCCAATAGCACCAGCTTGAACAATTCTCCTGAGCGCGATGCCACGAGCTGTTTTTTCATCCCCGCCAACTTCCATAAGTACCCGCGCGGCGGGTTGGTATTCGCCTACAATCAATTCGTCGACTCTATAGAGGAGATTATCCCCAAGACGTCTTAACCTTTGTAAAGGCCTCACTTTTAGGCTTTCTTTAGGCTGTTTTTCACCAACTTGTAGTGACGTAGTATTAACTTCAGGTAGACCCATAATCTGCCAATTCTATTCTTATAGGACACTATTGTCAATCCTTCGACTCTAGTCTTTACCATTATTTTCTATAGAGATCTATAGTACACTTGCTTCCTGAACCCACGGATCATACAGCTCCAGACGGCTTTTGCGCTTGCGGGCATTGTACGGGTTAGCATGCACCGGGTAATATCTCCCTGATGAGATAACGATATTTCCTTCATCTTCAGACCCAATAAGGATAGATGCTTCTGTTTCCTGCTGGCCGTATTGCCCACCTTTATGGACGGTCATGGCATCGTTCGTAATATACACTTTTTGTCGCGGCTCGGGCACATAGGTTACTTTTACCTTTGTTCCCAGCTGATTGCTTTCACTTTGTTCCTCACGCTCCACAGCAATTTCCAATGTTCCAATTGGATGCCAGTCATAAATTCGTCTGGTTTCGCTTATTCGTATTCCTCTGGTTCTGAATATAGAAACCTTACCCTTATTGTCTTCGATAACAGCAATGGGATCACGCTCATATTCATGATTGCGTAACTGAATATTCAGTCCATGGGAAGTTCGGAATTGGGTGGGTCGCCCGTCGGAAAGTAAAACCACTCCTTTGGCAATTTTTGTTTGATCTTCACGGTACAGTTGGTGAATAAACGCTTCCAGTATGTCTTCGTCGCGCAGGCTACATGAGATAACATCAATCCCTCCTTGTACGTACAAATTGGGTATTTCCGGGAGATTGCTTTTTCCCACAATCTGTCGTTCCCGGGTTGGATGTGGACGACCAAAGAGTACACCTTCATTTTCCATCATGGTATCTATAAACTGGATATCCGGATCGCCGGGGTGAAGGCTGTGATCGATAAAATTAAATGAGAGCTGGCTATTCAATAAAGTCGAAACCAGAGCCTGGTCGCCGGTTCGTTGTGAAACCATTTGCCTGACAAATGCGTACGTCTCAGCTTTAATTTCGTCCGGTGGCTCGACCTGTCCACGGTAGAGATTCGACACATCGACACCGTTGAGAAGCATCTGCATACAGTAAAAATGGTAGGCTTTTTCGACAATGCTGGTTGCATCATATTTTATTTTTGAGTACAAATTTCGTGAGAACCAGTCTTCAAAGCCGAGATAATCGTACAGAAGTAACGCATTCGCATGGAGACCAATTAAGCGTTCCCGGGGTACATCGCGTAGAACGTACTCTCGGGCGTGGGGATGTAAGGCAATTGTTCGGGGAATCATTTCCAAATCCCTGCCGGTTAGTTGATGCCACCCCCATAACCTGGTTACCGGAACATAGTCTCTCGTGGCGAAAGTAAAATCCTGCTTTTTGGCCAGATCGGTTTGTTCGAGCCATTTCATTAACAGTAAATATATTCCGCGTGCTTTGTGGATTTCAGGATCTACTTCAGGGTTTTTGAACACCACCATTTGATCATACGCACGCCTGCGGAACCTACCCTCAGGGACAATATGCTGGATGACGGTGAACGGGAGTTCTTCTTTGGTAACTTTTTCGGTGACGTATGCTGCAGCGCTGTCTTTACTTTCAAGCGCCAAGTCCCGCTGCGCAATGGTTGCGACCAGAGCAGGAGTAATTACCCGGTGAATGGCCAGCATGCAGAGTTGATCGTGATTCAACCCGGTCAGCCGTTCGACGCGGCGATACGCGCGCTGAACCTTACCTTCCTGATCTTCCAGCGGTTTCCAGGATTCATTCAAGTGCATACTTACTCTCCTTCCTTTTCGGCCGTACACGTTTCAGGAACAAGCGTGGTGGAGCCATGGAGGACGTCCCAATTGTCCCGGTCACAGACTGGTGCCGGGGCACCATCATCGACGCACTTTCGCCATTTTCTGGTGAAGTTATATGTCGGATTCGCGTCGGACATGGGCACTTTGTAGTCTGCCGACAACTGATAACAGTCGATGTTTCCGGTGCGATTGCCACACCCTGCGAGAAGAAGTACTAAATCTACTGCGGCCAGACATCGACCCAGAGCCCGTACCTGATGGCGGGTTATACCTGATGGTCTTGGTAGTTCATTTGGCTGTGATATTTTTTCCATAGCTCTCCTTTGCTTTTGATACGGGGAATAATAGCGGGAAAGCGACTGTCATGCTTGAGCCGCAGCGAACGTCAACCTGACTGTACCTGACATAATTTGACCTTCTCGTAATATTTAGTATAATTTGGCTTTATAAAGGGATTAGTTACGCCATGAGAAAAAAAGACTACTACAACCCGCTTCCTAAGGAAAGCCTGGCGGGCCGATTTTCCAAGATTTTCAGCTTACTGAAAAAGAGGCAGTCGGGGACACTAATCGCTCTCCCCCATTCAGGAAGAACTAACAATCTCCGTTTTCTCAGTAACGAACGAGCACTTTTGCAGGAACTGGACCTGTTACAGGCCTCTAAGTGCCTAATATTTCTGGACAGCGAGAAGGTTGATGATACCTATGAATCGTTTCTCAGTGAAATCCTATATTCATTGATTAAATATATTCACAGCGAGTCACACGAAGTGGCCAACGCGGCACTGGTTTCCCGTGATTCTTTTTTGCTTTCGAAAGTCATTCTGGATTCAGTTCAACAAATAACCCGGACCAATGAGCTGTACTTTATTATTACGCTTAATTACAAATTTTTGCCTTTTTTACAGGAAATTGATCGGACGTTTGTGCAAATGGGTAAATCCGCTTCTAATTACCCGATTACCCTACTCTGGAGTTGCGATTCAACACTTTTACACTCGTATTCACCCGGGCATGCTTCAAGTAGCATGTTCACCAATGTTTGCTATTATCCGACCTTCAACGAAACAGAGACTGCTTATAGTATTGCCCGCTTTTTGTCACTGCGGGGAGAGTCACTGCCGAAGAGATTTCTCCCTGAACAACTTAGCCTGGAGACGGGTGGAATTGCCGGACTATTTAAAAGTTACTTATCGATACAGAACTTTCATTCCGAATTTATGGCAGAAGAATTTGTGTCGATACCGTATGTATCCCGCGTTATTAAAACGCTTAAGCAAGAGAAAAGCCGGTTAAAATCATTAATTTCCGCGCAGCTGTTCACCGATACAGCGGCACGATTTCTCGATCAAACCGAGCCTCATTCAACAATTTTAGGTTCAATTCAGTTAAAAGGAATGCCCACAGCGCAGGATGTCCGGTTGTTATATTTATTGCAACAGCACATGGATACGGCAGTTTCGCGCGAAAGTGTGGCCCACGCGCTATGGGGGGATGAAACAAGCGAAAAATATTCACCATGGGCGCTCGATCAGGCAATCAGTCGGCTACGAAAAAAGCTTGACTCAGGCCATTATAAATTACTGACAATTAAAAACTTTGGTTATCAGTTACTAAGACTATCATGATTGAATCTGAGGAATTTGTACCAGTTACTGCCCTCAAGACTTTCAACGGCCAGTATCGTCGTACCAACTTTGTCGAAAATGATGGACATGGCTGGATTTATGAATACCAGGACAATCCTCTGCGCAGGTTATTGCGGGTAACGTTTTGTGATTCGCTCCCCTTTCCCTCTATTGATCAGGACAGATTATTTACGTATATGACCCGTTCATTGCTCCGCGTACTGCCACCGTCTGAAGGTGAATATTTTACTCAGGCACGGATTTTTATTAACGGTTCAGCCGGTTTCCGTTTTAGCGGAATTCCGTTTATGTGGAATGACGGACACTATACCGGGACACATAATGTTTATGAAAACGATGCGGATATCTGTGTCGCGCTGCCAACTGAAGAGATGTTTCGGCGGGTGGTTGAAGGTTCGGCCATGCAACTACTCGAAGAAGACGCGATACCGTTCAGCCATGAAACTTATTTGCGTGGTAAAGCTCCCTGGCACAACCGGTATAGTGCGAGCAAATATACCCGGGTTCGCTATGAGTGGTCACAGTCGCCGTGGTTTCCCTCGTACTTAAAGATGTTTTTTAAGTATTACCAAAAAGAAACACATTCAATAGATATCCATCATATTTCTTCTGAGGGTAACTTTCATCAGGAAATGATCCGGCGCTTTGTTCCCTGCTACTCGACAGTTGCCGGCTACCCGATGTACGAAGGTTTTATTGATCGTAATGGTGATATCTCGCATACTATCTGGCAGCCATTTGAATTGGAGCAGGGCCAGCATCAGATCCGCATTTCTGACCCGGAATTCTTTGCTGCCGATGAAGCAAGCTTGATAAAGCTTCCCCGGATCCCGCTGTTTGCAGTACAAATTGGTGTGGCGATGCAGGAGCCGGCGATTATTAGTGGTGATTCGATTGAGGTTATGCGGGAAGTTGTAGCACGCGCAAAACATACATTAACCGAACGAAGAAGAGCTTCCAACCAGCGGCGTTATGCCACCTGCAGATATCGTGCCGGAATCAGTGACTCAATAAATACCCTGCCGCATACCAAATATTTTAATCGGGACACCCGTTCAATTTCAGCAAACTACGTCGAATATGTACTTAATAAGACCGGCTGGAGTGATTTAATTTTCGGCGAAAAATTACCGTATACTTCACGGGCGGAGTAATGTATTTACTTCTGCTCTAAAAAGCGGATCGCTAATGCTACCGGTATGGATATTCCATTTGCCACGCAGTGGAAACATTTTGTTCTGCGCAAATTTATTTTTAGATCCTGCTAATCCCGAAGGAATAGCTTTATCTACAACCATCACGAACGGTAAGAGCATGTCCCAGGGGCAATAATAATTTATCCAGCGCAGGCTTTTTTCTTCCAGTCGTTGGTTTACCTGCGAATGGGAAAATTGAAAATTATTTGGCAGTGCTGCCTGCACCGTAACCAGCGTGTGAATATAATCTGGTACTCCATAGAGGTCAAAGTAAGAGAAGCTTAGTATGCTTCCCAAGGAAAAAGCTACCACGATCTGTGGTTTTTCTGTTCCCAGAAAGGTTGTAAAGCGATTGCGAATTTCAGGACTGATGGCAAGTTGTTGTTCGGTACGATAAACTTGAAGCTGTTTGGGAACATGATAAAAATATTCAAGATTAGGAAAATCTGTTTCGATGTACCATTTGAAGACTGCAGCTGTGCCATTATTAACGTCATCTTTAAACGCCGAAAAACCGGCATACTCCTGAGGTTTTCGCTTGATTATTTTACTCACCGATCCGGATCCGTATCCATGTACAAGTGCTATTTTGGCCATATCGAGTATTATATCTTAATCTTTGCCCGGGCACTATTATCGTGTATAGTGAGGGGATGAACGGTCACTTCTCTCCTAAGCTAAAAACTTTCATTGTTGTGCTGGTCATTCTTTTCGGGTTGCTTACTATGTATACACTTCCCGATACCATTGAGCTTGGAAGTGAGATTCTTGTTCCATCTCCTCCACCGACCACCCTACGTCTTCCCACCCCAGCGCCAACGGATGATGAATACAGCGGTATAGAATACGGGACTGAGGCTCTGGAAACGCCTCAGGCGACTGCTACCGGCTCGTACACCCCACATAGTTTGCCCTCGGCTTCAAGTGGCGTATTAGGGACAACAACAAGAGAGAAGGCCCAGATTGTACGTATTGTTGACGGTGATACGGTAGAACTGGCTGATGGCAGGAAGCTCCGGTATATTGGCATTGATACTCCGGAAACGGTAAAGCCCGGTACGGCACTGGAATGCTTTGGGAAAGAGGCATCGGAGAAAAACAAGGAATTGGTGCTAGGCAAATATGTTGAGCTTGAGAAGGATGTCTCGGAAACAGACCGATATGGCAGGTTATTGCGGCTGGTTTATGTCGACGGGGTCTTTGTAAATGACTACCTGGTTAGAAACGGATTTGCCTATGCATCTTCTTATCCGCCTGATGTAAAATACTCTCAACAATTAAAAGATGCTCAGCGTGATGCTCAGCAGAAGGCGCGCGGTATGTGGAGCGCGGGATGTAAGATCTAGTTACGGGAGTACTACTCAATGGCAAATGAAGTCTATGTTGACGATCACGGTATTATTGTAAACCGGTACTTATTCTTGCTCCAACTGCCGGCGGAGACTATACTTCGATGCTGAAAAAATAAGTTATTACTCTACAATTACCGTCCCCTGGATTTTTCCCGGGTTAGTTTCATCGTGGTAGGTATATGTCCCTGCTTTTTCGAAAGTAAAGGTATAGGTGCCTTTTGGAGTTATGCTTTCTTCAGAATCAAAACCTTCGAGCCCGGTATGGGTAGGATGCGGGTCTACGGCAATTCGATGTGGAAGCGTGTCTGAATTCGTCCATTTAACACTCTGCCCCTTTTGGACACTGATGGTCCTGGGAACAAATCCTGTTTTACTCAGCGTAACCTCGGCTGCAGGGAGATTACTTCTCACTGCCGGTGCAGGGGTAGGTGTCGGTGATTCTTTTTGTACTTGCGGTGTACAGGCGCTGAACACCATGATACTCATTAACGCTATACTACCGATTATGCTCTTGTTCATATACTTACTTTCGATTTTGCAAGGTTATATTTTGACTGGCGGTTCCGCCATTTGGAACAACTACCGATACTGTTAATGATTTATATCTTTTGGCCGTGTAGGTGACCGAATAGGTGCCCGGCGGAATGTTAGCTATTGAATAGTATCCGCTTGAATCGGCACTGACGGTTTGAGTACTCCCCCCAATAGTTATTATAGCCTTAGCATAGGGTATTCCCCGTAGCGATGTATTATAGATGTTCCCTACGATTCTTCCATTTGTTATTACTGCCAAGGATGTTGCCGAAGCAGTATTGGACTGGCCGGAAAGATTATTCGATGTATCTTTAGCGCGAATATAGTACGAGTATTGTGTCGAAGGAGTTACTCCGGTGTCGCCGAATGAAGTTGACGCTGTTACCGTTCGATAATATTGGCCATTACGGTAAATATCGTAGCCGGCTAACCCGATATTATCGGTTGATGCAGACCAGGAGAGGTTTATCTGAGATGAGGATACGGCTTTGGCACTTACATTTGTCGGAATAGTCGGAGCAGTAGTATCAGGTTGTGCAGGGGTTGCAATTGAAAATGTTCCGGAAGCAGGTGAGCTATTTCCTGCCGTATCAACCGCAATGACCTGGTAGGCGTATTGCGTTGCCGGAAGGAGTCCCTGATCCGTATAGCTATTTGATGATGCCTGACCGACAGTAACATTATTGCGCAATACCCAATAACTGCCAATTCCGCTCGAATCAGTTGAAGGTGACCAGGTTAAGCTAATCGTTTTATAATCGATTGCCTGACCCGAAAGATTGGCCGGAGTGCTTGGTGGAGTAGTATCCCCGTTGCTGATCGAAATTTGGAGTGTATCGCGACCGGCATTGCCGGCAGCATCGTAGCCCCTTGCCACGACCGTGTGGATCCCGTTGGTAATTGTCGTTGAATTGGTAGTAATACTGTATGGAACGCTTGTATCAGTCCCCTTGAGAATTCCATCAATGTAAAACTCGACCTTAGTTACTCCGATGTTGTCGCTGACATCGGCAGCAATGGTAACATTGGCAGTTACTTGCGCATCTGCAAGCGGTTGGGTAATTGCTACGATCGGGGCGGTCAGGTCAGGTGTTGGAGTTGGTACCGGTGTCGGTGTTTTTGTAGCAAGTGGGGTGACTGTAGGTGTTGCAATTGTCGGCGGCGTTGCAGTTGCACCAAGGGTTGATTGAGGGGTAGGTGTGGCACTGAGGGGAGCTGCAAGCGGCTGAACTTTGGTGTTATTAGCAAGATTTGAGAAGATATTGGCAGCGTATACCGGACTGGCGATAGCACCTGCAAAGGCGTTTTGTGAATTTGTTGAAGATTCAATTTGCCAGTCTGCACGCTGATTGTTTTCAACAATATTCCAGTTAAACCAGACGATGCCTTTGATTTTAGGAAAATTAGTTGGGATTTGTGTCGCAATGGCATCGGTAATCCATGCGGCTTTGGAAGTACCGGAGGGAGCTCCCAACTCGGTAGAACCAAACTCAGCTATTATAATCGGTTTTGATGGAGCTATCTGGAGTAACTGGTCATACGTTGGCTTTACTACCTGACTAAAAGTCTGCCAACTTACCCCTTTAAGTGTGGAAAAATTATAGCCGTCAAAACAGGTCCAGTCAACATACGCATCTCCGGGATAAATATCTTTCAACGGAGTACTACCGGAAAAATTAACATTCGGGCACCAGGTCCAGGTAATATTCTTAGCACCTTCACCTTCTACAACATCATGAATGTGACGCCACATAGCAATATAATCTGCAGGCGTGTTTCCATATTGATTGTTAGGAGTCGTTGCCCAGGGGTACCATCCGCCATTCATTTCCCAGTCCAAACGGACAAACATTGGGATACCTGATGCGGCGGCCTGTTGTCCCCATGCTTTAAAATAATCGTCATGTAGCCCACTAGCAATATCCTTAAGTTTGAGGTTAGCAGTGCTCCAGGTAATGAGAGAGATTGCACCACGGCTTTTTACCTTCTGGTACATTGAAACATGGTCTTTATAGTAGGCAGGATAAGTTACACCGTAGTGAATTATTGACGCTTTTTTACCGGTATGCTGTTCAAAAGTATTCCAGGTAGTATCATCCCATGGAGCATCTCCCGTGCCGTATACTTCGCCATCCATGCGGGCACCCCAATAAATTTGTGGAGCAGACTCCGCGGCTGCAGAACGTTGTTTGGCGATTTGTTCTGCTACCAATCCCGTATTCTGGAAATACGAATAGGTGGATAAAGCAAAGGTCAGAACGAAAAACCCTATAAGAGCAATGATGGCGTGTTTTTTCATCTACTGTTAGTATAAGTACCATTGGATTAGCTATTCAATAGGATAACCGCGCACAAAAAAAGCCGCGTTAAGCGGCCTTCTTTGTTTATTCAGTCTGAACTATTCAGCACCCATCATTTCAGTTGCACGTTCCGGGCTGGTTGGAATTAACCGACCAATGATGACGTTTTCTTTCAAACCAACGAGGTGGTCAACCTTACCAAGTACGGCAGCTTCGGTCAAGACATTCTTGGTTTCCTGGAAGGAAGCAGCTGACAAGAACGAATCGGTATAGAGTGAAGCTTTAGTTATACCCAAGATAACGATCTGGGCTGATGCAGGTTCACCGCCTTCAGCAATAACCTTAGCGTTCTCGGCTTCATAGCGTGCGCGTTCAACCAATTCGCCCGGTAAGAGTGTCGTATCGCCCTGTGCTTCAACTTTGACTTTGTCACACATCTTGCGAACGATGACTTCAAAGTGTTTGTCATGAATTGGAATACCCTGTGACTCATACACATCCTGTGCCTGAGCAATGAGATATTTCTGAGCGGCCTGCAATCCCTGTACCTGAAGAATCTGCTTGATGTCCAGGTGACCGGACATTAACGCGGTACCAACACCTACCATTTGTCCGTCTTCGACTTTAAGGTCGGCTGTTAACGGTAAGACGTATTCGCGTTCTTCAACCGGCTTGGCACTTTCATCTTTGATACGGATAACAATATTATCGGCGGTTTCAAAGATTTCAACTTTACCGGAGATTTCGGCGATTGGAACCGGGTTCTTTGGTGTACGTGCTTCCACGAGTTCTTCCACACGGGGAAGACCCTGGGTAATGTCGAGACCAATAACACCTCCGGTATGGAAGGTACGCATCGTGAGCTGTGTTCCCGGTTCTCCAATGGACTGAGCGGCGATAACACCAACCGGTGTACCGAGTGTTACAACTTTCTTGCTGGACATGTCCCAGCCATAACAATGCTGACACATACCAAATTTGGTCTGGCAGGTTAATGGTGAGCGAACCATGGCTTTTTCAACACCGGCTGCATCAATTTCGTCGGCCAGTTTTTCGTCAACTAAGCTGTTGGCAGCTGCCATTACTTTACCTGATTTTGGATCAAGAACGTCCTCGGCCATATACCGGCTGATCAATCGCTCTTTGAAATGTCGTCCAAATTCCTGTCGGGTTACTGAGAATCCAACTGTAGCACCGCAATCGATTTCGCGAATGATCACGTCATGAGCAACGTCGACTAAGCGGCGGGTCAAGTAACCGGAAGCTGAAGTACGCAAGGCGCGGTCAGCGAACCCTTTTCGGGATCCACGAGCCGAGGTGAAGTATTCGAACACCATCAAGCCTTTGCGGAAGTTGGACTTGGTTGGCAGTTCAACGATACGCCCGGTAGGGTCGGCAACGAGTCCGCGCATACCCTGGAGCTGTTTAACCTGGTCTTTAGAACCACGGGCTCCGGCTTCCACAACCATCTTTAACGGATTAAGGAATTCCATGTAATCCCAGGTCATCTTCTGAACTTTTTCAGTTGTTTCAATCCAAATATCGTTGGAAATAGCGCGCATTTCGTCGCGGGTAATTAAACCGTTCTTGTATGATGCGTCAATTTCAGCAACGCGCTCGTCGGCTTCTTCAATAACTCGGTCACGATCAGGATGGATGACACAGTCAACTATACCGATGGAAATACCGGCTTTGTCTGCATACTTAAATCCAAGTGTCTTCAGGTCATCGATAAATTTACGAACTGTTTCGTTATCACAGGTTTCATACGCCTGGGTAACAAGTGTACGGATTAATTTACCTTCAACAAGCTTGTTTACGAAACCGAGATTCTCGGGCATGACTTCATTGAAAAGAATGCGGCCGACGGTTGTCTGCATTAATTTACCTTCTTTACGGACATTGATTATGGTATGTAAATCGAGTTTACCTACCTGGTTAGCGTAAATAGCTTCTTCAAAATCGGCAAAAACTTTGTCATCTTTTGGCTGATCTTCCATTGTATACGTCATGAAGTACGCACCGAGCGACATTTCGCGGTTTGGCAAAGTTACCGGGGTACCGTTTGATGGTAAGAGCAAGTTCTTGGATGCAAGCATTAATTCAATGGCTTCATCGCGGGCTTTCTGAGAAAGCGGAATGTGTACAGCCATCTGGTCACCGTCGAAGTCAGCGTTGTATCCGGTACAGACACACGGGTGAATCTTGATAGCGTTTCCTTCAACCAGGATCGGGAAGAATGCCTGGATACCCAACTTGTGAAGCGTCGGAGCACGGTTTAATAGAACCGGATGGTTCTTGGTGATTTCTTCAAGAATATCCCAGACTTCGCCGGATCGTCGTTCTAAAACGTGTTTAGCTGATTTTACGTTTGGTGCAAAGCCGCGGACAATGAGTTCATGTAATACGAACGGCTTAAACATTTCGAGGGCCATTTCTTTTGGCAAGCCCATCTGATTAAGCTTCAATTCAGGACCGACAACGATAACCGAACGTCCGGAATAGTCAACGCGCTTACCAAGTAAGTTCTGGCGGAAGCGTCCCTGTTTACCCTGTAACATGTCGGTTAATGATTTTGTTTCAGCCTGAGCTGAAAGTCGTGAAGTTGTTTTGCGTGATGAATCGATAAGTGCATCGACAGCTTCCTGTAACATACGCTTTTCGTTGCGCAAAATGATTGACGGTGCACCAAGATCGATAAGTCGCTTTAAGCGATTATTGCGGTTGATAACACGTCGATATAAATCGTTTAAGTCGGATGTAGCAAAACGTCCTCCGGAGAGCTGCACCATTGGGCGGAGCTCAGGTGGAATAACCGGAAGTACCTGCAGGATCATCCACTGTGGATCAATCTTCGCTGCGCGCATTCCTTCAACGATTCTTAACCGCTTGCCGGCTTTAATATGTCGCTGACCGGAAGTCTTGTTTGATTCTTCACGGAGCTCAGCAGATAATTTACCGAGATCGATCTGACCAAGGATGTCGAGAACTGCTTCAGCACCCATGCCAACTTCGAGGAAGTCGGAGGCATCATACTCCATGAGCTTGTAATATTCGTCTTCGGACAAAAGGGTGTGTGGTTTGACTGTGTTTACCATTTCGTTGACGGTCTTATATACTTCTTCGAGTCGACCCTCTTCTTTTTCAAGTTCAGTTCGAAGTTGCTGTACCTTTTGACGGGTCTTTAACTCTAATTCGGTTTTGGAAAGTTCTTTGGCTTCTTTCTTGAGTTCATCACTCTTTAAGGCTGCCAATCGTTCCTTTAATTCATCTTCGAGTTTGGTGATCTGCTCTTCGGTTTTTTCGCGCAGTTCGGAACGGCGGGATTCAAGTTTGCCTGAAAGCTGTTCAACAACTTCGGCTTTTTTCTCTTCATTTACGGAAATGATGATATAGGAAGAGAAATAGATTACTGCGTCCAGGCTGCGTGGTGAAAGGTCGAGTAACAACGCCAGAACTGAAGGTGTACCACGCATAAACCAGGCATGAGCCACCGGAGCGGCGAGTCCAATATGCGCCATGCGTTCACGGCGTACTTTGGACTGGGTTACTTCAACTCCGCATTTATCGCAGATGATTCCCTTGTAACGAATTCGCTTATATTTACCACAATAACATTCCCAGTCCTTGGTTGGACCAAAAATCTTCTCACAGAACAATCCATTCTTTTCCGGTCGAAGGGTACGGTAGTTAATGGTTTCAGGTTTGGTTACTTCACCATGAGACCAGTTTTTGATTGTCTGAGGAGAGGCAACTGAGAGCTGTATTGCATCAAAATCTAAAATGTCGGCCATATGTTTTGTGCTCCTTATTATCGAGAATAATAATTACGCTTCCTCCTCTTCTGATTCTTCATCATCGGTATAATCTCCATCGCCCGTGGCGAGGCCTGCTTCTTCAGCTTCTTCGACTTTAACGCCTGGTACATCTCCTGTAGAATCAGTGTCTGCTGCGACGATTGATTCCGCATCGAGAACCTGCATTAACTCGGCTGCCTGTTGCTGTGCTTTTTCATCAGTATCAATTTCAGACTTAGCGATTTCTTCCGCGTCTTTGCGATCTTTCTTATTGGATCCAAGCATTAATACCTGGATTGAGAGTGACTGCAATTCCTTGACCAAAACTTTGAATGATTCAGGAATGAGCGCTTCAGGAATCTGAGTTCCTTTAACGATTGCTTCGAAGGTCTTAACACGTCCGACGACGTCGTCAGACTTAACCGTAAGCATTTCCTGGAGGATATGAGCGGCACCATATGCTTCAAGTGCCCAGACCTCCATTTCTCCGAGACGCTGTCCACCCATCTGAGCTTTACCTCCGAGTGGCTGCTGGGTAACGAGTGAGTATGGTCCGGTTGAACGCGCGTGAGTTTTGTCTTCGACCATGTGAATAAGCTTCAGGATATGTGAAACGCCTACCACTGTTTCCTGTTCGAACTGTTCACCGGTACGTCCGTCGTAGAGACGAATTTTACCGGATTCAGGATAGCCGGCCCGCTTTAATTCCTGAGCAATAAATTCTTCCGGAACTTCCTCAAACGCCGGAATACCCATTTTGTATCCAAGCTTCTCGGCAGCGAGACCGAGCTGTGCTTCCAAAAGCTGTCCAAGGTTCATACGGGAAAGAACCGAGAGTGACGAAATAATGATGTCGATTGGTCGGCCATCAGGCATATATGGCATATCGGCCTGGGGTACGATCTTAGAGATAATACCTTTGTTACCGTGTCGTCCGGCCAATTTGTCTCCGACGGTAATTTTACGCATCTGGACAACTTTTACTTTAACTAACTGGTTGGTACCGGGTTCAAGATCATCACCTTTGTTCTTGTCGAGAACTTTAACTTCAACAACAACACCGCGGTCACCGTGTGGCATGCGGAGTGACGTATCGCGAACTTCGCGGGCCTTTTCTCCAAAGATGGCGCGGAGTAATCGCTCTTCAGCGGTTAATTCCGACTCACCTTTTGGCGCAATTTTCCCGACTAAGATATCGCCCGGACCAACTTCTGATCCAACGATAACTATTCCACGCTCATCGAGGTGCATGAGATCTTCTTCGGAAACGTTTGGAATGTCGGCAGTCATTTCTTCTGAACCAAGTTTGGTGTCAACAACGGCTGCTTCGTATTCTTCAATGTTGATAGAGGTCAACACATCTTCTTTAACGAGGCGGTCTGAGATAACGATCGCGTCTTCGTAGCCAAGACCTTCATACGCCATGTAGGCAATCAGGAGGTTAGATCCGAGTGAGAGCTCACCACGATCTGAGGATGGTCCGTCAATTAAGAGGTCACCTTTCTTAACTTTCTGGCCGGTCACCACACAGACCTTCTGTGAGTAACAGGTGGACTGAGCGGTACGGACAAATTTCTGTAATCCATACGATTTTGGCTCTTTCTGACCTTCGTATTTAACGGTAACTTTGTTGCCATCAGCAAAACTTACAACACCGTCGGTTTCAGCATAAACAACGCGTCCCATGGCTCCGGCTACAGTCTTTTCCATACCGGTTCCTACCCACGGGCTTTGCGGGTTAATAAGTGGAACTGCCTGACACTGCATGTGCGTACCCATGAGCGCGCGGTTGGCTTCGTCGTGGGATACGAATGGAATAAGTGAAGCGGATGTACCGACAACCTGTCGGGCAACCATATCAATGTATTGAACAACGGTAGCTTCGGTTACGTAGAAGCGACCCTTATACCGTACCGGAACGCGTTCGTCAGTAATGTACCTTTCTTTATCAATATTTATTTCAGCGTGAGTGATAAACTGTTTTTCTTCATCGTCAGCCGAAAGATAGGCTACTTCGTTCAAAACTTTCATGCGGCCGTCAGCTTCTTTAACTACCTTGCGATAAGGAGCTTCGAGGAAGCCGAATTCATTGACACGAGTGTACAGCGCCAAATAGGTAACCAAACCGATGTTTGGACCTTCAGGTGAGCGAATTGGACAAACACGGCCGTACTGTGAAGTGTTAATATCGCGAATAGAGAATGACGCACGTTCTCGGGTAATACCACCGGCACCCATAACGGTTAAACGGCGGAGGTTATCAATTTCGGACAATGGATTGGTTTGGTCCAAAATCGCGGAAAGCTGTGAGCTGCGGAAGAATTCGTTGATGGCAGCAATAATCGGTCGGGCATTGACGAGTGAAACCGGAGTGATTGGCTGATCGGTAGCTGTTAAGCTCATTCTTTCGCGAATCATTCTTTCCAAGCGGAGCATACCAACGCGGAACGCATTCTGCTGTACCAGTTCACCGACACGGCGAACACGGCGGTTAGCGAGGTGGTCAATATCATCGATTTCCCCTTCTCCGCGGGTTAAGCCGATGAGATATTTAAGTGCAGCGATAATATCGGTCAGCACGAGAGTTTGCTGATCGCGTGGGACATTGACTGCTAATTTTTTGTTCACCTTATAGCGTCCAACTTTACCAAGGGTATAGCGGCGTGGGCTAAAGAACATGGCGTCCATTAAGGCATTGGCGTTGTCGATCACTACCGGGTCACCCGGTCGCATTTTCTTGTAAATTTCGAGAACAGCTTCGTCTTTGGTCTTGGTTGGGTCTTTATCAATAGTTGAAGCGAAGAAGGTGTGCTCAGGATCGGTATCGATATCCTTGAAGGCATCGATAATCTGTTCGTCGGTGGTCAAACCGTAAACACGGAGTAAGGTAGTAGCCGGAAATTTGCGGCGGCGGTCGATTTTTACGGTAATAATGTCATTCTTACCAATAGTGAATTCGAGCCAGGATCCGCGCATCGGGCGGATTTCAGCTGTATAGGTTGGTCGTGGTGCACCCGGTTCCATTTCACTGGAGAAGAAGATACCCGGTGAACGAACGAGCTGGTTAACAACACAGCGCTCAATTCCATTGACAACAAAAGTACCGCGATCGGTCATTAAGGGCATGTCGCCAAGAAATACTTCCTGTTCGGTTCTTTCGCCGGTCTGTTTATTGATTAAAACGGCTTCAACACGCATTGGAGCTTCATAAGAAACTCCTTTTAACATGGATTCATTTGGTGAATACATTGGAGTACCAATGGTATGCTTACCAAATGAAAGAGCCCAGTTATTCCCGGTAAAGTCCTCAATCGGGCTTAACTCTTCAAGAATTTCCTGAACTCCATGCTCAAGAAACTCGACATAGGATTCTCTCTGAACCATATTAAGATCGAGTTCGGGAACTGAGGGGTTGGTTTCTTTCCAAAATCTTCTAGTAATAGGTGTGGGGGTAGGGGTGCTGAGCTGCTGCGCCATGACTTCTCCTTTTACGCACGAAAAAATCCACGACTATTCTTTCGTGTGCTAAACTATTATTACTTTCGCGATACCACTGTATTTTGAGCTTATTGTATACAAGGTGACCTACAAAAACCGGGCGATCTGTCTTTGTATCTTTCGTTATATTTACAATTGCTATATACGGCTTTACATACGAAAAAAAGACACTCGTCTACTTTTCCTTACAGCTAACAGGGAATTTGGACGTGCCTTTTGAAACGTATAGATAGTAATATCATGCCTGGATGACGGTGTCAAGAGGTCTGATTATTATAGGACTTGCTATTCCACTCCTCTTATTGTATAATTTCAAGCTGTGTGTTTTGGAGGAGTTTCATATGAGTTTTAATAAAGAAGTCATCATTATTACTGAAGTTGGGCCAGCTGCGGCAGGAAAAGGTACTCAAGCACGTTTGCTCAGGAGATATCTTGGCGAAGATGAGATTATTCACCGTGAGAGTGGTGGTGCAATCAGAGGCGCGTTAAAAGGTGAACCTGAATTTGCCCATTTTGCTCCTCTCCTGGAACCTCATAAACCGGCGATGGCGAGAGGTGAACTTCTACCTGATGAGATCGTTCATCAGATGATGAGTGAACGGTTGACTGCAGACTTGCTTGGTCAATACTCAGGTGCAATTGTTGATGGTATTCCTCGTAACTTAGCCCAGCTAGCCATGTATGATGAATGGCTCCATTCTTTACGTGCTCGAGGATTGAGTATTACCGAAATTCCGATATTCTTTGCAGCACCCCCACAAATTCCTCTAGCTCGAGCAGCCCAGCGGGCAGCAAGAGCCCTAGCAGAAGGTTCAAAGCCGCGAGATGATGATAAACCAGAGACAGTGCGTGAACGCTGGAGAGTCTATAAAGAAGAGACCTATCCAATGATTAAACGATTGAGAGATCAAGATAGACTGGTTGTTGTCAGAACAAATCGAGATCTTGAAGTGGTACATCAGCGCGTAATCGACGTAGTAACTCCTATAATTGACAGCCATCCGCTGGTCAGAAGAGTGAGCGTTTAAACGATTTTACGATTCAACAAGGGACTTATTCTCGTTGTGATTTCATAATTAATTGTTCTACAGTGAGCTGCTAATTGTTCAGCGGTAATCTCGTCGTCTCCTTGGGCTCCTAATAAGACGACCTCTTCTTCAGCCGCTACCTCAGTCAGCTGGCTGACGTCGACCACGAACATGTTCATCATGACTCGGCCGAGAATTCTGCATCGCATACCCTGAATAAGAACTTCTCCCTGATTGGATAATTCCCGGTCATAGCCGTCGCTGTAGCCTTGCGGAATAATAGCGATTTTAGTTTCTCTCGACGTGATAAAGGTTAAGTCGTAAGCAATGGTACTGCCGGCAAGAACTGTTTTAACCTGGGCAACATGCGTTACCCAACGGAGTGCCGGCCGCAAATCCATGTTTAGGTTTTTATAGTGCTCTTTTACCTGAATTGAGGGCCACATGCCGTAGAGACTGATTCCCAGCCTGACGTAATCACTGACATGCGTATTTTTATCATAGGCGAGAATGCCGGCGGAGGATGAAATGTGGGTACGAATGTTTTTGTTGACGTTTTTTTCAAAATGTTTAATTGTTCCAGATAAAAGATCAATTTGTTTTTGGGCATGGCTAAAATCCACAACTTTACCATTATGAGTATTGCCGATGTCTTCGATATTAGCAAAATGGGCATAAACCGCTTCGAAGTCTATTTTATTGAACTGCTTTAAACTTCGGGCAAACTCTTTGGCTTCCTCGGGTAAAATTCCCTGCCGGCCTAACGCTGCATCAATTTTAATATGAACCTTTGGTCTTCGATTTAACCGTTCACCTATTTCATTTACGAGAGTGAGGCGTTCGAAATCGTACATCACAAGCGTACCGTTTAACTGGATGGCTTCATCCAGTTGCCTTTTAGGTACATACCCCATGACCAGGGTTGGTAGACTGGAATATCTGCGCAGGATATCTAATTCCTCAATACTGTTTACCGCGAACATATCGGTATGGGGATCGAGTACTTGCACTGTTTGAGATAGGCCGTGTCCGTAGGCGTTTCCTTTCACTACACACATGATCTTGGTTTTTGGATGAACGTAGTCACGGAACTGCTGATAATTATGTACTAAATTTTTTCGGGATATTTCTAAATAGGAGAGCATAGGTACTATTATACTCTATTTCACTGTTTCAAACTCATTACGGAAAGGAAAAGTCCTGCTTCTCCGCCTGCCATACGATCACGAAAAGAGAAAAATTCGTCTTTATGGTGCTTAGTACAATATTCTACAGACTCGATATTTTCTAGAACTATACCTTGTTCTTGGAGCTGCAGAATGTTTGCCAGCCACAAATTAAAATAGGTTGAGGTCTCACGCTTGATTAAAAGTTCTGGGTAGTTAGGGAAAGCCTGACTGACTTCCTTTACCACATCGTCCCGTACTTCATAGCAGCACGGACCGATAGATGGACCTAGACCAACTATTATTTTGGATGGATTGGAGTTAAATGTTTCAACCATTCGCTGGACAGTAGTTGCCGCGATGCACTTGGTTGTACCTTTCCACCCGGCATGCGCCAAACCAATTGCCTGATGTTCAGGATCGTAGAGAAATACTGCTACACAATCGGCTGTTCGGATACCTATTGCTACTTCGGGAATATTGGTAATCAAGGCGTCTGTATTCGGGATAAGTGTTTCTTCGGTGTTCCAACCGGCACCGGTATCTGATTTAGTCACAATGTGAATGTTAGCGGTGTGCAGTTGCTCGCCCATTGTAAGTACTTTTCCACTGAGACCAAGTTGCTTAAGAAAAGAGATCCTATTACTCATCACTTGGTTGCGGTTGGCTCCCTCAATACCGAGCGACATGCTTCCGGCTTTTTTGGTGGAGATACCATGAATGAGCTTCTCTCTAAAACTGTTCAACGAATCCAGTGTAGCGATGCCCTCAAAATTAATTGATAACATGGGCCTCCTTTCTTTCGATCTCAGCTATAATTGCCAAGTGGTCACTAACACCACTCTCGAATTTGATAGTTGTAACGTGATACTCAGGAGTGGTAAACAATCCATCTACGACTGATTCCCATTCCGGGTGGCGATGAAGTGTTTTATCGAAAGTACTGGTAATAGCGGCAGGAATGTTGTCTTTGTATCGTTGACTTAAAGCATCGAAGACTGGTTGCCCTCTTTCCGAATTAAAATCTCCCGCCAGAATAACCTCAGGGAATAAGCTCAGCATGCTCTGCAATGAATGGAGATCTTTTCGTTGTTGTTCGGATACCGCAATCTGAGGAGATGCCGTGAAATGTGTTGTGAAAACCAGATATTTTTGTCTATCTTTCTCAATTTCAGCTCCCAAAAGTGCTTTGTATCTGGTCTGATCCTGAGTAGCCCGATCAAATAGTTGCAGCTTATTTTCGTTACCGACATAGTACAGTTTGTATTGCTTAAGAATTTTCTGTCTGGAAAAAATAGCTATTCCCCACTCCTCGGTTTTGCCGGAAATATCGTCAACCGATTTTAAACACAGTGGCGCGAATACTGAATTCATTGCCAGTTCTTGTTCAAATTGAGGAATATAGCGCCGGTATAACTCCTGAACTAAGATGATATCGGCTTGTTGTTCTTTAAAAAATGAGCGCACGCGTTCAATATGGGTGTCATTTTCAATATTCAGGGAGATGAGTTTGATCATACGTCTAGGAGTACGAGCGTTTTAGCCTGTCTTTTTTGTGCTTCTCTTCAAGTGCTAATTCAATGAGTTTATCAATGAGTTTTGGATACGGCAAGCCGGAGGCCTCCCACAGCTTGGGATACATGCTGATTTTAGTAAATCCCGGTAAGGTATTGATCTCATTAACGTATACTTCTCCATCTTCGGTAAGAAACGTATCTACCCGGGCGAAACCTTTACACTCCAAGGCTTGAAACGCCTGGATTGCTAAGTTTTGAATGTGTTTCATTTGAAGATCGGATATATTGGCCGGAATTTCCAAAGCTGCGCCATTTTCATCGATATATTTTGCTTCGTAGGAATAAAATTCGTGACGCGGGATAACTTCACCGCAAACCGAAGCTTGAGGATGATCATTTCCTAAAATTGAACACTCTATCTCGCGTGCTTTAATATATTCTTCGATTAAGATTTTATGGTCGTACTGGAAGGCTTCGTCGATATATCTCTGTAACTCTTTTTCATCATGCGCTTTGTTTACCCCTACCGACGACCCGGTATTAGCCGGTTTAACGAAGACCGGGTACTCCAGAGTGGAGATGATTTGTTTAAGATTATCCGGGTCATAGCCACGTTTAAGGGTGGCAAAGTGAGCTACGGGTAGACCCGCATCACGCAGTAACCGTTTCATAACGTCCTTATCCATACCAACGGCTGAGCCAAGTACCCCTGCACCAACATAAGCAACGTTCATGATTTCCAGCATCCCCTGTAAGGCACCGTCTTCCCCGGTAGTGCCATGAATAATATTGAAAAATACCTCTATGGATTGGGCCTGTTGCTGTGTATCGCGTGGCTGCAGAACAACCGTATTATTTGCGTTAAGGGGAGTGACCTGAGTAGTTGTCTTTCTATTCAGAGCAATGAGTTTGGGATTAGTTTCATTGAGTAACATTTCCGACCGCTCACCGAGTAGCCACCTTCCGTCCTTATCAATGCCTATAAGAGTAACGTTATATTTATCTTTATCGATGGCGTCGTAAATGGACTTGGCAGACTGCAACGAAACCTCGTGCTCCCCGCTCTGTCCGCCGAAAATAATTCCAACATTTATTTTATTGTCCATCATAATCCTCTTTCCCTGCGGTAGCCGTCCCAGAAGATTTCGCGGCGGGGTAATTTATGGATCTCCGATTGATCGGCCAGCAGATGTTGAATAAAGCCATCAAAGACTAATGATTGCGAAGCCTTAAAAAGCAATGTTTCGCCTCCCTGAATGGAATCTTGTACGTATTTTAAAAGCTCTGCGTGTTTAGAGAATGCTAATACTTTTTCCGGTTCAGAGACGAGTTCCCGTAACATAGGATAGGTATATTTATTGATCGAAGGACCCAATAAAAGTACTTTTTCGATCTCCATTTTTGCTATAAGCTGAGCAAGCTTCTCGTGCTCTTCCCGGTCTTCCTTGCCCAGCTCTTTCATATCGCCCAGAATCATCCATTTTTTGTCTGCTGTAAGCTGTTGAAACATGTTGAGAATAACTGTCATTGAGGCGAGGTTGGCATTATAGGAACTATCTATAAGTATGGTTTTTTTCACACCTTTATACACGGAAGAACGGCCCGTAGGAATCTGTAAGTGTGAAAACGAATAGTCGGGTGGTATGTCGAGATAACAAACCAGCTCCATTGTCTCGGCGATTGTCTGGAAAATTTCTTTCGGCTGGAGCGTGGTAAAATTAATTTCCACACCTCGCATCGAAAACTGTGTTCCCTGACCGTTTAATTCATACTTTTGGAGGTATTCGGATTCGGTGATTTGCTTAACTTCGGTCTGGATATTTTTCACCTGAGTTTTCATGAGTTCCGAATCGCCGTTAATGACTACCAGTTTGCGGGTATTGCGAACAAAATACCCGTATTCGTACGCAATCGCGTCTTCAACAGTAGTGAATACACCTGAGTCGACGAGATGGTCAAAATTTTCGCTATGGGTGCGGGAAACGCTGATCCACAAGGTTACTTCAGGTTTAAGAAATTCTGAAAGAAACTTTCCTTCAATTGGTCGATCACAATCAC
Source organism: uncultured Gammaproteobacteria bacterium (assembly GCA_964403585.1). Taxonomy (GTDB): domain Bacteria; phylum Patescibacteriota; class Microgenomatia; order JALYQM01; family JALYQM01; genus JALYQM01. The sequence continues at coordinate 345,974 of CAYOFQ010000001.1, read as the reverse complement.
ATTCGGCAACGTAAATCTTTTGGACTGGAGGTGCTGAAAATGCTTTAAGCGGCGCGGTAATAAATAATCCCGGCCATTCGTTGAACTTAAGAGTTCTCCGTTCAAGTCCGAGCACATCAAACGGAATACCAATACTGGAGTTGGCATGGTGCGAGTATTTAGCTTTTTCCTGCAACTGAGATTCGACAAAATGCATGAGCGTAGTTTTACCTGAAGAGCCGGTCACGACAATAACACGAGGTTTCCAGCGGGATAGTCGTATTTGGGCGAAAAATCTAAAGTACCAGGCAGTAAAAAAATACAGGCGTTTTTTTAGTTCGTCGATCATGGTGCTATTTTATCATTTTTATTTATCACGGTATAAGAGTATGTATCTCCGTCCGTCTTTTTTCTGTAAGGCAACAATTCCGGACTTAGGCTTAACTTCGAGAGTGTCAGCAGGACTAAAATGCGGCAGAACCGTATCCCATTCCCATTTGATATTCCATTCCTTCCATTCACGCTGTAAGACAATTTTTTTCTGGTGCATAATTTCACCTAATGGAGTTGAATAGGTAATTACACTTGTCGCATTGACAGTTGATTGCCAGGGATAGGCAAATGGTATATCAACATCTACTTTTTTACTTAAAATTTGTAATTGCTGATCGGTATCGCGCATTTCTTTATAAAAAAGATCGGGGTTACTGCTTTTCTGAGCCTGTTTATCCAAAATGAAATACACCTCCTGATAATTGGCGGTTTGCAGGGATCGTTTAAAGCTATTGAGGACTCCCTCGGGCTGCGGGAACAACATATTTATTATCAGTATTACCCCAACAAGCTTCAGTGAAATTAGTAAAGGAATAGAATATTTGAACAGTAAGGCATTATGTTCAAAATGTGCTTTTGGAGCTATTTTCATTGACATATTTATAGTAATACTGTAATATATTCTTATACTATTTGTATACTCTCCACTATTTATTTTATAGGAGGAAGAACATGAATACTTCACATGATTACACAACCTGGCTTGGCAGGCAAGTTTTGGATAGTGAAGGCAATCAACTCGGTAGAATACGCGATATTTATGAAGATGAAGAGACCGGGCAAGCCAGTTGGGCAAGCGTTCAGGGAGGAATTCTCGGAACATCTACTTACTACATTCCCTTGAACGACGCGCATTTAGATGATGCCGATGTTCGCGTTAACTACGATTATGACATGATACGAGCTGCGCCGAAAATGCATGGTGATGAATTCGGTAAGGACATGGCGTCAGAGCTTTCGAACTACTATCACCATCCGCAGAGCGAAACTGTTGCCAACAATACTGTTACTGATAATCTTGATATTGATGACGATGTAGTTGATGAGGATAATGTCGTGACCGATAAATCAGTTGATCTCCATAAGGAGCAGCTGGATATTGATACTGAAGCGCGACCGTATGCAAAAGCCCGCCTACATAAATATACGGTGACCCGTAATGAAACAATTACGGTTCCGATTGTCGAAGAGCACGCCAAACTGGTATTTGACGACTCACCCTCAGCCCGAACCGATGTTACTCCGGATTTTGGCGATAGAGATGTGGAAATTGTGTTAAACAGGGAAGAACCGGTGGTAACCAAACAGGTAGTACGCGCCGGCACTGCCCGTGTTCAGATTGAACAGACCCAGCGTGAAGTACCGATTACGGCAGAAATTCGTGAAGAAAAAGTTGATTTAGTTGATGCCGATCATGACGCTACTCATTAATTAGATTTATAAGGAGGATTTATGACACCTGAAGAAAAAGTACGCAATGATGAAGAATATTATTATGATACGCGAACACGTGACCGGGATGTGCGACGATCACGGGGGTATTTTAACTGGGTACCACTTCTCTTGATCCCCTTGTTCTTTGTACTCGGTTGGGTAACTAAAGGCGCCTATGATGCTAGCCCTCAGAATGGCGTCACAACACCACAATTTGGCGTTGGAGGCGGACCGGGAAATGTAACCCCGTATCCACAGGGTTATGTAGCAACACCAAAACCTGCGCCGGTTGTTGAACCAAGCATTGTTCCGGATGACGAAGGGGATGCAATGGATGAGGAAGTTGAAGATGCTTCACCCTCACCTTCGGTAACCCCTACCCGACGATCAACACCGAGTGGTAGTCCGTCACCCGAAGTTTAAAAATAACTTAACGGGAATTCTGCCATTCAATGTATGTGCATCCGGTTGCAACTCTGTTTACTTTATCCCAGCCAGATGTGCTGCATTTTTTAGCACGTTTTCCGGTGCTGGTTGTAAACATGACCAGTTTAGCACCGCATTGCGGGCAATCTTCATCCAGTTCTTCACTCGAGGAGTTGTTGATCCATTCAATATAGTCACAGCCGGTCGGGGTTTTAGTTGCCGCATCCCAGCCTGAAGTACTACACTTCTTCATCTTCTTTCCAAATCGGGTTACAGCTAGAACAAGTGGTTCGCCGCATTTCGGACATTTTTCATCTAATTCTTTTGGTTCAGTTTTTAGCCATTTTACATAATCGCAGCCTTCGGTTTGGCGGGTCTCTCTGTTCCAGCGTCCATTGCTGCAACGCTGTAATTGTCTCTCTGTTGGTGTAGTTTCTACCGGACCGAGCGGACTTCCACACTTGGGACACACTTCATCCATCATTTGTGCCATATCACTCATACTTGTGTAGCAGATGTCAGTTGCCGAGTTGCATCTGCTCTTCTTTCTTTTAACTAACTATAATTTCGTACCTTATGATAAATGGTTTAGAGATACTTTGCAATGTTTCGATTGTGCTCATCCAGCGTTCGAGCATAGTAGGCCTTCCCGGAGTCGTCGTGGATATAGTAATAGTAATTATTTTGTTGCGGGCTGATTGCAGCACTGAGTGAACTCTGCCCGGGATTACAGATAGGTGCCGGAGGTAATCCTTTATTTTTGTAGGTATTATATGGTGAATCGGTTTCCTGATCAGCAGGTGTCGGTGTTCTCCACCAGGAACTGCTTGAACCGACTGCATACTGAACCGTAGCATCGATTTGTAAAAACCCGGCGGTTTCCCCGGCTGTTCGAAGCCGGTTTTCGATAATGCCGGCAATCACCGGGCGATCCTGGTCTGATTTACCTTCCCGCTCGAGCATGGATGCGATAATAATGATTCTTTTTTTCTTTTCCGATTCGGCCGGCCCGTTTAGGGCTTGATACTTTTCTTCAAACTCAGTCTGTAGTTTCGTAATAACTTCATCGGCAGTCGTATTATTTTGAAATTCGTAGGTGTCAGGAAACAGCATTCCCTGACGCGGACGCGCCAGTTCAAGGAATCTCTTACTGTCGTACTGTTCATTAAGGTTCTGTTTGAGTGCCGCATCCATCTCTTCAACACGCCACCCTTCACCAAATCTGATCTTCTTAACATCCTCTAACCCGAGTGCAAGTTCGTGAAGAACTTCTTCATAGCTCATGGATGGGGCAAATTGATGTTTTCCGGCCTGCACAACGACTTCATCACCGGAAAGCTTTGTCCAAACGCGAAACGCGAACGCGTTGCGGATAAGTTGCTGCTCCTCAAGATTTTGGGCAACATCGGCAAATGTAGCTCCATTCGGGACTATAATTTCTCTTTTGGCAGTATCTGCTGAAATGGGTTTAGTATTTGAACTATACCACCACCAGGCACCCCCAACCACGGATCCAACAACCAAAAAAATTACACCAAGGGTAATAAAGAGGGTTTCTTCAATAAGTCGCTTCATAATTGCTGAATTATGGTAGCAGAAAAATAGAAAGAAGCGCAAGCTCAGGTTTGAGTTTACGGAACATAGGAAATAGTTGCACCAAGATCCTGTAACCGTTCTACCAGCCGTTCATAGCCCCGATGAACATGATCTACTTCACTGATGAGCGTATGACCTTCGGCGACGAGTCCGGCGATTATTAAGGCAGCACCTGCGCGCAGATCGTTGGCTATAACAGGAGCCCCCTGCAAATGAACAGGTCCAGTAACGGTAACTGCCCGTGGATTATTAGCGACTTCGGGATACTCCGGATGTCGGATAAATTCATATTTTGCCCCCATCTTGCCTAACTCCTCCCAGTGGCGCATACGATTGGTATACACGGTTTCAACTACAGTTGATACGCCGTTTACTTGAGTCAGTAAGGGTGCAAATAAGACCTGCCATTCGGTAATAAACTGCGGATATAATCCGGCAATAATATTGGCAGCATAAAGTTTTTCGCGCTGAGCGGGAATATGGCAGGATGTATCGCGTAGTTCAATTTGTATCCCCATTTGGGCCAAGACTGTATCCAGACAGTCCAGTTTCATCTGTTGCCTGTGCACATTAGAAATGGTAATTTCAGAATTTGTCGCGAGTGCGGCTGCAAGAAAGGTAATGTAATCGTGTCGATCAAACATGTTTTCAAACGTAGTTCCTTTGACGACCGCGTCGCCTTGAATTACCAGTGTGTCTCCCGTTTGAGCAATGCTGACACCCGCTGATTTTAAAAATCTAAGGGTATCCTCAAAATCCGCTTCTCCGGTGATGTGCCGAATGGTGCTTGTTCCGTGCTTAAACAGGCTAGCAATAGTAGCCATGACACTTACTGAGAACGATCGGACGGGTACCGCAAAGTCCAGTGGAGTGAGTTTATCAACAAAAAAATGATAGACCTTGCCTTCTTTACGGTGCATAATTCCCAATAACCGGAGGGTTTCGAGCACCTGACTAAATTCGCGTGTACCAATTTTGTCACCACCGGTGTCGGTTCTTTCAGGATGTTCTTCTACACTGCAGGAGCCATATTTGAATGTCAGAATAGGTATAAGAAAGATTGCCCCACTGGTGTAATAAAACAGCTCGGCGGGTAATAGTTGTGGTATCGATACTTGCCGCGTGTCGACTATTACCGTGTTGCCGTTCCAGGACACATGCGCCCCCTGCAAAATAACCAGCTCAAGAAGTTTGCGTGTACTGCCAATATCCGGAATATTTTTCAGAGTGAAAACATCGTTAGCTAACAGAGGCATCAAGACATGCTTCATGGAAGAATTTTTCGAGCCCTGTACCGAGACAGTACCTGACAAGGTGCAGGGACCTTTAATAAGGATCTGTTCCATAAAGTGGAGTTTATCGTACTCCCCGCTTCACTTCAATATTTTTCTCGAGATGCGGGAGCGTTAGAAGTGGCCCGGGAAGATTTACCGAGTACTGGAAGGATACATCGAGGACTTTATTGTTGGATAAGAGTGTTTTACGCGCAGCATCCTCACTTTTGCCCAAGATATCCTTAGCAATTTGTTTTTCATCAATTTTAGGAATAATATTAGCCTTGCTGGTGGCCGTAAAGACTAATTTTCCGGATTTATCCAAACTTACGAAGTCGGTTCGGATGTCCTTACTGTTATCTTTTAATTCGTACCCGTCCGGCACGGCGGCGGTTTGAATGTTGGCCAACATCTGCTCAACATCGGCCTTTTTGATTAGATACCCTTCTACTTTAATCGTCATATCGTCGGAGACGGTATCGCTTTCATCGTTAACATTTTTATTGAATTTCTCCAATACCTGGGTTGTCTGCCAGGCTTTATCCAGCAGGATGCTGTCTTCGGGTACTTTGGTACGCAATTCTGTGGGAATTTTAAGTTCAAGATCAGACTTTAAATCCCGCGAAAGATTAGTGCGATCAACGGCAGCAACAACCCGGATGTCTTTTTTGGTTCCTCCGGTAAAGGCATCGATGGCTACGGCTTCAAAATCTTCCTTCGCAAAGCCGGTCACGCTTAATGAGGTATCTTTAGTAATATTTCCCTCCGGGCCAATATCCGCGGCAACAACATGAACATTAGCTTTGCCATTGGTCTTTGTTTCGCCACTGGCGGTGGTTGTCGCACTGGCGGAGGCAACCGTAACACTTTCCGAAGTGGTGAATTTAAGATTCCCGGAGCGGAGTTCGGTATTGGCAGGGAAATTTTTATCTGAACCGGTCTTGTTATATAAATACACCTGTCCTTTGGCTACCTGGCCTGTTTGTCTTTTTCCTGTTGTATCTACCTGTCGGGTGTCTTTTAGTTCAATAGCCAACCTTTGAGCAGGGATGGTATTTTCAATAGTAGAAACCGCTGATTTTTCTGTTGCTGTGACCGTAACCTGTTTTTCCAAGACATCCGGTTTTACGTAGACAGTGACGGTTGCTTTGGGGATATTCCATAGCGCCCAGCCGGCGACACTGCCGCCGCCAATTACCACTATCAGAAGGACGACTGCTACGGTAATGAGCTGATTTAATTTTTTCCCTTTAAGCGAAAAAGGCGCTTTGAACGCGGGAAGGATAAATTTCTTTTTTTGGGTAACCGGAGCGGTCCAGGGTTTTTCAACCGGATCTTCTTCGTCAATAACTGTTTTTTCTTCTTTCCAGTCATGGACTTCAATATCGTTATGTGGTTCAGGTTCTTCTACTTCCAACTCATGAGCTGCGAGCGGCTCTTCTTCATGCAGATCGGCAGTCGCAGGAGTGCTGACAACATCCTGATTTTTAACAAACCCAAATGGCGCTGCGTCGGGATGAGCTGTGACTGTTGATGCGACCGCCGCAGGAAGTAGTTCTTCAACTTGATGGTCCGGCACGGCAGGCAACTGATGCTCTTCAGGCATCATTGCGTTAGAATTCATGTTCTGATATTCGAGGGACTTAATACTTAATCGTCCCTGAATACCGTGTTGTCTGGCATAATCCTTGCCGGCGATCAACGATACGGCCAATGAATCGACATGCTCCTCAAGCACCATAATTTTTGGTGCGTGCAGGAAGGTTGGGGCACCCTGTTGTGTGGCATTTTGTGCTCCGACATTCCAGGCATATTTTGCCAGTTCGTTCTTGGCGGCAGTTAAATCTCCATATCCATAGAGACAGATACTCGGCGGGAACGAGTGCAAAGACTTGAATAACGACAATCCCCGGTCAATATTTTTTCCTAAGCTTTCGCCGGTCCAATTAATGTAATGACTTTCCCTGATTTTACCGTTTTCAACGAACGAGATATGGCCACCTTCACGAGAACTGCCGATTAATAAAGTTGTTGGAGGCGTTTTATGCAAATACTGTAAGTAATATGAAATGGCATGCGGGATTGAAACATAGGCGATTGAGACAAGATCGAGATCCTCGGCCAATTTTTCCATGAGCTCGTCGTATTCAGGCAGGAGCTGCTCATTAATGATCCAGCTCTGCGGTAAGCCGAACATAGTTTGTTTAACATCAACTTCGGCTACCGTACAGGCCATATCGATCGCATCGGCTGCTTTTTCGAGCAGAACTTTATAATCGACATTTTTTTCTTTGCCTGAATCTGAGTATGTTTTTGTTCCAACACCTAAGATTTCGACGCTATGATCCTGTAATTCCCAGATTGTAGCCTTGACGACACCTGCGGAAATGGATAATGCGAGCATTGGGGAGGGATGCTCGGCAGCGGTTTCCTCACCTTCCTTCTGGAACAATTTTCCGATAATTTGCTTCATTAGAATAAATATAGTGGAAGTTGTGAAAAAGTGCAAATTTATGGAAATCATGCTTGCCTTTTGGTTATGCTATTGATATCCTAATTATCTTACCCATTTTTAACATAGGGAGGCTGTATGGATCAGCTGACTAAGGATTCGCTTCACGAGCAGGCGCAGCAGCATGTTGGCGAGGTGCAAAAGCATATTACTGTGGAACGAGAAGGCCTGCAAAAGGAGCTGCAACGTTTAGAGGACATCATTAAAGGTGCAGAAAAAGGTGGACATGATGAAGCGGATATTGATATTGAGAAAATCCTCAGTTACGAAAAAAAGAACCGCAGTGAAGAGTTAGCCAAGCTTAGCAAATCTCCGTACTTCTCCAAGTGTACTGTACAGTTTGACCGAGATAAACAATCTAAAACAATCTATTTTGGCCGTTTCCCTTATTTTCCCGATGCAATTTATTCCTGGGTAACACCGATTGCCCGGTTACGCTATGAAAGCCCCGGCTCCTTTTCCTTCAAATCCCAGGATGAAGAGTTTGATATCCATGGACAACTTTTGGCTAAAGAGCAATACATGATTGTGGACGGGCATATTGTTTTTATGGCCACGGAGTCGCTGGCCTCACCGCGTGAGCTGATTTACCAGGAACGATTAACAAGAAAGAAGTCCGACTTTTCCCTCCCGGAAATTGTGGAACAAATGGAGAAAGCTCAAGATGAGGTTATTCGGGCTCATTGGCAGGGTTCCTTTTTAATATCCGGACCGGCCGGTTCGGGTAAAACGACATTAGCATTGCATCGCGTTGCCTATTTAACCCAAGCACCCGAGACCGAGCAGCTCTTTCCTTCCCATAAAATTATTGTGTTTGTGCAGGACGCTTCGACTAAACATTATTTCTCTAAGCTACTCCCTGAACTGGGTATAAATAAGGTTGTTATTACTACTTTTGATGAATGGGTAATTGAAAAATATCGCTTGAAGAATGTTCGCTTTGTGCAGCGATACGGACATGCTGAAGAAGAGAAGGATCTCTACGAGTATGCCAAGAATAAAGCGCTCAAAAAATTGAAGAAAATTGATCGCCTGGATAATCCCTTTGATTTAATGCGGGTGGCTTATGCCAAGCATATGAATTCGGCACAATTAGACTTGCTTGAGCGTCAGATTAGTGGTGGAGTTGTGGACCGCTTTGATCTTTCCCTGTTTGTGAAACACCAGATAGCACATGACAAGGCCGTAATGGGAGATGTAACCGATTATGAGTACGTTACGCATTTGAAACATAAAAAAACATTTCGCCGTGCTCCGGTCTCCTATTCGCTGATTGTCGTCGATGAGGCGGAGAACTATCTCCAAGAGCAAATAGAGATATTATTGGCATGTGTGGGGAAGAAAACCAGTGCGGTACTCTATGTTGGGGACTTAGCGCAACAAACCAGAACGCATACGATATCTGATTGGGCTTCCGTAGGGGAAAAATTCGGCACAGGCAGGAAGGTCGTGCTGCAAAAGGTTTACCGTAATACCAGACAGATACTGGAGTATCTGAATTCGGTAGGTTTTTCGGTGACTGTTCCGGAAGGGTTAAAAGATGGTGAGCCTGTACAACAATTTGTAATTGCTCAAAAAGCTCAGGAAATTGAAAAAGTTGAAGATCTGGTAGACGCTGCCGGAGACGGAATTATTGGTATTTTAGGGAAATCCGATGAATATCTGGAGGCGTATCGAACTGTATTTAAGCATAATTCCAATGTACACATTTTAACAATTAACGAGGCACAAGGCGTTGAATTTGACTCGGTTTTCCTGGTTGGCGTTGATTCAAATTATTTTGGCGGCCGGAAACTCGCGAAGGAAGTAGCTCAGGAACGCAAGCATGTTGACCATGATCTCCTTTATGTTGCCCTGACCCGGGCGATGAATAGGTTATATGTTTTGGGTCGAGAAGATTTAGCAACGGTTGTACGGCATTGTTCGGATTAACCGTTTTCCTGAAAGTGATAGCTTCCGCGATGCCATAACTTAGTACCAATGATACCCAATACTATAGTCCAAATAAGCGCAACTGTTACCGATATCCCATACTCATAGACATTAAACTGCGCGAAATTCCTTGCTAAAGCACCAAAGGCGTACGGGAATGGTAACGCATACAGAAAATATCTAATACCGGTTGGAATATACAGTAACGGCACCCAGCGTCCACTGGTAAAGTCGAAAATGGCTCGAAAGAGCCACACACTGGCTGTTTCGGAGTAAAAGTTGCTCATAGTAAAGACGAAATAAATCAAATGGGATAACACTATGGAAAGTAGTAAGGTCGGAACGAATAAGCCAATGGCTATCGCGGGGACACCGGAGATGATCATGTAGATCACACTTCCGAAAATAAAAACCACCATCGGAATAATGTTCTTGGCGACGTTGTCCAAAAAGTAAAATACTGCAGGATTAATGGGGAGCTTCTCGATATTTAGATAGGTATCGTCGATGATATCTTTGCGAATGCGCTCGGAAAACATGGGTAGAACACTGGTACTGGCGGTGAGAATAAACAAATAATAGATAGCAATTTCACTCGAGATATTCAACCCGGCCTGCGGGTTCAGGATATAGCTGTATAACAAAATGAATCCATAAATTTCACCGAGCGGCTGGAGCATTTGCATGGCCATGATAAAGTATGAATGGTTCACTTCCAGAAAACTGTTTTTTATAATATACAGATATTTCTTCATATTAGCCCATGCTTTCGTAACGTTTTAATCCCAGTTTCCAAATACCGGTGTTTAATAGGGCAGAGATAATCAGCCAGGAAATAATAATAATCCAGAAAAGAGTCGTATCGTGACTGCGCAATAATTCGAAAATAAATCCGGTAACGACTATGTACGGGAGTAAATACGTTAGAAACGTGCGTAACCCGGCAGGAAAAATTTCCGGTGGCTTCATCCAGGTAAGATCTTCTAAGGTCCGGTGAATTCGGGAAATCTGTCGGGCATCCCGGGCGAAGAAGGTAAACCCGTAGAATATACATTTTAGGTTTAAGTAGAGCAGACTCACACAGACAATTAGAAGTAAACTTTTACCTATCATGAAAGCGTCAAGTCCATAGTGAATAGCCGTAAACATGAATGCCAGCAGATTAAGAATAATCATGGTTAAACTGAGCATATCGAAATGTCTAAAGTATTTATAGAAAAACAGATTTACCGGTTTTAATAATACTAAGTCGAAATTAGCTGAGAGAATGTCGAGTGTGAGAAACCGCATACTGCGATCGTTACTAGCCCAGAAAATAACCTGGACGGCAAACATTCCGACAATAAACAGTTCCTGAGGGAGATTAAAAAAAGCATGCGGATTAATTTTGTACATAATAAAGATCTGAATTACAAACACAACCGGGTAAATGATTGGAGTAAGCAGGTTCAAAATAAAAACCCTCACTGATTTCAATTCAATTTTGTAATTAGCTTTGAGGAGTATGGCGATTGCTTTAAACATATTATTGTTTATAGATTCTGGCTATAACATCTGATAAGTCGTCTTCATGAAAATTAATTTCACTCACCTGGGCATTTCCTAATACAATATTTATCAGTGCGGTGCTGGTATGGCGATCACTTTTAATAACCAGTTTAGACAAGTTCTTTTCGATTACTTCTCCGCCGGAATTGCGGATCTGGTGCATAATTTTATCCGGGATGGCACGACTATTTGTGTCTAGGATAAACTCAACGATCCGGTCGTCGCCGAACATTTTTTTTAAATCGTCTGTTTTTCCATCATGAATTTTTTCACCCTTGTTGATCACAATCGTTCGTTCGCACAGTTCCTCAACGTCCTGCATGTTATGGGTAGTTAAGATTATCGTTGTACCAAGCGATTTATTAGTTTCTTTGAGGAAGTTCCGTACTTCTTGGGCACTGTTAACATCAAGTCCAATAGTTGGTTCATCAAGAAAAATGACTTTTGGGTTATACAGGAAACTGCAGATGAGTTCACATTTCATGCGCTGGCCGAGTGATAACCTGCGGCCGACTGTTCCAAGCTTATCCCGTAGTTCGAAGCGATCGATAAGTTCATCTAATAATTTTCTATATTTTTGTTTATCTACTTCATAAATTTCAGCAAAGAAATCGAAGGTATCTTTGATCGGTAATTCAAGAAACAGTTGCGTTTTCTGGGCCATGACAAAGCTAATCATTTTTTTAAACTGCTTTTTCTTTTGGAAGGGATTATACCCAAACACATCAATTTCTCCGGACGTTGGATACAAAATTCCGGTGAGCATTTTCAAAGTAGTGGTTTTGCCCGCGCCGTTTGGCCCGAGGAAAGCGACAAATTCTCCCTTTTCGATTTGGAAATTGAGATTATGGACCGCCTGAAATTCCTTGACCGTTTTGGGCTTGAGAAATCCGAAAAGCCCCCCCTGCCCTTTTCGCGAGAAAAAGGTTTTGTTTAGATTCTGTACGCGAATCATACGTGCCTTACTGTTTTGGGGATACTTGATGATTCTACCCTTCCAGCTATAAAAAAGCAAGGTGAGGAGCGATGAAATCCTTGTTAGCTTTTAGCGGGTCTAACGAATTTTACGTATCCTACCAACAAGGCAGCTACTAATCCAGCCGCAACAACGCTGAAGCGGAATTTACTGCTGTCGGTCATAAATCCACGGATCACACTGTACAAAAGCGTGAGCAATCCGCCGAGTAAGAGGCTATCGGAAAGTAACTGCAGGTTCTTCATGAGGGTTAAACTGACGATGAGAATAACAACCGATAATACTAAGGCAATAATCGAAACATTTTGATTGTAGTTTTTGAATTGAGTATCGTACTCTTTCTGGCGCTGCTCAAATTCCTGCTGAATACGTCGTCCCTCTTCAGTTTCGATAAATGGTTTATTCGGATCTTCCATCTTTTGCGGATAACTGAGCTCACGCGGATATTCCGGCGGTTGCGGTCGCTCATAGAAAGCATCGATACCAAGTCCCACAAACGTGGCGACAAGAATTCCGATGAATAACGTATAAATGAACTGAAGGGCTTTTGATTGTTGCATATACACTTATTCTACTACTCCTCCCATTATTTTAGGAAGGGCTTTGTAGAGGAAAAAATTACAGGCAGTATCTGATAAACCTAAATGACGGGAGACACCGGCCAGACGGTCTCCACGGAATGAGACACCGGCCTGAAGTGCCCCTAACATACCTTCAATAATTGCAATTTGCCGCGGGTTGAAAAGCGATCTATGCCTGAGAGCAGCCTCTAACTTGCTTTGGATATCTATAATGAATGATGTGTCTTCAATTAACGATAAGATAGTTTTTAAGACTTGTGAGTCATCACTGAAACCAAACTTTTGCCGAGCTTCTTCAGTTGAGTGATACCTGCCGTGTTCATTAGGGGTAGTGACAAAAAGCAGAATTTCCTTTTGATAGGTCGTTAAGTTAGCTAACTGCCATGATTGCCATCCACCTTGTTCTCTCCATACATTAATAAGGTTATAGTGGGCATAACCATGGAGGATAGTCTCACCTTTAGTATTAATATAGCGAGTAGTACTTTTAGCGCGTGGCGTTAATTCCCCGTTCCTGCGACGATTTATGTTCAGGAGCGTATTACGGACCGATGTTTCTTCCAACCCTAACGTCTCGCCTATTCTAACATTAGTATAAATAAAGTGCTTATCAATACATACCATCGCCAACCTTAGGACTTGTCTTTCGATATCAGTAAGCGTTTCAAGCCATTCCTGATCATCAATAACTCCCGATTCAAATAATTGTACCCGTGCTGAATAGAGAGGAATATTATGTCCTCCTTCGCGGTATGGCGGTCGCTTCTTTTTTTTCTGCATCTTTTCTAAAAGAACTAACCCTTCTTTTTTCTGTGGTGATGGTCTTCTTTTTTCCTCATGTAAAGAAGCTTCCGCTCTCGATACCATTTCGGCCACGTCGCTGCGAGAAGGTACTTTCTCATTCGAAGCAATCTTTCTGATTATTTCCAATAAAGCAAACTTAAAGTCCTCACTAGTAGACTTCTCACTTAAATTGAGTCGTTTGTAATGATCAGCCATTGTTTCCTCTGGGTGGAAGTATCCCATTTTTTTCATTACTGCAACCTGGCGATACAAATCAAGTTGACCTATGTACCCCATGACTTGGTAATAACTTAGACTATCTACCGACTGCCCGTAATACCCCAGAATTCGTTTGACCGGCTGTAAACGTCGTTGTATGTTCCTGAAGTACGGCCTGTTCCAACAAGGTCAAAGTCAATGGATACCTCGCTATCAGATGAGGCTGCACGATCGAGCCGTATGAGGTCTGAACTGGCGTATTTGAAAGCTATCTTAACGAACCCAGTTAAGTTCCATGCCAGTTCCTCACTTGAACGTCCGTCAGCATTCCAGTTATAGAAAATTCTCCTACGGACTTCCTCCTGTGTTACAAGTAGCGCATCAACCGGATCAACCCTGCGATACCGTCCCGCTAATTTTCGACAGATGTCTTCTATCTGCGGAAAGAAAGTAATATTTAGCTGCTCCAAGACATCCAGTCCTGAACTTAACGCGTCAATTGAAATAGGCACATTTTCAAAGGCGACCCGATCACTATGGATATCTAATCTCCTTCTGGGTACGGTGTGACTGTCCTGAAAGAGCTCTCTAATTCGCCGTATCGCAGGTAAGCTGTCTATAGCAATCTCGCCTGCCAAAGTGGAAAGTGTTCGACTGTTATCTTCTGTTGCCTTTTGCCAACCGTCATAGACAAGATATTCGTCCAGCACTTTTAATTCGGGCAATAATAACTCGGATTCACGCACATTTAAATTCATATTTTTTCTTTATAACTGACTATCAAAGATGGTGGGGTGAAAATATTTGTTGGCTTACGCCAACTTCTTGAAGATTTCAAAATCCTTCTGCAACACTGCCCGATTTGACCCGTTATACAATGCAACCGCCGGATGATACAAGGGTATAATTTTTATTTCCCCGTAACTGGCTTTAGCCGGGAATTCATGGCCGTGGATTTTACTGATTTTATGAACGTTTGCATCATAGATACCGAACTTTTCCATAATATACGCCATTGAGTAGCGACCCAGTGTGGCGAGAACTTTAGGTTGAATGATATCTATTTGCTCGTCAAGAAAATGACCATAACTTTCAATTTCCTGCGGGGTGGGGTCGCGATTTTCCGGCGGCCGGTCTTTAACGATGTTCGTAATGTACACATCAGACCTTTTAATACCGACGGTTTCGAGCAATTCATCCAGAAATTTACCGGCAGCGCCGACAAAGGGACGGGCGGTTTTAGCTTCGTTTAATCCGGGTGCTTCACCAATAAACATAATGGCCGAGTCGTGGTTTCCCTCACCGATCACCGGGTAGAAGTTATTTTTAGTACGGTAGCCATAGAGGGGCGAAGACGTAAGATTGAGGACTTCATTTTTTATTTTTCTGAGGGCGTCGTTTTTTTGTTCCGAGTTCATTTTTAACTATTATAACAGAACAAAAACCGCCTGATAACCCTCTTGACATCTCTTAGCACTCGTTGTATAAAGAGTGCTAGATACACTTATTAGTAGTTTGTAAGGAGGTTATTATGCCTAATGATTTAGTTATGCGTCCTTTCTGGGAATTTTCCCCGTTCCGTATGTCGTCTTTACTTGATGACGAGATGTGGCCAACTACTCCGGCAGGTTCAGGTGGACTTTCGATTTCGGAAGACGATACATATGTCTATGTCGAAGCCGCAATGCCGGGGGTTGATCCTGATGATGTTGAAATGACCTTTCACAACGGGGTTCTCAAAATTCATGGTAAAGCCAAACAGGAAGAAAAGAAGGATCGTAAGAATTACCGTACAATGACCAGTGAGTTTTCATACCAGGTTTCGGTACGGGATGTCGATGTTAATGAAGATCCTGAAGCAACCTGCAAAAATGGTGTCATGGAAGTTAAATTTGCTAAATCAAAAGCTGCACAGCCTAAACAGATTAAAGTGAAAAAATAACCTAGTTATTTCTTGCTGTTCAAACCCCACCCCAATCAGGTGGGGTTTTTCTTTTCTCCTGATTCAATTCGTGTTACAGTTGAGATAGTGGATGATCAACTAATTACCTTTGTACGAGACTCGGCAGCTCGCGGAACGAGTGCCGAGATAACACGACAGCAACTCACTTCAGTGGGGTGGGATCCCACGCAGGTTGACCACGCGATACAGGCCGTGTATCCGGGGATGTCGATTTCGTCTCTCTCAACAACAGTCGCTTCATCCATTCAGGATAATCCGAGCCGGTGGGGCGCAGCTGCGGGAGTGATGGTGTTTATTTTTATCTGTGCAGGAGTGCTTGGATTTTTGTATTTTGTGACATCGGCAACACATTCCTTATCCAGTGTTAATGATTCGCTTGCCGACACAAAAACTACCGGTTCGATTGTTGCAGTGCCTAACAGCACGTATCAAAACTACAGTAATACGGAGTTTAATTTTCAGTTAACAATACCGAGTGAGTGGAGTTATAAAGAATATAGTCGTAGCAGTTATGGTGAACTGCGGTTAGCATTTGGAACAGTACGCAATTTACCGAAAGATTACTTTGGTGACGGAGACTACGCGTGGATACGCATTTTCCCGACCAGTGCCAAAAGCAAATATGATGGCTATAAAGATGAGATTAAGAAAACCGGCGTGACTCAAATGTCACTCAATGGTGTTAAAGCATTTAACACCGGAACTATGATTGCAGGAGAGCATAAGGGGAATGTTTTTGAGCTCCACTTGCCAACTCAGATTGAAAATGACGGGAGTGTTTCCTATACCGATGTTTCGAAGCGCATTATCAGTTCATTCAGATTTACTAAATAACTTTTCCTTGCGATCCCGTTTCCAGCGTTTTAACTCGGCCTCTCTTTTGCGTGCTTCAGCCAAGGTGGCATAGCTTTCCTGGTGTTTTAAAATAACCGGGCGACGAATTTTAGTATAGTGCGCGCCGTTTTTGGTGTGATTGTGCTGATGTAAGCGCTTTTCAAGATTACTGGTGCTGCCGACGTAGTACGTCTTGTCTGAGCATTCAAGGATATACACAAAAAAATCCATTGGCTATTGTGCAAAGAGTCGTTTAGTTAACGCATCCCTTCCGGTGTTATTTTTACTTGAATAGATAATTATTTCTGTTGACCGACTGTCCGGTACTTGTTGTTTAATTCTTTCAATATACTCCTTTTGCTGGCTGGTTTTGATCGTGTCGATTTTATTGGCAACAATTGTATAGCTAATTTTATTCTTCGCAATAAGTTCAAGCACTTCGCGGTCAAACTCTGTGACTCCTACTTTGCAATCCAGCACCAGTACCACTTTTTTATCCCGGACTTCATCGGTAAGCAGGTACCAGACAATCCACTGTCGTAACTTTTCAGCTTCTTTTTGGGAAACCGATGCATATCCGTATCCCGGTAAATCAACAAAATAATGGCTTTCATTGATTAAGAAGAAGTTAATGCGTTTGGTTTTCCCCGGCTGGGAAGATACTTTGACGAGGCTTTTTTGATGACACAATGAGTTAATTAAGCTCGATTTACCAACATTTGAACGACCGATAAAGGCAACGTGGGGCTTCCGTTCCTGTAATATGGGATCAGTCCCGGTAATTCCCTTGATGAAAGTAGCTGACTTAATTTCCATAAAAGCAGTATATCACTGGTTGCCTAGTGATAAAGCACGACCAGTTGTGGAACGTTGTTTGTCTCGACGGCATTCTCTCCCGACTCGAAAAGTGCGTAATCGCCACTTGAGGATCCTCCTACTTGTTCGACAGCATAATGTAACCTGAATTGAGAACGAACCCGTCCCGCGGTAAGATCGCCTTTGATGTTTTGTGTTACTTCGACTTCCCGCCACCCGGCACTTGCATTACCGCTGATTGTACTAAAACTTGAGGAGATACTTGAGGTACCATAATCACTACTTTCAAACGTGCTGCCATAATTGAGATGATCAATTTTTATTTCTCCGCCAATTGAGTAAGGATTGCCGGTAGTTCCGCTTTGATAAATCCGCAGGGTGGTCTTGTCGACTGTACTTCCGAAGGGGATTTGGGTGATATCAAAGCTGATGAATCCCCGGCTGATCCCACTATTATTTCGGCCAACTTTGATTTCGGCAGTCGTACTCCCAGCACCGTTACTTGACTGATACCCGTCCAAGTTGGACTGAGAGCTAATAGTTTTGCCCGGTGTAACGGTTGGCGACGCACTTGGTTGCGGAGTTGGACTCGGCTTTATCGATTGTGTTGCGCTCGGACTTGGCGAAAGGGTTGTCGAAGGTGAGGGCGAAGCAGTAAGAGTGGCACTGGGCGACGCAGACGGGCTGCTGCTTACCGAAGGTGACGGGGACGGTGATTCAGTCGGAGTAGGATCGGTGGAAGCAGCCAGCACTTCTGCTACAGATGGTTCGGGATCTTCGGCAACTTCTTTGGGACCGGTGATCTTTTTGAATGCCCAGACTGCAAGAACCAAAATTATCAGTGCGCTAATTCCTAACCCGATAAGCGTCTTTTTGATTAACTGTTTAGTCGCCGAGGTATATCCATCATCACGTTTCATGCTGGAAGATTTTTGTTGGCGCATACAAGGCTATTATGCCAATACTCGTCTGAAAGTCAACAAAACTGGTATAATTCGCCTATGATAGATCAAACTAAAATAGAACAATTTCGTACGAACTTTTTTGAGCTTGCTGATTCTGCCCAAAACATCCTCATCACATCACATATGGGGCCTGATGATGATTCAATTTCCTCGGTCCTGTCGCTCTACTTTATTCTGCAGGAGAAGTATCCCGAAAAAAGTATACGAATTGTATATTCATCGGAACGGAACGATCGCTGGAACTATTTTGAGAACTTTGAAAAAATTGAATTTGTTACTGAAATAGCCGACGTAATGACCGATGTCGATTTACTTATCGGGTTGGATGCAAATATATATAGCAGATTCAGCAAGGCTCCGGAACGACTGCAGCATATGGAGTGTAAAAAAATTGCAATCGATCACCATGGGCATCCACCTGATCAGTTTGATCTCCTTTTTGTTGAACCGTCGATTTCATCGAACTCAGAGAATTTGTACACGCTTTTTTATAGTGACCGCGAATCCATACCACCCCGAATAGCTGAGGTTATTTTGCTTGGTATTTTGGGTGACACCGGGAACCTCCGGTTCATAAATCCACAACAGGTATCAGCTTTTCCGATCGTTTCACGATTGGTTGTTGAAGGCAGTATTGATATTGCCTACTTAGAATCGAAATATTCAACCTATTCGCAGGAGGTTTTTACCGTGATGCAGGAACTTATGCGTAATACCACCTTTATAGTTGTTGAGGGCTGGCCGACCTGTCTTTGTTCAGTGTTGCCGCGAGAATATATTGAAAAAAATAGCGTAGATGATGTAACTATTAGCTCTGCGCGTAATATTTTTATCGCAACATATGGGACACGGATCAGTGCAACCGGATGGAGTATTGTCCTGACGGCAGAAAATGACGGGGATGTTAAAGCATCGTTGCGGTCGCTGCGGGACAGTATTAATGTCCAGGTGCTGGTACAGTCGATGGGCATTGGCGGTGGTCATGACCGGGCTGCAGGGGCACGTTTTACATCACCGGATACTACACCACTCGACGCTGAAGATTGTTTGAAACAGATCACTACGTGGATGGCAGGTCATCCTGCGACGCGGGACTAGATTGTGGTGCAACGAGTCGCAAGAAATTGTCACTCTCTGTTAGATACGACACCGCTTGCAGTCCTACGAGGATAAAATAAACAGTCAGGAGATAGAAAAATATATTATTCCGGACAATATATCGCCATGCGAGGTACGAATAGAGCACTACCGGCCCCAGCGCAATTAACCTTGAAAGCAGATCCTGGGTTGTCCAGTCACTCAACAAGAGTGTCCCAATGACGATACCTGCAAACAGAGCACCTACCCGCTTCCAGGACCTCAATTGCAGTCGGAGTGATCCGATACAGAGCACGAATATGAATACTGCGATTATCGGGCGGGTAGTATTTTTAAGTCCCTCAAGGACCGGTAGATATGTTTCAATGCCGTCCGGTGTGCTTATATACTGTTCGCTGGCGGTCGTAGCGGCGTGAGGAAAAAGTCTTTCCGACAATTCGACTGATGCAAATAAAATACAAACCCCCATCATATTAAGTGCTATAACCAGGAACAGCGCATTGGAATAGAGTCTTTTTTGCAGCGGAATTTCCGCAGGCAGCAGCGGCCCGATATATTTTGTGTACAGGGCAATTCCGGAATTAATACTTATTACAGAGAAAATGAAGGTTACCGCGATGGTGGTTAGACTTTCGATCAGCTGAAAGGTTGTGTATACCCAAATAGGCAGGTCTGTATCATACCCGGCAAAAAATACCGGAAAGTGGTTGATTCGGGAAATAATGGCAAAGGTAGTGACAGCTCCGGCAATTATTTTACCTGTCGAGTTCCGTAATCCGCCTTCTTTATACAGTCGGTAGAGTGTATTGGAGAGTAGTAAAAATATGATTAAGCCAAGTATGGAACTGCCGATTATTAAGATCAATTGCCTGGTAGAGATTTCCTCCGTACTCCGCTGATACTGTTCAGGAACTTTGATATAGTTTTGCAGGTTCTGCGGTTGGCCATCGATAACGTCAATTACGATGCGCCTGGAGGCATCGGCAACTTTCTCAGTATCTTCAAAGGTAAACCGGTAATCATTACGATTGTCCCGCTTTAAATTCTCCGAATGAATCAGAATAAATGAACGGGCATCGTGTGTGTTTTCGCCAAGATACGCTTTGGCCTTTTGCTCAGCTTCGGAAGGAGACAAGCGGGATCCGGCGGCCTTTTCGTCGAGTATATGACTGAAGGTATATACTTTACCGTCTGGGAATAGTGTAACCGAGTATTCTTCTTGTGTTTGCGGTTTGAAAAACCTCACTTTCCATATTTGATCCGGTTCTTTATTTTTTTGCAAAAAATAGTCTGCGGTGGAAGGATCTGTTTTTTTGCGAACATATTTCTGAGCAGTACTATCGCTACCCATCGACTCTACTGTCGCGACATGCCTATATTCAGCAGTTTCAATCCCCTGCTGCGTTAAGTAGGTGCCCGCTTTATTTACCGCTATTGACCGATTTACAAACGATATCTCGTCCTCCTGGCTTGATTGGCTAGCGGGAGAAGCACTTTTATATACATCAAGCAACCCGAGCGAAAGTAGTGCCAACAAAATAATTATTACTTTTGTTTTTGTACTCAATGGTGCTGCCGGAGGCCGGGATACGATAGTTACTTCGCTTTTTTCAACCACTGTAACGGGGGTTATAACCGGATCGCTGTTTTCATTTGTCGGAACAGTATCCTCCACGATTTGCTTTTTGAAAATCTTCTGTACTACCAAGCTCACAACTACGATCCAAAACGGCATCAGCGCCACTATTATTGCGGATGAAGCAGCATACGTATTCTTGGAATCAAGAAAAAATATGGCCATCTGTAAGGCATTAAAGAGCGGCAATAGAAGATAAAATTCCATACCGTAAAAAAAGCCAACTGAAGGCAAACCCAACCACGCCCAATTCAATTCCACGCACAAAGAACGGCATTTGAGGATAGGCGCTGTGCAGAAATGACCAAGTGAATGAAGATAAGACCGAAGCCAAAATAATCGCATGTTTTGGATTTTTTAACCAATGGGAGATAAATTTTGTATACAGGGAGATGCCGAATAAACGATAGGTGACTTCTTCGGTCACTGCCGGCAGTAACCCGATAGTCAGTGGGTACAACCATGGGGCAATCGAATTAAACGCGTCACTATAGTTAATTTCTGCCGGGACCCAGAACCCGATTTGTCGTCCCAAGAAGTAATAAAGTAATTCATAGAGGAAGAAAATAATTCCCACACACGCTCCCACAAAGATTCCTTTTGTAACGGACGGGAGTTGCAACATGTTTTTTACGGTAAACATGATGTGCTTTTCTTTTGGAAAAACTTCCCGGAACAAGCCTTCGGCTACCGCCAGGGTGGCCTGGTTGGTTATGAAGGTAAACATCCAGGTTAGGGCGAGCCCAAAGACTATTAAAACCAGGATGGTAACAGGACTCTGGGTAGTGGGATAGTTGAAATAATACTGGAAAAAGCTATTCACTATTTCGGAGAGACTGATCGCACTCAGAACAATAGCAGCAATATATGGAACACGAAAAAGTAACTTTCGCCCCTTAAACTTTTTGAAGAAAATTACGATCAGCGGAAGTGTGATACAAAATGTGCTGATCAGTTCGGCCACAAGTTGAGCGACATCATTGTATGATTTCTCTTTTCGGAATTCGGATATCCACTGCCGGGGAACTTTGAGGTACTCATTAAAACCGATTACCTTATCTCCGGCCAGTTCGACACTCACCCGCTGTCTGGCCTCCTTGAGTGCATAATTCTGGCGTTCAAAAACAAACGAATGGTCGAGCCTGTTTTTGCGTGAAGTCCCGGAGTACTGTACTTCATCCCAACCATCGGGAAAATTTGTTCTTTGGCACAGTGAACAGTTGGAGCTTAAAAACCGACGTGCTACTTGTCTGGCCTGCTCTTTGGAGAGTGCCGCTCCTTTTAAATTTTCGTCCAGTTCGTGCGAGAAATATACCAATCTGCCGTCAGGGGCATATGAGACATAGAGTTCTTCCTGCTGCTGCGTTTGGAATAGTCTGGTGGTGAAATACCATAAGTTCACCTGTGAACGAGCCAGTTCACCGGTTTCTTTGGGGCCCAGCTCGCGCTCCAAATAACTCTTAGCGGTATCGTCTATTTCAAAAAGCGTAACTTTGCGGTAGTTAGGAATACCAAATTCCAGTTGACTGGCGAGGATTTCGGCTTTAGCCTGAGCCTCATGTTCGTTAATAGAAAACTGGATGGAGTGCTCAGGGAACGCGTATTGGCGATAGAAAATATATAGAAAAAGACTGATAAGTGCAAAGAGAAATAGCACCCCAAGGATAATTTTTGATTTCATGTATAGTTATTCTACCGGTTATGGTGATCCGGTTAAAGGACCGAAACGTGTGGTGAAGTTTTCGTTATATAACGTTTTTATTTGTATTGCAGTGAGGGCATAATTATAGACACGGGCGTCATCGATCAAACCCGTCAGCATTTGAGTATTATCCGGTCGCGCGCCAATTTTTAAGTCCAGGGCATTGGCTGTGAGTGTGGTGTGGGTGTTTGTACTGCTGGTTCGATCATTTCCGTCGACATACACTTTACAGGAAGTGCCACTGCGTACTGCAACAACGTGGTGCCATCCCGTACCTGATGAAACCAGCCCAGTCACTGAAGTTGAATCCGTATTTGAGGTTCCGTTATTGGTACGGCAATAGACTTCGCCACCGTTTCCGGCTAACAATGCGTACCCTCCGGTCGTACTTTCGTTTGTTTTTGATATGAGGTAGGTACTTCCATTTGAGCTGCGGTTGACCCAGGCACTGAGTGTGAAATCGCCGGTGATGTCCAGTTTAGCGTTATCTGAAACAGTGACATAGTCTCCATTACCATCTATACTTAACGCGGAATTATATTTACCTGTTGTTCCGTTGGACCATGCTTCTGATCCGGTACCCGAATTGCATGTTCCGGTGGATGTTTGTGTTCCGGTTGCGATGGTGATAGTTCCATTTAGTGTGTTTCCCGAAGAGTCGTTGGCTGTGGTGCCGCTACATTCATCGAATTTCCACCACGCGAGCGGCCCGCCACGGTTGTAGCTCCAGGCTACTTGTGCTTGTGATCGCTCATAATCGTAGATTTTAACCTGATCTATTTCACCGTCAAAATATTGCCGGTTGGCATTACCTGTTCTCCCAATAGCAAGATCATCTGTTTGTCCACCCGGTGCTGTATCGGTAGCACCATTTAAGGTCATGGTATATTTAATGCCATTTATGTAAGCTGTCGCCGAATTGAGTGCCGAGTTACGGGTAAGGACAACATGGGCCCATTGTCCGGCGGTAAGGAAGGTAGTTCCGGAAGTGCGGTATTCCTCAAAATTATTAGCTGCCGCCCAATAGAAAGATAATACACTGCTGCTGAGTACTGACGCTGCGTAAGCCACACTTCCCCCTGTCCCGTCACTTTTTGCAACATAGTCGGCAAACGTTCCATCAAAGTCTGTAGAGGTAGGCTTGATCCAGGCTTCGATACTCATGGCACCACTATTGTCTATGGCATTATTATCCGGGATTAATACGTATTTACTGCCGGATTGTGCTAAATCAAGTGCTTTGCCTATTTTACCTCGTACTCTAGTTGGGGAATTAGTTAGCGTTCCGGTGTTATTGTTTCCACTTGTGTCAAATGCCGAGGTTCCACTTCCCTCGTCAAAATTCCACTCACCGACCGGGGCGGAGCAAGCAGAGGTGTCCCCCGGAATACAATAACTCCGATCTGCGGCATTACTTACCGTTACACCATCGGAAGCGGTTGATGTAGCGCCTAAAACGGCAGCCTTCCCCTGATTATAGTCTGATGTTACTTCTGTATCATTTAAAGCAAAATTGTAATATCGTACTTCATCAATAAGTCCATCCAGTGCTTCAGACCCTGCGGCGCCGACCAGAAATGAAGCATCTGAGTTGAAAACGTTAGAGGATGAAGCAGTATTCGAACCTACTAATTTGCCATTAATGTATAACTTAGTAAGTGTTCCCACTTTGGTTGCGGCAAAATGATACCAGGTATTAAGGCTCACTGTTTGCGTATCACTGGCAGTATGCCAGGTACTGGCTGCTGAAGCGAAAGTAAATTTGGCTTTATCGTCTGTATCTATATATACTTCGTAACCTTCCCATGGGTCAGAGTTGTGGGCTTTAAAGACTACTTTCGCATCATGTGCTAAGGTGCTGGGTAGTTGATTGAGTTTGAACCAACCGGAAACAGAAAAATCGTTGGTTCCCGGTTCCAGCATGGCGTTGTCAGTAATATATGTGTGATCATTCGTACCATCGTAGTTCACTGCTTTGTTGAATTTTCCACTGTTTGACCAGCTGGGCGTGGCAGTTGAGGCTCCAAACGTTAAATTCAATGTTGAGCCAGCGCTGCCACTGTTATTTACCGTTGTGCCGGTCCCTTCGTCGAATTTCCAATACCCTAAAGCTGAACCAACCGGTGAACCGACATTCGGGTGGCCGCCGTTCATATCCGCCACTATTTGTTTTGCGGTACGCACGTAGTTGTATACTTTAATTTCATCAAATGAACCGTTGAAATAGTTCGACTGTCTGCCGATTTCCAGCGCATTGGTTGTATTTGGAATTGTACAGGTTTCCGAAGAACTCGTATCAAGGGCTCCGTTGATATATAGTTTGTTAGTGCTCCCATCATACGTCCAGGCAACGTGATACCAGGTATCCAGGGTCGATGCGGTGGTAGCAGTGACACCTGTCGCACCTCCACCACCACACGAAGTACCACCTAAAACTTTCGCTGCAGGCTTACCCGCACTATTAAAACGAAGTTCATACTGCCCGGGCTTGATTATTATTCCATTATCTAAACCGGTTAAGCCATGTGGTTTTATCCAGGCTTCCAGCGTTACTGCATTATTAGGCATGTCCAATACCGTGTTGTCGGCAACTGAGATGTAATTGTTGGTCGCATCAAAATTAAGCGCTCCACCATATTTTCCGGTTCTCCAGTCATCTGAGCTAAAGCTATTCATGGTTGCGGTATAGCCGCTACCGGATATGTCAGTTACAGTAGAGGTGCCAGTTTTTTCGTCGAGTGGCAGATACAATACCGGGCTGGGTGCCCAATCATAGAGCGCGGAGATTTCAGTTGCGTTCAGTTCCCGGTTGTATACTCGTACATCATCGATTTTTCCGTTAAAGGTTAAATCTAAGTTACTATTCCCGTTGCCAATCGTAGCTTCTTCACTCCCGAAGGCCGGAGTAGCTGTTTGGTCTGCTTCTGCATCTAGGGCACCGTTCACATATAATTTGATTTTGCTACCGTTCACAGAAGCGGCCAGATGATACCAAGTACCGGTAGATAATGTTGTTGCACCTGAAACTTGTTGGGTTGTATCGTTCAAACTTACCGTTGCTTTATATACGCCACTGCCAACGTCCTTCACCTCTAATGCGTAACCCGTAAACCCTGACATACCTTTAGCGAAGATTGGACAAATGCTGAAAAAACAGGTTCCCGATCTACTTATCCAGGCGCTAATGGTAAAAGTTTGTAGTTCCAGAGCTGCTTGATCGCCCACTTTAATAACATCACTGTTAGTAGTTCCCGCTCCATCAAAGCTCACCGCACTACCAAATTTTCCTGTGGCGCTCCAGGTTGGACTGTTGGTTAAGGTGCCGGTGAAGCCGTTGCCACTGCTATCCGTGGTGCTGGTACCGGTATTTTCGTCTAATTTCCAATACCCCACCAAACCGTTACTTAACGTGGTGTTTGGATCCTGTCCAAACACACCACTCGTACCGGCAACTGTAGATCTACCGGAAAAATCTGCTTTTATTTGCGCTTCGGAACGAGCATACCGGTAAATTTTATATTCATCAAGGAATCCGGCAAAGGCATTACTGGTTCCATCCCGGTCTAAACCGACATACAGTGAACCTGAATTGGCGAGCGTTCCGGTCGAAGAGATACTTGCATCCGAACCGATGAGTATTCCATCGATATAGAGTTTAATGTTTGTAGTGCCTGTCTTGACTGCCGTAACCATATGCCATTTGTTGTCGTCGTAGTTGGCCGATGTTGAGGTGACGAAATCTTCAGGAAAAGCTGATACATCGTCGTCGATGCCGAACGTAATATCTCCATCTGCTTCCATGACTACTTTGTAGCCGGTACCATCTGTTCCCGAACCACCGCCGCCGCCCGAAATGGAAATTGAATTCCAGTAAAGGTCAGTAAAGTCGTTATACAGATAGTCTATGCCATACGTTGAGTACGAGGCGTTGTTTAAGTAACTCCAGCGGACCTGGACGTTTTCATAGGTGCCGGTTGCCAGGTTAGTTTCTCCTAACCACGTCGAGCCATTGTAGCGATCGTATTTAATATCCGCATTTTCATCAGTGTAGAGAATGTAAATATCTGAGCCGTTGGCAGCTACAGAGGGTTCATTCCCAACATTTGAGTTTGTTACGGCTGTTTGCCAGGTTGCCCAGGCATCGGCATCATTATGTTTAACTAAGGTTGCGTAATTAGTAGTTCCATCAGAATAGCCAATCCAGGTATTACCAGAACTATCAATAACAATTGACGATTCTAACGAGGTGCTGCTTACGCTTGCATCGACCGTTTTTGTTGAAAACGATGCAGGGTTGTTTTGGTTTCCAACTTTGGCAATCAGCCCGGTTGTATTACTGATATAGGTAAGTTCAGGGATGTTATCTTCGCTGATCGCGATACTTGCACCGTGAAAGTTATGGCAACTCGATTGTCCTCCCGTAAGTGCAGTATCCAGGCTAATGGTTGTCCATGAAGAACCTATGACCTTATTGCCATAATTTATATCTTCACCACAGGCAAATCCATCGAACTGATCACCTGCTGAAAAGATAACATGTGGTTTATTATTTGAGTCTACTGCGATGGCCATGTCATAAGTGCTGTCTGAGGTGGAGGCGATTATCTCAGCACCTCCAAAAGTATCGGTAGATGTAGAGAAAGTAACATACTTAAAATCTGTTCCGGAAGAGTACGTGATATGAAGTACATCTGTACTGTCGACGGCTACTGCGACACTCATAAATGAATTGCAGGAGGGATTATTGGCACTATCCTGTTCAGTCCAGGTACTGCCAGTGGCAGATTTCCAGACTTCACAACTTCCACCGTCATTTAAGATGGAATATAAGGTACCAGTGCTTGTTCGAACTACTCTTCGTCCTGAACCTTCCTGTGCCCCCGGATCGCCGGGATCGTCAATTTTTGTCGGACCGTTACCTCCGGCACCTACATCCTGCTTGGCGGTAATAATATCCTGTCCGGTTGTCTGTTCGCCGTGTTTAAACCATCCTTGAATCGTAAAATTATCCGCGGCTGCGAAATCAACATCAGAATCGTCAGCACGGGATATTACATCATCGGTTCCATCGAGACTGAGGCATTTTCCGGCCTTACACAGATCGTCCGTTTTTCTGGCAGCACCCGTGATCGTGCCATCATTATTGTTTTTGGTACTATCCTGTGCTGTTGCACCACTTCCTTCATCAAATTTCCAGTAGAGCACCGGAGCCCGGCCCTGTTCCTCGGTAGCCGCAGTTGGGCCTGAAGTCGGTGAAAAAGTGGACTGCGAAAACTGACTGGATTGCGAACCGGAAGTTGCGGTCGGGTTTCCGTAATATACGTAGATAACCGTATTCCCAGCATTGATGGTTGGCACAAAAACATAGTAATCGGTGGAAGCCGTGTTACACGCGCCACCGGCCGAGTCCAAAAAATACTTGAGACTTTTTCCGTTAATGTCGGTAAAACGTGTATCGTCACAGTCGCTCTGCATTTTACCGGCAGTTATTAAAGTAGCGGTATCGATATCGAACTTAACTTTCTGGTTGCCGGTCGCTGCTCCGGTATTTCCGATCGTTTCCTTAATTCGGAACGAATAACTGTCGTCGTACCAGGCGGCATCAGTACCCGCAGGATGAAACAACGTCCAGCTTATTCCCGCAATAAGCGCAAGACACAGGACTGCAGCAAGAATCCGGAATCTTCTTTTTTTACCTGATAAACGGAGTAATTTCATTTGGACAGCTTTGATACTACCTGTAGTACGTCTCATAGTAGCAGAGTTCAAGTCGAGAGGCAATAAAACCAGCCAGCGTATTACTGGCCGAAGCGAACCGAACTGTTTTCGTTATGGAGTGTCCGTACTTGTAAGAGGTAAGACCTTTGCCGTTTACAAACATTTTAGATTTACATTAGCGCGCTCCGACCAACAACAGCAATGTCCGTATTTTTACCTAGGCGATCAGGTTACCCGAGCTTTGGGTAAAATTTTTCAATAAAGATTGATCAATACCGGAAAGTTGGTTAGGTCTGAAGCTCAGGAAACCTTCGTGTGGTTTCACAGAGTACCACGATAATAATACGTAGTTTATTGGCCCAGCCGGACCGCACTACCCTCATTGTAGACGTTTCGTACTTGGACTGCGGTTAACGGATAGTTGTACATTCGCACATCATCATATAAAGATCTACTGAAAGAGCTTCCATTGGAATATGAGTTTAACCGTGCATTGCTGGTTGTTGCAGAAGTGGCAGCCGGTATCGTTCCTGAGAAGGTCAGTGGTTCGCTTTTACCATCCAGATAAATTTTTAATCTGTTGGCATTCCCGGATAGGGTTCCATCAAAGATAACTGCAGCGTGGACCCAACTTCCATTAATATATGATTTGACTGTTTCCCCATAATTGGTACTGGTTGAAGCAAGGTAGGCACGCAGTCCGGTTCCGGGTGTAAATCTCCACGCACTTTGCGTGCCGTCACTATTGGCTTTACAGAAAATACAGGCATTGGTAACACTCGGATTAGTCCAGAATGTCCAGGAAGCCTGACTAATACTTTCCATGGCACTCTGATCTCCGAGATCGACATAATCGTCAGTGTCATCAAGAGCGATACTGCTGCTAAACTTTCCGGTAGAGCCGGCATTCCAGGCCTCGGTTGACGTTCCTGAATTACAGGTTCCGATGGCAGTATATGCTCCCGAACTTCCAACACTAATAGTGCCGGTATTACTGTTAGCGGAAGCGTCGTTGGCGGTTGTGCCGGAGCACTCGTCAAATTTATACCAGGCGACTGGACCTCCTTGATTATATGACCAAGCAATTTGAGCAGGAGTTCGCGCGTAATTATAAATTTTTACCTGATCCAGTTTCCCATTCATAGCTTTTCCACCATCCGATTCGCTGCCGATTCTTAGCGAAAGCGCATTAGACAAATCTCCTACCGAGGTAATGGTTCCGGAAACGGTTCCCGTATCATTCTTTCCGTTTACATACATTCTAGTTCCGGTACTACTGTCATCATCCCAGACCAGCACAACATGAAACCATGTTCCGTTAGTGAGCGTAGATGTAGATTCAACATTGTAGGCATTATCTGCGGCATCGCAGGCACGGAACTTGGCTAAACCGGCAGTAGTAATATAAAGGGAATATCCGGGATCTGCTGAACAGGAATCGGTAACGTTCTTTTTTTCAATGATCGCATCCTGTTCGACTGCCGCTGCACGGTTAACCCAGGCTTCAAGTGTAAAATCGGCTGAGGCCCCAAAATCAAGTGAGGCATTGTCACCAATATCAATGTATTCTCCTGACGTATTGGTGTAATTGACAGATGCACCAATTTTGCCAGTCGTCCAGGTTGTTGTACCATTCAATGTTCCGTAGAGACCGTTTCCACTTGAGTCTTTGGCTGTAGTGCCGGTGCGTTCGTCTAATTTCCAGTCTCCAACAGGACCAGCGCAGGACGTAGCATCGCCCGGAACACAGTATTCTCTCGCTGCTGAGTTATCCCCTGTTCCTGTAGAAGTAGTCGAAACTGAGCCAATAGACTGTGAGGATCCCTGATTGAACTCGGCCTTAACTTCTTGCGCATTGAGCGCATATCGGTAAAATTTAATCTCATCAATATCACCGTTAAATTCGTCTCCGCCGTCAACCCCGTTGCGATCGCCTAAATACAAGGCGATCGCATTTGCAAGTGTCCCGGTGGCGGCTAAACTGGTATCTGTAGCAACCAGATTACCGTCAACATAAAGATCAATACGGGAAGTGCCATTTTTAACCGTTATGACATTATGCCAAGCGGCATCATAAATATCAGCGGTTGAAGTGACCTCATCGTCGGGAGTATATGCCGTGTCGTCATCAATACTGAATCTGATTTGACCACTAGTATTAAAACGTATTCTGTAACCTGCACTTGATTCTAGTTTACTTAAAACATATTCGGCACCACTCGGGTTGGTAGTACTATCTGACTTTACCCATAAACTGATGGAGAAATCTTCAGCAGCTGCAAAATCGAAATCATCATCATCGGCGCGGGTAAGCCAATTGGATCCTAAGCCGTTCCAAGCGCTGGCAAATTTGCCGCTGGTTGTCCAGGCAGACGTGGAGGTGTTTAGTGTTAACGAGTTGCCCCGACCGGACTTATCATTGGCGGTAGTTCCCTGCCCTTCATCGAGATTCCAATAGGCTATAGTATTGGCTGGTGAACCAACTCCACCAACTGAAGGGAGTCCACCGTTCATATCCTGCACTATTTGTTTAGCAGTTCTGGAATAATTATAGATGCGGACATCGTCAATGCCGCCATCAAACTCACTTGATACCGATGTTTCACCAAAGATTAAATTATTAGGATTACTTGCGGCGCTCCCCTCAGTTAGAGATGTATCGGAAGCCTCGAGTTTTCCGTCAACGTAAATTGAAAATGCAGTTGAATCTCTGTCCATGACGCAGGCAATATGATGCCAATTGCCGTCCTGCACATTAGTGGTCGAAGATGTTGAGTCTACTCCGCCAACGCCATTCCCATCAGTGTAGGCACAGGTCGCGGTTGTTCCGGTATCCAATTGCATATAATATCCTACGACACTTGAACTGGTGCCACCTTTTCGAATAGGATGAGTAACGTCTTCCTTATT
Source organism: uncultured Gammaproteobacteria bacterium (assembly GCA_964403585.1). Taxonomy (GTDB): domain Bacteria; phylum Patescibacteriota; class Microgenomatia; order JALYQM01; family JALYQM01; genus JALYQM01. The sequence goes on along the minus strand of CAYOFQ010000001.1, from coordinate 314,739 downwards.
GGTTGCTTTTATCCAAGCTTCGTAACTGAAGTTTTGGGTATTGGAAAAATCGAGGATACCACTACTGGGGTCAGTAACCGTAGTGATATTTTGCGTGCCATCTATGGATGAAGTTATGCATGCTCCAATTTTACAAGCCTTCCAGGTTGTGTTGGAAAGTGTTCCAGAGTTTTGGTTGCCGCTGGTATCATTTGCAGTAGTGCCGGTTCGTTCATCAAGATTCCAATAGCCTACAGGGTATGGTCCCCAGTCATACAAAGAAAGCACTTCACTACACGATAGTGACCGGTTATACATTCTGACTTCATCTAATCTTCCAGTGAATTCAAGTGTACCTGAAGTATTGCATGCTCCTGCGGCGGCAGCCGGAGTGCCAAAGCATAGTCCTAACGAATTAGAGGCAGATCCTACTGTTCTCGGATTACCTACTTCGTATACTGAGAATTCTGCATTTGTTCCGTTTTTATAAATTGTTGAACTTGTAGTTCCACCAGATCGGTCAAAAGTAAAGATTAAGTGCTCCCATGTACTGGTTGTTGTGGTAGTGTTATTGGCAGTGCAATTTTCATACTGATTTGTTCCATCGGATACGTATAGGCACGTATTCCCACCGTTGGCAGTTGAGTATTGCAATATAGAATAACCTACCGAGCCGGCAGCAGCAGCGGAACTTTTCTTATCTATAAGATATTGATCGCTTGTAGTATTAGTTCTGTATATCCAGAATGAAATAGTAAGGCTATCTGATGCCGTAATATTATTTATATTGCCTGCGTTGGCATAATCGTTAGTTCCGCCGTAAGCAGTCGCGTTACCGAATTTTCCAGAACTGCTGGTGGTAGTACCTGACCATGCTAAATCTTTCACATTTCCTGAACTATCACACGAATCATTAGTCCCCCCAGTACAGCTGTTTGCGGCGGACTCGTCCATCTTCCAATATCCAGTCAATCCACTATCCAAATTGGTATTCTTATTATTGCCAAATGCAACTGCACTACCTGCTACTGAACCTTTGGCTGAAAAATCCGTTTGGACCTGTGCAGAACTGCGAGCAGAATCGTAGTATTTAAATTCATCAATAAAACCGTCCCACGGCGTGCTCGTACCATCGGAATCGATGCCTACATACAACGTAGGATTGCTTGCCGAAAGCGAGCCTGTTGCTGCTAAAGATGCGTCCTGCGCCACTTGATTACCATCGATGTATAGCGTTACCGATGACGTCCCCGACTTCACTGCTTCAAGGAAATGCCACTGTGAGTCATTATATGCTGCTGTCGAGCAGGCTGAGTCGGAAGGGAATGATCCGGTAACATCATCGACGCCGAAACACATCTGTTCAGAACTGTTCATATATACTTTGTAGCCAACTCCGCTCGCACTTCTGGTTATGAGCATGTTATTTCCGGATAAATTTGCAGTGGAATGTCTAAACCAAACGCTCACCGAAAAACTGGCGGTGCCCGGTGCAAGCTCAGAATCGCTGCTATATGTACGTGACACATAATCATTAGAGCCGTCGAATTTTAAACATATTCCACTTACACATTGATCTTCTGTTTGCCAGGAGGGGTCGGCATTAGAGCCTCCGAGAGTGCCGGTATTATTATTTTTGGTCGTATCATTAGTGCTTGTTCCTTGCCCTTCGTCAAATTTCCAATACAGCCTTGGCGCTGCCCCCTGCTCCTCGGTTGCAGCAGTAGGTCCGGAGGTCGGTGAAAAAGTAGCTTGTGAGAATTGACTCGATTGTGATCCGGAGTTGGCTAAGGAATTGCCATAGTACATATACATAATTGTCGTACCGGCGTTAATGGTTGGAAGTAAGACGTAGTAGTCAGTGGAGGCGCCGTTGCACGCACCTCCAGCAGAGTCGAGAAAATATTGTAATTGCTTGCCATTAATATCGGTGAAACGAGTATCATCGCAATCGGATTGCATTTTCCCAGCAGTTATTAGCGTGGCTGTATCTATATCTAATTTTACTTTTTTGTTGCTGTCAGCAGAGCTGGTATTGCCGATGGTTTGTTTAGCACGGTAGGCATACGAATCGTCGTACCAAGCAGCAACTGATTCGGTGGGATTTAGTAGTAACCAGACTATTCCTGAAATAAGACCTATGCAAAGTATTGTTGCAATAAGGCGGAGTCGTATGTTTCTGCGCGATGACTTATTAAATAACTTCATTTGGACAGCTTAATACTACCTGTAGTAGGTATCATAGTAGCAAAGTGATAATCCAGTAGCAATGTTCCGTTACGGTGTAGATGTATTTGCCTGCGCACTCTGTGTAGCAGTACTGACTTGTGCCGATTTGGTTGCTTCTTTCATTAGTTTATCTACCCCTTCCTGGACAACCGGGTTGACTGACGGTGCAGGAGTTGCGTCGGAAGATTTGCTGATCTTAGGATCGCTTACCGCGATGGCAATCCAGTTAAACGAAACATCTTCCGATTGAGGTGTATCGAGTTTAATGGTGAAGCCTTTCTTAGTTTTTTCAGAGACATAAAACGTTTTCAGGAATGCCGAAGAGCTTGCTTCACCTTCATGAACCATAGTTGCGGATACAAGTGGAACAGTGTCGTATTCTTTATCGAAAATAACGGTAACTTTGTCGCTGTTCTTTTCAATAATAGCTATGCCGGCGGTATCTTTATTGAAGGCAACCTGGTCTTCGAATGACACTTTGCCTTTAAACACGGCGTTCGAGACAAAACTGGCTAATTTATTAAATACTGACTCATCTTCAAAGGTTGCCTTACCTTTGATAAAGGTTTGGCCAAACACTTCCAAATCACCCTGGATGTTAACGTTGGCGTAGGCCAACATCTTCTTGGTTATAGCTAACGTATCGGCGGATGTCTGGAGATGATACGCAGTAGTGAGCAAGGAATTTACGTCTTCCTGCGTAAATGTTCCGGCAGATTGAGCGACCTGCTGGGTTGTATTGGAAATGAGATCCATAATGTTGGTGCCATCGAGTGAAATCTTCTTAGCATCAATGAATCCTGTCGAGAGGTTGCCTATTGCCGCGTCAGAGAATAAACCGATTCGCGAAATTAAGTTACCGGCATTGGCCAATGAAAATTTGTCAGTGCTGCTGTTCGGAGTAATATTTACATTAGACAGTGAAGCAAGATAGGCATCGGGATCAAACCAGGAGACATTAACGAAGACGATAACTTCGCCTGTTCCGGAGCCATTGTATGCAGTTAACGCTTTGCCGATAGTTGGTCCGGCAGAAGTAGCTTTCGTGGCGATGCCGGCGGATCCGGAAGTGGTTAAGTAATCACCTTTTTCGATTGGTCCATTTGAGGTGGAAACTTTTACCGGAACGCGTCCGGCCAAAGCGATTGCATACGCCTTGCCGTTAACCGGTTCACCTAAGGTAATACCCGGCTTTGTTGCGACTACACCGACAACTGCTGAGTCCTTGGCGGCAGTCGTTTTCTTGACATACGCTTCACCGGGCTGATTTTTATCGATAGAGACTACTTCGCCCGGGTTTAATGTTTCGTTGCTGGCGTACCATTCGGCCAAGTCAGCACCGGTTTGCGCATCGGTGTCATCGACCCAGGCAATCAGGTTCCAGTCTGTTCCGTCATACATCCAGGTGGTCATGTCTCCGGCACCACAGGCGAGATCGGCAGAACCGCCGTTCAACCCTGAAGCGGTTACGTCAAAGGTTACCGCGGAGTTACATTCGATAAATATTATTTGACCATCTTTAAGGGTACCGGAGGTGCCGGCATCAAAATCACTGATAGTAGCGGTTCCGGCGGTGATGAAGTGTGATCCCGCAGAGACATCTGGTGTCGTATCGGCAGCGGTGAAGGCGATCTGAGAGCCGAACGCAACTGAGTTAAGAAGATTAATAGAACCGGTGGCGCCGGTATCCAGGCTAATATCTCCGCTGTTGTATGTCTGCAAGGTTAGATCATTGCTTTCGAAGGATTCACCAACATCAATTATAAGTGGCGCGTTGGATTTAATATACGATGCGGTCTGGTTTGTGAATTGTAAATCGTAGGCAATACCGACGTCGCCGGCAGCAGTGAACTGGTGTGGAGCACTGGAAGTGATTCCTGTTTCACTCACAGAGAAAATTGAGGTGCCGTTGTCGGTGATATTGAAGAGATTCCCAGTAGTTGAGCCGCTTGACCCAATGTTAATGCGGAAGAGATCACCGGTGGCTGTTGTTGATGAACCGGGATTCCAGTTAAAGTACCCGAGTGATCCGCCGTTTGTGGCAGTTGTTAAGGCGGTTGAAACAGAGTTGATGTAAAGCATAGTTCCGGTTGATAACCCAGCTCCCGTGTTATCGTCCACCTTCATACCGATTCCAGTTGTTAATCCGTCGAGGGAAAAATCCAAGCCGGTACCGGTAGTGAGGGCATCCAGATTGAATGCCATTGGTGTTTGAGTGGTGGCTCCGGAATTAAAGGTAAAGGTAGTGGCAACGCCGGTATTTCCGACGGTGATGGCATCGGCGGTGGTAGCACCTGTTCCGATATTAATAGTATCGGCGCCGGTTCCGGTTCCAATATTTATTGTTCGTCCGAAGTTGGATGAACCAAAGTTCATGGTGCCGCCGGCTTCCAGTGTGTCCAGGGTAACTACCGGAGCTGAGTTAGTGGTGTCGATGCGGAAATAATTATTTGATCCTTCAGCTAATGTAAATGCCGAGGCGGTGTTGTCTACCAACCCGTAGGAGAGTGTTCCTGTGCCCGCAGTAAAAGTTGGATCGGTAGCTCCGGCGGAGTTGAAGGTCCAGGTGAGATTTGAGCCAGAACCAAAGGTGGTTGTACCGATCTCGGTTGTGTCGAGATTTAACGTTATGGTATCGGTTGCCGAAGCAACTGTATCAATTCCGTTGGTATCTCCAAGTATTGAGAACGTATCTGAGTTGCTAATGGTCTGAGACGATCCCGTGTCTCCGGCTGCTGTGAAACTGCTCATACTTCCCGCCGTTGCCCATGACAATGTTCCTGATCCGTTGTTGGTCAAGACATATCCTGACGAGGCGGCTTGAGATGACGGCCAAATATATGACACGCTGTTGATGTTGGTTCCGCCGGCAGCGTCTATGACGAGTTGGCCACTGTTATATGTTCTTAAGGTCAAGTCATTACTTTCGAATATTTCACCTGCTTCCAAATACAATGGTGCATTGGAACGAATATAGCTGGCTGTTTGGTTGGTTAACGCGAGGTTGTTTGCAAACGATACATCACCCGCAGCGTTAAAATTGGCCGGCAAGTTAGCAGTAATGGCGGATTCAGTCACACTGAATACAGAAGTACCGCTATCTTTGACATTGAAAATACTGCCGATATTACCGTTTGTGCCAATATTTAGCGAGAATAGATCACCGGTAGCAGTGGTAGATGAACCAGGTGACCAATCGAACGAGCCAAGGCCTCCTGAGGTTAATGAAGTTGATGTAGTAGTTACATCCAAGATTGTTCCTGATGTAAACGTATTACCGGTGGTTGCCAACTGTAATAATTTCCCTGAGGTGATACTGTCACTGGTGAGGTACATGCCGGTACCGGAATTAATTGCAGTAGCATCAAATACGAATCCGGAGGTTGTGGTTGTGCCGCTTACGACACTCGATGTGAAGGTTTGGGTTCCAGTTGCTGTTGTTACGGTGAAGTTCCCCGCGCCGGCTATAGTATTGGTAATTCCTTGACCGGAGGTTGGAGTAAATGATATTGCACCGTTATCTGAGAAGGTAGCGATGTCTGCGGTAACGTCGCGAATGGAAAAATCACCGGTTGAGTCTAAGTCTATGGTAAAGGCGTTTGCGCCCAAATTGATGTCTGTCGCAGCATCGATAGTCATGGAATCCTTCATGTCATCAAAATCGATACAGTCGGCACAGTTTAAGGTTGATGTTGAAGCCATACCTAAAGTAGCAGCAGTTGTTAATGTACTTAACGATGAAGCTGTTAAAGTGGTGGTTCCTGATAATACTGCAGTTCCGGCCGTGGCGGTGATTTGATCTGACGCAAAGGCCAGCGTTGGATCTGTGGCACCGGCATCAAACGTCCAGGTAATGCCTGAGCCGGATCCGAAGGTACTGGTACCAATTTCGGTTGTATCCAAATTAAGGGTATATGTGTCACCTGAGAGCGCGGTGTCTATACCATTAGTGCCTCCATTAATAACTAAGGTGTCGCCATTTATTATCGAGCCGGAGCCAGTGTCACCACCTGTATTAAAACTGGACATTGTTCCGCCACCATACGAACAGGTGATTAACTGATTGCTCGCGTTTACACAGACACCATTGGATGCGGTACCTGAGGAAATTCCTGAGAAGGTGATCGTACCTGAGGAGGAAATGCCAGTTAATCCGCTTGCAACACCGGCCGAAGAAATATCCCAGACGCTGCTATCAATAGCTACGGTTGATGAGTTGTTGCCTATAGTTGTGGCACCAGTTGATGAAAGCGTGGTGAAAGCTCCAGTGCCCGGAGTGGTCGCGCCGATTGAACCGAAGTTAGCAGCACCTGCTCCGGAAATATTCCAGTTGGAGTCATTTAATGCTAAGTCAGTACCGGTTGTTCGGCCAATGGTTATGGTTCCGGTAGAAGTGCCGGTTCCGATGTTCGTAGCTAAAGAGCCCGATCCGTTGATGGTAGTGGCGCCAAGAATGCTGGTTGTTCCTGCTACGCTTACCGTGTCAAGCGCACTGCCGATGCCGATCGTGTCAGCGACGGTGTTATCTGTTCCCACATTGATAGTATTCCCTGCCGTGCCTGTGCCAACGTTAATTGTTTTGGCATTGTTGCCGGTACCCAGGTTAACAGTACCGGATGATCCTGAATCCAAAGTGAGTGCACTGGTGGTATTTGAGGTTATCGTTCCTGCTCCGGCAAAGCCAATTGCTGTAGCCGAAGTGCTAATGGTATCAATTGAAGCTACACCCGTAAGAGCACCACCGGTTGTGACATTCAATCCGCCACTCGAGGTAAGTGCAAAAGTACCGCTACTGTTGCCAATTGAAACATTGTTTGTTCCGGTGCCTAAGGCGACCGCTCCGCTGCCGTTCACAGTAAATGCTCCGGAAGCTTGGCTGAATCCTGTTACTCCCGAAAGTGCACCGGCATTAATAATTAAACTGTTAATGGTATTGGACGATGTCGGTGCAGTTATTGCTCCGGTAAATGTTGCAGAGTTAGCAGTAAAGGTTATTGCGTTATTGGCAAAGGCAATGGTTGGGTCGGTTCCGGCTGAGGCATCGAATGTCCAGGTTAGGCCTGAACCTGATCCAAACGTGGTTGATCCAATTTCAGTTGTGTCCAAGTTCAAGGTTATAGTGTCGGTAATACTGTCTACGGTATCTATTCCATTGGTTCCTCCTAAAATAGATAACGTGTTATTGTCGGTGATCGTTTGTCCTCCTCCGGAATCTCCTGCCGCGGTAAATGTATTCATTGTTCCAGTTCCGCCCCCGTACGAACAGGTAATGAGTTGATTACTGGCGTTGAGACAGACACCGTTTGAGGTAATTCCTGAAGATAATCCACTGAAAGTAATTGTTCCGGAAGAAGCGATACCCGTAGCAGCGGCGATTGCTCCGGATGAGTTTACCCGGAATAAATCGCCGGAGCCGACAGTTAAGAGTGCGGCTGGAGAGGTATCCCCTATACCAACGTTTCCACCAGCTCCGGAAGTATAAATACTTCCGGAGTTTATATTAACTGTGTTTCCGCCGCCAATATTTATGGTTGATCCGCCTTGTGGTGTTATGGTTGATCCGCCGGCGAGAACTATGCCGCCATTTAGCCATAATGATCCGTTTATTCCAAAGGTCTGGCTAAATAATGATGTGTCAGTATATCCGAGCGCTGCTTTAGTTGTGGTCGTATTGACTACAAATTTACCACCGACATCAAGGGCATTCGTTGGAGACGACGTACCAATGCCGACAAAACCGGATGCATCAACGACGAAGGGAGTTGTATCCGAAGCCTGGTCATTTACTACTAAGCTGTTACCCGTTCCGGAGTTAGTAACTGAAAGTACATTGGTTCCAGTAACACCAATGTCTGTTGATGTGTCGAGCGTCATGGCATCTTTAAATTCGGTGAAGTCTAAGGAGTCGGCGGTAATATAACTTGCACCAATGGTAGAAGTTGTTCCCAGTACTCCGCCTGAAGTGTTTGTAACAAGTCCTGCGGTTGAAAGTCCCGATAATGTTATCGTTCCTGAAGACGTTACTCCTGTTGCGGCAGCAATAGCACCAGAGGAGTTGACCTGAAATTGTGATGTAGAGCCAACGGTAAACTGCGCATTTGGTGTCGTATCCCCACCGACATTCACATTACCGCTGCTATCGATACGCATTCGTTCAGAGAGTGTGTTTGGAGTTGAACCTGTTGAACCTGCTCCGGCAGTACTAAAAATGAGTGCGCCACCGAGTCCACTTCCGGTGCCTTTTCCTCCGGCTAAGGTTAAATCGGCACCGGCGATATCGCTACCTTGCCCTCCGGTAGCATTGATTGCCAAATCCTGTGGACTTGTCGATCTGATACCTCCTCCAATGTACGCGTCGTTGATATAGCTTGAGCCTGAACCTCCAATAACTAACTGGTTGCTGGATCGAATGTAAGCATTGGCACCAATACCGATTGAGTTAGAATAGGTTCCGTCTTCAATATCTATGTATGACCCGAGAAATGTGTTATAGTCTCCGGAAGTTATAGTTTGACCTGATGAGTAGCCGAATATGGCATTGGCCACGCCACTGGTAAAATTAAGAAAACTCTGATAACCAATTGCCACGTTTTCACTTCCTGAAGCGGATGTTCCACCTTCACCGGCCGAGTTACCAATAAAGACATTGTAATTTCCACTTGTGAGATCACCCCCTGCATATAAACCGACGGCAACATTGCTTCGTCCGCTGATATTATTGTATAGAGATGTGTACCCGATCGCAGTATTAGAATCTGCCCCAACATCGTTTATTGAGTACCCGGCATCCTTACCCACTAAGGTGTTAAAATCCATGTCGGAAATTATTGAGTTACCTGCACCATGACCGACAAGTAATGAGCCATTATTGACCAGATCAAGTATTTTTGTGCCGGCTAACTTGTAATATCCTGACGAATCAATATTCCCTGCCACGTCTAAGGCATCGTTAGCGGTGCTGGTTTGGATCCCAACATTACCTGAAGCATCAACAATGAATGGTGAGGTATCACTGGATTGGTCGTTAACAACAAGGCTGTTTCCTGTCCCCGAGTTAGTGAGTGAGAATACATTCGTACCTATGGCAGCAATATCTGTAGACGCATCGAGTGTCATGGCATCTTTAAATTCGGTAAAATCTAATGAGTCAGCGGTAATATAACTTGCGCCAATGGTAGTTGTTGTACCCAAGACTCCGCCAGATGTGTTGGTAACAAGACCAGCGGTAGAGAGTCCGCTTAAGGTAATCGTGCCAGAGGACGTAATCCCTGTAGCAGATGCTATCGCTCCTGAAGAATTTACTTGGAATAAGTCGCCCGATCCTACTGTAAATAACGATGCAGGTGAAGAGTCCCCTATTCCGATATTACCCGACCCGAAGTACGTTGTTCCGTCAGCCTGAAGTTTTACCTGATTAGTGTTTCTCGTACCGCCTGATTGATCTGTTGATAATTCTAAGGTTCCCCCGTTGAAATCAGTGCGAATTGCCCAGTTCGAGACATCATTTGCTAGATCACCACGGAATACTACACCATCAAGAATATATAAGTTAGCAGCAGAAGTATCTAAAAGATACCCATCCGTAAACCTTGTGTAATGGGTTGGCCCCTGAAACCATGCGGCATAATTATTTGTTGCGCCGGAGGCTTCTGCATATAGACCAATGTTTGTAGTTGAAGCCCCTGTTTTGGAAAAATAACCCGCGTAGCCTGTTCCTGAAACAGCTCCCGTCTGTGCAACATTAAGACCTCGAATACCGGAAGTAGTACCGGAATCGGCGATATCTAACTTGTATGAAGGATTCGTGTTACCAATGCCTATATTACCCCCAGCTTCGATTCTCATATACTCGCTGAGCGTGCCTTGTGCAACCGCAGTTGAATCTTTTCCATAGAATATAAGATCACTAATGCCACTTCCTCCGGCATTTGTGAGCTGGCTTCTAATAACGTTTCCTGCACTATCATAAGATCCGATATCAAATTGAAGATTTGCTCCGTGACCGGTAGTCCAACTGTTGTAGCGTAGTCTTAATGCTCCTGACGCTCCAGATGATCCGCTATCTGCTACTGTTGTATCGAGTGTACTTCTGATTTGACCACTCACATCCAACTTTACACCTGGAGATGAGACACCTATTCCCACATTGCCGGAGGCGTCAACCACAAATGGCGTGGTATCCGAAGCCTGATCGTTCACAACCAAACTATTACCTGTTCCCGAATTGGTGATTGAAAAAACATTGGTTCCGGTGACGCCAATGTCTGTGGAAGCATCAAGCGTCAGGGCATCTTTAAACTCGGTAAAGTCTAGGGCATCTGCCGTGATATAACTTGCTCCGATAGTCGCAGTTGTTCCCAATACACCGCCGGAGGTGTTGGTTACTAGCCCGGCGGTAGATAAACCGGAAAGGATGATTGTTCCGGATGACGTTATTCCTGTTGCGGCAGCGATAGCACCTGACGAATTCACTTGAAAGGCATCTCCGCTTCCGACCGTTAATGCTGCAGCGGGTGTGATGTCTCCGATGCCGAGTCGACTGTTGGAGTCATCCCAGAAGAAGTTGGCATTAGAGCTTAGGGTGGAGGTTCCTGTCCAGAAAGATATCAAACCGTTGGAGCCTGATCCCGTAACGCCACCCGCACCTGCCAAAGAGGTCCAGGATAATGTCCCTGATCCGTTGGTAGTGAGCACTTGGTTGGAACCTCCGTCAGTGAGCGCAGATACTTGTCCTCCGGCTGTTGTGTAGAGCACACGATTACCCGAACCGGAAAGATTTGAGGCAATAATGTTTCCGGAGGAATTAATTTGTAAAAATTTAGAGGAACCGTCGTTGTTCGTAACGCTAAATATATCCACTGAGCCACTGGCTGCTTGCGCGACGGTTAATCCCGTAGCCGTGGCGATAGTTGGCGTGATTGTTTGCGTTGAACCGGGATCGTTAACAATACAATCAGTACAGACACCACCGGATCCTCCACTGATGGTAGTCCAGGTGGGAACTCCACCTGAGACTGTTAAGACTGTTCCGTTTGTGCCTACCGATCGCTTGGATAACGTATTGGCTGCTGAGGCGTAGATTATGTCTCCGGTAGTATAGGTTGAAAACCCTGTTCCGCCGTTTGCCTGTGGAAGCGTGCCGGTAACATATGATGATCCGCCTGCTAAATTCAAAGCAGTTGAGGAAAGTACTCCTGATCCGTTCGATTGGACGACCCCGGTGCCGAGTCCCGAAAAAGTAATTGTCCCGGATGACGTAATTCCGGTTAACCCGGAAATTGTTCCCCCTGCAGTAATGTTGCCGGTAAGCGCGGAGGTTCCTGTTACACTCAAATTACCACCAACACTGGCGTTACCGGAAAAGCTGACGTTCCCTGAGGAGTTGACTTGTAAATACTTGGTCGAGCCGGTGTTATTTGTGACACTAAATACATCGGCAGTTCCCCCGACAATCTGCGCGATAGATAATCCGGTGGCAGCGGTATCCGTTGGTGTAATTACCTGAGTAGCATTTGGATCGGTGACCACACAGGTTGCACATAGAGCATTTACATCAGACCACACGGGTAGTCCGCCTGTTACCGATAAGACTTGCCCATTTGAACCAATACTTCTCTTGGCAAGTGTATCTGTTGCTGAAGCATAGATTAAATCTCCGGTACTGTAGGTAGAAAACCCGGTTCCCCCATTGGCCTGCGGTAATACACCGGTTATGAGTGATGATCCTCCGGCCAAATTGAGCGCTGACGAGGAAAGCACTCCTGAACCATTGGACTGTACAACACCAGTGCTTAAAGAGGAAACCTGAATCCCATTTGAAAAATTCCAGCTTTGTGTCAGGGTTTCGGCGACATTCTTCCTGGTAATATTGGAGTTAGAATAATCGATAGCGATATTTATTTCACCGGTTGGGGCTTCGGTAAGAGAGAAGTCGTTGCCGTTGTAATCTAGTGTATCTGCAGTTGGGCTGACAACAACATCGCTTTCTTCAACATTGATGATGCCGAGTCCGGATGATCCGGCATCATTGCCGCACACCCAAGTGTTGGAAACTCCGTTCCACTTCAAAACTTCTCCGGCAGAACATGTTCCGATCATGCCGATGGTGGTAGTCTTATTGGTAGCGTTTGTCGTTATGGTGATACCCGGACCGTTAGCAAACGTGAACGTGTCGTCTTCCCCACTGGCTGTTAACGTACTCTGACCTGATACCGCGAAATTCTTGAATGTGTTTACTTCGACTTCCGGCACATCCGGAACTTCCGCGCTTATTTTTAACCCGTCAATTTTGATATTATCTCCGGCCTCAAGTGCGAGCGCGCCTGTTCTTCCCTGTAATGAGAGTACACCGGAGTTAGAGATAGTGGGAGTCGTGCCGGTAGATACCGCAATCCCACTACCCGCAGTGAGTGCTGTGATGAGGTTGCCCCCGGTAACCGTGGCGGTCCCAAAATTAATTCGTTGCCCGCGTACAGTTAAGTCCTGGTCTATTGCTAAACTTCCCGAAACGGTCGCATCTTTTTCAAGAGTAGTATTTCCTCCTACTGTAAGATTGCCGCTGATGTTCACATAATCATTGAAGAATGAAGGGAGATTAAAATTGATTTGTTCTAAGCTTCGATAAAATTCATCATCGAGACCAAGAACTGCTCCTGAGGATGCTACTTTTGCCTTAGCTGCATCAGTTGTTGGTGCGACATTCTGTCCTAAAAAGGCTGAGCTGATGTATGTTCCAACCGTGCGGGCAAAACCGGTTTGTTTAAGTCCCAGAACAAGAGCTGTTATGAGAACAAAACCTAATGTGAGCAGTATCGTTATTTTTTTGGTCATAGAATATGCAACCCGCGCCCCACCTACGTGTGCGTAGTATAAGAATGACAGGTTGGTATAAAAAATGCAAGATTATAGCCTCACTGTAACGAAGATCGATGTTTTGTCTTAGTGGCAAGAATATTGCTATTCGTCATAGCTCATGTATTATAGATGTATGATTAAGAAATATTCTCGGCAACAAGGTTTTTCACTGGTTGAGCTGCTGATTGTGCTAACGATCATGGGTATCATTTTTAGTGTAGCAGTGCCATTTTACCGAAAATATGTCGCACAGACTGAGTTGCGAACGGTGAGTCAGGAACTCTATACAGAATTAATAACTGCACATAATAATGCGGTTAACGGTGTTGTACCCAAGGATGTGGCAGCCGGTAATACCGACCGGTATTACTGGGTAGTGCATGTACATAAAAACGGAACTACCTGGGAACACGAAACCGGGGCATGCACATTAAAGACGACGCCGCCTGCGACTGCAACCGAGTATGCTAACCAGTTTTCCTTTAATTTTTGTGATCGACACGATTATACGTTCAAAGCCTTTCCCGCAAACTTTGATATCAGCCACCAATATAGTACTGCGAGTGAGGTGAATATTTACTTTGAACCGATCAGCGGAAATGTGGCAATTTATGATATCAGCGGTACCCGCCTGGATAGCACCAGCGGTTCGGCGGCCATTGATATGGTAATTTCGGCAACGGATTATTCAGCTTTACAAACCACGATTAATTTAAATCATCAGGGCACTGTCCGTCAAACAAATTAGTTGAGCTAAAAACATTTTCTTGCACTTTACTGTAATTACTTTATTATAGTTATATGGTGTATTGTACCTTTTTGCGGCGGTTTTTTATCGCGCTCATATGCGCCGCAATCTTTATAACTATAATGCCACTGCGACAGGTACTGGCCGCGGATGTGGATTTGGGTTTTGCTACCTATGTCCCGATAAAAGATAGCGACGTTCAGGATGGAAGTGTCATCATAACCACGCAGGATGGTTTGTACTTGGCGAGATATCCCTACGACAGTACTATTACGGGTGTAGTTTCACTAAAACCGGCGATAGTTCTGGGGCTCCAAAAGCCGGGGACGTATCCGCTGAATGTTAAAGGGAATGCCGTGGTCAGAGTCAGTACGATTAACGGGGCGATTTCGCCCGGAGATTTAATAACTACCTCGACGATTCCCGGTGTGGCTATGCGTGCGACAAAGAGTGGAACAGTTTTAGGAACTGCGCTGGCTGCTTATACTGCTGAGAAAACCGACGAAATAGGTAAAATACCGGTTCTCATTGAGATACGATTTAACGAAAACGGTGTCACGAATAAAGATTATCTGGCCAGGAATAATGTTATTTCATTGCGATTTATACTTGGGGCACTCATTGCGCTGGTGACCACGATCCTGTGTTTTATCTTTTTCGGGCGTTATACTTCAAAAGGACTGGAAGCAATGGGGCGGAATCCTTTAGCCTCCGGAAATATTAAGCGAAACATGATTATTCAGGGTGCATTATTCTTAGTACTGGTGGTTTCGGGTTATACAATTGCGTATATTCTGATACGATATTACTAAAATGTATTTAGAAATTTATATTTTTGTATTACTGGCTTTTAATGTCATATTGATGGCATATATTTTCTATGACCGATTTATTCTGCTTAGTAAACACAGTAAGGAAGTAGCTGATGATGTGTTTCAAAAAGGGTTACAGCAATCGCTTGAACAATTTGATGAAGTACTTTCCCGATTTAAAACAGAAGTGACTGACACGATTACTTCGAGTAAAAACGTTTCCGAATCAATCGGACATGAACTGGAACATGACTTACAGGAAATTCATAAACAAGAGATTGCCAAAGTACAGGAATTTTCTCAGGAATTATATCGTATACTGCTTGATTCAACAGAACTGGTTAAGGCTGAATTACGTCAATATATTCAAAAAAATAAAGAAGATATTGATCAGTGGAGTGAGCAATATAAAACGGCTATGAAACAGGCATCAGTGCAGATGATTTCATCGGAGAAGGATTTGCTGACTCAATATATCGAAGATGAGCGTGTGAACGCTCGGAGTATGCTTAAGGAGATGGTTACCCGTGATATTGATACGATTGTGAAAGATGTGATAAAGAATGGCATTTCGATCCAGGATCAGGAAATACTTGTACTTAATGCGATTAATCTCTATTTTAAAGAGTCTCGACCATGACGGATTCTCACTTACAATCTTTATGTCAGTTACTTGGTACAAAAGAGCGGATGCACGCGTTTGTGACTTCGCTGGATCAAATCATTCAGCAACAATCACAAACAGCAAGCTTCCAGCTACCGGATGATCTGTTTACCCGGGATGAATTCGCATTGCTCCGTGAAGTAGTAAAAACTTACACAGATCTTAAGGCATTACGAAAACAAGTTTTTGAGGTTCCACTCTTGATGATGCAGATATCTTTTATTCCAACTAAGAATTTCCTGAAAAAGCTTGTTGCTAGTCTACAGAGTGATCTTAATGAACCATTTCTGCTCGATCTGGTCGTTAATCCGGGGATTATTGGAGGATGTGTTATTGAATTCAAGGGTATGTACAGTGACCATTCATTGAAACGGGATATTACTAAGTGGAGGAAGGCAAATACAATCAAACATGGAAGATGAGAAGGATTTTTCGTATTATGCTTCCGAACATGTGGAAACGGGATATGTAACAGAGATTATGTACCCGATAGTTTCTGTGGTTGGACTACCTACCGTCAGACTTAATGAACTGGTGCTTTTTGAAAGTGGCGAAACGGGTCAGGTTTTTGCTCTGCGTGAAGACACAGCACAGGTGGGATTACTTTCCAGACACCCCGTTGCTCCGGCAACACGGGTAGCACGAACAGGAGCCATGGTATCTTTTAATGCGTATCCGGGGATGGAAGGTAAAATTATTGATCCGTTAGGCAATGTCCTGCTTGGCGAGCGGGTTACGCAGGTGGAAGTTACTCCACTTCCCGTATTTGTTGGCGGGCCTGGTCTTTCTCAGCGCAAGCGAGTTAAACAGCAATTAGCAACAGGAGTACGGCTGGTAGACTTTTTGCTACCAATCGGGAGAGGTCAGAAACAACTGCTGATTGGCGACCGCAAAACGGGTAAACGACAATTTGCGTTACAGAGTGCGCTTACTGCAATTCATAATGGAATGAAGGTTGTATATGCCGCTATTGGTCAAAATAATGAAGACATCCGGCTCATTTATGATTTTTTTGAGTCTGAAGCCTTACTTGACTATGCGATGATTATTGCAACTTCGTCGGTTGATTCCCCGGCGTTAATTTACCTCACCCCGTATGTTGCTATGGCGGCAGCAGAGTATTACAAGTCGCAGGGGTTTGATGTTCTGCTTGTACTTGAAGACCTCTCCTCCCACGCTCAATTTTACCGTGAATTTTCGTTATTAGCCGGTCGTTTTCCCGGCCGTGAGTCTTATCCCGGAGATATATTTTATGCGCATTCCCAGCTACTTGAGCGATGCGGGAACTTTGCCTACACGGATGAACGAGATGTCAGTATTACCTGCTTGCCTATTGTTCACTCGATTGAAGGTGATTTTACTTCATATATTTCCACCAACAGCATCGGTATGACGGACGGTCACCTTTATTTTGACCGGGAGACGTATTTATCCGGCATTCGTCCGCCGATTAATATTTCACTCTCAGTTACCCGCGCGGGAAAGCAGACACAACCTGTTTTGCTACGGGATATTAATCATATGGTTACCAGTTTTTTTGCCGAATACACACGAGTACAGACGTACGCGCGTTTTGGCGCTGAAGTAAGCAGCAATATTAAAACCATATTGACCAGAGGCCAGCGATTGTATGATTATTTCTATCAGAATAATTATTATACAAATTCGATATTAGCCGATCTATTACTTTTTGGTATGGTTTGGTCCGATGAGTTTAGTTCGAAGCGGGCAACCGATATAGAGAAGGCTCGTATTCAATTGATGTCAGGGCTCGGTGATGAACAGACAACTCAGGAATTCGAAGCTCTTTTCAGTTTGACGAAGGGCGATGATTTGATTACGTTTGTCAATGAACGGAAGGAGCGGCTACGCGTCTTATGCGGTCTAAAGAAATAAAATCCGAAATTGCCTTTTTAAATAACTTTGCTGCCTTAGCCGAAGGGTTGCAACAAATTTCGATGGTAAAAATGCGGGATGTGCGGGAGTATATTGAAAAATCCCGGCAGTTTCATGAAGGGCTTGGCGAAATATATCGTGATGTGAAGGCTTCAAGTCAACTAGCATTTAACACCAAACGGAATGAAAAAATGCCAACGGTAACGCCTAAAAAGAAAAGTGTCGCTGTCCTGCTTTCTGCTAATACACGACTGTATGGTCCGATTGTTGATGAAGTGTATGATTCATTCATGCGTTATATACGCCAGTCGCAGGATGAGCTGGTGATAATCGGTCGTATCGGGAAAGACCGGTACGATAATGAATCTGACACCCGAACATATCAGTATTTTGACCTGAAAGATGCCGGGATTATTTATTTAGACTTGCTATCTATTTTGGGATATATTCTGGAGTATGAAAAAATCACTGTTTTTTATGGTCAATTTAATGATATTTTTGATCAACGGCCAATTCAAAAGAGTGTTCCCGGTGATGCCGGTTTTGATAAGGGTGGCCTTCCAATAGATATGTTTCCAAAAGAGAAGTTTTTTCTTGAGCCTTCACCTCAGGAATTGGAAAACTTTTTTTCAGGTCAGGTAGTCGGGCTTTTATTTCGTCAGGCAGCATATGAGTTTGAACTTTCCCGCCATGCTTCCCGCATCCAAACTTTGGAACAGGCGCTAGATGAAAGCTCCGTTCAGCAAACTCAAGCCAGACGGAATTTAAAACGTTTACAACGAAATGGTGAATCTAACCGTCAAGCGTATAATATTGCATTCGTGAACCATAAAAAGTGATAATACACTTACTATGTACGGTAGCGTAATTTCTATTGTTGGCCAAATTGTTTTGGTGGAGTTTTTAAGCGAGAAGCCTGCTCTGCATGAAATTCTGCAGCTACAGAATGACCCTTCCGTGGTAATGGAGGTCTATTCTTCGGCTGGCCAGAACCGTCTTTTTTGTTTGTGTCTCACCGTTACATCGTCGCTGTATCGCGGGGCAATAGTTCAAAATACGAAACAAATGCTGACAATTCCGGTAGGAGAAGAGGTGCTCGGCAGAGTAATGAATATTTTCGGTGAACCGCTTGATTCAGGAGCACCTTTTACAAATAGCGCCCGCTCCTCTTTATTTTCGCATGACGTGCGCCTCAGTGATGTTACCCGCCCGAAAGGATTGCTCGAAACAGGTATTAAAGCGATAGATTTTTTTAGCCCGATTCTCAAAGGAAGCAAGGTTGGTATTTTCGGTGGTGCCGGCGTCGGTAAAACGATCCTGTTGACCGAGCTTATCAATAATATCGTTATTCAGCGTCACGAGAATGCCGTGTCTGTTTTTGCCGGCGTTGGCGAGCGTATCCGGGAATGTCGTGAACTATATGAAACCTTTGTGGACAGTAATGTCATAAATTCGGTAAGCCTAATATTTGCAACAATGGGAGAGAACCCCGCATTGCGCTTCCGAGCGGCAATTGCAGGGGTAACATTGAGTGAGTATTTCCGTGATGTCCTCGGTAAGGATGTATTGTTCTTTATCGACAATGTGTTCCGCTATGCGCAAGCCGGGCAGGAATTAGCTACCGTTATGAACATTTTGCCGTCCGAAGGGGGTTACCAGGCAACATTATCTTCGGAGATGTCGCTTTTTCATGAACGCTTATATTCAACAAATAATAGTGTTACGACGTTTGAAGCAGTCTATATACCGGGTGACGATACCATGGACTATGCAGTTCAGCTTATTTATCCGTATCTTGATACGGCAATAACTGTTTCCCGCAGTGTCTACCAAGAGGGACGTTTCCCGGCGATTGATTTCTTTTCCTCACAATCCTCAGCAATTGTTCCGTCAATTATTGGGGAAAAGCACTATATGGCACTCCTTGAAGCCCAGAAATTATTAAAAGAAGCTCAAGCATTAGAACGAATCGTTTCTCTCCTTGGTGAATCAGAATTATCACCTGAAAACAGACAAGTATATCACCGTGCGCAGATTTTGCGTAACTACATGACACAGGACTTACACGCCGTAGCGCATCAAACACAAAAACCGGGAGTGTATGTTCCACTGGAGCAGACGGTGACTGATGTAGCCCGCATACTACATGGTGACTTTGATGGTAAAGAGGCAAACAGTTTTCTATACCTGAGTGAGAAACCGCTATGAACAAAACGCGTGAATCTGACGTTCTCTTTGTAATTGTACACAGCCCTGAAGGAATTATGTTTCAAGGCGTATGCCGGGCGATTTCCTCGAGAAACCTGCTCGGTACGTTTGATATCTTACCAAATCATGAGAATTTCATAACTCATATTAATAACGATCTGATATTGTATCTGGCCGATACTGAGGATTCACAAACTATTCCGGTACAAATGGGTGTATTGCGGGTGCAGTCTAATGAAGTAGTGCTCTACGTTATTATGTCACCACTTTTGGCACAAAGCGATCGTTAATGTTACGGTCCACCTTCCGGGCTTGACGATGGTACTGGAGTTGCAGATGGGCGGCTGGTAGAACGTCCATCATTGATAACATTGTCCGGAGCGGCATCATTTGGAACATCAACCGGCGTGGTAACTTTATTGGTCTCTCCGGCTGGGGCTTTTAAGTCGCTGCCCTGTGAGGTTGATTCGGGAGCGGCGGGAATATTCTTTTTAATGTCATCCAGTTCTTTCTGTGCTTTCTCCCGATCCGGTGAATCGGTGGGGAGCAGCGCTAATACCGCCTGCATCTCGGCAGCCGACCGTGTGAAATCTTTCTTCTCGCGATAGGCGGCAGCAAGGTTATAATGTGCATTCGGAAAATTCGGTTTCAAATTGACTGCCTGCTGGAAATATTGAATGGCGGCATCATAGTTTTTAGCTGCGTAAAATAGACCGCCAACACTTAACCGTAAATTCGGATTAATGGGGTCAAGCGCGATCGCCTGCTGATATGATTGGGCTGTCCACGAATCCGCATTCTTTACAGCTCCCATCATGGCGCGGTAAATACCGGCCAGGTTTTCCCAATTTTGAACATTGGTCGGATTTTGAACTACGGCATTTTTACCTTCCTGCGCGGCATTGCCGAGTAATTGCGCCAACGTAGCTTTATCCGAGTCGTTAATATCTTTCTTTTGGGATAAAGACAACGCAAAAGCTAAGTTAGTTTGTGCAAAAAGCGAGTGGTACCGGTCTATATATGGATTGGCCAAGATGGCGTTCCTTTGATTCGTATAAATATCCTGATTCTTATTCGCCCGGGCAGCATCAAGAGAGCGCTTCAGGTAGACCTCAGCAGCATAGACACTATATGATTGTGTTAGTGTAAAGAATAAGAAACATAAGAGTACTACTGACAATACATAAAACAAAATATTTGAACTTTCGTTATAGATGCGATGTGACATGAAGCGGGCCAACAACCCCAGTAAGGTAAACAAAAGGAATAGTTGCAGGAATGTTGATGGGAAGAAGATCTGTTCGACAAAAATGATTAGGACAGACAATATGACCGCGAGAAAGATCGGATTGTACGCGTACTGGTTCTTTTGTAATCCCCGGAGATATTGTACGCCTTTGCGTACAGTACGCCCAACAATAAGTAAATAGGCTACCAGTCCAATGATGCCCATTTCGGTAATAATGTGCAGATACTGATTGCTGCTCGAGGTAAAGCGAACATTCCAAAAAGGATTAGCGTTGAAGGTAATTGGTCTTCCTGTGGAGAAAGCCAACATATAGTTGAGCGGACCAACTCCGAGTGCTGCGGTACGAACATTCTTCATGGTGTCGGCGGCAATAGTCCAGCCGGTGCTATAGGGTAACAGGATCGGCTTGGAGTTGGTTAACAGTTCCGGAATAAAAAGTGCTAAGGTTAACGTGATGATTAGCAGGGGCAATCCATAGCTGGCAAGCTCACGGTAGTTGGATTCCGATTCATGGGTATTTTTTTTGTTACGGAAAGCTTCGATAACATTGATTATCGGAATTGGTAACAGGGCTACTAACAGTAACACGAGTGTTAACGGTGACCCGGTTGGGTTCCAGGTCTTTGGGTTAAGATAGGGCAGGTTTTTACCAAAAAGTGCGGAACCAACATTGGCATATTGCAGTAAAGCGATCACCGAAAGTACCGTGCCACTGATTACAAGTGCATTAGTTACACTTTTGACATTCTGAACCTGAATTTTATTGGTAACGGCAGCATACCAGAGTGAGACCAAAACGATTGTCCCTGCTCCCAGCGGAAAAAAGAGCGCTTCAGTTTTGTTCGGAGAATTAACAAATAGCGAGAGTAACGCGGCAACGGCAAACACGACTACGGGTATATTTAGAGCAGATAGTGTTAAATTAAATGTTTTTGTCCGACTGTAGTTAACCCAAGACATTACCAGAATCGCAATAACAGCAACAAGCAATAACATTTGCTTATTAAAATCATAGAATTCAGTAGTGAGTGAAAGAAAAAATAACGGAAGTACAAACGCAATTGCAACGATTAAATTTTTGGATACGTTTTGCATAGTTTAGATGATAATGTAAAATTGCTGCATATGCAACACACATTCCAACTGGATTACTCGACGACAGACGTGCAAAAGGCACAGCGCTTCGCTTTGACCGGAATATCACTGAAACATTCAGGGCATTTTTTGTTAGATGGTTCGCTCTCTTTGCTCCGATTGGCTCTCTCGGTAAGTTTGTTCATTGGGAGTACGACGAAGAAATATACTACCGAGGCAACGATTATAAAGGAAATTAAGGCATTAAGGAAATCTCCGTACATAAATTTACTGGAATTGACAGTGAAATATAAATTTGAAAAATCGTGATTGCCGCCAATAGCACCAATCAACGGTGTAAGCAGATCTTTAACAAAAGCATTCACAATACCGGTAAATGCTGCTCCCACGACAACGCCCACAGCCAGGTCAACAACATTGCCTCGTAGTAAGAATTTTTTAAAACCTTCCATATTTTCCTCTTTCTATTCTGCTGTAGATTACTGATACTAATGATTATACAATATTATTATGAGTAAACAGATTGAGAATTTTTTTGCAGCCCCTGCTATCGCTCTGGATAAAACAGTTAAAGGTTTACGTCGCATTGGTAAAGAGACTCCTGCCGCCGGGTCAATTAAGAAGGCTCACGGTTACTGGAATATGCTTGGGCCAGGTTTGATTACCGGTGCAGCAGACGACGATCCCTCAGGTATCGCCACTTACTCGCAAACCGGTGCCCAATACGGGTTCCAGCTGTTATGGCTTTCCGGAGTGACCTTTCCGCTGATGGCGATTGTACAAGAGATGTGCGCCCGAATAGGGCTTGTGACCGGACGCGGGCTTGCGGGTACGATACGACTTAATTACTCTAAAAAAGTTCTGTATATTTGCGCGATTCTCCTGTTCATCGCCAATACTCTGAACTTAGGTGCCGACTTTGGAGCAATGGCACAGGCTGTCGAACTGGTATTTCCGGCCTTTAACTTTTATGTGCTGGTTGTGTTTTTTGGAGTACTTTGTTTACTGCTACAAATTTATACCTCTTACGAACAGTATGCACGGTATCTCAAATGGCTCACACTCGTGCTTCTTTCGTATGTTTTCTCCGCATTGCTGGTTAAACTCGATACGCGACAGCTTTTACTTGCCACAGTTCTTCCTTCAATGACTTTTTCTAAAGATCAGATATTTTTAGTGACAGCGATTCTCGGAACAACGATTTCACCCTACTTATTCTTCTGGCAGACATCGCAAGAAATTGAAGAAGAGATCAAGAAAGGTAAAACGACAGTGAAGTTGCGCGAAGGAACTACCAAAGACGAAATCTCTCATATGCGGGTTGATGTATGGAGCGGGATGTTTGTGTCGAATATGGTGATGTTTTTTATAATTGCTGCCTGTGCGGCAACGTTACATGCCCATGGTGTGTTTAATGTTGCTTCCGCCGCCGATGCCGCGCAAGCGTTACGTCCAATTGCCGGAGACTTTGCGTTCGATCTGTTTGCACTGGGGATTGTCGGCGCCGGACTATTAGCAGTTCCCGTATTGGCAGGCTCGGCTGCGTACACTTTCGCAGAAAGCTTCAACTGGAAATCAGGATTGTATCGCAAACTGCAGGATGCACCGGCCTTTTATGGTGTAATTATTTTTTCAATGGTTATCGGGATGCTGATCAATTTTCTCGGCTTCGACCCGATTAAAGTACTGATTTATTCTGCCGTTGTTAATGCCTTAGTAGCGCCGGTTGTCTTAATACTTATTGTCCAAATTGCCGGGGATAAGAAAATAATGGGACGACATGCGAATAGCTGGTTTACTAAGCTGGTTGGCTGGGCAGTAGTGACTATTATGACGCTTGCCGGATTGGCAACCATCTGGTCGATGTTTTTCTAGGATGCAATGTTGTCGCTTTGCGTAAGATTTCGCTTTGACAGAAATCGCGTATTTCTTTTCGATCCGGTTCAATTAAAAATTCAATAGCTATTTCAGCAGTTCCAAAGTCCACACCTACCTGTGCCAGATTATGTGACATTATAAGAATAGTATCGTCAATGTCCGCAATTTTAGCATGAAGAAATCCCTCAGTATGGCTAATTGCAATGTTCGAGCAGCCTTGTGTTCGTAAAACCATTTCAAGATACGCTTTGGATACAGGAAATTGAGATATTAATTTTTGAGTAATGCTCGATAAGACTATTTCTATCTGAATATGAGGATTACTTTTAGCTTTAGTGATAAGTGTTTCAAGAATATCATTGTTGAGCGGTGTTAAAGAGTAGATTCTGATATGATCCTGGGCGGATCTAATGCATTGTTGTACATATTCATAAATTAAAGATTGGTGACGTACGCCGGCATCAGCAAAAACTCTATACTTGTCTTTTATTTGAAGTTCCATGTCATGAGTTAATTCACCGTTAAACGTTTTCCAATAGAGCATTTCTAAAGGTATAGCTAAATCCGGATCAGACGTTTGGACCATTGATTCAGTTTTGCGAGGTACCGTATGTAAATTAGAGCTCCCGAACCACCAAACAGCCGGTTGTTCGCCCTGCTTCACTCCGTATAATTTAATGTGATTCCTTCCCATTGCCGGGACTGCTTTCTCGACACCTTTTACCGGTCGAAGATACCGGAAATCCAAGACATTCTCCTGATCAGCTTCTTTAAAAAGGCTTAAGAGGTGTCTTTTTTGTTTTCTTCTCCGGCGTATTTCCCGGTTGGTCGAAGGGTACAAATCCGGCCAGTCTTCGGTTACCACCCGTGTATAATCACACACTCCAATGCTAACTTTAACACCACTATATGCAGCGCTTAACAGATCAAGATAGATATCATTGAGATAACCTATTTCCTGGTAATCGGGATAAAATCCCATAGTACAGATCAGAATTGAATCTCCCGGATTTGTGCGGCGAATCTGGTGAGCAAATTCAGAGAAGAATGTTTGCTCATTGGCAATCATTATGCGAGGAGACTGGTCGGGACTCATAGAAAGTAGTTATAAATTAAAACGAAACATTTTTTCAGTAAATCGACCCCCGTTTTTTTCGTAGACCCCGAGCTTTTTCGCTGACAACCATATCCTCAATGTGGCCACGGTGCCAGCCGTGACGGATATTTGGCAGCTCATAAAAGGTAGTTAACCCGAGTAACTCACCTTCATCATCGGCGACAAAAATTTTGGTGCGCGGTCCGGTAACTACTTCCTGAAATATTTCCGAACCAATTTGTTGGGCTTCAGTACTAATTTCACTGCTTCCTTTTCGTCTATTTACTTCAGTCCCGAGTTCATCGAGCAGCTTCAGTACCTTCTCTTTGTCTTCAAGTGTAGCAAGTCGAATACGCATCATATATTTATACCGGGGTCGCCAGAGGTGAGCACTTTGGTCGCAGTCTTTGCACCGGTATGCCTTTCAAGTAATTGTGCTAACTCAGTCAGGGCAGTTTCAAGTTCTTCTACAGTTACCGGGGTTCTTGCCTCTAAAACCAGCACTGCATTGTTAGTTTCTCTGGTAAGTTTGGTTCGGTCGGCTTCGCGCCAATTCCAGCGTCGACAAATAGCTGAAAGGTTATCTTTATAGATTACTTCTCCTTCATACGGTGATTCTTCTTTTTCATCTCCCAGCAATTTAACCGGCGCTTCATCTTTGCCGGCAAAAGTTAATTTAATTGAACCTTCGGTTTTGTCGAGATCTTCCCCTCCCGCGGGAAGTGTATATTTGAGTGATACATAATTGTAAATATCCACCAATTTATTTTCCGAGCGTAGTTCGCGGCCTTTCAGGATCATACGGGGAAGATTCTCAACCGAAGAACGGTATTCCGAAGGTTTTGAACCAAAACTCTTGAAGGTTTCACGCCAGATATTTATTTTTGGATCGGCTTTTAACGTCTCCTCTGTTAGGGTGGACTTTATCCGCTGTTGTTCTGTTTGTAATAATCCACGGATTTCTTCGGTACTTTCACCATTGTGAATATCTCTGGCGATAACTACCCCAACCAGGGTATCGGGGTATTGTTCATATATTTTTTTGGTAACCAGAAATAGTGTTTGGCCATCGTCGGCGTCACTATCAACGATCGGCTTTTTGAACGGGAATAAAATTGTTTCCTGAATTGTCCAGACGTTGGTAAAAAATTCAGTTAAGCGTTCGATTCCCACACCAACTCCGGCTGTCGGAGGCATTCCGTATTCCATAGACTCGATAAAATCTTCGTCGATTGGCTGCGCTACTTCGGACTCAGCATCGAGTTTGCGGTAGTTTTCAGCCTCAAAAGACTGGCGCTGGTCGATCGGGTCATTCTTTTCCGACCAACCGTCCATTATTTCCTTACCACCAATGTACAGTTCAAACCGCTCGGCAATTTCGGGCCGATCAAAATTACGTTTGGATAATGGACTTATCTCCATAGGGTAATCGTAGACCCAGGTGGGATTCATTAATTTCTTGGAGGAAATTTTATCGAAGATATAGAAAATTATTTCTCCCCGACGGGTATTCCCTTCCAAATCGATCTTTTTAGAGTGAGCATATTTTAACAGCTCATCGTCCGACATACTGGTTACATCAATCCCCTGATCTTCTTTGATGAGATCATACATGGTGATACGCTTCCATTCCTGATTAAGATTTACTTCGTTCTCGTGGACTTTAACCACTTCGGTTTTTAAGACATCCATAGCCAGATAGCGCATCATTTCCTCTAAGAGATCCATCATCTGCTGGTAATCTATATAGGGAACATAGGCTTCGAGCATGGAGAACTCGAAATAATGGGTCTGGTCAACACCTTCATTACGGAAGTTCTTGGAGATGTCATAAACCCCACCAAGACCGCCCACGACGAGCCTCTTCAGGTACAGTTCCGATGCAATCTTAAGATATGCCAGGCTATCCAAAGAATTGATGTGCGTTGTGAAGGGCTTGGCGTTGGCACCGCCATATAACGGTTGCAGGATGGGGACCTCCACTTCGGTTAAACCTTTGCGATCGAGAAATTCACGGATTCCTCTGACCAGATCGTGACGAATTTTAAAAATGCGGCGGGAATCTTCATTCATTAACAGGTCGAGATATCGTTTGCGTAAGCGGATTTCTTTGTCGGATAACCCTTCCCATTTCTCAGGTAAAGGTCGAAGTGATTTGGTTAAAAGATCCCATTCTTTGACCAGGATCGTTATTTCTCCACGATGTGTACGGAAAGCAGTTCCTTTGACCCCGATAATATCTCCCACATCCAAATATTTTATAAGTTCGTAGGCATCCTCCTTCATTTCGTCGATTTTGAAGTAGATTTGAATTTTGCCGGTTTCATCCTGAAGATGTCCGAAGGTAGACTTTCCATGTTCACGCCAGGACATGATTCGCCCTGCAGTTGAGACCTGAATACCGTCAAAGTTAGTGAAGTTATCCAGGATAGGCTTAATTGCATTATCGTGGGGAAATTTTGTCGGATAAACATTTATCCCTTTTCTACGTAATTCCTCAAGTTTTTTGAGCCTGATTTGATATATTTCTTCGAGTGTAGACATGCTCGGATTGTAACAAAATTGGTCTTTGCCGCGCAATTACGTATTAGTAATACTTCTTTTTCAGGATGGCGAATACTCCGGAGATAAGCAATGATACGCCACCGATCACTGTGAACAGAACTCCGTTACTGATACCGGCTTCAGGCAGAGCAGTGGCATCGGCAACGGCCCGATCACCGGGCTCAGGAGTTGAGGAAGCGCCGGCAACAGGAGTTGGCGTCGGTGTTGAGCTGACAGCGGGAGTTGCGGTAGGTGTTGCTGTTGGACTTGGGGTAGGTGTATTTGAGGGTCCGCCTACGGGAGGGGTACTTGTTGGAGACGGGCTGGGTGTCGCGGTTATGGTTGGACTCGGTGAAGCGGTTATGCTAGGTGATGGAATAGCAGTGTGACTTGGTGAAGCCGAGGGACTTCTGGAAGGTGAGGCACTGGGGCTGGGGCTGCGGGACGGTGTAGACGACGGAGAGACTGATGGTGAAGGAGATGGAGTTGGAGTCGGTGACGGGCTTGGCGTGCTAGTGACATTACACTTGCTCGTGTCCTGTGTCATTAAGCGGCCAAAATCCGGACCGGTGAAATCCAACTGATACGGGAAACACTGCGGACCGACCAGAACTTCCCAGGCTTCGCCGGGTGCCACGGATAATTCGCCCCGCGGGTTAGCAGCATTATCCCAGCAGGATGATCCTCCCGGCTGATCGGGTCGACAGTCGATCTGCCAACCTATTTTGCGTGTGGTTGTGGCATTATTGCGGACTTTAATCCAACCTTCATTTTTGTTTGAAGCAAAATCCCAGTCACCGTTTTTTTCACTGGTGTAGATGCCTGATGCTGGAACCGGGAAGGGATCAACTTTGAATGTCTGAGCGGACGGTAACGTATACGCGCTGCTCGGTGGTACCTGGTTTTGATCCTGATTAAAGTACAGGAAAAGAAACGTACCTGACACCAGTGCGACAGCGAAAATTGAGGATAAAATTAAAGCTATTTTTTTAGATTTCATAGTGCTCCTACTAATATTTTTTCTTTAAGGCAAAGATAAGAATAATAACTACTCTTTATTCCTAAACACGATATAACCTACTATAATTGCTATATTTTATTGTAGGCATCTACAGAACTGTATGTCAAGCAATTGTTTGCAAAGCTACTACTTTACTTCGGGTTTTTTATGTATTAATATTAATATATGATTCTTTCCTCTAAAGACATTTTTACTCCGCAAGGGTTATTGGCTGAGGTAGAAAAAAATCCCAATTTAGATTTTTTGATGAACGTATTTAATATTCCCCGGGTGTTTGGTGTCAGTGGATTTGGGGGAAACTGGGATGTTGGTAAACATTCTTTTGCGACTGCGTTAATTGCGCTCTTTTGGGCAAAATATAACGACTTCTCGGATGAGAAACGTGATCGACTGGTAACTATGGCACTGATTCATGATCTCCATGAATCGGTAACCGGAGATATTTTGCCGATGTTTAAATCTCCGGATGTAAAAAAAGAACTGGACAGTATCCAGGGAAATATTGTGAAAGCTCTCGGAGTAGTTATGGATGAATCGCTTAAAACAGATCTTAAAATTGTAGATTATATTGCCTTTATTTACGAAATAAAACAGGTCTCGCCCAGTATTCTCAATTCCAAAAAACTAGCCCTGGCACATACAATCCTTGATCGGCAATTGCAAACTCTGTATGGGTATTGTGAAGAGCAGAATGTAGATAAATTAAAGGTTCAAGATTTTCTGAACAAACTAGAGATCTAGACCCGCCTTACACCACCGGAACCATTTATAAGACTTGCCGAAGTTATTCCAATATAATCTCCAGGATTACTTACAACCCTTAAAAGTCCCTCTTCAGTTAGACGGTGAAATTGCGCTACTTTAGCTATATCTAACAATCGTCGACGAACGGCGGCGGGTACTTCCAGACTAGGATCACCGAGTCGGCGATCGATTTCATCGGCCATCTCCGGACACCATCCGTCTCGTGAGGCCATCTCTTCTCTTAAAATGAGTAGTTGTTTCAGTTCTTCAGAAGCCATTTAGGCAAAATATTTAATGGTTAATGTTAATATGTTTACCATTATTTGTAAGAATTGCAACAAGTAATACATGATAAAGTACTCGGATTTGTTTACAGATAGTGAATAAACGGAGTAAACGCGTAATGTAATTTGCCATTAATTAACTCTTTTCGGGAGTAAAATTGTGTTTCGACCGAGTCTTCGTGGTCTTCCGCAGAACTAAATCTCCTGACACGCGTTTTACTTCATAGAGCATAAGAACGTTGTGATAATCGCCGGGTGTTCTCCACCCCAATGGTCTTTGGCAATGAGCATTTGATCCGACATACTGCTAGACTAAGACAGCTTTTACTCGAACAACGTCTTTGGCAATTTTTTCGTCTTTTTGAATTTTGAACGTACCTTTGATTTCGCCAGTATTAGAAACGTGCGGTCCGCCACAGAATTCCCGCGAGTATACTGATGCCCTTTGTACTACTTCGTCCTCTCCTCCGATGCTCTCCCCTACCCTCCCCAACTCGGGAACCGGTCCAATTGTATATACTTTGACTACTTCCGGATACTTTTCGCCAAATAGTCCGATCGCTCCGGTTTTTCGGGCAATTTCCAACGGCATATTCTGGAAATATACCGGTATTTTTTCCTGAATTTTTTGGTTAACAATCTCCTCTATCCGCTTGATTTGATCCGCGGTTAACCGCTCGTTAGAGGTAAAATCAAAGCGAAGGCGCTCATTGGTTATGTTTGATCCGCGCTGAACGACATGATCCCCAAGTACTTCACGCAGTGCCTGCTGAAGTAAATGTGTTGAGGTATGGTATTGAATGATTTGCTCCGAATGCTCGGCTAATCCTCCCTTGAACATGCCGGCGGAGGCAGTTCGAGAGAGATCCTGATGGGCTTTGAAAAGCGTTTCAAATTGTTCCTGAATCTCCTGGCGAGACTCCAAATTGATTGTTCCCGGAAATTCTTTTTCATATTCGTCTAGGAATATGTCACTGGGCAGTCCGTGTGACTGGTACAAGTCAAATGCTGCTTTAGCAATGTTTTCTTTGGTTATTTGTGCAGCTTTGAGTGTCTTTTTTACTTCCTCAAGCGCATTGTCGAGTGTTTTTCGGAATTTAGTTTCTTCCTCTCCGATAATACCGAGAATAGTCTTGTCACATACTTGCGGATACTGACCTTCGTACATGGTCTGAATTAACGGGACAATATGCTGAGTGAAGTTTTCTGTTAATCCCAATGCTCTTCCGGCTCCGACTGCCCGGCGGATCAGACGGCGCATCATATAGCCTTGGGCCTTGTTGGAAGGGATCACTCCGTCGGAGGCAAGCATGACTGCTGCGCGGAGGTGATCGGTGATAATCCGGAATGCTTTTTGATGTTCGCCTTGATAATCTTTCCCGGACAACTGTTCGATCTTTTTGACCAGAGGTAAGAAAAGATCGGTCAGGAACATATCCGGATGTCCGTAGGCGGCGGCCAACATGCGTTCCAAGCCTCCGCCAAAATCGATATTTTTGTTCTCCAATTCTTTAAAGGTTCCATCCGGCTGTTTAACATACTGCATAAAAACCGAGTTGCCGATTTCCATAAAACGGCCACAGTCGCAGTTGACGTGACACGGTTGATCTTTGAATTCGGAGTTTTCGTGTAATTTCAAATCTGATCCAAAATCGTAGAAGATTTCGGCGTCCGGTCCACCCGGCTCGCCAATCGGCATTTTGGCAGGGACGCCGGCGCGTGACCACCAGTTTTTCTTGGTGCCATACCCAAAGATTCGTCCATTCTGCATTCCTTTTTCAGGTGAGTTATCTACATATTCAGCTTCAATACCATACGGCCGAAATAACTCTTTCCATAGATCAATGGCTTCGGTATCAGGGCCCAGTGTCTGAATGGTGCCGTCTTCGTTTTGTATTTTAGCTTCCTTATCCCCTTTGCAAACGGTAACGTAGAGTTTCTGCGGGTCGAAGCCAACTTCTTTGGTTAAAAATTCGAAAATCCAGTGTAGCTGTTCTTTTTTGAAATAATCACCCAAGGACCAGTTGCCAAGCATTTCAAAAGCGGTTGTGTGACGGTTATCCCCGACTTCCTCAATATCTTCAGCTCGGAAACAACGTTGCGAATCGACAATCCGCTTACCTTCCGGGTGAGTTTCGCCTAATAAATATGACAACATTGGCTGCATACCTGAGTTTACGAATAACGTTGTCGGGTCATTTTGAGGTACCATTGGTGCCGAAGGAATTTCGACGTGTCCTCTGTTTTTGAAAAATTCGAGATATTTGTTCCGTAATTCATTGCCTGAGATTTGTGCCATGCTGGGATTATATCTCAGACTTGAGTTCGGCGTAAAGCTCTGCGTACATAAGTTTCGACAAGATAGAATGCAACCAGATACAACACCGGAAGGTAGATAACCAGGTATCTGGCAGAGGTCTGGCCAATACTGGCGAATGCACCATAGGTGACGGAGTAGGCTAATAGAACTTCGAGCTCTTTTTTCTTCGACAGGTGCTTGAATAGATACAGTCCGACGGTCAAAAAAGAGAGTGCTGTTACGAGCGGCCAGGTCAGACGCCACTGTGAATCGGATAAGATCGGCTGATCACCCCACCAGACGTACCACTGATTGGCAAACACAAGTGCCCAAACAGTGAACGGCAAGTTCAGCTTACCGGTCCAGAAGTTAAATATCCAGCGTTGAATGCCCAGAAATTTGTTGAACGGATAACCGATAATAAGGACACGGATGTAGGTGGCGTACAAAATTATAACGGGAATGATGGAAGTTAGAATGAGATATTTCATTCGTTTACCATCTTTGTTGTAAAGCAGGACCAGGAAGAAGGCCCCTAAAATCGTGAGCCCTGACATATAGAACTTGGTTGAGATAAAGAGGCCGACAAAAATCTGGGCGATGATCAGGTATCGTAGCGGATGCTTTTCCGAGATGTGCGATTTGGTGAAATAATACAGTGACGCGAGCAGAAAGAAAACCTGGGCAATATCAAAAAGCGGGACGTAGGCAAACTGATTACGGTACAGGGGTTCCAAGGTAAGTAAAAGTACTGCAACAAGAGCAGTTATCTTAGAATGATATATCTGTTTCCCAATCAGATACATGTACACTAAGCCTAAAACTCCACACACAAGCATAATAATAATGTTGGGATTATTGAAAAGGACGGCTGAGAGGCCGATCATATATTTTCCCAACGGAGGTGCTTCAGGTAAGACCAATATGGGGCTGGTCCCTTGAATAAGCGCGCCGCCGGCATATGAGTAGGCTGTTTCGTCGGGTATATAGCCGGTGGCATGTTTATTAACGTATTGGGAGTTAAGAAAAACCCGCTTAAGCTCGGCAAAATTTTCCCAGTAATTGAACGTGGTATACCATACCCGATTCTGGTAGATAATAGTGAAACAACTGATACACAGTGCACCCCAGAGAAGAGCAGCGACAATTCTAGTTTTATTTAGATTCATTCTTAAATAGTGTACAGTACAATTCTTTTAGTACAAACACCGTAAAAAATGCCGCGCTATACCAGGTAAAACGCTGAGCGGTAAAGAGGTTGGAGAGAAGGAAGAGTGTTCCGGCTGCAACACCTGCTACTATTCCCGCATACCAGGCAGCTTTTCCTCTCAGCAAAAGTATGATGATTAATATGACGATAAAAGCGATATCCTGAATTTTCATGTCTTTTTCCCCATATGCAGCATACCTATTCCCAACAAGGTAAAAATAATGGTAATAAATGAAATATTTAATCCAAAATCTGCATACTCCTGTCCTTTGAATTCCAGTGTTATCTCTTGATTGGCTGTAAGGCCACTGGTTGGATACATATTCATGCCAAGTTTATTCGAGTACGGGGTAACAGTATTTTTGCCCTGCTTGAGTTGCCATGACTCATGATAACTTTGGTTGAAAATAAGCGGAGCCTGGTTGTCGTGCAGCTTAACGGTGTACTTAACCGGATTAACCATGGTGTAGTTTAAATTGATATCGGCACCAATTCCGGACTGAGTAAACAAAGCACCGGGAGTTTGGGTTTTGTAGATCAGACCTGCTGATTTTGTAGGGACTTTAGATATCCACGGGATAGCATCAAATTTTTTTCGATAGTATTCTTTTATTTCGCCGTTATATTTTTGATCGTGGATGTAGATTTCCCGATCGTGATCAGCTACCACCACAATATAATTAATAGCCAAATCTCTGAATAATTCCTGGGTGTACGGATCATTCAAAAACACCGTTTGATCATCGATCTCTTTTAACCTGTCAGCAAAACTGTAGTTTTTTCTGTCATCAAATTTTTGCGGGGGCTGTTTAGGGCAAAATACCGGAAAGCAAGATGTCGGGTCCCGCAGTTCGGATAAATTAATCTCAGGATGTTTCAGGTCATAGTAGCCGTATATTTCCCGGTTTGGCACCCATAGTACCCTGCCAAAGTTGCGATCTTTTATGAATACTTGTTTTATTTCCTGATAGTCGGCAGGAATTGTTCGATACGCAAGCGTCCCTTTTAATTGATGCGTGTATGTTGGATACCATGATATAAAAATACCAATAACAGCAACTAAAAGTAGTGCCTTGGCGTGTGACCGGTTGAAAAACTCTTCAATGGTTTTACCGATCAAAATACTGTAGCCAATGCTGACCAATAGTAAGAATTTAGTTGAGTCTCTAAACCAGCTGAAACTTGGAACATGAGAAAACATCCATTGATATGCTTCACCAAACGGCGGATTTGTTCCTTTAGCCAAAAAGGCTGCTCCCAATGAGACAAGGGCAAAATACAGGAACTTTCTCCGCCGGGATTTCGTTCCCCAAAAAGCCAGAATCGCAAAAATGAGGGAGTACCCGACTATCTCTTTAACTACGCCGAAACGATTGGCAGGATAATTGGGATGCATCCAGGAAAAAGTATGTGCAAAGCGGGCAAAACTAAAAAACTTTACCGAGTCCTGTGAATCATATCCTCTCGGCAGACTGACACTTTGAACTGCGAGTGACGGAATTATCCAAAATGAATGGAATGCCCCAATGACGATAGTTCCAATTATGGCGAGAATGGCATAGTCGGTTATGATTGCTCTTTTCCCTTTTCGAAAGAGCAGATTGGCGAACAAGAGTACTATTACGGCACCGAGGACGAGGAACGCCAACCGAATATCGAGGGTGATGAAGATGGCAGTTAGTAATGCTGAAATGAGATGGTATTTAGTTTTGACCCGAGGGGGTGCCTGATCATTTATCAAGTGTACAGTTTTAATAAAAGATGCCATCACAAGTGGCGCTAAACAATACGCAAGCGCAACCCCAACCTGCCCGCCCCCCGTTATCATCATGAAATATGAATTGGTCATGTAGAGAATTATGGCTGTGGCTCTGGCCCAGCGATTAGTAAACATCTCACGGGCAAGTACCCACATTGAAAGCGAACCGATTATTACAATTGGCCACAGAAAAATTAATTTATGCAGTAAGAACGGGTCATGAAAAACATAGGTTAGCGCATTGAAAAAATGTGTATAGTACCAAAACGGCAGAGTATATAAAGTGACCTGTCCGAAGCTGTTATTAAAACGAGGATCCCAGATATACGGCCGCTGGTTGATGACTGTATAATGCTGGTAGCTTATATAATTAAAGTCGCCCCCAAGTGTTGCTGGTGAGAGAATCCAATTACTGAATACCCAGATAATTACCCAACCGGCCAGTATGTATGGAAGAAACTCTTTGAGTTTATGCATAATAGTCGCCTACCTTATTTTGATAACCAGCGAAACGTGTAGCGTGAATCGACGATTTTAAATCCGCAGGCATGATAAGAGCGTATAGCAGGAATATTGGCGATTTGCGTTTCAATTGCTGATTCCAGTACCCCCCATTCCTGGAACTGATTAAATCCGGCCGTCACAAACCTTTTCGCGAGTCCTTGACCTCTATATTCCGGTAAAACAGCAATAAGTGGAATGTGTCCGTCTTTTTGCAAGGTGATCATTCCCTCCAGTTCAGTTTTCCCACATACCAGGACAGCATCTGCCTGCGCCCCACTCAATGAATTTTCTATCCACTGCACATACATCTGTCTGGCGTCTGCATGATTTAATGCCGGATCATTAAAGACCCGATTCCGGTCAAAGGATACTTCAGCGATTCTGCGTAGTTGAGGAAGATCGTCGATGGTGGCAGCACGAACTGCGGGAGTTTCCTGACGTTGATAGTCGTCAAGTCTCCGCACTAAATTCAGCAAACCATCCACCATGATAAATCCACTTTGCTCCAGTGCCTGTATAAGTGCATAGTCTGAGGCTGCTGCCCGGAACACTGCATACTCTATCTGATTATCTTTTAATTCCCGCTGAAGCTGCCCGACAATCTCGAAGGCAGATGACGATTTGTCAACTTGAATATCCTTAATCTTAGCTGTTCTCAAGCCAAATATTGAAGTATCAAACTCGTCAAATCGCCAACTGTACATTTATTTGTTCTCCTCTATAAGCCGAAGAAGTGTCTGTTGTACATAGGTTACATCATCTTCTTTCATGCGCGGATATAGCGGAAGGGACATTATTTCTTCAAATACTTTTTCGCTCACCGGAAAATCCCCTTCTTTATACCCGAACGTGTTTTTGTAGTAGGTAAAATAATGGACCGGAATAAAATAAACGCTCACGCCGATGCCGGCCTCCTTTAGTTTTTCAACAAAGTCATCCCGGGAAATTTTCAGGTTAGCAGTGTCGATTCTAATCGTATACAAGCTATAAATATGTTCTTCCTTGGGGGGAATATATGGGACGGTAATTTCCTTGACATTGGCAAAGGCATGGTCGTACATTTTAGCGTACTTTTTTCTGGTGGCAATGAAGCCATCCAGTTTTTTCAGTTGATGAATACCTAAGGCGGCAGAGATATCGGTCATGTTGAATTTAAATCCCGGAACTTCGACGTCATATCTCCAAGTACCGGTAGCGGTATGTCGCTTCCAGGCATCTTTACTCATGCCGTGTAATCGCAGCATTGACAGTTTTGTGGCGTATTCTTCGTTGTTGGTTGTGATCATTCCACCATCGCCTGTGGACATATTTTTGACCGGATGAAAAGAGAAAACAGCCAAGTCTCCGTGAGTACCGATTTTTTTCCCTTTATAGCTGGCGCCTGCGGCATGAGCAGCATCTTCGATTACTTTTAAGTTGTGCTTTTTGGCGATTTCCAGGATTTTATCCATATCGACAGCTAAACCTGCGTAGTGTACCGGCATGATTGCTTTGGTTTTAGCAGTGATCTTCTCTTCAATTTTAGCCGGGTCAATGTTGAATGTTTGCTCGTCGATATCCACCAGCACAGGAACGGCTCCAGCCTGGACAATCGTGTTTAACGTCGCAACGAACGTAAATGGTGTTGTGATAACTTCATCGCCCGGTTTTATGCCTGCGACGAGTAATGAAAGATAGAGTCCGGCCGTGTTTGAGCTAACAGCAACAGCATATTTAGATCCAACATAGGCTGCAAAATCTTCTTCGAACTGCTTGGTGCGCGGACCAAGAGTGACCCAACCGGAATCCAGGGCACTGAGGACCTCGGCTTTCTCTTCTTCGCCAAATAATGGCTGGGTGAAGTGAATAAATGGTCTTGTGTCATTCATAGGGTCTCCTTTGTAGATATCATAGTTATAATTAAAAATAAAGAATACTGTCGCTAGGTTGTCTTTCGCAGCTCACTAAGTGACAGAATAAGGTACGTCCAAATGAAAAAATAGCTAATATTTCCAAGAATCTCATTGGCAAAAGTCAGCGAGGATAATTGTAATAGTAACGAGACTCCGAATAGAGCGAGTGCCGTAATCAGGAAAAACTCTTTGCCGGGTTGGAAAAGTTTACTAATTAGCGCCAGCATAACAAGATATGGTATGAACGCAAGATACACTCCAATTATGTTTAAGTACGGCAAACTAAAAAATACCAGGACCAAGGCTTCGATAGCGATTGCAACTACTATTTTTAAGCTGTTTTTTTGTATCCAGCCCAGTAAATGAATAATGAATGATGTATATCTATTTTTCATATTTGTTACGTTTGACAAGTAAGTATATTGCAATGGCTCCAAAACTTAATCCTGAAACAATAAAACCGTTGCGAACTAAATTTTCAATCGCATAGCCAATTGTTATAAAACCTTCTTTTTTAGATTCAAACAGCCAGCCATTGGCGTACCCATTAACCATAAATTTAGTTGCGCTGCCATCCTTAATTTGCCAATTGGGAGTAAAGGACTCGTGCAAGGTAACAAACGTGGGTGTTCCACTATTTTTGAGTTCCGCCTGATATGCAGTTGTATTGTTGGTAGTATAGGAAATTGATCCTTTATCCTGCTTAGATGGCTGTGCTTTATGGAAAATAATTTCGGGAATATTAAGTTTGATTATTTCGATATTTTCTATCCGCAATGTGGATTCGGCCTGGGCCCGTTCTGCTGTGGGATGATCGCAAATAATCATATAAAACCCATCGTCATCGGCAACCGGAAAATCTGTTGAATATTTTGTCATTTGCGGATGTGCGTTCAGATAATCTTTGGCATAAAAAGGGTTTAGCTCTTGCGGATCGCTTATAAACCCGATAAAGAAATCCTTTGTACCCACTACTTGAGTTTGGTCAAACATGATCCTAAAAATGTCGTTTTTCTCGCCAAAGATTTTATTTGATTTAAAGCATCCTCCGGAATACGAAGATACGAGCTCGGCAGATGCGGTTCCCTCATATTTATTCGTTTGATTTTGTGTTAAATTGATCTGGTTAAGGCCGTCTTTCAATGCTACAGAACCAAGTGAATACCAATTCGATGTATTCTGAGTTGGGGTTACCGTATATTCCCGATCATTTATTGAGAAATTGAGCTCTTCGGAAATCGCTCCATTTTCATTGGACCGGTAATACATAGTGTAGTCGCCTGCCTGAGGGATTATCATGCTGAATTTTTTATGGATACTATCCCCGGTCTGCCAAATTTGTGAGTCCAAACGCGATTGAATAGCAGTTAAAATTGTGAACGCATTGCTTAGAGTTTCAAACTCCTTATTAGCCCGCATATTTTCGCTTTTTTTAACATAGGAGTCGAGCTGATTAATAAGTTCCCGGCGGTGAGCATGGAGAATAGCGTTTATATCATACAGCAAATCATTCTGCTGGATGGCTTTTTCCTCGAACTCCGCCATGGTTTTCTTGAACTTGTCCATTGAGCTAACATATTCATCGATAATCGCTTTTCTGGTTACTTCATTTTCTTTTTCATCGAACGCTTTTTTAAAAGCCATGAAATTTTTCAGTGTACGATTGGCGTAGAATTGCATTTTGGAATTAACATCGAATTGCGCGTTCGCTTCTTCCTTTTGTTCCCGCCCAGCAATTAACGGGTAAAAAATCGACCCTCTGGTTAATAACGGCATATAGGTATTTACGTCAATATATTTCCACTGCAAGTCGCACATGATGCATTTTGGCTGCACATAGATATTTGACGCCAACTGAAGGATTTTAGCATCAGCCGCCGGTGTATCGCCGGCCTTATATAACGGTTGTGAGGGTGTAAAGCCCGGTAAAGAGGAAGCTGCCGAGACATTAGCACCACTGTAATAGGAAATATTCGCGTCGACAGTCAACCGATTCTGCTTAGTATTACTTTTTTTAAGTTCGTATACTTCCCACTTGTCGAATTTCTGAGCTAGCTGCAGTTCCGGTAGTGCTACAAAGTTTGCGTAGCTCTCGGGATTTTTAGTTGGAGACTCTTTTAGATCCCACGCAAAGTCGCGTCTTAATACGAAGGTATCGATACGCAGAAATTGAGCTAAGTTAATCCAGGCAGGGTCGTTAGTTTCGATCATTTTATAGAGTTGGCTCACCATTTCTTTCTCGGTTTTACTCATGTAGAAATTCAGGTTAATAACCTGAGAGTTAGTCAGCAGTGTTGTTAACGGGGCTAAACTCCAGTATCCCCAAGTATAGGCTTCAACATTAGAATCTCGACTTGGTGCGGGCAAAACAAGTGTGCGCCTTCCCTGGTTGTCCTTCTGATCACTCCAGTTGGCATACTGATAAATATACTCTGGTACGGTAACCCGCATTGAGCGTTCGCCTTTAATATAGTCAAAGAAGCTTCCGGTGAGAAATGGATATGAGTAGAGCAGCACTCCGGCAATTACTGCCGCATAAAAAACATTGGCAGCCAGATATTGGCGGTTTCTCAGCCAGTGGTACAGCCACTGAATCGTATATCCCATGAGGATGGCATACGAAATCCAGAGTGCAGGTGCAAATTTATAAAACGGAGTTCTAAAAGCGATAAAACCCGGTACATATTTAGCTAAAGCGATATAAATTAAGCCAAACGGAGGATGCGAACCAGCGATAAAAATCATTGAGAATAGTGCCAGCGCCGAGAAAAATAGTAACATTTTACGGACCCGGATGTCTTTTGCAAGCAGGAGCGGAAGAAACGCCATAATCGGGATCAGATACCCTACCGTAATTAGCACAGGATTATTTAAAAAATTTCCGGCATACGGATGTGACGGGTTTTGGTACCATTCGGGAACTCCCTGGAGCCTGAACAAATTGGTGAAGGAACTGTTTTGGCTAATATACTGAATCCACCCTAAAACTCCTTGCATACCGCCGAAAAAATCGACCGAAGCACCGTAGGAACTGCTTAAGAAATCCACATATGGTAGCAACCAGTAAGCTTGGAGAAAGATACTTGCGATTACGGTGGTGAACACAAGTTGAATAAACCGTTTCCCACTGGTCCAAGAAAAAGATTCATAAAAATAGAAGAGACTGTATGCAATGAGGGTGACGATCACGCCGCCGAATAACGGTATGCTGGCTAATCCATTCAGGAAGAAGAACGTAACTGCTATTTTCAGGGCAGTTTTAACCGTTGATGCTTGCTTATTTTCCTGCCATTCAAATAAGAATGCCAATACGAGCGGCAAAGCTGCGTACAGCGAGAATTTGGTCCGCTCGGCGACAAACCATCCCTGCAACAGAAAATGATTAACCATGTATAGCACAGAAACCGGCAAGGCATAGTGTGAAAGGTTGTATTTTTTCTCTAGTCTTGAGGCAAAATAATACATGGTAAGACCCGGCAATAAAAACCAAAAAATAAAGGTGATTTTCTGGTTATATTGCACGTTAAATCCGATCGTACTCACCAGTGATTCAAGTCCGTGGATAAAAAATCCCGGAATCGCATAGGACTGATCACTACCAAAGCCGAATCGTTCGGTCCATGAGTGAAGCCGATCCTGAAAATGACTCTGCGGAGAGAGCGTTAATCCTGCGTCGTGACCAAGGATAATTTCGTTCCCTCTAAACCATAACAACGGAATCAACCCTATTAAACAAAGGATCAGGATATCTCGTATGCGGTTCTTATTACTGCTGTTGTTCATCTTTCACCTATAAAATATATGGGATTATTGATGTAAGGAAACGGAATGGCAAACGGAATAATTAATTGAAAATTCTTATTAAATTTATAGAAAAACGGTAACAGGGTAAATTCATGATACTTCACGTTTTTGAACCCGGTTTCTTCCATTATTTTTACCCATTCGTGTGGATACTTTACGTTAATATGCGTTGGATCTCTAAAGTTCCATTTATGCGGATATGGTGTTGAAATTACTACCTTTCCCCCTTCTTGCAGCCCATTATACATGTTTTTTATAGCCTTTTCAGGATTCTCCAGATGTTCGACTACTTCGAAAGCGATGATTATATCAAATTTTTCGGATAAGTTGATGCCTTCCTGTATGTCTAAAACGGAAAATTTTGCCTTTGGAGTCAACTTTTTGGCATTTTCAACTGCATATTCGGAAACGTCAGTTGCCCAGACGTCAAACCCCCGCTCGGTGAGGATATTTGAGACGGCACCGATTGAACACCCGATCTCCAAAACCTTGACCCCGTTTCCGTTCTTCATCGGGATATATTCATCTAATTTCTTAATCCAGGAATAAAACCAGCGCTTGGATAGCTCCAAATCATCATTAGTAAAGCTTCCGACGGCTTTCTTATACCATCCCTGGAAATAGGATTCTTCAAATTTTTCAGGCATATATTTTTCCTTTATAACGCTAATTACTACTATCCGGATATCTCAATAAAGAGATGATTTCTTCAGTATTTTTATCTTCCTTGTTCAATTCTGAAGGAACCCCTACCGCAGTTACTTCGATTATTGTATTCGGCACCAGGGTTGGAATAAAGTACTTCATTGATTTTCCTGTTGTGGTGACTTTTGCTGTTATGGGTGCCCCGATAACCGGGTTAATATTTCTATAATAAAAATCTTTGTCAATTACGATACCATCAGAGTTATTCATCATGGAGATATCTTCATAAATTCCAATATTAAATACTTTTTTCCAGGCTGTTACTTCCCAATGCGAAAGTCCGTGGTCAATTCGTACAGTAGCGAGCGCATTGGGACTTGCAGGAGGGCTTTTGGTTATTATCGCACCGGAAGGAGCCCGTACCGAGAGTTTGACTTCTTCCATGGTTACTTTTTGCCACTCGGAATATTTCCCCAGAGCGCTTTTTGTTTTATCCAATTTACTCCGTATCTCGGGGGAGATATTGGTTAACGTGTTGGTTTTGCCATTCCAGGTAAAGGCGAAGATACTTTCAGCCGGCAAATTAGTATCGATGGCTGTTCGTAGTGCGGTTTCTTCTGTTATAAAATATCCGAATCCTCGTTCACCGATTTCCTTGTACCCTTCCCCGGTTAAACTATTCTTACTCAGGAAGTCGCTTTGCATAAATTCTTTTGGGAGCTGATTGCGGTCGTAATATATGACCGATAACACCTGTCCAAAATTAGTTTGGAAGGGCGGAATTGGTCCGAATCCATAATAGCCGGTATCGCTGACGATAAGAATGGCGGATTTCTTCGGCAACGTAGGGATATCTCCAATTAAGGTTTTTAATAAGGCTTTCCTTTGCGTCCCCATTTCAGTATACAGAGTCATTTCTTTATACAAGGCGCTGAACTGGAGAACACCCCAAATAAGTACGATGAAAAATAGGATGGCGACTTTATTACCGCCACGTCCGTATTTTTTAAATATGCCGTTTAACTTATCAGCGAGATAGTCAGAGAAATATGCAAATAACAACGCAGCACCAATCGAAGGAACATATAAGTGCCGTGAATCAATAAACGTTACAAATCCCCACCACGGAGCATACGTTGAAATAAGGAGTAACGGGAAAGTGCTTAATACGATAATTGCCGCCCCAAAAACAATGACATTAAAAGCAGGGTTGCGATCTTTTTGTAGATATGTTTTTTTTAATCCGTACACGGCAGCGAAAATCAGGAGCAGTGAAAGCGGATAGATGAATAGTTCACTTCCGGCACCCTGGGTAAACGTAAGGAAGTTAATTCCACGTACTTCTTTCTCGGCACCATAGGTGGGATATGCCAAGGGTGTAATAAACTCAGCAGCATTAAGAATCCATCGCCACGGGATAAAACTTAGTACAAGTGTTTTTAATGGATAGGTAAAAGCGCGGTAAACATATAATGAAAGCTCAACTGCCTGAGGCGCAGCCGGAACAACCTGATGAGAAAACTTTTCGAAAAGTACGGGGACTCCAAAACGGAATGCGCCATAAAAAAGTAATAACCCGAAATAATAGCGATAGAAGATTTTAGTTAGGCTTTTTCTCTGTGTGAGAAAGAGCACGAGTGGAATGAGTGCAAATAAAATGACAATCGTCTCTTTGGTCAATAGTGCCATCAGGGCGAATAGGAAAATCCATTTATAGGTGCTGTTCCTTGCACTTATCTTGCCGGGTTCGGTTGGCCGAGTTAGGGTGTAAAGACTGAGCAACAGAAACGTTACGGCTAATTCGGTAGGAATAAACGCCATAACCCAGGTGATTGCCTGAAAATGTGCTGCCGAAATGCCATAAAATAGTCCGGCAAG
Organism: uncultured Gammaproteobacteria bacterium; assembly: GCA_964403585.1. Classification (GTDB taxonomy): domain Bacteria; phylum Patescibacteriota; class Microgenomatia; order JALYQM01; family JALYQM01; genus JALYQM01. Next base: position 271,447 of record CAYOFQ010000001.1, on the reverse strand, counting down.
GAAGGCGAGGCGTCTATTCTGGGTAAGGTTCTCGGCAGTAAAAAACAGCAGTATGACATTAACAATATGTAGAGCTATCGCTGAGATTATATATGGCAAATAATTCAGTCCAAAAAGCTGATTGTAGAGAAACCACACCCCATTGTAGATCGGTGTGACATGCCCGCCTCCCGAAACCACCCCGGTGTCAGCGATACTTTTGTACAGAGCATGGAAGATGCCGGTCCAGGAATGCGTGTACGGAAGGAATTGGATAAAGTAGTACCATTCATCTCCCTGAAAATACGTAAAAAAGCTTTGGTAATAAAAAAGTGAAACTAAAACTGCGTAAAAAATAATTACAAATTTATTGGTGAGTTTAAATGTGTTCATACCCTAATCCGCTGTTGTTCTCCGATGTTAATTGTATCTTCATAATCGGCGATGTCTTTGGCAAATAGATAAAAGAAGTAGCATATCCCCGGCCATATTTTCAAATCTTTTAACAATTCGCGATCGGAAATTTTTCGCATTGCCTGCACCTTTTTTCGTTTTGCCATTGTTTGGGAAAAATTCTGAATATTCCAATAGATAGATTTATTGAGAGCTTTAAAAAGATCTGCCCTACCCCTGAATAAAAACACGATGGCAGCCATTTCACACAAAATCAGATGCAGCGGAAGAATTTTTACCATTTCAATTGTGCCTAAATTCTTAAGGTGCGAATTGATTCTGTTTTTGAACGAGTGAAATTGAATAAATGCGTTGTTCATCGCATTGGAAGTGCCGCCGATTTTATGATGAATGACAGATTCAGGAATATATTCAATTCGGAATCCTTTTAATAATACGCGGTGACAGAAGTCTGTTTCTTCAAAATAGGCAAAAAAGTCCGGGTCAAATAGACCGACTTCATTGATAATGGATTTCCGGAAAAGCATGCAGGCGCCTTTGGCGGTATATAATTTTATCCTTTGCTCAAACTTGGGGTTGACCCGCTGTAAGTATCCATAATGATATAAAAATCCTGTATTGGTAAGAAACGCTCCAACCGAGTCATATCTGTTCGGATCATCGATTGAGACAACTTTTGATTGGACTCCGGCGATTAATTGATCTTCATCAAGAGCCCGAACCAGTTTGCTTAAGAAATCCGGCTCGACGCGGGTATCGTTATTCAGGAAAAGCACATAGTCTCCGGTGGCATAGTTAATGCCGTCATTATTTCCGCCCACGAATCCGGTATTGGTTTCTTCTTTGATAATTTTTACCGAAGGAAAATTTTGACTGATATATTCCAGCGATCCGTCTGTTGAACCATTGTCCACCAGAATAATTTCAGCGTTGGTGTAGTCAATCTGCATTAAACTTGGAAGACACTTTTCGAGATGGTGTTTGCCGTTCCAGTTTACGATCAGAATTGACACTTTTGCGCTCATAAATCTTTGATCTTTTCTGCACGAATATCTATTTCAACAAATCCTTTGTCGCGGTAGTCCATTTCCATCAGCTTGTCTAAAAACTTATTACGTGGTTCGGGACGGCGGAGGACATGCTTAAAGAAATATAAAATTACGATATAGAGGGTTGTACCATATCCAGCATTATATTTGACCTCTTTTATTTCAAATCCTGCTTCTTTCAGTAGTAATTCCAAATGCGGTTGACTGTAATGGCGGTGCCCCGTGAAGTAGGCCGGATCAATGAGGTTTGAAACCAAGTTGTGATGCATAGTGTTGAAAAACAATTGGCCGCCCGGTTTTAAAACACGGTTGATGTTAATTAATGAAGTCAACTCTGTACCTTTGGGGATATGTTCGATAACCATGAAATAGAGAGCAATATCGAATTCTTTTTCTTCGAACGGGAGTTTTTGAATGATAGATGCCTGTTCAAAGCGAAAATTGGGGAATCTTTTCCGGGCATATTCAATTGGTTCAGGCTCGAGGTCAATACCGGTTACATGGCAATCTTCTTTTTCAAATAGTATCTCCAGGGCGCCGCTCCAACAGCCAATATCCAGAATTTTTGACTTGGACTTTATAAACGGTTTAATCCAATTAAAGAGATAATAATGTCCCGGAACAAGCGGATTTTTTTCTCGTTCCTCAACGAACTTCATGTGGCTGTTGTCCATAGTTATTTGCCTTTCAAAATCCTAATTATTGTATTAGCTCTATTTGGAATTGTAAATGCATGAACTTATTTTTGTTATTTAGATCCTTGCATTTTCGTACTTAGCCTGATACCTTCTATCTTATGAAAATACTTGTTACCGGCGGCGCCGGACTTATTGGTAGCAAATTAGTTGAAGACCTGCTGGTGAAAGGACATAAGGTGTGCGTTTATGATGCTCACCTTAATTTTATTGACAAACCGCATTACTACCAGACAGCCCTTGCTCATCGCAAGTTACTGTACACACATACTCCCGATCTGATTGTTGATGAAAATATCCAGGATGCTCGGGCATTACAGGAAGCCTTTGATAAGTTCCGACCCGAAATAGTTGTGCATTTGGCCGGGTTGCCGATGGCACGCCCCCTACCTCATTACGAGAAGTCCATGACCGCCCATAATATGGACGGCACACTCCGGGTTTTTGAAGCTTTTGAAAACTGTCCTTCCGCCAGAAGAATAATTTATACATCTTCCAGTATGGCTTATGGTCATTTTACCCAGACGCCACAAACTGAAGACGTCATTCTTAACCCGATTAACTCTTATGGTGCTTGTAAAGCAGCCGGAGAATATTTCGTTAAATTAAGTAAAAAAGAATGGGTTATTGTTAGGCCGACATCGGTATACGGATATGCTGATGCAGCTAACCGAGTTACTCAATTGCTGATGGATGCGGCACTTAATGGAAAGTCTGCATGGGTTGTCCGAGGAGAGACGCTCGATTTTACCTATGTAGATGATGTTGCGGCCGGTTTTGTTAAATGTATTGAGTCTCCTTCGGCGATGTACCAAACGTTCAATATCTCCCGAGGTGAGCCGCGTTCGGCTGCAGATTTCGCTGAAATTCTGAAAACAGCGTTTCCGTCGTTTACGTATGAAGTACGCGAACCGACCAGCCAGCAGGTATTCCGTGGAGCACTTGATATTTCCAAGGCTCAGAAGTTACTCGGGTATGAGCCAAAATACTCAATTGAAGAAGGTATTAAAGAAATACTTGCCTTGGTTGATAAATATAACTGGAAAGAAGCATACAAATAATTACGATTGTTGCATGTCGTAGGAAATAGAATATAATTCGTACTATATGTACGTGCTTTTACCCTTTCTTGTTCCTGTACTAAATTTTATCCTCCAGTCGTATCCCCGTCTCTTTAATAAGTTGTTTGGCGTCGACGTCTGGACTCGGCTTCTGGAAACCGATCATATCCGCAAGAATAATCACCGGATTCCGCGCGAAAAATTAACCGGACAATTTATTATTGACGGTTATTTTGACTATCCGCCTTTTTTCCCGACGGTGTTGTCTTTTGTTCCTAAAGACCGCTTGCTCAAAATCCAGGGATTTATTTGTCCGTTTATTGATTCATTACAGGTAGTGCTGGTGTATTTTGTTGCGTATACCTTAACCAATAATGTTTACTTGTCGCTACTGGCCCAAGCGATCTATATGCTCACACCGATGATTGCTTTGGAAAATAGTTATCTTACCCCGCGGTCGCTTGGATATTTGAATTTCAGCTTAGCTACTATTCCCTTGCTGATGTATATAAACTACGGAAATATCTGGTTTTATGTCGCGGGGGTATTTTTTACGACACTGCTTTTCTTAACCCATAGGTTTGCGATCCAGTCGTTTCTGTTTATTGCTATATTCTTCACGTTTTATCTTAATACTGCGCTATTCATGCAGAGCTTTTTTCTCGGATTTGCGTTGGCCCTCCTTATTACCCGTGGGTACTATATCCGGGTGCTCAAAGGACATTTATTTAATATCTATTTTTGGATAAAAAACCTTGACTACCGATTTGCCCATCAGGTGCGCGGGATTGTTAAGAAAAATACCGAGACCGATTGGGTTGGACGGGTTTATACCTTCCTTTCGGTATTTTCACCAATTGCCGTTTTTGGACTTAATCCGTGGAGTTTGAGCGGTTTTGCCCTTATAATTGCCGCTTACTTTAACTGGCTGACGGTACCACCGATTTTATATATGTTCGCGGTATGGATTTTATTCTTTTATTTCTTTGGTGTAGTCGTATTGAAAATTAAGTATCTGATGCCCATCGGTGAAGGGCAGCGCTATATGGAAATGGCTACTGTTCCATCCAGTGTGTTAGCCGCGTATTTAGTTTTTGAACTGATCAAAGGACCATATAAAACCCTGACCCTGATTGTCCTGGGTCTGCTATTAGTCGGCAATTTACTGTTGATTCTTTTCATTCAGATTAAAGGAGTGATTAAAGATCGTAACCGCAGTATTACCGGAGATTTGGTCAATATATTTGAGTATATTAATAAAATGCCAGATACTCCCCGAATCTTGTGTATTCCGCACCAAAATACAACAATGACGATTTATCATACGAAAGCGCAAGTATTTGTAAATGCAGATAATCCCGGACTTATGCGGGTAACGGAAGTATACCCGATTCTTCGTGTGCCGATTGCAGAGCTGGCGGAAAAATATTCTTTGACACATGTCCTGGTAAAGGAGAGTTTCGCGACGCTCTCCGAACTAAAATTGCGACCGGAGGATGTGGTGTTCACTTCGGGAGACATAAAATTAGTTTCATTAAAGCATTAATTTTTTTGGACTAAGGCAACGATTAATTCTGACGGTTCTGAGAGTTCACGTACTTTCCCAGAAGATGAGATTGCCTGGATTTCTGTAACCCTCAACCTGTGTGCCTCCAGTTTTTTTCGGATATCGTCAACGTGATATAACCGGTGCTTGCCTTTCCAGGCTCGGCTTGAACGGAGAGGTGCGCGAAGTATGTTTTGTGTAAACCAACCGACAGGATCGTACAGTAGCGGAAAATTTCTATTCGAAACAACAATAACTCCTTTACCATCCGGTTTCAGTACCCGGTAGATTTCGCCCAGTGACTTATTTTCCAGTAAGGTATACTCCAGTGCCTGATATATCACTATCGCATCGAAAGCGTTGGCAGGAAAAGTCATTTGATGCATAGTGCTTACATCAGTATCTGACTGCTGAATTGCTCCCGTAATTTTATTCGGTTCTTCGCTCGTATGAGTTATTTGCAGAACATTATTTTCAGCAGGTAGTGAGAGTCTACTTAGCAGTTCCCGGATATACGCGTTGATCATACTACGTATTTGTACCTAAGTGAGTTTATAAAAGCAATACGCAGCACGCACTAATTATTTGTGTACAGCACTATCTGGGCGTTATCATAGATTTTTCTGAGCCCGAATTTGGGCAATTCTTCCTGATAGAGATCCTGACCGGTATACCGCGGGACAATCAGTACCGTATTATTAGGTAATGACATGTCGAGCGGAGTCCCCTCGTTTCGTCTCTGGTAAGTCCACTTCCTTTTGGTTAGTTTTTCGGCTAAAGCCGGTTTATCGTAGAGAAACGGACGGGTACCGCGGAAATCCAGTCCCGGTTCTGGTTCCAGATAGGCGATATTTTTCTCAGTATTGACAGCCGCCCGGAGCGCCTGAGATTCATACTCAGTGAGGATAACGTTGATCGGCTTCATCACGTACGCATACACCTGCCAGGTAGGAATCATTACGCTTACTAAGAATATTAGTGTCGCCAGCCGGGTATTATTTTGATGAGAAAGCACAATGATTGTTGTGAGTACGCCGGCTGCGAGATACAGTATTAAGACAAGCTTAGTGGCGGCTTTTTTATTCGTGAGGATCATTTCTTTCCATTGCCCGTAATCGTGTTCCCAGTCTGCTTGCTTCATTAACCACCAGGCTTCCTTACGCAATGACTCTATCTCATTTTTGGACTGGTCAAGTAGAAATGTATACCCTACTCCACCCACAGTAGCTGAATTCTCCGTAAGTTTTCCTATTACTTGCGATCCGGTTCTGAGAAGGAGTGTGCCCTCCTGTGATTCTAATTCTAGCGGTAACTCCGACTCGGCAATGTCGCGCTTGTGATCAGGAAACCTGACCGAATCTATTATAGATCGCGTTTCAATTCGTAACAGTTTTTCGACATTGGGTACAACGTTAAAATCTTCTTCAAAGGTATTAGAATAATTGCGCACGTCTATTAAATGAATTTTCTTACCGACTTTTTGGAGTCCTAACCGATATTGCGGGGAATTGTACCAGAATGCCTGGTTATTATTTTCGTAATCCTTAGCCAGGAAATAGCTGGTGGGGGGGAGGACTTTTCCGGAACCGAGAAAGTCTTCGGCGTATTGTTGCATGGTTTGAATTTTAAGTTTGTTTTGAGTCTCCCACGTTTTAGTTTGCCGGACTTGCTCACCATAACTCTGGTACCCTTCAGGCATGAGCCCGCCTTCCAAACCAAATACAACCTGATCCCCGGATTTTTTGAGAAAAATATTTTGCAGATATTCTACATACCGCAGATCATAGCTTTTGGTAGACAGATCCTGCATGCTGTAGGTGCTGTGCGTAACAGAGTCGCCATAGGCGCGATTAGGGTCACGAGGCGCCCATTGCATGACAACTGCTCCACTCCCATCATCCGATTTAGCTGCAGGGACGGCGGCATTGTCGTGACGGGAAAGATACGGAATACTCCACGGTGTACCCCAAATAGAGTAAGCATCAGTGGCGAACTGATCTGCACATTGCAGTACTGCATTTACACCGTATTTTTGTTTCATGTACCCGATTGCTTCGGCGCCAACCCACCACGCGCCGACTGATGATGGATAGTAACCAAATACCTGCTTAAACTTAGTAAAGGTTGTATCGATAATTTTACGGCGTTCGCCTGGATCGTAGGATACCAGCAGTAATCCGTCGGAATGGTACCATTGGTTGCGGCCCTTATACCCCAGACCGGATTTTTCAGCGGTATTACGATCGATCTCCAGAAACACCCCATGTTCCTGGGATATCATTTCCTGCTTGGCAATTTGCATCATTGCTTCGTTTTCGAGTGCTGAAAATTGCCATAGCCAGGTAGCAGAAGCGGATGCATCCCGGGTATTTTGCCATTGTGATTTTAAACTGGCAACCAAATCCTGCTTTTCGAGTCCTAATTGCGGCCCGCGAATTGGATTTACAATGGTGACAGTTGGTAATTCTGCGGCTAAAGAATTTCCGGGAAATACCCAAAAGAATATTAAGGCTAGGATGATCTTTTTTTTCATGCGAATTTAGGTTCCTGATACGTTGCAATTATTTGCTCGGCATTTTGTTTGCTAAATTTCTGTTCAGCATAGTCACGGCACTTTTCGCCCGTTAGTTCTTTTGTGCTAATTCTTTGTATAACTGTTTGAATAGCATGTATGATTTCACCTGGAGTTACCTTGATTAGTTCACCTACCGAAGAATCCATAACTTCCGGAATCCCGCCCCGATTGGCACCGATTACGGGTGTACCACAAGATAAGGCTTCCATGATCACCCGGCCTGCGCCTTCCTCATGGGTTGAGGGTAAGATAAAAATATCGGCAGCCTGAAGATATTGGGGAAGATCGGTATTGTTGACCCTGCCGATAAAATCCAGTTGCGGATTCTCCCGGGCTGCTTTTTTAACTTTGTCTTCAAGCGGCCCTGTTCCTACAATGTGTATTAGTGCGGCGAAATTATCGCGCTGATTTAGCAGTTGTGCTGCCTCAAGAAGTTCATTTATCCCCTTCTTTTCGAAGATTCTCCCGACAAACAGAACGTGAATTTTGTTTTCCTCCCAATGTAAGGCTACCTTCGCGGATGGCTTATCCGCAGGAATAAATATTTTCTGATCTACCCAATGATAGTAGGGTTCGATCTTTTCTTCCGTTACACCTAATTTTATTAATTCCTGTTTGGAGCGATTCAGTAAGGAAAGAATTTTATCTGCCCGGTTGAATGTCCAGCGGGTAATTCTAGAAAACAGTGATTCAGTATTAAATTCGTAGAGTGCATGGGTACTAATGATAACCCGGGTATGAAAGACAGGTTTGAGTAGTACTGCTATAAAAGCGGCATTGATTCCCTGGGCGTGAATTACTTTAACGTGCGGATGAAAAAGGAGAAAGAAAAAGGTCGCCCATAATAACCGCGGCGTTAAATACAGGAAATCCAACACCGGATATGGTTCGACTTTATAAAAAAGGCTTCGAATCCATTCGATGCGATGAATTTCGGTATTTCCTCTTTTTTCGATGCGGGGCGCTTTAACTGTGAGCATGAGCGGTTGATACGTCAGGACGTAGGATTTAAAATTTTTATCTTTTAGTACGTCGACAAGATCGTCGAGATGGGTCTCAACACCGCCGACGTTTGGAGAGAAGAACGGAGTAAGTATCAGGACGTCGGCCATGCAATTATTCTATCACTAGCGTTGCCGCGCGGCTACCGAGTTGGCGGCTTTTCCGACATAGTTGACTCAACCGCCCCGTATGCTGCGACCATTGCTAAGGCACTGGCCAGGGCAATAATTCCGGTCCAGCGTCTGGCTTTTTCAAAATCCCAGGAAAGCTCAACCAGGCCGCCTTCAACTTTGGCACTGATACTTGAATGCTGTGCAACTGCACCCTGGACTTTTCGAAATAATTCACCGTTTTGATTATTCAGATTCAGCCATACTTCGTATTGCTGAAAAAAAGCCTGGCTCAGTTCGGCAAGTTCTGTCCCCTGTTCAGAAAGCACGACAGTCTCGACGGCATTAGTATTCGTTGTGGGCATTGCTTCAACGGTTCGTGGTCTTGTAGTAGGTTCAATAAGTCCAAGTAAGAACTGAACTGAAGATTCATCTCGACCCAGTTCGGCGGTCCGGCGTTGGTTGTCGCCGGTTCTGAGCCGTGCAGCTAAGGACTCAGTCCGTAGTCGGGATCGTTGTAAGCGAGCATCGAGATAGGCTATGGTGCTTCGTGCGGATGTTTCAAAAGACATGTGCAGCGGATTATGCCATAAAGCAGGCATTATGTCTATACACCGGTCAAAAGTCTTTTACTCTCCGGTTTGGTAAAGAAGAAAATGGTCCAGTATTTAGCAATGCCGGAACGAATATATGCTTCCTGGCGGTGGCTGCCGTCGGCTATTTCCAGATCTGCGCCGAAATCTGTCACAATTAGCGGCGGAAGTTCGCGGCCTTGTTTGATTTTTTCGACCAGGTAATTAACACGCTTTTCCCACAGATCCATTTTTTCCTGGACAGGCATGGAGTTTTCGGGTCCCATGGTTCGATTAAGATTATTAAGCGGATACTCGGTAAATTCAATTATTGGTGGTCTTTTTTCAATTAACTGATTGGCCAGAACTTCGTGCCACCCTTCAGAACGGAGATACTCCAGGGCCCAATCAAAGAGCTTGCCCTGACGGAAGGCCTCTTTAGCACTATCTAAATCAAACTTATATATGTAGTTTTCGCTCATGTTTTGATTATAGCAGACTAGGCAAGTATTACCGGTGAGGTGGATTAATTATATCTTGGGCACGGAGATATTTTTTAAATGCATGAAGCGCTTTCTCCAGCGCAGCATATTCCGGCTCTTCCCACCTCTCGGATTCCTCGCGCCAGAAACCTTTGATCTCTAAATGCTTGTTTTTTGTTAAAACCGGCTCGATACGACCGATGAGACGATCGCCGAATAGGATTGGTAGTACGTAATACCCGTATTGCCGTTTGGCGAGAGGTGTATACACTTCCCAACGGTAAAAAAAACCAAACAAATCGTGAATCATACCCCGATCCCAGATTAGATTATCCAGTGGTGCGAGGAAGACCATTTTTTTCTGCTGCATGTGTTTATTTAGTGACGATTCGAGTACGTGTTGATCTTCAGCCAGGGCAATATACTGCGTTTTAGATTCTTCGATCACCACTTCCAGAAGCTGTTCCTCTTTGAGAAGCTGATTCACCAAATTAGTTTTGTCTTTGGTCGGTCGCAATCCCTGCCACCCTTCATCTGTTCCCGACTTCCGTAACAGACCGACGCTGTTTACCCGTCGGAGAATATGCTCATACGCCAGTGCGGTTTTTCCGGATGAAGGTGCAGTGTTGTAGGCATGAGAGATAAGGTCATAATATTTCCGTCCTTTTTCTCTTTTAACAATAGTGAGTCGCCCCATTCTCCAGAGCATATCCAGAGCTACTCTTCCCACGGATGCATTTTCGCTCCAGTTCCCTGCGATTCTTTTTTTATTATCGATATCTGCTGATGTTACCGGTCCATTAGTATTGATGTACTTTAAAATTTCTTCAATTTCAGCCTGATATTTTTTTAGGAATGGCTGCCAATATGGGTGTTTTTGTGTATGTTGCTGACGGTGAGTTATTAAAGGAAAATCTTCAACAGGAATAATACAGAGCTCCTTATCGTAGCATTCAATTCCTTTTTTCTCGTCATATAACCAGTGATAATATTCGTCCGGATGATAATCCTTGATCCTGACTTGTAAAACGAGGTCGGTATTGCGCCCACAGGGATTTAACGGATCGTATTGGATAAGGCGTAAGGTGTTAAATACCCGTTCTACGCCATTCTCCTTATTGATTGACTGTGGTGGCAGGAGCATTTGTTTGTATAGTAAAAAGTGGCGTGCCTGAGCTTAGGAATTACGATTTTTTTCATTGGCTTTAATTCGTATTTGATTTTTCCAGGGATCGTAAAAAGTAATATACTTGTCTTCGGTAGAAAAAGGTATCTTATTTATTTTTAATCTCTCAATCAGCTGGTCGATCTCGGTCTGATTGGGAATAATCAGGTCATAGCTTTTTAAGCCTAAGGTTTCATTACGTTCTTCAGCTGCATAGCTTTCCCAGGTATTTAAGCCAATGTGGTGATGATATCCTCCAACTGAGATGAATAGTGCTCCCGGTAACTGTGCTGTTACTTCAAAGCCCACAATATCTACATAAAATGCTTTGGCTTTTTTAATATCACCTACTTTTAAGTGGATGTGGCCCATTTTGACAGTGGTGTTTTGGTCCTCAACGACCATATTGGCATGGATATATTCGGCCGGGTCAATGTATAGCGCGGCCATTTTGACCTGATTATTTTCCCATTGCCATTTTGAGCGATCCCGGTCGAAATATAATTCAATGCCATTTCCTTCAGGGTCATAAAAATAAAAAGCCTCGGAAACGAGGTGGTCACCCGATCCCGAAAAATGATGTGGGGCATTTTTTAAGACGTTTTGAATAGTTCGTGCTAATTCTGCCCGTGAGGCGTATAGAATGGCAAAGTGATAGAGGCCGGCTTCGGTCGGATGCGCCGATTTTAGCGTTTTATTTTGATGGAAGGTCAGCAAGTGTATTGAATTTTTCCCTAATTTTATCGTGCTCCCATCTTCACTGAGAACCGTAAAACCCAGGATATGCGTATAAAATTTTTTCATTACCTCGCTGTTATTGATGTTTAATTCTACCGGACCGACGGTTAATTCAGAAAATTGAGACTTGTTCATACCCCTATTATACCAGCTATAGTGTATACTCTTAGCATGTCACGAGTAGCCGCAGGGACTGTTACCCAGACAACTATCTATCCTTTTAAGGGCATGCAAGGGGTGGAGCTACCGGAGATTGTATTAAAGTCGGTATCCGTACTCGGAGACCGCACCCGTAAATTTGATATTCTGGATACAAATGAAACCCCGACGTTCTTGGATACGATTAAGTACCCCGGACTACTTGGCTATGCTCCGTATCTGGTTTCTCCTGAAGATCCAAAAACTTCCGAACTGCGTGTACGGACACCGAAAGGCAATGATTACCCCGCAGACAGTCAAGAATTGCTGCACGAAATTTCGGAAAAATCCGGCCGCAAACTTACTGTCGTGCGGATGGGGCGTGGGGGTTACCATAGCATGCCGGTGTCCCTGTTGAGCCTTGGTTCACTGAATGAATTAAGTTCTAAACTGAGTGCGCCGGTTGATCCGAGACGATTTCGGATGAATATTCTGGTTGAAACCGCATCTAATGCGCCGTATGAAGAAGAATCATGGCTCGGAAAAATTTTGACATTTGGTGATCGTGAAGACAGTGCCCGCATCGTGGCAGTTAAATTAGATAAGCGCTGTACCACGATTAATATGGACCCCAAAACAGGAGAAATGAATCCGGAAATTCTTAAAACGTTAGTGAGGGAGCATGGCAAGAATTTTGGTATTTACTGCAGTATTGTTCTTGAAGGTACAGTGAAGGTGGGCGATACTATTTATCTCTCGGACTTAGGTTAGCCCTAAAATAACGACTCCGGTGTAGGCGATGGCGGCGGTAACAATTTTTCTGAGCAAGGCATCCTGATGCTTCAGGATGAAGTATTCAAAGAGAATGATAAGAAAAATTTGGGAGTTATTAATGGCATCAATTCGACCAACCTCTCCCCCCAGCCGATAGGCGAAAAACGTACAGAGATTGTAGATAAAATAGCCGAATCCGGAGATGTAGATAGATTTAAAGTCAGTTAATTTCTTCCCCTGCAGATTAGTTATAACTTCCTTGATGCTAAAAAGGAACCCGAATACAGGAACTAACATAAATGCCCAGAAAACATAGATAAGCGGGTGGATTCCGGTTATAAGAATACTTTTATCCAGAGAGTATGTTACACCGAACATTATTCCGGCTAGCAGTCCATAGAAATGATTTTTTTCCAAATGGATATTTTTTAGATTGAGACTGATAATTGCTCCTAATATGAGCCCTATCCCAAGAAACTTGGGGGGATCCAAACTTTCGTGAAAGAAGATGATTCCCAAACTGGTAGAGATAACGGTGGAAAACGATACGAAAATAGCCGAGATGCTGATATTTTTAACCTTAAAACTTCGCAGATAAAAAATCATGGCGATAGACGCGATAAAGGTTACAATCAAAACGCGCGGAAACAGACCCGGCTGGAACAGAGCGAAGAGTTGGCTTCTTAAAGGGCTAAACAGAATGACCGGTGCGGTAAGTAGTGACTGAAAAAGAAACGTTAACACGGCACTGGTGCGTTCGCTGAACTGATTCTTAAAATGCAGGAGGTGCTGCTGCATGAGCTCACCAAGAGCGAGTGCAAAGACTGAGCAGATGGCAAGTAGAAACCAGGTCATATTAGTTTTTTGCGGCTGAAAGTGACGGCCACCGAACTGTTAAAATTACCGAATTGTCATAGGCTATAGTTTCATGCGGGATATTAGGATTCCAAATGGCATAATCGCCTTCTTTTTCCAGTACAATTTCTTCCTGATCTTTAAAGGTAATCCCAAACTTTCCTCTAATAAGAACCGACATTGTGGTCGCATTGCCTTCTCCGGCCTTGCTCGAGCGCTGCTCATCTTTGGGGTGTATTCCCCATTTGATTTCGACATCGGCGTTGTGCTGTAGTGCTCCCTCAGGCTCAATGAAAGCTCCAACATACCAGCCTCGTCGATCCTGTCCTTCTACTAAGGCATTCCCGGTAGAGATTTTATTATTGTTTGACATAGTTATTACCATAAAAGATTAACGTAATAATATTTTTCCAGATAGCGATCTTCAAATTTTACTGCATCAAGCACTTCATTCACAAACTCTTCATTCATTTGGCTTTTATGTAATAGAAGTGCCCGGCGCTTGGTTTCAACATCGTCGGTGTAGTCAATTTCGAAGTTACTCCCCGCTTCATCAGTCATAATGATGTCCATAACTGTATGCGGCTCAATTCCCTCTTTGGCGTGTTCCGGGAAAAAGGACCGGTCACGCGAGAACGGATACGCCGCATCGACTACGGCTTCGGCAACTTTCCGATGGTCACGGTGTTGGACAAAGAAACCGTCCTTGGCGTATGTCTCGGTGTATATGATTGTTGGTTCGTGTGTACACACAACATCAGCTTTATATTTACGGATATACCGGGCGATTTCCCCAATGAGAGCGTAATTGCTTTCGACTTCGCCGTCTTTGAAATTTAAGCAGATAAAGTTCTCTTTGGGAACGTTGAGATATTCAAGTGCGCTGACTTCTTCTTCGATTCGCTCCTTAGCCAAATCGTTTTCGGTAACTTCGTTATCGCGGCTGCCACGGGCGCCATTGGTTACGGTTACCACGTAGACGTCTTTTTTGTCCCGGCGGAGTTTATTGATCAGTGCCCCGTAAAATACCACAACATCGTCGGGGTGCGCCATAAAGAAAACAACACGTTGTTTATTTTTGAATACTTGTTCGTAACTAAACATTTGAACTCCTTTGGCAGACAATTATAGAATTACTTCACTGACTCCATTTTGACCGATCATAAATGCCTTTTTTGAAAAAACTTTTAAGCCGCTCGGTTGTATACACAAAGAGCGTTATTTCGCACAGCAATGGATGCAGTATCCATACCCAATCCGGTTTGCGCACAAAACCGATAAGTGCCTGTACAATAAGCGGAATTACGGTAATGCAGGCAGCCATGAAAACCAACAACCAGGTAAAGGTTGGACCTCCCGGATACAGTACGCGCATGAGAATATTATTGGTTGGCTGGGAAACCCGTAAGTTTTTGGCCTGATAATATAAATAATCACGTATTCTTCGTTGTTGTTTGCGGATAAATGTTTTGATGTCTGGTGAAAACAAGTGCACCAGTCCGGTGTCCACTTTGGCCATGACACATGATTTATTGTTTGTATTCATGAGTAATTTAATTACATCAACGTCAAAAAGATAATCATCCTTTAATAGCGGAGCAAGTAAGTCCCGACGGACCGCAAAACCGTTAGCCCCAACTGTAGGAAGTGGCTGATCTTTAATTAATTGTATTTTCAGATACCCGGATTTCTGTTCCGCAGGGATATTCAGTGATGTCCAGGTGTTGGTAATGGCAGAAATATGGTCGTAGTTTTTTAAAAAAAGATTAATTGGATCGCCCATACCTAAGTGAGCGAAGTATCTGGTTAGAGCGTTGTCTGTTTTCCGGCACACAAAATAAAGTGACTCGGATGCTACAATATCCGGATCTTCAAACGGTTTTTCGATTTTAGTTAGCCAATCCCGGTCAACTAAAATGTTGTCAGAATCGAGAAAAACGACGAACTTCCCTTGCGCAGCCTTTAATCCGGCCATTTTACCCGCCTCGCCGGTCTTTAGCGGATTGGAGATAATTTTGACATTATATTTTTGCAATATTTCTAAAGTTCCGTCGGTTGATCCGCCGTCGGCGCTAATTATTTCAAATTGTTCTTTCGGATAGTTCTGTTGAGTAAGATGCTGCAGGCATTCTTCCAGTGTTCGTTTGGCATTGAGTGTGGGAATGATTATGGAAAAGGTCATCATTGGCTATTATTTTATCATTGTTGCTATGTATGTGTTAGAATGACTTTATGAAAGAACTTGCACAAAAAATAGCTCTGATTACCGGTGCGGCGAAAGGAATTGGACGTGGCATTGCGCTGGAAATGGCTCAGGCCGGGGCAACCGTAGTTTTATGTGACATTGACTCTGAAAACCTGCTTAAAACAGAGCGTGAATTTATTAAACAGGGACTCGATTGTGTGGCAATGAAATCCGATATCAGTTCCCAGGAACAAAATGATCTGCTGGTTGACCGGATCCTGGAGAAATACTCGTCACTGGATATTCTCGTTAATAATGCCGGGTATTTTCAGGATACGTCGCTCCTTGATGCTACCTATTCCGATGTGCAAAAGATTTTTCTGACTAATGTGCTTGGGCCGTATTTTCTTTCGCAGCGAACAGCGCGGGAAATGATTGCCCGCAAGAAACCCGGATCGATTCTGTTTACGTCTTCCACGCATGCACGAATTACAATGATGCGTCCGGCATATTCTTCTTCTAAGGCCGCATTAGAAATGTTTGTCCGGGAGACTGCTCTAGAATTGGCTGAATTCGGTATCCGTGTGAATGCAGTGGCACCAGGAGCAATAGATATCTGGGCACTGCAGGATAGAAAGTCTGCGCACGTGCCGGTTGGGCATTTGGGAACACCCCAAGATATTGGTGAAGCGATGGTCTTCCTGGCCAGTGATAAGGCTAAATATATAACTGGTCAAACACTCACCGTTGACGGTGCATTCTCGCTTGCTCATACCCACTACTGGAGTAAAAAGGGAAAGTTATAACACTACTTATACTGAAAGTACCCGTTACACATCAGCCAATCCGACTGCTTATATCCGGCTGCACACCCGTTGGAAGCCGCCCAGGTACCGGTTGAATAAACTGAAGGCGTAGAGCTAAGATACTCCTGACCGTCGATACTGATCTTGTTAATCCGGACATTACGATCTTCACCGGTTTGGGGATTGTAATAATCGTTGGTAAATCGTACCCGGATCTGGCCTGGTACGAGTTCTGTATTTGATTTATAAGTAAAGGTGTTGAATTGACCGGAATTCGGATTGCCGTTGACGTTGGTAAAGGTTGCAACGTTGGTCCGCGTACCATTGTTATTAATATTCAATACTAAGGTTGGATAGATTCCGCGAGCCGGAGTTCCGGCAGCATAAATAGTCAGGACAGACCCAGTGCTACTGCTGGAGAGTGGTGAAGGTGTTGGGGTTGAAGCTACTATTGGAGCAGGCGTGTCTGTAGCCGGTATTGGGCTCGGAGTTCTGCTTGGAGATGGACTTGGTGTCTGAGTCGCCTGAGGAGTGCCTGATGCGGCAGGTGTCGTTGATGGAGTTGGAGGCAGTGAGGCTCCGGGGTTTGCTAAATTTTCTAAGCCCATCTTTTGCTCAACAAACCAGTAGGCATCGTTAGCATTCATCGGTGGTGTAACGTAGCCGGTGAAGTTCGCAAAAACATCTTTGGGTTGCGTATAGTTCGGTGCGTTGTTATTTTCATAGTCCACTTCGAGATGAACGTTTAGAATATCGGTGTTAAGGTTGAAGGATATTTCATTCATCCCCTGTTTGATGTCGGCAGGTTCAATATAAATACCGGTGGCGTGCGGAATATTAGTCATGGAGACGTTATCCTTAGATACGCTCGTCTGTATATTCTGTTGGGGATCCGGCACACTGTATTTTTTACCATTCACCGTAATTGAATTATTTACATTCCAGTAATAATAACTATAGCCGAATGGTTGTGCTGTATACATTAAGCGGACTTTACCTACCGGAGTTCCGATCGGATCAGGGATTGGAATTTTGGTTGTCCGGTTGCCGGTTGGGATGGGTGCAGATTTGGTTCCTCTGGCCAATAATGGCGTTGTGCCGGTTGGTCCACCATCAAGATAATTGTGAGTAACGAGCGTTGGTGCCGGGCCGTTGAATCCAAAATTATCCCAGTGCAACATTGATGTGGTTGGGCCGACCGTGTCGAATTGTTTACCCGTATTGTACGAGAAAAGTGTTGAATGTACATGATATTTTTTAATAGTGGCAAATAGTGACGGAACTGTTCCTTCGCCAACTTTAACGGCATCGATATATACCTTTAACTTGGTTGGTGAATATTCAATTCTCCAGTGCCGGCGGACGTTCGGAATAACGGTATCTACGGGAAAGTTTACCGGTGACATAAATTCATAACCGGGAGTTTTAGTCGCCATATTAACATTGAGATTGGCCGATCCAAATGACCCCGGTTGATTAGTTACTCCAAAGTAATGAAAATTTAACGAGGCGGTGCCGTTTTGTAATTGCGCGATACGAATCATTCTCCCGGGATCGGCGCTATCGGCGTCAAAAAGGTCATTGTGACTGGTTACGTCAACCGGGATGCCGTTTTTGCGGGCATCGGTCGGAATAAGGTCGATGTACCAGACATCGCGCGGTTGTGATACACCGTCGATATCAAATTCAATTACTCCAGGATCGGCTTCGGTGCGTCCGGTGATGTCGAATACTCCCCGCGCCCGCGATACGGTACCACCCCGGTCACAAAACCCGGAGGCTGTCATATTATGTCCGTGTAGTTGGCTATTTATAAACTGTCCGTCCTCTCCAACGGCGACGCAGGCATTGACGGCATGGTTCCATTTCGTTTCATCAAAACCGCCGGCAGAGATGTTCATATCGTCAAAAAATCCGGTGAGCCTTTTGCGCATAGAATCGACGCGTTGACTGGTCGGTATAACGCTAGCGACAACCGGCAAGGAAACGTTGCCGTTAGCAGTAGCGAATTTATCATTGCCTCCCTGCTCACTACTGGTTGGTTTGTAGGTATAGCTGCCTTGCACCGACTGGACCTGGACGATGTATTTAACGCCATTTTCCAGTGGCTGGATTTGCGTGATCGGGTGGATCGTTTGTTTCATATCGGTAAAGGATCCAATACTCTCTTTGCCCCATTTGACAACGTATCCAACCACATTGCTACCGGACACGGGTGTCCAGGTTACGGTTGCCACCCGGTCATCGCCATAGATTTTAACGTTGGTTGGCTTGGGAATTGTGTCCAGTTCAGCGGCGAGTGATTGATTGGCATTATTGGCATTAAATAATGCGGCGATGATGTTGTTCTGGTACGTTGCAATAGTAATGATGAATGCTAAGACCAGGACAAAAACCAGTGCACCAAAGGCTAATTTGCGGGTGCTGGTTTGTGGTTGAATACTCGCACGCTTGGCCTGATTATTGTTATAAATTGCCAGAGCGATGATTAATGCAGCCGCGATAAGTATAGACAACATCATCAGTCCGGAATCCAGGGAAAACGGACCGTTCTTGGACACATCAATTGTTAATGGCGCATTTTGAACTTTGATTGAGTTATCATAGGTAATGCCATTATAGTAAACCTTAACCGGATACTGCCCCGTATGAATGTCTTCAAATGTCGCAAAGCCCTGTTGATCGGTAGTGCGGCTTTGATTGGCAAAAGCCACATCGGCTTTTGGCAACGGAGCATTGTTTTTTAAGATGCGGACGGTCGTAAACATCCGGACTTCACCGTGGTTTTCAGCAGTCATTGACCCCTGGGCTGATGCCGGTGTAGATCCTCCCATCATGACCAGTGCGAGGACAATAAACAAATAGTGCTTATATGCGCGAAGTTTAAATAACATAGTGGTTCTATAGCCTATACTTGTAGAAATAGCATACTATATTTTTTTGAAAAGATGGAATAGTTAGTTGGTGATTTGGGCAATACATTCGAGCGAAGCTCTGGTGGCAGATTCCCAGGAGAACTGAGCACTCCACTCTTTCGCGTGCTGTTGAAATTGCTCATAAGTGGTTTGATTACCGAGGAGCAGTATACCATACTGAGCGAACTCCTCGGTATTTTTGGCAATGTACCCGGTGACTGCGTGGTGCACACTGTTGCGCAGCCCGGCAGCGTCATACACAACCGATGGAGTGCCTACTGCGTTGGCTTCGATAACCACCAGCCCCCAGCCCTCTTTATATGAACCGTGCACTAAAACGTGGGCACGCTGTAACAACTCGAATTTTTTCTCCTGACTTACTTTCCCAAAAAATGTTACGTTCTCATTTTTTTGCTCTGAAAGTACTTTTTGTCTCATTTCCTGGCCATACGGAAGACTATCGTCGCCTACCACCCATAACTTAACATCAGGAATAGTTTGCTGTATTTTTTTAAATCCCTCGTAGACACGATCAAAGCCTTTCATCGGACGGAGCTGGCTGAGGAATACAAGCGTAGGTTGTGTTTCCTTCGGAAAGGTTTGCTTCTGTTGCGGGATAGTAACCCCGTACGGGATGAAATGAATATTTTGCTCAGGTATGCCTATTTTTTTAAGGTCGTCAATTGTCGTTTGTGCACCGGCGATGATGGGAACATCTGTGTACGCTTTAAAGAAAAGCGGCTCGACACAATATTGCATTATCCAGCTTATCGGGAACGGCACTGTTTTTTTCCAGATATCTCCCGCCACTTCGTGAATAATTACCAGTTTGGGTTTTCGAATATATAATGGCGTCAGGAGTGGTGGCCCGTGTATTTCATCCACAATCAGGTCATACCGATTCTTCCAGTGTGTTACCCATTTAAACCAGAAAAAAAGATGAATAAGCCCCAGAAACCACATCCATTTTTGGCCGACGTGTTCGTACTCGACGCCATCTTTGACTACCGTAGACTGACTGCCCGGATAATTAATGCTTACCCAGTGGACATGGTGACCGGCTCTGGTCCAGGCAATAGCGTGCTGTTCACCCGAAATTTCAGCGCCGCCGGCGTCGTGGTGAGTAGGATCTTTCCATGATAACCAGAGAATGTTCATATTATTCTTCAAACTGGTTTTGTAACCAGTTTTCTTTATTACTTTCGTCGTAATAATGCAGTATATGCATGCGATAAAACACTGCAACCGTATCCCAGAGCATATTGAACACGACTTTTTTATTAATACTGGTGTTAGTGAAATCGTGGCGCAACTCGACAGGAGCCTCATAGATCTTTGTGAATCCCAGGTGATGAGCTACAGCGAGCATTTCAATGTCAAAAGCAAAGGCTTTGATGAGCATGCGGGGCATAACCCGCTCAAGTACTTCTCTTTTGAAAATTTTCATTCCGGTCTGGGTATCTTTTACATTCAACCCAAAAAGTATGGCACACATCATCTGATAGCCAAAACTGTAGGCGCGGCGTAGGAACGGGTACTCTACTTTCGACGCGGGGTGTCTTTTGGATCCGACTACAATATCCGCTTTATACCATTCGAGGTGTTCGATTAACATGGATAGGCCGTTGGGATTTAAATCCATTCCCGAGTCAATAAACGCGATATATTCTCCGGTGGCTTTAGAAATGCCATAGCGTACCGCGTACCCTTTTCCCCTATTTTTACTATACGTGAGAATTTTTACTTTTGATTTCGGTTTAGCATATTCGTCGTGGAATTCCTGTAATTTCTCATACGTTTTGTCCGGACTTCCGTCGTTTACGATAATCATTTCGTAGTCGTAACGCAACTGCTCAAGGACATCCTGCACGTGTCCCATGTCTTCGATGATGGTCTTTTGTTGTCTGTAGGCGGGAATAATTACAGAAATTTTCATACTTTTTGCGTTTGTGTTTTGAAATAGAATTGCAGTGTTAGCGCCGCATAGAGCGCAACGCAGCCACCTATCACTACTATTGATACCATAATAATTTGAGTTAAGGAACTATGGAATAGTTGAATACCGATTGCCTGAATTACTGCAGCAATCAGCACCAACGACGCAGTTTTATTTTTCCCGATGGAAAGGAAAAAGAAAGAGAAGACGTTAAGAATGGCATAGGCCATTTGAGCAAGACTAAAGATTCCAATATACGGTGCAGCTTCCAGAAATTTTTTTCCGAACAGTAAGGTAATGACCAATTGGGGGAAGAATATATATATTGCGGTAACGAAACCGGCACCTAGTGTTACAACTCCGAGTACGGCCGCAAATAACGGCATGAAGTTTTTTTTCTGTGCAACCCGCTGGACAATTTGCGGGAACATAACTATGACCAGGGGTTGTGTAAAAAACGGAATAACTTTGCAGGTAATTGCGAGTGAAGAGTACAACCCGGCATCGTATGGGCTTAAAAATGCCTTAGCCAGGATAATGTCTGTTTGCACTAAACTACCCAGTCCCCAGTTATTGAAGGCAGTGAACATTGCAAAGGTGAGTAATTCCTTATTAAGCATCAGTCCCTGCGTGGCTTGTGGTGAAAACGTTATTATTCCTTTGATAAATTCTCCGACTTGCAGCAGACTTTGCTGTACGGAAAATTTTGTTCCGTCGATGCTATTGGAGATTGAGATCCAGGATAAAAGAACGACCATGATGGCGGAAAGAATCATGCTGTAGAGAATTCCATTGACATAGAGCCCGAGGAGTATAAAAAGTACCGCTAAGATAATTCGTACCGACACCAGTATTGCTCCATAGACACTGGCCGCGACGAACTTTTGTAAGCCGGTAAAAGCCCCGTTTAAAATTGTCTGCGGAAACGAAAAGGTGTATATAAGGCCAATTAAAAACAATGATAAAAACTGGTTTAGTTTTAGCTGCGCTATAATTTGATTCTGAAATAGAGTCAGAATGAGAATAAATGCCAGGGAAAAAATGAACGAATACTGAGTCATCTTAATAAGCATGGATTTTATCTTCAGATTTTCATTATGGGAAGAGAAAATTGCAGTATATTTAGTTACGACAGTGCCCAAAACATTTGATGGCACAGAAGCGATATATAAAATTGAAACCAACGATAAATATTCACCGTATCCGACAACGCCCAGCATTCGACCGATGACGACGTTGTACAGATAGCTCAAGGCATTGACGCCAAAAGATCCGACAAAAGCAATGGCGCTTCCCTGAAAAAATGGATGTTTGACAATTTTAATTACGGTTTCTTTGGAGAGATTCATAGACATCGACTGTTTCCTGAGTCATTTTTTCAAGCGAGAATTTTTTAGCTTGCTGTATGCTTTTTTCTTGTAATGTTTTATAGACTGCTTCGTCAAACGCAAATATTTCTTCAATAGCACCGGCTGTTTCGTTTACGTCGTAAGGATTGACGAGTAATCCGGCGTTACCGACAATTTCCGGCTGGCTTCCGGTATCCCCGGCAATCACAGGCGTGCCACAATGCAGGGACTCTAGAGCAGTTAACCCAAATCCTTCATACAATGAATTATGCATAGTTGCCCGGGCTGCAGTATAGATGGCTGACATATCTTCAGTGGGTACAAAGCCCAGCCTGTGAACCCGTTTTTGTAAACTGAAGTTTTGAATATCTTCGACTATCTCCTGCAGTTCGGCGATCATGGGTGCGTCCTCGCCGAGCGCTTTGCCGACAAGCACCAGGTGAATATCCGGGTCGGTTCTGGTTAACGCGTCAAACAGGGCATGAAAGTTTTTATGTTTGTTGATATCGCCTACCCGCACAATATATTTTTCCGGGAGATTGTACTTCGTTTTGATATCGGTCAGCTTTTGAGCGTCTGTTTCCCGCTGGTAGACCGGATCGCAAGCCAGATAAACGGTTTCAATCTTATCCAACGGGATATCCAAATACCGGGCAATGTCTTTTTTGGAGCACTGGGAGTCGGTAATGATTTTGTCCACCGATTGTAAATTCTTTTTTTGCAGATAGAGCTTAATTTTCCCCCGAATTCCGGGCGGGAACAGGTCGGGTAGTACCAATGGCGTCACGTCGTGCACGGTAACTACGACCGGTAGATCCCCTCTTTTAGGCAGGGTGCGGAAGAAGAGGTCGAAAAAAGGATAATGGATGAGATCCGGTTTTATTTTTTGAAGTTCGACTTCATCTTTTACCAGCAGGTACTCGTTTCCGTCGGTTAGTTTGGACAGCCCTTCGACGAGCTGCCGGGTGTACATGCCGACACCGCGGGCGGCGTTGAGGTTGTGTAAGGGGGAGGTGTCGATGGCTATTTTCATAAAATATTTTTTGCCGCTAGATTGATGCCTTTTTACTTGCTGCGGATGCTCAGTCCGTGCTCCTTAAATGACTTTTAGCTCACTCACTCGCACATAATAATAGTTTCGGTCGCTTATTTCTAAACAGCGACCTCCAGCGGAAGTCCTCGCTGCGTAAAAAGTTCATCTGCGCAGCTAGTGACAAGTTTGAGAAAGCTGCGCAAAAGCGAACAAGTTTCGCTTCTTTCGGTTATTATACATAATTGCTGAGAGGTGGTACAATTTTTGTGCTATGACAGATACTAAACCGGTCAAATTAACTGTGGCGCTGGCTGTTTTTAATGAGGAAAGCAATCTGAAGGATTGTTTGGACTCGGTTAAGGCTATTGCCGATGAGATAGTGATTGTTGATGGTGGGAGCTCGGATACGACTGTGGAGATAGCTAAAACTTTCGGAGCGAAGGTCATTGAAACGGATAATCCTCCTGTTTTCCATATTAATAAGCAAAAATCCCTGGATGCTTCAAGTGGAGAATGGATTTTACAGTTGGATGCGGATGAGCGGGTAACTCCCGAACTGGGCCAGGAAATTCGTAAGATTGTGGAGAGTTCAGAGAAAGAGCTTGAGAATCATGATGTTGATGCGACGAGATATGAGCTATTAAAGCGACATATGGAACTTCTGATTGCCCGCGAGGGGCATATCGGTACTGAAGACGGACCGATTGCGGCTTTTTTTATGCCCCGCAAGAATTACTTTCTCGGAAAATATCTCATGCATGGTGGCGTGTATCCGGATGGGACGATTCGTTTAGTTCGACGCGGTCGAGCGAAATACGGTCTGAAAGATGTGCATGACCAAATGGTGATTGACGGGCAGGTTTCGTTTCTTTCTCATGATCTTATTCATATGGCAGATCCTGCATTTGAGCGTTACTTAACTCGGTCGAATTTTTATACTTCATTGCAAGCCAAGCAGTGGTTAGCAAATGTCGGTAAGAGCGGTATGTCTGGGTTACTTGGCCCCGATTCAAAAGCCCCGGGAATATCATTCTTCTCGCATTTTTACTATATGGTTATCGCTCCCAAAATCACATTTCTCTCGCTGTATTTCCGCCATGGCGGATACAAGGACGGTTTCCCGGGGCTGGTGTGGGCCATTTATTCTGCCTTACATATTGCTTCGAGCTATGTGAAGTACTGGGAGATGCGACAAAAAGCGTAACTATTCGGTCTGGTTTTCGTCTTCGTCATCATCAGCTTCAGCAGCACCCTCTTCCATCTCTTCTTCAATAACCGCGGACTCGGCGATATCAGTTAACTTCTCGTCGGTTTCTTTCTCTTCATCGAGAGTTTCACCAAGTAAATCTTTCGCATCATCCAATCCCAGCTGTTCGGCATGCGTGGCAGCTGTTCCGTAAGCGGCAATTTCATAATGTTCGACTCGCTGAGCTGCACCGATAAGGGCCGCGTCGATAACACTGGGATTCCCGTCCATTTTGAGTATTTCGGCTCCTTCTTCGATCGCGCCCTGCATTCCTTTACATGTTTTGCCCTTTGGGCTTTGGTCAAGATCGGTAAAAATTTGTTCAAGGCGGGTTACATGCTCTTTGGTTTGTTCGAGATGCTCTTCAAAGGCATCTCGTAATTCTTCGGTGGTAGCTTTTTCAGCCATTTTAGGCAGCGCTTCAAGAATTTGTGTTTCAGCACTGTAGATATCCCGTAATTCTTCCAAGAAGAGGTCGTTGAGTGTGGTTAATGATGCCATATAAACTCCTTTTTTATACTATTGTTGTAATTAGACAGTATATCAATGATATCATTAACTTTTTCTTAGAGCAAGTTTTTTAATGGATAATGCGTCCTTGTTAAGTATTGCTATTATTATTTCCATTTATTATTCTGGTATTATGGGAAAGCAAAAACTCAATCAGAATGTCATTGAAAAAATCAAAGATATGCGATCAAAAGGGTTTAGTCTACCTGAAATAAAGAAAGAACTAGGTATTGGGCATGGAACGGTCTTTAGGTATATAAAAGGTGTGGAAATTTTACCTGAATATAGAGAACTATGGAATAAAAAAAGAGGCGGGAGTATTAGACGCAAGATGGAAGACGAATTAAAGGCAAAACAAGAAGCCGAAACGGTAATTTCTCATCTGGACTTAACAGGAAAACTTATTTTCCTTAGTGCACTCTATTGGGCGGAGGGAAATAAAAAGGATTTAAATTTCATGAATAGCGACCCTAACATGATCAAAGTATTTATTACTGGAATTCAAGAGGTATTTGGGGTTACATATGATAGAATACGAGTTAGTATTCGAGTTTTTGAAGATTTGAATCAAGAATCATGTATCGCTTTCTGGTCTTCCATCACAGGGGTATCACCAGAAAAATTTTCAAAAATAGAAGTAAAGTTAGGTAAGAAAAGTGGTAAACTTCCTTATGGTATGTGCAGAGTTCGGGTTCTAAAAGGATCTCCTTTGTTAAAAAAGCTAACTGCGATACGAATACGTTCATCAGAGTTATTTAAGCCCTCGTAGCTCAACGGATAGAGCAGCGGCGTCCTAAGCTGTTGATGCAGGTTCGATTCCTACCGAGGGTACGTTTTATCCTTTAATCGCGGTTTTCCAGTCGACATTACCACAAGAGACGGTGGTTTTTTGATTCGGTTTGTGTGCGTCGACCGCCATTTGGCCCATATCTTTTAGGACACTTAAATTGATACGGCCGGAAAGTGTCCCTTCAGCTTTTCCATTGGTTAGCGAGTTTAGCGTGTAGCGAACTGTTCCCGGTGTGGGGCAGGAACCGTTATGAATATGTACCTGCTCGCCGGAGGCGTTTTCCAGACTTATTTTGTAATTAACTTTTCCGTCGATTTCTTCAAAGGTTATCGTGCCATTTTGATTGGAATTATTTTGAGCTTCGAGTTTGAATGTTAGCGGTAACTTTTTGGGAATTAAATCTTCGGGGGTTACCTGCGCTACAGGTGAAACCTTGCCAAGATTATTCAGTGTCGTCGGATTAGCTGGTAATGGTGTGGCTTGCTTACCGGTGCACGCCGTTAATGCAAGCAGACTTGCGATAATTAGTATCCCCTTCTTCATGATCGGATCCTTCCCCTTTTACTATAGCAAGAAACTATGCCGGCTTCAACAAAAAAAGCTCTTTATTGCTAAAGAGCTTTTCCTTTTTCTGTTGATACAGTTTGCTTATTGAGCTACTGAAGTAGCCTATGGACGAACTGTTGGTGTTTGAGAGGCTCGAACTGTTGTTGAAGGTGAAGCTTTGCCGGTATGTGATGGCTTTGGAGAACCACTGGCTTTACCATCGTTCATAGCTTGACCTTTTTTGAATTTTAAGTCACCGCAGGCAACATAGGTCTTCGTGTCGGTTGTTGAGGCGTGAACATTGATAGAAAGACCATCGGTTCCTTCTGCCAAGGTCATAATTGATGCAAGTGTTATGCCTGGCGGCAAGAGTGTTTCGGATTTACCATTAACAACGTTGCCGAGCACATATTTAACTCCACCCGGTTCCGGACACATTCCGACATGAATATGTGCAGGTTGCGCAGTAGCGGTAGCTGTGCGGCTTTCAAGCATGTTCAAAGTTACCTTTACGCGTCCGCCATCGTCTTTAATATATGCCCACCCTTCGCGGCCTGAGTTTTTCAAAGAAGCGAGTTTGAACTGATATGATCCGTCACGCAACATCGCACCATTGGAGCTTTCTTTATTGCTGTTGTCTTCTTCCGGCTCTTCGGTTGGAGCTGCGGTCGTAGTAACTTCCGGTCTTTTAGCCATACTCTCGTCGGCAGCGGTAGGATTCATAGCTGTCTTTTGAGTACAGGCGGTAAGGAGTAATACTGCAATTGCAGTCATGGCAATTTTTTTCATACAAGTTCCTCGTAGGTAGGACTAATAATACGTTGATGTTACTATAACAGCATTTTTTTTAGTTATCAATGATTAGACTTTTTTGATCTCCTGATACGCACGGTCGGTATTTATATTTTCCAAATCGTAATTTTCTCCCATTAAATTACGAGCGGCATACAAGCCCATCTGAATGGAGTGATCAGAATTATTATATTTGAATGTTCCGTTGCGTCCGATGATTTGCAGGTTCTTAAATGTTTTTAAATAATTCTTCAAGGTCACCACTTTTTCTTTATAGCCAATGTCATAGACCGGATATTCCTTGGGGACCCGGTGAACATACGAACCGACAATATTTTCTTTTTCAAAATAATGGAACTCGTTGATGTAGTTTGTGGCGACCATTTCCGCTAACTCTGCGTCACTCTTATTCCAGGTCTCATCGCCCTCCTGACAGGCTAACTCAAAAACTATGGAAGTTGTGCCTTCGGCCGAAAGTCCCTCGGTCCAGGAATCCATTTCCATTAAACGCACGAAAATGAGTTTGGAATCCTGGGTATATACCCAGTTATCCGGAGTAAAGTGCGCTTTGTTGATCATAAGTGTCACCTGAACCTCATCGCGGAAGGATAATCCGTGGGCGGCATCGGCAACTTCTTTGGGTGCCGGCGGGTCCATGCGGATAATCAGTTCGGTAATCGGCATACTGGAGATGACACTCTCGGCTTCAATGCGGGTTTCACTACCTTGGGCAGCCAACGGTTCTTTTAACTCTTTATTACTGATGGTGATATCTTTGTCATGAATTTGATCTTTAGCAGTCGGTGTGACGGTTATTGCGACAATGCGTTTCTCGCCATTCACTTCGGTCCATTCAATTTTGGTAACATCCTGTGAAAGAGAGATGCTGTTTTGCGGCTTGGCCAAAATATCTTCTTCCATTTTTTCAGCGATACGGCCAAATCCGGATTTCGGATACATGAATTTATCTATTAAACTAATCACATTTTTGGATTTTACGAGTGAGTCTTTGACCGCCGACCAGATGGAAAGGCCTTTGGAACGCTGGGAAGCCCAATCGCCGGAAAGCTCGGTAGTTTTTCTTCCCCATAATTTTTCAGTATAAAAATGAAAGAATTCATAATAGAGTTTGTATCCGAACTGGTTGATGTACGCGTCGGCGATGTTGTTGACTTCTTTTTTGCGGAGTCCGGTTTTTAACTTAATACGAACCCAGACATACGAAGATACTGCCCAGAGTGCATTAAAAATACCGAGATTTTTCAGGGCATTCATGGGTTTTAAAGGATAATAATAGTATTTGCCTTTATAATAGATACGGGTTAAGCGATTGACATCGACTAATTCGTCTTTTAGCAGGTCTCTGAGCCACTGATTAATTTCATCGGACTTGGTGAACCAGCGGTGGGGACCGGAATCGAAGGCAAAGCCGTTTTTTTTAAGTGTTACGGCTAAACCTCCGACGTACGGATTCTTTTCGACAATAGTTACCTTTTTCTCTGATTTTTTAGTTAATTCGTGGCCGGCAGCAAGCCCCGCAACACCGGCTCCGAGTATGAGTACGTCTGTTTTTTGTTCCATATTTTTTGATCCTACTAATTGCTTTTATATACTAACAAAAACCACTTAATATTGCGAGGGAATGATCCTGAAAATGTCCCGGTTTCCTTTGGTTCCTTCGGGATAGCGCAACACTTTAATGGTTCCGGCTTCGCCCTCCGGAATTTCCAGCTTATCCCCTATTAATAGGGTGTTATGCAATTTGCGATCCTGATACCAGTCCATTTTGCGGAATTCGTATTTATCGAAACCTTTATTAAATTCACCATTATTAATCCAAACCCGGGGATCGTATTGTTTGTAATAGAGGAAGTAAATATAGGGCTGATCGTAGGCAGGAGTTACGACGATCTTGTCGTACTTACCTTCAATTGGTCGGAGATACTCGACTAAATCCTTGTAGCCGTACTGCCAGTATTCGGCATACTCAACGTTCATATGTCCATAATATTGATTGAGATAATAGGCAAAGTTGCCGAGATAGAGCGCGAAGATAATTCCGATGGTTATAGCGGGAGTTCTGGTGTTGAATTTAGGTTGCTTAAAATATTGTGTCATGAATTGATACGTT
This sequence comes from uncultured Gammaproteobacteria bacterium, assembly GCA_964403585.1. Lineage (GTDB taxonomy): Bacteria > Patescibacteriota > Microgenomatia > JALYQM01 > JALYQM01 > JALYQM01. Next base: position 242,053 of record CAYOFQ010000001.1, on the reverse strand, counting down.
TGGAAAATTCCCACTGCGATGGCGATATGCGGGAGCGGTAAATATAAAATGCTGCGAATGGCGTGGGGCGTGCCGGTTGAGATAGCCGCAGGTAGCGGTGCAATGGCCGCCCAGTAGAAGAACAGGAATTTATAATTAAATCTCTTTTCAATAAGGGTAAAGATGCCGATTAGAATAAACGGTAATTCAATAACATAAAATAATCCCATGTCGGGAGCATGGTGCCGTTCGACAACGTCGCCCTTCATGAACATCGCCACCGGACTGAAATGATTAACATAGCCTTCGACAAATTCCTTGACGTATTCGATTCGGCGGTTGTGTAACCAGGAATTCCAGTTCACCGTGGCTTTGTCTTCGCGTTCATATTCCAGCGGACGAAGAATTTCGGTCGTCGGACTAAAAATGCTGACTGAAGAGAACCGTTCAGAGGCACTGCCGCGAATTAAGGTGAGACCAACTGGAAGAACTAAAATTATACCGAGGGCGGCCGCGGTAAGTACGGATTGCTTTCGGGCTAAAAAGTGCTTTCGGTACCTCAGTGCTACGCCGAAGAGTAACAACGGAACGATCAGGCGGGCGGCGTGGTAGGCGTAGAGTGATCCGGCGAACAGTCCGGCGGCAAGTAATAGTTCATACAGCTTGTTATTGCGAAACCAGCGTAGGAGAAAATACATTCCCCAAATTACAAAGAAAACGGCGATGTTGCCTTCAAAGGCCGCGCGGGAGAACTGTAAGTGCCAGGGTGAGATGGCGAAAATAAACATGGCGATAAGCGGGAGTTTGGATTCATTGCGAAATAATTCTCTGGTGAGAAAATATACCCCAATCACTGCGAGTGAACCAAAGAACGCTGCCGGAAAGCGGGTGCCAAATTCATTCAAACCGAAAATGGCAGTCGGGATGATGTCCAAATAGGCATAGGCAGGCGGTTTGTAGTCATTGAATGAGCGAATGGATAAGGGCCAGGTATTGCCGTATTCGTCGGTGCCGTTGAGTAATAATGAATAGGCATTGTAACCAAGGGAGACTTCGTCCCAATCGAGTGAGCCGGGTACGACGCCAAGTTTGTAGAACCTGAGTGCAATTGCGAGTATAAGAATGGTGCAGAATAGAAATTTCTTCACTGTGGAGATTATACCTTACTAAATTTATTATTTCCCCTGTCTCTTCTCTACCTCAATATCTCCCGGATATTTTTTGGTCCAGACGGTTTGTCCTTCTTTAATGACTGTCTTTTTCCAACCGTCGATGGCGAGTGGATTGTCTTTGTTGGGTTCAATGATTAAATAGAACGTGCCGTCTTTGGAGTCGGTTGGAACATAATTGTATTTAGTGATGCCCCGCCACCAGAACAAATACTTGAACGCGAAGTCATAAATGGGAGGAGTGTAAACAAAAACACCAAACGGTTCTCCGGCGGCATCGGCGTAGATATCGTCCATAATTTTAACTTGGGTTTTGAAGGTTCCCGGTTCTTCGGGCATGTTGGAAGGAATAAAGGCCGGGAAGGTGGCCAAGCCTACCCAGAGAGCGAGCAATAGGGCGTCGAGAACTTTGGCGAATTTATGGAAGTGCCAAAGATAGGCACAGGAATACGCAACTAGGGCATAGTAGCAAACTTGTAGACCCGTCCAGTACCACGCCCAGGCGGGAAGTGGAAAGGCCAGGAAAACGAGGAACAAACAGAAGGGAATGCCGGCAAAGAACAGTTGGGCTTTGATGGTCGACCAGTCTTTTTTCCTAACGGCAATTATGAGGGTGCCAAGAATCGGGATAAGTGTTGTCAGGGCGAGTGTTCGATCGTAGAGTATTGTAAAAATGGTGGCTTTGGTTACTTCATCGATGCGGTACCAGAAGCGGACATCGAATGGGATTGGTATACCCAAGGATTCGGTTCGACCGGTGATTAAATTGACTAAGGTATTGGTCATCATGTACTCATGGCGGATGTCAAAAAGGACCTGCGGTATAAAATTGATCGCAAAGGCGATGCCGGAGAGATAAAACCATTTGGAGATGAATACTTTCGGATATGAGACGAGTAAAAACAACAGGGTTGAAATAAGCAGCATGACGCCAAAGGCGGCTTCGAACTGGGACATCAACCCTACGAGAAAACTGACGGCGAGCAACCAGCGAAGGTCTTTTCTGCTGCGATACAACGAATATAAATAGGGCACCATGAGCGGCGGGATCCAGTTAGGATTCCAGAAATTAGCGGAATTGCTCATTGAGCCTTGGGCAAAAGCAAAAATGAGGGCGAAAAATAGTCCAAAAAGGCGTCCGTACATGCGTTTACCCAAAACATAGGCCAGGGTTATGCCAACCAAAAACGTGATAATGGTAAAGGCGATGCCTCCCGCCGGGTGACCTCCGGTGAGTATGAAAGGAATGGCTAACAGGTAATAATGCATCGGGCTCTGGAATAACCCTTTCATACCAGTGAATGGTCCAATAAGTGTTGGATGATGACCGACAACGATCTCTTTGACGTCGAGCATGTCGCGGCCCTGGTCAAAAAGAAACACAAAATCTCCGGTAAAAAGCGGTTTAAAACGGAAGAAGGCTGAGGTGAGTACGATGAGCAGTATGAGCAGATAATCCAGCTTGTGCTGCCGGAATTCATTTATGCAGAATTGCAGTATTTTTTTCATATACTCTCAACGTTTTGGGCAGTACCTAGGCTGTACTTGTGTATAATGGTACTATTCTTAGGTAGTTATGAAAATAGCAAAACTCCTTCCCTATTTCTGTATAGTAATGCTGGTAATACAGACGTATTTGATTTTTTCCTATAATTGGACCTCTTTTAGTGAAAAGTATGATGTGGCGTACTGGAAGGATCGCTATGATCATTCGCAGTGGCAACTGCGGTTATCCCAGCGCCCGATTGGTGATGACGCGTTGTATGCCCATGCCGGGTACCGTTTGAGTCAGGGGGATGATCCGTCGCTGGTGATTACAGATAAGCCACCGGCGGCGCTGTATCTGGTTGGTTTTTCAATTAAGTGGTTCGGGAATGTGGCGTGGATGGCCTTTTTGGCTGGTGTTGGGTCGTTAGTGTGTTTGTACTTATTAGGTGTAAAGCTTTTGAAAAACAGGTCGGCGGCATTGCTGGTGACGACACTGTTTTATCTTGATCCCCTGTTCTTTTCCCAACTTTGGAAATCCTGGCTGGATATTTACCAGTTGTTTTTCCTGCTGTTGAACTTGTCTGCTTTTGTGTATCTGGTGGAAAGTGAACGAAGGCGATTATGGCTGGCGGTGCTGAGTGGTGCGGCGGTGTGTTTATTCTTTGAAACGAAAATGCAGACATTATTTCCAGTCCTGGTGTTGTTGGAGACAGCTTATTTGGTAAAAAAACGCTGGTGGAAAGAGGTTTTTGCCTACTATGCCGGTTTTGGTGTAGCGGTTCTGCTGGTGTATGCCCGCTATTTTATGCTCGGTCACAGCATACTTGAACTGGTTAAATTCCATAAATATATCGCGACGATTTATCTTATTTCAAAACTGCCTTTGCATCCGCTGGGAGTACTTCAATCATTATTTACCGGTAAGGTGCCGAATGTTAACTCCGGTAACCTGGAAACGGTAATTGAGTGGACGTACTTGTGGCCGATATTGGGCGCGATCGGCTTAGGCGTGGCGGTATATGTGCTGTATTCGAAAAAGGAAACTCTGGTGTGGCGAGGAATGGCACTCATCCTAATTGCGTCGATTATTATGTACATGCGCATTCCGTTTTACAGCCGCTACTTATTGCTGGTACTGCCGTTTATTTATTTACTGGTTGCCAAGTTTTCATTAGGCTATCGTCGGGTTCAAGGTCCGGGAACTGTGGCTGTTATGGCGATTATTATTTTACTGTTGTATGCCCCAAGCTTTTTAACAGCTAAGCCGGATTCGGTATTAGCCGGATATTATACGAATTTTTCAAAGCAATTTTTCTCTGATGTGTACCAGGAAAACACAACCCGTTCAAGCGTGCAGGCGACAGAACGGGAGATGTTTCAGACAATTGCCAAGACCGCCTTATTTAATGCCGGTGTCAGGGCAATTTCATTTAAAGAGGTGTCACGGGAATTTGCGGGAGATAACGGGAAAGTAAACGTTGAATTGACGTATCATACGCAGGATTTGGGATCATTTACCGAAACGAAAGAGTTACAGCTGAAACGAGTGCATAACCGCTGGGGCGTGGAATGGAACTGGGGGTTATTACTGGCGGATTTTTCCCCGGAAGATACCGTTAAAACTTCACTGGTTTTAGGGAAACGTGGAACAATTACGCAAGGCGGACATGTGCTTGTGCAAGACAAACAGGGATTTGCTATTTCCGTGCGACCGGATGAAATTGAGGTACAGCAGGAAGAAAAATTGCTGCATGTTCTGGAACGGTTCACCGGGTTTACGGCGGTTGTTATTCATGACTATTATGTGCAGAATCGTTTAACGGGTGTTCCGACAATGCTGATGACAACGTGGCAGGACCTGAAAGCCGAAGATCAGAAAGAATTACTTTCGTATAAAGGTGTTTATGTTACTCCTTATCCTGCACGCATTTATTCCAACTCCGACTATACCCATATCACTAATACTGCGTATACAGAGTGCTGTACACGGATTTATAGTAGTTATAACTACCACGGAGTACAGGGTCTGGAGAAACAGTATGATGCGCAGCTGGCCGGGTACAGTGGAGGAACAATTATTTTGCTGGATAAACAAGGCGCTTTAAAGCGGACGATCCTCACTAAGGATGGAAAAAATGGTCAAGATATCTCGCTCTAATACCCGCTTACTTATTATTGCTTTAGTGGTTTTGGCTTTTGCAGTGCGTTTGGCGGTTATCTCCAATAATGATGTGCATTTCTTTTATGATCAAGCGCGGGACGCGGCGGTTTCGCGAAGTATTTTTGAAAAAGGTGACATAAAGATACAAGGGCCATCGGCGAGCGGCTCGAATGATATTTTGTATCATGGGGTGTTTTATTATTACCTGATCGGGTTATTGTATACCCTCTTTGGAGGCAGTCCGTATTGGGTGGCGGTAGCGTTAAGCTTTCTGAATTCGCTAACCGTCATTCCAGTGTTTCTTCTGGCGCAGAAAATTACCGGACGTACACTGGTAGGCATTCTGGCAAGCTTTATGTTTGCGGTATTTGGACAACCGGTGCACGCAGGTGTGTGGATTTCCAATCCGGCGTTAGTGCCCATTATTTTGAGCGTGTTTTTCTATCTGTACTGGCGGGTGGTTTTTGAACAGGCATACAATCGTATCCCGCTCCTGTTTTTGTTCTTAGGGTTGGCGAATCAGGCATTTCTCTATACTGTTTATTTGTGGGTAGCAATGTTTGTTGGGGCCGTGATTATTTTACGGCGCAGAAAAGAATTCCCTGTTCCCTCGTGGCCGGTGCTACTCGGTGTCGTGTTTTATGTATTAACTATTGCGACAATGATTTTGACTGAAGTGCGGATATTACGCAGCGGATTATTTTCCGGTCGGGATTTACAGGATTTTTCGGAACGGAGTTTGTTTTGGGCGGATAAACTTAAAGTTATTTCACGAGTGTACTATGAACTAATTTCGCTCCCCCTGCTTCCCTGGGATATTTACCAGATTTTTGCCGCTGCATTGTTTCTCATCAGCCTTGGTGCGTTTCTTTGGTATGCAGCAAAACAGGCGAAGTATTTTGTGGCGATAATTATGCTTTCACCGCTGGTAGTGGAACTGCTACAACCTCGCAGTGAGAGTCATTCACTGTTGGGCGTTTCCCTGCTTGTATATATCGTGGTGAGTTTTGCATTAGTGACAATCTGGCAGAGTGTAGCCGGACGGATAATTACTGTGGCGCTACTGAGCGTTTTGCTCTATATTAACGTGCAATTCCTCCTGTTGCGCAAAGCCGAAGGAGTGAGCATATTTGTGATACAGAAAGAGGCGACGTTGCGCGATCAACTGGCGCTGATAGATTATACGTACCAGCAAGCAAACAAACAGCCGTTTACTTTCTCGACGTATACCAATCCGTATGAAATTAATACTACCTGGGCGTATTTGTATAGCTGGTATGGTAAAAAGACGTATGGCTATGTGCCGGAGTTTTATGGAGCTAATCAGGACGGACGGGCCGGGGGAGATCTATTGCCGCAGACAGAGAAGTATAGCGATAGACACTTTTCGATTTACGAGCCGTTTGAAGGATTAGTTGGTGGCTTAAATAATGACTTTTCGAGAATACAGCGGTTACAAGTACGGCCGACCACAGCGCGAAAAAATTTCAGAAAATTATTGGTTGAGGAACGATTTAAATAATTACCAGTAACCGGGATACTCGTCCGATAAGATTTTAGGATCTTTAATCGTATCCTCCATAATACTGATTCGGTCACCCTTGGTTAGGCTGTTCTCAGCAGTTGGCTCAGTAAAGGTAATGAAGATTTTTGCCGGTACGTTGCTCGGGTAGCGGATAACTGCTTGTACCTTGCTATTGAATGGAATTTTTTCGCCGTTGCAAACATAAAGAACATCTAATTTGCCGGCGAGCGGGCAATCATTTGGCATAAATAAATAGTCCTTGTATTTAGTCAAAGAGTTGAAACTGCCGTTGGATGAAATATTTCCTCGAAGCAATTGCTGTGCTTCCTGAGGCTCAACCTTTTCATTAAACAGGTACAGGATATGTGAATCCCGGGCAATGACTGTTTGAGGATATTGTGGAGCCAACTGATTTAACGTTGTTATAAATTCATGTGCCCACCCCTGCCGATGCCATGGCTGGTGGATCCGCTGGTGGATAAAATAGGCGTCCCAAAAAAGCACCAGCGAAACAATCATTACTCCGGCGCTAAGTATATATAAAATTGGTTGTGGATTAAATTTAGGAAAATTTTTGACAAGGTACGTGTAGGTAGAAATGAGCCCCAAAGCAGTGAAAAATACTAACGCCGGTAATACCAGTAAGGTTCGCTGAATATAAATTTCGAATGAGAGGGAATCGGGCAAAAAACCTATGGCCATCCAGAGTACCATTAATCCGTAAATTCACTGTTTGTTCACGATCATTTTATGTGATGCTATACCTACGCCGATGACCAGGAACGGAAGCATCCAAATGTATAGCGGCCCCTGGAACGGTAACGAGTATCTTCCATATGAGGGATCGCCTTCAAGAAAAAGGAAGTTGTAGGTGTAGTGCTGGAAATAATTGCGAATCAATAACTGCGTGCCAACAGTGAATTTATTGTGGATTAGTCTGACGATCGGTAACGGCAACGTACCATTCTCTTCACTATGACTTTCGGTAACCAACGCCTCTACTTCTCCATGCTTAAAAAAACTGGTTTGGCCTACGCGCTGGGTCGGCTGAGTTAAAAAGAATAAGAGAAAAAGTAGCGATATAACTACAAAGGGTAGAGCGTGTACGATGCGGGATCCTCTGTTATTAAACAACGGCAGGAACAGCAGAAAGGCAGGAAGGAATACGAATGATGAATAATACGAATATAATCCGATTAAGAATAACGGTATGGATAAAAAGAGATATTTTTTCTTTTCAGTGCTTCTGAATAACGCCCACAGGTACATTCCGGCAATGATACTGAAAAGTTGCAGTGAAGCTTCGTTGCCTGTTCTGGAGAAAAGTATATGCCAGGGGGATAGTAACAACAGCAATGCGCTTGTGATAGCGAGTGCTTTGTTTTTATAGAGCCTATTTACCAGTAAGTATAAACAGAGCACCGTGCCTAACCCGAATAAAGCAGACGGCAATCGTACCGTTATTGGCTCGAGCCCGGATATCGCAGCAAATGGCATAGTTGCGAATGCAAATGGTGCCAGTTTGTAATCGCCTAATGATTCAAAAACAATTCCGGGAGGTTTTCCAAATTCATCAAGCCCGGTTTTTATATACGAATAAGAAGTATAGGCAAACGACATTTCGTCTAAATGCATATCCGGAACAGTTGTAAGCTTGTAAAATCTGAGGTAAAGACCAATAATAAGACAAAGAAAAACGGCGATAATTCCTATTTTTTTGAGTTGCATATATAATTGTCCTAGTTTTCTATCTCAGTATATACACAACAAAATGAAAAGTACACTCGTGCTCATGATACTCATTCTCCTGGTGGGTTTTGTGTATTTTTATAACCTTGGTTCTGCCCCTAACGGCATGCTGGTGGATGAGCCGGCGTTTGCATATAGTGCCTACTCGGTGTTGTTAACGGGACATGATGAGCACGGGAAATTTCTTCCTCTGGTTTTCGAGTCGTACGGTGATCAAAAGATGCCGCTGTATGTCTATACAATGGTACCGTTAATTGCACTATTTGGATTAACGACCGCGGTTGCGCGTATGCCGGCGGCGTTAGCTGCATTGGCACTGGTGCCTGTATATTATTTTATTCTGCGTGAACTACGAATATCCAAACGAGTGTCTCTGGTAGCTACTTTGATTATGGCGATAAGTCCGTTTAGTTTTTTTATGGCCAGGCTGGGGCGTGAGTCGACACTTGGCCTGTTGTTTTTTGCCTTATCTGTGCTTTTTTTACTGAAGGCTATTGGAACAAAACGAACGCTATTTTGGGTACTGACTGCAGTTAGTGCTTTGTTGTCGTGGTATTCGTATGTGGCGTATCGTTTTGTAACGTTACTCTTTTTCCCGGTGGTTCTGGCCGTTTTGTATTACCGGAAAGCAGTAAATTTAAAGCAGATTGGAATGATGAGTGTGGTGGCTGCGGTTTTAATTGTGCCGTTGTTACTGGCAGGGAACGTTGGAACATCCCGGCTCAAGCAGGTTGGTTTTGCCAATGATCCCGGTCCATTAATGAAAATAACTGAAGAACGTAATTACTGCGGTTTGTATTTACATCCGAAGCTGTGTGCCGTTTCGGCAAATAAAGTGCTGGTGTACGGGCAGATACTGACACAACGCCTGATTGGATTGTATTCACCGGAATATTTGTTTAGTCGTGGAGATAAGGAACAGCTGGCGTACTCGATTCCCGACTTTGGGCAATTCTATCTAATTACCCTCCCCTTCTTTGCGGCGGGACTATATTATCTGTTAAAGAACCGGCGAACGAATGCTGTAGCATTTTTAGTTGTTCTTGTCGCACTATTTACGACGCCTATCCCTTCAATCCTGGCGGGAGATGTGAATAAAATGCGGGTATCGGCCTCGTTTGTTTTTCTGTTTATTGTCGTAGCGTTTGGGTTTGAATATGTATTCACTTTGCTGCCGAGAAAGAGGCTGTACCTGGGAGCATTAGTGGTGGCGGCTGGAGTGGGAGTTCAATCGTATATGTTTTATGTAAACTTTTTTACCATTCATACGACTAAATATGAAATATTGTATAACTCGCATGTTCGGCAGTTGGCCGGTTATCTGCAGAAATATGATTCAACTACTGCGATGCAGATCGAACCGTTCTTCTCGGACCCGCTGATGTTCTATGCATTTTATATGAAGACCGACCCGGAAACTTTTCAACGGGAGACCAGGTATCTTCCGGCGGATGAAATTGGCTTCAGGCATGCACAGCGTTTAGGGTCTGTGCAGGTTGGACATGTAGAACCGAAAGACCTGGTTTGTCTGGCTCGCGAGAGTGGCAAGTTACTGGTATATGTGAGTGACAAAAAACTGGAAACTGTTAGGCCGGTATTTGTAGCCAAATCTACCAATGGAGTTCATGAAATGGGATATGTGTATGAAATAACTCCCGAGTTGCCGCTGATTGCGCCGTGTAACGAATCTATTTAACAGAGACGAACATAGCTGTATTTATTGAGGACGTCCTGAAAATCTTCATAGGTTGTTCCGTAGGCAAAACTGATAAATTTTTCCTGTGTTACATCGACTAAACAAAAATCCGGCATCACAAAAGTATCTTTTTCGCGCCTGGTGGGAAATTCACATTCCACGGTTACCAGTCCTTCGAAATTATCCTGAAAGACATCGACCTCCATTTTTAGGCCGTTGTAATCATAAAAATACCTGGTCTTATGTAACTCCAGTCCGGGTAATGTTTTCATTAGTTCAAATTCGGTCTGACTGAGCTCTATAGTTTGTTCGATATGAGTAGAGGCATCTTCACTGTCGGGTTTGGTTTTCTTGGTGAGGTTGTAGGTATCATCTTGCTGCCGTAAACGGATTCGTGAGACCGGATCATTGGTAAGAAGTTTGTCGTAGATTTCACTATGCGGACTTTCTTCCAGCCCGGGAGGAAGATATTTGGCCAGATACGTTACTTCGATTTCCAGTTCAGACATATGAAGAATTTTACACTGTAACTCGGTGCGGGTAAATGCGCTTAAAATGATATACTTTGTGTATGCCTGAAAACGAACTGGTGTACGAACCATTTGTGTTTACCTACCTTTACCGGGATAAACTGGGTATTCCTGTTGAAGTTCCTGAAGATTTGGAGGATCTGGTTAAACAGACAGCATCGATTGTACGAGGCAAAAGTAACCGGTATCCACCCGATCTTATTACGGATAATGACCTAGCGCATCTGCACCGGTTGGTGCGGTGGGCCGAATCTTTGTACATTGAAGAAGACGACAAAGAGATGCTGGTGCGAATGTTGTGGTTACATGATCTCCCGGAAATTGAGACGCTGGATATTCCGGCCGTGGATAAAGGGATTGATCATAATGCGGATCTGGAAATTGAAGTTAACGAGAACATGGTAGCGCAGCGGATGTTTGATGCGGAAGACTATGTCCTTTATTCACAATTCAATAAAGCTAAAGCAGTATTGGAGAACAAAGACGGTGACCCTGAATGTGTTATTCTGCCGATCGCGTATATTGCCCGGGTTCTGGATATTGTTGACGGGAATCTGGGAACGTACCATTTTCTGAGTAAGTGGTCAGTGTCTCCTGCGTATGATCCAAACTATTATTTTCCGGATGATATTTCCAACTATATGGAGCGGCAGTATACGCTCTATACCAATGAACTAAAGCAAGTGCCGATTGATGCGTTTTATAAAAGTATTTGTCTGCGGGCGTTTAAAGACCAGTTCGCGGCTTCACTGGCGATGTGGTCCCATGTCCCTCATGAACGAATTCCGGCTAAACACTGGGAAAGTCTGCAGTGGGCAAAAGAGCAGGTTTTAGCGTCATGATTTAACGATATAGATGATCGGTTTCCCCGAAAGATCCAGAATCTGTTGATCAGGAATGATTCCGCCGGGGAAATCCTTGGGTGATCCGATCATGAGAATGTTTGGTGTTTGTTTCAGCTTAAAATAATCAAAGTTAAAGAATTGGATTTTTCCAACCGTGTTTTGTGATTCCTCAAAACTTCCGCTGACCGTTCCCCCCTGGTTTAAATACCATTGCGGATCATAATTTCCGTACCACAAGAACCAGAGATATGCCCAATCCAAAGATAGAGATACAACAACGTGATCGAAATTATTTTTTCTGTTTTCCACCTGGCTAACCATTTCTTTTCTGCCGTACAGCCAGTACGGACTAAATTCGGCGGGCAGCAGAACATGGTAACTAACGACCATTTGGACGGCAGAGATAGACATGAGAAACATGGTTAGAAGATAGGTTGTTTTCGGCCAAATCCAGTGAAATAGATTTTGCATTTTTTCCAGGGTAGTAGTGGCCATTGGTCTGGTATACGCACGAAGGTCGATTTTTTGCATCCATTTGAAGAATGCCCACAACCCAAGTCCACTTAAAACACTGAAGATGGGTAGCATAGCCAATGCACGAATGGCGTGCGGTACCTGCCATGTCAAAGCAGCCGGAATGGGTGCAATAAACAGCCACCACAAGGGAAGAACGGCATTGATCTGTTTCCTGTTTTTAATTAAAAAGACTGCTCCGATGGCGATTAACGGGAGTTGCCATAGATACAATAATCCAAAGCCGGGAATCTGGTGGCGGGGCAGGTCGGCAGAATTAAATAAGAAGCCGTAATTATAATGGTAGAGATAATTTTGAATCACATTGGTAGCGATTGGAATGCGAAAATTGTGCACTTTGGAACTGAGCCAGCCATTTCCGGCGTCAAAGTCTTCTTTAGCTAAGGTATCGTTGCGGGTAAAGATTTCGATGACATTTTTGCCGAGGATAGTTGTGGCATTAAAGCGGGCAAATCCGACCCCCTGGTACATTTGCATGATCAGCGGGATGCTTACAATTAACGCACAGATAATGGCCAGACTAACCTGCTTTTTGGCTTTGAATAAAACTTTATGAAAGTAGATTCCGTAACCCACGAGTAGTAGAGCAATAATTAAGCGGGCACTGGCATATGAATACAGCGCGGCGGCGTAGGCAAGAACGGAAAAGATGATGGTCGAATATTTTCGCCGTTCAACCCAACGTAAGAATAATAGTGTGCCGAGTATTTCAAAAAACAGGGCGATATTTGCTTCAAAAGCAACACGAGAGAAGTGAACATGCCAGGGCGAAATAGCCATAATGCCGGTTCCAAAGAGAGCGACATTGGCGATGCGGTTTTGCCAGATTGGGTCGGTGGAGGCTGTCTTAAGTAAGCGCTTGGTGAAAAAGTAAAAAATAATAACGGTTAGCGTGCCGAAAAAAGCAGAAGTAAAACGAATGGCAAATTCGGTCTTACCAAACAGCATTATTGCTACTGAAGTGAGGTAAATATACAGTGGTGATTTGTAATCGTCAAAAGAGCGGAATGTTAGTGGAAAAACAGCTCCATACTCATCTTTTCCCGTTTCGAGTATAGAATAGGCATTCCACCCAATAGCAACCTCATCCCAATTTAATGCCGGTGGATTGTGTCCCAACCCCACGAAACGAAGAAGTGCGGCGCTTAAAATAGTCAGTAGTAATAATTTACTTCGCATAACGTTACCGGGCTTCGTCTTTAATGATCGGGTTGCCGTTTTCATCTAAAAACCCCAGTTCGATTAATGCATCGATGCCTGAGGGGATATCACTTAAGATAAAGACGGTTTCTCCGTTTAAACGGGGAACAATTTTTTTGAAATATTTCTGTTTGGAAAGTTCAGCCGGTGTTCCCACCAACAAGACTCGCTCCCTTTCCTGCTGTTTGGGTATCTCTTTTTTCCAGTCTATTCCGCGGAATTCATATTTATTAAACCCATCGACTTCAACAAACCCAAAACCGGTCGCATCGGTGTGCTGGCGGCGTTCCTTCTGAAATTGAGCGGGCGGGTACTTAAGATAGAACGCGGTTTCAATATATGGCCGTCCCAGTCCGTCGGTAATAATAATCCGGTCGTATTGATCCTGGACTTTGGCGACTTCATTGATGACCTGTTTATATCCATATTGCCACTCCTGGGAAGTCCAGCGAGGGTAGTGAACGTAATAATTATGCAAATAGTAATACATATTGAAAAACAGGAATAGCACGGTCAGCGCAATAACTGAGATGGCCGGCAAACGAATCTGTTTAAACTGATATTTATATAACCGGTAGACAACATAGATAAAGGCGTAGGCTTCGAGGATCTGAAAAGTCGGCAAAATGTTGAGGGTGCGAAGCGCATGTGGTGTTTCGCGGGCAAAGGCAGCAGGAATTGGTGCCAGCAGCATCCAGCCGAGGACAAAGAGATGCTCGGTTTTGTGGCGGGAAGCAAATAGGTACAAACCGATGATCAGAAACGGCAACTCGATGAGATAGAGCTCTCCGACATCCTGCAGCGAAAAGCGTGGATTAACATCACCGGAAATGAATAGGAATTTACCGGAGAAGTGTCTGAAATATCCGTCAAACCAATTCTGGGCATAAATAATCCGGCGATTATTGAGAATATTTGCCCACCAGGTATCTCCTAACCGGGAGATGCGTTGATTAGAAACCTCGACCGGTTTAGCATCCGAAAAGATGTTTACTTCTTTGTATCTCAGGCGGCCCTCACTTGAGGCGAGGTGTGGAAGCAGCGGCAACAATACGGCTAAGCCGATAAGTGTCGCTACCAGTACCTGACGAATTGCTTTTTGTGTCGGGAATAATTGCTTACGATAGAGTATGGCTAATAATGCTACCAACAAAGGTGTAAAAACACGGTTAGAGTTGAAGGTATAGAACGTTAAGACAAAGGAGAGTCCCGCGAGAGTTAACAAGAGTGTTTTACGTGACTGATTTTCCAAGGCATGAAAAAATAAATATACGCCTAGCAGGATGAGGAATAACGCAACATTGGCTTCATAGGCAACCCGCGAAATTTGGGTGTGCCACGGTGAAATGGCCATAAGCACAGTTACTGCGAGTGAAATCCATTCGATTCGGGATTGGTTGAGAAACGTAGATTCATTACTCGAAAGCCGCTTGAGCAGCTGTCGGGTGATGAGATAGCACAACACGACTGAAAGAGAACCAAAAAACGCGGACGGAAATCTGGTCGTCCATTCGCTTAATCCAAAAAATTTAATCATGGGAACAGCTGCATAAATATATACCGGCGGCTTAAAATCTCCGAATGAGCGGAAATAATTTAAGGGAAGAAATCTCCCCTCTTCATCTTTAGCTGTCTCGGCAATGGAAAAAGCATTGTACCCAAGGGCGACTTCATCCCAATATAAGGAAGGCGGAATAGATCCCAACTGGTAAAAACGAAGTATAAATCCGATGAGAATAGTGCCGACTAATAGTATTTTTTTCATTTTATTATTTTAAACAACTCTCTTTGATCGTCTCGGGCCAGTATGGAATCCGAACCTCTAGTACCGTCCGGGGCGTCGATGACGAGTGAATTTGATGGAAGGTGGAGGTCATCTATAACCCGGTTTTTGGTATCCATATCTCCAAAGATGTATTTGCCACATTGTATCATTTCTTCGCCTTCATAGGTCACTTTATGCTGCGAGCAACGGCGGTATTCTTCGGGGTTCATTCTGGTATAAAAGGCATAGTACATTTCGGTCTTTCCGTAATACCGGGAGATGAAGACATGGTTATACCGAGGGCTCTGCTGCAGCGCATAGGAAATGGCATCTTTGGTCATGCCGTCATACCAGTAGTACCCATACGATGAATAAATATATGCGTACCGGACCAGCCAATTGCTTACCGATCCGATTAAAATGAACGCGACGATTACCGAGAATATGCGCACAATACGGTATGAATAGTAGGTTTTAATATATTCGTTTAGTGTCACAAAGCCGTAGGCTGAAAAAATCATGGGAATCGGCAGCAGTGCCAAACTGCGTAGACCATATGCTTTACCCACCAGAGCTGTCGGTAACGGAGCCAATAGCATCCACCCCAGCAGTAGAATCCATAGTTTCCGGTTGCGCTGAAACATAAACAGAAATCCAACCAGAAAAAATGGAGCTTCAATTAAATACAACATCCCGTGATTGCCAATACTATATCTCAAAGAGCTATCTCCGTTGACGAACCAGAAAGAAGGTGAAAGATTATCCGAATAATACTGCAGAAAATCCCGGAACCAGACGTATGGCTTGTTCACAAGTATCTCAGTAAGACTTGGTGAAAGCATTGAAGGGCTGCGCATCACATCGACGTCTTTGGCAACTTGCGGGTTGGAAAAAATATTAATGGTAGCGAAACGGGCCTGACCATTGGAGAAGAGCGCTAAATACAGAATTGGAAGACACAAAATAACGAATAAGATTATATAGCGGGCGGCAAAATGAAGAAATTTTCGCGCATTCTTTTCCCGGGTCATCCAATAGCCCCAGCTCCACAGTAACATAATGAGCAGCGGGACAAATAATTTAGTTGTGTAATAGGTGTACATGGAGAGCACGAATGCTCCAATTGAGAGCAGGAAATATTTCCACTTTCTGTCCTGCAGCCACGCTAACAGAAAATACGCTCCAGACAGCCCAAGCGTTAGTGCCATATTTGCCTCGTATCCTCCCCGGCTGATATGGACATGCCAGGGGGATACCGCCAGAAGCAGGGCTGCAATTAATGCTACCTGTTCACTCTTATTCCGGTTTTGCGGTGAGTCTTCGAAAAATCGGGATAATTTTCTAACCAGCAAATAGGTTAGCCAAATGGCGAGGATGCCGCTGAGCGCCGAGGGGAGGCGTACCGCACAGGCATTGAGACCGAAGACAATTTCAAACGGCACGACGGTATAAATGTAGACGGGGTTTTTCTGGTCACCCCAGGACTCAAATTGAAGCGGCAAAAACCGGCCGAACTCGTCCTGGCCTGTTTTGAGTATTGAATAGGCATTATAACCGATAGAGATTTCATCTCCGTATAAGGCGCCCATGTGGTCGCCGATTAGAACAAGGCGAAACGCGGCAGCGAGAAAGAGTATTGCGATCAGCCATTTGTTCATATCTGGGGTAAGTATATCATTCCGCGAGGGCTTTAATAATCTCTTTTCGTAACCAGAGTCGTTTGGTTTTGCCAATCTCGCCGTTAAATTCTGCTTGAATTCTCTCGGTCAGCTTATTTTTTACAAACTCGTCTTCGGTGATGATGTAGTTAAAATTGTGGGCAATATTGGGAGAAGTAAAAAAGGTGTGTTGAGTATTCAAGGAAGACAGTACTTTCTTGATAAGACCGAGGTGTTCATTAATAAATGGCTGGCTTTCCCATAGCTCTATTTGGGTTATGCCGTACTCATCGTCCCCACCTTTAAGGATCTTAGTATCGTTTTTCATGGCTTTTTCCGGTTCACTAAAAACAGACGCGGACGCTTCTTCATAATAGGTTTCGATCCATTTTTCAGGTATTTGTGCGTAATGGTGTAATTCTTTAATCGCCAGACGGTCGGAATCCTGGGTTATATCCGCGTGCAGGTTCAAGGTATTGGAAATAATAGCTGTGTACAGGAGCAGCGCGGACTCTTTAGAAATTTTGTCTTGCACTCCAGCCTGCTTAAATTCTTCCCAGATTAAGGTAGCGCAAGCGCCGACTACCTGGATCTTGGCTTGGTCCCCTAACTTTTGTCTCCAGTGATCCTGAAATCCCCAGTGGTGGTCGTAGAGTTCGATTACCCGATCTTCAATGACGAACTTAGAGAAATGTCCAGGATCAGAGAGGTCAACCATGACGTACTCAAAATCTTCAGGATTCCCTACCAGCTCGGTTTTATAGTCTGCTTTGATAGTTTTTACCGATTTGGTAACACTTTCGTTCATTGGTCCAGAAAGAACTACTTCGGCCTCAATATTTAGTAGTTCACAGAGTTCTTGATATGCTATCGCGCTGGCATAGGCGTCAATATCGTTCCAGAGGTGGCCGGCTGTGATAATTCGCTTTTTATTCATAGTTATCTCCGCATTGTGGCGTTAAATGTATTTTCGTTGAGTAATAAATCCAAGGCATCGTTAATTGAAGGTACAATAATGTCTACATACGGCAGGATTCCCGTATGAATGCCTTCCGCCTGTAAGGTGGCGATGCGCAACTTGGTGTGCTTGAATGTGCCGATATCTATCCTGGCATTTCCGATAGCAACGGTCTTGTTTACGTCGAGTTCTAATGTAAGTTTTTCTTTTTCTTCGGATTTTCCGGCTTTTTTAACTTCAACCCCGATTTTTTCAGCCAACTGAGCTGCATTGCCCCGCTGGTCTCCGGTAAAGAGCACGATTTGATAGCCTTTTTCCCTAAGCTGAATAATCCGGTCTTCGGCTCCTTCAACAATAGCTCCGTTTACGGCTAAAGTACCATTCAGGTCAAGAATAATGGTATTAAGTTCGATTTCTCCTACTTCAGGTGGGTTATATTTCATATGCGGCAATTATACCAAATTATTCTACATTATCTGGTCACAAACAAATACCCTCCGTAAACAAATGCAAGAAATATAAACGGAACAATCAGAAAGAATAGTATTGCCATCCAGCGCGGGAGTGGAATTTTGTATTTAGCTTCCAGCCGGAGCATTACCGCGATAAACGAGTACAGTATGATTAGCGCTGCACCAACGCATAGAAATCTGAGGAACGCAGTTTCAAAGGGAGCTTCGTCGCTGCGACAGTAAAAAGCAATGTAGTTAATGTAATAGTGCCAGGATTTGGAGCAGCCGTCGGTAAAGTGTGCATAGAAGGATATCGTTTGGATCGCAAAATATAATACGTACAATCCAATAAATGTAATAATCACGGAAGTGATGCGGATTTTGTCGCCGAAGTGAGAAATATATCCGGATTTATGCTGACTGGATGGACCAAGAAAGGGGTTGGCTTAAACTTTTTCCATTTACGCGAATAGGGATTTTTGTAATCCAGATCCATAGTGCCATTGTAGCAGTTATGATTGCAATTCACGAACATCTCTAAGGATTTGTGCTGAATGACCTTTGGGTGTTACTTTTTCATAGATTTTGGCGACCTGGCCTTCCGGATTAATTAAAAACGTGTTACGAAGAATACCTTCGAATACCCGTCCCATGAATTTTTTCTCTCCCCAGGAATTATAGGCATGGATGGTTGTTTTTTCCGGATCGGAGAGCAGCGGAAAATTTAGGTTAAACTTTTCGGCAAATTTTTTATGAGATTTTACCGAATCTTTCGAAATTCCCAGTATCTGAACGTTGTTCTTTTCCAGTTCCTGATAGTCATCTCTGAACGAACAGGCTTCGGTGGTGCATCCGGGGGTATCGTCTTTAGGGTAGAAATATACGACAACCCACTTGCCCCGGTAGTCTGAAAGTTTGTGCTCCTTGTTGTCCTGGTCAGGCAAATTGAATTCAGGTGCGGGGGAGTTTAGTTCAATCATGACTCCAGTATACCAGAATTTATAACCTCAGTTATGTACGAATCTAGCCCTTCAATGGTTTTAAGTTCGCCAACAGTAACCCATTTGTAATCAACGTGCTCTTGCTGATCCAATTGAGGATCTCCATCAATGGTGCCTACATACGTAAGCCGGACGACATGCCGTGCAGGCACTTTTAAAATATCTTGAGCAGCAACCAAGCGTGGCTGATCAATTAAGCTTAGCTGTGTTTCTTCCAGGATTTCTCTCTTCAGGTTCTCCATGAGGGGCGTACCCGGATCGATGCGTCCGCCGGGGATATCCCAGAGGTTGTGAACTTCTTTGTATTTGTCTTTCGAGCGTTTTAATAAAAGATACTTACCCTCCTTATTTTTAAGTAATGCCTTTACTCCGACCTGCAGTACAATATCCATAGTTACTCCTTTCGTGCGAACATGTGTAAAAAGGTTGGACCCCACGAGGTCTGTACTGAATTATTCTCGATGACTCGAAATCCTGACCGGTTAAGAAGATTAGTGAGCTCGTCGAGTTTATAGTCTGCAAAATGTCGTGCAGGCCAGTTCATTTGTTTATTTTCGCGTAGAGCGTCATGTTCTCCTTCCATAACCGAAAGATATAAGAGTCCCTGTGAACCTAGGACGGTATTAAAGCCCTGAAGGGTTCTCAGTCCGTCGGATTTGGGAACATGTAAATATGAAGCTGAAGCCCATACTCCATCAAATTGGTTTGGGTCGTATGGTAAATCCCGCATATCGGCAACCCTGAACTCCCCTTTCGGACAGTTTTTCTTTGCCAGCTCAATAAATTCAGGCGTGAGGTCACACCCGCTAACTTCAAGTCCTTTTTCTCTTAAATACAGTGATTCCCGCCCTTGAGCGCACCCGACATCGAGGACCCGTTGGCCTTTTAGGTGAGCGATGAACTTATCCAGGTTGGCCTGAATAACTTCATTCATTTTATTATTTTCGGCGTATTGAGTGTATATTTGCTCATAACTCCGCCTGGTTTGAGCTACATTTTCATTGATATTAACATATAGTGACATTTTAGCTTATAAATGGAGGAAATCTAGTGAAGGCCCACTCGGTACTATAAATGATCGACTTTGAGCTCAAGATCGAAGTAGAAGAACGGTATTTGCGAAACTGTGTTTGCCTTTAGCTGCCTATACAATTCGATTAGAGGCAGGAGTGCTGCTCTTGAATGATGCTCACTTTCAATTGCCTGATCCAGAGTAACCCAAAAATTTGATCCAAACTCATTTTCAGAAACTAACTCTCCCGTGAATTCTTCAGCAACACATACATGAAAGAGAATATCTTGAAGGATCTCACCTTCATGAATAAAGACGCCTCTTATGACGCCAACTAATGAAAAATCCGCTATCAAACCGGACTCTTCCTGAAGTTTTCTGCTGGCTGCGCTCACAATGGGTTCACCGTTTTTGACCATCCCTCCCAATACTGCCTGATCGCCATAGAATGGATGCATTTTCCGTCTCTGGTTTACAATATATTTTGTATTCTTTTCTTCTTTCAAAACGAGGGTTAGAACATTCACTTTAAATAGGTCGGCTTTAGTTCCCGATAAGTTTATCGGTTTGTTTTTGACAATGTGCTGAAGGCCATCAAATGTAAGTGAGTAGATTTGGTCTTTTTTTTCGATTAAGCCTTTTTTAACCAGCGACTGAAGATGATAGTTATATAAATCGTTTTCGACATCTTCAGGATGGGCTTCACTGTAGCGTAGTCCGGGAGCCCCGTACAATTTAGCAAGGATTTCTGTCTGAACATCTCGTGCCATATGCAGTGATTTTAACAGTTATTTTTATTTGATACTACTTGCGTTAGAATTAATGATATTGGAGGTACTTTACGTGAGCAATATTCAAATTTCTAAACCAACAATGGATGAATGGGAAGCGTTCCGGGATTTACGGCTCTTATCTCTGCAAGACTCCCCTACGGCTTTTCTGGCAACGTACGAAGACGAATTACAGGTTCCTGAAGAAAAATGGAAGAAACGGATCGAAGGGAGTCTTTTATCTCAAGTCGGAGAGATGGTAGTGGCGCGGAATGGAACTAAATTAGTTGGTCTGGTGGGCGTTCAGTATATGCAGCATGCGAAGATGCGTCATGTTGCACATGTGTGGGGAACGTATGTTGATCCAAAGTACCGCGGGCAAGGCCTGGGACGTAAATTAGTGGAAGAAATTTTGCGTATGGCCAGAGAACATACCGGGATTAAGAAAATTAAGATAGAAGTGGTTCCTGAACAGATAAGCGCCTATGAGTTATATAAGAAAATGGGTTTTCAAATGATCGGGGTTTCGCACGGTGATTTATTTGTTGATGGAACATATTACGATGAAATAATGATGGAAATGATGTTATGATCTCAGACCTCCGAGCGGATATTGATGGTATGTTCGAGTTTATGACCAGAACCTTTCCGGGAAACTGGCAATACCGGTGTGGTGATACGCCCTATATGCTGGCCGCCGAACAAGGTGGTAAGCGTGAGTCGATTGTCGGGCATGTATGGGCGTGTATTGGCATGTGGATGCAGATGCGGGCAATTTGTCCAGCACTCGCAGCTTTAGTCGATACTGATGAGTTAAATCAAATTTTTTGGGTGCATGATCTTGGTGAAACAATTACCGGTGATGTGTCGAGCTACCAGCAGTTGCAGGGGTTAGGAACAGATAAACATTTACTGGAACATGAAGAGATTAGAATGTTGACTGATTGTCTGCCTAAAGGAATTCAGGAAAACTATTTAACCGTCTTTGATGCATTTGAACAACCGCTTGCGGAGATGACTAAACTTGAATACCTGGTCGCTAAGTTTATCGATATCGTGGAGGGGAATCATTTTGTTTTGTCCTACGGAGTGGATTTAGGTTCGCATAGCACTGCGGTGGCGGCGATTTTAGAGAAAAAACTTACCCCCCGGACGTTGCGGCTTTTATCCGTATTACAAGAAGGCGGTCATACTGCAGCATACGTAGAGGTTCGCGTTTTAGCTAAAAGTCATGTAGAATTGTTCCAAAAAGCTGGAGTTACTTATTCAATAGAAGGGATATAGTATGGATTTACGAAATAAAGTTGTTGTGATTACCGGATCTTCAAGTGGAATTGGCAAAGCCACAGCGTTACGATTTGCTCAAGAAGGATCAAAGATTGTGGTAAATTACAATGTGAATAAAGCCGGGGGTGAGGATACTGTGGCAAAGATCAAAGAAATGGGCGGAGAAGCGCTTCTTGTTCAGGCAGACGTTTCCAACCCTGAACAAATTAGACTTTTATTTGATGAGGTTGAAAAAAAATATAATACTGTGGATATATTAATAAATAATGCGGCGATTCCTAATGACAAAGTTCCGTATCCTGATGCCTCTTATGAGCAAATAGTTGAATTGGTCCATACTGATCTTATTGGTCCGATGTTGTGTTCTCAAATTGCATTGCGATATATGCAGAAACAAGGATACGGAAAAATCTTAAATACAAGCTCGATTCGTGGCGCTGAACATGGTGGCAGATCGGTTGTTTATGCGTCATCTAAAGCAGGACTCAATAGCTTTACTAAAACACTGGCTAAGATGGTTGCGCCCAAAATTCAAGTAAATGCAGTTGCACCTGGTTTTGTAAAAACCAGAAATTATGACAATTTTTCTGACGAGCAGAATAAAACTTTCCTTGAGCAAACTTACCTGAAGCGTTGGGTAACCGAAGATGAAATTGCGGATGCTTTTGTTTTCTTGGCAAAAAACGACGCGATGACCGGACAAGTTATCTATGTCGATGCGGGGTTTACTCTAAAATAGTATGTCTAAATCCCCTTTTGAAATTATTCCCGGTGTTGGTAAAGCTGTAGCAAAGGATCTGGAAAATCTTGGCTATCGTACTGTTGCCGATTTGAAAAATGAAGATCCGGAAGCTATGTATGAACGGTTGTGTGCCCTGCAAGGAATTAGGGTTGACCGGTGTATGCTGTACACGTTTCGCTGTGCGGTTTATTTTGCATCAAATCAAACGCATGATACCGAACTATTAAAATGGTGGAACTGGAAGGATTAACGTAAAAAGCACGATAGTGTATGATACTTCTTAGATGGATACTCTGAACTCGGAGAAAATTGTTTCACTGCTCCCCCACCGTCCCAATGATGCGCATAAGGGTACGTTCGGTAAAGTACTGGTGATCGCGGGATCGGAACAGTATATTGGTGCAGCGTATCTGGCAGCTTCGGCAGCACAACACGTGGGTGCTGGCCTGGTTACTTTGGCAGTCCCCGAGAGTATTTATGCTATTTTAGCCATCAAACTCACTGAAACAACTTTTGTGCGGTTACCTGACTCTGACGGGGCTTTTTCTGCTCAAGCCTTGCAGCCACTGATAGAAAAAATTCCCGAATATGATGTCGTCCTGATTGGTCCCGGTCTTTCGCTGAAAGATTCGGTTAAACCACTGATCTCCGGACTTTTAGAATATTTTCGTGCCGGCGGTTTTGCCGGAACCGTGATATTGGATGCCGATGCCTTAACCATTATTTCGCAATTGGACGACGTCTGGCAAATTCCTGAAGGTAAGGCTATTTTGACACCACACCCTGCTGAGATGGGTAGATTATTGGGAGTTACTGCAGCGGAAATTCAGAAAGGCCGTTCTGATTTTGCGAAGACCCTGGTTAAGATTTCGCATCAGACGGTGGTTTTGAAGGGCGCGCACACATTGATTGCAGCGCCGGACGGGAAGATCGCTGAAAGTCCTTTTGCAACGGCAGTACTGGCAACTGCCGGTACCGGTGATGTTTTGAGCGGAGCAATTGCAGGCTTTGTAGCACAGAGATTATCTCCTTTTGACGCTTCGTGTGTTGGTGTATATGTCCACGGTGAAGCAGCCGGTTTGATTGAAGAACAGGTTGGTGATACCGGAGTTGTGGCAAGTGATTTACTTCCCGATCTTCCTAAAGCTATACAGCGTATAAAACAATTCCATTAACGATCTGTACCGGTAGAAAAGATTATAGTATTATTGGTACATGAAATACAGAACTCTCGGTAAAACAGAACTAAAAATTTCAGAGGTTGGTTATGGCACCTGGCAATTTGCCAATGATTCCGATTGCTGGGTTGGGGCAACGCGGGAAGAGAGTGAGCGATCATTACTTACGGCGATCGATAGTGGAGTTAATTTTATTGATACCGCCCGTTCATATGGTGACGGATTATCTGAAAAATGGATTGGTGAAATAATTAAGCAGCGTCCACAGACAGATTTAGTTATCGCTTCGAAGATTAATCCCAAAAACTGGCAGTGGCCGGCACGAAAAGGTGTTTCAATAGAAGAAGTTTTTCCCAAAGAGCATATTGTCTCGCTGGTTGAAGAGAGCCTTAAAACTTTAGATGTAGAATATCTGGACATCATGCAATTTCATGTGTGGCAGGATGACTGGGTTGAGGAAAGCGACGAGTGGAAAGAAACGATTCAAGCTTTAACGAAACAAGGAAAAGTTAAGTTCTGGGGCATCTCCACGAATAATCACGAACCGACTAATTGTATTGAAGCCTGTAAAGCCGGTCTGATCTCGGTTGTACAAACGATATTTAATATTTTTCATCAATCTCCGGTGACTGAATTTTTTCCATTTGCCAAAGCCAATAATATTGGTGTTATAGCACGGGTTCCGTTGGATGAAGGCGGTCTGACGGGAAATTTAAATGCCACTACGACTTTTGATGATGGTGATTTCCGTAATGACTATTTTACCCCTGAACGGTTACTGGAATTGGATGCTCGAGTGCAGCGGTTGCAGCAGTTTGTTTCCGGGGACATTACATCCCTTCCGGAATTGGCGCTGCGGTATATTCTCTACTTTAAGGAAGTATCGACCGTGATTCCCGGAATGCGAAAAACGAACCATGTTCAAGAAAATATTGCGCTCACTGAAAAGCCGCGATTGCCTGCAGAATTAATTGAAAAGCTTAAAGAGCATGCCTGGGAGAGAAACTTTTACGCTTAGGAGAACCATGTCGGACTTACTCTTAGTATATATTACCTGTGACTCTCTTGATGAGGCCAAGAAAATTGGTCGCCATCTCATGGAAAAGCGGGTTTGTGCTTGTGTGAATATCTATCCTGACATGCAGCCGATGTTTTATTGGCCACCCAAATCCGGGACAATTGATGAAAGTAAAGAGGTTACCCTGATTGCAAAGACAATCGAGTCTAAGTATGAAGCTCTTGAGAGAGAGGTTCTTCAGATTCATTCGTATGATACCCCCTGTATTATTGCTATACCTACAGCGCATGTGACCCAAAAATATTATGACTGGTTGAAAGGAGAGCTGGAATGACTCCATTAATTCGGCTTGCAACGATTGAGGATTTGGATATTTTTGTTCCTTTTTTTGAAAGTTCGTTACGTTCACAGTTTTCGCACTATTCACATAACTCGCTTTCATATTTTGTTGAACAGGATTATTCGCGGGAGAACTTGGAGAAAGGTATTGCCCGCCGGATGCAGATTTTCCTGGCTTTTGATGATACGAAATTGATTGGCTATTTGATGATTAATAGGCACTATGGTGGTGTGGCGTTTGCGAACTGGTTTGCAGTGGATAAGGATTACCATGGTCAAGGTATTGGCACTGCTTTGCTTTCAGCCTGGGAGAAATCCGTGCTTGAGGATGGTGGACATAAACTGCTGCTTTGGACAACTGAAAACAACCTGGAATTTTATTCCCACCGGGGATTTACCGTGTGAGGTCAGATGCCGGACGGTTATTTTGGAATTGATGATTATGTCCTTTACAAGACATTACAACCGAGTTCAGAAGCAAATTATTTACGGCATTATCTAGAAACAAAAGAGGAGAAATAACCAGGAGGTTTATGGAACTGCGTGCATTAATTGAAGATTATCTTAAGGAAGCACGGCTGCTGCAAATTGCGACTGTTAAAGATAACCAGCCCTGGGCGTGCTCTGTCTATTTTGCCTATGACTCAGATTTGAATCTGTATTGGATTTCTCTCCCCTCACGGTGCCATTCGATGGAAGTTCGAGCGAACGGAAGTGTGGCCGGGACGGTCGTTTTACCTCATACGCCAGGAGGTCCGGTCCGGGGATTGCAACTTGAAGGTGATGCGTATGAACTATCTTCGCGTGTTTCAGCAGAAATTGGTATGTCGAGTTATGCAGAGCGCTACGGAATGAGTAAAGACCGGGTTGATGAAATTCTTGATGGAACTGACGGCCATGTTTGTTACAAATTAAAACCCCGCTTAATTGTATTATTCGATGAAGTAAATTTTCCAGAAGACTCGCGTCAGGAATATATTCTTTGAAAGGAATTTGTATGTTGCAGTTAGATACCAGTACTCCGTGTCCGGAGTGTGGAAGATATGCCAATCGAGCGATTACCGTTGATGCGGTGATGGTAAAAGATAACAAGATATTACTTATTAAGTGCGGCGCTGAGCCGTTTAAAAATTACTGGGCGCTGTGTGGAGGTCATATTGATTGGGACGAAACGGCTGAACAGGCTGCTATTCGGGAAGTAAAAGAAGAGCTTGGTTTGACTGTTACGTCGATCAAATTTATTAACTATTATACTGACCCCAACCGTCACCCCAAGCAGGCGGTTAATTTTGCCTTTGCTGTTGAGGTGGAAGGTGAACCAGTGGCAGGTGACGATGCCGAGGAATTTAGATTTTTTGCGAGGGACGAATTACCTAAAGAGCTTGCGTTCGACCATGCGACAATCCTTAGCGATTTTTTGAAAATGCAGGAAGGTAAGTAATCATGAAAAAAGTAGTTGTTGTTTCAGGAGGAAGCGACGGATTAGGTAAAGATATTGCCAAGCAGCTGGTAGGTCAGTACACGGTGGTGATACTCTCGCCTACCCCGGAGAAACTGAAAAAAACAGCTGCAGAGATCGGTTGTGACTTTGCCGTTTGTGACGTTTCCGACTATGCACATGTTTCGCGAACGATTACGGAAATACTTTCTAAGCACGGTCGGATTGATTGTTTAATTAATAATGCGGCGTTATGGATCCAGGGGGAACTGGATGAGAACGACGCGGACTATCTCGCAAAGGTTGTTCAGGTAAATTTGACCGGAGTGATGCTTCTCACGAAAGCAGTTATACCGACTATGAAGCAGCAAAAAGAGGGTTTAATTATTAACATAAACTCGCAGGCCGGCCTGTACGCAAAGAAAGAACGTTCAATTTATAATGCAACCAAATGGGGGTTAACCGGATTTACCAAGTCACTGGAGCCTGAGTTGGCCAAATATGGTATTCGGGTTACCGGAATTTATCCAGGAAAACTTTCGACCCATATGTTTAAGAAAATGGGAATCGAGAAAAATATGGATGATGCGTTAAATACTCAGGAGGTCGCCAAGGCTATTGAGTTTATACTTACTATAGACGCAAATACGGTTATTCCCGAATTAGGGATCAAATTCAAAGGAAATTAATATGAAAGTTATTTTGTATATGGCAATATCTATCGACGGCTTTATTGCCGGGCCTGATGATGACACCAGCTGGGTATCAGCTACGGACTGGGAGAATTTTAACTGGCTTATTAAGGAGTGCGGGGCGATAGTGATGGGAAGAAGAACTCAAGAGGTTTCCGGTGACGACTTCCCGTATAAGGGAGCGTTGAATATAGTAATGACCCATGATCCCCTGCTTGTTCGTGATGAAGATCAGGTTATTTATACTGATAAATCTCCGGTAGAGATAGTAGAGATGCTTCAGCAGCGGGGCCATGAATCGCTGCTTATTATTGGTGGCGGAATTGCCAATACATCATTTCTGGAAGCTCAATTGATTGACGAAGTATTTATCAGTGTTCATCCGATTATTCTCGGTAAAGGTATTCCCCTTTTCAGTGAAACCGATACCAGAATAAAACTTAAACTGGCAGGTGTTGACCAACTACAGGAAGATCTGGTGCAATTGCATTATACTGTTGTTAAGTAGTATGGATGTTATTGGCATATTAATTTCGCTGCTCGGACTTCCTTTTTTTGCTTCACTTATTGCGGAGATTTATTACCTCCATAAATTTAAATGGTATATACCTTTTATTCTCTGCGGGCTGGTTGGATTAGCCGCAAATTTTTTCTCAACGATTTTATTTGTTGCATCAATGGGTGATAGTTTTATTTTTATTATTTTGACGGTATTTCTCTATGCATTGATGACATCATTAGCATTGGGATTGATTGCCAGCTGGATATTTCCTCATCCTAAGTACGTCGCACTTATACAAAAATTGAAGTACATAGCCTTTTTTACGCTTATTCCGTTAATCGGATTCATTGGAACGGTGGTAGCATACTTCGCCGTTGTACAGGTTCTGATATTAATAACCGGCACGGGCGTCAGTTAACGGCCAGAATGGCTCGGTGTGTGCATTCACCGGTGTGAAAAGCTTAACACTTATAAGGATTAATAGTACTAATAAGGCCAAAATTATGTAGTGCATGACCATATCCGGAGAGTATTTTTTGCTTTTTGGTTTACGATGAAACGGAAATATATGCCATAACGATTTTTCTTCATGGGATTTGTGCAGGATATATACGTACACAAATGTGGAGAGTCCCAACGAGATGAGATTTAATACGGCAGTGAAACTTGGCCCGGAGGCAAAACCATCAAGAACAAGTAAAAATACACCGATAATATAGCAGGCAAGGAACCATTCATTTATTTTTTTATCATGCCGTACCAGGCGATAACACTCAATACTCCAGGCAGCGATAATAAACAAAAGTCCGGTGATAGTCATGTATCTACGATGCCATTTTAGCGGAATTGTTTCAAGAGGGATTATCGCCAAATTCCGGCTTCCCAATCCTGACCCGAGATATGAATAACGAGTTTGGCAAACCAGCTGCGGTGCAGTTTCCAATAATGAAAGGCCTTCGCAAATACGGTTACAACATTCTTAATTTCTTTACCGGAAAAGTCATCGTTGACCGGTAGAAAGATTGTTCTTTTTTCTACACGACACTCAACATTTTCAGAATTAATGATCTCGGCAAACCATTTGGCCATATTCGGCGAATAAAGCTGGACTTTGACCCAGTAATCGTCAGTAATGGCCGCTTGGTATGGAACCAGCAGTTTATAGGCGCGCAGGATTTCAGTACTCGCCCTGGCGAACTCTTCTGTTTGAGAATTGTATTCTTTATGGCTTAACACAGTTCCCCGATGCGGTGGTCCTCCTTCTTTGGCAAGCGAACAGAAAGAATCCCACATTTTGTCCCAGGCAATATTGCCCTGTTTATCATAGACATATGGGGCTGAGGACATCGGTACGTTTTTGGAGGTCGGTTGCATATCACAGTTTGGGTGCGAAAAATCGCTTGATTCGGTCGTCGAGTAAAATATGTTTATATTGGATAGGTTTCTTTAAGATAATCCCCTCAAGCGTCCTACAGCGGGAAAGCGCGACATAGACTTGACCTGAAGCAAAGGCGCCCCAACCGATGTCGATAATTACTTTATCAAAGGTTTTCCCCTGACTTTTATGGATAGTTATTGCCCAGGCTAACTTTAACGGGATTTGCGTATAGGATCCGGCGGCTTCTTTTTCAATTTTTCCGGATTCTTCATTGAGCTTGGATTTATAATTTGTCCAGGTATGCGGGTAGACATCGACTGTCTGGCCATCGTCTTTTTTTACTTCAACAATTGGCATGTTGTCGTTGGCTTCGTCACTGTAAAAACCGAGCACCTCACCCAGTGTGCCGTTAATCCAGCGCTCCTCCGGATCATTATTTAAAAACATCACCCTGGCGCCAATTTTGAGGGTCAACGTTGCGTCGGTGGGCAGACTTTTATTTTCAAAGTCGCCACGCATATCCCCATAAAAAATCTGCTCTTCGGTATGCAGTTTAGCTAAATTGGCACGGTTGATTTCATCGGCTTGTTTATTGGTTGTGACCAGATAAATATAATCTGCTTGGACTTCGACATTCTGTTGCAGCCGGTCATTTAAGATCGATAAATTAGTATTGTGGAGCTCACGGTTCCTGATTCCATTTAACAGGCTGATAAAATCCTGATCGGATTGCCGGTAAATTTTCTGCAATTCGATGTGTTCATAAAACTCCTCGTACCGGCTAATGCGTTTGAACGATTCGGAGTCGAAGAAATAGGGCGATTCGTACAGCCGGGCAAAGATTTCTACCTCGTCTTTACCAACTACCGGCGGTAACTGGTACATGTCGCCGATAAAAATCATTTGAATGCCACCAAAGGGCTCTCTCGTTTGGCGGGCTTCTTTCAGAAATGCATCGACACAATCGAGAAGATCGGCGCGAACCATCGATACTTCATCTATCACAATAGCCTGGAGTTTTTTAATAAGTTTGGTTTGCTGATGGGTACGCCCTAAACGTCTGGCCTCGACTTCGGTTATATCGGGCATGAAGTGAAAAAAAGAATGGATCGTTTGGCCGCCAATATTGACGGCTGCGGCTCCGGTTGAAGCAAGAACGACATGATTTTTATGGGTAGTGCCCCGAAAATATGTCAGTAAGGTAGATTTGCCGGTGCCGGCGCGTCCGGTTAAGAAGACGTGCTTGTTACTGTTTTCCATGATATCCAGGGCATACTGGAATTGATCATTCAGTTCGAGGGGCATGTTTTCTATTATGCGAAAAGATAGGAATTTGGCAAGTCCGCAATCTATGGTACATTTAGAATAATGCGGTTTCATAAGAATATTTCACTGCTGACCTGGTTTAATTTCTTTACCGACTTTCGGCCTTATGCTCCAGTGGCGATTATTTATTTTTCCGGTATAACGCATTCGTACGCACTCGGACTGGCGGTATTCTCGGTTGAGATGCTTTCAACAAGCATCTTTGAATTGCCTACCGGGATTATTTCGGATATGGTCGGACGGAAGCGAACACTCGTTCTGGGTTCAGTGATGTCGGTGTTGAGTTTAGTATTCTTCGCGATAGGAGTTAATTTCTGGGTGCTGGTTATCGGGGGTATCTTTGCCGGTCTCGCGCGTTCGTTTTACAGCGGAAATAATCAGGCGCTTTTACATGATTCGCTCAAAGAGTACGGGCAAGAAAATGACTATGCCGAATATTCAGGCAAAGTAAATTCAATGTTTCAGTTTGCACTGGCGGCATCGGCCTTAATGGGCGGTGTGATTGCGTATTTCTCTTTTCCGCTGGTGTTGTGGCTGTCTGTTATTCCACAGATTATTTGCCTGCTGATCAGCTTTCAGGTTCGAGAGCCAACCGTATATGACCGGAATGATGAGACTAATATTTATAGCCATTTGAGTACAGCACTACGCAAATTTAAAGAAAATTACCGGCTCAGACTATTAAGTATAGCGTCGATTTTAGATTACGGCATCGGGGAATCAATGTACCAGTTCAGTTCGGCTTTTGTGGCGTTATTGTGGCCGGTATGGGCAATCGGTGTGGCTAAAATGCTGGCGAACTTCGGCGCAGCGATTGGCATGCGCTTAAGTGGTGCAGTGACGAAACGGTTTGGGCACTTTGAATCGTTGGTCGGAGCGACCATATATGCCCGGGTTGCCGGTCTGGTAGCGACACTTTTCCCGACTATTTTATCCCCGCTGTTAATCTCGAGTACTTCATTTTCCTACGGTATTACCTCAATATCCAAGGATGCGTTATTTCAAAAAGAATTTACCGATAAACAACGCGCAACGATGGGAAGTCTTAACAGCCTCGGAGCAAGTTTGTTTTTCGCCGTATTTGCCTACTTATTTGGGATGCTCGCCGATACATTAGCGCCGAATCAGGCTCTGGCGATTGGAGAGTTGTTATTGTTGACGGTCTTGATGCTGTATGTACGATTACTTCGCCACTAAATCCTCTTATATTTATATATTCCCGCCTTTTTGCCTGAGACAAGAATGTCATATTGCTCGATCAACTCCAGTTGCTTGCTGCTGCGGGATATTTTAAGGAGGGTCTCTTTTTGAGCGGTAAGGATGACAATTATCCCCGACGGTTTAGTGACCCGGATACATTCTTTAAGCATTTTCTCGTATAATTTGGGGATATCCAAGTCAGTATCATACGCTCCCCACGGCGGGTCGGTTATGATTTTATCGATACTTTCATTGGCTATTTGACTAAAATTGGTTGCGTCGCCCTGGTAGATGGTTATTTTCTTATTGAGTTTGGCAACTTTTTCCTTCAATTCGGAAACACGCTCTTTATCTTTCTCGATTGCGACAATTTCTTTGGATTTACTATTAGTTCGCTCAATTGGAATGGCTCCGTGACCGGCAAAGGGGTCAAGAATGACGTCATCTTTGTCGGGTTCGGAAATATTACACAGCAGATGAGCCAATTCAGGTGACAGTTCTCCCTGTGCAAGTGACTTTTCGGTATTAGACGAGCGCGTTAACCTGATTCCGATAAAACTATAGCCTTCACTTCTGGTTAAAAACCAGATCTCATTTTGAGGATTGCGTCGATTTGGTTTAAGGTGGCTGCGGTGGCCAATACGTTCTTCCAATTGCTCAATTAGGGCATTATTTACGGAAACCATGTGATTTTCTTCAGACGTTACAATGCGAAAAGTAAACTGTTTAGACGAAATATTTTGAGTTATGCTCTGCAGGATTTTGGGTTCTCCCAACGTCTGCTTGATGAGTTTTTCGGCGGTTATTGGCTGAGCATTTTTGTACAATTTAACTAACAGAAAGCTATTGTTAAGTCCGCGCAACTGTTTGACTTCCTCGGGAAGTGATTCGGTGGTGTAGACAAGTAATCCATCAATGTTTACCGTGACCGAGAGATCTTTTAATTTTGTCCGGAGAATTTTTTCAACAATCGGATTGGTGCCGCTCACACATGTGGAGAAATACGTATACATTACCAGATTATATCATAAATACGGCTAAATTTTCGGCTCATTATCTAAACTTCGCCACAAGTACCGGCTGGCAACACTACGGTAGGGGCTCCAGTTTCGGGAAAGTTCTTCAATCTTTGTCAGACCCTCACGTTCGATTCCGTATAATTTGCTGACTGCCGAACGAAGACCGAGATCACCAACGGAGAAGACGTCGGGCCGATGCAGCGAAAAGATCAGAATCATTTCGGCTGTCCACTTGCCGATTCCCTTGACCTTCGTTAATTCCGTTATCACCTCTTGGTCGGATAGTGAATGTATTGCTTTCAAGTCGAGTGTTTTATCGACAATAGCCTGGGAGAGAGCTTTAACATAGCGTACTTTAGCGTTAGAAAGCCCGGCGGCACGAAGTACTTCGTCGGGTTTTTCGAGAATTTCTTCCGGCAGAATAACTTTATTTTTCGGTTCGGAAGCAGTTTTACCCAGAGCGCTTTCAACGATCGTAGTTTTCGAACTAGCAAAAAGTGCAATAAAACGACCGAGGATGGTAGCTCCGGCTTTTACCGAGAGCTGCTGAGAGATTATCGCGTCAAGGAGATCGAAAAAGAGATTATTATCTGTTGACCAAACCGGTGTTTCGATAGTCTCAATCAGTTTTTTCATGACCGGGTCGCGGGAGAGATTTTTTTTGGCAAGCTCAATCGTTTTAGCGTCCATACGAGGTGTATTATACCGTACTTTTCCTGTAGAATAAGTGTATGCACCCGGCATTTTTTCCCGTTTTCCGACAAAAAGTACGTGACTTTATTGTTTCACCACAAGAGCGGCATCTGCGGATGCTGGTTTTTGAGTGGTATATTGTTTTGGCGATTATTGTGTTTGGGGTGATGGCGTTAGCCGCGCGTGTTGTCCCTTACTTTACCGTCGATCTGATGATTACTCAGGAACTTCAGGAGTCACGTCGACTGCCACTCTATCCGGTGATGGCTTTAGTCAGCTGGGCCGGATATTTGCCGCAATTTCCGATCATGCTTCTCTTTGTATCGCTGTTTGTTTTTCTTCTTGGGTTGCGATGGGAATCTGTGGTAACTTTTTTGAGTGGCTTTGGTTCAGCTGCTGCTGCCGCTCTGGTAAAGGAATTTATTAATCGCCCCCGCCCCTCCCAAGATCTGGTAACAGTGCTCAACCATCTGAGTGATACGAGTTTCCCGAGTGTGCACACGGTTTCATACACTTCATTTTTCGGATTTTTATGGTTTTTAAGTTATGTCTTGATGAAGCATTCGTTTCATCGAACGGCGTTGCTTGTTTTGTTTGCTTCGCTGGTACTCCTGGTCGGTCCCTCACGAATTTATTTAGGTGAGCACTGGGCAAGCGATGTCCTGGCCGCATATGTATTAGGTAGTGTCTGCCTGCTCGTAAGTATTTATTTTTACAAATGGGGCAAGACACGTTTTTTCCCCCGACAAACAGTTGCAGGTAAATCATCATAATTGTTATACTGTTGTTATAACCTTATGAATAGATTGCTTATCCTATTACTTGGCATTGCATTGATTGTAAGTTTAGTGCTGGGATATTTTTCCCTCCGGAACAAATATACCTTTAATCGTGATCATACGGCAGTCGTGAAGGAGATGCGTGAACTGAACCGATTAGAGAGCGCAACTTTTACAATTGAAAAAATTATTGAAGGCGGAAAAGAAGGTAATGCTCTGCAAACACTACTCTACGGCGATCGCATTTTATTTATCGCTCATGGTGAGGTAGTAGCCGGTGTTGATTTATCTCAGATAAAAGATGCAGCTATTAAAGTAGAAGATAAAAACTTAACGGTAAACTTGCCACAACCACAAATCTTCTTTGTAAAGCTGGATAATGAGAAAAGTCGCGTGTATGACCGGCAACAAGGCTTACTTAACCGGGGAGATAAAGACCTGGAAGGCCAAACCCGCCAAGTGGCAGAAGAATCGATCCGGGTAGCTGCGTGTGAATCGGATATCTTAAATGTTGCGGGTGAAAATGCCAAAAAACAGTTAACCAAATTATTTACGGCACTGGATTTTGAAAATGTAACTATTCAGATCCCGCAGGCATCGTGCACCTAATATGTCGTATCTTGCTCCGCCATTAGTACTGTTCACAAATAAAGCAAAAGAAAAGATGGACTATCATGCGCTTACTGAACGACAAGTACTGACGGTTTTTAATTATCCGCACCGCCGGAAGAAGGCAGCGTGGGGATATTCTTATGGATTGGAACAGAACGAGCGAACTGAGAATGATGAAACGATTTGTGTGGTATATCGCTGGAATGATACGGATAAAATCTGGGTGATCATTACCTGCTGGAGAATGAGCTATAAAAAGCGCGGCATTGTGCACTCGATCCGCTGGTGGTTTGCTCATGTTTGAGGTTAGGACTATTTAAATTTAAGCGAATTAATTAACTTCACCTCATTCTTATTTAGGTCATGGATGTCTAAATCTGATGTATAGAGAATAAACATCTTTTTTCCATTGGATACGTGCAATATTTTAGCAGCAGCAGCTTGACCATTGTCATTCATTATTTCGGCTGTAACATTATTTATTTTAATTACCTCTCTTTGAAGTACATCAGTGCTGACATTAATATAGGCTGGGTTAGTTTTTAATATTTCATCAACATATTGCTTTACCGTTTGTGTCGAGTTGACTTGAGTAATATTAACGTATTCAGTTTCTATTTTATGATTACCACCGCCGTTCCCTACTGCGTCGACCGCAGTTTTCGGATTAAATATTTCCACTAAACCATTAGTACCTTCTTCAACGGTCCACCCATTGGGATATTGGACAGAATAATCAGTCGAAGAATAGGTTTTCCAGTTTTGAGATGAATCTGCCGACGGCGAACTTGTTTTTGTCTCAGGTAGTGGAGTTGTACTCCCGACAGGTTGAATTGTTGGTGTGGGTGCGGAATTTGTACATGCACTTAAAATAAAAGCAAGTACGATCGTATAAAGAATTTGTTTGTTCATGCCTTCATTGTAGGTCCTAATAATGGTTTTTACAATACTATTTTTCTACTCAAACACAGCACACCAACTACTCCGGCGATCACGGCTGAAATAATAAATGGTGAGTTGACTCCATACCAGGCGATAAGTAAGCCAAAAATGAGTTGACTTAGTGCGCTGCCGCTGTCGCCAAAAACAATATGGAGCGCGGTCCCTTTTTTGGTTTGACTTTCGGTGAGGGTGTCCATGGAAAGGGCTTCGATCGCCGGTGATGTTCCCCGCGCAAAGATGCCCAGAAAATAGGTTATGACATAGAGGAGTAAGAAATTACTGGTGAGCAGCAGTAAAATAATGCTTATGACCATGCCGATTTCCGCATAGGCGATGGCCTGCAGCCCAGAGAACCGTTTGGCAAGGACACTGACAAAGTAGCGTCCGCTGATATACCCCAGAAAAATAAAGGTTTGGAGTAATAAGCTACTTTGTAACGAGTAGCCTTTAGATAAAAATATAAGGGGCAGAAAAACAAATAACTGAGAACTGGAGAAAGAATCAAGAAATTCCACAGCTTGCATAAAAAAGAAATCTTTGTTGTGCCTTAGACTTCCGCCTGAAATTGAAGGTACGCTTATTTTCTGAGAAATTCTGGGCAGACTGCTTGTCAGCAGAAAAAACAAAATGCCGGCAATCATGATGAGGACAACGGCAGCACCGGTGGAACCCAACACGATGGCACCTGAGACCAGCAAGGGAAATCCAATGCGGACGATATCGGTGGTCATATGCAGTTTAGCGAGGGACTTATACCGGTCGCCCCGGGCGGTTATTTCTGCCGCAACGGCTTTTACTCCGGACATGGTAATTCCAACGACCAGCCCCATAATTGCGTAGGAAGCTATCAGCAATTCCAGACTCTTTTGATTTAAAGCAAACAGAAGGAAAAAGGAACTGGCCACCCCGCTTAGAGCAGCCGCCTGCAATAACGTTTTCGTTGCGATATTGTGTAACCACCGAACAACTGTTATCGCTCCAAAAATAAGCATGGCTATCATAATCGCACCAATATAGCCCATTTGCGTCGAATCGATAATTTTTTGAGCATAAAATACCGGAAGCAGAACGAAATAAAAGATTGAGAAACCCTTACCAAGCGCATTCATGAGATAGAGCCGTACGAGCGGAGAGAGTGCTGATTTCATTAGATTGTGGAGAGTTGTATATCCAGTAATTCGAATTTGCCATCATAGACAGAAGTTCCAACGAAGGTTTGGTTATCTTTGAGTTCGAGTAGCTTTTCGATGATTAATTTCAGATCTTTGAAAACATTTAACTGTGCGATAGTGGCAGGGTCCACCCATACCAGTTCGCCTTCTAAAGTTGATTTTAGTCCTTCATCCTCGGTCCTTGCGGTAACTACGAACATCATGACGTTTTTACCTGAAAAGTTGTTAACATTGACAATGCCTTTTATTTTAGGCTCTATTAAGGTTATCCCCGCTTCTTCTTCGGCCTCTCGACGGGCACTGGCAATGATGTCCTCCGTTTGTTCGATATGTCCACCAATCGGGTTATATATATCTTTACGATCTTCTTTCTCCTGAGTTTGGTTTTCGCCCTTACCCGAGTACTTCATGAGCAATAGTTTTCCGTTTCTAAAAACACAAATAAGCGTACGCGGTATAACTATATAACGTTGCTTTTCTTCAGCCATACGGAGATTATATCATTAAAGGTTGGTAATTGCAGAATCACGATACTTAATGATAGTATGGCAGTATTATCCTATAAGTGAATATTATGAGCACAAGCTCGTATATTAATGGTGTATAATCCGATCATGAAGACGCCAACAAAACAAAAAGAGATGCGTCATGAGCCAATGCAGGAACGCAGTGCCCAGAGAGTAGCTCATATTCTGGATGTGGCTTCGACACTTTTTTCGGAAGTGGGATATGATAACGCGACGACTAACGAGATTGCTAAACGGGCAGGTATTCCGATTGGTTCGGTGTACCAATATTTTCCCAATAAAGACGCACTCCTGCATTCCTTAACTAAGAGTTATTTACGCAAATTGCTGGTTTATTTTGATGAACGCCTCCCCGCTAACGCCGAGGCGATGGCGCTGATGCCCTGGATTTCATTGATTATAGATATACTGATTGAGTTCCGGAATAGCCATAAAGGATTCAAGCAGATGCTCCTTGGTGTACACATGAATAATGAACTGGCGGTGGTTTCCCGTGAGATGGACAAGGAATTTATGGGTGTGCTATCGCAGCGCATTGCCAAAGAGCATCCGAATCTTTCCGAGGACCGGCGGACTATCATTTGTTATGTGGTGCTTGGCATGATTCGTTCGTTTTTTATGTCGTCGTCGGTTTTCTCCGATTTGCAACAAGAGGAATATAACGCTCTTCTTGAAGAAACCAAACGGGCGATGGAAGTTTATATTAACTCAATCTAATTTTAGTTACTCCTGTTTAGGCTGCGGCTTGATTCTTTTTTTGATTGAATTAAAAATTGCTTTGGTGGTATTCCAGTTCAGTTTTATTGCTAAACCAAGCAGCGCGGCAATAGCGATACTTCCACCAAAAGCAATCGCGGTTTTTACTTGTGGTGAGAGGTTACTTTTAGCTATGTGATTACCAATATCCTGCCAGATGGGTGTTTCACTGACTTTTTGGACATCTTTGCTAATCTTAACAACCTCGGCACCGGAGCGACCTGATACTTCCGGAGCATACATAAGCGAAGCAGTGGCCGGAGGAACCGCAAATGTCCCTTCACTCACGACTCTGGCTTTGTATGAATACGTATTAGTGCCGGAATAGACGTGGTACGCAGTAAGTATCACGCCGTTTTCGGTATATTCACGATCGGTATTGTAAAACGGATAGTAATAATATCCACTGTAGTCGTTACTTGACTGTTCGTTCTTAAAGCGTTCATTAATCGGTACCATTCCGGAAGGAAGTTCATCCTGGATAACGGCGTAGTTATCATCGGCAGTTAATCCTGAGACTGAAAGGCTGATGATAGCAACATCACCCGGTTTAAATGAATAGCCGGGGTTAGTGTCATTGTAATATTGCCTGGTGACCCGTAAAGGGTGCTGTACGGCAGCACTCTTTTTGTCGGTGTGGTATTGTTCGGCAAGTAGGGTCGAATAGAGTGCGCCTTCACCTTGTTTCTGCACGGTTATTTTGGGCGGATTACCGGTTAACGGGATAGTAATATCTTTGATTTTCTGGTTGGCCCGGGTTACCTGGCCTTTACTTATTTCTTTGCCGTCGGCCAGCACCGTATACGAATAATTAGGGCTACCGGCATTTTCGTACTGTGAGAATTCCGAAATAGTGCGCAGAACCTGGGCTGTCGCAAAGGTATTTGACCAGTAGTATGATTCACGGCTGCGGGTTAAATATCTGATCGCTTTAGTGGCAGTCGTACTATCTCCTTTAGCAGTAAGAATGGCACGGATAGCAAGTGCGGTAGTAGCGTTCTTGGAACCGAAGTGAACCTCATTTCCTCCTTCCCAATACAACGCATCACCCTGCGGTTTGGCCATACTAATAAGATGCGTTAGTCCATGTTTATTGGGTTCAGTATACCCATTTAAGGCATTGGTCAGTGTTGCAATGGCAACCAGATCCGGAGTTAGCCCGGCAAACATAGTAATTTCTTTTTTAGCCTTTGGTGACTGAATCATCGTCAAGGCATAGGTCTTAAGGATAGTAGTTTCCAGTGTTGGAGTAACATCCTGGTATTTTCCGAGGTTCGGGTCATAATAACTTACATCATCACGCTCTAAAAAGTATTTGGCACTGGAGAGCATTTCCGGTGGGACTGTAATGCCTAATTTCTGAGCTTGCATCAGGTATTCAACGACATACCCGGTAACAAAATAATCCGGTTTGGCGTCAAACCACCAACTCCAGCCACCTGATGGCAGCTGCAATTGTTCAAGCCGGGCAACGCCTTTCTGGATCATGTCGTTCACGTCTTTGCCTTGCATCGCTTCAGCAAACAATTCCGGATTGGATTTCGCTATTACTGCCGGGGCGAATCTGCTGGTTGTTTGTTCGACACATCCATACGGGTATTCAATGAGATACTTAGCCGAAGTTGGTAATGTCTGCAGTAATGATGGTGCGATTGAGAGCGTCAAGGCAGATTTCTCTTTGTTGAGATCCGGGGCAAGATTGGTGTTAAAGGTAGTTGCACCGTCGGCGACCTGGGACGTTTTCTCCATGAAACCAAATGAGTACACCGGTATTTCACTAATTATCGTGTCGCTCAGTTTTTTATCCTGAGTATTTTTGGCTGAAAATGTCAGTTTTGCTTTTTTGTTTTCCTTTTCCGGTTTGAGTTTCCAAGTAAACTCTTTACGATCATGCGCAGGAATTACCTGGGCGGAAAACGCAGATTGTTGCACTGTACCAGAATCGAAAGCGAGGTCCAAATCGACAGTCTGCTGATTGTCGGTAAAGTTTTCAACGAACGCACCAACGATTATTTCGTCACCTGCCTTAAAGACATTGGGCAGGATCGGCCGCATGACGATATCCTTGGAAACCTTAATTTCGGCTGTTGTTTGTCCTACTTTGGTATCAGACGTATTACTGACTGCGGCAACGACCCAGGTAGTGAGATTATCCGGAATTTTGAAACTTACCTTAGCACGGCCGGTGCTGTCGGTATATACACGCGGGTTCCAATAGGCCACGTCCTTAAAGACTCCACGGGCCAACGGCTCGCCGCCTTTTTGATTATGGACCCAAAAGTTATTAGCAAAGAATGTATGGTATTTTTCGATTTCCAGATTATAGACATCCTGTTCGCCGCGCTGGTATTCAATGGAGGTAACGGTTTGTTTTTTTCCGTTGGATAGAATCAACTCATCACCTATAGTTACTTCCTGTGCGGGTTTCCAGGTGTTATTGACCGATAAAATGTGATTACCAGTCAACTGTAACGATCCGTTTAAAATAATAAGATCGCTTTCCCGGGCCTGATGCACATCGGCAACCCGTGCTTTAACCAACTGACTATCGCCGCGACCGGCTTTAGTAAGAATAACGTCGCCTACTTTAACGTCTTCGATATTTTTAGTAGAACCGTCACCCATGAGAATTTTTGTTCCCGCAACGAAGCAGCCCCCGCCCCCACCAAACGGCTCACTTTCGATGCCCTCAAGTGAATGATTCAGTCGTGTGCCATCATATCGTTCCGCCCAGAATTGGCTATGAATGTCGCCCAGATTGTTTTCAGTCAATTCGAAGATGGCTTTATCAACACTCCACAGAGCGGTTTCGGCAGGAATTGGCGAGCCCGTATAGTCGGTGGTTTCAACCATGACAGTCGCCGTATCACCCGGGCCATACGTTCCCCGTTCCGGAGTCACTTTGACATTGATCTTTTTAATAATGGTATCCATTTTGATATTAATATTGTCCCGATCCAATTCATGCTGATCAAAGCTCATTGCCTGAAGATAAAAGTTAGGGAGATCATCGTTCTGGAGCGGGATGTCGACTACTTTAGACTTACCGTCGACTCTCACCACCTGATATCTGTGTACATAATTACGCTGGAATGTTAGTAGTACGTCCCGATCTGGTACTTCGGAATTGATTGTTAAGCGTAACGCATCACTTGGACGATACTGTTCCTTGTCCTGACTCAGGCTGAGCTTTGGTGCAGAAGAACCGTAGTCGCCACGATACGTCGGTTCACCTTCCTTGGTGATGTACTGATAAAAAGTGTTGCTGATTTGGTTTCCCCTACTATCCTGTGTTGTTACGACAAACGTATATGAACCAGGCTTAGTTGGAATGAAATTGAGTTGTGCTTTGCCGTCGGGGGATGTTGTTGCCTGGATAGCAGGAAGATCTTCGGTCTCGTGACGATAGGAAAGATATTTTTTGTTTGGCTCCTGGTACGGAATCCAGGCGTCGCGCTTAACTGTTGCTTTGAGTGTCTTATTGCCGACCGAGGCATTGCTGATTCGTTTAGCCAGCATTAATGGCATCGCCACCGGTTTATTTACTTCACTACTCCACTGATATTCTGTACGATATATCCCAAATTCACCTGCATAGACCAGCACATTCTTGCGCGCGAAAGCCGGGGCAAGTGACTTATTGGTTAAACTTGCCTCAATTGAATATATATTACTCTTACTGGGATTATTTTTGCCTTTGGTTGAGAGTGTTACCTTGGCTTCGCCACGGTCGTCCAATAAGACTTCTTCATTCATGAGTTTTTTGCCGCTGAAGTACCCGTAGCGGTAATCATCGTTCAGGAAAATTGATTGATCGGTGTAATAACTGTAATCCCAGTAATCGGAGGTGTTGATCTGATAGGAAATTTTTTCTTTGTTCAATGGTTGTCCTGAGAAAAAGGAGCCCTTGACGGTGAACGAGAGCGAATCACCCTGAATAAGTTGAGATTGCGGTGCTTCGATATCGAGGAAATATTCAGGCTTCTTGAAGTACTCTATCTGGAAGGCTGTGGTGTTTTGGTAAAAGTCATCATCCTGATTATTGAAGCTAACTTTCATCAGATAATCTCCGGTGCGGGCATCGGCGGGAAGTTTGATTTCGCCAAAGACAGCACCGTTATCAATGGGGAAGTTTTTATCGTAGATGGTATTGTTCTCATCGTATCCACGATAGATTCTGACCCGGGCTGTTCCAGTGGGGATGGAATAGATCGCGTCGTCATCTTCACGCAGGATGGCTTTGAAGTTAACCGAATCACCCGGCCGGTATAACGGACGATCGGTAAAAACAAAATATTTGGTGTTATTGGTACTCTTGGAATACGAAATGTAATTATAATTGAGGTTGAGATACTGCATGTTTATGGGAATGAGAGCGTACTCCCCATCCACTTCGGCTAAAGCAACATCGGCATCAGGCACAATATCGGCCTTGGCTATTCCCGAACTGTCAAAAGTTCCGCTGGACGTTACCGTGACTTGCTCTTTAAGGTTGTATATTTTAACTGTCCCTGAGGAGATACTTCGTTTCGTTTTGTAGTTCTGTCCCCAAAAAATGAATTCATTTTTACCATCTTTCACCGTAACACCAAAATTTGAACGAACGATCATGGCATCATGAAAGATACTTCCTGCTGTCGCTCTGATGAAAAATATTCCTTTTTCGCCCAAAGGGAGTACTACCCGTGAGCCTTTGGTTAAATCGTGAGTAAAATTGGCTGTCCGATTAAGCTGACTTACGTCAAAGGTCTTATTGACCTGGTTTGAGTCTTTATCATGGGTTAAATATTTCAGTAAAAAGTTAGCGTCGGTTTCATAAACATCGATGGTAACACTAGTCGGTGCCGGGCTTGGAGATTTGCTGCTATAGTCCGGGCTATCGGCGATCGTTATTGCCGGTTCCTCGGTGGAATTCATGGAAATGACACTTCCGCCGGTGAAATTGCGATTCCCCTGGGGCAAATACAAAGTATCGACACGACTTGTACCCCACCACCCGAGGACACTACTGCGCACATTAAAAACGTTAAAAGCAGAGAGTATTGCACACAGGATGGCGAACGAAGCCACGACACCGGAAATGTACAGGAAGGAATTACTTTTTAAAAATGATTTTTTAGTTCGAGTTTTATAGGATGCCATAGTACTTTATTTAACTATGACACGATAATTTACCGGTTGCAATATCCACGATTACTTCCGACTCTCTTTGGCAATTTTGTGTAATTCGGAAATAATGATACGGTTAGTTTCAATGAAGCTTACCTGTGTATACTCAATTTTATGCTCATGGCAGAACCTACGGACAATCTGTGCTAATTTATGTAATTTGTTGCGGGGACAGCCGGGAAAAAGATGGTGCTCGATTTGATAATTCAACCCCATGTACAGAAAATCCGAAACAGGGTCGTCGTGTATATTGCGCGAAGTTAGAACCTGCTGATGGAAGAACGATAACTTTACTCCCTTGGCGATTTCGGGCATGCCTTTGTGATTGGGTGCAAAAACGTTAATGAAATATACTCCCATGGCGGCATTTACGACTATAAATAACAATATTGCCTTAGAAAAAGGGAATATTATAAACGGTAGTATAAACCAGACAAATAATCCTAAAACAAAAACTACAACTTCCCACCAGCGTTTCGCCTTAAAATTTTGAATAAAGTATTTGCTGCTCCCTACCCGTGGTGAAAAGACAACCAGAAAACTGAGCGGATAATACAACCAGGCCTGGTAGGGGCGGAGTAATTTAAATAATCCGGTACGTGCCTCATAGCGTTCTTTGGTAAAAGAGAGCAACGGTATATCGATATCCGGATCTTCGTCCTCCTGATTGGTGTGTGCGTGGTGCTGATCGTGCTTGTAACGCCAGAAACTGTAACTTTGAGCAAGGAGTGCTCCGCTAATCATGCCCACAACATCATTCCACTTGGATGTTTTAAACATGGCCCGGTGACCGGCATCATGCATAATGCCGCCAATATGCACGGCGAAAAACGCAAAAGCCAATCCCCAGACCGTAATCCACAGATTGGAACGGGCCATTATCATGAATATGAGTGTGGCAGTAAACCCAGCGAATACAAAGCTCAGAAGGAAGGTGTAGTAGAGATATGACCGCTTAAATATCCCCGCTTCAGTGACTTCGCGCTTAAGATTAATGTAGGCTTGTACGCCTTCATGATAGGAGAAACCGTCCGAATTACGGATCACGATGTTCTTACTTTTCATTTTACTCATTACTGAAGAATATAAAGGATTATCTCGTCCCGATCAAGAGTAATGATTATTGCGGTGAGGCTCCAAAGAGACCGGCGATTTGAAAAGCGATGAGAGCGGCACCCAAACCGATTATGACCATTTGAACTCCCTGTTTGCGCCAGTCCCCGACAAGCGTTTTGGCCTGATAGGCGCCGACAGCAAATAACGATAGTCCACTAATAAAGAGTGAGAGATAAAAGGCCGGACCTCCTGACAAAAAGAAATACGGGAATAAAGGAATAAGTGATCCGATAATTGCGGCGATACCAACGACCAGGGATGTGCGAAGAACGTCTTTCGTTTCTACGGGTTCCAGGTGCAGTTCCTCTTCCATCATGGTATCTACCCAAACTTTGTTATTGGAAGTTATTTTTTCAACAATCTTGTCCAGTAATTCTCCT
The DNA here is from genome assembly GCA_964403585.1 of uncultured Gammaproteobacteria bacterium. Classification (GTDB taxonomy): domain Bacteria; phylum Patescibacteriota; class Microgenomatia; order JALYQM01; family JALYQM01; genus JALYQM01. The sequence continues at coordinate 197,296 of CAYOFQ010000001.1, read as the reverse complement.
TCAAATCCTTTAGCCGCGTAGATGTCCCTGATCTCCTGCTTTTCTATTTCCGGTACGGTTCGCACCTCGTCCTCTTCACGCCGGCGCTCTTTAAGATAATGATCCCGTTCGGAAATAAATGAGGTATAAGCGACTGCAGCCATGGAGATCGATTCGGCAAAGGCGGCGGCGAGACCGGCCGCAATCAAGACACGTTTGTCGTCGGTCGCGGCTGCTACGCCCAAGATAACACCCAACACATTTACTAACCCGTCCTGGCCACCTAAGATGATGTCTCTAAGGGCAGTGGAATTTTTATGCTGTTCTGTATGTGCCATAGTGTCTTTTCCTTTATTGCCCCTGCTCCCGATAGTTAGTTCCGCAGAGTGAATTTATATCGTCAGTTGTATATTTTTGGTTGGGAGACGGTTCCGGTACGCACACTCCGTCCGGACGTCCGGCACCAAAAGCACATATTTCATTATAATCACAATTGCCGGAGTCATCGGCGGTACAGGAAGCACACATTGGCTTATCGTCATCGGAATCTATCTGAGTGCTTGGCGAAGTACTCGTAGCCACCGGGGTTGCACTGGTAGCAGGTACCTGCGGTACAGTAGTACAGGCGGAAAAGATAAACGTACTAATAAGGAGTAAACTTATCCCCAGGTATCTCATATATTCCTTTCGTGAGAAATTGTACCGCTTTATTGTCATACTTTTTCCTGCTCATTGCAAGTAACCAGCTCACAGATTATCCTATGGGTATGAAAAAACTTACTGTTATTGCTGTACTTTTAGGGATAGTAGTTATGTGGCCGCGGCCGGCCATGGCAAAAAGCTATTACTTTCCGTCGGTTTCAATTGAGGCCCAGATTAATCGAGACCGATCAGTACTGATTGAAGAAACCCGAACCGGTTATTTTGACGGTACATTTCACAACATATATTGGGATATTCCGCTGAAAGGAGCGTACCGATTATCTGGTATTACGCTCGGTGAAAAAAGTTCCTCTTCGTTTATCCCCTATACGCTGGACTCAAGTGCAACATCTAATACTTATTCTGTGACCGACAACGGATCGACGGTGCATATAGAGGGTCATTATGATGCCTACAATGAGAATAAATCCTTTGTCTTGAAGTACACGGTTTCAGGAGCGGTCAATAAATATGACGATGTGGGTGAGTTTTACTGGCAAATGATCGGGGACGGCTGGGGCGTACGTACTGATCAGGTGAATGTTACTGTACACTTGCCTGAGATAGTTGATCAGAATCAAATAAAAGTGTGGGGACACGGCCCGCTCAATGGACAAGCCACCATACTTGACGGAAAAACCACATCCTTCAGGGTCACCAATGTCCCGGCAGAGACATTTATAGAGATCAGGCAGTTATTCCCCTCCTCACTCTTGAACGGAGTATCCCTAGGCGGTAACCGGACTGAAACTGTACAAGCCGAAGAGAAAGCTTTTCAGGAAAAAACCGTGCTTCAGGCACGACTACTTGTCATTGGAATAGCCGGAATGATTATTTTTCTTGTGTTATGGGGAGTCGGGTGGTTTTTTGCATGGAAGAAACATGGTAAAGAATACGCGGTGCAAGATGTTCCGGAGTACGTTAAGTTCCCTCCGGCTAAACTTACCCCGGCACTGGTACAACAATTAGTGAGTCAGGGTTCCGATCCCGATACAAACGTTTTTTCGGCGACAATTATGGACTTAGCACGGCGCGGTTTTATTAAGATCCAAGAAGAGCCGTACACCAAAGAGTCATTTCTCCATCTTAATGACCAACTGGCCTTCCGCTATACTCTGCATTTGATCCCGTTAAATGACCGGCCTAAAGTCACACTGTACACCTATGAACAGTCCCTGCTGGATTTTGTATTTGCCGGTGCCGATGCTGTTAGTATGGATGATCTTACCGAGCGAATGAAAAACGATCCGCGCGGAACTAAGTCATTTTTTGAGAGCTGGAAAAAATCAGTTAAAGAAGCCGCCGACCATAATGCTTTTATTGAACCAGGCAGCAAACGTATGCGAACTGTTTTCACTGTGTCGACCACTATCGTAATTATGCTTCTCTTGCTGGTCTTCTTCTGGCAATTTATTTTTGCCACGGAAGCATTTATACATATACTCGTATTCGGCGCGATTTTTATTTCTATCCCGGTTAGCTTTATCGGCAAACTTTTTTTGCGTTGGGATAAGACAGCCGTTCATGACGCTGCCGAATGGACCGGTTTCAGAAACTATCTCAATGACTTTTCCCATTTCAAAGAAACTGCTCCCCAGGCTGTTATTATTTGGGAGGACTTTCTAGTCTATGGAACCGCGTTTGGGTTGGCCAAGAAAGTGGCAGAATACCTTCCGCTGATTCTGGGAGCAGATCCGCAGGCGGTGCATCCGGCATGGTTTTATTCAACCGGAAACCATTCTGCGGGTTCGGTTGGTGATTTCAATGCCGGCTTTGCTTCCAGTATTTCAAACAGCTTTACTTCCCTCACTACGGCGATGAACTCTTCGTTCAGTTCCGGTTCTGGTGGCGGCTTCTCCGGCGGCGGCGGTGGTGGTGGAGGCGGCGGTGGAGGCGGTGCCAGTTAAGTGTTAGTTCTTACGGTATTCTTATCCATTTGCCGTATTGTACAGACCATTTTTACTTATACTATCATTATGAATGAATATGGATTTGTACAATTTAAATTTCTGTTATGGCCGTCAATAATTATCTCGATTGTTCTCACAATTCTTCTGAACCTTATATTCTAGACTATCGCACAATTGAGACATTTACGGACTTTGTTGCCAGAACATTTCCCTGTGGATTTTTAGCCATAAAATTGACGGTGTACGGACCAGTACCTCTCCAGTTCCAGCCGGAAACATCAACCAAACTTTCTTTGTGTGGTGCATCCTGATAACTGTCGGCCATGATATTAAGCTGACCACCGTCAACCTGCCAATACATGGTGTAGGTGCTTAACTGGTAGTTGCTTAGTTGTGCCTTAAACGGTTGTACTCCGGATATGGTCGCACTGTCGGTTGGCCACCAGACGTTAATCGTGCCAGTCGGTTGGGTTGAAGGCGTTGTACTTGGCTTCGGTGTCGGAGTTATCGTTGGAGTTGGTGTTGCGGTAACTACCGGGGTGGTGCTTGGTTTGGGAGTTACTGTGGGACTCGGGCTTGGCGTGGTTGTTGGGGTGGCAGTCGGTGCGAGTGTCGGTGAAGCGGTCTCCTTAACTGTAAAAGTTAGAGCATTGTCCTGCCAGTATCTTAAGCCGTTCCAATTGGCATTAAATACTCCGACCTTGATGACAAAACTTCCGACCGAAGCGGGTGTCCAGCTGAACTGGTGACTCGTAGGGGTAGAAGAAAGATTCTGGTGCTCGAAGAATTTTTGGTAGACCATTTGTCCCTGGGCGTTATATATTTCCGTATCGATAATGACATCGCTTCCGGTGCCGACGACGTTGACAGTTACCTGAGCAGGATTGTTTTTAGTTGGTGTCGAAGGAGTTACCGACGCTGTAATCGAGTAAGGTGTATTGGGATTAGTTGTCGGTACAGGCGTTGAAGTTACTGACGGCGACGGCGATACCGATGCCGAAGGTTGCGGTGCTACACCACCCCAATACTGCTTCATAATGGTTTCGGCTTTTTTATTTTGAGGCGTATAGCTGGTGCTCCCCGCCCCACCGGCGTTCGGATTGCTTTCCCAATTCCACAGATGAATGCCTTTCAGATGAGACTGGGTATTCCAATATGAGAACAGGGCTTCATAATCCCGGGCCTGTTCGTCCTGGTCGGCGTAATCGTTGCGCCAATAGGCGAATGGCTCGATATGGGCGCCGTGCACACTGCGATAGCCGACTTCGGTAAAGAGGATTGGTTTATTCCAGCGATTATATAAAGGCAGTATTTCATTCGTGTTAACCGAGCTCCAATTATTTTTAAGCGACTCAACAGTAGGATTAGCATTATTGGCATCGAGCGGATAATAAGCTGACACTCCAATAAAGTCCAGGTCATTCCAAAAATCGATGACATCTTTTTCGGCAGGTCCCTGGAAGTTGGCACTGTATGTAAGAAGTCCGGAATATCTGGTTCGGACTGCGGCAATGAGGTTGCGCCAATTTTGGGAATTACTACTGTTCTGGGTATACGCGGACATGCTGTACAGTTCGGCACCGAGGCACATCTCTTCGACACCTGTGGACTGAGCGATATCCGCCAAATGATTGAGCATGGTGCCATAGTTGGTAAACCAGCTCGTTCGATCGGAAGGGTTAATATAAGCCCGCCATTCTCCAGTTTGCGGTTCAAGATGCGGCTTGAGCATTACTTTTAGCCCTTTAGAATGAGCGAAGTTAATAGCATTCTTTAAGGTATCGTCGGAAGGAGTGCCGGTGGCATTGCGAATATCTGTGGATGTGGTTGACGATTGTACGTAGGGAATGATAAGCGTGACGTAATTAGCACCGGTGGCTGCCAGATTGGTAACCGATTGTTTGAAATTATCGGTGCCGAAATCTCCTGCACCAAAAGACTCAATACTCGCGCCCCTTTGCCAATCACTTATAGCCGCTCCGGCCGGGGTAACGACCTGTGCTAGGGTTATAGACAGGAGAAATACTACTGCTGTTATGATGCGATAGACTTTGATCTTCATGGCTCCCCTTCATTTACTTGTGCTTTATTAATTGTTATTATACTAATATATTATATTATTATTGTAAAGTTTATCTTTTTTACCAAGGAGTTGCCTATGTTAGTTAAAGGAAGTACCTTAAAAGGCATGAAAGTTATAGCCAAACAGGTAGGAAAAGAGATTAACTCTATAGACGATGTATTGTACAACCGGGATACCGGAGTTGTCGACGCCCTGCTGATATCTTCGGGAGGAATGTTTAAAGCGAGTTCACAAGTGCTTAAGTTACGGGATGTCGATTCAATCGGCAGTGACGCGATTATGATCGATTCGGACAATATAATTCGTGAAGTTTCGGCAGACTCGATTAAAAATTTTAAAGCTAAAGATATTCTACTCGGTAAAAAAATAGTTACTGAGGAGGGTTCTCAACTCGGTTCGGTAACAGATTTCTTCTTTGATTCGGAATCCGGACAGATTCAGAAATATGAAGTTTCTGAAGGAGTGCTTAATGACCTGAAAGGTGGTCGTAAAGAAATTGATGCTGCCGGAATTTCCCGCGTGGGTGATGATACGATTTTAGTTTCACCTTCAGTGAAAGAAGAAGTGGAGGCACAGCCTGACGATGGTGGAGCGACCGCTTTATTCAATAAGGCTAAAGCGAAAACACAGGAAACGTATGATCAGGTAAAAGAAAAGGTGGATGAAAAACGAACTGAAGGTGAGGAACAGCCTATTCAACAACCTACCGGTCCGACTATTGGCATGGAAGATATGACAAAATACCGTACACCGCAATACCAACCCGCTCCGATGGGTGCCTCTATGAATGCGCGGGAGTATCCACCTGTGCCTCCTGCGGTTCCAACCGGATTTACTCCAAAAACAGTTCCGGTAGTAAGTCCACCAATCACGTCATCCGGTCCGAGCATGCACCAGACTACTCCTGCAGCGACGGATGCGTCGGTGAGAGCTGATTTGGATGAGATGACTCAACAGGCAAGTGATGCGGCTGAACGTATTAAGCATGAAGCGCAGATACTGAAAGATTTTGTGACGGGTACGGCGGAAGAAATTAAAGATCGACTAAATGATTAAGTTATTGTTAGTGTGATAAGTTTTTCCTGATGTGGATTTGGCTGATCAAGATCGACACCATAAAGGACAATCTCGGTAATTTCAAATTGCCACTGAATGTGGTGACAGAGAATTTCGAATTGTCCTTTTTTTTGGATAAACTTTTCGCGAATGTCATCGGTCTTAATTCGACCGAAGGTTAGGTGCGGATGGAATCTATTGGAGCGGGAATCCGTTCGGATATTTTTTAACTGTTCCTGTAATAGAGAATTGTAATGTGCCAGGTTCTCGGGATGTTCAACTTTCAAGAATAATACCCGAGGCTGGTGATCAGTGAAATATCCCAAACCGGAGACCGTGAGGGATGTTTGACGTAGCAAGCCCAGATGTGGTGCAATTCGTTCCACAACAGAATGGATTGTTTGTTCTGTCTGTGTTGCCAGATAAAATAATGTTATATGGGCCGGATGCGGGTAGACGGTGACTATCCCCGGCTCCACACTTTTAACTTTTTTCGAGTATTCCGCAAATTCACCGGAAAACTTTTCCGGCAATGGGATGCCAATAAATGAATTTATGCATTTTTTCACTCCTTACTCCAGGCAATAAGCTGAAGTTTCTCAAGCGGCAAATAAATTGTTTCCGGTACTGAGACTTCGCCGGCAATTACCCGTTCCCTTAATTCTTCCAGGCTTAAGAGCAGGACATTTTCGATGTATTCATCTTCATCGAGTGACTGATCAGTAACTTTATGGCAGTTTCTGGCAATGTAAATATGCCGCTCAGCAGTAGAGTACGGTGCATCAAAAAGTGAGGCAACTTTAGTTAACTCCCCTTGATAGCCGGTCTCTTCTTTTAACTCGCGAGCTGCAGCTACTGCCGGATCTTCCTCAGGATCGATTGAACCGGCAGGAGTCTCATACATGTACCTGTCCAGTCCGGGGCGGAATTGGCGGATCATAAGGACTTTGTTCTCTTCGGTCAGCGCAAAGATATTAACAAACGGACCTTCTTTTTTCAGTTGAATCTTTTTGGTTTGACCGTTATCCGATTCGTACTGTCTTTGTTCGACTGTTAAGCCTTTAGACTCATACAGAGTTTGCGTACTAATTAGTTTCCAGGAGGTGTCTTTCATAACTGAATTTTATCATGGTTACCCTAATTGGGAGTTAGCATTGTATACTGTATATAATGTTATAATATATTTATATGCTAAAAAATATCCATATTATTATCAATCCCGCATCCGGGCAGGATGAACCGATTCTTTCGATGATCAATAAGACGTTTGAAGGAAGCGGGATTGAATGGGATGTTTCGGTCACCAAGGAAGCGGGTGATGCCTTTGCTTTTGCCGAAAAGGCCTTAGAAAAAAACTTTGATGCAGTAGGAATCTATGGTGGTGATGGATCGGTCGTTGAAGTAGCAGAAGCATTATTCAGGCATACAACTCCGCTGGCAATTATCCCCGGAGGAACCGCTAATGTGATGGCTAAAGAGTTGAAGATCCCTGTCGAAACAACTGCAGCGCTTGAAATGATCAAGACGGGTGCCTGTGAACCCAAGGCAATAGATATGGCCAGAGCAAATGATACGCTGTTTATGGTGCGTATTAATGCGGGTTTTGTGGCCGATATGGTAACTCAAACTGACCGTGACTTAAAGGACAAGTTAGGTCAATTGGCATATGGAGTTACGGCTGTGAAACATATTGCACAATCGGAACCCGTTCGTTATGACCTAACAATTGATGGTGAGCCGGTAAGTGCTGAAGGAGTGGCTTTGGTGATCGCCAATTCCGGGAATATTGGGTTTACCGGACTCTCGTATGTGCCGGATATTGACGTGTCGGATGGGCTACTCGATGTTATAGTTATTAAGCGTGCCGATGTCGCGTCAATTGTGGCTTTGGCCGGGAGTGCTTTGCTGCAGAAAAAACCGGAAAATGAAATTGAGCAATGGAAGGCTAAAAAACTATCTGTTACGATTCCGGAGCAACAATCGGTTATGATTGATGATTCAGAGATCCAAACTAAAGATTTATCTGCAGAGATACTTCCCGCAGCTATTAGAATATTAGTACCTAAGCTATGAAAATAACGTGGTTTACCAGTGTTTATCGTAAAATTGTTATTCAGATTCAACGGGCTATTGACCATGCCTACCGGAAGATTGTCGGGCTTCCCCAAGCGAAACGCAGCATGATCACCCCCTATGTTTACCTTGGTGGTCAGTATGGCATAAAAGGAATTAGCGATATGGAACGATTAGGGATAACCTCAATTGTGAGCATGCGCGAGACCAATCCTGCTGCCGAACGATTAACTAAATTTAAAGTACTCCACCTGCCGACCCGTGACTTAACTGCACCGAAACTGGAGGACCTCCAAAAAGGCGTGGTTTTTATGACCGATGAGATTAAGAAAGGCGGAAAAACGTATGTGCACTGCCACTATGGTGAAGGTCGCGGAGCCACAATGGTGATGGCGTATTTAATGTCCACCGGCATGACGTATGAGGATGCCTTTGCTCTCGTACAGAAAGTCAGGACGTTTATTAGTCCTACCCCTTCGCAGATTGCCCGGTTAAAGGAGTTTGAACAGAGTTTGAAAACCAGCTCTTCGACTTGATAATAAATTGGACCATAGCAATAAGCACCATGACTAAATATATTTCGACAAGCCAGAGATTGAGTATTTTGGCTTGATAAAAAGCGGCGGGAAAATCTACCAGGGCATGAATTCCAATTGCATAGAACAGATACTTTATTTTTCGCTCCCGAATGCCGTAAATAACAAGAATAGATAACGCTATATGAATAGCCATTGCGAACATACGCTCAACACCGATGAGCAAAAAGATGTACCACGGCTGCTGGGTTAACTCGATAAGGCTCTGCATGATTTCAGGGGGGATGTTTTTGCCCAGCTCTAATTTTTCGAGCTGTCCGGACTGCATAATACTTAGCATAGTGAACACTTGAAATGATCCGAATCCTCCAATTAGTATTGCTTCAATTCCCCCGTGTCCAAGCCCAAAAGCCAAGCCTTCTTTCCACTCAAGTTTGTTTTTCAGCCACTTTTTCATTACCAGGAAGCGTCCGGTTTCTTCGAAAAGTCCAGCCATTAACCCTCCATAAATTCCCAGAGCTATTGGAATGGTGAAGATAGGCGTATATTTCATAACCATGAGATGAACACCTCTTTCGAGAATTTGGGAAAAAACGATCCAGGTAAAAATTCCCCACAATACCGATTTCCAACTTATCAGGTGCTTTTTCCGCGCATAGAAAACTGCACCAATCGGAACCAAGATTGAGATACTTGCTGAAAAAATAAGCGAGAAAACTTTTAAATTATCCATATACTCTCATTATACTCTTACCAGTCTGTGATCTTTATTGCATTAGTTTTTTCCCGTATTCTTTGGATTTACAAGGCTGACAGCAGTATGTTTATATTAGGGTGTTAGCGCGCTACCACTTCCCTATTTTTATTTTCTGCCGAGATTCTTAATGACAAGAGTAACGGCAGAGAGAGGAGTGTTTCATGTCTAGCGAGTTAGTACCTTCATCGGTTTGGTCGTTTCCTTTGATGCGGTTTTCCTCTTTGAAGGATGATACAAGTTGGTTAAAGCAGAATGGTGTTCCTTCCGGCCTTTCGATTACTGAAGATGATGAGTTTGTATATGTTGATGCGGCGATGCCGGGCATAAAAGTTGAAGATATAGAGATTTCCTATCACCAAGGTGTTCTGCGTATTAACGGTGAGATGAAGGACGAAGAGAAAAAAGATCGAAAAAGTTATACCAGAATGACTTCGTCATATTCGTATCAAGTCGCAGTCCCGGGAGAAGTTGATCTCAACGCAGATCCAGAAGCAACTTGTGCGGATGGTATTGTTACTGTTGCTTTTCCTAAGATGCGAGCGGCTACCCTAAAGAAAATTTCTGTTAAAAATAAGGCTTCGGGAGGTCGCTCAAAGAAAGCGGCTGAAGAAAAAGTGGAGACAAAAACTGAAGAAAAAGAAGAGTTGAAAGCAGAAGAGAAAGACTCTAAGCCTACAAAACTAGCCGGGAAAAGTGAACCGGATATAGTTCCTGACGACGGATCGAGTATGACTGATGAGAGTGGAAACGTGGATTCGGTAGTAGCCGATGTAGATGAATCTGAAGTTGAAGATACAGGTAATCAGGCAAGCGGGTTGGAGGAAAGAGCAACACCATAATGGCAAGAAGTACGGCGCGAGGAGCATACCTCGCGCCGTTTTTATTTGGCTTTAGGAACTTTTGCTTCTTTATTTAAAAAATTGTATTGTCACGATCGTCAAATTCATCATATTTTTTGAAGTGGTTATCGACATTTTCTTCAGCTTGCTCCTTTGTCCACCCCTTCGCCTGCTGGAGCTTGGCAACCAATCGATCTTTATTCCCATCGATTTTCTTCCAGTCGTCATCGGTAATATCTCCGAGCGCAACTTCGGCATCACCTTTCATCTCATTCCAGCGGCCTTTAATGGAATCCCAGTTAACAGACATACTGGCTCCTTATCCCATCTATAACTATTATGTATGATTTTATTATACTATTATTGTAGAGATTTTTCAAATCAGTAGACTTTAATATCCAGGCTGCGCAATAGCGATATGGCCTCGGGCAACGTGAATTTTGCTTTGGAAATTTTATTGGTATGGAAATCGATGCGGTAGTTCTTCGCGTGAGAGAGATCAGCCTTAGTCAATATGGTGTTATGGAATGTACTCCCCTCGAAATCGGTATGCTGAAAATTTGCTTCATGAAGATCGGCATCAGTAAAATCCACTTCTTTGAATGTGCAGTTGGTAGCTACCAACTTAGTAATTTTGCATCCAAAGAAACTGCAATACGTTATGACGCAATTTTCCAGCGTAAGGTACTCGAGCGCGTCGGTATCGGAAAAGGCGATTCCGGTAATTTTGCAATTTCTCAGGGTTGTATCCCGCAGTGTGACGTTCGGTATTTTTCCATTAAGAAATTGGCAATTACTGCAGGTGGTAGTGTCGAAGCGACAGCGCGAAAGCGTTGTGTCAGTAAAGATTACTTTATCCAGGGTACAGTTTTCCAATACCAAGTCTTGTATACCTTGGTTTTCAAATTTTAAATCTTTGAAGTGTTGCTCAAAGTATTCCTGATTCGAATCAATAGTCATAGGTTATTCCTTGGCCTCGGCTACTTTCTGCCGATTACGCGAATAAAAATCTTTATTTGGTAGAACTAACTCGTTAGGAAACCCGAGTACCAGTGTTTTTTCCTCCAATGGAATCTTTTTTTGATCTCCGGTAATATCTTTTGTAAAGTGATATTTACCGAACTGACTGGTAAAATTCAACCCATTCTGGTCGGGCGTATGATCGACGTGGGCTTCGTTTTGAAACGTAGCAGGGTCGTACCGCAAATTCCAGGCATAGAAAATATATGACGGTGCCTGAGTGCTGGAAATAAGTATTTTATCGTACTGATCCTGATGCCCGGCAGCGAACGCTACCTGTTCTTTAAACCCGTCATTCCATTTTTCGGCAGTAAGTTTGGGAGTTTCAACAAAGTATTGGTTTAGGATATAGCCGGTGTTGAGACCATATAAAACTAAAACAATCGGGACCAGTATAGGCTTTGTTTGCGGCAGTCGGTCGGCAATTTCTCTATATACTTGTGCAGCACCATAGGCAGCAAACACAACCAGCGGAATGATCATGTTTTGTGCCCGAGAAACACTCGGTGTAAAAACCGTGAAAGATGAAGCAATTGGACTTATCACCAGCCAGAGTGTGAATAGTAAAAATAATTGTTTGTTTTGCTTATACAGACTGATTGCGCCAATAAATACGAGTGGCAAGGTAATAAGCGGCAACAGCCCGAGTCCGGCCAGCCGGAATATTTCGAAGGTGTCGCCGATTACAAAAAGGAAATTGAAATCAAAATGGGAAAGATATCTTTTCAGGAAATCCATAGAGTAAAAGATTGGTTTATTGTGCAGGATCTGGGTTAGTTTTACCGGCTGACCGGAATCCGAACGAATCGCTTCAAAAAGACGTGAATCAACCCCCTTATCATAAAAGATACTTATGTATTTAGCCCGTTGGGTTACTTCCGGCGCACCAATGGATTTAAGAATTGGCAAACAAAGCAGAATTGCTCCAAGAATTAAGCTAGCCACCACTATTCTATTCGCGGGCGATTCCATAAACACACGTATTTCTTGCCAAAAGATGATTATCAATCCGATTCCGAACAAGGGAACAAAAACGCGAGCCGAGTTATATGAATATAGAGCGAGAATGAAGGATACGGCAGAAACAATGCTGAATAAGGCAGCTTTTCCTGTTGAGTGCAGAGCTTTAGTGAAAGTGAGTGTGCCGATGGTTATAAAGAAAAGTGCCGGTGTCAGCTCCCAGGTACCCCGCGAAACGAAAATGTGAGCAGGTGCGATGGCCAGGAAAGCACCGGCAAGCAAGGGGATCTTCCAGTCATTAGATCCGCGTAATTCTTTGATCAGATAATACAGGGCAAGTATAGTGCCGGTTCCATACAATGCTCCGGGTAACCTGGCTGCCCATTCGGAAGGGGAGAATAGGGCAAATGAAGCAACAATTGAATACAACATGACCGGAAGTTTATAATCCCCGAACGCCTCGGCAGTTATGGGAAGGAATACACCATGCTCATCCCGTCCGGTTTTTAATATCGAGTAGGCATTATACGCATAACTGGCTTCATCAGAATAAAAACCGGGAGGATTATTCTCCAGCTGGTAGGTTCGCAGAATAAAAGTGAACAGAATGAGCACCCCGATAATTATTTTATTTTTCATAGACTTTTCCGCATAAGGATACTGTGGATATTACCGATAAGTCCACATGCAATGATCGTATAGGTATAGGTCAATACGGCGGCAGCCGGAATTCCATAACTATTTACTCTGAAAGCGAAATAAATGATCACCGTTAGCACTGCGATTAAGAAGGATTCCTTGCCGGAAAGCTGGTGATCGGTCACTAATCCGGTCAAGATGCTTTTACCTAAAACTCCTTCCTGTTCGATACGTTGGAGCATGGCTGTTGCGGTAAAGGTTATTAATGATCGGGTAAGATTATAGAAAAAAGTTAGCTTGATGATGACCGTTACCAGCAGTGGCTGAACCAGTTGAGAGATATCCTGAGAAGTTACGGCAATGATATTAAACCCGGAAAAAGCCAGGTAGTAGGTTAGTGCAAAAAATTTTTTTTCAAGCCTGCTCATTGGTTTGCTGCTTAGAATGAATTTATATATCCCTACACTAAGGAAAATACTATATATTGCCAGAATTACCAAATACGGCTTTTCCGGTCCGCCAAGTTGATCCTGAAACGAATAGGTCGATTCGACCAATGCTATGATCAGGAGAAGTAATAAAATAACCAGATCTTTCTCGGAAATTGGCCACCAAATGAGATTTTTAAGATGGAGTAGCCAGTTATTCATCGCTCCTCCATTCCCCGACCTTAAATCCGATTGAATTGTTGCGCATTTTCAACTCTTTCACTCCGGATAATTGTTCAGGAGTCCCTTTCCATCCATTAATTGCAACGATATCGCCGTTTTGTGGTGAAATTTCATCCATATTTGAGAAAAATATGTAGCGTGATCGAATAAACGCCTGCCCCTGTGATGCAGTAAAAAATTTCAGATAGATTTGGTTCTGTTCAGCTGTCTCAATATAAATGCGCGGTGCTTTGGCATACTCAGTGGCAAGTGTTTGGCCTAGTACAGTTTTATCTTCGTCCCAGTCCCATGAGCTTTTATACGCATAGTGTTTAAAATATACGTGGAGGTAGGTGAATACAGAATACGCGAAGAAAATAAAACAGATACTCCCGGCGGTATACGTAGCGGCAGGCAGTCTTTTTTGCCTGATCAAATTATACGCTGTAGTCAGTCCAACGGCGGTAAGAATCGTAAGTGGCGGCAACAAGAGCAACGAACGGAGAGCATGAGGAACGGGTGTGGCGATGGCTGCCGGCAATGGTGCAATAATTAGCCACAGGAGAATCCCGACTGAGATTCGGGAAGGGTTAGTGATGAGCGAGTATACGCCAATCGCAATAAACAGCAATTGCGGCAATAGTAGTTCACCTACTTCCCGCACCGAATGCCTGGCCAGCACGTCGCCACTGAAAAAAAGAAACTCCGCGGAAAAGTGGGTGAGATACTTTTCCAGTACACCGAGCAGCGGACCAAGCGCATATTGTTTGTTCTCCAATTCAAGCACCTGATTCGCGCGAGCCGATTCGGCGCCAAAAATAGATCCCATTAAGGAATAAAGAATCGTGAACAGAATTATTCCGCCCGAAATAAGAGGCAATAGTTTATCTTTGGACTTAAATAGTTCATGACTATACATTACAACCAGTATCGTTATATAGATGGGTAAAAAGACCCGTGCAGCATTGTATGTATATAAAGCCAGCACAAAAAGCAATACTGCACTGAGCAGATGGTACGGACGAAATGTTTCAGTATACGAAATAAATAAATATACGCCAAAGATGATCAAGCACAATGCCAAGTTGGCTTCAAAACCACCGCGCGAGAAATGGATGCTCCAGGGAGAAACTGCGAACAAAGCTGCCGCCGAAAGAGAAATGATCTCCTTACCTTCGTTTTTATGAAAAGATGTTCGGCATAATACATATATGCCGTATGTTGCGACAATACCGGCAATGGCACTAACAATACGGATAGAAAAAGGACTCAACCCGAAGAGGGCAATAAATGGAATTGAAGTGTAAATATATACGGGAAGTTTGTACTCTGCGAAGGCCTGAAAGGTAAGCGGATAGCTTTTGCCAAATTCGTCGTGCCCCGTAGTGAGAATGGACCAGGCGTTGTATCCCAGAGAAGCTTCATCGCTATAGATACCGTGTGGGGTTATGCCGAGCGCGAAAAGACGGAGTATTGCCGCAATAAGCAGTATGCTGACTAAAATAAGTTTTGACCGCATTTGTACTATTTTACTATATCCTAACTTTTATAACGGTTTGATACCGGTGATGTACATAGAATACGCTGTATTCCCCGGATCGGCAGCAAAGCTATATACAGGTGCGGCAGAACTGGTGCTGCTTTTGGATAAATTTCCCAGAGATTTATTACCAAAAACAACTAAAGCGGAAATAAATCCGGTTACTAAGATCCCCGCGCTGACAAGAAGAAATATATCAAAAGCCGACCGGGCTTTTAGTTTATTCCTATGCATTCTTCCAGTATATATAACCGTTAGGTGTTAGAGAACATGCCAATTACCTGATGGTCAGTGAGTTTACATTTAGATTGCAGTTCCTGATGCTTAAGCATTATTTCATTGCGACGGGCCCAGGCCTGCCGAAATCCGTCAAGGAACGCCTGGTCATGATTTTTGTAAGCAGAGGCCAGGTTAAGCGGGAGATTCAGATAATGGCGAAGCTTTAGATCGACATCGCTCAGATTCTTCCAGGTAAATTGAGTCTGGTTACGGTAACTAATTGTTTTAATTCGTTTTTCATCATAGTTGGATTTAATGGCGCCTTTTTTATGGATGTGCTGTACTTGCGACCGGCTTTCAAAGTACATTTTGAATCCGCATTTCCAGGCGCGATATCCGTAGTCCACGTCTTCGAAATAAAAGGGGTTGAGTAATTCATCCAATCCTCCAAGCTCATTCCAAATTTTGCGGGAGAACATGCCGGAGCCACAGGATACCCAGCCGGTAATCCCCGACTTTAATTCCGTCTTATCCCCCAACTGCCAATGCAGTAAAAAGCCTTTATGAAAAATAAATTTTCCCCGGCCATGCAGGCTCCCAAACCGTTCATCTTCGTTGTCCGAGATGTCCATCATTGCAACTCCGGCGGTTAACGGATCGTCGAAGTGCGCGAAAAGCGGGTCCAGACAGTTTTCGGTAAGGATAACATCGCTATTAAGAAGACACACTAACTCGGTTTGGGCATTTTTGACTCCCAAGTTTACCGTAGAGGAGAATCCTTCATTTTTTTCTTTTTCAATTAGTTTTATCTGAGGAAAATCCCTTTTGAGGATCTCAACTGAATTATCTTTGGACTTGTCGTCGACGATAATAATTCCGGCCTGATACTTTTCAGCCACTTTGATAACCAAAGGGAGATTCTGGGGTAGAATTTCGGCCCCATTATAATTCGGGATGATAATTGAAATGCTTTTGTTCATACGATTCCTTTACGGTATTTTGCGAAACTTTTTTGAGCTTAATCCGAGGAGCAGTACCAGCAACCCTGTGCCAACCAGAGTTGCTTTTAAACCTACAGAGAAGCTTTCCGGCATATACCACATGCGAATACGGTGATCACCCGGTGAAAGTTGTAAGCCACGGAAGGCAAAGTTAGTTCGAATGATTGGTGCGGGCACCCCATCAATAGTGGCCTTCCATCCTTCATCAAAGGTATCTGCAAGGTACAAGAGTCCCGGGGCTTCCTTTAGCGAAGCTTGGATGGCGATTTTGGTGGGAGTGTATTCGACCAATTCGACCGTGTGATTTCGACTGCCGAGTCGAACGTATGCCCCGTTATCCGGAATGGTAAATTCCCGGGTCGGTTTCATAATAAACAGTGCTTCGGATGAATAATCATATCCCGAACCGAACATATACTGAGCTAATTCCTGTTCGGTTTCGAATCCGCGCATCGCCGGGAAAATCATGAGATGAGGCAATACGGTATCCATTTTGAAAAGTTTTGTCATCCCATACTCGTCTATTTTTTCGTATTTGGTATAGTCGCCAAAAGACAACAGGTGCGCGGCGCCGGAAATATTGGCAACAACACTTTTCGGTCGATGCGGGGTAATGATCCGATTGGCCTTGTATGGTGTCAGATCGGCTTTATCCCGATCCCAAAGTCCAATAAACTGCCCGTATTTCTCGTAATACAACGGGTCATAGCCATCTACGGTATAAATTTCGTAGGGTATATTCATGTTGGGAGGCAAGATTCGGCTTTCTTCAGTTTGGATGCGTTTGGCGGGATCGCCTTTTACTTTGTCCAGCAACTGTGACTGCGGGTATAATAACTCTGGCTTAGAGAACGATTCGAATTTATACCAGTAACGGGCCAGATCAAAAAAAGTAATCGCCACAATTGCCAAAAGAATTATTTTGGTGGAAGGTGGAATGGTCAGTTCTTCAGAATCACTGGCGTAGACTTTTTCGGCGCGCTTGAAATACATCCTCAACAAAATAAAAGCAAGAAAGATAAGTATTGTCGGGAGGATAAGATTATTCCTGGAGATGCGGAAAACGTCAAAATCGGGAGCTTTATCCAGAACTCCCAGTAACGGCGACAGTTTAAGCAAGGTGATAACCCAAAGTACGCCTATTCCAATAATCGCAAGCAGGTAGGCATAGTTAATATTCGTTTTGATGCCGATAAATACCGCCTGTGACTTTTTCCGATCAGAGAAAACTTTGATGATCTGATTACAACCGACTGCAGCAAGTACAACCAATGAAAAGTCAACAATGGCGATACCCCGGGAAGGCTGTGTACCGGCCAAGAAGGGAATGTTGTAGCGATAAAAGCTTTCGGTAATAGGATTGCGGGTTATGAGTACCAGGTTAATAAACAAACAGAACATAAAGAAACCAATACCGGTATTCTCCTGCATAATATCCAATGTTTCCTGGACGGGCTCACGATGGGTAAGATTGATGGAACTTCGATGTCCAACTTTTCGCCATTTATCGAAGAGAAACTGAATGATTACCGATAAAGCCAGGAGCAACGGTAAGATTCCGATATATGCCGAAAATTCGCCATAATTCCACACACCCCAGTAATTGTAGGTTGTCGGGTTACCGAAGTAGTCGGGTGCAATCAGGCTGACAAAATGCTCGAAGGGGTAAAACCAGTCTTTGCGCTGCCATCCGGTAAGATCAACATCGCGGGCACTTTTCTGCAGAAAGTCGAGTGTCGGTAATGCCTGTACTGCGATTAGCAAGAGATACAATACCCCTACTTGTGTTAACTGCAGCCAATAGTACATGCGGCGATGGGTGAACTCTGTTTTGATTTTGATTCCAATAACCTGGATGAGCGGGATCTTATACAAAATATAAAACATTGTGTTAATAAGCACCAGCAGATGGGTTTGCAAATGACCTGCCGTGAAACTGGCAAAAAGAGCAAAAAGTAGAATTAGTCTGTTCTTATCTACGGTAAGAAATGTGCCCCAAAGCGATTTACGGTACGCGGTTGTTCCTTGAACTTCGACCGGGTCCTTTTCGACCAGACATTCGATGGCATAGAGAATCAGCGGGAACCAGAGGAGCGTATGGATTAAATTCCCCCACTCCCACCAACCAACGTTAAATCCGGAAAAAGCAAAGGTAATCCCGCCTAAGATGGCAGCACGTTTATCCAAGCCAATTTTTTTAAGATAGAGGAAGAGAAAGAGCGCGGATAGCACAGATTGCAGATAAATATACCACGACCATTGAATAGCAAACCAATGAAGATCATCGGCTAATCCCGGATTTGGTGTAAAGAAGAGGATATTCAGAGGGTAGAATGCTCCGGTTTGAAAATTTGCCAATAGTGGCGTTCCCGAGAAATTGTAGGGATTCCAGAGCGGCCAATTGCCTTGCTTAAACTCTTTGATGGCGAGATATTTCCAGGCAAATTGCTGCCGAACCGGGTCAGTTATGAGCGGGTTTTTAACCGGTACGCCGTTTGAATAGCCAAAATCATGGTCTTTCATGGGCCAATACAGACCGGGAATCGCGTCCGCCGGAATTGGCAGTTTATATACAAATGGAAGGAGCAGAACGATAGCCGTTACCAGCAGCGGTATGAGATATTTCTGTTTCACAAAAGCATTATACCGAATTTAGTCTATAAACCGAAGGGTGTCCTGCCAAACTATATTTTCACCGACTCCTGACATGATCGGATATTGACCGATATCCAGGTAAACATATCGTGTCGGGTGCTTTGGATCGTAAACAAAATACCGAATGCCGTTGGTGGCACGGTACTGCTCCGGACATTTATTGTTGTTCCAGTTTTCAAAATTGTCTGATCCCGGATAGTTGATGAAATAGTATTGATACCCTTTGGCTCTGGAATTAGTGGACTCCTTACCAACACCTCCGCGGTATTCATCAATAAAACAGTCCTTTTCCGATATTCCAGTTAAAAATTGCTTTTGCATGGCAGTCTTGATCTCTTCATTTTGCTGCTTAGTAAAAACCTCCAGCCATTGTCCTTCGGTATATTTCGTATTTACGTCTCCGGGGACGACATAGATTTTGTTACCTTCTTCTTTTACCCAGGCTTTTTCGGGAGCTTTGGTATTGACATTAAATTTAACTTTCAATTTGTAGGAAATATAATCTCCGTTTATGAATGAACTGGGCGAGGCAGTTTGCTCGAATGGCGTGGCGGTTGGAGAGCTGACAGGAATGTTCTGGCGATTATCTCCGTTTGGAGGATCAAACGGCTTGGGTGTGCAGCCAGTTATTACTAGTAAAACGACTGATACACTCAGTATTATATACGTCATGCTCCTATAATAACACTTCGTAGAGTTTCTTGCGGAAAGTTTTTTTATCAAAATCAAAGGACTTTTTCCGGGCAGCGATAGCCATGCGTTCCCGGCGGTGTTCATCGTTCACGAGGGTCATGGTCTTTTGTTTAAGTTCATCGATAGATTCCCACAAAAATCCATTATGGCCTTCCCAAACTATTTCCGGCTGGCCGCCGGCATTTACGACGACCGGTACGGCACCGGAAGCCATCGCCTCGACCGTGGTGATACCAAAGTGCTCAGCTCGTTCAGGAAGCTTTTGAAGATCTTCTTCGAATCCGGTGGCATGCCAATAAATTTTTGCTTTAGTGTAATTCTCCAACAGTGTTTCAAAATCCGAGTTAGCAATTACCTCAATTGGATACCCTTTTGCTTCGGTAACAACCTGCTGGTAATACTCATGATCATCCTGGGATAAGCCCCCCATCATGATAAATCTCCATCCCTTAAGCAGTCCTTCATCAACCATATCTTTATAGGCACGAATCATGCGAAGTTGCTTTTTATCGTGGGGTCTTTTGGAGAATCTTCCAACTGCAATAATGACGTTTTCCTTTTTACCGTGCGTATATGCACCGGGATCAATAGCCGGCGGAAGGACCTGTGCTTCAAACCCGTGTTTGTACTCCAGCCAATGCTGTACGTAGTGTGAATAACAAATTTTCACCTGCCACCGGGAGAGCTTGATCTTGTCGAGAATTTTACTGAGACTTAAGGTGTCCGGCGACTGAATAATGACCGCGTTCTTCTTGGCGCGGGACCAAAAAAAACTTCCATCTGTCACATAGAAGAAAAGGTCGTATTGCTTGGTGAAATTGGCCCGTTCGCGCCAATTCGACGAATTATCAAAAGGCCCACGAATGAGGTGGACCTTGTGTAAATCGACATCGGCGAACCGGCGGTGAACACGTTCCTTTTGGGTTTCAAATTCAACCTTTCCCGGAGGAACGATAACCTCAACATGATGATCATAACTAAGTACTTCGGCAATAGTGAGGATGTATTTTTCTCCTCCGCCTAAAATATTAAAGTATGGAGAATAGAGTCCGACTTTCATAAATGCGTTCCTTATTTTGGTCATTGTACACTATGTCGGGTGAATTCAGGAAGTTCTAATTTTTCTTATTGCAATATGCCTGGTGTTGCGTTCTACTATACAGTAAAAGTATGCGAAAACAGTATCTTATCCTTTTTATTCTACTACTGGTTCTCAGTGGTGCGTCTTACTTTGTGTATACCTCCCATACACTCACTGCGATAACTTCAGTGTTTCGCCCCTCGCCGTATAAAAATACTGTCCTGCGGATCGGTGCCATTACCGACTCGATAAAAGATTCGACTGATGGATATACACTTATGAAGGGTTATTTAAAAACCAAGCTTGGGGTTAAGGATGTTGAACTGGTGTTTGCCCGAACCGCTTTAGAGATGGCGGTGTTATTACGGCAGAACAAACAGGACATGATCATTGAAAACCCCTTTGCCAGTTTTTCACTCCATTCAGTCGCGCAAACAGAAGCAGTCCTCGGAACAGTTGAAAACGGTGAGTCTGCGTATAGCTCGGTATTTATAGTTCCGCAGAAAAGTTCCATAAAAAATATCGCCGATCTCGTCGGAAAAACGATTGCCTTTAAAGAGCCTGAGTCAGCTTCATCCTATTTTTTGCCAAAGGCAGATCTCATCCGCAGAGGGTTCAAAGTGGTTGAAAAGGAAGGACCATCCTCTAAAGTGGCTGCCGATGAAATTGGCTATTATTTTACGGGAGATAACGAAGTAACGATCAAACATTTATATAAAGGAACTTCTGTAGCCGGAGCCATGAGCAATTCGAATTACAAAGAAGACAGTGCTGAGTTTGACGGCTATTTCAAAATTATTGATACTACCGAATCTATTGCACCTCATGTCGTCTCTTTCAGGAAAGATTTCGACCTAAATCTAAAACAGTCTGTTGTCTCGACATTGACTTCAATGCATACTGACGGTGCAGGTAAAGCGGCCATGGATGAAATTGAAGTCGAGCAATTTGTCCGGCTTGACCAGAATCCTAAACTTATTACGAATATGGAGATATTATCTTCCCAGGTACAAGACGAGACCCTGACTCATTAGAGGACTGTCCTTCTGGAGAACAAGGCGTAAAGCAGGCCGACAATTATGGCGATAATAATAACCTGAGAAAATCCGGTGATAGCAATAATACCGAATAAGGCCAGCAACCATAAAGCTAATAAGACGCCAGCTATTTGACGTATTGGAGTAGGCAGGACCGCAATTGCCCAGCAAACCACCAAGAAAATCAGAACGTCCCATAGACTTACTGACCGTCCATTAAATTGGAAAAGAAACATGTCAGGGATTGGAATTGATTCAATCCGGATATATCCAAGAAACCAGAGGATAATAAGTATTATGGCGACTAACCCGATCATACAGCCTCCTAGTTTTATTGTTGTATATATTTATTATAGTATTGATATACTATTTATGCAATTGTCTTCGTTGTGTCTTTTACTCTTAAGTCAATGTGCTAAAATGCGGGTATGCGGGACAAGACTAACGCTCCTGACGAAATACTCGACCTGGTCGACAAAAGTGATAAAGTCATTGGGGAAGTCGTCCGTCTTCAAGCAGATACTAACCCTTTTTTTACCTACCGACAGTCTTCAATTTTAATTTACGATGAGATGAACCGTTTATTATTACAGCAGCGCAGTGCAATGAAGCGTACCAACCCGTTATATTGGGCAGTTACCGCTGCAGGGCATTGTATCCATGGCATGACACCGTTACAAACGGCTCATGCCGAACTTCTGGAAGAAGCGGGGTTTGATTGTGAACTGACATTTGTCTGTAAAGAGTATACGCGTTATAAATATACTTCGTATTTTTCGTATAAATATATGGGAAAGTACACGGGGCAACCGATTATTATGAATAATCAGGAACTGGCAGATATCCACTTTGTAGATAAAGAAGAATATGATTTGATGCTGGAGCTGAAGATGCCGTTTGGAAAAGGTTCACAATCTTTCATTGAACGATTTTGGCGAGGTGATTTTGATACATTTAAGCACTAAAATTTGACAACTATAGGATATATGTGCTATTATTCCCCTAATTGAATACGTATAAAGCGTTATCAGTGGAGTCACGATCCACGAGCTGAGCATCAAAATATGCTACGGGAGTTGAGCCGTAAAGTACAACAGCCCTTGTCGTCTCATTTGAGATGGAGAGCGGTGCCAAGAGCTTTTAAGTAGTAATACTTATTAGAATAAGGATGGGACCGCGGGAGGTCTCTTTTTTTATAAAGGCGGTTTCCAGCCTATCGGCTGGATCTGCGGAAGCGAAGCTTCCTTGACTCTCGTTCCTTAGATTTCACTGGATTATTTTTTAGTGGAGTTTAAAGAACGGGAGTTTTTTATGCAAACACAGAAATATCTTATTGCTAATGGCAATACGACCATAATTGTTTGGGATAGTGACGATCTCGATCGGGCAACATTAAATTCTTTGTTCCTGGCTCAGGTTGAGCAGGTCGGTTATGTGTCAACAAAAGCCGGGTTGCCTGCTTTTGAGATGATGGGTGGAGAATTAAGTATAAACGGGACGCTTGCCTTTGCTTCGACGTTTGGCATGCGTGGCGCTTTTTATACCAGCGGTGTGAACAGTGCAGTTGAATTTGTAAATATTGATGATCTTACGATTATCACATTACCGTTGCGGTATTCAATTGTTCAGTCAACCGTATTGTTTGAAGGCATAGGGTATATTTATATGAATGAAAGTCCACAAGATAAACGGTTGTTCCTGAAAGATTTAGCACGTACTTATGGCTTACCAGCCTTTGGATTACTGCTGTATAAAAACGACGTACTCTACCCTACTATCTATGTCCGAGAGACTGACTCGTGTGTGGAGGAGAGTGCTTGTGGCTCAGGGAGTGTGGCGCTTTCTTTACTTACAAATTGTACTGAGGTACTGCAACCTAGTGGAGGAATAATTACTATTAATAAAGATACTGAGGCTTTTACTATTTCAGCCAAAGTAGTACAAATTCAATAAGGAGTATTTATGTCAAATCAACTCGCGCAAAATGTTAAAGGAACCAGGGATTTTTTGCCCGTGGATGCTTTGAAACGAAATTGGTTAAAGAAAAAGATAATCGGGGTATTTGAAAAATGGGGATATGACCCACTTGAAACACCGACTATTGAACCGCTTGAGATTTTTGAAGGACAAGTTGGTGAAGATGAAAAATTGTTTTTCAAATTCGAAGATCCGGGAGGAAGAAACATAGCTCTTCGTTATGATCAAACAGTTCCAACATGCCGGGTAGTTGCTCAATACCAGAACCAGATTGTGTTTCCTTTTAAGCGGTATCAGATTCAGAGCTCATTCAGAGCTGAAAAACCTCAAAAAGGCCGCTACCGTGAGTTTCTCCAGTGTGATGCAGATATCTTCGGGGTAAACTCACCGATGGCGGACGCGGAAGTAATTGCGCTTTCTTTGGATATTTACCGTGAATTAGGTTTTAAACAGGCTACGGTACTTATTAATGATCGTGCCTTATTGAAGGACATTCCCTACGTGGCTATTGCTGCCATAGACAAGCTGAAGAAGATTGGAGAACAGGGAGTGATTGAAGAGATGGTCGCAAAAGGAATAGAGCGGAATCAGGCGCAAAATTATTTTTCGTACGTTATGAATATGCAACCTAATGAGACGATTACTTTCATTCTCAACTATCTTAAAGATAGTGGTTTTGATGAACGCTGGTATCGATTTGATCCGACTATCGCCCGCTCTTTTTCATATTCCACTGGACCGATCTGGGAGGTTGAAATTCCCGGTTCAAGCGGTGGTTCAGTGCTGGGCGGGGAGCGATTCGATAAGCTGGTGGAGAATATTTCCGGACAGACGATTCCTGCCACCGGATTTGGCCTGGGATTTGATCGAACTTTAGAAGCGGCAGAGGAATTTGGTCTTATTCCTGAATTTAAGACGTTAACGCAGGTCTTAGTTGCTGTGTTTTCGCCTGAACTCGTAGCACAATCTCTACAGATTGCAGCACAGTTACGCGCTCAAGGAATTAATACCGAAGTCTTCCCTAACCCGGCTTCTAAACTGGAAAAACAACTAAAATATGCCGATCAGAAAGGAATTCCCTACGTTGTTATTATTGGTCCCGATGAAGCAGAGCAGGGAAAATGCCAACTGAAAGACTTACAGAATCGTACGCAAGAAACACTAACACGGGAGGAATTGGTTGCAAAACTGAGCTGATATAATTAATAGATGAAGAAATTACTAACATTAGTCCAAGTACTTGATAACCTCAGTCGAATGCCGCGCACCGGTGGTGTGATGTTTGCCGGCATTGATCCCAACCGGACAGATTCGGTAGCCGAGCACAATTTTAAAGTCGTGTCCTTGACGCTCTTGTTTGGCGAAGTTTTTAAGAAGCAGGGTTACTCAATTAACTTTGAAAATCTCTTGAAGGTCGCAGTTACTCACGACTGGAATGAGAGTATTTTACTGGATATTCCTTCGGGCAGCCCGAGCTATAAATCGTACTTTACCGATATGGATATACGCAAGGCTACCAGACAGGCCGAGCAACAGGCCAGTGAATCAATACGATTGTACGTTGCAGAATACTTAACACTGGAGACCAATGAAGATAACCTTTCAGCGGACGAGTCAGCAATTCTCGCGATTTCGGATATTACGGCACTCCTGATAGAAGCTCTGGAGTGGAAATACCAGGGGTTGCGTTATGAGTGGATAGATTATTTGTGGAGTAATACCCTGAACCGGCTGATGAGTGTTAGTGAACCCTATGCTTTTTTGAGCGGATTTATTGATGAATTACAGAAGGCTTATGAGACAGGTGTTAAGCCGCCAAATCCGTTCCTTACCAAACCGGAGTTCCAGAGTTTGAAGAAATAGTTACTTTTTCATTAATGAGGATATTCCCTGGTACTTGCGCTTTTTGACGTCTTTGAGCAACTGCTGAAATTGTTCTGCGGATAGCTGCTGGATTTCGTCTTTGGTTGGTAGCTCGGCCTTTGATTCCTTATCTTTGGTTTCTTTCTTATTCATGCGGACTAGTATATACATCACAGAATTCCGATGTCCAGAAGCATTTGTTTATCATCCAGGGCGTATTCAAGTTCAGATAATAATTTAGGTTCGAACCAGGAGGCATTTTTGATTTCTTTTAAATGCGCATTTGGTGTACGCACTTTGAAGGTGAGCGGAAGACAGGGATTGCCAGGGTGACGGTTTGGGTCGTCGTAGTAGTGTCCGGTAAATTCAATCGAGAGTGTCTCGTGGATATTCACTTTATCTTGCAAAATTCGTTGCACGGCTTCAATGAGGCGTTCACCGGTCTTGACATGGCCACCGATTAATTCCCACTTACCTTTGTCAGGTTCTTTAGTTCTGTTCTTAAGTAGCAGATCTCCGTCTTCGTTTATACAAATAATTGTTACTGCCAGCGGATTAGGGGAGGGCATGGGAGCCATTTTATATGAAAGTATTTTACCGTCACGAAAAATAAAATCTCCGATTACTTTTTCGTCCGTTAAAGCTTTTAGCAACCAATAGTTATCGTCAGGCCACATATCCTGAAAGGGGAGGTTGTCTAATTTGAACCACTGCGGACGCATTTCTTCAGATTCCTGTGGCTCGCCTTCCCACTCGGTACAAATAAATACGTGGATCTCCCAAACTTCAGGTTGTTGTTTGTCGATATAATAGATATTGAGTAAGGCCGTTTGTTCCAGTTTGATTGGTGTAACACCGATTTCTTCTTTGGTTTCACGAATAGCTGCTTGTAGGACTGATTCGTCAGGATTTACTTTACCTCCCGCGCCATTCCATTTCCCTTTACCGAGATCACGTTTTTTCATTGCCAGGACGACTTCTTCATTTCTGCGTAGGAATACGAGAGTGCTGAGCTTATCCGGTAGTTGGGTAGGTTCCATTAGAAGTAGTATATCATCCTAATAATTTATACGTCTTCTTTCGAATCTAAATCCGGAGATACCATTTCCCCGTTCGGAAATTTTTCGCATATTTTTTAAAGCAGCTTTCGTGTGTGCTGATGCAGTTTGGCTTTCGATTGGACTTCCCCCCAGATACTTTCCCACATAGCTGAAATCGTGTAGGGTTGGCTCATCCTCCTTGGGAGGATCATACAGCCGATACCGCAAGTATATTGCTTGCCTTTGTTTGGCTGTTAACTCACGAAGAATTCGTTCAATTTCACCAGCAACTGCAGCTAACTGTTCAGAGTCAGTTTGTATTTGGCGAAGCCTTTCGTTAGCCTCTTTTATTGTGGCATTCCGATGCCCAAGTTCATACTCGCGTGTTTCATCCAAGTAGTATGTGTCTACAAGCAATTGAATAAATCCGGGGTAGAAGATCTTCTTTTCTGTCATACTGATAAAATCTGAGCCTGTCGATTGACAGGCTCAGATTTTTCATTTCATTATCAATTACTTTGATTTTGAGTTAACTTGCTTCTTGAAATCTTTACCTGCGGTGAAACCAGGAAGATTGCGTCCGGCAATAGTAATGCCCTGCTTAGTCTGCGGGTTTACACCTTTTCTTGATTTGCGCTTGCGAACAGTAAACGTACCAAAACCGGTAAGTACTACTTTATCTCCGCTTGCAAGGGTCTTTTTGACTGTTTCAAGGATGTATTCTACAACTTCGCGAGAAGTCTTTTTTGTTAACCCTACATTTTCTGCTACATTA
This sequence comes from uncultured Gammaproteobacteria bacterium, assembly GCA_964403585.1. Taxonomy (GTDB): domain Bacteria; phylum Patescibacteriota; class Microgenomatia; order JALYQM01; family JALYQM01; genus JALYQM01. The sequence goes on along the minus strand of CAYOFQ010000001.1, from coordinate 170,211 downwards.
TCTATTAAATCATTTTTTGTCATATAGACGTGCCTCCTACTTTAGGCAGAGATTTTTAGTAATTAAAATAATTGTAATAAGATCTTGTTACGTTACTTTTACTGGATGACAAATATAATCTGTAACTATTTATTTGTCAATCTCTATTGCTTAATTATTATTATCATTAACGATATATCTCCACTATACTAATCAAAATCAGAAATAAATGCAAGGGTTAAAATGACCATGATCGGTTTATGCCCTCTTTTTTCATTTTTATTTGTTATTTTTTACTTGTATAAAAGGTGATATTGTCGGTTTATGTTAATATTAGCCTCTAATACTGCTCATTGTGTTTTTGCCTTTAATACGTTATTATAGAGGGGCTATTTAAGTGAAACAAGCCAGTTATTCAGGTAGTGAACGTATCCTGTTAAGCTTTGCAAGAATCCCCGGATAGCTCTCGATCATCAGAGAAAAGTTATTTGTACTGTAAGAGGATGATAGCTTACTACTCAGTTAAAAGGAGCCGTACATGGCTACTAAGTTATTCGTAGGCGGACTGCCATATGCAATGCAGAACGCTCAATTACAAGAGCTTTTTGCTCAGGCAGGAAACGTTGTTTCTGCTACTATTATTGTTGATAAATTCACAGGACGAAGCAAAGGTTTCGGTTTTGTTGAAATGGGATCAGAAGAAGAAGCCCAGAACGCTTTGTCTCTTAACGGTACTGATGTAGACGGAAGAACAATTGTTGTAAATGAAGCTCGACCTCAGGAAGATCGACCACAACGCTCCGGCGGTTTCGGTGGCGGATCACGCGGAGGATTCGGTGGTGGACGCGGCGGCAATGGCGGCGGACATCGTGGCGGCGGAGATCGTGGTGGATACCGCGGTGGACGCGATTACTAAGTTTCACTTAGTTTCATAATTCGTTCAAAAAAAAGGAGTCCTGAAAAGGGCTCCTTTTTTGATGCTTTATTATGATACTTTCGAAGCTGATATACTTAAGCCGACCTTCTTTGCCATACCTTTGAGCCGGCAAAGCAGAGCTTTAAATGCTGAACGTAGTGAAGCATTAGCGTGTCGGCGTAGTGTTCAGAGAGAAAGCTTTGTTTAGATGCATTAAACCGCTCGTTTGTTCGTTTTGCTCCCCTCACAAGCTCCAGGCTTCCGAACTTAACGTTTTGTTTGAACACGAGCTACCTTCATCCATATGCGATACCCAGGGCGGAAGTTCGGCTGCGCAAATCCGAACTAAACTTCGCTTATCTATATTATTTCTTCCATACAGCCTGGAGTTCTTCTTCGAATTTGTCCCAGATTTCGCCGTCGTATTCGCCGCGGTCGATTTCGTCCCAGCGGTGCATGGCAGCCCGGAAAGCGATATCCACGACTTTATCCAAATCTGCTTCATTTTCCAGGAACTTCTTCTTGAGCTTTTCCTTGATAAGTTCTTCATAGGCTTCTTCGGCAAGCAGGGCGTATTTTTCGGCCTGGGTATCCTCGGTATCCCATCCGCATAAACACTCATCGTTCGGGCAGGCGCATCCTTCCTGGCAGCACTCACAATCTCCATTCTCACAGTTGCAGTCGACATGCTGGTGGTCATGTTCTTCGACTACAGTTTTAGTGTCGGTATCTGACATAGGAACTCCTTTACTTTTAATTTCTAGTGGACGGATTATATCATTATTTGCTTACATTACTCAGCGCCGAGGTGATGAAACTGAGCAGGAGAGAGGCAATGAGTGCAGTAAGGAATCCGTCGATTTCAAATCCCGGTGTGAAGCGAGCAGCAAGTAACAACATTAACGCATTGATTACCCACGAAAAGAGACCGAGTGTCAGGATGGTAATAGGAAGGGTGAGAAGCTTAAGTATAGGCTTAATAGTGATATTAATTAGACCTATTATTAGTACCGCAACAATGGCGTTTTGCCACTGTGTTATGGTGAATCCGGGTAGGAAGCGGGCCAGGATCAGGAGTGTGATGACGTTGACGATGAACCATTTGACCATATACTAAGTATATACTACAGTAGCGTCACGATGGAAGAACAGCCAGTAATTAACTATGAAGAGCCGTTATTAGTTGAAAAATCCACATTTCAATTAATATTTGTTGTTTTGGTTCTGATGTTGATGTTTCTGCCATTCGTTACGACATTTAACGAAATTTTAACAAAGATTGTCGAGCGGGCAGGGTGGTACGCCGGAATACGCGATACGCTGGTTCCCTATCTGGTTCGCATGGTGGCAGTCGTATTGAATTTATTTGGTGTAGTGACGAGTCAATCACAACAAACATTAAGCGTGCAGCAAAATGCGGTTACTGCCGGAGGAACGATTGTGTATATATCCTGGAACTGTATTGGCTGGCAGTCTTTTTTGCTGTTTATATTAACATTATTTACCGGCCTGCAGGGGAGCTATAGCCTAAAATCTAAAATTATTACCGTCATATTCGGTTTATTGGGTACCTTTTGGATGAATGTCCTCCGTATTAGTGTCATTGTGCTGGTGGCCCACTGGTGGGGGAGACTCCCCGCCCTGATCTTCCATGATTATGGCAGTACCCTGCTTATTGTTATATGGTTGTTTGTTTTCTGGTCGATTAGTTATAACCACTTGCTGGAAAAATAATGGTTAGGAGTTAGGAGTAGAGGAGGACTGAGCCAGGTGGTTTTGCCCCTGATTGTAATATGCTAACAAGGCACGGCCGTCTTTAAGATTCTTATTCGGAATTAGATTCCCCTGCTTGTCGATGGAGAACGGTTTTTGGTTTTGGTCGATATAGCGTTGCAGGGCAAAAACATCCCCTTCCCAGCCATTGGTTTTCATCTGGTGGTAGAGTTTAGCCAACGGCTTGCCGACCCACAGAAAATGCCAGGATTCGTAATCATAGGACTGGATGAAACCGTATTCGTGGGCATGTTGGGCTAGAAATTTTCCGGCATCGATATTCTCGAACCCAGCCTGATTATCTACACGGTAATCTATCTCGCTACTGGAAAAATCCAGGGCATACCCGGTGTGATGTTGCGATTCTCCGGGAACTGCTGTAAAACCTGATTTGTCGTGTTCATATAAGTTCTGCTGATAGGCGATGTCTCGTTCACCACTGGACACTACTAAATCTTTATGTCCCGCGGCCCGGGCATCTTTAAATAATTGCTGTAAGTCGGGTACTACATCCGGGCTGGCGTGCAATTCGCCCTTATTACTGGGAATACCATCGGCGGTTATATCTACCGTTTGGGCAACGAAGTCCATGGATAGTGGATGCTCATGGTCAACTATTTTCCATGCCTGTAACTCAGCGGCACTGGCCTGATAGACGAGATTTGATTCTTCAGCTTTGGCAACTTTTTCGCCCATTACTGCACGTACCGGTGCAGGTTTCAATGCTGCTTTTTCCATTTGCTTTTGGCTATGCGTCCAGCGATTGTATTCGTCGTCACGACCACTATAGTCGGGGAGAGGGGCAGCGGCGCTGCGGGTATTGTTGTTCAGATTCAATAAGGCTTGTTGTTCGGCTGACCCGCTTGACTGAAGGGTGACCATCGCACCTGCCAGTGCTACGCTAACCAGGGCCATGTGTCCCAGGTAATTAATTCTCGAACGGATTCCTTTGATTCGCAGTGCCAAACCATGGGCATCTTTTGGAATAGGTGCCAAAGCCACCGGTGTTTCTTCATCGTCATCGTCTTCGATAACCGGCTCCGGAGTTCGCAGAACTGCTACAGGCTCGGCGGGAGGAGCTGCCGGTTCAGGATCGGGTGGGAGTTGTTGGACTTCTTTCAGTACTTGTAACTGTAATGACCGATTGTATTCAACAGCCGCCTGGATTACTTCCACGCGCATGCCTTTTAATTTACCTCTGGTGATTTCTTCTTTATCTTCATTGTTCCGGGCAAGTTTTTCGAGAGCGCTCGCGCCATTTATCTCGAAATAATGTAATAGTTTAGTACCATCGGCACGGTTTATGCCGTTTTTACGCGGTAAGGTGTCCGGGTTATACTGATTTTCGTAGTGTGATATTTCCAGGCTATCTGATGCCACTGACTCCCGCGGGTGCTGCGATTTTTCATCGTTATAGGCATTAATATACTGCCAAAATGTATCCCTGCGCACCTGTTTAATTTTTATATATTTTTCTACCCGGGCGTGGACAGATTTTATTTCCTGCCAGTGCGCCCGGACATCGGCAGCCTTATCCAGGAGTATGGCAGTTGTCTGATGATCGAGCGCGACATTTATAGCATCGGCGATTGGACCGCTGGCTCCATTGAGCGCGGCAACTGCCGCATTAAACACCGGAATAACATCCCCGGCTGAGTGTGGTTCGGCTTCCTGATTATTGGTATTTTCAACTGCAGGTGCAGTACTTACTGGTTCGCCTTCTTCGCCCATAAAGAAAGTATATATTATTTCGACTATTGTACTCCACCGAATGTTATACTTGGTAGTATGTCTCGTTGGAAAGCACGGTTGTTCGGGATCGTACACAGTCGGTATTTTCCGTATATTCTTCTGATATTTTTGCCGCTGGTATTATTCCGGCCGGTTGTGCTTGGGCAGAATGTTTTTGCCTTGGGTGACTTTTCCGGTTCGGATCTATTAGAGCTGCATTTACCTTTCAAATCTATTTTGCACGAAGCATATACGCATGGCCAGTTTCCGTTATGGAGCCCATACCTTTCGAACGGGTTTCCTGTTTTAGCCGAAGGTCAGAGCGGTCCTTTGTATCCGCCACACATCCTCCTTGCCTTTCTTTCTCCTGTTTTAAGCCTTAACTACAGCATATTGATTAGTTTTATGATAGCAGGGTGTGGAATGTATACATTTGCACGGACATTGCCGTTGATGGGGAAGCGAGGTGCGTTGGCCAGTGCGATTATTTTTATGTTTGGGTCCTTTTTTGTGGCACGGTTGAAACATATTAATATGATTGCGGTTGCTGCATATTTGCCCTGGTGTTTTTGGCTACTACGCCGGTATTTTACCGATTTTAATCTCTCCCGGTTTGTGTGGCTGGGAATTGTTTGGGGTCTACAAGTTTTGGCCGGTCACCCGCATATGTTCTACTTTTCGGTAATTATGTGTTTATGGCTAATCTCAGGTGAACTATTCCTGTTATATATGCAGTCGCGGAAGAAGGTGGCGAGTACTTCGCTGACACTAGCACTTCTTAAGACGATTATTGGCGTAGGAATTAGCGGGGTAGTAGCAATTGGCCTGGCAGCTGCCCAGTTATTACCTACATACGAGTTGACGGCTTTGTCCTCCCGACAAGATTTTTCCTATGAAGTGGCGACGGCATATCCCTTACGGCCTCATTTTCTGGCGACTTTATTTGCGCCTTTCTTTTTAGGGAATCCTGCCACAGGCAGTTACCGGGGTGATATTCAGCTTGACGGTATATGGTGGGAGAATGTTCTGTACATAGGATTATTACCTTTGGTCCTCGTGGTTGTTCTATTGTTTTTCCGTATCCGAAACAGAAAAACAGGTGAATTCCTTTTTAACTATTACTTCCGGTTTTATGTACTTTCGGCTGTTTTGTTTTTTATTCTCTCCATGGGAAGTTACTCCTTTCTATTTTCGGTACTGTATTACAACATCCCAGGAATGACTTTATTCCGTTTTCCGACGCGGTTTAACTTACTGACATTATTGTCATTGAGTGTTCTGGCCGGATGGGCAATAGAGCGATTATTCCAGCGGCTCGAGCGAAGTCGCATACAGGGGAATCTAAGAAAAGAGGATAGTAGCGATTATGTTTTTTCATGGCCTTTTTCTCCTACAGTTACAACTATTTTAATACTGGGAGTTATTCTCCTTGATCTTTCGGTTTTTGCAGATCAGTACATTGGTTACTACCCGGTAGGGAAGTATCTGGCAGTACCGGAATCTGTGAAAGAGCTACAGAAAAAGGATTCTTATTTGTATCGTATTTACCCGATGACACAATATATGCAGAATCCGTTTGGAGCGTTGGGTTGGAAGAAGGGAGAGAAGGCGATCTTTTCGCTGCAAAAAGCTATTCCGGGGAACTTCGCAGCGCTTTATCATATGTATTCCTTTACCGATCGCGGATGGTTTGAAGGCGGCTTAGGGCTTAAAGAGCGGGCGTTTCTGGAGAACTTTCTCACCAAAAACAATTTACCGGGCTCGTATCTGAGCAGGATCCTGGGTCTGTGGAATGTAAAGTATATTTATAGTTTTAGTGATTTTCCGTCGCCGAACTTTTTACTTTCACAATCGTATACACTTGATTCTTCCTTTGGTGTGCCGCTTCAGGTTTACAAAAATGAATTCGTACAGCCGCGGGCATTCTTTGTTTCAGATATTCGTAAGCGTGCTCAACCGGATGCTGTCCTTACCGAACTATTAGATCCGGCGATTGCTCCGGAAAAATATGCATACAGCGAGACAATAGGGAGGAGTGATGAGAAAGAAGCGAGCTCTTCGAGTAATTTTGACCGAGTTTCCTTTAATAAAGCGCATTCCGTATCGATTGTTGATTACCAGTCTACGATGGTATCCATGAAGACAGAGAGTAGGAGTGAGGCGTATCTGGTTTTCTCGGATACCTATTATCCCGGATGGAAAGCATATATTGATGGTAAAGAAAACCCTATTCTAAAGGTTAATTTAGTAATGCGCGCTGTTAAGGTGCCACCAGGCAGCCATACCGTTATCTGGGCTTATGAGCCTATAGCATTCTATGTGGGCAGTGGGATTTCTTTTGCGACATTGGTCACCTTACTTACATATTTCATACTTAGGCAGATAAAAAAGGGGAGAGCTGACAGGGGAATGGTGGCTGCTTCATAGCTGATGTAGACAAATTAAAAAATACATTACTCAATTTTTTCTTTACCGGTAAAATGCCAGCCTGTTTATTTCGCTACTACCTGGTATATCTAAACACTTCTCCGGATCTATTGTGTTTTGGGCTTTGTGCAGACTATATCATGTGCAAACTATATCACCCTTCCCATTTGCAAAGTTATCCACATATTTAAGTCATCTCTAATATGAGTAGATTTTCTACCCCTGTACGCTCAAACTCTCTGCCACTCGCCTTTTTCACGCCGTGAAAACCCGGTTTAGCATTACCCTCTTCCTGGTGATAAATTTGAGTTCAACTTCCCTATCTTTTTTCTCATTTTGAGCGTAGGCTTAAGGCAGCTGTTTAGCCGTTTGTTTAAAATCTTACACGCGCATCAACGCAGAACTACTCCCAGATTTTTTTTGCGCGCTTTTCTATATTGTGCGACATGCGCATAAAGAGACTCTGCGGATTACGCAGTTCAGTAATTCTTATTGTTTTTTAGGTACGGTGAAATGATTAATAAATCGAAGTGCTGGTCGGCTGTGCAGGTTATTCGCCTTTCGCTGACCGGGATTTCTCTCTGCAGTACATTTATGACTAAATTCCTACTCTTAAATTGCTGTTTTTGGCTTATTTAGGCTCATTTTTAATGTCGAGCCCCTGTAGTTCGTTTTAACGGCTTTTTTGATTATGGCTGAGTATTTGGTCGGCTTTTATGAGCGATCGTGTCAAAAATAAGGATGCCAATGTACACCACTAAGGCAGCCGTCGTTATATACAGCCCGATACGAAGACTTTGGGGTTGGTACTGAAGTTCAATAGTATGGGTCCCAGGGTCTGGAATGGATACTGCCTGAAAGGCATGATTGGCGCGAATTACCGGCACCGATTGTCCGTCAACCGTGGCGGTCCATCCAGGAAAATATGTTTGACTTATAAATATAAGTGTTGGCGATGCATTTGTTACATTAATTTGTAACTGTTCAGGAACCGGCTGTTTCACTGAAATTTCTGTTGGATTGCTATTAGTATTAAAATGAACTTGTTGACTATTAGTTTTGGGAATAATTATTTCTGTTGCCGGATTAAACTGTATTCCGGAAACGGCTTGATAGGTTTGTTCATCGTCAACTTTATGAATATTTTGAGGTGTATGTATAAAAGGCAGCGGATTTTTAAGCTTATATATCGCAATTTGATCCTGTCCGGTTGTATAGTTTGTTTTTCCCACTAGTTCAACGTTTTTCAACGACAAATTGTCATTATGCAGCAGATATTTTGTCCCGGTTAACCGTAAAAATTTCCAGTACTGATCGTTATAATCAACCGTGTTATTATCAGCCGGAATACTTGGTGCAAAGAAAATTTGTTTTTCGATTTGTGAATACCATTTTACTTTTAATCCCGCTGAGTTTACCGCATTGTCTACAAGTGGAACATCATAGGTTAACATATCAAAGGCAGGCAAAATGGCCCGGTTATTTTTAAAGACTTGCATTTGCAACGTATCCCATAGTTTTGGATCCTGTTCTAAATACTGTTTATGCATTTGGATATTATAGTCCTGGCCAAAAATGCGATAATTCTGGTAGCCAATTATTTTGCCCTGAGGATTTTTCTGCAGTTCTTTTTCGTATACTTTAACGGTTTCAGGCTTTTCGTACCACCATTCGCCTTTCTGGATCGGATAGAGTTTATATAGTTTAGTGCCGGTATCCAAACTTGTGAGTATAACCAGCACCGCCAGCCCGATACGGACGTTTTTAGCGATACTCTCCCCTTTTGGTCTTATTAATAATTCAATCATGCTCTTTAACCCGTAGGTTGCCAGAATAACAAAGCTGAGTTGAGCTAACGTGGTGAACTTGGTGGGAATACGGAATAAGTTCAACGGTGGTATTTTAAGTAACCCCCCGATCGGCGTCTGGTTCCCCAAGGAGAGCAACAGAAACATTACTCCTAAAATTAAAAATACCAAAGCCTGACGTTTTCTGATGACAAAGGCAATTGACAGCATCGCTAAAGATAGCGGTATAAGCCCAAAATAGCTGTACCGCTCATCAAAAGGCCAGCTCACACTATCCAATCTGGCCGGGGTACGCGGTTCATAGGAGAAATCGTAAAACGGCGTTACCAGGGTCCGTAAATCCTGCACTCTAAAGGCAAGAAAATTAATTGATTCTTCATCCAGGCCGGTTTGGCGAGTGGAATTAAACGTAAATTCAACCGTTGGGAATAATTGGACCGAGGCCAGAAGTATGCCTAACAGTATGGCCCCCCCGACTACCAGTCCATTGAGCAGCAGGGCATTAAATTTTAAGGTAGTTTTCAACATGACCTGATTCAGAAACCAGTAGAGTGCGATAAACAAGAAGCAATACGAAGCGAATTGAGGGTGTCCCGCAAAGATTTGCAGCATGACCGGCAACGCTAACAGCCCGACCGTTTTAAAATATGAATCTTTTTCATTTAAGCGTCGTTCTATGATCCAGAGTTCAAATGGCAACCAGGAAAAGACATTCAGTACATTAAGATGGGCAGTATGATTGAACTGAACTCCTGCCTGAGACCAGAATATTGCGCCAATTAAAGCGAATACCCGGTTACGGGAAGAATGTTCCTCTCCCCGATTATTCAAGAATTCGTTTAAAAAGAAATACATATTTACTGCGGACAAGAATACGGCAAAAACAATGCTTAAACTCACCGAGTAATAGGCAGGAACCGGTAAGGCGGCGAATAGTAAATTCGGTAGATATAGTGCACCGATTTGGCCCTCGGCAAATAACGGAAAACCGGTAGAGATTCGTGGTTCCCATAGCGGAAGGCGGCGTTTCAGAAGGCTTTCCTGAAGTACTTGCCGAAACGGAACTTGTAAATCGACATTATCGTTAGTACCGACATTAGGCGTTATTCCGATATAGCCGAAAAGATATGGACTAAATACGGTACAGACAATAAAAAGCAGTATTACTATGGGAAAAATCGATTTAAGTTTGGTCATGATTATTACCTGTAACACGCGGTACTATTTTCCTTAACTTGAGGTAATTCATTGAATATATTTTTATTAATCCTAACCATTTTATTATAACTGTCGACAGCATTTTTGCATTCCCCTTTCAGGTAGTAATAATCGCCGAGGTTTTTCCAGGACTGCAGCTCAAAATTGATCATGTGTTGAATATACTGCACTCGTCGTGTTCCTCCCGGAGCACTGGCATCCTTAAGCGACATTAACGGCCGTTCCTTCTTTTGATAATAGTTCGGGTCATGGAATGTAAATTTCCAGTATTTCAGATCAATATCTGTATTGCAGTCTGTGCAATTTAACGGGACAACTTTATACATGGCTGCAGCCGGAATAAGTCCATATTTTGTATCCAGTGCAAAAAGGCTTTTGGTCATAAGGTAGACTGAGCGACTGGAAATATTGGCGTCAATTAACCGGTTCAGGTACCGTGAAGAGTCTTTTACCTGTTCGGAGTCTGTATTTTCCGGTGGAACTATGAGACCGGGGTATCTTCTGCTAAGCTCAGCACGACCTTCGGCGGTTTGCAATTCATCTACCTCAATGTTTTTGAAAGCCAGTACATCAGTTCGGAACTGTTTTACCGTTTGCAAGTACATGACGGTGGATGATTCCTGATCCCCGGTCATAATAATGAGGCTATTGGGATCCAAATTCCCAAGAATATTCCGGCCGAAATCTTCCGCATAATAATATGCGCTACGGTTGAGCTCATTGAGATTTGCTGTCCAATGCGGGATGATAAATGAGGTAAACAATATGGTACTTACCAGTCCGAGTATTGGCAGTGTATACGTTTTTCCCTGGAGATTAGTTCTTAGCTCAGAAAATATTCCATATACCGCGTATCCTATTAGTATGGCGAGTATCATATGCGCCGGTAATAACCAGGAGTTATATTCGGTAGTTTGTTTATATAATACAGCAAAAATGAGGTGAAAAATAATAATTACTGCACTAAGCGCTGCTAAGAATCGATCGCTCTTAGTTAATAATACAAATCCGATTAAGGCAAGTACTAATCCGGTATAGCCGAATTCCCAGGTGAACTCCTCCAGTGCAGCTTTGTATCTTGTAAGGTCGGTGAAAACAAAACTTTGTTCTCCCGTTACGTATGCTTCACCGGTAACATGCTTAATAAATCTGCTCACATTGTTTGGATTGCCCCAATTGATGATTGGGTGTGTATTGGCCGTAAGCGGCAGATACGCATAGAACCCGACTCCGGATATTCCGAAAAGCAATGCGGCGATTACAAGTAATCTGGTGTGGTAGAAAATATTTTTTTGGTAAAAAGCGATACCTATGAATACCGGTGCCAGAACAATGGTCATGGGATGGTTAGCAAATGACAATCCATAAATTATTGCTATGACAATAACTATCCTCTTTTGTTTTGAGTTTATTTCTTTTTCGATTCTCCCCTCTTTTCCTAATAGTATGATTAAATATACTATCCAAGAAAAGATTAATACGTGTAACGCGTATACTTCGGCATTGATGGCCTGGGCCCACAAATTAAAATTGAGTCCAATTAATAGTGCGGAAACAATTGCGGCCACCTGTTTACCGATTGGTTTACTGTCGACCGGATCGACTTTACCTGCAATGCTTTCTCCTTCAATATTGCTCCCTTGTAATACCTTTTTCTTTCTAAACAGAGTACTTTTACTGTTTATAAATTCCATGGTAATGACATAGCCTAACACGCTCGAAATTGCGCCTGCCCAAGCTGAGAAGGCATGGACTTTTTGAGTAAAAAGCTCCGTGGGTATAATCTGTGTCCATATTTTGCCAAACACCATATATAGCGGGAACCCTGGTGGGTACACATTCCCCCCAACATACAACCCAGACAAATAGATGCCGGCATCCTGCCAGTATACTGTCGGTGGCATGGTAAAGAGGTAGAGCGAAAAGAAGAAACAGAACAGAACGAGTGGTGGAAGAAGTGGCAGGTGTCTCATAGCAAGCATCTTTGCAAATTTGAATGGACTTTGCAATACTACTTATATATGTCGTCAGAACAACATGCCAGAGTTCATCAGGATCCTTTTACCCTTCGAGACCTGGCGTATATTGTTGAGAGAGCGTTGCTTATCTTTTCCATTGCATTACTCATTTTATTGCTATGGAATGTATTTGTTGATTCGACATTTGTACACTTAACAGATGTTCTGTATACGGTTTTGTGGGTAGCGTTCCTTATTGAGTTTGTATTAAAGCTGTTGACTGCAAAAAATAAGTGGAATTACCTCAAACGGGATTTCTTAGTCATCTTTATTATTCTGTTTCCCTTTCTTCGCCCTTTACGACTATTCCCGTTCTCCCGGTTCGGTATTTTAGTTTTTGCCGAGCAAGCCAATCATCGATTTCCGGCTTTTAGGCGATATCGTATTTTTGAAATACTGCTCTTCAGTATTGTACTGGTGATTCTTTCGGCAGACTTGTTCCTCATGTTTGAAAAAACTCCCGACTCTTTATTTAAGAATTTTGCAGACGCGTTGTGGTTTTCAGTAGTTACTGTGGCGACGGTTGGATATGGAGATGTGTATCCGAAGACGCCGAACGGTCGGGCTCTGGCGGTTCTGCTGATTATCTTCGGTGTTTCGATTTTCGGTATTGTGACAGCCAGTATTTCCTCTTACTTAGTGGAAATGGATATTAAGGACGAACGAAAAAATGAAGAAAAGAAAATTGAAGATCTTCAACGTGAGGAAAAGGAAATGGAAAATAAACTGGAATTGATGTACGAAAAAGAAAGTTATATCCAAAACAAGCTAGACGAAATTAGTAAGCGATTTGAGAATGCTTAAGTGCGTGCCTTTAGAAGTTCGTAGACGATCCGGTGAATAGGCCCATAGATTTTGCCGTAGTCTCCCCAGGAGTGTTGATACTCTCCATCTTTGAAAATATCATCATCTTTAAGATTGGTGTAGTTAGTAACAAGTTCAGGTATTTCCTCCAGAGCCATTATTTTGACGCCGGATAAGTCGTCGGCGGGAGTGATTTGGGCATTCGGCGATAATTTATACAAGAAAATATACGTAATAAAACTATACCGGTTGTCCGGGGTTGTAGCGTCGGTTTTAATTTCCACCAAGGGGATTATTTCACTTGAGTCAATAGTAATACCAAGTTCTTCTGCAGCTTCGCGAATGATTGCTTCTTCGGGAGTTTCCCCTGCTTCGACCCCGCCGCCGATAAGGCGGTAAATCCCAGGCGGGTACAAGTATTTTTTTTCACCGATAAGAAATCTCCCGTCAGGGTATTGCGGAATAAGAACTGCATGCCGATCCCTTCGAAGATTGCCGATGTATCCGGTCAAAGTAAGTTCCAAGGTAACTTGTTGCATGTACAGATTATACTACCGTACTTAATTCCGTTAAATCGGCAATAACACGCCAGGCTTGCGATGCCACGCGCGACTCTTTAAACGTAATTCCATGCGCTGTAGCTTTAAAGAGCGCGACATCGTTGTCGCCGTCGCCAACACAGGCACATTGTGTCAGCGAAATATCCAATTCATTACAAATTTCCTGCAGCTGATCGACTTTCGTTTGCTGTTCATCACCAAGAATGGTAATGTCTGTCAGCCGGTTTTCCGTATCAAATATGAACTGATGATGTGCCCGCCAGTGGTCGATGCCAAGCTCTAGCGCAACTTCTTCAGCTAGAATATCCATAGCTCCTGTGACTAAGGCAGTGTGATATCCCTGCTTTTTAACATAGTGAACCGCTTCGCGTGCTCCGGGTAAGAACGTGTACCTGCGCACTACCCGTTCGATAGTTTCCCTGTTCGCCGTTCCACTTTCCTGGTATTTTTTCATCAATATATCCAGCCAGGAATGATACCTTAATGTGCCTGCTTCATATTGCTGAAGCAGCGCCTGATCTTCGGCGTGCGAAACGCCCAGGGCAAGATTGAGATTATACCAGGTGTTCTCCCGGATCAGGGTTTTATTTAGATCAAAACAAATGAGTCGAATCTCAGGGTGCATAGTTACGCTATATAGCCAAGTTTTTTAAATAATTCAACCGAGGGCGGAGTTAATTTAACTTGATCTAATTTGGTACTATCGAACCAGTGGTATTCCACCAGATCGTCACTCAACTGCACTGGTATACTTTCGGCCGGTTCGGAAAGATTTACCCTATAAACATTGAACTGCATTTTGACCAAGACCGTCTCCCCTGTTTCCTGAAGCGTTTTTTCTGACTCCCCTGTTCCGTCATTACTCACTAGCGTGATAGGAAGGTGGGAGATGTCAATGCCGGTTTCTTCGCTAATTTCGCGAATTAAGGCAGCTATTTGATCTTCTCCTGTCTCTATTCCTCCACCCGGAATGTGCCAGCAATCACTATACACTCCACCACCTTTCGGATCTTTTTTACCCATAAAGAGCTTATTATCCTGCGAAATTAATAAGGCGGAGACGATAGTTCGGTTGATTGTTCGCATATTATAAAAAAGGATTAGTACTATTAAATAGAATTTCCGGAGTGTGATTATTTATTCGGTCGGCGCTGATGCCGTACTTTCGGCTGTACACACTGTCAATTGCACCGAAGATAGCCTCGGCGTAGTTTAAGCCGAGTTTTTCGGCACAGTCTTTTACTTCGGCTTCGGAATGCCCTTCTATTTCGATAATTGGTTCAAGAAACGGCCATTCGTCGGTGGTTATTTCCACCTGGTCCAGTTTCCATAACTCCCGTCTGGTCTCCTGATATGATTTCTGTTCACAACCTAACGTTTTTACCAAAGCATCGGCTTCGGAGAAACTACTTACCACCAGATAAATCTCATGCTGGTTCTCGATTCTGTCACCGTCGAGATATTTGACGCTCAGGGTGATTTTATCTCCTTCGTCGCGCACGCGTACCCAACCTGAATTCAGCTGGCTTCCTTTGGGAAGATTATATACGATTCGTTTTTGCAAGAACTCCGGGCGTACCAGTTGTGCTCCAGACTGCTTCAGAACTGCACGCATTTTGTACTTATCAATATTGGCAAACGTTGCTTCGTATTCGATTGACATAGTTTTAATTATACTTCTTCCAGAGTCCTTCAGAAACTACCCGGATTTGACCGTCAATTACCTGGATAGCTGTCTGGTCATCTATAGCATAGAAGGTGTCAGGGATCTCTGTGGCAATTTGCGACAGTAATTCACCGGTGACCTTGGGAAAAATTGGTGAGTTCAAGTGTGGACGGATCTGGAATTTCACATAGTTTAAGGCAGTATCTTCCTGAAGGTGTCCTGTTTCTTCGTGGTAGAGTATTTTATCGTAGCTGAGAGAAACCCGCGGTGCGGTAATCATACTGCCAGCACTAATCCCCACATATACTTTACTTTTCAATAACTCAGGCAGTTTGTGCGCCAGGCCGTGTTCAAGGACTTTTTTTAATAAATAACTCGTGTTTCCACCTTCAAACAGTAGTACATCTGCAGTTTCAAACCGTGGTAGCCACTCATCCTGAGGTATGGCAGAAAAATCTACGATATCTATTTCACTGAACCCGCACTTACGGCAATTGTTCAGGTCGTCGATGACCCACGACTTGTCCCCTTCTTCAATATTAGCGGCTGTCGGAATAAAGGCAAGCTTAGTCCTGTCTAATGGTTGATTAAGTAGTTCGACCAGGGCCGTAACTATTGATTCATTAGTAAGCCCTGAAGAAGTTAATAACAATTTCATCTTTTCAAACTCCTTTATAGTTTTTGATCCCGTATTTCAATTTTATAGCAGTTTCGCGAACAGCTATTTTTGGCAGTTTATCGCGGTTCTTTTCGAGATACTCGGTAACTTCTTCCTGATGATACTTGATCAAGGTGCGCAATAGCCAGGAGATGGCTTTGGTAATAAGGATGTCTTTTTCGTGTTGTAGTGCCCGGATATTTTCGAATGCCAACTGAGAAAGTTTCGAATCCGGTGATGTTCCCACTGATTTTATGAGTAAGACCAGGCTGGCACGGCGCTTGGAAATATTTGGATCTTTAGCAAAATTCCGTAACAGTTCCTGCCAGGTATCCCAGTTGGTGAGCAATTCTTCGGCAGTAAACGAGGATTGACAGAATGTGTCGATTTCCGCCCAACCGACAAGATTATCAAGCCAGTGATCAAGCAGGTTTGGATCTAATTGACGACGCAGCTTAGTGGCAGTTTCAACTAAATGTCCGCCAAACGTTTTTTCTTCATAGGAAGGTCCCTCTACCAAGCTGGTTATAAGTTCTGCAAAGGATTGCGGGGTTAGCTCCGGGTGAGACTTCACAAAAGAACTGACTAGTTGTCGTTTTAACGGAACGCGCAAACCATAATAATAATGGGTATTACCGTGATAGCGAAGATTAATTTCCTGGGGAACATCTACGGTGGCATGCTGCTTAAGCAGTTCGAGAATTTCCTGATGGAGAGAGTTCATAGTTGATACCACTTTTGTATTTGGCCCAGAAACTAATACCAATATGCTCAGCTTTCTCAGTACCCCGGTAAAAGTGAAAGGTATGGAACGGAGCAATTAAGTCTACTTCGAGTCCTGTTTCTTCTTTAACTTCACGGTGGGCAGCTTCCTCACAGGTTTCTCCCTGGTCGATCCTGCCGGTAATACCTCCTTCCCACTCGCCCGGAGCATGATCTCGTTTGAGTGAGCGTTGCGTAATGAGAATTTTATCCCCTTTTTCGATACAGACTGCGACAGCGACATTAAATGTTCCAACTTTGTTCATACCTGGATTATACTCTTTTCTTTGATTTTATGAAGTTGATTAGCAGGTAAATACTCCCGGTTGCTATGACACTCCATCCAGCGAGTACGATAACTCGGGTGACATTCCATTGTGTGGGAGTGAAACTTAGGCGCAGCCGGTGTGAGCCGGCGGGAACAGCAACAGACTTGAAGGCGTAGTTCGCCTTAAGGACTTCGACTTCCCGGTTATCCAGAGTAGCGGTCCAGCCGGGATAATATGTATCGGCAAGGGTAAAGTACGCGGGCTGATCGGTGTTGATTTGGATTTCCATATCCTGGTCGGTGTATGAAAGAATTTGATAGTCTGCTTTTATTGATGTTTCCGACTGTTGGGCAGCAGTAGAGACAGTTTCGCTTTTTTCAATAATCGTTTGTTTGGCAGGATCAAAATCCGGAGAGAGGACGGTTTGGAGAATATTGCCGGCTTGCTTGTCTTGAGCGGTCAGATAGATTGCCTGCGATTGCGGAGTAATGGTCACCCTCGGATAGTATGACTTATTACGGTATAAGTAGGCATGGTCAGTTGGAAAGTATTTGGCGTCGGTTGAGCCGGCAATAAAAATGACATGGTTGACCTTGGATGAGAACTGATGCGTTTTTACCAGTTCAAGATTGGGGTCGTCAATTTTAAGATCGGATATCAGATAGCGGACAGACTGAAGATCTAATGACTTTTTCATTTCCGGCGGCAAAGTGAGCACGCCGGTGTCAAAATCGATCTGGGTATTAAATCGATTGAGCAGTGTCTGCCGCTGAAGAAATAATACTGCCCATTCTCTATTCAGCGCAACATTGTGGATCATGTTAAAGTCCATGTGCAGGATATTTTGCAGGTCTTTTTGCAGCGGGAAGTCGAAGATACGGGTATAGTCAATATTGTTGGTGCCGTGTGAGTAGCTGCGCCAATTCCGGAAGCCTGCCTGAGCAGGACAATTGCAATCCAACTCCTGACTATTTATATACTCAGCAAAGTCCGGAGTTTGGAGCCAGTCCGAGGCAGGTATAGTTGGCTGGGTGGGCCGGTTAAAGACCCACAGATCGAGAAAACAGACTGAAATTATCAGAACAGTTACTATTGTTGCTAAAGAAATTTTTCCCGCATTATTCCCTTGCACCCCCTCTTCCGCCTTAATTTTTTCGTCGGTTTTATTGTGTAATAATTGCCTTTTTTGGGTAATTTTTGTTTGATTGTTTTTTGTTTTATTAATAATACTTTCTTCAATTTTCTGTAAACCAATACTAGCTAAAATAGCTAAACAAAATTCAATAATATATATGGCTTTCACCGGGAATCTAAAGAACTTCATCCCCGGGATAACTTCCCAGACAACAGAGAATAACTGTGTTGATCTGCCAACCGCATAGAGATACGTAAAGACCAGGAGCGTTAAGAAAGTAGCAGTCCAAATTTTCCGTGGCAACTCACCGGCGATACTGATTGATTCTTTCTTAGAGATTCCGGAAATAGCAAAGATAGTTAAGAGTAGCGGAATGATTCCAACATACGGATAAAGTGCGCCAATATTGACTGTCTCGGCCTTATTTGGACTGTACCCCGGTTCGGCTCGATAAACATCATAGGCTTTGGGATTTATAAAAAGTATTAAGGTCTCGATTGGCCAAAGTGTTCCGGTGGTTGATTCGTACGAAATGCCGGACTCGCGTTGAGAGAACTTAACCAGCTCGTAGGTTGCGAATAATTGTGGTAAGGCCAGCATGGTAGTAACCAGCAAAGCAGTAACAGATAGCAGAATCTTCGAGCCTACTTTAGTTCTGGTCGTTGGGTCAAAAAAGAAGCGAATTACGACATAGATTCCGGTAAAAAGAAGATTGTAATAAACCATTTCGATGTGGCCGGCAGTCATTTGTAGAAATAAACTGAGTGTGAGTATTAAGAAACTCAGCACCAGTTTTGATCGTTTTGTGTCATGGTTTATTTTAATTATGGTCTCTGCAATAAGTAAATTTAACGGAAAGTATGTTAATTCAAGAATAATATTAACCTGGTGTAAATGAGTCAGCATATATCCCGAGAAAGTGAATATAAAGGCTCCCAGTACTGATGCTCTTTGTGATAATTTGATACAATTTTTTATATAAAGATATGTAAATATACCGGTAAGTATATAGTGAAGCATAAGATTCGCATTAAAAAGATGGATTGTGGAGAATGGCAAAGCGAAGAAAAGCAAGTGCAGCGGGTAAAACGCGCCCATTTGTCCTTCGGCGAAGATTGGATACCCGTTGCCTATTAAATCGGTCCACAAGGGAATCCCACGGCCTTGCAGCATGGTCTGATGCATAAGACTCTTCAGCGGATAGTTAAATAAATACAAGTCGGTAGAAACCATGCCGGAAGAGATAAAGGTATGACCGGCAAAGAAAATTTTAGGAAAGAAAATAATGACGGAGAGAATGATTATAAGATATGGTACGATGCGTTTCATAGCGCCTCATATGCTACCCTGAGCTCGAAATCGTTATAGGTACTGATAGTCGCCGGTACGGTATACTCTACTTCGGTACCCGGAGCAAGATGCTGATCGGGTAGCGTGATCGCTCCGGTCTTAGAGTCTATCAGACTATTGGCAGTATTTTTGAAATCGGCTTTGATCTTCACCCAGCGTAGTGTTTTGCCGGTGGTATTTTTAAATATTCCGGTAAGAATCGTTTCACCATTTTTCTTAACTTCGTTTTGAGTCATGATCATGCCACCGAGCGGCAGTTTGAATTTATCAATATCTGTTTCGGCCGGTAAAGACGGTGCCGGTGTCGCGGTCGGTTGGGGACTGGGTGAGACACTAGTGCCCAGGACATCACTTTGCAAGGCTGTAGCGAGCTGATTCGCGTCGGCTTTGACTTTTTCTTTTTCTTTTAGCAGTGCGGCGGTCTGCTCTGCTTTTTCCTCCTCAGTTAAGATGCGGGTAGCAGTATGCAAAGCTCCGGATTTTCTTCCATAGTAACTGGCTTCAAATTTAATAACATTGGCTCCGGCAGCGACCTGGACCATTTGGGAAAATGTCCCGTCACCGTTGGAGATAACTTTCTGACCATTAACCGTTACTTCACTGTCCTGTGGTACTACCCTACCCTTCACCAGTATTTGCTTGTCTGTTACCAGCGCGTCGGCTTGAGGGGAAGTAATAAAAATCGTGGGGCGCGGTGCATTGACATACCCGCCAAATAACCGTAGTGATATGAAACTCAGTACAATGATTACCGAACAGCCGAGTACCGCCCGAGCAACCCGGGTTTCAATAACCGAGTAACAGAGCATCATAAAATAGCCACGAAGATCATCGAGCATAGTGTACTTTAGTGTAGAGCTTTCGAATGAAGATAGTCAAGCTTGCATAGTTATGCAGTAGTGAGTAAGACGCCATCATAGGAGCCAGCAATTACGTCAAAGCGGTTATTCTCGGCTCCGTCCCGGTACATAGTCGAGATGTAGCTATCGCCCGGATAAATATATGTTAAAGGAATTTTGAATTGACGGGCGAACTTATATAAAAGATTCACTGAAGTAGCGTCGTAGGCGCGTGCAGTATCGCCTCTGGGATTGAGTGCACGACTTCGATGAATATCTGCGGAAAGTTTGCGTTTTTCGTATAACACCGGTCGTATGGCAAGAATTCCCTGCACTTGATAGTTTTGCAGCGCATCAAAGATATCCTGATATTGGGCAAGTTGTTCGGCCGGTATATTTGGCAATTCTCCTCTCTTCATTGCTAGCATCGTCTGAGCGAACTCTTCGGTGGTGGTAGATAGCGCGGTTATCTCAATACTATCTTTTCCTGAGTAAGCACGGGTTTTCTCTTCAACTTTTTGATAATAATCTGCTCTATTATTTGGCGTGACGGTAATAACTTCTTCGACACCGTTGGTTAATAATCCTGAGGTAACAAC
This sequence comes from uncultured Gammaproteobacteria bacterium, assembly GCA_964403585.1. GTDB lineage: Bacteria > Patescibacteriota > Microgenomatia > JALYQM01 > JALYQM01 > JALYQM01. The sequence goes on along the minus strand of CAYOFQ010000001.1, from coordinate 149,699 downwards.
ACCATCCTCCCCCGCATAAAAATAAATCCATTTGCCGCGGGGTTGTTCTTTTATATTGTTCAGGAGAGAAAATAATTCAACGAGAGCTTTGGTTCTTACCGCACCTGACAGTTCGTGTTTACCCGCTTCGATCTCGTCAATTAATTTATGATCAATTGTACTGTGGACCGGTGGCTTATCTGAAATCAAACTGGGCATTGTTTCCGCCTGTGATTGCTCAGAGAGTGCCTGATCCTGCCGCTTTAAAACGAACCTAAATCTACGGAGCGCGTTGGCATTAGCCATTACCCAGTGAGCAGGATCCTCTGTCTCTGCTTCGCTATACATCACATCATAGGCAATATCATGACGTAGCTTACGATATTCTTTTTCCATAGTCCGAAATACTTGCGCATTAGCTTGATACTGCTCCTGATGTTTGAGGTACACTACTCCACCCTGGTTGGGAGATTTTTTTACGACCTCGGCGTAGAAATCTGAAAGACCTTTGTACCAGAGGGCTTTGCTTTTATAACTATCGACAAGAATACTATTATCATCAAACAATTCAGTCACAGCAGCGAATGGGTCCCTGTATGTTCCTGACCGGTCATCAGGGTACTCAATTTGTTTGTAGGCGACAGTAGCTTCGGTGACGAATTTTTTATACTGGTACTCCACGCTATAATCCCACTTAACCGATGATCCTAATTGTTCCTTCATCAAATTTACCAGGACATCTGCAGCGGCTGAAGCCCGTTTCCCTTCCAGTTTAGCGAGCTTCTCGGCTGCTTCATAGGCTTGACCACATTCCCAAGCTATTTTGAGGAATTGCGTCGCTGCTTGCGTATATGTCTCTACTGCTTCAGGTGGATTATCTTTATCTGCTAATTTCCTGGTGAACCTCTCCACAACCGAGCGAAGCTCTGCTTTGGGATCGTTTTCTTTTACGGCATAATCGATCTTTGGTTCAGCTACAACTGACGAGTAACTTTCTGTTTCTTCACCATCCATATTCAAAGTATATATGCTTTATTTTTTAATGTCATCCTCTAATTTGGCCGAAGGTGAGCTTTCTGCCGACTCCGATGCTTCCTGCTGGTCCACGGACGGCTTTTGATCGTCCTCTGCAGCTTTCTTCTCTTCCTCCTCGGCCTTTTTGAGATCTTCATTAATCTTATTAATGCTGTTTTGGACGGCAGTGATCTGATCTATTGACCGGCCGTCAGTGGTTTGCAGGTAGCGGTATAAATATTCAAGTGCAGCCTGAGGATCCTTCGGTTCAAAATCTTCAGTGAAATAATATATTGTACCAAGCGCCTTATATGCATCAGCCAGTTCGGCGTCAATTGTCAGTGCCCGTTTGAACTGTGTGATGGCATCCTGATAGCGATGGACTGTATTAAACACAGCCCCGAGGTTGTAGAAGTGGCGTGAATAGTAAAAGACCAGTGGTGATTCGAGCTGATACTTGCGGGACTTCAGCTTGGCGAATTCCTGTAAATTAAGGGACTGAAAAAGTGCATCATTTTCGGCAAGATATTTTTCCAGTTTATAATCTACCCCTTTCGCTTCAACTTTGAGCAGCAAATTCTTTGGCCACAACACATACTTCTCCTGAATCAGCGGGTCGATTTCGACAAAATCGGTAACAATATAGATGGGCTGTTTGCCAAAATTGGCATCTATAACCTGACTGGGAGAGGTGAAGCGCTTGCCGGGAAGCGGGTCAGGGATTTTTAATGTCGGATAGCGGGAGCGCAACTGTTTTTGAAACCAGGCCAAATGAAACTGACCAGGTGAAAATATGATGCGGTTCTTTTTCTCCCCTTCGACCGCCTGCATATACTGCATCACCATGTTCGGGATGTCTCCGGTGACTAAGATCATGGCGTTATCTTCCGTTTGAGCTATGGCGGTTTTAGCAAAGGCGTAGGTAAGATTGTCAAAATTGGGTTTGTTTTGGTAGATACTATGAATGGTAATGGCCCCAGCCAGTAGCAGAAAAATGCCGGTGCCGATTTTTTGGTAGTCGATAGATTCTATTGCGTCTTTGACATCGAGCTCACGGATCTTTTGATACATTGTGACAAGACTTGCAAACATGAAGATGAGTATCGGTATCTCGGGTAACATGTAAAAGCGGACGACAGTAGCCTTAGAGAAATCCCCTTCCAAGGAGAAATTGGCGTACATTATAAAAATTGGTCCGGCAATGAGAAAGAACAGCATCAATGCCAGCCAGAGGCGCTTGCTGGTACGGTACAAGATAATTGTCCCAAGGACTGCCAGGATTATTACGTACAGAGAAAAGTCGGTTAACAAGTGCTGGGCAAAAAAAGGAATCTGGTCGGCCGCGACGGTCGGACTTTCGATATTTGTAAGATAAGCTCCAATAGAGCCGTAATCGGCACGAATCAGTGCTCGCACTAAACTTACTGGACCGCTAACTTCGCCCCAATTGATGAATGGATATCTTTGCGCAAGCATCCATAAGGCAATGAAAAAAGGTAAAATTGCCAGAAAGAAGCAGAACATAAACGGGAATGATTTATTAAATTTGCGATCAAACGGATAGCTGACCCAGCGCCAGAGTATCCTGGGAATCGACGTATTTTCCAGTTGCTGCTTTTTAAAGAGATAGATAGCGAATAGAACTGGAAACAGCAAAATAATTGTCTGATGATGGCTAAACGCAAGTCCAAGGAGGAGAAAATACCTGGCGGATATTTTGGCTTTGTGGCTATCGGTGTACCAGCGTAAGGCGTAGAACAGCAATGCCATGGCAAAAAGATTGTTTAAGGCGAATACCTCGGGCTTAGTAGCATACAGCCAGATTGTTTCAGAGAACGCGTAGAGTGCTGTCACAAATAACGCAATAAGAATTGCTCCAAAACTATTGACCGGGCTTATCTCCCCTCCCCTGATTCTATTAATCTGGAGCAGAATTAAAAAAAAGTATGTGGCAGCAGCTGCCTGAAATAATGCAGAAGAAAGACCTGTTCGATATATTAAGATACTATATTTATTATTTTGATCGATATTATATCTAAAATAATTTATCGGCGGGATGTCCGGAAGATACGGTATTGGCAGCTTGGTTACCGCATGCGCGGCGAGAATGTACAACGGGTAGCTCGGCTGGTGTGGCACGCCGAGGGTAATGGCCGAGGCTGCCATTTCAGTACTGTCCCCTGCCTGCAGGTATGGAGATGTGGTTACGGCATATGCCGTAAAGATGCCTAGAAAAACAGCCAGAATTAAAATTATTTTGCGCATAGGTAGCTTTCTTTATATACCAGTTTTAGCCTGTGAATTCTAAGACAGTTATTTATATGTTATAGGATATGTATTTTTTGTTCTCCAGTTATATCCCTAAATAAAGGCTTTTTTATTTGTGGATAACTTTTTGTGTATAACATTTTACTTTTTCCCGGCGGATTTAGTGGCACTCCCTTTATTAATTTGGAATATCCCTGCTCGCCGGCGTCCGTTATAGAATACCAGTCCCGGTAGTAACGGGATGAGCAGTGCCAGCATGAGAGTTCGCTCAGGGACAACCATGCCCGTATTCAAGCGGGTATCTGCTACGCCGGCTGAGCCGTTGTATTGAATTTGCATCGAACCGGTAGAGCGCGTCAGTTTCATAATAATTCTGCGGTGTGTGAGTGTTGTTTCGCCCGATGGCGGCAGATTAGAGAATACGGTCGATTTCTCGCCATTGGTTCCATCGCCGGTGTAGGTTGATTCGGCACTGGTATAGCTGGCCGTTTCGCCATCTGATTCGACCGCACCTACCTGAACTTTAATAGAATTAGTATTACTCGGACTACCGGTAACGTAATAATATGCCGTCCAGGTAGTGGAACTCATTGTACGGTCTCGCGTATCGTAGGACTGGGTATAAATATTGAGCGGCATAGTGGCTTGGTCTTTAGTATCTACCCATGCCAGATGTAGCGGATAGGTTCCGTCGTCGTTGTTGTTATTGTAAATAGATTTTGCGATTGAAACATTCACTTGTGAAGATGTATCCAACTCTCCTCGTGTGTTGTTTACTCTCACGTCGCGAACATTGTATGTTCCATTGGTTCCTGTTCCATTTGGCCAGGTAGGATTGCCGCTGCTATTTAGCCGCTGCATGAAGATGTTCTTATCTCCAGTTGTATCAGTCGGTGCTGTTACTCTGCTATCTGTCCAAGCTACATAGGCTGTCCCGTTAGCAATATCCGCGGAAATTCTGGCCCCGGTTTGATGATTTGTACCTGGCTGGTCATTTCCGGCTATCAGTTTTTCGGATGGATCTGGTGTATATAATTCAGCCGATGAAGTTGTATTGCTTCCGCCAACTAATAATACTTTTCCTGTTTTTAAGAGTGTCTTAAATGGCGTAGTACGGGCTGTTGAGAGACTTGGACCATCTGACCACTGTTCAAGACTCGGGTCAAACACAAAAGTAGTGGTAGTGCTCGTGATTCCCAACACTGATCCGCTAGATAACAGGATTCCACCGTTGCTTGGCATTGACGCTGTGGGCGACAATGAAGTGTAAGTTCCAGCGTATGGATCAAATGTCCAATGATAATTGGCATCCTGTACCGAAACTGAACCGTCGTATTCCTCGCCTCCCGTAATAAGAACTTTTCCAGAATTTAAGGTAATCGCTCTTACACTCCTCATGCTACTTGGTAAATCTCCCAGGTGGCTCCATACTTCTGTATCCGGATTATATTTATAAATTGCCGTCGTAAACGTGTAATTACTATTGCAATCAGGACCTGTTTCACATCCTCCCATGGCCAATACTGAGCCATCGTTTAGCTTCACTAATTTTGTGAATGCTAACGCAGCTGGCATATTTGTTGAGGTTTGAGTCCAGGTACCAGTACTTGGGTTGTACAATTCAGATGATGAATATACCGTACTACATGCCAGGTTACATCCTCCGACCAGGAGCACCTTACCGTTATTTAATTGAATACTGTCTGCTGAGCTACGAGAAGTTATTAGCGAGCCAGTCAGGGTCCAAGTGTTAGCTTCTGGGGAATACAAATAGTTGGACTGCCCGTCAATATTTGCTGCTGCTATTACTGACCCATTTGGAAGATTGTATAATCGGTGATTTGTCATTGCCCCGTTCATCGGCCCTGTTAGTGTCCACGTACCGGTATGGGGATCATAGAGTTCTGCTGTAGAGGTCCAGCTTCCACCGCTTACTCCTCCCGAGACAAGCACTTTGCCTGATGATAGCGTTATTCCGCTAAAGGACCCGCGCGCGTTGCTCATCGTTCCACTACTTGCCCATGTATCTGATGATGTTGAAGGGTATTGTTTGGTAAAACTTCCCGATGACGGGTTATCCAGTTTTTGTGTCATGGCCCGCCAGGAAGCTCCCCCTACGCCTGGAGTTAAGCCTTCAGCGCTCCATGACTCCCAAACTAATTGAATATTACCATCGCTGTCTTTTACCAGATCCGGATTTTGAGAATATGTTCCGGAGTAACCGGTTGGTATTTGGGAATCTACTGGTGTGGTGTAATCTATCTTTAGTTGAACCTGGTCAAAGTTAAGGGCGGATGCTACGGCATTGGCATCCTGAATCATTACTCCGAAATTTGACGAAGTTACATCGCTTGGAGATAAAGTGGCACTCCACAGGTCACTCGCACCTCCTTTAGTCGTCGTTGTGTCGGTAGTCTGATTTAATGATTGGTTGGTTTTTTCTGTTCCCGTGCAGGTCGAACCGTCTTTAGTTAAACAAATGTCGTAGGTATTCCCGTCGGCAGTGGTGTATGTTACGGTGATACGAATATGGTCTACGCTTGCAGTGATTGCTGCTCCCGCTGCACTAGATTTCGTAGCCGATAGAGCAAAGCCGAAATTGGCGGCATTAATATCTGCAGGTGTCCATGTCTCTCCCCAGAGCGAACTGCTGCTGCCGTAGGTATAATATGTGTCCACTGTGGTTGGCCAGTCGGTTAAGAGCGTTGCATTAGTTGCTCCAATTGTGCCTCCCTTTATAATACGGACAGCAGCATCATCAATACCGCCGTTACCGGTACCACTAGAATGACGCTCAACCCCTACCGTTATTCCGTTAATAGTTGCCGTTGTTGGTATACTAAATCCAAAATTCGATGCTGTGAGATATTGCGAAGTTGTTCCATCAAGAGACGCATTTGCATATCCATTATTGCTTGTTGCACAGCTAGTATATGTTGTCCATAAAACAGTACCTGTAGCATTGCTCAAGCTACAATCGTTTCCACTTGCAGGACTGTTTGGACCTGAGGTTGTTGCAGAACCTGCGCCAGACGTGGCGTTACCTTCGATTGTTGCAGTTACTCCTGTAATTGTGGCATTAGTTGGTACATCGCTTGTAGTAAATCCAAAGTTGGTTAACTTCAGATAATCTTGAGCTGTACTGTTATAAATTGCATATCCGTTATCTGAAGCCGCGGTGTTAGAAGGTGTGGTCCAGTTGGTGCCGCTTGCTGTCGCTGCCGTTTATTTGATGTCGTTGCGGCAATATTAGTGGTTTGCGTGGCTATTGATTTGGTAACCGCTTGATCGATTGAGTACAGTTCAGCTGAAGAATTCGGGCCGTCGCCTGTCACAAAGACTCTCCCGTCTGCTAATACAACTGAATCATGAGCGAATCTTTGATCAGCCAGGTTACCGGCAAGAGTAAATGTTTCTGCAACCGGATCAAAGATTTCTGCTGAGCTTAAGCTAGTTCCAGCTATTACCAGGACTTTTCCATTTGGTAATGCTACAGCCGAGTGCCGTGCCCTGATACCTCCTACTAACGAGCCAGTTAATGTCCAAGTATTAGTTAGTGGATCGTAAATTTCGGCGGTGGATGTGCGTGTCGTTGCATCTGTAAAACCACCTATTGCAATAGCTCTCCCGTCTCTTAATGGAGTTAATGTGAACCTGTTCCTTGGAAAAAACATATTGCCCGCAGAAGTCCACGTGTTTGCGAGCGCGTCATATATCTCGGCCGTTGATAATGTACCTGATGCGTTACTCCCACCAGTTACCAGTACCTTTCCATTCGGGAGAAGAACAGCACGGTGCGCGTACCGAACTCCTCTGGTTAAGGAAGAGACAAGGGTGAACGTGTTGGTAGCTGGGTCATAAACTTCAGCGCTGCTGGCATAGCCTGAGGATGAAGTATCCCCGCCGGCATACAATACTTTTCCGTTTTTAAGCAGCGTTCCGATTGTCTCAGCTCGCATGCTCCTCATATTTCCCGTTGTAGCACTGAAGGTTCGTAAGGAAGGATCATAAAGTTCTGCAGTGCTATTGAAGCTGCCCCCAGCAATTATTACTTTACCGCTTGAAAGCAAATTAGCAGAGGCAAGCCCTCTGCTTGCACGTAAATTGTTCCCTGTTGCTGTACTTATTCCTGTAAGCGGGTCATACGTTTCTGCTGAAGATCCTGCCGCGGCAGTGCTGCTTCCCGCAATTAACACATTCCCGTCATTAAGTAATGTAACCAAGGGGTTTGACCGGTCTGTGAGAAGTAACGAGTTGTTTTGCACCCATGGATTACTTAACAGGGTATTCCCGTTTTGATCCAGCTTTTGTGCGTACACTTTTTTGTTTTTAGTGTTCGGTCTTCCTCCTGAGGACATGTCTGTAGCGCTTGGTGAGTCACTATCATACGTAATAATGGTATTGGTGGTATCACTTATTATATTTACGTTTTGGGCATTACGTGTTGCAGAAATATATATCTCTTCAGGGCTGTTTACATTTTTTATGCTTTGATCATTTCCCCATTGACGTTCCCCGCTTGTTGTACCTGTATCACAGCCTGAGGATCTACTACAGATTTTCTGTCCAACGATCTCTACTGCCGGTGATAGTAAGACGGGTGTAGCACCCGATCCGAGTCCTGTGCTATGTTTTCCGCTGGCAGCCGGGGTCTTACCATATAGCAGGTATGCATTGGCATCATAATTATGAGCAAGCCCCTGGAATTGAGCGAGCTCATTCTTATTTTCCTGCCAGACAATGATAGTGTCACCATTACTATCTACGGCAAGTTTTGGCTTTTTAAAGAATATGCCCAAGGAAGTGTTCATGTCGGCATTTTCGGTTACTACTGAGTTTTTATAATTGTAAGCGCTGACCGGCATATCCGAAGCCGGGGTGAATAATTCTGCTGAGGTGCCATTGCTGGAGGCATTAGTTAATAGGACTTTATTTTCTAATGGTAAATACTGGAGTTGGGTCCAATAGCGATTATTATTTAAGGTAGGGCCTGCCGACCATGTGTTTACAGCGGGGTCGTAAATTTGTGAAATTGTCTCATTATTAACACTGGCGCCTCCCCCGAACATTGCTATTTTACCATTAGGTAAATTCACCAGACTTCCATAGGTGGAAGTTCCCATTACAGTCAGCCCTGTCCGTGTCCATGAATTAGCCGCAGGATCGTATATTTCTGCTACTGATGCTGTGGAGGTATTTGTACCTAATGCAAGCACCTTGCCATTTTTCATTACGACGGCTGAGGGGAACTGCATTGACATGCTTGGGTTACTGACCGCACTAAATGTATTTGTTTGCGGGTCGTAAATTTCGGCAATAGATCGTCCGGAGTTATTTGCAGCAGCGCCAATTACCATGACTTTACCGTTTGGTATTAAGACTGATGCATGACCATATCTGGGGTATTGTGTCGAAGGGCCTGTGCTAAAGGTGCTGGTAGAAGGGTCGAAAATTTCTGATGTCGTCATTCCCGTAGCGCTTGATTCAGATCCAACAATGAGTACTTTGCCGTTTTTCAATGTTGTAGCAGTATGATTATACCGTTGAGACACCATGGGTGATGCGGCGGAAACGGTGTTTGTAAGTGGATTATATATTTCTGCAGATGATGATGAACCTGCGACAGTATCTACTCTGCTACCGGTAACCAAGATATTGCCGTTAAACAATTCAGTGGTAGCATGCTGCTGGTGCGTGTAGGTGGTGGCAGGACCAAGCGTAAAGGTACCGGATGCCGGATCATATAATTCCACTTGTGTTTGAGAAGCTGCCGAAGAGCCACCGGTTACTAACACTTTACCATTTTGTAAGGCATTTGATTTGGCATCAGCTCCACTACTGGTAGACAGACGAGAAATGCTTAATGCACCAGTTGACGTAAGCGTATTATCTGTACCATCCGGCCATAATTTGGTTCCATCGCTTGACTGCAATTTTTGTGTCCAAATTGAGGATCTCGTAGCACCATCCCGCTGTTCTTCCCAGGCTACGATGGCATTTCCGGATGAATCTAGCGCCACATGCGGATTGAGGTGATTATATAACGGTCCTCCCGAGGAGTATCTATTCCCATCATCCGAGTTGACCCGAATATCTGTTCCACTACCCCAAAGCTTATTTCCATTTCTGTCTATTTTTTGTGCGTAAATATCATAGCTGTTGGGCGTATAAATATGCGAAGCGGTAGTCGCAGAAGTGCCGGTAGTCATTCCTCCTGGAATTACTACTTTTCCATCGGGGAGCAGTGCCATATTAAAGAGCGCGTTGCTGAGTGTTAGATTATTTCCTGTACTAGCCCAGGTATTGGCAATTGGATCATAGAGTAAGGCTGTACTGACTGGATTGGACGCGTCTTGTGTTCTATATGCACCAGCAAGTAATATTTTACCGTTTGGCAATTTAATAAATGAATCTGCTAAAAATCCTCCTCTGTTGGTGCTATTAATATTGCCATTGCTCCTCCATGTATTTGCAACAATATCGAAGATTTCAGTTGAGGAAAAATCTGAAGTACCATCTGCACCCCCAACAACCATTACTTCAGTGTCGGAAATTTGCGCCATTGCGGCTAAGTATCTACCTTGTACCATCCCCGGTACTTTTCTCCATGTTCCTGTAACGGGATTGTATATTTCTGTTGATGAATGGTATGTTGATCCGTTCGAACCGCCTGCAATTAACACTTCACCATTTGGTAATAGTGTTGATTGCGCGAAGGAGCGCGCAACGGACATATTTCCGGTTGACGTCCAGGTACTCGTGGCAGGGTCAAATAGCTCCACCGAACTTAGATAGCCACTTGAGCAAGCACCTGAGGCAGCGTCTACCGCTGTACATCCTCCCATTACCAAAAGTTTGCCGTTATATAACTTTTCAACTGGAGCGGAATATTTTGCTGCTGACATGTTTGGTCCCGCGGAAAAAGTATTGGTATTCGGATCAAAAATAGTGGTGGTTGAATATGCTGTAGCACCATTAGCCCCACTGATAAACATAGCGCGGCCGTCATCCAATAGTGAACCTACTCCCATGTATCGTGTGTTAACCATATTATTGGAAACGGTTGTAAATGTTTGACTTACTGGGTCAAAAATTTCGCCACCAGAAAGGTTAGACGGCCCACTTGTTTGTCCACCTGCTATCACTACTCTTCCATCCAATAATGGCACTACCGGCGCAGCATAGCGTCCTGTAGACATGGCTCCGGTCGTGTCAAAGCGATTTTGATGAGTGCTGCTGTTGTTGCGCAGATCTTCCCAGACTGCAACTGTTGATCCATCTGAATCTGTCGCTATCTGCACATTTCTACGCTCCTGGTTTGAAGTATCAGGGACTTGAATATCGTTGGTCCAGCGTTTATTGAAATTATCTGTAATTATGTATAATGTTGGATTGGTAGCAGAGAGGGTTTGTGTTGTGGTTGATGATCCGATTGAGACACTTCCCTGCAGTCTTTTGTTATTCGTTGTATCATCCAGGTTGTCGGCAGTGGTTGTTCGAATGTAGAATGTGTCCGGATTGGCAAATGCCTGTGGAATAGTAGTCTGGGCGATGTTAGCTGCGATAGTAACCATAAAGGCGAGGACTATGATGGTATGCATTCCCCGTTTCATGATCCGGCTGCGCTTGTTTGGAACACTGAAATTTGAGAAACTATTGCCGGCAGTAGCATAGTTGAGATACGGTGATACGGCCGGAGAGATTTTTGCAGTTATACGTCTGTTGAATGTGTCCATCGCCGGTTTAATCCACGGGAGATACTTGAGAATACGTGATGAATTATTGTCTGTGCGATTGATTTTATCGGTAATATGTCCGGATTTAGGCGTTCGGAACCATGGGCCTTCTTCTTTCTCGAGAAAACCCTTAAGCGCGGCGAAGCCAATGAACGGAGCAAGGACATAACATAAGGTTATGAAAGAGAATAATCCAAGATAATCCCGCTCCTCTCCTTCTTCCAGGAAGAGTCCCACCGTGTTCATGAGCGGTAACGAGAAGAGGTTGGTCAAGACTAATGACCAGCCGAGTGCAGAGCCCCAGAATGGGAGTCTTACCTGCAATACGGTTTCGGCAATAACCCAGCAGAAAGTGCCAAGAATAAATATGAAGGCCTGCAGATAGTAAGGTGTGAGATAGATTGCTTCCCATTTTTCGCGGAGAGACATGTTTGGTGAGGTTATAAGTGCAATGATTTGCCTTTTGATGTTATATGAATGTCCTTCTGCCCAGCGTTGGCGCTGGCGGATTAATCGCTTGAGTGTGGATACACATTCTGACGGGGCTTGTATATATGGGGTATACGCAACCTTGTAGCCCTGCTGGTACAACTTTAAGGTTAACTGGAAGTCTTCAGTAATGGATGTTCCCCACCCAACCTCACGCAAGACTTTGGCATTGATCGCGTACACCGATCCGGCGATCTGTTTTAAGAGTCCAAATACCTGGCCACCGGAGCGCTCAATAATATATGAGCCGGCGAATTCGGAGCGAACCGCACGAGTGATCCAGTTCTCGGATTTATTGAGTACATGCCACTGGTACCCTTGGACAGCAACTGTTTTACCTTGATACTGCGCTGCCTGGATATCTTTGACTACCTGGTTAGCAGCAGCCATGCCAGGATTGATAGTATTATTACGCTCATTTTCTGCGATTACTTTAAAGTATTTGGCAAATAGCTGTAAGGTGTCCGGATATGGTACGAAATCGGCATCAAAGATTACGACGTACTCGGTGCGTGGATCCATATACTTAAGTGCGTTATCCAAAGCGGCACCCTTGAATCCTGTACGATTAACGCGATGGAGAATTTTGACTTTATCACTACCTGACCAGCGACCATAAAGTAATTGAGTCGTTTCATCGGTGGAATCATCGCAGACCAGGACTTCGAAGTTCGGATAGTCCATGGCGGCGGCGGCCGCTGTAACGCGGTTGGCGACTTTCTTCTCGTTATATAACGGTATCTGCACGCTGAAGAACGGATACTCCGTTAGCTCGGCTGCCATGACCTGTTTTTGTAATGTAACAGGGTCAATATTTTGACGAGATGAAGAGAATTTATTGAGGAGTGTCGACAGTATTCCTTTATTCCGTACTTTATTCTGAGATTTATAAATGACAGTTGCGATAGTGATGTAATATTTAAGTGAGTACAGGAAGAAGAATATTCCACAGAACAGAGCGATTGAGGCAAGCCCCATGCCGATTTTATTCAATATACCAGATGTCTGACTAATAGAAAGGATTACCTTACTGAGGAGATATGCATTGGCTATAGCGCTAACGATGATTGCAGCTATATATAATGAACCAGATTGATGGCGCTTGTTGAATAGGTTTGATGCACTATAGACAGGTGGTGAAGGGTCTCCACGCGATCGAATAATTTGCTGATCAACCGGAACGATATTTTCAGTAGTGGTTATATCCGGTACTGTTGTGGTGACAGAAGGTGTGTGCAGGTAACTAAAGGCGAGGCGTCTGTTAACTGTGCTTAAGTTATTTCTTTTTAAGATTTTTTGAATAGCACCTCTGCTTATTAACTGTTCAGGTGATTCCTGGTGAATATACTGATATATCTGATCAATGCTCCACTGTGGATATACCCTTACTATATCAAAGATTATCTTAATGACTCGTTGATCGATTCTTTCACGACTGCCCGGTTTGTTATTGCTTAAACCCAGATTTCCATTCAAACGGTGATGCCATTTATAGTAGGTACTCCGATTGATCTTTAATGCCCGGCAGACAGCCGAAATAGAATGACCTTCGCTGACCAGTTCAAGAAGTTTATGTCTAAATTCAATACTATGCTTTCTGGCCTGGATTCTGAGAATCGGTTTAGATGGTTTGGAAACTACCTGATCAGCCGTCTTACTTACCTTTCCGGATAATTTTTTCTGCCATTCATAATATGTAGTCCGGTCGATTTTATATTTATGGCACAACTTGACGATATTCTGTTCAGGATCCTGCAGCACTTTTTGTTTAAACCCGATGGAATATCTGACTGCTTTTTTCATCTTTATCTACTGTTGGATAATTAGCATATTATGTCAATAGTATGAGTAAAACTTTCTATTTTATTTCTGGTTTATGCTTGGGTACTCTCTCATATTAGTAGAGTCTTGATATTCTTTTTAATAATGCTACAGGTCTTGTGTTGTGATAATTTTCACACCTACTATTATTGCTATAAAGTGTGAAAATTACCTGATCCACTTGCCTGCCATGAGAAGTTTGATTTATGGCGTGTTGTGCTACGGTTTTCCCTGGACTGCGTTCAGAACTACGTTAGTTTAGGGAATACAAATTGGGTTGAGGATACTAATCAGAAGCTGAATGGCAAAATACTTACTGTATGGGTGAATTAGTTTTTATACACTCTATACTTTAGTCTTACTATTGTGCTGGCGGATGAGGTGGACGCGATATCTCTTATGTCCGAGCGCAAGGGCCGGGAGAGCCGGGATAATGAGCACCAGCATGAGCGAGCGCTCAGGCACGATTGTTCCTACCTCTAATCTGGTGTCTGCTACGCCGGCCCCGCCGTTATATGAAATTGTCATGCTTCCGGTACTGCGTGTGAACTTAAGAATTAAGCGACGATGTGTTAGTGAGGTGTCGTTGGTCGGTGGTAAGTTCGAGAAGACTGTCGACTTCTGCCCATTGGTTCCGTCGCCTGTGTACGTAGACTCAGCGCTCGTGTAGCTGACTGTCTCGCCATCGGATTCAGTAGTACCTACCTGTACTTTAATTGAGTTGGCGTTAGTCGGACTGCCGGTAATGTAATAGTACGCCGTCCACGTAGTTGAACTCATACTGTAATTTCGTGTGTTATATGACTGACCATAAATACTGGATGTTGGGGTACCGTCACGAGTATCTGTCCAGGCCAATTGGATTGGAACATCAGTTGCGGTATTGGTAAAGACGCTCTTAGCGATGGCTACACCTGTCTGTACAGACGTATTTAAGCTGCCGCGGGTCGTGTCAACGCGGGTATCGCGAACGTTATATGAGCCGTTTTCACCAAGTCCGTTTGGCCAAACCGGATTTCCCCCTCCATCAAGTTTTTGCATGTAGATATTCATTTCCCCTGTGGTGTCTGATGGAGATGTTACCCGATCGTCATTCCAGGCTACGTAGCTGTACGCATTGGCAGTATCTGCACCAATCTTCGGCTCGGTCTGATCATAGTTGACTGATGAATCGTCACTGGATACGGGTTGTTCGCTCAACTCCGGAGTATATAATTCTGAACTGGAGTAGTAGTTTGTAGAGCTATCCGATCCGCCCATGATGAGTACTTTACCGTTTTTCATTCCAATAATACTTGCAGCGTAATAGCCTTTGGATAAGCCTCCGGTTGTTGAAGCCCAGGTATCTGACGTCGGGTCGTATAACATTGTTTGCGTTGCAGTCGAGTTTGATGCAATGCCTCTTGTTAAGAAGACCTTGCCATTTGAAAGTGTCGCACTGTAAGGTAATGGATTATTCCCTCTGGAACTTGAGAACGGTGCAGTGGCGGCTGTCGTAATGGTTAAGGAGTTCGGATCGAAGATTTCACTTGAAGATAAGTTGGTACCGGAACTATTCTGACCTCCATTAATCAAGATCTTACCGTTGGGTAAGAGTGTAGCGTTGTGACGGAATCGTGCGGTCCCTAAAGTAGCCGATACCGATGACCAGGTAGAGGTACTTGGATTGTATACTTCAATGGTGTTAACGATGTTCGCGCCTGAACAGGTCGAGGCATTAGTACACCCACCAATGGCATACACTTTTCCGTCATTGGTTTTGGTCACACTAAAATATTGCCTACCGGTTGTTAATCCGCCAGTTGTATTGGTCCAGGTTTGCGTTGCTGGGTCGAATAGTTCAGAGGTTGTACGCATCGCAGTACTATTGCCGTCCTGTCCTCCGACAAGCATAATCTTTCCGTCGTTCAACGCTGTCACTGCATATTCTGAGTGTGCTAATACCAGGTTTGCTGATGTGGGCGCGGTCCAGGTATTAGCTGCCGGGTCATAAATGTCAGTCTTATTGGAGCCGGCATTGTATCCGGCAAAAGCTATAACTTTTCCGGAACTGAGTGTAAACATGGCGAATCCGGCGTGGTGATTAACCATAGTAGCTCCAGCAGACCATGTTCCTGTTTGTGGATCATATATTTCCGTAGAGCTCAACTGACCGGATGATTGATCAATTCCTCCTCCAGCTATAATTTTGCCGTTTGGCAGAAGCACCGAGGCGTGATCCCGGCGGGCTGTAGACATATTTGCAGAAGTTGCCCAACTATTAACTGTTCCCGAAGGATATTGTTTGGTTACTGCTCCTGAAGCTGGATTATTTATTTCCTGAGTCATTACTTTCCAAGAACCACCACCGCTGCCCAAACCAAGGCCTTCTGCCCTCCACGCTTGCCAAACGGCCTGCAGATTACCGGAGCTGTCTTTTACAACATCCGGATTCTGGGATTGGGTTGCATTTCCGGTGGAAATCTGCTGATCGAACGAGAGTAATTCGGAGCTTGAGAATGTAGTAGTACCGTTCCATCCGTCAAAGGTCATGACCTTACCATTTGTTAACGCTATGGCGTCGTGATCGCGTCGCCCTGTCTGTGCAGTGCTCCCTGCGGTAAAGGTACCCGTTGCCGGATCATAGATCTCGGTTGTGGACAGGAAGGTTGTACCGTCGGTTGTTCCACCATAGATAACAACCTTACCTGAAGGTAGTAATGATGCGCTGTGTTCGGAGCGGACACCAATTACTAAGGATCCGGTACTGGTCCAGGCATTCTTTAATGGATCAAAGAGTTCGGCAGTTGAGGTACGGTTAGCAGCCCCTGCAGTACAGTTGCCAGCAATACATCCGCCTACTGCTAAGATCTTACCATTAGGGAGTAATGTCAAACTAAACTGGCTGCGTTTTTGAACCATGATACTGGCATTCCCCCAGGTTCCGCTTGCGTCATCATAAATTTCGGCACTGGATAATGGCCCGGTTCCGTTAGTTCCACCGGCAACGACAACGTTGCCATTTGGCAATAATGATGCGCGGTGACCGTATCTAATACCGGCAGTCATGTTATTGGTGGTAGATGTGAAGGCGCTGGCGGCAACCGCAGTGGTGCTGTCATACAGTTCGGCAGTGGAGGTCGCCGTAGTAGCATTACGTCCGCCGGCCAACAAAACCTTTCCGTTACGTAATAGTACGCTAGAGTGGTCAGCTCGGGATACCTTCATAGCCCCAACCGTAGCAGCGAACGATCCGCTGGTGCCGCTGGGCGTAAACAAATCCGCGGTTGAGCTGGAGGTAGAGCTGGTGGTACCGCCTCCGGAGATGAGAACTTTGCCGTTATTAAGTAACGTCGCGGAATGATTGATTCGAGCCACCGGCATATTATTAGTGGCAGCGACGCTGGTTAATGTTTCAGGGTTGTGTACTTCTGCTGAAGATAGCGCTGAACCATTTTGTCCTCCGGCCAGGAGAACTGAGCCGTTTGGTAGCAAGGTGGTGGTTTGTGTTCTGCGGTTGGAGACCATGCCGCCGGATGGAGCTGTCCAACCACCCGTCCATAGAGTTTTACCATCGGCATCAAGTTTTTGCATGTATATTTTGCTGGTTTTCGGATCGGTCTTACTGGTTGTGGAGAGATCTTGTGACAAACCTGAATCCGACTCGTAAATGAGAGCAGTGCTGGTGCCATCGCTGGTAACATTTACATTGCGGGCGTTACGTACATTCGATACGTAAATATTTTCGGGCATATTCTGGTTGTAGAGACTTTGTGTATCTCCCCAGGTTCGTTCGCCGGAAGTGGTGCCGGCATCGGTACAGGACGCTTGGTTACAGATACGTTGTGCGGCAATTTGTATCGGTGGAGATATTATTGACGGGATCGCTCCACAACCAGTTCCGTTTTGACAGTTACCTACTACCGCGGGGTTTCGGCCATAATCGTAGCGCGCATTGGCATCAAAGGCATGACTCAATCCCTGGAAGGCTGTTCGAGTGTCTTTGTTTTCCTGCCAGGCGATCACGGCATCCCCGGTGCTATTGATCGTTATCTTCGGCTTCTTATAGAAGATGCCTGTGATATTTCCGGCAACGGCGCCCTGCAGCATGATATTAGTTTTGTAGTCAAACTGGCTGACCTGCATGTCGGTTACCGGAGTATAGACTTCCGCTGAGGATGAGGTCACCGAAGTGGTACTGCCTCCGTACGTCAGCACTTTGTGTGATTTCGGTATAAAGGTCAAATTCGCCTGCCTTCTGGAAGCGGCCATGTTCGGTCCCGGAGACCAGGTATTGGTCGCCGGATCGTAGATTTCGGTTGAAGAGAAATCTGTTGTACCAGCACTATCTGTGCCACCAGCTAGAAGTACCTTTCCATTTGGCAGAACAACTGCAGCATCGTGAACTCGGTCAATGAACTTGCTCGTCCATCCGGCGTCAGTAAAGTCGTCAGTTAACGGATCATATAGTTCAGCGATACTGCGAGAGCTGGCTGATCCAATATGGAGTATTTTTCCGTTGTTAAGCGTTACTGCAGTTGAACGTGCTTTATTGGCATTGCGTGCGTTTGATATAGTTATGGTATTTGTGACCGGATCGTAAATTTCAGGTACCGTTGGTGCAGCACCTGAGCCAATGCCTCCAATAATAATGACTTTACCATTTGGTAAGAGTGCCTGTGCATGCAAACGACGGTTAAAATTGAGAGTCGGGCCAAGTGCAAAGGTATTAGTGACCGGGTCATAAATTTCCGATACAGACTGACCCGCACCAGGATCGAGGTTGGTACCGGTGATGAATACCTTGCCATTCTTAAGCAAAGTTGCCTGAGGTCCGCTGCGGACATGAATGTTACCGCCGGTGGTGGTGGCATAGGTACCGGTGACGGGATCATATAATTGAGCAGCGGTACTGGCCAGAGTACCAGTGTTACCGCCAATCACGAGTATTTTCCCGTTCATGAGCGGAACGGTAGTGGCGTTGGAACGCTGTACTGCAGTATTAGGTCCGGCCGAGAAGGTATTGGTGGTTGGGTTGTAGATATCTGATGAAGTACGAGGAGCACCGGTTAATTCTGAGCCAACAACGAATAATCTTCCATCGGGAGTGACCATGGTTGTGGCCGAAGTGTTGTCTCCTCCTCTGATCTGAGAAAGATTGTTGCCGGTCGCGGCAAACGCATTTTTTGTACCACTTGGCCATAGTTTGCTACCGTCTGAAGATTGCAGTTTCTGTGCCCAGATGCTTGGTGAGTAGACTCCGTCGCGTTGCTCGGCCCATGCTACGACCGCGTTACCCGAACCATCAATCCCGACAGTTGGGAATAAATGGTTGTAGTTTGGTGGTCCGGAGGCTGAGAGGCGGTTTCCATCGTCGGAGTTTACGCGAATATCTGAGCCGGAGTTCCAGAGCTTGGCTCCGGTTTTATCGTATTTCTGAGCGTAGATATCATAGGTGACTGGTGTGTAGAGATTGGAGTTAGTTGTAGAGCTGGTACCTGTTGTTACACCGCCTGGAAGTAATATATCGCCGTTGGGCAATAAGGCCATATTGAAGAGCGACTTAGGTGTGGATATGTTATTGCTGACGGTTGACCATGTATTAATAGATGGATCGTATAAGAGCGCCGTGCTGCTTGGATTGCCGGCATCGGTAGATTTATATGACCCAGCCAACAGGAATTTACCGTTAGCTAATTTCATAAAACCATTGCGCATGAAGCCACCAACATTAGCACTGTTAATATTTCCATTACTGTTCCAGGTGTTGGCAACATAATCATATAACTCGGTGCTGGAGAGATCCGTACTGGTGGTCATACCACCGACAACCATTGCTTTGGTATCGGTAACCATCGCTAAGGCCGGGAATAAGCGAGCAGTGACCATGTTTGCACCCGCCCTCCAGGTTCCGGTTACCGTATTGTATATTTCACTCGTGGATAGTGCCGAACCGTTGGATCCTCCAACAACCAGTACTTCACCATTCGGTAGTAATGTTGACTGATGGAAGGAGCGCATGTCCTTCATAGTTCCTGTAAGCGTCCAGGTATTGGTAGCCGGGTCGTATAATTCAGCTGTGCTTAGATAGCCACTTGAACAAGTACCCGATACAGCATCGACTGCGGTGCAGCCACCCATGATGAGAATCTTACCGTTATTTAATTTTTCGATTGGTGCGGAGTATCGTGCGGTGGTCATGTTAGGTCCTGCTGAGAAACTATTGGTGTTGGGGTCAAAGAATGATGTAGTTGAATATGCGGTCGTGCCACTCCCACCACTTACCAAAAAGGCGCGGCCATCATTCAAGACGGTGCCATTACCCATATAACGAGCATTGGCCATGTTGGTAGCGATTGCTGAGAATGTCCCGGTGATCGGATCAAAGATTTCGCCGCTGGATAAGTTTGTGGGGCCACTGGTTTGACCACCAGCTATCAGGACTCTTCCGTCAAGAAGTGGGATTACCGGCGCAGCATATCTACCGGTGCCCATAGCTCCCTGGGTGTTATCGAAACGGTTTTGTACAGTAGTTAAAGTGGTTCGGGAGTCTTCCCATACAGCGACCGTATTTCCGCTTGAATCAGTGCTGATGGCAACATTGCGTCGTTCTCCGGTGGTGTTGGAGTCGTTGATCTCAGTATCGTTGGTCCAGTTTTTGTTCATGTTGTCGGTAAGGATATAGAAGGTTGTGTTGGTAGCGTCGAGGGTTCTGGATGTTGTGCTGGCACCAATAGTAGAGCTTAATACCTTGCGGGCAGCTGTGGCGGTATTCGTGAGGTTATCGGCGTCGGTCGTGCGGGCGTATTGCGTGCTGGCTACCGCGAAGGATTGAGGCACGGTGGTTTGGGCGATGTTCGCTAAAACTGTAATACTTAGTACCACTAAGATACTTAAATGTGTCAGACGCTTCTTGAGTATCGACCGGTTTCGCTCCTGTCTTGGATTGTTGAAATCGTTACCGGCAGTTTCATACGCTAAGTATGGAGAGACTGCTGATGAGGCTCTTTCAGGAATGATTGAATTAAAAACGTTGATAGCCGGTTTAATCCATGGCAGATATTTGATAATTGTTTCCCGCTTGCCTTCCTTAGTCCGGTTAACTTTATCGGTGATATGTCCGGATTTAGGCGTTCGGAACCACGGGCCTTCCTCTTTTTCCAAAAAGCCTTTGACTGCTGCGAAACCAATGAACGGGGCCAGAATGTAGCAGAGCGTGATGAACGAGAATATGCCGAGATAGTCGCGCTCCTCACCTTCTTCAAGGAAGAGTCCCACCGTGTTCATGAGCGGTAACGAGAAGAGGTTGGTCAAGACTAATGACCAGCCGAGCGCAGCAGTCCAGAATGGCAGTTGTACGCGCAAAACTGTTTCAGCAATGATCCAGCAGATTGAACCTAAAATGAAGATAAATGCCTGTAAGTAATAAGGAGTTAAATAGATAGCTTCCCATTTTTCCTTCGGCGTCATGCCGGGTGATTTCAACATGGCGAACAGTTGTTTCTTAATATTGAAAGAATGCCCTTCTGCCCAGCGCTGGCGCTGACGAATTAAGCGTTTGAGTGTGGATACACATTCTGACGGTGCCTGTATATATGGTGTATACGCAACCTTGTAGCCCTGCTGATACAGCTTTAAGGTTAACTGGAAGTCTTCAGTAATGGATGTCCCCCAGCCTACTTCACGCAAGACTTTGGCATTGATGGCGTAGACTGATCCGGCGATCTGTTTTAAGAGCCCGAATACCTGGCCACCGGAGCGCTCAATAATATATGAGCCGGCAAACTCGGAACGAACCGCACGGGTGATCCAGTTCTCGGATTTATTGAGTACATGCCACTGATACCCCTGGACAGCAACTGTTTTACCCTGATACTGGGCTGCCTGAATATCTTTGACTACCTGATTAGCAGCAGCCATGCTTGGATTGATAGTGTTATTACGCTCATGATCGCCGATTACTTTGAAGTATTTAGCGAATAACTGTAAGGTGTCCGGATACGGGACAAAGTCGGCATCAAAGATTACGACGTACTCGGTGCGCTCATCCATGTACTTAAGCGCATTGTCTAAGGCTGCACCCTTGAAACCACTGCGGATGGTTCGGTGGAGAATCTTAACTTTATCGTGGCCGTTCCACTTGTCATAGAGTAATTGGGTAGTTTCATCGGTGGAATCATCGCAGACCAGGACTTCGAAGTTCGGATAGTCCATGGCGGCGGCGGCCGCTGTAACGCGGTTGGCGACTTTCTTTTCGTTATATAATGGTATCTGCACACTGAAGAACGGATATTCGGTCAGTTCGGTATTCTGCACTTCTTTATGCAGGCTGACCGGATCCAATTCAGTGCGTGTAACTCTTTTATATAGGGACTGAATAACCGGTCCGATGTATGGAATTTCCCCGGTTACTTTTTCGACCAGACCAGGTGAAGTACTTTTCTTCTTATCTGAACGGCTCTTCAGAATAACAGCGGCGATGGTTATATAGTATTTGATTGAATACAGGAAGAAGAATATTCCACAGAATAGTGCGATTGCCGATAAGAACGTGCCGATCTTACCACTTATCTCTTCAGCGGCCGCGACTGCTCCGATAATGCGGGAAACGAGGAGGGCGTTAATTATTGAAACGATAACTGTACCAGATAGATATAGTTTGTCTGATTTAAACAACCAGGTAACGGTCTGTTTATTGAATAATGATGCAGCAAAAGAAGGGATGGTATCAAAGGAGAGATTGAGTGACGGGGTAATTCGCGGCGGAGAGGCGTCTCCCGCGTGCAAGACGGCCTGCTGTTCAATTGCGGGAATGACTTCGACTGCAGGTACTTCCTGTGCAGGAGCCGGTTGGGGTGAATGCATATAACTGTATTTCATCCGGCTCTCAAGTGTGCTTAATTTATTTTTTTGGAGAAGCAATTGGATCCAGTGACGGCTGACCAACTGCTGATTGTTATTGTTCTCCATTAAGAAGAGGTACAGCTTATCGACACTCCAGCCTGGATTTAATTTGATTAAGTCGATAACGATCTTTTCGATGCGTGGGTCGACTGTCTTTTTGCGTCCTCTTTGGCGGTTTTCAACCGAATTATTCTTCTCAAAAAGGTTTTTCCATTTGTAATAGGTTTTTCTGGAAATATTGAACTCATTACATATATCTACGATGGTTCTCCCCTCTTGCTCAGCCTGGAGAAATTGAGCTCGAAACGAAGATGTATGTTTTTGGTGGGCAGCCATTAATCTAGTGTTACCTATTTAGGATATTGTGTCAATAGCATGGCGATATCTCCTCTTGAATATATTTAACCAGGCGAACTGATTGAGAACGAGTATTACTCTATTTATTTTCAAACTTTTATGAAAATTAGGGATTTTGGTCTAAATTTTTTTCTAAAATTATTGTATATATTGTTATATAATTTACTTAGTTAATTTTGTGATACTTATTTTACTTTGATATTTTAGTATTAAATTATTGCAATGCTAGAATATATTGTGTACCTTATATACTTTAATTTAATACATTTTCCTCTTGTATATAAAAAATTGTTTTCACGACTTTCATTTTTTAGTATTATAGGGCTGCATGCAGGTAGTGTAATTACTTATTTTCAGAAATTTTTATACCGGACGGTGATTTATTTGGTATTGACCTGAGAGATATTATCAGTTAGTATTCATTTAGTTAATTTTAGATAGCCTATGGATACCGTTACTCAAACCTCCGAATCAGAATATCTAGGCATTACCGAAGCAGCCGACTATCTCCGTGTATCGGCATCTACACTACGACGATGGGAGAAAAAAGGTTTCCTGGTGCCAGAACGCACTCCGACAGGTATACGAAGATACACTAAGAAGCAATTAGATGATGTTATACAAACCCCCGCGTATGAAAAACCTTCAGTCACGCCGGTAACCCCAGTAGCGACAACGATAGATCCAGCCGCAGTGCAGTTACCTTCGGAACCCTTAGTTACACCAAGTGACCTTACAGCACAGACAGCCGTGCACGTACCTGAACCTGAAGAAGACTCGGTAGATGAATATATTCAGGTTATTGAGCCGGGTGTCCAAGATGAATTAGTGCAACATTCGATAGACTCTCAGCTTGAGATCCGGCCTTCTTCATATACCAGCATGAACATTGAACATGCTTACACCCCTTTGGAGTACTCTTCACATACTGAAAAGAAAGTCGAAGAACCGGTTTACCATGCTCCAGAGCCTGTTCAAACAGCTGTGCCAACACCGGTAACTGAAGAGCCGCGTCCAATCAAACAAGTTGCTTCAGATAACTTCTCAACCATTGAGCAGGAAAAATTTAATCACATTTTTGATTTGCAAGACACTAATGATGAGGTGGAATTAGAAGAATATGATACCGATGCGGCATATGTCAGCGACGAGCCACGCTCCTCAACGTACACCTATAGTCCACGGGAAGCAGCGGTACCACGGAATCAGGAGAAAAAGAGATCCGCCGGTTGGGTTAAACCAATCTTCCTATTTGTGTCGTTGTTCCTGGCGATAGTAATAATTTCACTGGTAGCCTGGTTTGCTTTTAGCTCATCATCAGTGAGCGGCGCTCCTTTGAATCCGGTCATTGATTAGGTTTTATTATACGGAACTTAGGGCAGAATCTTTGGTAAACCTATTGCTTCTCTTCAGCCATTTTCTTAGCTTCCTGAAGTGCTTTAGATTGACCCAGTAAGTACTTAATTGAAGTATACTGTTGCTCAGTCATGTTATTTTTCACACCGTTTTGCATGGCCAGGAACTTGATTTCTTCATCCGTTACCGGTAAATCTTTTTCAACCTTAATTTCATTTAAGATAAGGGCAACCTTAGTATTTTCCAAAGCCCGGTCGTTCCATTCTTGGCGGATGTCTTCTTCAGTTTTATTTTCAATGCTCAGATAGTTTTCCAGAGTAGTTCCAATGCGAGATAGTTGTTCCTTGAAGCGGTCTTCGATTCGGTGCAGTTCCTCATGAACCAGCATATCCGGCACATCAATATCGACAAGCTCGAGCATTTTCTTGATAACTTTATCTTCGAAGTCCCGTTCGACAGTGGTAGAACTTTCATATTGTAGTTCAGACTTGACCATCTTCCTGAGATCTTCCAGGTCTTTAGCGCCGGCAGCCTGTGCAAAGGTATCGTCCATGGCTACATCGTCCTGTGTATTTTGTATCAAAGTATCTCCTTTAGCATCAACAAGCGCGGCGTTATTTGCTACAACATTTTCCGCTGCTTTCTTTTGTTCTTCCTCTTTAATTCGCTTGTACTGCTCAAAGATTTTACCTACTGATTCATTAACCTGCTCATCGGTAACTTCCGGTGGCAGCTCTTTGGTAACTTTGAGCTGACTGGCTAACTTTTCGATGTTAACTTTAGGATAAAGAGTACATTCAGCAGTGACATCCAAGTCGTCACCGGGTTTCCACTGATTAGTTAAATTGAAATTAGGGTAGTCGAGTACGATAAATCGCTCGTCCTTATTTTTCTCGGCTTCTTCTTTCAGTGCTGCTTCGAGTTCATTAGGCAGGAGTCTATTAAGAGCTTCTTCGTAGATTTTTTCCTGACCTACAGCGGACTCAACCATTTCTTGGGGAGCCTTACCTTTTCTAAACCCGCGTAGATGTGTTTCCTCGGCAATGCGGGCCAAGGCTTTTTTGTAAGCTGATTCAATTTGATCTTTGGAGATATGCATCTCTACTTTAACTTTAGATTTAGGCAAGCGGGAAACAACATAATTAGACATCTGATATTCTCTCTATTCCTTACAAGTATATTAATTTTGCTTGGGCTGGACAGGTTTGATTGGACCGAACATGGCCTCTTCATCAACACGATCATAAGAAAAGACTTCGTCGGAAGAGAACCATAAGTTGATTTCAAATTCAGCTTCGCTTGGCTTACCTGAAGCGTGTACCAAATTGCGCATCGGGCGGTCATAGAAGTTGGCCAATTCAGGATTGTCGTGAGTTAAATCACCACGGATAGTTCCCGGGAGTGCTTCAGAAGGAAGTGTTGCCCCGGTTATTTTTCGGCCAATTTTAATTGCATTATATCCTTCCAGTACAAAAGCGATCACCGGACCTTCGTTTAGATAGTCGATTAACCACTTCTTGATAAACTTGCCAATCTCCTGAGCATTATCTGTACCGAATTTGATTTTGACATCGACGCCTTTTTCGGCGGCATCACGGAGGGTATTATTGCCCATTCTCTCAAGGTCTTCCGGGGTTGCCTGGTAGTGTTTATCGGCCATTTCCTTGGTAGGGTGCAACATCTTCATGGCGACAACTTTTAAGCCGGCTTTTTCATAGCGATGGATAATTTCGCCAATGATTCCACGAGCTACTCCGTCGTGCTTGATAACAATTAAGGTTTTTTCTTTTTGCGGTTTTTCCATAGCCTGGAGGCCTTTCTTTAGTAAAATATGTTTATAACATGGCAGAGTGATCGGTGCGGTTGTAATAGTCGTAGAGCGTGGCCTCTTCACCAAACCAGTGCTTAATCTCCCGATCTGCTTCACTGGTTTCGCCGGAGGCATGGACAAACGTCTTCATGGCTCTGCCTAACGTATTTGAGATCAGTTGTGAATCAAAAGAAAGATCACCCAGAATGGATCCGGGTTCGGCTTGTAATGGTGTCGTGACACCCCGCAGTTTACGGGCAACTTCAATGGCGTGTGGACCTTCCCAGATCATAACAATGACCGGTCCTTCGGACCAATGCTGAACCAGCTTGTTAACAACGTCGTGTCCCAGTTCCATTGGGTCATCGGTGCCTAATTTGGATTTTACATCAAGTTTCAGATCGGAAAAAGTTTTTAAGGTTTTTTCGCCGAGCATGCGTACCCAGTTGGGATCTTTGATCGGATAGTGCCCTTCAACTTGTTCCTTTGAGGCTACGATCATTTTGCAGGCGACCAGCTTCAATCCGACGTCTTCAAACTTCTTAATAATTGTGCCTGTCAGGGCACGTTTGACAGCATCAGGTTTTATGACAATAAGAGTACGTTCTTTGAGCACATTGGACATATCCTAACGATTATACTTGTCCAATACCGCAGGCGTCAAGAATGGGCGTCACAGGGTTATTATTTCATTAAACCGGGCCTGGTCTTCATATGGTCCGATAACGGCAAAAGTGAGCTTATTTTTCCGAATAAGGTTGTTGGCAATGCGTTTAACATCGTCCTTAGTGACCGCATCGATACCGGCAATAATCTCGTCAGGAGTGCGTATACGATCTTCCAACAGCTCCCCTGCTCCGTAGAGGTTGGCAACGCCCTTACTATCTTCGAGTCCGAGCGCGAGCTTACCTTTAAGGTATTCTTTTGCCTTGGTTAATTCTTTATCCGTGACTTCTTCGTTACGGATTTTATTCAGCTCTTCAAGAGATACTTTAATAGCTTCTTCAATGCGGTTCACATCGACGCCGGCCTGAATAACCCATGAACCGGTATCCAGATGGGCTTCGTTATCTGAGGAAATATAGTAACACAGTCCCCGTCGCTCACGGACTTCAATAAAAAGTCTCGAGCTCATGTTACCACCCATCACCGTGTTGAATACTGTAGTCGCATAGCGGTCAGGGTGTCCGATCTGATAAGAACGCACGCCCAGGCAAAAGTGCGCCTGGTCGGTGCGTTTATGAGAGACAGTTATCCACGGCCGATCCTGGGTATCGAAAAACTTAATAAAGTCAGGTTTATCCCCGGCTTTCATTTCACCAAATGAATTGGTGACGAGTTTCTCGACATCATAGCGCTCAATATCGCCGGAGATAACTACAACCATATTGTTAGGTGTATAAAAATGATGGAGATAGTCCAAAAAGATGTCTCTGTTTAATGAACGGACTACTTCCTTGGTGCCGGCGGTATCAAAACCGAGCGGGTTCCCCTGGTAGGCTAACGCTTCATAGATGTCGCCGACATGACGCATAGGAGTATCTTCGTACATGTTTATTTCTTCGCAAATAACTCCTTTTTCGCGTTCAATTTCTTCTGTGTCGAATTTTGAGTTAATTAACATGTCGGAAAGAATATCGACGGAGGTTTTTAAATGAGTACTGGCAGACTTAATGTAGTAACCGGTATATTCTTTACCGGTGAAAGCGTTGTAGTCAGCTCCCAAGGAATCAATTTCGCCGCTGATGTCGGTTGTATTGGGGCGTTTCTCAGTTCCTTTAAAGAACATGTGCTCAAGAAAATGAGCGATACCGTTATTTTTTTCGTTCTCGTAACGGGAACCGGTACCCACTAAAACAAGCACTGTAGCGGACTTCAGGTCCTTCATGGGGATGGTGATTAATTTCAAACCGTTTTTTAGTACTGTCTTTTTGTATTCCATATCTTTAGATGATACAACTTTTCTCCCTTACCCGGCAATATGGTGGATTTTACTTATTGATTGGCTTATCTTCGACCGTCACACTATTATCTTTGCCGATGTGAACGATAGCGAAGCGGGGTGTCTGGAAATTTTTAGTTTCCGTCAACGCCCCAATTGTGTATCCTTCAAATTTATCACCAGGGAAGGTGTATTTGCTAAATGTATGCAGGTCGCCACTGAATAAAATGATTCTGGTATTCTTTTTGTTTTGTATTGCTTCGAGAATCTCGGCAGCCTGTTGGGCGACTTCCTCGTTTTTAGTATCGTTTATATACCCCATGCGATGGATGGTCAACGGATGTGTGATTGCTTTATGCGAAAAAACCAGGGTGGTTGAGGATTGAGAATTTAGCAATACTTCTTTAAATTCTGCTAAATCATCGGTGTTTACACCCTGGTACAAATCGGCATTGTCGAGGAACAGAAATTGGACTCCGTGCTTAACCTGATTTTGGGGCGAATTAGGAAAGCTTTGCGAGAAATATATTTTAGGATCATCAGTTTTGTCGCGCCCATTCCAGAGGTCGTGGTCACCGGGAAGCAACCAGTATGGTTTATTTAATTTATTGAGCTGTTGTTTTATTTTGTCGAACTCCTGCTTGGTCCCGACATCGGTATAGTCTCCCAAACCAATTGTGAACTCTGCTGAAGAACTATTGATCTCTTGGACTGCGGATGTGAGCCCTTTTGTATTATTATGGATATCTGTGACTAAGGCAAAAGAGAAGGCATCTTCTGTACGGGGGGTATTAATAGTACGGTTTACCGCTGTATCCTGAGCGAGAAAATCTTGCCTAATCTGATTTTTTAATCGTTGGATGATAGTAGCCTGGACTGTACTCCAATTACTCAGTATTAAGATGAGCGGGACGAAAAGAATAACCAGGAGAACAATGCCAATTGTTCTTTTTTTCATTGTTCTATTGTACCATAATGGACTTATATTAGCATCAGAAAGGCATTTACATTTTTTCCGGTGCTTCTATGCCTATTAGTGCCAGCCCTGTTTTTAATGTCTCAGATGTTTTGAGTGTAATTTGCAATCGGAAATCTCGAGTGCTGGTGTTTTTTTCGTTCATTATTGGCTTGGTAGTGTAGAAAAAATTGAACTTCTGGCAGAGATTGAATAAATATTCACAGATATAGTTTGGGCTGGCGGTATGAGCAGCTTTGGCTATGGTTTCCGGAAAACGGAAGAGATATTTCATAAGGTCAAGCTCTTCGGGAGCAAGCTGGTCGAGAGTAACCTGATTAATATGCTCCGGAGAGATTTCAACTCCCGGGAATTTTTCTTTAAATTTTCTTCGGATTGAGGCTGTGCGAGCATAGGTATATTGCAGATACGGACCGGTGTCCCCTTCAAAAGCGATGCTTGACTCGCTATCAAAGATAATATTACTGAGTGCATTGTATTTAAGAATACCGTACTTAATAGCAGCTATAGCCACTTGTCTGCTAATTTTTTCCTTATCTTCTTGTGTATAATCGGCATGCTCGCTGTTTATTTTTTCGATGGCTTTTTCTTCAACTTCGGCAATTAATTCGTCAGCCAAGATTACTGTGCCTTTGCGGGACGACATCTTCCCTTCCGGCGTTCGAACCATGCCGTAGCCTAAGTGGGCCATCTGTTCCAATTTTCCAAAGCCGAGTGATTCGCAAATGGCAAACAATTGCTGAAAGCGCAGATTCTGTTCCGCGGCTGTTAAATAGAGCACCCGATCCATGTGATACTCTTTGAGTCGTTGGCGTAACATTTCGATATCTTGTACTATATATAGAGATGTTTTGTTCTTTCTCAGTAAAACGATGTTGGGAAGGTTATATTTTTCGAGTACGGCTTCAACATGTCCGTCTTCGCATTCAGTAATAACTCCGTTGCCGATTTTTTCCAAAATCGCGTCTTTACCGTTTTTGTAAATCTGACTCTCATACCATTCAATATCAAAGAACTTGGTAGGATCGGACGGTGAATAGATATTAAAGGTTCGTAAGGTCTCGTGCATGCCCTCATAGAACCAGTCATTGTTTTGCTTCCAGAGTGCCCGGATATCCGTATCGTCATTCTCCCATGCCTCGAGCATATTCTGCATCTGGTTATGGGCAGCCTGCGGGTTATCCAGTTGGCTTTCTTCAACTTGTTTTTCAGCAATCTCATAGTCGGTATTGCCAAGAATGTAATAATATCCGACAAAATGATCAGGCTTCAGTTCCTGCTCAGCCGGCGTTTGCCAGTGTTCAGGATGTTCCTTCCATTCACTCAGTGCTTCACGGTAATCTTTAAACGCCTCCAGTGGACGGTTCTGATCTTTCTTTCCGTACATAAGGTACCCGTACATGGATTTAATAATATGGATTCCCCGATCGTTGTTAATGTTGGCGGCAACAACATTCTTGCCACTGGCCTTGTTAAGGTTCAAAAGAGCCAGCCCGAGACTAGCGTTGCGTAAGTGCCCGATATGCAGGGGCTTATTGGTATTGGGTCCAACGTACTCGATCAATACTTTCCGATCATCATGATAGGTTTGTTTCAGCACGTCCAGATGGGCTGCTACGGGTGTATGAATATAGTTGTGCAAATATGATAGCGACAATGTAAGATTTATAAATCCCGGAGCAACAGCTTCTATCTTGCTGAATATCTGACGATTGTCTTTTTCTATTAATTTTTCCGCCAATTTTTTAGCAATTTCAAGTGGTGGTTGCTTGGATTCTTTAGGCAAGAGCTTTACCATGACCATAGCGCAATTAGTGGTGTAGTCGCCAAACCCTTCTGCCGAAGGAAAATCAACGTTGATATCGTTTGGGATGAGTTCAATTTCCCATACCTCTTTGACCGCATCGGCCAGATTTTTTTGAATAACTGTCTTTACCATATATAACCACCTTACTAAAAAATCCCGTCATTGAAAACAACAAAAGTTATTTCCAAGGACGAGATCTCTTCCTGACAGGATGGGAGTTACTCGTGGTACCACCTTGATTCCCTAATAGTATTCCCATCAGGGCACTCGTGACCGCGTAGGCGATGCTTCGTTTTATACGGATCGAATATTTCCGTAGCGTATTTGGCGCTCAGCCAGTAAGGCGCGACTCTTACTTGTGGGTTGTTTCTAACCAACTCACGGCTTTATACCTATTCGTATGGCAGGCAGATATTGGTTTATTTATAGCATTGATTGCGGGTTATTGTCAATGATTAGGGATTATGACGCTCAGTTTTAACCCAGAGTTTATCACCGTCAGTAGTAAGCTCGATACTCCCCTGACGGTCGGTTCGATAGATTGCTATGTTACTGTTAGTAAGTGCATCGATGGATTCCCGATGCGGATGGTTGAACTTATTATTATTTCCTGCCGAAATTAAGCTGACTCCCGGCTGAAACTGAGCAAGCAGCTTAGCAGACACTGCGTCGCGGGAGCCATGATGGGCTACTTTATATATTCTTGTTTTGGCATCCTTACGGACAGTGTCCCAAATAGGCAGTTCGGCAACACGGTCGAGAACATCCGTACCAGCATCGCCGGTAAAAAGTATGGCAAGGTTTTTGAATCTCATCAGTAATACCAGTGAGGAATCGTTTAAGTCATCTATATATGCCTCCCAGTTGCCGTTCTGTCGGTTCCAGGTGTTTTCCTGCGGCCACAGGACTGTTATATTAACTTCCGGCTCGATGGCAATACTGTCCAGCTGCCAGAGCTCCTGAATGTCTGCTGTTTCATCCAAGGCACGTTTTTCGAACTCGGTCTTTTCGGGTGTGGCATAATTCAACTCGTTCTTGAAGATCGTCTGTACCGAGTAACCATTCAGGAGCTCAATGAACCCCGTGATGTGGTCGGCATGAAAGTGAGAAATAAATATGGCAGTTAGTGACCGGTCATAAAAGGCCGAGTGCTTAGCAATGCACTTCTGGATCTTAGTGTCCGGCCCGCCATCAATAAGGAGTTGCTTATGTAGTGGGGTCGTAATGAAAATTCCGTCGCCTTGTCCAACGTCACACATTACGATATGGAGATTACGATCCCTGCCGAATTTTGCACTATTGATTCCGACGGAGATTATTATTATCATACTTATTGTTGTTACTGTAATTTTATTCATTTTCCTCCTCTTCACTTTCTCCTTCTTTTGAATATATTTTTTGATCGGATATTTTTATTATCAAATAGACTAGAATACTGTAGATACCTATAATAATCGCAGAGTTGATTTTGATATTGTTTATATCCCCTCCCGGTACTTCGGAAAAAATACTGATTATCTGCAGGAAAAATGCGGTAATTGACCCGAGCTCAAAGGCAATTACGTGGGCTATCATTGGGATTACCATGTCTGCCAGACAGAGGATCAATGCTGATACCATGATGTAGGGTATTAGCCAGGACACTGCCAGATTAGCAGGCGGAGAGATGAGTGATACTGATGCAAAGGTATGCATCAGTACCGGCGCAACCATTACCTGAGCGGAGAGTGTGACAACGAGCTCGCCCTGTAGATAGCGCAGTACAGAAGATTTAGGCTGCTTTAGTTTTTTACTTAGCGGTTGAGCTATACAGAGTAATCCTATGGTGGCAAGCGAGGAAAGCTGAAAGGAAACCGAATTGACCAACTGCGGATGTATGGCAAGCATGATGATGATTGTGACAGTTAACACGCGTACGGCATGCGCAGGTCGCCCGGTAAATTGCCCGATAAGTAAAATTACAGCCATGATGCCGGCTCTGACAGCCGGTGGCTGGGCACCGGTAAGTAACACGAAGACGGAGCTCCCTACAATTGCAAGGATGATGACTATGCGGCGGTGAAGCAATCCGGCTAGACGTAAGATACTTCCCGCGACCAGAGTGATATTAAAGCCCGAGACAACGATCATGTGCATAGTACCGGTACGCTTGAAAGCCGCTTCAATTTCCTCAGAGAACTCCTGGTTGGTACCAAGGACCATGCCCTGGGCTAAGGCGGCGTCATCGCGGGGCAAGTATGATTGAAGAGACTTTTCGAAACGATGTCTAAATTTGAATAACAGATTTAAGAAGAAATTAGGACGGTAATCTATTTTATGTATCTTGGGGTATATCAGTGTTCGCCGTTCGTTAAAGATGCCCTCGACATTGAGAATGTCTCCATACTGATATTGCGGATACGTAGCAGTAACAAGTTTTATGTGCTCACCGACCCGGATACTGCTTGCTGAACTAGACGTTACCTTTAGCTCAAGAAACTGACTGGTATTTTTAGAATATGGGAGCCCGACTATCTGACCACCGGCGTGAATTGAAGTCGGTTGCGGGATTTCAGCAGGAATAGTCTGATAATATCTTACTATTAAGAATGCCAGAACACAGAGACTGAGCAGCGTGTGTCGGAGTGTAACGCTCATTAATTAAGCGTAGTTTATTTATTTTCGGATGTAAAGATCGGCTTAGCCCTTGCGGTTTTTGAAGATATTCTCGATTTCTTCAACAATTTGCTTTGGCAATAACTGTGCTTTAATTAAGTATCCTTCAGCACCAAGTTTAAAGGCCTCTTTGATAATTGATTCCTGCACCTGATTGGTTAACAGATATACCGGAGTTGCCTTTGCCGGCGAAGACTCGGCCTTAATTTTCTCCAATACTTCGATGCCGGTCATTTTAGGCATCATGATATCCAGTAAAATGAGATCAACCTGATTATTTAGTGCTTTATCTAAACCGTCCTGACCATCAACCGCACTAATAATTTCGTATCCGTTTTTTTTGAGATATCGTTCATACAGGTCACGAATGAAGAATTCATCTTCAACTAATAGAATGCGTTTGGGTTTATCCATATTAAGGGTATTATTCTTTTTTTGAGTTACATTGTCAATAATTACTTCTTGGTTTCAACTCTCGGGACAGTGAAACTGAAACAAGCGCCTTTTCCTTCATCGGAATCAACCCAAATTTTACCGCCGTGCATTTGGACAATAGACTTCGAGATATATAATCCGAGTCCATTCCCCTTTGATCCCTGCTCTAGCGGACCTGAAACCCGGAAGAATTTTTCAAATAAATGGTGCTGGGATTTTTTAGGAATTCCCGGTCCGTTATCTTTAACAGATGTTACAATCCAGTCCTGATCGTCGCTGATTTTGACCGAAATTTGGACTTCACCGTTATTTTGTGTGTAATTGATGGCATTGGAAAGAAGATTCGCCAACACCTCCTCAATGCGTAGCTTGTCGGCATAGACTAATATGTTTTCGTCGATCTCCGGATACTGAAGTGTGATCCCTTTGCTTTTGGCTCTATCCAGGAATGTTTCGACAACTTCGTGCACACAATCTTTCCAATGTAAATCCTTACAGGCCAAAGACAGGACTCCGCGCTCGATTTTTGTTACATTTAAGATATTCTCGACAAGGGCCAGTAACTGGTCGGAACTGACGGCGATGCGTGAGAGTAAGGTTTTCCAGTCTTCCAACGGCAATTTTCCCTCTTCTTCAATCTCCTCACTCATTAAGCTGGCGTACCCTCTTATCGAAGTGAGCGGCGTTCGTAATTCGTGCGCAGCCATAGAGACGAAGTCCAATTTCATATCCTCGAGCTCATGTTCCTTGGTTTTATCGTGAATTGTGATAATAGTTCTTTTCCGATCCGCTTCGTAAAAAACATATGCTATGCCGATTGAACCGTAAATTTCCCGGGTACCGACGATTCTAAGTACTTTACTGATATTCGTTTTATCTTTTTCCTCAGATTTAAACAGCGCATTCAAGGGAATCTCGGTAGTTCCCTCATAAATCTTTATAACTTCACTGAAGGGCTTTTTGAAGACATCTTCCTTTTTGATGCCAAGAGCTTGCTCTCCGGCCTTGTTGATAGTGATTATTTTACCGCTATGCCCGAGAAAAATTACGCTATCGACAATATTTTCCAGAATGCTTTCGACCTTATTTTTTTCTTCCTGGAGTAATTGGGTTAACTGTTTGGATTGTTCAAGTGCTTGAATGAGCTCGCGATTTTTCTTGTATAGCTCAGCGGAAATTCTGCTATGCTCGTCTGTTGTCATCACTCTGGATTGATCACTCATAGGTAAACCTTACTGCAGGAGTACGGGGAGTTTGATGTCTTTTTTATCCGTGTTTTTTACCACCGCTCCGACTGCTTCCTTACTCACTTCTATTGAAATTGCGCCAAACAAAGAAGCGTATTGCTCGACCAGTCTCTTGATAGTCTCATCAGGACTGTTGGAGATCAATGTGACTTTTTCAACTTTATTATCCACTGAAAGTCCGTCGATTTTATTGGCCTCATCGATAGCCATCGGTCCAATAATGGCCATTTGGGATTTGATTATTGACCGGATAATTTCCAAATACGTGTCCATATTTATCTCTTTCCTCTTAAGGTAAACATACTGCCCCCAACAGCAATCAGGTAGAGCGCAGTAGCATAGAGCATGTCGCTGATATCGGCATTGTAATATGTTTCCTGACTGGTGCGGTAGTTAAAGATAAGGTCAGCCAAGTACTGAACAATTAAGCCAAGAGTAATAAAGGTAACTGCCGGGCGCAGTTTACCTCCTCCAAATTTATTAGAGAGGAATAGCAGCGCAATACTAATGCCGATCATGATGGCATCGCCGACGGTGTAATAATAATTAAGTCCGACGGCAAGGGCTTCGCCACCGTCAAAGCTCAACGGACGAAGATCTTTGAAGATTAAAAAGGTTACTACTGTAGCCACGACCGGGGTAACTATCAAAAATAATTTTCCCCTGTTGGTTTGCCAAACGTATTTGAATCCAACGGCCGTTACCAGGCTCCACAACCCGAACAAGCAGAATGGAAAGAAACCGCCGAAACCGATGTCGGGCCAACCGGGATACGGTACGTCACTTATGGGTTGCGGCGCGAGAACATTACTAAGTGTTAATCCTCCATAATTGTAGTATGCCCAGATGATGCCGCCAATGGCGAAGCTGATGAGTGCTAATCCGACACCGATCAGTGTCCGGCCGTATAAACTTTTTATACCACCCCATTCTTTGGCGTTGCGGATGGCAATGACACCACCTAAGGCGGTCATAATTGCGTACGCAGTATTGAAGTGGTAGTTTTCAGCACCGGTGGTAAGCCCCCGTGCCTGGATAGTGAGCCACCACATTCCGAGGAATAAGAAAAATATGTCGAGCGCATAATAACTTAGTTTGGATTTAGACGGCATATACATAGCGTAAAAGATTTGCAGTGAGCCGGTCAATAAGGATTATAATTTAATTTTGTCCTTGATCTTTTCAAAGGTACTTTTATTGACGGCCTTTTTTTCTTTGAGTTCTTCGATAGTAGTGTACGGTCGGTTATCGATTATCTTTTGCGCGGTGATAGCGCCTACTCCCGGTAGTACGTCAAGTTCAGTTGCAGTGCCGGTATTAATATTTATTTTTCCGTCGAACGGGGTTGCCGATGGAGCAGCTGCTCCCGCCCCCGGGGATGCTTTTTGATGCCCCGGCTGATCGGTGCTTATTCCGGCGACGTGCACAGGGGAACTTTCCTGTGATGCTGTAGCTGTTGCAGCCGGCACGACCGGAAGTGGTGTTGGAGCACTTCCGGTTTTGGCTTCACCGATAGCCGGGATAAATATTTTATCGCCATCTTCCAACCTGGTCGCAAGATTAAGATTTTTACCAACCCAGCCGGTGTCGCCTTTTTTGGAAATACCTCCCGCTGACACAAGCGCGTCATTAATGCGTGAGTATTTTGGCAATGTGTAGACTCCCGGCCAGTTAACCGCGCCCGCGACATCTACAACAATTGTGGCTGATTCGGAAGCGACTTTAGATATAGTATGTGCTATTTCGCTTTCTTTATTTATATTTTGATATATTTGTTTTTCATTGCTTTTTACTACAACAACCGGATCTGTGGTTGAAGTAATAAGTGGGTATAATTGGATACAACCGATGACGAGGGAGATTACTCCACCAAGAAGGAAGAGCGAGGCTAGCCTGTGGCGTTGGAAGAGTAGCGGCATACTTCCATTATTTATCTGAAGGCAGTATCTTGGCAAGACCGATTATTTGATGACAATGTTAAGTAATTTGTTCGGCACAAAGATGAGTGAATCGGGTTGTTTGCCCTCTGTAAACTTTACCACTATCTCACGACTCAAGGCCTGGCTGACGACGGTATCCTTGTCGGTATTTAAAGGCACGACAAATCTGTCCCGGACTTTGCCATTTACCTGAATGACAATTTCAACATCAGATTCGATGAGCATTGCCGGGTCAAAGGTTGGCCAGGATTGATGGTGGACACTTCCCTGTCCCGGAGCATATTCATTCCACAGTTCTTCAGACAAGAATGGCGCAAATGGTGCAATGAGCTTGATCACTGACTTCTTCTGTTCGATGGTTAGTTTTTGCTCGCCAACGGTATTAATGAATTCCATGAAGGCCGCTACCGACGTATTAAATTTCATTTGCGGGAGATCATTGGTAACCTTCTTAATTAATTTATTGATAGCGACGTCAAGATTATTGTCCGCAGTTGTCGCGTGATCTCCAGTTAAAACACCGTAGAATTTACGCATAAAGCGGGAAACCCCCTCAATACCGGCAGGGTTCCATGGTCCTCCCTGATCGTATGGGCCCAGGAAACAGAGATACATACGCACAGCATCGCATCCATAATGCTCGACTAACTCGTCAGGATTAATGACATTACCTTTGGACTTGGACATTTTCTGATGATCCGGCCCCAGGATAATTCCCTGATTAAACAAGCTCTGGAATGGTTCCTGAAAATTCAAATACCCTTCATCCGCAAAGACTTTGGTGAAGAAACGGGAATAGAGCAAGTGTAATACCGCGTGTTCCGCTCCACCAACGTATTTATCTACCGGTGCCCACTGGTTTACGGTGTCCGATCCGCCCAATTTAGCAGAACCAAACGGCCGAGTATCATCATGGGGTGTGGGATAGCGCAAGAAGTACCAGGAGCTGTCTACGAAGGTGTCCATAGTATCGGTGTCACGTTTCGCATCTGCGCCACATTTTGGACACTTAACATTCACGAAATCCGGAGCCGATCCGAGTGGTGATACTTCCTGCGGAGTGTAATCCACCTCGTATGGCAAGACTACCGGGAGATCTTTTTCCGGCACCGGTACAGTGCCACAGTGTTCGCAATAAATAATTGGAATTGGAGCGCCCCAATAGCGCTGTCTGGATACTAACCAGTCCCGTAATTTATATTTTATGGTTCTGGTACCCTGATTTTCTTTTTCCAATACTTTGACGATTAATTTTTTAGCGTCAGCACTGGAAAGTCCGGAGAAATTTTCAGAATCGATCAAGTAGGCATTCTCTGTATCGGTAAACGGTTTAGTGAAGCCTTCTTCCGGAAAGGTGAAGTCGAGATTTTCCGGGATGATTTTCTTTTCTTTGCCATAGGCAATAGCTTCTTCCCAGGATCGGGATTCGGTATTGTAGGCCACCACTTTATCTTTAAATATGGCCATGCGAATAACTCCGTCAGTATGTACGACGTGCGGTCCTTCCTGGAGATGTGTTTGGACCAATTTACGGAAAGTCTCAATTTTGTCTCTGCCGAAATTGACCATCTTGCCCCACAAACTAAAATCCGAGACGGTGAATCCTCCCAGTTGGGTCAAATCATCGAACAGCTGTTTATCCACGCTTTTTTCAACAATAACTGCGGAAACTTCGGCCGGCTGGAGAATAAATTTGATAGGTAAATCGTACTGCTTGGCAAAGTCATAGTCGCGCTGGTCGTGTCCCGGTACGGCCATAATAGCTCCGGTGCCGTAATTAGCTAAGATAAAATCGGCGGTCCAAACCGGCAACTTGCGATTGGTAAACGGATGGATTGCATATGATCCGGTAAAGGTACCCGTCTTCTTTTTATTATCCGCAATGCGCTCTAATTCAGACTTATGGACAGTTTGTTCGCGATAACTATGCACTTCGCGTTTATGTTCTTCTGTTGTGAGATCATCCAGCTGCGGATGCTCCGGTGCAACTACCAAGAAGGTTGCACCAAATAATGTATCAGGACGGGTGGTGAATACTGTTAAAGGCTTGGGGGTATCCTGTCCTTCGGTAACAATTTTAAAGGTAATTTCAGCGCCTTCACTTTTGCCAATCCAATTATATTGCATTAATTTAATTCGTTCCGGCCAGTCCAGGGTTTCCAAGCCCTCGAGTAAGCGCTCGGCATACTCGGTGATTTTGAAGAACCACTGTTCGATCATTTTTTGTTCGACTTGTGAGCCACAACGCCAGCAGACTCCGCCTTCAGCCTGTTCGTTCGCCAGAACGGATTTATCTACCGGACACCAGTTAACTGCGGCTTTGGTTTTGTAGGCTAACCCTTTTTCGTACAGCTTTAAGAAACACCACTGTGTCCATTTATAATAATCGGGATCGCAGGTAACAACGGTTCGTTCCCAATCATACGACGGTCCCATTTTTTCCAGCTGTTTTAACATTGACTGGATATTGGAATGTGTCCAGTCGGACGGATGAATTCCCCGTTTGATGGCTGCACCTTCGGCCGGCAGACCAAAAGCATCAAAACCAATAGTGGTCATTACATTTTTACCGGACATGCGTTTAAAACGAGCGTAGACGTCGGTGGGAGCGAAATTATACCAGTGCCCGATGTGGAGATCCCCGGACGGGTACGGGAACATGACAATCGTGTAATCTTTGGGTTTGTCACTGGTATCCGGAGTGCGGTAGGTTTTGTTTTCCTTCCAGACTTGTGACCATTTTGGTTCGATTTCTTTATGATTATAGGGTTTCATGGTATTAATTATATCACAGTGCTTTTAAAACCCCGGGTGTTATTCCTCATCTTCGGAAAGCGGCTCGTCGGACGGTTCAGCGGAACTTACCGGAGTCGTAGAAGGTTTAACGCTGGCGGAAGCTTTCGGGCTTTTTGTTGGTCGAACTGCCGGAGAGTGGGAGGAATTGCCCTTGCCGCCCATAGCCTTAACAAGATCGTGCAAGGCTTTATGGGTTGCTGTGACCTGTTTAACTACATCGGATATGGCCTTACCAATGGAATCTCCAGAAGAATTTGATGTAGAAATTGCTGCTAATGTTGTTTTTAGTGCCGCTATGGAGGTCTTTTGTTTGGCGATCATAGCTGAAATACTGGCTGATCTTGCTTTCAGATCGGCAACGTTGGAGCCTGTAGCCGACATCGAAGCAATACGGGTGTTAGCGCGATTCAAAATATTTTCCTGGCGCTCAGTTACGTTGGTAAATCTTCTGATCAGGTTATTGCTCAAATTTGTAAGTTTGGCCTTACGTTCACCTGACCGGGTTGCGAGTTTATCCTTTATTTTATCCGAATCAGTAGCGATGCGCTGACTATGACCACCACGTCCTTTATTTGATTCTCCGGAAGGAGATGAGTGTTTATCAAATGGTTTAAAGGAGGGACTCTTTGATGGTCTAACCGAACCACTTGAATCAGGGCTTCGTTTCCCACCACCGGGACCACTCTCGGCATTAACAAACGTTACCGATGCTCCGGTGGCAAACATCGCGGCAGCAAACATAAAAGCGGTCGTGGCTTTTGGATACTTCATAGGTACTGTTAACAGTAGATCACGCTATGGGTGATTGTCAAGTAGAATTTTTTGATGCATTTTGTATTATTTTAGGTATTTATAAATATATCACAATGGTTCTATTACTATTAACACTGTATTATTTTTTATATACTTTGCTATCATTGTTGAATGTCAACCAGTTTTATAATTACTATTATTGTTATATTGGAGAAGTTTTCATTGGATAATTAGCGAAGTCTCCTTAATTGTGCCAATGCTTTTCAGACTCAGTAGCTATTTTTGCACCGGTAGTGATGGCATTAGTTTTACCGTGCCGTATACTCCGTCATACCCCGGGGCGATACGTACCTCGCGCCGGCGCATTTTTTTTATTACCTCGGCGAGTTTAGTAAATCCGGCCTGATCGATTGAAGTTACCGGCAGCGAACGAAGGATACTAAATTCATCGCCGAGAGTTGAATATACCTGTTGATACTGATCCTGTACTTTTTTGGAAGCGGTACTTTTAACATTGTTTAATTCAGCGATAATCTCAATAAGTGGAATGATATATTCGACTTGCTTATTACTAGCAGGTACATATCCGTGAGTGCGATCGCTGAGTTCCATAACGCGATACTCTACACCCACCGTCACTGGTTTATGACAAACAGGGCACATTCCGTGATGAGCTTTGGTTTGTTCGGGTGTAAAGACAACTTTACAAGCGCGGTGTCCGTCGTAATGATACTTCCCTTCTTCAGGAAAGAATTCGATAGTACCGATGAATCGTTGGTCGTTGGTGCGTATCCCGCCGATAATGTCTGTGTAAGACAGGGCGGTATTAATCACATTGGCTTCTCTGCCCAGCTTTTGCGGCGAATGAGCATCGGAGTTAGAAATAACTGTCAAGGTATCCAGTTGAGACACCTGCCAGTTCATATGCGGGTCGGATGAGAGGCCGGTTTCAATGGCGTGGATGTGCGGTGTTAATTCTTCGAAGGCATCGGTTATTTTGTCGAATCCTGACTTAGAGCCAAACATGCCAAACCACGGCGTCCAAATATGCGCGGGGACGAAAAGTGATTCGGGATGTGACTCCAGGGTTATTTTTAACAGTAACTTGCTATCCAATCCCAGGATAGGTCGACCATCGGCTTTTAGATTTCCAAGGCGATCCAATTGTTTATTGATAGAGGCGGCAACTTCTAAATTTGGTACTATTAGAAGGTTGTGTAATTTGCGCACTTTACCCTGTTTGGAATAGATATTACTGATTTCAACAGTTGCTACAAATCGTATCACATTATTTCTTAGTACCTCCGGCAATATCATGTCTATTGGTTTGGCGTACTCTTCGCGGAGGGCATAGAGGCCGTCTTCGGCCGGTTCAAGTTTGTTGATTAATTCGGCAAACCACAACGGATGCGTAAAATCTCCGGTGCCAATTATATTAATGCCTTTGATTTTTCCCCATTTATACAATCCTTCTAAATTGGATTCTTTACTGGTGGCGCGGGAATAGTGAGAATGCAGATGCAGATCGACAATGAGTTCCATTCTCCTGTTATCTCGTACTTGAAAGCACTTGGCAAGGTGGTAGTGCTTATTTTACCGGAGATAAGCCGAGGACGTAACGGGCTCCGGAGAACATGTAGGGATTGGCTTGCTTTAATGCTTCTGGATCTTTATTGTAAGGTTCACCGGTATAAAGCAGTAAGAGCTTTTCATATTCTTTAGGGTTGCTTGCTTTTAATATGCTGAACATGTTTTGCACCGCATTAGTGTAGGATTGGCCAGTTGCTTTACTATTTTGCAGTGTGATTATTACTGTTTCCGCGACATCCTTTTGTTCTGCTGGTAAGGTACTTTTTACTTCCTGCATGATTTCGATTCCTTTGCGGATTGCTTCAACATGTGAACGTCCACAGAAAACTATGATCACGTCGTCTTTATTTGTCTGGCTGACGTATTGGGCTAAATCGGAAAGGTTGTTATCGTACTTATTTCCCCAGAGATCTTCTTGCACCACTTCGCGATACGGCTGGTAGAAGGCATTCGTTAAGCGGAACGTCTGTTGAGAACCGTCTTGGCCGGTAAATAAAGCTGTTCGATTTTCACTGATCGCTTGTTTTAAGTACTCCTGGACCTGGTCCTGCCCATATCCGAAGGAACTCTGTCCAAGCTCGGCTGCTTCACGGAAGAAGTTGCCAGGTAAATCCATACCATCTTTGCGGGCGGAG
This sequence comes from uncultured Gammaproteobacteria bacterium, assembly GCA_964403585.1. GTDB lineage: Bacteria > Patescibacteriota > Microgenomatia > JALYQM01 > JALYQM01 > JALYQM01. The sequence goes on along the minus strand of CAYOFQ010000001.1, from coordinate 107,210 downwards.
TGTACAAATATAATTGTGCGGCCCATGTATTCTGAAACAATTGTTTCATCCCAGTTTGGATCTGCAGGAAGTTCATTAATGGAGAGTGGTAAGTGCAACCAGCGCTTTACGTTTTCTTTGGTGATTTCAATTATTTTATTGGCGGAGCTGACAAAGAATTCCTGGTTGAAGTTGAATTCTTTAGCTCTGGGAATTTCAGCTGCGGGAAGTGGTTGGGCTGCGGCTTGTTGTTCGACTTGATCGTTAATAGTAGTAGCTCCAGGCCGCAATGTGACAGTAGCTGATGATGTGGGTTTATCCTTAAAGATTGTACTACCCGGATGCATTCGAGCTTCGGTAGGAGTATTTATTACTGTTGATCCCGGCTTTAATGTTTCGGTATTAGCAGCTCCATCCTCTTGATTGATAGTTGATTGACCTGGTCGTAATGCTTCACTTTGCGCAGGTGTAGTTGGCTGCCCTCCACCTGGGTGTAGAACGTTAGGTTTGCGTTCTGGCACTGTAGTATTCGGAGAATTATCCATCAGACGATCACTCGCGTCTGGCAATGGTCGCACGGGTACATTCTCGGTTGTTGGAATATTTGGCCGTCCTCCTGGACGTAATACTGTACCTTCGGCATGATTCGTTCCCAAACCAGATCCGCCCGGGTGCAATACTCCTCCTTCAGGTTTAGGAGGTGGATCGTCCTTAAGTAGTACGCTGAATAATACTTTAGGAACTCCTTCTCGACGAACTGTTTGAGCCGTGAAATCATAATTTACTTTAATGGTTGGGTCATCAACCACTTGAGGAATATTAATATTGAATTTTCCTGCATGGACCATGAAAGCTTTATCAAACCATTTGAATTTTTTCCATAAATCCTCAGCGGTGATATCTTTATTTTCATAGACTACTCGCATTAGGTCTTGGTATTGTTCTTCAGATAATCCATGTCCACGAAAGAGAGGTGCCACTTCAGCCATAAAACGTGCACCACTGTCACTATCACTTATATCTCCCCAACCACTGTTTTTAAGAGATATGAACAGACCGTGGTTTTGCTCAACAGATATTTCAATCGGTTTCATTTCTATCCTTGGTACAGCGGCTACTTTTGGTTCTGGAACTGTATGCACAAATGCAGCATTTTCTGCTCGTAGTTCAGACCGGATATCTGTTCGTACAGATGATGTCTTAAATGATGGTTTTGGTTGTGGAGCGGTTTCTGTTTTAGGTACGTATTGGTCTTCACGAACAGCGTGACCAATTTGCACCTTTGGTGTTTCCGGTTGGTGTTGATTCCCAAAGATGGCGTCGTGGGCTTCGGCCTTGGGGGTGAAACGTCCGAGTAGTGCGCCCCCGGAAGCGAAGCGGGCCATTGACCAGCTGCCGCGGGATAATAATGTTGCGGCAAAACCTTTTTTAGCTGAGGACTCCAGTCTTTTGTTTTTCTGTTCGGCAACTTGACTCATGAATTCCGCTGTGTCGACTTTGGTATATTCAGCTGTTTGTTGCAGGACTGAAAAATATTTTTTAATAACTGCCTGACCATCTTTGCGTGTGTGGTTGTTCATGGCAACGGCAACACCGTAACTGGCGTCAATAAGTTTATCTCTTAATTCTGCCTGTAATCTGTGCAAAGCACGGTAATCTATTTCACCGTGTGTGGCATTAGCAATTCTTTCAGCATATTTGCTAAAATTTTCTTCTGAGGTATCTTCAACCATTTGGTTGATAACTTCTTTGTACGTATAGGCGCCATAGGCGCGGCGATAGCCTTCTTTGACAGACATGGAATATCTGCCGGTAAATTTTTTAACGGCGTTCCACCAACCGGTCTTTTGATCATCGTCATAGGTTTCGGCACGGAGCGCGTCTTTGCCAACGTATTTGTTGTATAGCTCGCGGGCACCGTTTTTACTGTGCATGGTTTGCCAATCTTTGTACCCTCCTACAACCATTGATGAAAGTGCGGTACCAAATGCAGCAACCGGATAGAGCATGTAGCCCATGGCAGTGCCCGTAGCAATTAGTGCATAGCGCGCTCCGGCGCCGGCGGCATAAATCCAGCCTTTTTTGATAACTATTTTTCCGGCTTCAACCGGATGGGCGGCTGCAAATTCGGCACCGTCAATAATTTTTTCGCGGTGGATATGCGCAAGCATGGTTAAGTTATGGTCGGTTTGGATAATTTTTTCCTGGGCGATTTGCGAATATGTTTGCAATTGCTCTCTGACGTTTGCTAATCTTTCGCCAACTGACAGCGAGAAGTGACCGGCACGTTCGCGCAACTCCTCCATCTTTTTGGTGAGTTGTTCGAGATCGCGGTTTGGGAAGGGATTATTAAATTCCATTCCCCGGAAGTGCATTGCTGATTCGTTCATAAGATTCTATTCAAAACCCGAGTACATTACTCCGATTTTCAACAGAACCCACTACCCTTTTCTTTCTTTATCTTCATCTCACATCACCATCACTGGCAATTTCTTCACCGGCTAGGCGAAGCGAGACAAAAACAAAAATAGAAAAAGAAAGTCCTGTTCTCCGAGAGGAGAGCGCGCGGCGCATGATGCGCGCTCTCCCCCGAAGGGCCGATGTGCTAGCGTGCCTTGGAGGCGCGCCGGCGGCGGGCCAAGAGGCCGATGGCGAGCAAGGCGGCGAGGCCACCGACGACCCAGCGCTGGGTAGCGCTGAGGGGGAAGGTGATGAAAGCGTTCATGCCGGTGGTCTGGTTGGTAGCGGAGTCGCCGAGCTGCATCAAGCCGCCCAAGTCGGCCCAGCCGGTGTTTGGCAAGTCGCCGTTTGGCACCGTGGCGTTCGAGCCAGCGGAGGTAGCGGGCTGCGCGGCGCGGGTGATCTTCAGATTCAGCTGGTCGGTGGTGCCGGCGGGTGCCTCCACGGAAATCGAGATCACAGCAGGGCCGCTGTTCAAAGTGCCGTGGTCAGATGGCACCTGCGTGCGAATCTCGTGGCCTTTCGACTTGCTCCAGATCTTCGACTGAAACTGGGCGGTGCCGCTCGAGGCGTGGATCAGCGAGAATGGGTACGAGGGCTTGTCCGACGAGAGCGTCAGCGTGATCGGCGTAGCCGACTTTGCGAAGCTCCACTCCAGCTCATCTCCATCGTGCAGCTTGATCTTCGCCAGCGCGGTCGCGTCGGCGATATCGATGGTTTGGTTCTCTACCTGCGACTGGGCCACGAGCTGGCCGGCGGTGTTGGTGGGTGTCGGCTGTGCGACGACCTGAGCGGGTTGGCGGGTGATGTACCACAGAGCCAGCGTCGACGTCGCCGAAATCTCGACGGCGCCGTACGGCAGGATGCGGATGGCGTGGTCGTTATACGACTTGTCCCACATGATGGGATCCGACCAGGCGTTCGGCACTACGGCAATGGCTGCCGGGTCTTTGGGGTCGAGCTGGAAGCTCAGCTGGCTTGGTGAGCGGAGCTGGAGCAACACAGTATCGGCCTTGCCGAAATTGCCGCTGACCGCTAGGTCGAACGGGTCGGTGGTGTCGTTGATGCAGTCCGACTGATAGGTCTTGCCGTGAATTTCGCCCTTGCCGTTGATCGGTTTGGCACAGGTGGCGGGCGCGGCGGCGGCCGGGGCGGCGGCGAGGGCGGCCAGCACGAGCATCGCGATGCTCAAAAGGTACCGCAGGTTTGGTAAGCGTTTCACTGTTACTTCTCCTAGTTGTACAACTGATGATCGACGTATGTTTCGTGATGGGTTTCCACCATCTCTGTAAGCTTGCGCTCACAGTTCTTCGGGCGGTCTCTCTCCGCTTTCTGCATCGTCGCCTTGCGGCTCGTGCAGGTGATCAGATAATCCTCCTTGCTTTGCTATCACAATAATCCTATCAAGTGCTAAATTTATGCTTAACACCTCATAGGATTATTGGATAGTTTATTTGGAAGAACTTCTTTTTCAATTAAGGGTAGTGGGAAAAACACGGAGACTTGACCGTTTCATCAGGCGCGAATGCACACAATTATGCATGGTTGACTGAGGTCGTGTCCAATCCCCATCGTTTCCCACTACTGTCTATGCAGTTTTTAAAGTGCCGTACTTATTAGTACAAGTCTGAATACGAATAGTTCATATTCACATTTGTAGTAACAGTACTATAGGACTAAATATTGCCCTGCAATTATACCAGATTTTAAGTAATTATCAACCTTTAAATAAATATTATAGGTTATTTACTGAAAACTACTACCGCCTGAACCTACATCTTTTACACTCACTTTCCCTCATTGCTGAAGGCGTGCTTGCTGATGATGCCGCCATAGAGGCGTACGGTTCGTAGTAATTTCCACTAAAGACAAACCCCACACCGGGTTTATCTTGGAGGATCCAAAACCACTCCTGGCAGATGGTGTGATCACACCATGAGTGTCCGAAGCGCTAGCCGCCGGGGCGCAGAACGCCTGGCCTGGTAGCTGGCGTCGCGGTCGAAATGACCGTGTCGCCCGGGCGCAGGGCGCCGGAGTTTGTGGGCGCGGCGGTGGGTGGCGGGCTAGTCGGCGCGGTGGTCGGGGCGGAAGTCGGCACAGCGGTAGGCTGCGGTGCGTTGGTCGGCGGCGGGGCCGTCGGCTCTGGTGCAGCCGTCGATTCGGTCGCGGCGGTCGGTTGTGCGGGCGCGGTTGCCTGCGGCTGGGCGGTGGCGGGTGGTGGCGTAGGTGACGCTGCAGGCGGTGTGCCGGAGCGGCTGCCAAGGGCGAGCGCCAGAACTACTAGCAGGAGCAGCACAAGAACTGCTGGGATAAGCCAGCGAAGCCGACGGCGCCTTGGAGCACCTTGCCCTGTGGCGACACCAGCATCGGCGTACACATCGCTCAGAACCTGATCAGTCTCACCAACACGGCCGGGGACGCGGCCTCTTGAATCAAGGGCCGGTTGGCCATCGAATACGACCTCGGCTTCGTCCGGAGGCAGGGCCTGCAGGCCTTTGAGCGCGGTCTCGTTGGTCGGGTCGATCTCGAGCACTTTCTTGTAGCAGTACTTCTTCGTCGATGGTTCGGCGAGAACTTGAGCCGAAAGCAGCCAGGCCTCCACGTTGGTAGGCTCGGCCTCGGTTAGTTCACGCAGGATTTGCAGTGCCTCGTCGTAGCGTTGTTCGCCGATTAGTTGTCGGGCCTGCTCGATTGGAGTTGGATCATTCACAGTTGTTTCTCCTTTGCTTTCTTTCAGTTTCAGCGATCTAAACAAACGGCCGTCTACGGTGCCTGAGCTTGTTTCATTAGTTTTCCTTTGTATTCCATTATCCGTATCAAAAGATATCTATAAATAACTATCTGTATCTTCTGATAGGGATAATGGAAGTCAGGATTGGAAATTACTATTGGCGGTAGTAGAGAATTTAGAGAGATTCGATTGTTTCAGATTCTATCCATGCTTAAGCACGGACTTTAGCCGAAGAATCCAATCCTCACGCTTCTCCACTACCCGATTTTAAGGAACTTGGATCGTTGACGCGTTTGCGGGGGAATTGTATCACTTTTTGTACTATTTGGCAATATTATAGGATATTAATTTTTACCTTTAAAACGAGAAAAGGCCGGCGGGGGTGGTTGACGAGGAGTGCTGTAGGTGAACGAAATGATGCATGCGCACCGCTTCGTGCCTTCGGCACTCCTCTGACCCCCGTCGGCCAAATTCTCTCTGCTCGACGGTATATGTCAAACTCACAACGCCGTACCCTAAGGCACAGGCGGCGACATGCACTAAGGCATGGCGTTGTGAGAGAAAAAAGAAAGGCCTACTGGCCGATGTACTCGAGCCACAGCTGGCTGACGTTGTCCAATTGCGTGGCTTCGCCATCAGTGGCCGCGCCGGTGTAGAGGCTGCGGTTGACGACCTTGTAGCGGCCGGGCACCGTGACGGGCTGGTTGGTCTGCGCGTCGCGGAGCGCGTTAGGGTTGAGATAGTGAACCGCCTGGCTGTCGCTGGCGACGGGCAACTCGTAGGTGAAATAGCCGGGCGCGCCGTTGGCGGGTGTGCTCAGCACGCGGATCTCGCCAATGCCGGCGTAGTTCCAGGCACCACTGTCGTAGCTCCCCAGCCAGATCGAGTTGTTGATGGCCGCGGCCGAGTTCTGGGAGTTGGCGCCATTGCCGTTGAGGTTCAGCGAGTCCAGCATGTCACCAAGAATACGCAACGAGTCGTTGTTCGGCCCGTTGTAGGTCAGCTGGCCGCTGGTGGGGTCATACTGCTGCTGGTAGCCGGGCAGGTTGTTGTAGGTGTTGTAGGTGTTGCCCGTGCCGGCGGCAGCGATAGTGAGCGCGTCGATCAGCTTCATGTTGGCGGTCTGCTCGGCGTCGAGCTGCTGCTGCAGCCACAACTTGTCGGTCTCGAGAGCGCCGGCGCGGATGTTGGCGTTGTCGACCTCGACCTGCTTGTCCGAAACGGCATGCAGCGTGGCGCTGTAGCGAGTGGCAAGCCACTGCTCCATATGCACATGCTGCAGGAAGGTCTCGGGGTGGATGTGGTCGCGGTAGATGAAACCGGCGAGCAACAGGCCGATGATCAAGCCGACCAGCACGCCGATGGCGTGGGTCGCAATGGCCTGCAGCCGCGAGTTTCGGCGAAGCGCGGTGTCGGTCTCGTCCGGCGTGTTGGTCGCGGTGGGGGTCGGCGCGGGCTTCTCGGGCGTGACGGGCGGGGTCAGATCGATCTCGTCGATGATCGTGATCTCGGCCAGTGGCCGGAGCAATTGGTACATCGGCGAGGGAAACTGCACCTCCATCTTCAAATCGCCCTTTGGCTCCAGCTTGATTTTCGTCCCATTCCAGAGCTCGATGATGATTTGGCGTGCCATTGTCGGTTTCCTTTCAACTTAGCGGTTTGAACAACAACGGTTGAGGGCGGCGGATAGGGATTCTGCATACGGGTGTTCGAAACACCATCCCCTTCTTACATTCTGAATGCAGACAAGTTGAGCTCAGGCGATAACTTTAGAGGGTTCTAAATGATTAGAACAACAATAGTAACCGTCCAAGCTCACTTTGTCTGCATCCAGATAAAGTTGGCAAAGGTATTCATATTTGTCTCTCACATAATTGTGAGTATTAGCAGGGAGAAACTAACCGCGATAAAGGGCTGGAATGGTGTCAAAAGCTAACGCAGAGCGCTAATTTTAACCTCATTTTGTGACCTTTTCCCGATCAGTAGACTCCCTACTGTGATGTTAATGAGCTCAAAATGAGTTGGAGAGTGGGCCTACTATACCATATTTTGTCTTATTTGTCAATACTATAGGTTATTTATTTTTTGAAATATCTATAAATTTAAGCTTATTTAATCCTTCTAGAATTCTTAATTATTCTATCCATATTGTTATTCTTCTGTTACTATAGGTTGAATATTCTCTGCTTTTCTGGTATACTGCCTTGCTGTTGTCTCTCTTGTTGTCCAAATCTCCTTTTTAAAATATATAATTTTGTTTAATTATTGATGGTATAATTGTTTATACTATTCCTTATTTATCCGATCTTTAAAATGTTCGTGTTGTTCTTTTTCAGACTCTGATATTTGTGCATTTACATACATGCATAAGTATCGGGGTCGGAGTGAGGACAAGGAGAAATGGTGTGATACACGCACCGAATCTGCGGGACCCGTGGTTTCTGATTTGGCTGCTTGAATTCATGGCGTCACTGTATGCCGGATATCGGGCTGCCAAAGCGACCGGAGGGCCAAGGTTAACATGGATTATCCGGTGGCCGCTAAAGGTCATCGTTTTCATTCTCGCCACCGCCTTGTCATTCCTCGCGTTTCTGGTACTGAATTTGGGATTAGGTGCAATACAGGCTTACTTCCAACTTACCTAGTTCCACTAGGTCCTCTCCTCCGCCCCGTACCATTTAAGGAAGGTGCATAGCACTCGTAAGTTTTATACTGCTAGATGCGTTGAGCATACTATTCAGTTTAAAATGGACAATTCGTGCACCTTCCTATTCCCTTTTCGTATCATCCATTACCAGGCCTATTAGTTCGTCGAGCAGTTTGGCAGTATGCCCGGTCCCTTTAAAGCGGTTTCGGTATAAGATACGAATATCTGCCTGTTCTTCTTCGGTAAGTTTGGGAATGGTGTGTTTGACCCGCCAGGTTTCCAAAAATATTTCATCACCGTTTACCGGATCGATAACTACTTCCAGGTTGCCGTTGAAGCGTGGAGGGGCGTTGTCGCGTTTGTCCGTGCTGATTTGATAGATCCTCTCCCGCGCAATGCGCAAGGCTTCACGGTTTGTTTCCGATTGGTCCAACAAATATGCTTGTAGTGCTTCCCTGTATGCTCCGGCTCGACCAAGCGGAACTCTTTTTTGTTCGCGCTCCTGATACAGTATTCTGCGTCTTTCAGTTTGTCCGGTTGCTTGGATCTGTTCGGCCGGATGTTCAACTACTCCTTCCGGAAGCGGTTCACGGCGATAGCGCGGTCGATGAGTACGCGGCAAATCTTTTTCCAACGTAATTTCCAACTGACCTTCATCGGTTGCAGTCGCTTCTGTTGTGCCACTCTGACGTTCCTTAGTTGATCTGCGCGGTCCAGATATGACTGCCTGACGTTCTTCACGACGTTCGCTAACAAAGTCGTTGTAATAGGTTGTCGCAATTAAATGTATGAATGTACTGATTTCCGTGTGTTTGAAAAATTCTTCGCCCAATTGAATAACAAGACCGGTTTCGGCATCAAAAATTCCAACCAGCGCGAGATTATTATTTTTGGAATTTAAGATAAAGTGGATATGGCGATTGTTGGCAGTGTCTGCAATAAATTCGATTCCGGAAAATCCCAAAATACCCAGCGCCGAATCCGGATCAAATATTTTTTCGTATGAAGAACCCGGATACAGATAATATGCCACTTCAACTCCGGTTTCTTTGACGCCGTTCCAGATATCTGCAATGGTCTCCTGGAACTGGACTTCTCTATCTTTAAGGACTCGAATAAACTCCGGTCCAAGTTGGGTAATAATTTCATCTACTACTGATTCTTCGGAAGATTGTTTAAATTGATCTTCCTGGGCAGCTGCTACCGAGAATAATAGTGTTTGGACAAATCTGGTATTTTTAAATCTGGAATTAAAGCTTGCAGCGATATCCCGGTAGTGGGAATCAAAGAAATCGAGCATGAGTTGGTGTGTATAAATGCTCGGTATTCCAGCGGTTTGGGCTTCGGCTTGCTTCATCAGTGCAGCTAGCAGTTCCTGCCTGCCGATGACATCGACAATGCTTAATTCCGGGTAAAGTCTGAGCAGGGTTTGAGTATTATAGAGAGCAGCTCCGAATAACGTATTAGCAATCTGAAACTGTGTTCCGATAAATTTCCCCTGCATTAACCCGATAAATGCCTGGTCAAATTCGCGATCCAGTTTGTCCGGCTCGAACACGGGCAGGAATAATTTATTGATGAGCCATTGCTGGAAATTGACTATTCTTTTCGTGAACTCGGTATCCTCCAAGACTTCGTCGACACTGCGATCGGCAGGAAACATAACGTTAGTAAAGAAAACAGTTTGAGCTATGTATTCATAGATGACATCACCTTTGGGGAGTGCGGCAATGTACTTTAGTATTTCAAGATTAGAGACATCTGTACGGCTGATTATTTCTGCAAAGGTTAGTCCGCTATATCTATCGTGTAAGGCATTTGGCAGAATGGTATCTGCTGGCAGTCCAATATTCCTGATTGCTTCCATGGCTTCATCCGGGATACCGGCAAGAATAGCAAGCTCGTCAGAGTTGGCAAGATCGGCAGACAGGCTCAGAATACGTTTATTGAAAATGATTAACGGTTCTTCGGATTTTTGAACGACCCGAACTCGTTCCGGTATCAAGGTGGTTAAGGGCATGGCTTCAGGATTTTCCATCCGCCGCATTTGATACGCACCCTTAGAGGCCTGGTCAATCAGTTCTTCAATTCCCGGAAAACTGGTCTCGCGCCGATCTCTTTTCCCTAGGATAGTTATTGCTTTTATTGATTGATCGATATATTCACTGGCTTGCTGCGCGGTGGTGTGGTATCCCCGGAGAAATTTGTGAACTACGCGTAACTTTCCTTCGCCTCCGGGAGGAAGCGTGGGATTTAAATACTCTTCAATTTGGTCAAGAATTTGCCTGCCGATATCTGCTTCGCCGTTAGCGATAAAATAATATCCTAAATAGACGCCCTGGAGCGTATCTTGAACGGTGACTGTTTCCGTAGTAGCGTAAGAGACGACCTGGTCGGCATATCTTTTACGTTCACGCCGGCCTTCGAATCCCGAGCTGAGGATACGCCGAAGATATTCAGCGCTGGCCGGTTCGGTGCGAATTGGTATTTTTTCAACTTCTAACTTTGCCATCAAACTTGTAGCAGTTTAGTGGACCGCAGGGGGCTCGAACCCCTCACCTCCTCCATGCCATGGAGGCGCTCTACCAAATGAGCTAGCGGCCCTTTTTCGCCTTGTCTCTTATTATACCGTATGATGCAAGTGGTAAGCTTTGATCTTCTTCGACGGCCTTACTCAAATATATTTTCATTAAGGATTGGTATGGAATATCTTTTTTATTTGCCTCGTTTTTGATGCGTGCAAGTAATGATTCGGGTAGTCGGAGAGATATGGTTTGGGTGGATGGCTGTAGATTCGGGAACACTGTTTCTTCAGCCCGGCTCCAGTCCACATATTCGGTAGAATCGTGTGTATCCCAGAATTTTCGCTCTTCATCTTCTGATTTGAATGCTGGTATCTTTTTAATTTTGTTCATAGGCCGCCTTTTCTTTTTTATTCATGTCTCGGATAGAAATTATTCGTATTTTGTTTTTTCTTATTGTAAATACAACAAATACTTTTCGATCTTTATTGGTCCTTCCAAGTGCCTGGTAACGTGCTTCAACTTTTGAATGGCCCTCGTCAGAATGAATCATTAGTGGTCTATTAAAGAATACTTCCTCTGCGTCTATCCACATTATTCCATGACTTATTTGGTTTTTTTCTCTATTTCCTTCATCCCAATCGAATGTGAGCATTTCGGGTAGAATCACCATATCTTATGTATATTACAAACATATACATTAGTCAAGCTGAAATATTAAATATTGATGTACTTTGTTTTCTTTTGAATTCTTATTTATTACTTTGTTATCTTTCTTTTTTGGGTAAAAAGGAAAGAATTTTCTGGGCGCCCCGCAAGAATTGTAACTTTAGTTTATCCTTGGCGATTACGGCATCGCGGGTATAATCGTGAATGTGTTCAAGGGTACCTCGGGCCATTTTTAAGGTAACAATTATTTGATACAACACAATGTTAATAAATACCGTAATACTTACGGCACATGCAGCTAAAGCAAGGTAAAGAAAATCCAGTGAGCTCATTTGCATTTAGACCTCTTTGTTGTTTATTTTATCTATTTCATCGTTAACTTTGTTCTCGGCCTGACTGACTTTCTCGGTGATCGTGTCCTGCAGTTGGTCGGCTTTTTCTTTGACCGTGTCCGTTAAAGTGCTCACGACCGCCGGGATAACTGTGGTTTTGCTTTTATCTATTAGTTCGGCGGTTTTTTCTTTGACCTTTTCTCTTTTATCCGGATCAGAAAGAATTACGGCAGCGGCTCCGGCAAGGAATCCCAGGACGAGTCCAAATACACCGGATTGAAAAGAATTATCTACTGGTCGATCTTCATAATAGCGTGCCATTTTTTCCTCCTTTAATATTATACTAATGATATCACTTATCTTGCCCGGTCACAAGCGCAGCGTGAATTATTTTCTTCAATCCATTTAATCCCAACTCCTGTTCAGCTGAAATGAAGCCGTACGGTTCGCCGAGTTTTTTAAGCGCTTCTTCAATCGGCGGTATATATACGGTGTTCTGTCCCTCCGGGAGCTTGTCTATTTTATTGATGATAACGATTTCTTTTTTTTGCGGAATTTCATGCCCATACTGCTCCAACTCCTGACGGACAGTAGTGTATGTATTCAGTATTTCGTCTTTTAGCGCTTCAGGTGTTGTGTCTGATTGTATATCCGGAATAGCGATTACATGGACAAGAAGCTCAGTTCTTTCAATATGCTGCAAAAATCTGTAGCCTAATCCTTTACCTTGCGACGCTCCTTCAATTAAACCAGGTATATCTGCCAGAATAATTCGCTGATCACCTTCGGTCATAACACCGAGATTCGGTTCGAGAGTTGTAAAGGCGTAATTGGCAATTTTTGGTGATGCCGCAGTGAGTTTGGAAAGAATTGTTGATTTCCCGGCATTGGGTAGTCCGATTAATCCGACATTGGCAACCATCTTCAGGATGATTTCAATTTCAACATATTCGCCTTTTTGTCCGGCCTCAGCAAACTTAGGTGCTTTATCGATGGAATTTTTAAAACGGGTGTTGCCTCTGCCGCCAACGCCGCCGCGGGCGATCATTATTTTCTTGCTTTCCTGATCAAGATCAAAGACCGGTCGTTCGTCTTTTTCGTATTGGGATCCGATGCTTTTTTGAGTTCGTTGAGTATTAGCGCTATATTTACTTTTTTCGCTAAAATCGTAGACTTTATATCCTTCCGATGGTGTTTTTTCTTTATTATCCTCGTATTCTTCAACGATATCATCGGAATCATTTTGTGATATTGTTTGATGTACTTTAGAAATATCTTCGACATCTTCGGAGGTGTTGATTGTTATAGGCTGTTCAACGCTTATCTCTTCCTCATCCTGCAAGGCTTCGTGACGATTTTTCAATTTTTCTATTTTTTTATAATTGAATACTTTTTGTTCATACTTGTTTGGCTCTCGAACATCGCCTTTTCGTCGTTTATTGGTTGGTAAATCTACAGTTAACTTATTGATGCGAATGATGCTGCCGACCGGAACTTTGAGAATATAGTCGTGTCCGTCCTTGCCATGCTTATTAGAGGTACCCCCAGGTTCACCGCTTTCAGCATCGAAATGGTCAAGGAATTGGAAGTCCAGGAGTGTGGACACACTGTTGGAGGCTTCAATATAGAAGTCGCCGCCTTTGCCGCCGTCACCACCGTCAGGTCCACCTTTCGGTACAAATTTCTCCCGGTGGAAACCAACCAGGCCTTTACCGCCATCTCCAGCTTTGATTTTTACTTTTGCGTAATCCAACATAATTAGGTTTATTTTATCATGTATTCGGTTAATAGTCCTTAGGCAAAATTACAGTCAAGCCGAATTGACTAGTAATTGGTTCATTGTTTGGTTAGAATCGCTTTATGAAGCAGTTACATACCCTCCAACTACAGATTCTGAAGCGTTTATTGTTCGCCACGCACCTGCGATATTCCGAACTCAAACCCAGCGCTGAAATTGAGAATAACCAGTTGGATTTCCATCTTGATCAGCTGATTAAAGCCGGCCATGTGGTTAAAGCCGAAGACGGCTATACTTTGACCCCTGCGGGGAAAGAGTATGCCAACCGAATGGATACCGACACGGTTTCGATACAAAAGCAGGCCAAACTCTCGGTAACTATTTGTTGCCGGCGGGTACTTGACGGACGGATACAGTATTTAATCTATACCCGCAAGAAACAACCTTTTTACGGGTGCCAGGGGTTCTTTTCAGGTAAGATACGTTTCGGAGAAAGCGTTGTCGAAGCCGGTATCCGGGAGATGAAAGAAGAAACAAATCTGGATGGTGTACCTGTAATTGTGAAACTCAATCATTACCGAATTTATGATAATAAAACTAATGAGCTTTTAGAAGATAAGTTTATGTTTTATTGTTTGTGCAATAACCCTACCGGTGAACTGATTGGGAATAATGAAGGTACTTACGAGTGGGTTGATTTTGATTCGCTCCATGAATATATTACTAATCCCTTTACTACCCGAGAGATGCTGGTTAAAAATATTGCAGCATTTGAATCTTTTAGCGGTGTACCACAGATTGAAGAGATTGATCAGGCTGATGACCGTTTTTAGTTTTTTTCAATTATATAAACCAGTTCTCCCGGAAAATTCAATTTGGTGTGTTTCCAGTTTTCCTGATTGATAATTTCCTCGCAATGAGACATATAGGTTTGCAGCATGCCTTTATTAATTCCTGAAAGTGATGCAGTGGGATAGGTCACGATAATCCATTTCCCTATTATTTTATTTAAGATGTGATGCGCTGCGCCTTTATGCTGTTGTTCAAGGAGTGGCAAGATTTTAAAAAGGAAATGCATTTGTGCCGACGGAATTCCATGCTCAAAGAGATCATGTACTTCGCTTTTATTATTTGAAAAGCCGGGTATTTTTTTAAAAACAGTGTTTATAAACATAACCTCTTCGACATCTATGTCCCGGGCTGTGTAGTTAGTTGTAGCGGGTAATTGCATCCATGGCAGTGTAAGTGCATTCAGACCTGCTGCATGGTCAATGATGCTCGCAGGATGCCCGGTAATGGCAAATATGTTTGTATAAAACTCATCCAGAATTGGCATCCGTTCTCGGGTTGATGCATGAATCTGCAATAGTGGATGAAATATTTCTTTGACGGTTTTTCCGGTATGTATTTCTTCGTCAATTTTGGAAAGTATTTTTTGGAAATTCGGTCGAGTGGAATAGTATGCTCCCCAGATCTGATGAAGTTTTTTCTTTGACTCATTCTCTACTTCAGAGGGGCGATATCTGCGCGCGGTTTCTTCGACAATCCGTTGAATAGTTTGTGGTGCAAGTGCGCGATATTTTTTAGTTTGACTGATTTTAGTAATGATGGAATGTGTGTCCGGCATATGCCGACATTATATCGTACCGCTGACCCGCAATTTTTCAATTAAACGGGTATAGGTTCGTACATTGTGCATGGTAGCAAGGCGCGAGGCGGTGGCATCTTCAATTTCGAACAAGTGTTTTAAATAGGCCCGAGAGTATTTTTGACAGGTGTGGCAATCACAGTTCGGATCGATTGGCTGGGTATCCCGGGTATATTTTTCCTGAGAGATGTGGAGATAGGAGTAGATTTGCCCGGTATTGTTTGACTCCAGAATATATAACCGCTGGTGGCGCGCGTCTCTGGTTGGCAGGACACAATCAAAAATATTCCAGCCCATTTGGTAACAATCATGGACGGCCTGCGGATTGCCGACGCCTAAGGCGTATTTAGGCAGTTCTTTGGGAATAAGATCGGCAGTAAATTGGAGAATTTCGTTGTTGTACTTACCGCCTTCATCCAACGGCCAGCCGCCAAATCCGTATCCGTCAAAACCTATATTAATGAGTGCCTGAGCACACTGTTCGCGGAGTTCTTTGCTGTTGCCACCCTGAATTACGCCAAACAATAACGGACGATTTGCACCCGTCATTTTTTTATTTTTAACCTGGGTTTCAAATTCTTCCTTGCAGCGCCTCGCCCATTCGATGGTGCGCTGAATACTCTCCTGCTCTTCCTGCGGTGTTGCCCCCAGGGGCGGACAATCGTCAAGACAGATCATAATATCCGCGCCCAAGGCGAACTGCACCTGGATGGATTTTTCGGGAGTGAAATTGTATTTTTCCTTGCCGCCTTTGGAGTCGCGATAAAAAATTACGCCATCACGATTGATTTTTCCAAAGGCAGGGTTCTGATAAATCATGGAAAGTAACTGAAATCCACCGGAATCGGAAATTATCCAGCCGTCCCACCCCATCAGGGCTTTGATTCCCCCGACCTCTTTTAAGACCGTTGTCCCCGGCTTGCTCATCAGATGGTAGGTATTGACGATTAGTCCTTCGACACCGCTTTGATGCAAATCCTGGCTATCCAGGGTTCTGATGACACCACGGGTGGCATCAGGAAAGAAGGTGGGAAGCGGAAATGCTTTTTCCTTAATTGTTATCTCATTCATTAGGGGTATTATACCTTACTTTAAGAAATTGGATGGATTCTGATTGGCGGAGCCCGGCTTACGTACTTCAAAGTGCAGGTGCGGGCCTGTGGACCGGCCGGTGGAACCACGGAGTCCGATTACCTGTCCCTTGGAAACTTTATCGCCGGTCTTGACGCGATTGGAATTGGAAAGTAAATGTCCATAGAGTGTTACATAGCCGTTGGGGTGCTTAATCATGACACGGTTGCCATAGCCGGTATTGTCTGTCCACCCTGAAACAATAACTTCTCCACCGTCGGCTGCAACCACCGGGTCACCGGAGCTTCCGGCAATATCCAATCCCGGGTGATAGGATTTAAAGCCCTGGGTGATAAGTCCGCGGACCGGCCACATAAACGATCCGGTACCAATACCATTACCCTGCTTGGTTGGTTTATCGCCCGGTTTCTTGGTATCCGTCGGGCCTTCGACAACTTTGACCGGTGCTTTGGAGGGGCGCGGTTTTTCTTCAGGTGTGCCGTCGGGAACGATAATGATTTGACTGATGCGCAAACTAAGATTTTCGCCGATATCATTGAAGGGAAAATCCACAATGGCCTGAGGGTTGGTATCGTATTTTTTCGCAATGCTATAGACGGTGTCACCACGCACTACATGATGCGCGACACCGGAAACCGGAAGAATTTTAAGAACCTGTCCGGGCTTGATGGCGTCTTTATCTTCCAAATCGTTGGCCCATTTGATAGTGTTGCTGTCGATGCCAAAATTATCGGCAATTTGTGAAAGAGTCTCGCCCGACTTGACGGTGTAATCAATTATTTGATCCCGGGGCTTATCTGAGATGAGGGTTTGCGCGTTCATGTTATCCAGTGAGTCTCCACCAAAGGCGGCTAACTCGGCTTGCGGAATTTCCTGGGGTGTGGCAGCGTCGGCTTCCGGATATTGCGGTGAAGTGGAAGATGTTCCACTCATGAAACTGCCACCGACTAATACACCGGCAACAATGCCAACCATGCCCAGGTGAACTGTCGGACGGGATAGTTGTCCTCTTCGTTTAATTATTTTTTTAGTGACGACTTTTTTCTGCGCTTCAAATGATTCAGCGCAGAACGTTACTTTGTGAGTTGAGTAACGCGAAATGAGTGAGGAAAAATCTTGTATATCTTCGAGCAGAGACATAATTTTATTCGCAATATGCGTTTACTGAATAGTTATTGCTTGATGTATATTGCAGTACAGCGAGTTAAAAGTCAAGGCGAAAGAAATACGTATATGTGGAGAATAGTGCTTTTACAGGGCTTATTTGTCTTCTGTTTTGCGGTGCCGTTTGTTTTTGTTTAAGAGCTGCTTGGATAATTCCATTACCTTCTTGCGGTTACTTTCATCTTTGAGGAAGTGATACACTCCCGGACCGGCGGAAGCTAAGACAATCAAGCCGATGATTGGTAATAAATATTTATCTACATCAGGTATTACCCGACCCAGAAAATATCCACCCCAGACCATGGAGGTTACCCAAATGAATCCGCCTACCACGTTATAAAATACGAAAGACCCGTATTTCATATTTCCGGCTCCGGCAACGATGGGTGCAAACGTGCGGATGACCGGCATGAAGCGTGCAAGGACAATGGTCTTACCACCGTGCTTTTCGTAGAATTCTTCAGCTTTCAAAATATGGCTCTTGTTGAACAGCAGCGAGTCTTCCTTATTAAAGATTCTTTTGCCGGTTTTGCGTCCGATATAGTAACCGGTGCTGTCTCCGGATATAGCTGCTATAAGACAGATAATATAGAGTAGTCCGACGTTCAAAATGGGCTGACCCTGGAACATTTGTGAGGCTAAAAAGCCGGCAGTGAATAACAAGCTGTCACCCGGAAGGAAAAATCCGATAAGCAAGCCTGATTCGGCAAAAACTATAGCAAAAATGCCGATATAGCCGACTTGCTTAATAAGTTCTGTAAGATCGAAATGCATGATTCGAGTATTATACCATGAAATGCTTTAAAGAAGTAAAGGAGCGGTTTATTGCCCTATTTTCCCGTTTTGTTTGGCCTCCGGGTAGTATATACTCTCTTTACTATGTCTGAAGGCGAAGCCGTTGATATTGGTTTATCTTTAGCTCAAAAAGATGTTCCTGAGCGTTCTCCCCTTGTTGCAGCGGAACGGGAATTTAAAAGTTCAATCAGCGCGCGTGATTTAGCTCACTTTGATAAACTGTACCGTCGAGGCAAGACTGAGCGGATTGCCAAAGAGTATGCGCGGTTTTCCGAAAAGAAGACGGCGGAGTTACAGGATCTTCTGGATCGGGGCAAATAGATACCTGGGAATACACCGTCAATGTGTTTGAAATTAAAGGCCTGGGGTATGTTACCGAAGCGATTGAGCCGGAGAATGCTCATGAGCAGGCCATTGCTGTGCTTACCCTCCTTGCAGGTAATTCGCGCGAAAAGAATTATCCAAAAACTCAAGAACATTACACTTTTTATAAAGACAAACGGTTTACTTCGGATGTTCAGCAATACTTTTTTGACGCGGACAGAGATCTGCATTATTCCTTCCTCGGTACACGGGCGTTTTCTTCTCTGGCATTGCGCGGGCTTCATATTATTAACGAAGCAACAGAGCACGATGCGGTTAAGCTTTCATTCCTGATCGATGAATACACCAAAGTTGTGGCGCCGGATACCGATAAGAAAACAGAGATCGCTCTGGGCATTTTAGAAACGACTACTAACTTAGGTGTTTCGACTTCTTATGAGCGTAATCTCTCACAAAATGCTGCCTGGATTGTTGTGCAAGACTATATGCAGCTGCGCGGGTTAGGTAAAGAAGAGACTGAATTGATGTTTTCAGCCGGTCTGCGGAATGTGGTTCGCAACTGGGTTAAACATGAATATGTGAATCCTTACTGTTTAAATAGTATTAATGACTTTTTATGGGATAATGCCGCGCATGGCGGATTATATGCCTTACGCGAAACATACGAACGGGCAGAGTCGAACCGCGGGCCCAGCCATTATGAAGTGGTTGATCCCGCATTTGTGCGCAGGTGGAGACACCACGTTGAAGATAAAGGTGGTCTGCGATTTTTGATTAAAGACCGAGCCGATCGGGAGACCGGAATGGGACAGGAAGCTGTTAAGCGTTATGATCCCAACTATCCTGAAGTTTACTTACGGGACAAAGCAAAACATGATGAGCTGCTCGCACTCGCCGGTGCCCGACTTGCAACTTCCCTACTCAGCTCGGAACAGGGCGGCTCATCGACGGGACGCTGTAGTTCGCTTACTTGATACAGAGCTCAGGTCAGCATCGGATGATTCACTCGGCAAGCTTACGCTGACGCTGGTTCGTAAAGTACTTCACTAAGATAAGTTCCACGGTGGTGATTACACCAATAATTATCAGGCTATATTGCCAAAATTTCTCCGGATACAGTTGAATCAAAATTGAGTTTGTAGGAAATGACCAGTTTCCCTGCGGGAAAAGCACCTCGTGGAATACAATAAAGAATGGCATAAAAAGAAATGTTCCAACTAAAAATAGTAGCAAAAGACTTATAAATGAGTAGTTGATTACTTCATTAATTGATACTTTATGATCCATTTTAGTTAAGTAACTTGCTACTGCAATTATCAGAAAAATTGTTAGCGGAATTTTCGCGATAATTCGCCGGACGTCCTGAATGTGCTTGAACTCATCTTGAGGTAACATTTTATTGAGTTTCTGGTCGTTGCCGGACAGTAAATATGCGAGCATTTCCTGGTGATGAGACTGGTACTGGTGGTTGTAGATGAGGAGAGACGGGTTAAATCTAAGGAAAGCAATGAGGATAAGTGTGTTTACTAATAAAAGAACGATGACGGACAGAATTGAGACGACAATAGTTTTAAGCTTCATGTAGTCTTAGTATTGCTTACCTTCCCACTCTTTATAAAACCGGTCGAGATATAATTCCATGAATTCGTGACGCTCTTGAGCTATTTTTTTGGCGGACTCGGTGTTCATTAAGTCCTTGAGAAGCAGCAGTTTTTCGTAGAAATGATTAATGGTCGGGCTGGTATTCTTTACATACGCATCGGCTGATTGATGTGCAACCGGCTTAACATCGGGATCATATAACTCACGGTTCTTATGACCGCCGTATGCAAATGTACGGGCAATACCGATGGCTCCAATAGCATCCAGGCGGTCAGCGTCCTGGACTATTTTACCTTCAAAGAGTACCATCGTGTTTTGCACTCCGGCACCTTTGTAGGAGAGATTTTTAACAATGTGTTTTACTTTCTCGATAGTATCTTCATCCGTGCCGACTGATTCCAGCCATTCTGCGGCTTTCTGTGGTCCAATATTTTCATCGCCATCATAAAATTTCCAATCGGCAATGTCGTGGAGTAAGGCACCGAGCTGAACAATGAAGAGATCGGCCTCATTTTCATTTTCCGCAATTAAGAAGGCGTTGTTCCGTACCCGATAAATGTGCCACCAGTCATGGCCTGAGCCTTCACCGGTTAAGAGATCTTTAATATATTTTTCCGTTTGTTCAAGTATTTTTTGTTTGTCCATAGTTACTCCAATTGTTTTACTGCAGTACTCATGACCATGACTGAAGCGTTATCCCTTATAACATCAATCATATTTTGGTTGATTTTAATCTTGAATTTGTTTCTGCCCGAAAAACCTGATTCAATGGTAAAGGTATTGCCATCCGGTTCAAGTGTTGCTTTTGGTGTCTTGTACGTTTCCAGATATCCAACAACCTTAAAATTAATAGTACCCTCTGAAAGGTTAATCTCACCTTGATAATGCTCATGCTGGATGCTTAGAGGAATTAGTTCTGCACCCCCCATTAATCGGGTATTCCCTGTTTCGTCCAGCTCGTCGTATTTTACCGACATTCTCGATTCTCCTTGAATCATTTCCATATATAATGGCAATCGACGAGAACCGCCTTCACTTCTGAGGGCTTGAATATCAAATAACTGAATTCGTTTTTTTGTATAATTTTTTTTGTTGTTATTAACAATTGTCAAATCTCGTTCTGACGCTGGCTTTTGGCAATGGTGCATGTCCCATTCAATAGACTGATCATTATTACTATATTTAAATCCAACAGCGAAACCGCCTCTAAAAATGTCTAATTCCAATGATTCATCAGGATTTTTTATTCTTAGCTTAAGACCCATGCCATCGTAGTATTTTTGAAGTTTGGGAGGAAGTTTATCTCTATCGTTTAGTTCTTTGACCTCACGCATTGACTCACGCAAACTAAGCGGAGTGCCATCGTCATCAACAAAACCGATGTGCTTGGCAAAGGCGTTTTCGAGGCCTACCAATATAGTATCGGCTTGCTCCATTATTCGAGATCGGAGATCCGCTTGACGCTCCTCTTTAGTAAGTTCGCTCTTAGGACTGGTTGGGACTATATCATGTTCTTCCATGTTTGGATGATACCGTTATTGTTTCATGGTTTCAAGGAATTCCTTGTTGGAATTGGTCTTGATAAGCCGATCTACCAATACTTCGGTACGTTCAGAATCGTTGAGCATGGATAACATGCGACCTAAGGTAACAATAGCCTTGTAGGTTTCGTCGTCGAAGAGTAATTCTTCGCGGCGGGTGCCTGAGCGTTCTGGATCGATGGCAGGGTAAATGCGGCGTTCGGCGAGTTTGCGATCAAGGTGTAATTCCATGTTACCGGTACCTTTGAATTCTTCATAGATAAGGTCGTCCATGCGGGAACCTGTATCTATGAGGGCGGTAGCGATGATAGTGAGAGATCCACCTTCTTCACAGTTACGAGCAGCACCAAAGAATTTCTTGGGCGGATATAACGCAGCCGGGTCAAAACCTCCGGATAATGTACGCCCTGATGGTGGTACCGAAAGGTTGTAGGCGCGGGCTAAGCGGGTGATGGAATCAAGGAGAATTACAACATCCTTCCCCATTTCAACTAAGCGCTTGGCGCGATCCAAAGCGACTTCAGCGACCCGGCACTGGTCTTCGGCCGGCTCGTCAAAATTAGAGGCGATTACTTCACCTTTGACTGAACGGGAGATGTCGGTGACTTCTTCAGGTCGCTCGCCAATGAGTGCGGCGATCAGATGAATTTCGGGATGATTGGCAGTAATACCTGAAGCAATATCCTTCATGATGGTAGTTTTACCGGCTTTTGGCGGTGAGACGATCATACCGCGTTGTCCCTTACCAATTGGTGCGGTGAGGTCGATAATGCGGCAGGACAACGGGAATTTGCCGTGTTCAAGTTGGATTCGGGTGTTGGGGTAAATAGCAGTTAAATCTTCAAACCGTGTGCGGCGGCCCATGTTTTCTTCAACCGGGCGCTCGTTTACTTCTTTGACTTCAAGGAGTCCATAATACCGTTCACGTTCTTTAGGTGGACGAGCGATGCCGGTGACCATGTCTCCCGGGCGTAAGCCAAAGCGGCGGATTTGTGATTGTGAAATGTAAATATCCTGGTTCGATGGTGAGAACTTTGGACGTAAATATCCGTGACCTTCCTGGGCAATGTCTAAAATACCTTTAATTGGTAAGGTCTCGCCGGCCATGTCCGGTATATAGTAATTATCCCCGGCCTGAGCCTGGTTACCTACCGGCGGGTTTTGCCCCTGCTGGTCGTTGTTGTTCTGATTGGAATAGGAGGAGTATCTTTTGCGGCTACCTGTTCCCCGGGATGATGCTCCGCGGTCAGATTTATCTGAATGGCGGGTATAATTTCTTCTGTTTGTGGTTTGGGTCACTTCTGCGCCGTCTGTTTCGGGGGTTGGGGCGGCGGCTTCTTCTGGAGTGATTATTGGTTCGAAGTATGTTTTGCTGTCATCTGACATAGGAGTAATATGCGACGTATAGCCGCGAAGACCTTTCTATTTACTTATATTATTAATTATTACTTTTTAGTATGAATGTTTGTCATGATTATTTTTACGAAGATGTGACATAAATAGCGATTAACGTTTTTGTGAGGGAAAATCTATGGATGATTATTTTCCTCTTTATTTTCACAGATTCAATTGAATGTGTCAAGAGTGAGTTTGGGGTAGTGTCGCTCATTTATTCGTTTTGCTTGCCTCACAAGCTCCAGTTTCAATTTCCTTAATGGTTACCGGACCTCGAGCGTGTAGGCATCTTAGCAACTATCCAGGGCGGAAGTTCGGCTACACAAAGCCGAATAAATTTCGCTCTTATCTTCTCATCTTTTACTCGCTGCGGATGCTCAGGTAGTTGCTTGGTTCATCATAAATAAAGGGCACCTTTCCAGATGCCCTTACGATATGATCTGCACTAACTATATTTTTTACTCCGCGTGTCGGCTTAATCTCCAACCTAAGCCGGCGGTGAGCATGAGCAGGATTCCGCCGTATAACCAAGGGCTGGAGCCGGTGGCCGGGAGTGTGGCGGTAGTGGTTGCGGCTAAGACGGCTGTCTGTCCTGCCTGGTTGATTCGTGTACAGGCTTGTGAGGTAGAGATAATGTTATCGTTGCGGCGAACCTGAGCATCGTTACAGAAATTTGTATCAGTTCGTTTGCCGGTAGTGCGATAGCCAAAATTGATTTCCTGTCCCCCATCTAAGGCGATATTGCGCCAGACTAAGCGCCGGTTATCGTCGCCGGTGACATCCTGAATATCCGGATTGGTGGTGATATTACCCTCGGTAGTATTGGCATCATAGGTAAAGTCCGGGGGTAAGGTGTCCCGAACTTCGAGACTATCTACCCGGCTGGTTCCGTTGTTCTTAATCTTTACCCGATACTGAATTCCGACGTGGTCGCCATCAACTCTGGTGCCGTCGACCCGTTTTTCAATCGTTATATTGTAGTTGGAGTTGGCAACTGTTGGAGTTGCAGTTGGTGAGGCTGTCGGGCTTACTGTGGGAGAGGCCGTTGGGCTGGCAGTCGGGCTGGCCGTTGGTGTTACACTAGCTGTTGGGCTTGGTGATGGGGTTGTACCCGGTGTATTGTGATTTAAGAACCAGAGCACTTTTATTGCGTCGGTGGAAGAAGTATAGGTGTATTCAGTTCCGTCGACTCGAGCACCATCGGCATACAGAGCTGTTTGTGACCAATCGGTTCTACCCTGCTCGCGTACATGAACGGATTTATTGGCCGGTACGTCGCTGATAACACATCCCTGGTGAACCAGCATGTCCCAGGCGCTGCGGCTAATGGTGGTGGTAGTGTTATCTATGGTGTATTCAAAATTCCAGCCCATGGTTCCTTCGCCGTTGTTCACTACTCCGTCGTTATTTTCGTCGTTGTATTTACATACTTTTAGCTGCGTCACTGCTCCCGGACTACCGCTTGGTGACGGGCTGGCTGTCGGCGAGGCCGTTGGTGTTACTGTTGGTGTGGCAGTAGGTGTAACGGTCGGTGTTGGCGACGGTGTTGTGGTCGGACCGCTGGTAGGTGATGCAGTTGGGCTGCCTGACGGTGTGACTGTTGGGGTTGGCGAAGTTGTTGGTGAAGTACTCGGTGTGGTGGTTGGCAAGATACTTGGTGTTGGAACAGGTGTGTTGTCCGGTGTGAAGGTATTGAGGAACCACATAACTTTGACGCTGTCTGCATCTGATGTGTAATTATATGTTGTACCGTCGATGCGCGCGCCATCAGCGTACATTGCGGTTGGTCTCCAGCCGGATTTAGCTGCTTCACTGACAGTGATGCTGGTGCCTGTGGGAACGTCAACAATGGCACATCCCTGCTTCCAGAATTCCCACCAGTGGCTGTCCACAGAGTTTGACTGACCATTCATTGAATAGTTAAAGGTCCAGGAAATAATATTTTCTCCGGAATCTATTAAACCGTTGGCGTTATCGTCTTCGTATTTGCAGAACTTTAACTGCGTTGTGGTCGGGATCACACTCGGAGTTGGGGTCGGCGTTATTGATACCGGCGGCGTTGCAGAAGGAACAGCTGTTGGAACTGCAGTCGGTGTTGGTGACGGTGTTGTTGATGGTCCGCCAATCGGTGGCGTTGTCGGTGTTGGAGTCGGTGATGGTGTGCGAGAAGGTTGTGCAGTAGGCGTTGGTGAGCCGTCATTGCCGCAATCGATACCCGGTGCGCAGGTAGGAGTAGCTACGGGTGTTGGAGTCGGTGTGACGGTTGGAACCGGTGTGGGGGTTGGTGTCGTTGTTGGAGCTACCGTAGGTGTTGGCGCAACTACATTAATATATGTAACGCATCCGGCCGCCGGACTGGAAAAGACATTATTAGTATTGGTGAAGAAGGCGTTGACCTGGACGCGCGTTGGAATTGCACCACCGGCGTTATAATCTGCACGATGAAGATCGGCATAGTTTACAGTAATTGAATTAGTGTTGGATGGAGATACGTCGCGATTGACTGCATAATTAACGCCCTGCTGGTATTGGATTGGCTTCGGATTGTTTGGTCCGTAGAGGTTATTAAGATTATAGAAGCCATAGGTGAATCGCTTGATTTGGTTGGTGTTAGCTGTAGCTGTCAACGTTACCGATCCACCCGGGGCGATCGATCCGGAAGATACATTTAAGCTTTGACACATATTGGGATCGTTATTTGGTGTCGCGGTTGGTGCGGCGGTAGCGGTTGGCGTAGGCGATGGATTATTCCCGTCATCAGGGCAATCTTTGTCTGCGATAGTGTAGAACCCCTCAGCCTGCATTCCATCCGGAACAACAGCCGTTCTTCCCGAACCGCAACTAAAGTTTACATCGGGCGCATAGAAGGTATAGTATTCACCGGCTTTTAAGGTGATCGGATTAACAGTTGTAACGTTGGTTAATGCACAGGACTCGGTACGATTCTTACAGATACCCCACATTATTTTTGCACCAATTTGTTTATCGGTATGGCTGCAGTTTTTAACCCGGTATCCGGTTCCCATAAATCCTACCCGACGAGCGCCGGCGCTGACGATTTGATCTAGAGTTGTGCCGGTACCGTTTGGTGGTGCACAGTCCGGTTCGAACCAGTCCGCATACACATTTGATGCGGTAGATAGATAGGTTCCATAGGATGAGAGCAGTAGTCCAAAGGTTAAAATAATAACTGAAGATTTACGGAGAACATTCTTTAACTTCTGAAGTTTAGTAATGCGCATAGTACAGCTGCCCTTTCATTTTTTCGTTTCTATACTACTTATATTTTTATGTGATAGTAGTATTATAACTATTTGTATGAGAGGCGTCAAATGAAGATTCTATTGTAATAAGAATTTCCTGCTATTGAGCTGTAAGATTTATATATGGGAGATACAAGTAGTAACAGGTTCCTCTACTTGTCCGTAGGCCAGACTATGAACGTGATGAAGCGTTTTTCCCAGAGCCCGTCCTTAATCTTTTTTTATCTCTTTAATCGAGAGCAAAGGCCTGCCCTACCCCTGCCCTCGATTAAAGAGATAAACTGATAAAAACCAGCTCAGGAAAAAACGCTCCGTGTTCGGACATCCAGCCCACGAATAAGTAGATGAAATTGCTTCGGGTGCTATCTTTGGGTTATACTTCGGGTGCACCTATCGGGTTGACGCAATTTTTCCTATATACTATTGTAAACGTACATTAGTTAGTCTCCGCTGCCTGGAGGTTAACTACTGGAATTATAAAGGCATTGCCACTCGTAGGACTTATATTTTTTCTAGCGGTGGTAATGCTTTTTTTTATGCTTACTTATTTGTAATAATTCTCTGATAGTTCTGTTGCAACACTCGCTTCATTTGTTCATGCATAAACGGTGTTACCGCGTCCGGTGTTCTCTTGGCTCCTCTGGTTGCTTCTTTACCGAACCTGGCGAATATCTGCTTTAAACGTATCATATAGCCTCAAATTGAGCTAATTCGAATTAACGAAAGTATTATATATCATTTGTCAATATTTGTCAATCCTATAGTGCGTTATCCCCTTATATTTTTCATAACCTATAATTATTTATCGTTTCTAACTTTGTTGTTTATGTTAATTTATAGCTGAAATCTTCTTTGTGGATAACTTAAAATTTTATGTAAATTTCTATTGTGGATAACTTTTTGTGGATATATTAAAAGGCTAGATTACTGCTCAAGGGCCCGGAATTCCTCATACACTTCTTTAGAGATTTCGGCAATGGTTTTCTCAGCTGTCTTTTCGTCGTTGACGCGTTTGGTGAAGACGGAGATGATGTACGGTCTTTTGTCTAAAAGTACTATACCGACATCGTGAATCTGGGCAGTACCGGTCCCGATTTTGTGAGCCACAATTGTTTCTTCCGGCAATAGTGCCGGCAGGCGGTTTTCAAAGATTGAGTCGGTCATCATTTTAACCAAAGTTCCGGCGGTGGTCGGGTCAGTCTCTTTCATTTTAAATATATGTTCGAGCATCAGGTTGATGTCATACGGGGTGGTTGTATTTTCGGCAGTATCAGTGGTGTCCATACCCAGATCTTTTACATATTGAGCAATATTTTTTCTTCCCGCTTTAGTAGCTAAAACATAGGCGGCAGTGTTGTCGCTTTGCTTGATCATTAGTTCGGCAAGTTCCTTTACTGTGTAGGTCTTGGGCATTTTTTGATATCTGATGGAACCTGTACCATAATCCTGGACATCTGCGGATGTGATGGTGATCGTTTCCTCTTCGTTAATTTTTTTAGATTTAATTTGATCATACAGTGAAGCAAGGATCGGGATTTTACCTGTGGAAGCCGCATCGAAAACTTCAGTTTCATTTTTGCCGTATTTTTGATTTGTCAGCGGGTCGGTTATGGCAACCCCGAACATCCAGTTATTACCTTCAGGCGTTTGTTCGGCGATGACCTTGTCGATTTTTTGATCCAATGCGGTGATATCCAACTGTTTTAGCGCGACCTTGTTGGCGCGTATACGCGGCGAGGCTATGGTTGTTTCGATATGCGGATTATTTAAGGTTTCAGACGGGCTGTCTTTTTCCTGGACATACCAGATGGCGGCAGGAATAATAATGATTAGGATTACGAGTACGAGCCAGATCTTCCCATTTCCAGATTCACTATTCATCGTCCGTCTATTTTAGTACCCTTTAGTGAATAAACACAAGTTCAAATTGTGATCGGGTATTAGATTGCTTTTTTGGCTTCAGTGAAGATCATCTTTCCGGCGGCAGTTTGCAGTACGCGGGCAACAGATACTTTGACGGTTTGCCCGACCATACCCTGGGCATTTTCGACAACAACCATAGTACCGTCGTCGAGATATCCGACACCCTGATTCTTTTCTTTACCTTCCTGAATTACTTTGATATCCATTTCTTCACCAGGAAGCGTAACTGTTTTTACCGCATTGGTAAGATCGTTAACATTGAGGATGCGGATATTCTGGAAGGCGGCGGCTTTATTTAAATTAAAATCTGTGGTGACAATTGCGCCTTTTAATGTTTTGGCTAACCGTATTAGCTTGTCGTCAACTTTTTTGATTTTCTCATAATCATTGGTCACAACTTTAACTCCAATTTTATCTTTTTGCGGTTTCAATTTTTTCATTTGATTTAAAAGTTCCAGGCCTTTACGACCACGGCCTCTTTTAAGGACATCAGGACTATCGGCGATAAACTGGAGCTCCTGAACAACAAACTGCGGAATAACCAATGTCCCGGTCAGGAAACCGGTTTTGATTATTTCGCCGATACGGCCGTCAATTATAGCGGAGGTGTCTAAAATCATTGGATTTGCCAGAGCTTCGGATTTTTTTTCTTTAACTTCCCGGCGACGGCGACCCGTGGCCTGATCATTATTAAATTCCTCTGATAAGCGCATGTAGAAGTCCTGGAGTGTATCACCGATGATTGAGCGGACGAAATTAAATAACCATCCGATGAGCATGCGCTGGTAGGTAATAAACGCAAATGGCAACGCAAAGAACCCATAGACGGTACAACTCAGTGTGATGAGAAACTGGTAGAAATCCGGTACAAAGAATACTTTAACGTGTGGAAGATAGGTATAGGATAAGAAATATCCAAGGATACCAAACATTGTTCCAAGAAAGAGCCGAAGAATGTATTGAAAAACCACTTATTATTTAATCAGGATTATCCCGGTGGCAGGATAACTATTTGTACTTTTATGTAGCACCGCAGATACGGTTACCGCATGTCGATTGAACAGGAGAATGCCTGTTTCCTTACTTTCACTTGTAATACATACTGGAGAGGAATATCTCTCTCCAGTATGGGATAAGTCCTGATTACCTCTTAATAAGGTAAAGATAAAAGAACGTGAACCGGCAATGGTTCATTTGAAGAGATTTCTCTCTCCGGGATAAAGCCTAAAATTATTATATTACAGGTGTGCTATTAATGGGAAGAGGCAGTACTCGAATTACTCTATTTTAACATCCTGGTTACTTCGGTGATACTTTTAACGTTTTCCGGGTATATGAATTGATCGAACCCCAGTTTCTTAGCCTCTTCCAGCCGTTTGTCTTGTTTTGTAACTCTCCGTATCTCCCCCTGCAGCCCTACTTCGCCAAAAGCAACCATAGTTTGAGAGAGTGTTTTATTAGTAAAAGATGAGATCATAGCCAGGCAAACAGCGAGATCGGCGGCAGGCTCAGTTAATTTTAGTCCTCCCACTACATTAACGTAGATATCCTGATCAAATAACTGGAGATTCAGACGTTTGGTGAGTACCGCAATTAGCATTTGCAGGCGGTTGATATCGAAGCCGGAGGCGGTGCGGCGTGGAATGGCGAGAAATGATTTGGTAACGAGGGCCTGGACTTCAAGGATTACCGGACGTGAGCCCTCAAGGGCGGGTAACGCCACGGCACCAGGGGCGGTAGTTCGTTCTTCCAAAAAGATACCTGACGGGTTAGTAATTTCTTTAAGTCCGGTTTCAGTCATTTGAAATACGCCGATTTCGTCTGAAGAGCCAAAGCGGTTCTTTGCGGCACGCATGAGGCGTAAGTCGTGATAGCGTTCACCTTCCAGGTATATAACCGTGTCGACCAGATGCTCCAGTACTTTTGGTCCAGCAAGTGTCCCGTCCTTAGTAATGTGGCCAACTATAAATACCGGGGTATGCGTTTGTTTGGCAAACCGGACTAAGCGTGAAACAACTTCTTTGACCTGACTGACCGAGCCCTGGGGACTTTCCAAATCTCCTGTTGAGACGGTTTGTACCGAATCGACGATCACTAAAGAATTGTGTGTATTTTTAGATTTTTCGTTTTTAGTGGAGATAATTTCTTTATTGAGATATTCCAGTACTCCATCAATATCTGTCTGCGGATAAATAATCAGGTTTTCAGGGATATCGCCGATCCGTTCGGCGCGCATTTTAATTTGCTGCGGCGACTCTTCGCCACTGACATAATACACTTTATCGACTGCCTGCGCGGCCATAATCATGCTGATTTGCAGTAAGATGGTTGATTTCCCGATACCGGGCTCGCCGCCGATTAGAACGACTGATCCAGGGACGACTCCACCACCTAAGACGCGGTCAAACTCGGTGAGCGTGGTAGCCACCCGGTGAAATTCTTTTTTAGCAACGTCGACCAGACTGATTGGTTCAATATCGGTGGCAGCAAGATTGAGCAGCGGCTGAGCGCGCTTAGAAGTGCTGGATGTGGACGACTTGGCCATCTCGACCGATTCAATGAACGAGCTCCAGGCATTACAGTTAGGGCACTTACCTAACCATTGCGGTGACTGGTATTCGCATTTTTGACAGATATAGACTGTTTTTAATCTGGGCATATGAATACTATACCATATAAAATACGAAAGTGCAGATATACCAAAAGAGACAGATTACTCTGTCTCTTGATGATGACGAAAATCTCATGATTTTCGTCATGATTTGCATAAACCTCTTATGCTGTTGGTGCGAGCGCAATTCTCTTGGACTCGGCATTCATTGATTCAATAACCACTTCGATCTCTTTACCCGGAGTGTATTCATTTGGATCGGTAATTTTGGATGAATGGATTAATCCTTCAACCTTGTCATCGATTTTAACAAATACGCCATAAGCTGAGCTCTTGGTTACGGTACCTTTAATTTTATCGCCGATTGAGTATTTATCGCTTAATTCTTTCCATGGGTTCGGTTGGAGTTGTTTGATAGAAAGATTAAGTTTGCCTGCATCCGGATCAACCGATAATACAGACACGCGAACTTTGTCGCCTTGTCGGTAATAGTCGGCCGGGTTGGTTACCTTCTCCCAGGATATTTCGGAGACGTGTACTAATCCTTCCGCGCCATTGATGTTTACGAAAACACCAAATGGCAAGACTGAAGATACAATACCGTCGTATTCCTGCCCTGGGGCGAGTTCATTCATTGCAGTTTGGCTTTCGGCCTGGTGCATTGCTTTTTCGGAGAGAACGAGCCGGTTAGATTTCTTGTCGACTTCGATCACTTTAGCGGTAATCATTTTGCCGACCAAATCGTTGATTTTACCGAGATGCTGTGCTGAGAACTGAGACGACGGAATGAAGCCACGAATGCCGTCGGTTTCAACGATAAGTCCGCCTTTGTTGACTTCGATACCTTTGACTTCAACTGCTTCTTCGGATTCATATTTGTCGTAGAAGGTCTGCCAGCGCTTTTCGCCTGATGCCTGACGGAGTGACAACATTACTTGTCCCATGTCGTTTTCAGGCTGAACTACGGTTACGGTAACAGGGTCACCGACTTTGTAGTCTTTGAGATATTCGCGTACTGCGTCGAGTTCGCGTCCGGAGACGACTCCTTCAGACTTAGCGCCAATATCTACGAGCATCTCTTTCGGGTTGATGGAAATGATCTTACCTTCAAGAGTCTGGCTTTTGAAGACGCCCAATTGTTTGCCTTCAAATTCCTTCATCAGTTCGTCCATTGTCTGGGGCTCTGATGTAGCTGTTTTTGCCATTTGTGTCACCTCTTTTCTTTTATAGATACAGAGGATTTTAGCAGAACCAGCCTGATGTTACAACTGGGAAGCCTACGGGGTGGCCAGATCGGTCGTTAAATTGGTACCGACTTCGAGCATATCCGGCTCGGTGCCGCCGTCCCCGGTGGTTTTAGCGGCATTGGCGGTGCTTTCCAGGTAGGTAGCGAGGCGGTAGGTTTGGCCGTCTGAGGCGAAATAGTAATACAGAGTTACAGCATTGCCGGCAGAGTTTCGGACGCCGCCCGCCTCATTTCGAGGGTCAACCGGCAGGACGGAGATATATTTCTGAATGTTGACGGGAATCCACCCCGTTCCGTCGGCGTCTCTTGTTTCTGAGGCGGTGGATTTACAGGGAGTGTTATACGGGCACGCGGCAAGCGGTAGCGAGACTGCTGCGCCGTCGGCGATATCGGCATCAATAGCTTTACGGATATTGGTAATGTCCTGGATACGAACCGAGTCACGGCTTTTTTTCAGATTTTCACCAGGGTTAACTGCAAAAAGGACGATTACCGACAATACGCCGACTACGGCAATAACAACCAGCAATTCAATAAGCGTGAAACCTTTAGCATTTGAGTTGGGCATAGATAGGAATATCGTAGGAGTTCTATTCTTTTTGGGCAAGTGGCAAAGAATCTGATTTATTTTGATCTATTTTGCGTAATCTTTTATATACTTTTTCTTCTTCAGCTAATACTCTGCGTGGACCATTGATTCCCCCTTCCAATAGCAGATATCCTGCAGAAATGATCTTTATTCCTGTCCATTCATTTCTCACCGGCCTATTAACGTCAATAAATCCACTTACCAGAAGCGTTCCGGAGAGAAGTAGTTCCGGAGATTAGGAGCTTTTCAGAACTTAACACTGTCCCCGTTATAACATAGTTATAGAGCAAATTCTATGTTGGTTAGGAACTAACGGGAAGATAAAAACTAAAAGTTGATCCTTTTCCTACTTCTGAACTAAACCAAATTTTGCCGTTATGCATTTCAACTATAGATTTGGACATATATAATCCTAATCCCGTGCCATGTACTCCCTGTTCTAGTGATCTTTTGGCTCGGAAGAATTTAGTGAAAAGGTATTTTTGGGATTCAGGTGCGATACCTGGTCCATTGTCTTTAACGTGGGTGGTAATTTGAGAACCGTTTGCCTCGATCCACACCTTAATTTCTCCCCCTTCCTGAGTATAGTTAATGGCGTTGGTGATTAAATTCGAAAGTACTTCGGTTATTCGTAGTTTATCCGCCATAACATGCGGTACTGTAACGCCCGGATTTTTAAATTCAAGGCTAATGCGCTTATTTTTACAGTTAACCTTTAGTTGCTCGGTTATAACTTGTACGGTTTCCACCCAGTCAATCGGCTCTCTATTCATTTGAAAACTGCCCCGTTCGATTTTGGCTACATTTAGCAGGTTATCTACTAATTCGGCAAGCCGCTTAGCGGAATCTCCGGCCCGAGTTAAGTCAGTTAACCCCTCCGGCGTAAGGTTGTTTTTATTGTCTTCGATGAACATATCCACATATCCTCTAATAGAAGTTAGAGGCGTACGCAGTTCATGAGCCGCCATAGATACAAAATCCAACCTCATTTCTTCAAGAGCCATAAGATTTGTTACATCTCTGATTGTTATAATAAAGTATACTTTTTGATCAAAATTGCTCGTAAAATACCGTGCTTTGATAGTTACGTATTTGTTGGTTTTGAGGATTTTATAGTTTCCTTTGGAAAAAACATCCGTTATAGTGCCTTGATATAGTCGCTTTAACTCTTCTTTTACCTCGGTTTGATCGTCGCTGGCGTCGGCAATGATGAGGATTTTGTCAATATTTTCACCGAGCGCGGATTGTTCTTCTATTCCAATCATTTGCTGTGCCATTTTATTAATTAATATAAGGCTAAAGGTTGAATCCAAAGTGATAATGCCCTCTTCGATCTCCGAAATTATTGTGCTGAGTTTATTTCTTTCTGTCGTAATAATGTCTTTATCGCTCGATATTTCCTCCATACTTTCAACTAACTTTTGTTCGGTATTCTCGAGGTGCTCAATCATATTGTTTGAATCACTAATTAAATCATCTATTTCATCATCAGTTACGTATAATATGCGGCTTTTCAGATCGCCTTTACTTACTTTTTCACTCCAACTGATAAGAAGCTTGAGGGGCCTTGTTACGTTTTTTGAGATTATGGGGGCTAGTACAATAATATATAACAAGGTAAAGAGTAGTACGGCAGTTATGTACATTAAATTAATCCCGACTTTTTCGGGATTAGTAATTACTAAATATGAAGTAAAGAACAATAAAATTGAAAATACTCCGATGAAGCTGGTGATAGTGATAAGGATGAAGATTTTTTTGCTCAGAGAGATGTGGGATCTTCTCAAGTTAGCTTTTCGCAGGTGAGGCTTTTTTTGTAATAATACTTGAATGGAATTGCCTGCTTTGTCTTCAATCAGTGCAAAGTTTAATAATGCAGCGCTTAAGCTTACAACAAATCCTAAGATTATTGTTTCAATGGTCGCCATATCAATTAAAGGTAATAGCTCAGGTACAAAACCAAGCTGCCAAAGGAATGCTCCAGCGATAAAGGCGGAAACCTCCAGAATCATGACATAGGGAATAGTTTTGATTGGTAGGCTGATAAGGAATTTGATTAACTCAATTGCTTCCTGATTAGATATTTTTGAGAATTGTCTGGCTGCTAATTTTTTGTTTGTACCCTGAATTGCCTTTAATGTAAATATGGGAATAATTCCATATAAGGGAAAGTAAATAAAGATATAGAGGAAAAGATACCAAACTGCAATTCCTCCTAAAACGGAAGTGATACTTATTCCCCAAAAAAGTGTCGTTAACGTCCCCATTGGTATGCCAATTATGAAATGAGCTAAAGCTTGTGATTTCCAATGAATTTTGGAGAGCTCTATGGGGGTCAGGACATAGCTTGAATTTTCTTCCACGCTAACAGTGTAGAAGGTTTTTTGCGATCAGACCATGGTTAAAATCACAAAAAAGCCACCCGTTAAGGTGGCTTTGATGTTAATCCCGGCTATGAGTTATTTTCCCCGGGCCTTGCGACCCCAGTATCGTCACCGCTAACACGTTTCACTTCTCTGTTCGGGATGGGAAGAGGTGGTACCATGTCGCTCGAATAACCGAGAAATAAAGTATGAACTTCCTACCCTATTTTTCGATTACTCATTCGAGATTTTAATGTTAATGTTTTCCTTCGCTTATAGCTCAGGACCTAAGGCTCGACAAAGTGTCTTCGCTTTCGGCTTATTAGTACCTTAAAAAGTGAATAGTGAACGCAGACAGAAGTATGGAACCGGAAGATCCATGGAATTTTCCCTTGCGGGATGTTCGTTTCTCCCGATTCCGGACTCCTGAAAGTCAATTTTGTAATTCCGATTTGTCCTATTAATGTAAATGCTAACCCTTCGCTTATAGCTCAGGGTAAATTGCTCCGCACATAGGTATGCGTTCGCAATTTAAACATGCTCGTTACGCGCTATTAGTAAGGATTGACTCAACATGTTGCCATGCTTACATCGTCCTCCTATCAACCTCGTCATCTCCGAGGGCGCTTAAAAGATCACTCATCTTGGGACGTGCTTCACGCTTATATGCTTTCAGCGTTTATCACTTAAAAACTTAGCTACCCAGCGATGCTCCTGATGGAACAACTGGCACACTAGAGGTTTCCTCACCCCGGTCCTCTCGTACTAAGGGCGACCTCCCTCAATGATCTAACGATTACACAGGATAGAGACCGAGCTGTCTCACGACGCTCTGAACCCAGCTCGCGTACCGCTTTAACTGGCGAACAGCCAGACCCTTGGGACGTACTACCGCCCCAGGATGCGATGAGCCGACATCGAGGTGCCAAACCTTACCGTCGCTGTGGACGCTTGGGTAAGATCAGCCTGTTATCCCCGGAGTAGCTTTTATCCGATAAGCCCTGCCGCTCCCACGAGCAAGCAGAAGATCACTAGAACCTACTTTCGTATCTGCTCGACTGGTTAGTCTCACAGTTAAGCCGACTATTTTACTCTTGCGCTCTACGTACGATTTCCATCCGTACTGAGTCGACCTTTGTACTTCTCCGTTACGATTTTGGAGAAAACCTCCCCAGTTAAACTACCCGCCAGACAGTGTCCGTCGCCCGGATTTTTGCTCGGGATCGACGTTAGATCGCATGTAAGTAAAGAGAGGTGTTTCATCGTTGCCTTGCGGCTCCCTCCTACCCTACACAGTTACAAACATGCTTTCAGTGCCAAGTTATAGTAAAGCTTCACGGGGTCTTTTTGTCCATGTGTAATTAGGCCGCATCTTCACAGCCATTTCAATTTCGCCGGGCGCGTGCTCAAGACAGTCGCTAAGTCGTTCAACCTTTCGTGCGGGTCAGAACTCACCTGACAAGGAACTTCGCTACCATAGAACAGTTATAGTTACCGCTGCCGTTCACTGGATCTTCGATTCGAAGCATTGCTACCTCTCCTCTTAAATTACCAGCACTGGGCAGGTCTCAGCCCATATACTTCAGCTTTCGCTTTTGCATAGACCTGTGTTTTTGTTAAACAGTCGCTCAGCGTCTTTTATTGCAACCACCTTAAAGGTGGCAGGACATCTACCAAAGGTACGTCCAGTTGTATTGCCTAGTTCCTTAAGCACGGCTCACCCGATCACCTTCGTATACTCAACTCGCCCACCTGTGTCGGTTTACGGTACGGCAAAATACATAACTCTTTACGAAAATTTTCTCGAAAACTGAAAGCTATCTCCTTGTCTCTGCCTTGCGGCTTCAACTTGATATCACAGCTTAAATAAACGTGTTCTCACCGGATTTTCCTGGTCACACTTCCTAGCTGTTTCTAAGGGCATAATCATAATCCCTCGAGACTCTTCCACTTTTGTCCTTCCTTAAAGTCTTTATCGTTATGCACATGTACAGGAATATAAACCTGTTATCCATCCACTACGCCAATTGGCCTCGTGTTAGGAGCCGACTAACCCGCAGTTGATTAACATTGCTGCGGAACCCTTGGGCTTACGGTGTGGAGGTTTTTCACCTCCATTTCGCTACTCATACCGGCATTCTCACTTCTGCAAGCTCCACACGTCCTCACGGTCATGCTTCACTGCGAGCAGAACGCTCCCCTACCACTAACATAATAAATTACATTAATCCTAAGCTTCGGTTACTAGTTTGAGCCCCGGTACATTGTCGGCGCAAAAGTGGTAGATTCGATCAGCGAGCTGTTACGCTTTCTTTAAAGGATGGCTGCTTCTAAGCCAACCTCCTGATTGTTTAGCCACTTTCACATCCTTTGACACTTAACTAGTTATTAGGGACCTTAGCTGTAGGTCTGGGTTGTTTCCCTTTCGACCAGACTCGCTTAGCCGAGCCGGACTGACTCTGGTGCTCTTGGGCCAATGGCATTCGGAGTTTGATTAGATACACAGGATTGCTCCCATGAGATCCATTCAGTGCTCTACCTCCACGGCGAACACACCAGGCTATACCTACATATATTTCGGGGAGAACCAGCTATCTCTTGGTTCGATTGGCATATCACCCCTAACCACATGTCATCCGAGCATTTTGCAGCATACATCGGTTCGGACCTCCATATGGTATTACCCATACTTCATCCTGCACATGGTTAGCTCACCAAGTTTCGGGTCAAATACATACGACATTTAGATCGCCCTATTCAGGCTCGCTTTCACTTTGCCTCCGGACCATAAGCCCTTAAGCTGCCGTTTCTGTATTTACTCACCGGTTCATTCTTCAATAGGCACGCCATCATCCTTTATATAGCAAGCTATATAAATAGGACTTTGACTGTTTGTTAGCATAGAATTTCAGGTACTATTTCATTGCCCTTCCGGGCTGCTTTTCACCTTTCCCTCACGGTACTAGTTCACTATCGGTCAGATTACATATTTAGGCTTGGAGTGTGGTCACCCCGGATTCCCACAAGATTTCGCGTGCCTCGTGGTACTTAGGAACATATCAAGAGTCTTTATTATTTCGTGTACGGGACTTTCACCCTCTGTGGTCTGACATTCCAGACAGTTCTACTATAATAAAGATTTTTCACTCTTCCAGATTAAACTGAGATATGCCCTGCAACCCCATTGGACAAGTCCAATGGTTTAGCCTCTCCCCGTTTCGCTCGCCGCTACTTAGGAGATCTCTGTGATTTCTTTTCCTCGCCCTACTTAGATGTTTCAGTTCAGGCGGTTCCCGTCCTTAACTTATGGATTGGGTTAAGGACACCATAAATGGTGGGTTGCCCCATTCGGAGATCGGCGGGTCAGAGCTTGTTAACAGCTAACCGCCGCGTATCGCACGTTTTCTGCGTCCTTCATCGGTGTAATCTACCTAGGCATCCATCCTATGCTTTAAGAGTAGTTTTTAACATTTACATTTTATATTTTTTTATCTTCAAAGGTGATCAATATTAAATTGATCATTGTACTCAGACACTTACGTGTCTGAGTGATTTTGTCTTGCGACAAAATCAGATGCGGAATTACACTCAAAAAAACCTTGTTAGATTTAAATTGAGATATATTTCACTATTCACTTGTTAAGGTACTAATACTGGCTCGTAACCAGTGGCAAGCTATTATCTGCTTGACTCCCTGTTAAGGCTATGGTCGTCAATTTAAGATAGCTTTATGATGGCGGCGAGTACCGAAATACTCACTGACACCATCATAAAGACATCTTACTGGTGTGTGGACCGCAGGAGGCTCGAACTCCTCACCTCCTCGGTGCAAACGAGGCGCTCTACCAAATGAGCTAGCGGCCCTTCGTCTATAACTCAGGACTTCCGGCTCGACATTAAGGTATGTCTTCGCCTCCAGCCCCCTCGAACTTGCTTGATTCAAGTTTTTTGATTCTACCTGTTTGTTACTCAATTTGCAACAGGTCAATCTTGGGCACTTTTGTGCTGGACGCTATTTCCTCAAATTCACACAAAAAAACAAAGGTTTTGCACTTATCCTTTGCTAACTTTACTTACCTTATTTATATGAGTGTTCGTTTTTTAGGGAAAATATAGAATAGTGTTAAAATTATGGTTGTTTCTATATTTTGAGGCAGAATTCGTCATTGATTTCCCTTGAAATTGTACGAACATGACTTGTTTAACAGTGAAGTAGTTATATCATTTCATGCGGGATAAGTCAAGGCCTAAGACCTCCGCTTCCATGTTGGAATTACCCGGTGAATCGGGGCGGGTGCTGTAACTGAGGATCCCTGTAAAATTGGGCATTCCTGCCTCCCTTTCGGCTGCAGTCCGATACTGGCTGTGAAATATTTGAATGGCTCGTAGTGCCCGGATGGCAGTTACATATTCGGCTGCACAAATCATTGCGTTGGTCGGCACCGGTTCAACTTTTTCCGGTTTAAAATGTGGTGCGACAGCACTATATATATGAGAGAAGGTTAGCTCTACTGCGCTTCTCATTCTTCGTCGTTGAGCCTTGTCTTCCTGTCGAGAGCGGCTATTTTGAACTTCCCGATTTTGATCCTCGCCAGCAGGCTTTACTATATATGTATGAAGATCAAGACTTGCTTCTGCGATTGTAGCCATTACTTTATCTAATAAATTATTTTAAAGCTTACTGCAAGATACAAAATATGAGTCTTTACTACTTCTTAGCCGAGTTGCCGCCGAACCGGCGGTCCCGATTGGCATAGACTTCCAAGGCTTTATCCAGTTTTTCAATATTGAACTCCGGCATCGGAGAGGGTTCAAAATAGAGCTCGGCATACACCAGTTGATACGGTAATAATCCCGAGGTGCGCTGTTCACCTGAAGTACGTATCAGTAAGTCTGGGTTTGGATAGCTTTGAGTAGCTGTATCCAGATACTGTTCAAATTCTTTTTCCGTTATTTCTTTTTTACCCTCTTTTAAAGCCTTATTTATTGCTCGAACTATCTCGTTTTGTCCGCCGTAGTCAAGACATATATTAAGATCGTATTTTGTGTAGTGTGATGTATCCTCCTCGACTCTCTCGATTTCTTTAAGCAGGTCTTTGGGTAAACGGTCTCGCCGTCCTAACATGCGGATGCGTACTTGATCTTGATGGGCTAATTTTTCGTTTGGTTCAATCAAGGCTTTGAAAAGAGCCATGAGATAGCGTACTTCGCCAAGGTCTCTTTCCCAATTTTCTGTTGAAAATGCCCAGCCGGTTAGTGTATGCACACCTCTTTGACGGGCAGCTTTAGCGACCTCTACAAAGGCTTCAGCGCCCTTTTTGTGTCCTTCCAGAGTTGGGAGGCCCCGTTCTTTGGCCCACCGACGGTTCCCGTCGGGGATTATGGCGATATGATTAGGAATACTCTTATCTGACATACAGGTTGCACCATTATACCAAATTACTTCAAATTGCTTGCATTAATTGTGTAATTATTACGAATACTGTCGGTGACAGTGTGCTTAGTACTGAGTAATATATACTGCGAAATGTATATGGTTCACTATTCCTGAAAATCCAGCTTGCTATTGTCCCAACAACTATTCCCAATGCAGCCAAAGGCGGTACTATCGTAATGATAAGTTGCGCCGCTTCGAAAAGAGTGTATGGTCCTGTTATTTGGCTTACCAGGAATAACGGTGCAAACAGGATTGTACATAGAACACCGAGAATACTTGTTGCAATATAGTCCTTTTTCCAGTGTATTAACTTTAGTGTATAGACTGTTATTCCTACACCAAGAAGCAACGGAATTATATAAATGGAAGTAAATACAACAAGCACTAATTCCATGACTGCAGTGTGAATTTTATTGAGCTTCTTGTCAAGCAGCTTGTCCTCTCCTTACATTCCTGCTATCCTATGTCTATTAGTTCTGTTTTATCCTGCCTATGCGTCCTTATTCGTACGTAAAAGCCAATACCGAGGCGCTTTTCATCCAACATCAAGTAATGCGCGAAAAGGGTCGTAAAGCGGTTAGTGCCAGCTTTTTATTTGTTGGTCTTTCGCTTTTCAGTTACGTTGGTGGCTACTACTATTTGTGGGGACTTAAAGAGAACCAAATAGCGAATAAGCCAGGCCTTGTCCGTGTTCTTGATACGGTACCGGCATCAGCGTTTGTTGCACAGAATCCAAATACCTCTAAAAATGAAGTAACCGATCCGGGTTCTGTAAATGCTGCAGGCGACTCGGATGTGATCTTCCCTACTTTTGGTCTCAGCATTAATAAACTTGGGATTAAGGATGCTGTCGTTACCACTGATGTTTTGTCGAACAATGAAGATATTTATAAACCCGTGTTGCTAAAGTCGCTGGCCCATTATAAAGGTAGTGCTTATCCGGGTACTGACGGCAATGCAATTATTTACGGTCATAGTATTTTGCCTACTTTTTATAATCCGAAGAATTATTTAAGTATTTTTACTACTTTAGACACGCTTAATGCGACGGATACGGTTAATCTTCACTGGGGAGACACTACGTATACTTATGTTGTTGAAGGTATGGAAGTTGTCGATCCAAAAGACACCCGTGTTCTCCGCTACCACAATGGAAAAACAATGACACTCGTTACCTGTGAACCTCCAGGCTTTACCACAAAACGACTGCTTGTCTTTACCAGATTGGCTGAATAATTATTTTCAAATTTATCTTAAGCTGAATATTACACAGAGGAGATATATAAAGGTTACTACACCAAAATATATCTGATGTGCCTGTAAGGGGAATCTGGCATTGATCTGCCAAAACCAGGAAGACAGATCATATTTATTTTTTAATAAGATGGCCATATCCACCAATGTCTGTAACATTATAGAGAGTGCCAGGCCTTTGCCTAATACCGAGTTAGAGCTGGTCGAGGCATAAAAACACATCACCAGGACCATTAACTGAAATAACACCGAATGAGTTACTTTATTCGTACCTTCGGCCAGTTCGGCCCTATTAAGAACCGATAGCCAATTTTTTCCAGAAGAAGTCTTTAGGGCCTGGGCAATTGCCTGATTTTGCGGAGCATCTTTATCTGTAATATACACTCTAATTAATGTTTCACAGGAAAGAAACAGTACCGAGAGTATAAATACTCCAATAACTTCGAGAAGATACAAGGCGGTGCCTAAAGAAGAGACTGTAGGACTGGTGGCTCCGACACGAACTGTAACCTGTGAAGACACAATTGCAGTAATTGCTAACTGAATTAGAAATAATACCGGAATTACGAGTGAGACCTTATATCTGCGACTTAAGGTGTACATACTGTTATTCTAGTTATATTTGTTCATTGTTGCAATAACTGTATTTTGAAGTGCATAGTTCACCGATTCGGTAAGCCGATTGAGAATTTCGTGAAGAGTCGGTTCCTCTTTTACGGTAAATTTATCCAGTACGTAGTCTGCTGAGGGGATTTCTCCGGGCGGCCGACCAATACCGACCCGCCAGCGGATAAACTCCGGTGTGCCTATACTTTCGACAATGGATTTAATCCCGTTGTGACCCGCTGCTCCTCCACCCACCTGGATTTTAATTCTGCCGAATTCTAAATCCAATTCATCGTGGAGTATCCAAATATCGGCAGGATTTATTTTATACATCTGCGCCGTAGCTTTGATCGCCCGGCCAGACAGGTTCATATATGTGGTTGGTTTTAACAAAATAAGATTTCCGGATTTAATAATTTCACCGTGGAGCTTAGCACTTGGTGACCATTTTTCGGTTGGTGCCAGCTCGGCGCGCAAACGATCAGCGGCCATAAAACCAATGTTATGACGTGTGTTGTCGTACTGTTTTTCGGGATTACCGAGTCCGGCAATGAGAATCATTTTAGAGTTCTTCTAATTTAACTTTATCGGTTGTTTCTTCGTCCGGCTGAATATATTCCAAATACTTTTCAGTAGTTGAAATGCGTTTGTGTCCGGCGAGTTTGGAAATTAAGACTAAGTTAGCTCCGGCTTTCAGGTGATGTGCTACGAAGGTGTGTCGGAGGTCATTGACCTTGGCATTCTTAATACCGGCAAGCTTGAAGTATCTATCGATAGCGGTGCGGATATTGCGTACCAGTAATGGTCGTCCGGTTTTAGTAATAAATAATGTTTTTTCTTTAACTTGAGGTCGAATTTCCAAATATTTCTTTAAGGCAGCTTCCGAGGACTTATTAAGCGGGATGGAGCGATTCATTTTTCCGGCTTCGGTTACTCTAATTTCGCCGGGGATATTTTCTTCGCCAAAGGAGATGTCTTCAATCTTTAAGTTAGCAAGCTCTCCAATACGAATTCCGGTCTGAAGAAGCAGTTCTATAATAGTGTAAATACGGATATCGTTCTTAGCTGAATCGCGAAGCGCGCGGTATTCGGTTTTGGAAAGGATACGCGGTGCTTTGGTTTCGTATGAAGGATGTGCTACCAATGCGGCCGGATCATCTGAAATGAACTCGTTGATCTGGAGATAGCGAAAGAAGGTCTTGGTGGAGTTGGTTTTACGGGATATACTCTTGGATGTGTACCCTTCATCGGTTAATTTCTTCATGAATTTTTCGATGTCGTCTTTTTTGACATGGTGAACGTGGGTTACGCCACTCCCTTTGAGGTACTGGAGCAATTGCTCAATATCTTTACCGTAGGCCAAAACGGTAGACTTGGAACGTTTCTTATCATTAAGGTGACCAATAAACTTGGAGTGGGCTTCGTGTAATGGAATCATATATTTATATCAAATTAAATTATAATCTATGTTATAGTTTCATTGTAACTGTTTTTGCCGTTTCTGTGCAAGTACAGGATTCTGAGTATACACCTAAGTATTTATTGTGTCAATAATATATACTATAAGCTTATGAGGCGTACTTTCTGGTTAATTTCTATCGTAATTATAGAGTTATTCGTGATCTTTAACTGTATTAGCCGAATTGTGGCGATATTGCAGTCTCAGAAGCGTATAGCTGAGTTCAAAATACAGCGAGATATTCTAGCAAAACGCTATGAGGAAAAGCAAGCTCAATTTGAGTTTGTGAAGACAGATACCTATGCTGAAAAAATTGCCCGCGAAAAACTGGGATTTGCGCGTGAGGGTGATGTTGTATATATAGTCCCACCTGCTAAGGAAAAGCCGGTGACTTTACCTGAAATAGAGGTTGATGAGAGTTCGCATGGCGGGTTTGTGTTTGGTGAAGTTGGAAACTGGTGGAAGTTGTTTTTTGGATAGATTACAAAAATCCCCTACTACCTATCGCTTACAATGCCCTATTACCGCGGCTCTGAGCCTCGAATAAAACGCCGTAGGTTTTGGGAAGATTTTGTGGAAAGATTCGGAGGACGATTTTTCTCTACAGGCGATTAATAAGCAGATGCAGCGCTTACGAGAGAAGTTAGTTGAACAAGGGATGCCGGGGGGGTGATTCGGGCGGTTACGGGTCAGGGGCATGTGTTGCACAATGCTTAGTGTGGCAGGGGTGGGACTCGAACCCACAACCGATGGGTTATGATTCCATTGCTCCACCGTTGAGCTACCCTGCCAGTTGGTCTTTACGATTTTACCGTACTTGTGTAGGAAAATCTATAGTTCTCTTATATTGATGACTACCTGGCTGCCTAAGATAACCTGCTCACTTATTCGTTTTGCTAGCCGAACATGCTCCAGTTTATCTTTCTTAATCTCTATTCACCCCACGGACTTATCCCCAGCGTATACTTACCCCAGGGCGGAAGTTCGCCTGCGCAAAGCCGAATAAGTTTCACAGTCAAACAGGCATCGTATTAAAAAACAAAATACCGACCCCTTTTCGAGATCGGTATTTTCTGTGTTGCGGGGCCCGGTAACGCTCCGGGTCTGTGAGATTATGAGCCTCACGTGCACTTTACACTACCCCGCTATATTTTTTGCTTAACTAAGGGCTAAGTATAGGTTTGTTGTGCTTATTTGTCAAGTTGCGCACGATTTTTGCTCGTGATATCTTTTAGATATCTTTGTATATGTTACTTCCTAAGTGGTTAGTTATTGTTTTATTTTTAGTCGCAATTGGCTCAACTGGTGGATTGTTGTTCTTATTGATTGAGCGATCGACGGCTATGCCAACACGGAGCACAACTTCGAATACGGTAATCGTCAGTGCGACTCCGAGTGCTTCGCTGGTAGCTTCTTCCTCTCCTGTGGCGAGTGCTTCGGCTTCACCTTTATCTGCGACGGCAGAATGGAAGAAGCTCTCCAATGATGATTTAAGTATCAAACTGGAATATCC
Source organism: uncultured Gammaproteobacteria bacterium (assembly GCA_964403585.1). Lineage (GTDB taxonomy): Bacteria > Patescibacteriota > Microgenomatia > JALYQM01 > JALYQM01 > JALYQM01. The sequence goes on along the minus strand of CAYOFQ010000001.1, from coordinate 62,307 downwards.
GGCAAACTGGTATGTTGCGGCTTCCGACTCGGCGAAGATAAAGATTACGAGTTATGATCCAAAAACCCTGACTGACGATAAGTTGACCAAAGATGTGGTTGCTCTTACTATTACCCGTGCCAAAAAAGAGAGTTCAAAACAGAAATTAACTGAATTTTTAGAGACCCGACTGAAGTTCTATAAAGAGGCGATGTCGACGACTGCCGTAAAAGAAGAAAACAACCGTACTGTTGATTCCTTTGACGGGATTGAACGGCTTTACTTAGCAGCAGCCAGTGCGAATAGAGAGGTTGTGTTTGCGACTAAAAATTACTTCTATATTATCTCCATATCCCCCTCCGATACGCTACTTAAGGCAGGAGTAGATGAGGTACTGAAGACTATAGAAATTATTTAGTGGTTTGTTTTTCCCTTACTACTAAGAATATGTACCTGAAGTTATATTAATGGTATACTATTATTATGCAAATTCATGTGTCGCGCCGCTTTCCTTTTTTGCACATTCATAAAGAACCGGTAACCTTACTGGAGCGAATTGAAAGTAAGCGCCGGCGTGGCGTGTATATTGCACTCTTTTTCTTTTTTGGCCTTATTTTCCTGGCCTTCGGTTTACTTTTTGCCTTCCAAACATATGTAGTTTACGCAGAAGATCTGGTTTCTAAGGATCGCCTTCTGAATCGCCATTTCCGGGGATTAATAATTTACGATAAAAATAACCAGATTATTTACGAGAGTGATGGCGCGCATGAGGTCGGGAATGTCTCCATTACCGCAGTGCCGCGGGTAGCGAAATACGCCACACTGGCTGTTGAAGACGCCCAGTTTTATGATCACCAGGGTTTTTCGTGGGGCGGTATATTCCGCTCGATTGCGCTGAATTTCCAGAAGAGTAATGCCTACGCCTATGGAGGTTCAACCATTACGCAACAGTTGGTAAAAAATGCTCTGCTTGATGACCGTTCAAAATCATATACACGAAAGTTGAAGGAGCTGGTGTTAGCAGTAGGTGTTGATAAACGGTATAGCAAGGACCAGGTTTTGGAGATGTACCTTAACTCAAGCTATTATGGTCGAGGTGCGTATGGGATTGGTGAGGCATCGCTTGCGTACTTTGGTGTGCCGATTGAAAAAGTATCTCTGGCTCAAGCAGCGTTTTTAGCAGCTTTACCTAATGCTCCCTCCACTCTCTCTACCAATACCGATCTGGCGATTAAGCGCCAATTATTTGTTCTTCAACGAATGCATGATGAGAAATTTATTACTGCTACGGACATGGAAGAAGCAACAAAAGAAAAATTAACTTTCGTAGAACGAAAAATAGTTCAAGGTAAATATCCCCACTTCTCTTTATATATCCGTCAACGAATACTTAATCAATTTGGTGAAGACTCTCTGGAGCGTTTCGGTTACCGTGTGTTTACTACTCTTGATTCGCGGGTGCAGGATTTATCTCAAGAAGAAGTGACAAAACAGGTGCGTAATTTAGCTAAAAATAAAGTCACCAATGGTGCAGCTGTGGTGCTTAATCCAAAGAACGGTGCAATCATGGCAATGGTCGGTTCGGCGGATTGGGATAATGACGCTATCGATGGGAAGGTGAATATTACGTTATCCAATCAACAGCCGGGTTCCTCTTTTAAGCCTTATATTTATACACGAGCTATCGAACGGAAACTTATTACTGCAGCAACGCAACTGGATGATACCCCGACTGACTTTGGTGGTAATTATAAGCCGAAGAATTATGACGGAAAGTTCCGCGGAAAAGTTACGACGCGGCGAGCGTTAGCAAATTCTCTAAACTTGCCGGCTGTGCAAACGATGAAGATGGTTGGAGTTGAAGACGGACTTAATTACGCTAAATCACTGGGTGTAAAAAGTTTAGGTGAACCGTCGAATTACGGATTAAGTCTGGTACTTGGTGGTGGTGAAGTTACACCACTGGAGATGACCACAGGATATGCGACGTTGGCCAACACCGGAATTTATAACCAGGCATATGCCATTGAAAAAATTGTCGATAAATACGGGCAAACGATATATATACATGAACATGAACCACAGCGTGTAGCAAATGAAGGAGCCGTTTATATTACAACTAATATTTTGTCGGATAATACGGCACGACAAGAGGTGTTTGGATCGACTTCACTAAAGTTGCCGAGCGGCAGACCGGCTGCTGTCAAAACAGGTACTACCGATGAATACAGGGACGCCTGGACGATTGGGTATACTCCGTCGCTGGTGGTTGGGGTGTGGGTTGGGAATAACGACAACACGGAGATGGATAGTGTTGCGGGCTCTTTAGGAGCGGCTCCGATCTGGAAAGATATTATGGAAGGAACTCTTAAAGATACGGGCTTTGAGCAATTTGCCCGTCCACCAGGAGTGATCGAGGGAGAAATGTGTTCCCTGGTGGAGAAACGGGTTAATGATAATGGTCAAGAAAAACTTTTTTATGAATTTAATTCGGCGCGAGAAGTTTATATCGCCGGAAGTGTCGAATCCAATTGTAATTCGGTACGAAAGCAGGTTCAGGACTTACAGGCAGGAATGGGTCTGACTGATCCAAGTGTACTTCAGCCGAATGTTGCCGGTGACTCGACTAATCGTCCTTTCGCGACTCCCTCTTTCGTACCGATAAATCAGACCAATGATCTTAGTCAGCGCTTGGCGGAAATGCAGCGGGATATGGATCAGGAACTTCGGGAGTTGCGGCGAGACAGGAAACGGAACCGATAACTTTTAATTAGCTTGATACTAATAATTATTTCGTGAATGATGATCAGGCATGATGGAATAATGATAAATAGAACCAGGCCGGATAAATGCTTAGTCGACTCCTGTAAATACCCCAGATACGGAATGTGTAGAATTACCTTGCCGACTATTTGCTCTTTCTCGACTGTCTCAGGATCGATAGATCGATTGGCATCCCCTTTCGTTAAAAAATAATTTCCGGCGAAAATTATTCGATGTGTTACTAAATTACCAGAGAATTTAAACGTAATGATGTCATTGTCGAAGTATGACGGTTGAGAAAGTACCACTACTCCGCTTCCGACCGGGATGGCAGGCTCCATGGAACCCGAGACAACTGAAAGTACTTTAAGCGGCAGATCCGGATTTATTTTTCGGGCAACGGAAAGTGTGCCCAACAATGCCGCGATCATTAAGAATGTTACAGAACTACATTTATATATCGAAAAAAAAATTGTTTCATATAAGTATCAGCGTAGGCTGCTCTACGCTGTTTCTTTCTTTACCAATCCGAGTCAGTACCAGAGCCTTCGGCTTGCATGCCGAAGACTTCTAAATTGGCTGTATAGCTGGCGGAACTAACTGCGGCGGTGGTAGTACTCGGTAAGGTTATCTCCAGCCGATACACCGCAAATTGTCCCGGCTGTATGGTAGCAGCTGTTTTAGGAATTTTTACTGGTGTAGCGGATAGCGACTTAAACGACTGGTCAGTCATTCCAATAGTCAAAGTAACGGGAGTGACCGTATATCTGTTTAAATTGGCAAAGCCCGGAGGCGTTAGCGAAGAACATGCTCCCGAGTTAGGTGATAACGTTGCCGTCACCTGGAGTGTTGGGCCAAGCGTGGTTGTATCACCCGAATCGGTGCCGCGATATATTTTAAACCGTCCCGGTAACGTTCCTGAATTGTGAATAAAGATACAACGGGTGGCAGTCATTCCGGGGGCAAAATTATTTTCAATAATCGAATACTCCTGGAGCCCGGTTATATCGGTCATGGTCCCCTGAAAATTCAAGCTGCCTGTAGAGATTAAATTTCCAGCAAACGATTGCGAACTCGTGAAATAGGCGTAGGTAGTACCGGTCGCGGCAGTAAAAACTATCGCGATGGTAAGGAAACTAAGGATGAGTCTGTACGTAAGTATCACCTCCTTTCTGCGTTGTGTGTTGTTAGAATTAGTGTGTTACAGAGGTGTGATGCGATTAGTTTGGACCATGGAAACAGCGCTGTCAAGAGATATCTTAGCGCGCACTTAATGAAGGTATGCTTCGATTAAGGTATGAAAAGCTTCGTACAGACCCCAGATAGCCAAAGCAATAAAAGCCAGACTTCCCAAATAGGAAATAAGCGGGTTTTTCACTAAGGCGATAGTTCGGGATGGCGATAAGAAAAGCAGAATGTTTAAAATAGTGTGGCCAAGCATAACACCGATGCCGAAGCCAAAGACATTAATAATATTAAACAACGGGACATAGCCTGCGAAATCATCCAGTCCTAAGATGAACGGTACTGAGAATGAAAACATGAAGAGACTGGTCCAGGTAAGATTGCGTTTTGTCTTCATACTGGCATGGGGCATCAGTTTGTCCAAAATGGGGTCGATAAACTTATTAATATAGCTGACAAACTTTTCGGTATGTCTCACTAATTTCTTAAAGGTATCGGAGTTGTTCTCTTCTTCGGCTTTGGCGTGTTCGATTCCATCTTTAGCTAATCTGAATAGCACCAGAGACGCTATGAAGATCATTATGAAAAGCAGCCAGGCAATTTCTTTGAAGAAGTCCCACATTAGTAAAATGGCAAAGGTTCCAAGAGCATTACCTAACGCGGTACCCCCTTCAATGGCGATGCGATTTTTCCAGCCGGGATTGGACTTCATTAAGTTGCCCATAAAGATGGCAAAGTCGATGGACGTTTTTAGATAAATGGTCAGTCCAATAGTGACATCAGCGAAATTTATACCTGTAGAGATTTGATCTTTAGTAAAGAGGTTGAGGAATTTAATTTCCAAATAATACAGTCCGATGAGGGCTCCCAAAATTACCCAGGTAAGCGCAAGTGGTACAAACTGTTCTTTTATGACTTCACGTTTCATAAGATACAATTATACATCAATCAGCATTTTTTTGTAGTTTGTGTGAAAAGTTTTCTTACTCAGCTATTTTAGCCAGCTACACGCTCGATTGTTATATTTGCAATATAACATATATTTATTGCTTTGTTTGAAATTGATTACTATAGCATACGTTGTTATAGTTTTTGTACATTTCATGCAAGGAGCTATCTGATGCGGACATATTATTCTTATCGTCCCCCCAAAATTACACGCGCAGAATACATTCAAAAACCTAAACGCTCATTATTTTCATCCTATATTTTTGGCTTCGGTGTGATTGCACTTGGAGTTGGTGTCGGTCTTTCGACACTCCGTCAACCTGAGCTTCTCAACGCCTCGATTAGTGAGAGCACTTCGACCGACTCGGCGCAAGCAATAGCCGCCACCGTTTCCCCTTCTCAGCGCCTGCTTAGTCAAGTCATTCCGTTCTTAAAAACTTCACCGGACCCCTGGAAAGTTTCAGAGACGCGTCCTCAGCAAGCCGTTGGTGGCGGACCCGGTTTGTTGAAAGATGCCCTAACTACCAAAGCGGCTTTATCGATCAATTTTGAAACAGGAGAAGTTTACTATGCACAGAATGCTTCCCAGCGGATGCCGATCGCTTCGACTACTAAAATCATGACGTCGATGGTTGCAATGGACCTGGCTAGTCTGGATGAGGAGTTTACTGTGGAGACGCCGGCTACTCAGGTTGAACCAACAGTAATTGGTGTACGAGCCGGAGATATACTCACCACCCGTGAACTCATACAAGGCGGGTTATTAACATCCGGAAATGATGCAATGGCGGTTCTCGCCGAAGAGATTGGTAAAAAATACGGTGGTAATACCGATTTATTTGTCGCGGCAATGAATGAGAAGGCAAAGTTCCTGGGTCTGAAGAATACACATTTTCAGAATCCGCAAGGTTATGATGGACCGGAGCACTATTCTAATTGTGAAGATCTGGCGGTTATTGCGCACTACGCTATGACCCATTATCCGGAACTTGCAGGTATCGTCGCACGCAAAGACGGGTACCTTGCTGCAAATACCCGCCACCAGGCGATTCGCTTACCGAACTGGAATATGCTTATAAATACGTATCCCGGTGCTAATGGTGTAAAAATTGGTAATACCGGTGATGCCGGGCATACTACGGTGGCTTCGGCAACACGGAACGGTAAGCAAGTTGTGGCAGTCGTTCTCGGTGCAGAAGGTATATTAAAGCGGGACATGGCCGCTGCGGAGTTGCTGAATGTTGGTTTCCAGAGTTTAGGAATTGCCCCCTACCCAATGACCGAAGATATTCTCAGAACACGAATCAAGGATTGGTATCCATAAAAGTTATTGTCCGCATCTTTTCTCCTTTCATCACTTAACTTCTATATGTAGCAAGGAGATTATTTCTATCCTAAATATTATAGCTGGACTATCAATTTATTTTATAGTATAATTAATTCTATTCTCATAGATAGCATGAAATATACACTACAATATACTATAGGTTGACTTATAGTGTTATTCGGAATATAATATGAAGGTTATTTACACGGATATTTTGTATGGTAAAGAAAGTACTCTTCGTTCCAATTCTGGTTGTTCTCTTCGGTGTTTCAAGCACTCGATCTTATGCAGTGGATATAACTGTTCAATTGCCGGGAAGCCCGACGCCAGTAGCGACTGTTGAGCCAACTGCTTCACCAGCACCTACCGTCGCACCGACTGCAAGTGCCGCGCCTTCCGTTCAACCAACAGTTACTCCTGTTACAAGCCCCTCACCTATTCCAAGTGTGACTCCGGCTGGTACCGTTGCACCGTCGGCTTCGGTAGTAGCCAGTCCTGTGGCATCAGCAACGCCAAGTTCTGCTCCTCAGGTAGGCGGTGTTACTCCCGCGACTTCGACACCAGCTCCTTCGGTGAGTCCTTCTACGAGTCCGTCGCCCACTCCCACGGCTTCACCGAAGGTCACGATTGAAAGAATCTTAAATACTGAAACTAAAAAATCCAAGCCAATCATCCAGGATATTGGAGATAATGCATACAACACACTTCTCGACTCGCCACTTTCGTTCCTGGTTCAGGATAAGGACCGTGATTATTACCATCCGCATGGCTTATCTCAGTCGAGTACTAAAATTCTTCTAAGTTCAGGTTTTACGTTTTCTATAATTGGATTACTTATGATGTATCCTAGACCATTACAGAACGTTTCTACACGTATTCGCGGCGCATCCCAACTTATTACCGAATTATTTTAGCTTATGAAAAAATATATTGGCTTACTACTATTATTGCTTGGTATTGGAGTTATTGGTTTTGTGCTCTACTCAAACAGCCGATATAGTGCCTACACACGGACATTTTCCCCATACACGTTGCTCCAGTCTTCCTGGGAAAAATACAAAGTAAATTTCTTATCCGAAGATGGCCGTATTCTCGATGATACCCAGGATAACATTACTACATCAGAAGGCCAAAGTTATGCATTACTCCGCGCGGTGTGGAGTGATGACCGTGCTACTTTCGATAAAGTATGGGTGTTCACTAAAAATAACATGCAGCATAAGGACGATTGGCTGTTCGGATGGAAGTGGGGTAAGTTAGGTGAGAACAAATACGGTTTCTTACCGGATGGCGGCATAAATTCAGCAAGTGATGCAGATTCGGATATCGCCTTGGCGTTGATACTCGCCGGACGACGCTGGAGTAATGAAGAATATCTTGCTCAAGCAAAACAGATTCTCGGTGCCATGTGGGAGAAAGAAACTGCTGTTGTGCAGAATAAACGATATCTTACTGCCGGGAACTGGGCTCAGTCTTCAGAATCGGTTGTGGTTAATCCTTCGTACTTTGCACCGTATGCCTGGAGAATTTTCGCGACAGTAGATACGGAGCATGACTGGAACAGTTTAATCGGTCCGGCTTATGAATTACTTAATGAAAGCTCCAAGCAACCACTTGATACGGCAAAGAGTATCGGACTTCCCCCGGACTGGGTAGCAATCGAAAAATCAAACGGCGCGCTTAAAGCTGCTCCGCTACCAAACCTTAAAACAAATTACTCGTATGATGCAATGCGTATCCCTTGGAGAATTGCTTTAGATTACCAGTGGAACCGTGATGCGCGCGCTTATGAGTATTTGTCTTCGCTACAAATATTTTCCCAACTGTATAAGAAGTCCGGATATAAACTTGCCAGTTCTTATTCCCACGACGGCACGGTTCTGGAAGATTATGAGAATCCGACTATGTATGCCACAGCAATTGGTTATTTTAAGATCATTGATCCACAATCTGCCGATAAGGTTTACCAGGAGAAGATTTTAGATCTTTATTCTACCGACAAAACACAATTTAAAGACACCCTACCCTACTACGAGCAAAACTGGCTGTGGTTTGGTGCAGCTTTATACAATGAGCGATTGGTGGCGTACTAAGAAAGGACTAATGTATGAACAAAGCACGAATACCAACCGGAAGAGTAAATAGAACGTTAATTATCTTCAATGTAGTTATGGCGATTATTTATTTTTCGTGGTGGATGGACTTAAGTCATGTGGGACATCCGGTTTTCTACTGGTTGCTGGTAATCGGTGAGGTTTATCACATCATAATGGCATTTTGCTTCTGGTTCACTGTTTGGCCAGCTGATTCTAAATATACGCTTACCGGCCAGCAGAGAGAGCAAGCAGCCCGTGAGTTTGCATTACGGGGTAGACAACCTTCTGTAGATATCTATATCCCCTGTGCCGGTGAACCGGTAGAGATTGTCCGTAGTACGGCATTGGCTGCAAAGCGGATGAAGTATTCAAATCATAAAGTCTATATCCTTAATGACGGTTATGTTGCCAAGAAACCAAACTGGCAGGAATACGAGCGGATGGCTGAAGAGATTGGTGTCTTTTGTATCACCCGTAAAACTCCAGGTGGGGCGAAAGCCGGAAATATTAATAACACACTTAAACAGACTCAGGGCTCCATTATCGTTATATTCGATGCGGATATGGCTCCACACGAAGACTTTTTGCAAAAAGTTGTACCGTATTTCAAAGACAAGCAGGTGGGATTTGTACAGACACCCCAGTATTACCTCAATCATGATGTGAATCAGGTTGCCGGTGGAGCATGGGAACAACAGGAATTATTCTTCGGTCCAATTATGGCCGGTAAAGAAAAAAGTAATGCAGCATTTATCTGTGGCACTAATGTGGCGATCCGGAGAACTGCCCTGGAACAAGTTGGTGGTATGTGTGAAGACAATATTGCCGAAGATTTCTTAACATCGTTCTTTATTCACCAGAACGGATGGAAATCCTACTATGTACCGGAAGTCCTGGCTGAGGGTTTCGCGCCTGAAGACTTGCTTTCCTACTGTAAGCAGCAACTTCGCTGGGCTCGTGGTTCCTTAGAGGTTCTCTTCGGATTCAATCCGCTCTTCAAGAAAAATATGTCCTGGGGCCAGAAGATGCAGTACCTTTCCTCGGCGCTGTATTACTTTAACGGTGTTATTATTGTGGTGGATGCACTGATCCCGATAATTTCTCTGGCTACCGGTATCCAGCCGGTGGAAGGGACTACCACTTCCTTTGCATTCTTCTTCCTGCCTTTTATGTTCCTGAACCTTTATACGTTGTACATTGCCTCAGGTAATTCTGTAACATTCCGTGGACTGTCATTCTCAATGTCTTCCTGGCCTTTACAATTGCAGGCAATCAAATCCATATTGTTAAAACAGAAGATGGGATTTGCCGTTACGCCAAAACAAGCTCAGGAAGGTAACTTTTTATTCCTCGCTTATCCGCACCTAATGTATGTAGTTATCATTGTCGCCTGTGCAGTAATTGGTATCCGCCGGGAAGGGCTTACTCCGTCGGTGATAACCAACATTACGTGGGGCTTATTTAACGTAATTATGTTTATTCCCTTTATTCAGGCAGCATATGACTGGAAAGGTCTGTTCGCCCGTTTATTTAGTTTTGGATACGGAAAATCTGAGTTAGCAGCTTCGGAGAAATAGTATGAAGAGAGAGAAATTATTAGATATCAGCTTTGTGGTTTTAATACTCGCAGCGTGCACGCTTTCGTTGATTACTCTTTATTCGCAGTCGATCCGGTTGGATGAATCGCAGTCGATCTGGGCCTCGACGAAATCTATTCCGGCATTACTGAGTTATATTGCTCAGGATGTGCACGTTCCGTTGTATGCGCTTCTGCTTCATTTCTGGATGCAGTTATTCGGTACCGACATTATGGTTGTGCGGGCGTTGTCGTTTCTGTTTTTTATTCTTACGTTACCGGTATTGTATCGCTTTGCCCGGGAGTCGAGTTCAAAGCGTGTAGCGTATCTTACTGTGGCGCTGTTTACGTTATCGCCGTTTGTGATGTGGTATAGCAATGAAGCCCGCATGTATACTCTGTTTACGCTTGTTACCAGCTTGAATCATTTATACTTTTTGCGTCTGGTTCGCAGTGAAGGCAAGACCTCAAAATTCGGCTATCTAGTTAGTGCTATTTTAGGTCTTTATACTCACTATTTTTTCCTGTTCTTATTAATTACACAAGGTGTGTTTATACTTGGCCGTATGTTATCTGCTGTATATCGTGACCCGGCATTTGGCGAGGTTTCGTTCTGGCAGCTGGTGCGAAAGTATATTGGATTTCCACTGAAATGGTTAGGCCTGGCTTTGGAATCCTTTTTATTCCTTACGCCCTGGATTACCTATGTTTATAGTCTCGGTACGGCAAGTAATGCCTCGCCGCTTATTCCACGACCAACCAGCTTTAATATTTTCCAGATAATTGTACAATTTCTGTTCGGTTTCCAGACTCAGGCAGTACAGGCTTTTATTATCGCGTTATGGCCGTTATCTTTAATTATGCTGTTTATGCTTTTTACCAAACGGAAACGATTGCCGGTGGTAGGAATCGCCTATTTCGGATTTGTCACCGTACTGCCGATTATTTTAGTGTTCTTTGTGTCGTTTATTCGGCCGATATTTTTGTCCCGCTATTTGATTCTCGTTACTCCTTCCCTGTTCTTTATTTTGTCGTGGTCGATGCTTTCATACTCCAAACGTATTGCAACATATTTAGTTACCGGCTTTATGCTGATTCTCTTGGGCCTTTCAGGGTACCAGAATATTTCTGCTGCGACTCCGGTTAAGGAAGATTATGCCGGCGTAGATGCCTACCTTAGCCAACATACTACCGCCAAGGATATTATTGCGGTATCGGCTCCATTCACAATATATCCGATTGAATACGGATATAATGGTCAGGCACGAATTGACACTATTCCCTATTGGAACCGTTATGATGAAAAAGGCGGGGCTATTCCTCCCTATTCGGATGAGGCCCTGGCAAAACAGATAGAAGAATATAAAAAGCAGTATATGCGGGTGTTTGTCGTGCTTTCGTATGATCAGGGTTATGAGAGTAAGATTCGCAAGTATATGGACGAGCACTATGAGATTTATACCACTCAACGTTTTTCCCCCGGTCTGGAGATGCGGTCGTATATCTTGCGATATGATGTTAAATAAAAAAGACAGGTGGTTTTAGCACCTGTCTTCCTCATTGTTTTTCCCGAGACTATTGTTTGTGTATATTTACCTGCGTATGGATCTGATTGCCGTTCTGATCTTTGGTCCAGCCGTGTAAGGTGTAGTTTTGGTCCGACTTCCAATTCCATCCGGAAATATCTATTTCGCCGGCCCATTCATTATTGCCGACGTTTTGCATACCAACCCATCCTCCGCTATCTACCGACCACCAGGTACCCTGATTGTTTGGTAAGTTATTCTTAATCTTCATGGTAAATTTGCCGTTAAGATTCTGATTGTCATTGGGATTAGAGATTTGCAGCCATTGCCCGGTGCTTGGTTGCTGTGAGCCCGGTGTAGCTGTCGGTTGGACAGACGGTGACGGTGTAACTGAGGGGGTAACGGTTGCGACAATTGTCGGGTTAGGGGTGTTTCTCTCGGGTGTGGCGATAGCTGCCATGATAGTTGGATTGCCACCAGCGTTGGTTTGGCCGCCGTAGATATTGGGCATATTTCCGGTTCCCAAAGCGTAGCCCATCCAGGCAAGATTTTCCATATAATAATTGGTACCGGCCATAAATTTATTGCCGTTTTTATGGTACTCGTCCTGCATTATTCCTAAGAACTGCTGGACTTTGTCTGAGTTTTCCGGCATGAACCAGCCGATATTAGTTCCATAGGAAGCAGCGTTGGTATATTCGCCACCAATTGGTGTTCCGTCGTGCTGGTATTCGGTACCGATTTTGCCTTTGTTATTGATTGTATTTAATAAGAAATTGCGAGCGCCGGACAAAGTTAGATAGTTTTTGGCCCGCATATCGTTAAACCAGGCGTAGTCCATTGCTACGCGCATGCTGGTTCGAATAGCGTCGTACTTGTAGTCGATGCCCAAATTAGGAGCCTTAGTGATGCTACCATTCGCCTGAACATTGACCCAATCGGCGGGTAACCCAATCCCTATCTGACCATCAATTGATCCTGAGGACTTCCAGAGGATATCATAGGATGATTCAATAAGTTTTTCCCAGCGCGGGTCCGGTGACATCTGGTTGAAAATTTTATAGTGTCCAGGTGCTAAATATGAAGGGTTAACCGGAATTGGTGCTTTAAAGGCATACCAGGTGCCCGGCTGCAGATAGACTTTATCTCCTGCCCAGCCTGTTTCGAGGCGTAAGATGTCCTTTTGGACGGCGATCGATTTCTCCCGATAATCCGGAAGATTGCCTGATTTTGGCTTTCCCCACTTCTTTTCAGCAAAAGCCAGCGCCAAGGCATAGTCTTCGTCGGCATCTGAAGCGGCTCCCCAGTCGGTTACGTTATTACCCTGATACAGCCAGGCCAAAAGATTATCTCCCAGGCTGCTGTTATTGAGACGCGACATTTTTTTCTCAGCGAAACCATAGACTTTATCAAAGGTTTCCTGGTCGTTGATCCAGACGGCCCGTAACATAGTGTAGGCAATGCCTTCGGATACCACGTCATTCCCCTGATCACGTCGTCTGACGGCGCCGTCAGGGTCAATCATAGCGTTTTTGTAGTTATTCCAGCTGGTTTGGAGAATTTCATTGGGGTTGGCAGCTTGGGTTTGGGTGTAGAGCATTATGACCGGTAGCATTATAATGCTTGTAATTATACTTAAGGTAAGTATTTTTTTCCTCATATATTCCTTTTTGTGGTGAATAATACTTCGGTGTTACCTATTTACGATAAACCTCTAAAACGTTAGCAGGTTACCAAGGAAAATAGCATGAGTCAATTGCTATTAATGAGCTCAAATAACGTTATATCTGTATGTTATATTTTGAGGCTAATTTCTCTGCAAATGAGACTTATTTAGCCTCATTACGGCTATATTTTTTTGCCCTATCTCGTTTGACAAGAGTGATCTAATTTGATATGATTTTACCTGTACTTATTAAGAGCAAGTTGTATTCTTTGAGGTAATTTAGCCTCAATTTGTACACAAGATTCTTTAGCTTATCTTCACAATACACTAGAAATTCTGTCCGTTTCTCATTTTTCCTGCCCTGATTTTCTGTTAAATAAGACTACCCGTTAACCCGTTCTGTCCGTCTTATTCGGTGTGTTGTTGAAGCCTTTATGGTACTGTTGAAATTGTTTTTGGAGTTATATTCGATCGTTAAGAGTGTGTTTTATATCTTAACGTTCCCTCTTTCTTTGATCGTATTTGCACTCAATTACGTTCTAAAGAAGATTAGGGTATCTTTCCTGTCTATTGGATTTGTCCAGCGATTGTGGAATCCCCGTTTTGGAACTAACTGGTTCTCACGTCTCGGTCGTTTAATTATCACTAACTCGAATCTGCATATGTTCTTCGGCGGTTCGATTGCCGGAATAGCAGTACTCTTCTTCTTATACCAGCCAATGTTACGTCAGTTTGATGGTCAATATTATGTAGTAATCAACCAGCAAGGTATTGCCTTTGCCGAAGAAGCAGTAGTTGAAATTCAGGCAAGCCCTTCGGCTACAGCTACCGCGTCGGCAGAAGTTCGCGCGGCTATGATGCCGATCGTTACCGAGTTAGCTCCTACCCCTACTCCGGCTCCTGTGGTAAAGAAATATGTTGCGGCTCAGGATTTATCTAAGGTCGGTGTTGCGCAAAAACTCCCGGAGAACTTTATTCCCCCGGCAGTTTCCTCTAACGGTGTATATCTTAACCCATTGAAAGTACCGTTAAAACAGATCTCGACGTACTTCCGCGCGGGGCATCCCGGTATGGACCTGGTCGTCGATTCAGGTACGCCGATTTATCCGGTAGCTGACGGTTATGTTACTTCAGCCGGTTGGAGTTTGTGGGGTTACGGAAATGTAGTTTATGTACAGCACGCCAATGGGGTTCAGACGCTTTATGCTCACATGAGTAAAATAAATGTTTCTACCGGCCAGCAGGTTGGTACCGGTACTGTATTGGGATTAGTCGGAACCACCGGTCATTCGTCAGGTCCTCACCTGCACTTCGAAATCCACCGAAATGATGTGCCGTTTAACCCACGCGGTGTGGTGCAGGGTTTGTAATTGTAAAATTCTCGATTAAATTATTTCTTGCTGCGGAAGCTCAGACAGTGCACCTTAATGTTAACTTGCCCCCTTACGCTGTGCATTAGTAACCTTGTCATTCGGTCGCTTATTGCGTGTTCGGCTCCCTCCAGCGGATGTCCTCGCGGCGAAATAATTTAATTCTTCGAATTGGTTCTAGGGCGGAAGTTCGACTTCGCAAAAGAACAATACCTCGCTGTAACTACTTATTCTTTAGAAACGGAAGATATTGTCGGGCTAACCAGCCGTATTAAATCTGCTGCTTTCATGCCGATAGAATGGCGGAGGCTGCCGGGGTTAAAATGGACGGTTTCTTTGTCGCGAATTAACTGGTCAAAGTAGGTTGGTAATCCGAGAATGTTGCCAAACGGCGGAACGGATCCCATTTTTACTTGAGTTACCTGCTCGGCTTCTTCTTCAGTAGCAAAACGGATTTCTTTGGTGTTTAGAAGTGACTTTACCAGTTTCCAGTCGATTTTACGGTCTGCGGGTATGACTATTAAATAGTATTGATTATTGGCTTTGACGACCATGGCTTTGGCTCCGGTGGAGAGATCGACGCCCCTGATTTGGGCAGCCTCGATGCTAGTTCGGACGGGTTCGTGCTCAGTAAGCGTGTACTGAACTTTTTGCGCATCAAGGAGTTGTTTTATTTTTTCAAAGACTTCGCTCATATTAGGTAAGATGTCTGGTGCGATTAATAATTAATTTTAAACCTGCTTCGAGATCACTTTTCTCTTTTGAACCAAGTGCCTGAGAAAGTGCCGCCAGTGGTACGCCAACTATTATTCTCCGTAATTTTACACCGGACTGCTTCAGGCGTTCCAGTTGTTGCACCATGCCAATGTCCTGGCCGTCGATGTAGGCCTGGATATCCCGTACTTCTGCGGTGGCGTCGTTGCCGATATCTTCCCGGCCAAAGGTGCCTTCGAATGCTCTGATGATCCCCGGATTTTGCCGGATGGCTTTCCAGTCTACGGTAGTTTTTACTGCTTTGCGCGTGGTTGGGACATGATAGCATAAGCGCAAGCGATGTTCCCGAAGCAGCCTGTGATCAATACTTCCATTACCCTGGACTTGCAGTTGACCCCAAACTTCAGGTGTTATCTGCATGGTATTGTCCTGATCAAGTTCATTAAAGCTCTGCAGTAGTTGTAGTGTATCCGGCGTATATTGCCAGGTTATGGGGATATGCGGGGATCTGCCGCGAAGTCGCTTTAACCAAGTAAGTTCATTGTCTTTGTGGCGGTACATTCCGAGCACTAGGTATGGGTATTTCTGCTTTGTTTGCTGCTCCCATTGTTTCATTTCATAAAAGACATCGATTTCGGCGTTCGGGTTAAGAATGCGGAGTTTTTCGCCCAGCCAGGATTGTAATACTGCTCCCTGTTCCAAGGAATTGGTACCTGTTTCGTTGAGTATTCCGAGTCGTAGCTGCCAGCCGCTTACCGAGCCTCTGTTGGCCATATAATACGCACCATCGGCCCCTAGACTTTTAGCGTAGTTGTGGAGCCCAGTGACGCTGCGGCGGGCATAATCCCGAACCATACGGAGAATTCCGCCTGCCGGGTTATCCGCAGGGTGCGGGCGGGCAAAGGTAAGGTCGGTGGCGAGGAGGACTCTGGTTTCGCTCATTTCAGGGCATTATATCACTATTACAAGAAGAGCCCGATTACTCGAGCTCTTCTACTTAGATTATGTTCGATCGGATTAGTAATCCATTCCGCCCATACCACCCATGCCGCCTGGTCCACCCATTGGCATTGCCGGTTTTTCTTCCGGTACTTCGGTGATGAGGACTTCGGTGGTGAGAATTAATTCGGCAACTGAAACTGCGTTCTGCAGAGCTGAACGAGTTACTTTGACCGGATCGATAACTCCATCAGCGACAAGGTCAACAAATTTCTGACTGACGACATTGTAGCCGTAGTTGGCTTCGTTGCTCTTTAAAACTTCGCGGAGCGCCCATCCAGCGTCTTCACCGGCGTTCTCCAAGAGTCTGGTGAACGGCTGTTTGAGAGCATCCTTCAGGATGTTATATCCGATCTGTTCGTCGTCGGAAGCGCCTTTTACGTTCTCAAGAACCTTAGCAGCCTTTAAGAGTGCTACTTCTCCACCCGGAACAATACCTTCTTCAACAGCGGCTTTGGTTGCAGCGACAGCATCAATGACGCGCTCTTTCTTTTCTTTGAGTGCGACTTCGGTTGGTGCACCGACCTGAATAACAGCGACGCCACCGGTTAACTTGGCGAGACGTTCCTGGAGCTTTTCTTTATCAAAGTCGGAGGTTGTGTTACTGATTTCCTGTTTGATCTGAGCAACGCGAGCTTCGATATCTGCCTGCTTGCCTTTTCCGCCAACAATTACTGTTTCGTCTTTGGAAGCTGTTACGCGGTCAGCCCGTCCGAGGTCTTCCATACGTGCAGATTCTAATTTACGGCCGAGGTCCTCAGTAATTACTGTGGCTCCGGTTAAGGTAGCGATGTCGGCGAGCATAGCCTTGCGGCGGTCACCGAATCCCGGGGCTTTAACTACAAGCGCGTTAAAGGTGCCTTTGATCTTGTTGACGATAAGTGTGGCGAGGGCTTCTCCATCAACATCGTCAGCGATGATAACGAGGTTTTTGGAAACCTTTACGAACTGCTCGAGGAACGGGAGTAAGTCGGACATCGCCGATATTTTCTTGTCTGTGATAAGAATATATGTATCCTGAATAGTGGATTCCATGCGGCCAGTGTCGGTAACGAAATAGGCTGAAGAATAGCCTTTATCGAAGAGCATACCTTCCTTATATTCCAGAGTAAGATCCAAGCCTTTGGATTCTTCTACGGTAATAACGCCATCTTTCCCAACTTTATTCAACGCTTCGGCGATTAATTTACCGATTTCGTTATCAGCTGCCGAGATGGTGGCGACCTGCTCTACGGCGTTGCCGGAGACTTCTCGGCGCATTTTCATGAGTTCGTCGACAATCATCTGGGTACCTTTTTGTAAACCGGTACGGATCATCATCGGGTTAGCTCCGGCGGCCATTGCCTTAAGACCGGAAGTAACAACTGCCTGGGCCAATACGGTTGCGGTGGTAGTCCCGTCTCCGGCGACATCGGCTGTTTTGGATGCGGCTTCTTTTAATAACTGTGCGCCCATATTTTCATACGGATCTTTTAATTCAATTTCCTTAGCTACCGAAACACCATCGTGCAGTACGGTTGGTGCTCCCCATTTTTTGTCTATTGCAACGTTGCGACCGCGTGGGCCGAGTGTTGTTGCAACAGCGTCGGTAAGTGTATTAATTCCCTTAAGGAGCGATGCCTGCGCATCGTCCTTAAATTTCATTTGTTTTGCTGCCATATTAATTAAACCTCCTGTGACTAAATTATTTACTAGCGATCATCCCGTTCGCACTAGGCATGCTCCGGGATCTGCGCGGTTGGTTATTTAGATGCAACCGCTATGACGTCATCAAATTTAATAAACTTATACTCTACCCCGTCATCGTCTTTATACTCTTCTCCACCCCATTTGGCGAAGAGAACGACGTCGCCAACTTTAGCGGGAGAGGTGATTTTTTCACCGCTGTTGGATACGGCATCTGATCCGACCGCAAGAACTTCACCTTCCTGAGGTTTTTCTTTATTAGCTGTATCCGGAAGGTATATTCCTCCTTTAGATACATCATCTTTTTTTAATGGTTTGACGACGATGCGTCCGCGTGTTGGCTGAAACTTAAGCGCCATAACAAAATCCTCCTTGTGTACTTTTTATTACCGAAATAATGGAAACGATAGAAAAATAAATGCATTTAGCACTTACATCTTACGAGTGATATTTTGTCAAAAATGCGGGCGGGTGTCAAGAGGTGTACCTGCTATTATGGCCAATGGGGATTGGGCACCGGGAATCCATCCCCGTTGAAGTACCTTCCTGTTCTGGTGCGAGTCTCGGCTATTGCAGCGGCACTCCATATTTACTTAAGGTACTTTGTATAGCAGAATCGAGTTCGGCGATTTGTCCTGGATTTTGCAACAGTTTGGCGTAGTTATCTTTCAACTCGTCATTCAGTCCTCCGCCGAAGGTTCGGTCGGCCATATAAAAGGATTGTGCTTCAGGTGCTGTTTCTAATACAGCAGAAAGGTATTGATTGTTCTGTAATTCCAGGGAGAGGTCCTGACGGGAGTACGGCTCGCCAAATAGTCTATTTTTTGCCTGAAGTGCGTGCATCTTTTGCATATTTTCTTTTTGAGCCAAGTATGACAAAAATTTCCAGGCGGCGTCTTGCTTTCCCTTGGAGATATTGTTGGCTACTCCTTCCACCCAATAACTGGCAACCCCGACCTTACTACCGGGGAGTTGTGGCACGGGGACAGTTGCAAACTGAAGAGAGGGATTTTTTTGCTGTATTTCGAATGCTGTCCAGGACACTCCGAAGATCATGGCTACTTTTCCCTGAGCGAAGGTTTCTGTAGAACTTGGGAATGCGGCATTCCATACACCGGTATCGTTGGCCTGTTGTTTGTAAAAATTAATGGCAGTTTCCGTATTTTCGCGAGTTAATAGCGGATCGGTTAAATTAGCATTGTTCTGGTACATGAGGAGCGTAAAAATATCTGACCAGTAATCAACATTGGTGGTGGTTCCCATGGCTAATCCAGCAGTATCCAAGGGTCCATTCTTGGGTGACTTTAACTGCTGGGCAGTATCAATTATTTGTCCCCACTCTGTTGGCGGCTTAAGAATTCCGGCGCGTTCAAACAAGTCTTTATTATAGTACAAGACAAGACCGTCATACATTAAAGGAATACCAAAATACCCACGATTGGCCTTAAGATCTCTACTTACAACCGGATAAAAGGTCTGATCATAATTTAAGCCGTCGGTAATGGCCTGAGGAGTCTCGGTAAGATAGCCTTTCATCTGGGGTATCCAGGAGTTATGGTAACGAAAAATATCCGGCCCGTTAGTTTGTCCGGCTCTTGCTTCGACCTGTTGCCGATAGTCCTTCAAACTTTTCCGCGTATAGTTGATGGTTATATTGGGGTTTTTGGTCTGGAACTCGTTAATAAGCTCCTGTATATTTTCCTGTGGTTCAAAAACACTCCAATAATTAAGTGAGACTTTTTCGTTCGCAGGCTGGTTGTTTGTACAGGCCGTGAGGACAAAAACCATTATTGATACAGGTAGCAAGTACCAGATTTTTCTCATCACTTACTATTATATAGTAAGGTATCTCCTTTTTGATAGATCGTTTTCTTAATTGAGTTTGTTAGCATTTTCCTGTACAATATCACAACTCCATGAAAAAGAAATCTTTTTTTAAATTTTTTCAAAAAATGCCGAAATGGCAGGTCATTGTATTGATCAGTTTTTTTATTGGTCTGCCTATTTTGGCTCTTGGACTCCCGATTCTTTTTTATTCTAATCGAGTGCTTCCGGGTGTACATATCGGTTCAGTAGATTTGTCCGGAAAATCCCGGGACGAGTCTATAGCTTTACTCCGGAAGGAATTTCAAAACCGTGAAGCGCATACAGTACAGTTTACCCCTTCGAATGGTGCACCTCAGATATCTCTTGGCAAGGTTGGTTATTATACCAGTTATGATATTGAGAAAACGGCCGATGCTGCTTTCAGTATCGGTCATTCCGGAGATTTAAATAATAGATTCAGAAATGCCGGACGGGCATTGCGAGGAGGTGTTAATCTCTCCCCTATTTATGCGTACGATAAAATTACTTTTGACTCGAGATTAGCTGATGCAATACGTCCGCTGGAAAAGCCGGTTGTGAATTCGGAATTAGGAATGACCAAAGAAGGAGTATATTTATCTCAATCTCAGATCGGGTATGTAGCTAATCGAGATACGGCTTTGCGCGACTTTGAATCCTATCTAGCCTTCCGGTCAGATACTCCAACGTTTGATCTGCCGATGGCGGATAAGAAACCGGATATATCTATTGAGAATAGTCAGCAGGCATTACAGAAAGCTCAAGTAGCATTAGCCCGTCCACTTACACTTAAGTCTACTTATTTGCCCGGTAGCACCTGGAATTTAAATAGAGATCAGCTGTTCTCACTGCTTGATTTGAAGAAGTCGGATACCGGAGTGGATGTTGTTGTTACCGATTATAAGGTGGCTTCCTATACTGCCGAGATAGCGAATCTCATGAACCGTGAACCTATTGAAGCCAAGTTTCAACTGGAAGGCGAGCGTGTGACCGTATTCGAGCCGGCACAACCCGGACTTGCTCTGAATACTGAAGCATTGACAAATGAAATTTCTGTCCGGGCGTTTGACCCTACGAAGCCAGCTGAAATAGATATTCCCGTAAAAACAAAAGAGGCGGCAATTACTACTGCCGCAGTAAATAATTATGGAATAAAGGAGTTAGTGGGACAAGGTACTTCGCGATTTAAGGGATCTCCTTCAGGACGTATTCATAACCTAAGCCTGGCTTCCAGTAAGTTAAATGGGGTGCTCATTGCACCGGGCGAAACTTTTTCAATGTATAAAGTTGTGGGCGAAGTTGAGAAATCCACCGGATACCAGGATGCGTTTGTTATTCTCAATGGTCGTACTGTTCCGGGCGTAGGTGGGGGTTTATGTCAAGTTTCGACGACACTATTCCGAGCAGTATTAAATGCCGGATTACCGATTAAAGAGCGTCATCAACATGCTTACCGTGTTTATTATTACGAGCAGAATTCAGCTCCCGGTATTGATGCGGCAGTGTACTTCCCTTCCTGGGATTTTAAATTCCAGAATGATACCGGAAATTATCTATTATTGCAGACTAAAGTAGATACTAAAGCTATGTCGGCGGAATTTAACTTGTACGGTGTTAAAGATGGTAGAACAGTAGAGATAAGTAAGCCGGTGGTAACGAACCAGACTCCCCCACCCCCTGAGTTGCGAATTGATGATCCTACATTAAAGCGTGGAGTGGAAAATGAGGTTGACCATGCTGTATGGGGTGCCAATGTTGTATTCAATAGAAAAGTGATGAAAGACGGCCAACAGCATCTTGCCGATACTTTTAAGAGTAATTATAAAGCCTGGCAACGGGTGGTAATGGTTGGAACTAAAGATAACTAACTATTTACCACTTCTTTTGATCGTACCCCATGCCTTCGGTCGCAGCGGAGGCATCCAGGTTAGCTAATTTTTTCTCTCGACCTAATGTGTCTGCTTCCCAGAAATAATAATTTGAGGCCGGCATTCTGGTAACCTGATCGGGTCTCGGATACCCAGAGCTAGTATATCCACCTTTAAAATCGACGCTTTTAAGGTATTGTATCGCGTATGGAGCGACGACATGTGTTTCTCTTAATACTTCCTGAGCAATAAATGATGCCAGTCCATCCGGTCGATTTCCCATAGTTCTAAACATTGGCTTGTCTTTGATACTACTCCTCAATCGCCCTTTAAACCGGAGGATTTTAGCATTTCCTTCCTGAATCCCGGGCTCGTCCATTTCTCCCGGCATATCTTTAATGGTATCGGTAGTTAAGAGCCTGACAACATCGAGCGCCCGATCCCCGGACTGGTCCGGTAAGGATTCCCGCGCTGAAACGGAAATACCTAAGGCTAATTTTTCTTCTATTTCTGCTCGAATTGTGCGACCACTGCCCGGGAACGGTTTATCAAGGAGACGTTTAAATACAATGTTAAATGGCGGGTAATCGTAGACATTGTCTTGTTCGCCGATTTTTTCAGTGGTGAGTAGTTTCCGATCTTCAACTTCGGTTTTAACTTCCTCAACCAATGATAGCGGTTTGGGCGGCTCGCCCGATGCACCCGGAGATTGTTCCATACTTATTTCCTCCTTACTGTAGTTCAATTCTAGCGTATTTCCCCACTCACGCCAACTGTCTCTAGGCGGATACTGCTATTTGTTGTAAAATACGGGTATCTTAATAGCTTTCCGCGTTCGCTCGAGGGATTTGGTTTGGCACTGCGCCAACGGTCCTGAACGCACCACTTGAAAGGAGTTCCTATGATGGACAAAGTGTACGAGCCTGCAGCCATTGAAGAAAAATGGTTGAATTATTGGGATCAAGAGAAATTGTACTCCCCTACTCCACTGCGAGAAGGACGGAAGAATTATTCAATTCTTTTACCGCCCCCGAATGCTAATGCTTCGCTGCACGCCGGGCATGCGATGTTTGTGGTACAGGATATTCTGATTCGTTACCATCGCATGTTAGGTGAAAATGCCGTATGGGTACCCGGGACCGATCATGCAGGATTTGAAACGCAGTATGTATTTGAGAAACAGTTGTCTAAGGAAGGCAAATCCCGTTTTCAGTTCAGCCGTAAGGATTTGTATGCTGCGGTGTATAAATTTGTAGAGGATAATTCCGGATTAATTGAGACACAATTAAAGAAATTAGGGTTTTCTTTGGATTGGTCCCGCAAGACATTTACCTTGGACAAAAACGTTATTACAACGGTTTATGAGACGTTTGAGAAAATGTATAAAGACGGACTTATTTACCGTGATAATTATATTGTTAACTATTGTACACACTGTGGGACTTCTTTTTCGGAACTTGAGGTTGAGTACAAAGACCGTATCGATCCGCTTGTGTACATGAAATATGGTCCGTTTGTGTTAGCGACTGTTCGTCCAGAGACAAAGTTTGGAGATACGGCGATCGCAGTTAACCCGAACGATCCGCGTTACCAGAAATATATAGGACAAGAGATTGAAGCCGAAGGGTTACTTGGCAAATTCAAGATTAAGGTTATTGCCGATGATTTTGTGGATATGGAATTTGGTACCGGTGCCGTGAAAGTTACTCCGGCACATGACCCCAATGACTTTCAAATGGGTCGTCGACATGGTTTGGAAGTAAAACAGGTTATAGATTTTAAGGGACGATTAAATGAGAAGACCGGACCGTATGTCGGGATGAAAGTTAATGAGGCTCGCAAAAAAGTAATTGAAGATATGAAAGCGAAGGGATTCATTGAAAAAATTGATGAAAACTATTCGCACCGGGTTTCAGTTTGTTACAAATGCGGCCGGGATATTGAGCCGATGGTTTTGCCAAACTGGTTTTTGAAAATGAAGCCACTGGCTGAAAAAGGAATTGAAGCGGCTAAAGCAGGACGCGTTGCTTTTTACCCGGAGCGATTTGCCGATGAGTTTTATCGCTGGCTGGAAAATATTCGCGATTGGCCGATTTCACGACAAATCGTGTGGGGTATTCGTATTCCGGCGTGGTATGACGTGGCAAAAAACCCCGGATTGCTTGTCACGTTTTTAAATTCGGCCGGAGAGACAGTTTATGGAACTATTGATGAAGTGATGAAAGATTATTCTTTTGAAGAAATTGAATCCGGTTTGCAAAATCTTACGGCAGATAATTCGGCAGTGTTTGTGATTGCCGACGAAAAACCCACTGACGGGGCTTTGTATCTTCCGGAGACCGATACTTTTGATACGTGGTTTTCTTCCGGACAGTGGCCGTTAGTTACTTTAGGATATCCCGAAGGTGAGGATTACAAAAAGCTCTACCCTACTTCGGTATTGGACACGATGTGGGATATTTTGCCGTTCTGGGTTTCGCGCATGATCATGCTTGGTATTTATATTACCGGTGAAGTGCCGTTTAAGCAGGTGCTCCTCCACTCCCGCGTGGTTGATGAGCGCGGACAGAAGATGAGTAAATCCAAGGGCAATGTGGTAAATCCGCTGGATCTAACGGGGAAATATGGTACCGATGCGTTCCGCTATTCATTGATTGCCGGATCGGCCTTAGGTAATGATGTGCCGCTTGGTGAAGCTAAAGTAAAGGGGTATCGAAATTTCACGAATAAAATATGGAACTCGGCACGATTTGTAATGGACTTTAAAGCAGAAGAAGAAAAGAAAGCCGGAAAAACTTTTGTCGGGTTAGAATCTCACACAGAGTTGTTTGCTTCAAATGTATTTTTATCCGGTGAGAGTCAGTGCGAAATTGCGTTGGAGAAACTTGCCAAGAGTGATGAAGACAGAGAGATTCTGGAAAAATTGAATTCTTTATTAAAGCTGGTTAAAGAAGCTATTGAACGATACCGTTTCTCCGACGCGGCTGTGGCGCTGTATGAGTTTTACTGGCATGAGTTTTGTGACATATATATAGAATATGCGAAAGACAAACGAGAGACTACCCAGGGCGTCCTGGAATTCGTTTTAAAGGCTTCTATGGAGATGATGCACCCATTTATGCCGTTTATTACGGAAGAGATCTGGCAGCGTCTGCCACACGAAGGAAAAAGTATTTCGGTAAGCGAGTAGTTATTACCAGGGCTTAAATAGGAAAAGCTCGGGGAACCGGGCTTTTTTTATATAGTTGTCAATTACTCGTGTTGAGAATACCATCTTCATACTATGAATAAAAACTTTCTGCGCCCTTCAAGTGGTATTGTTGCTTTATATTCACTCCTCACCTGGTTTTGCCTTCATACGAATGGTTCCTCGAGTAATAGTAACCTATTATTTATACCATTGTATCCCTGGGTAGCTTTAACCTCCGTCTTTAGCCAATTAAGTATTCTTTTATTCTTTGGTTATTTTCTCATATTTGCTCTTAACGCCTTTATACTCTATTATTTGACTCTTAAATACTTAAAATCCCCTCCTGAATGGATTCTGACGTTTCCTATTACATTAACGGCTGGTTATCTTATTTGGGCTATAGATGTAGCGTATTATGCTTTACACTGTACCGAAAAACTCTGTGGCTTAGCCCTCGTGATGCCCACCTCCCCTACTATGTTTGCGTTAGTTGCTCTCGATTTAGATCCGACTGATAATAATTTGTTCGCATATTTAGTAATAGCGTTAAATGCATTGATATTATTTGGAATAAGTTTCTGGCTAGAAACTCGTAGAATAAAGCGAATGCGATACACAGCTAAATGAAAATAGTCTTAGTTGTGATATTAGTTTTTATCTCAGCTGCTTGTATATTCTCTCCATCTGTTTATTCTTTGCAAAAAGCCGACCATAATTCGAGGATACGATTTGCCCGTGATGGCTGTACTTCGTCGATGATTTCCGCATGCGACTTACATGCCGGAGATATTCTCCTTAAGCGAGAACTCACAGACTCTACAGCGATTCCTTCACGGGTTTACAATCTCCATTTTACGCATGCAGCGCTTTATATGGGAAATGATCTGATACTTGAAGCTAAAGGGTTCGATACAAACAAGGCTAATGAAATCTCTCTCTCCCATAAAGCGGCTACACAGTGGGTTTCCAAGGAAATGGAAGATTGGATTGTGCTACGGCCAGCCGCCGAAGTCTCAACTATAAATGATGTCATATCTCTCGTCAATAAATATGCTAGCTCTCCCCATCTGAAATTTGGTTTTACACGGAATGCATTGGACGATACTGTCGCGTACTGTTCGCAGCTTATATGGAAAATCTATTATGAGGCACAATACTCGCTTGGAGAGCCTTATTCTGGTATAATAACGCCAGATTATATTTTTCATTTGGCATCATTAGATCCCTTGCGGATCGACATTGCATTCTCGCGCTGATTATGGATCCTTATTTTAAAAAAGAAATTCAATACCGTTACTCCGGTGAAAATTTCACATTTGATGTCGGTAATACCTTGTTTTCGACATATGAGATGGATCACGGGACTGACTGTTTGCTTCGAGCAATGACTTTTGAGAACTCCCCTGCTTCGATTCTGGATATTGGCTGTGGGTATGGTCCGATCGGGATAATTTTGGCTAAAAAGTTTCCCAAGGCCACAGTTACGATGCTGGATAAAGATTTACTGGCGATTCGTTATGCTATAAATAACGCAGTTAAGAACCGCGTGGAGAATGTGGAAATATTAGGCAGCGTCGGAACAGAGTCGGTTGATGGCCGGACTTTTGATTTGATAGTATCTAATGTACCGGCAAAAATTGGTGATGAAGCAATTACCCGCGATTTTATCTTAACCCCCTACTCGATGCTTCGTCCCGGCGGTAGTTTATGGCTGGTCGTTGTCACGGCGCTGAATCATTTAGTGCCGCGAGTTGGTAGCCAGAACGAACTGAGGATGCGGGAAATAAAAAAGCGTAATGGCCATAGTGTGTATCAGGTAAAGAAGTTATAATCGGTATATGGCTCAGTTCAATAAACGATATTTTGTGAAGCGTGAAAGCACTAATTCCGAGCCTGAGGTATCAAAGCCCCCTTTTCAATTCCCGCATTTTTTCCGATCGATTCCCGCACTGCCTTTTAAGCCCGGGAATACGGCGGCGTATGTATTTCATACGTTGCTATATAGCTGTATTATATTTTTCGCCCTCGTACAAATACGAATCTTTTTCCCTGTTTCTACCACAGCGAACAGTTTCTCGGATGACCTAGTAACTTCGCCGAAATCTTATCGATCACATCTTTTATATCTGGAGTCTTTGACCGTTAAGAACAGGTTAGAGGAGGCGCAACATGAAGTGGCATTTTTGCATGTTGCCCAGGAGGTGCTGGTGCCGACTCAAGAGGAGTTGTCTGCACTTCGTACTCTCGAAGAAAGTATTTCCGCACGTAAAATCGTTTTTCATACAACTATAGGGGAGTACAATCACTGGAATGACATCTCTAAGACCCATCCGGATTACCGCGATGTTCTTTACCGATTAGGTCAAAAATCGTATATGCTATTTGATGATGCTCACGCGCGGGTACTTGTACAAGAAGCTGTTAATATGGATCCTCAGTTTTTGCAAGGGGAGAAAGTGCTTAACTTGCTCGGCCAATAAAAAAGAGACTACCTTGCCGGTAGCCTCTTTTAATATATTTACATTTTTGTTACTCAGCTGCTTCTTCAGACTCTTCAGATTTCCCTTCCTCAGTTGTTTCAACGGCATCTACTGCTGCAGCTTCATCAGCAGGTGCGGCTTCTTCTTCCTTAGCCGGTTCGGTGACCACAGCAAGGATTGCTTCAGGGTCAGAGAGGATTTCCACGCCTTTGGGGGCTTTTAAGTCTTTAACTAAGATGTGTTGACCGATTTCAGTAAGAGGGGAAATGTCGATAGTAAAAGACTCCGGAAGATCGGTTGGTAAAGCTTCGACTTCAACTTCGGTAGTTGGTGTTTCCAGTAAGCCGAGGCCGTCAACGATAATTTGTGCTTCACCGGTCACCTCGACAGGAATATTAATAACCATTTTTTCTTTCAAGTTGACCTGCTGGACATCGACATGAATAACCTGGGGTTTAAACATATTTTCTTCGATATGGCGGAGGATAACCGGTCTGGTTTTGGACTCACCTTCGAGGGAGAGATCAATAAGTGTGGACTCACTGACATCTTTTAAAATAGTACGAAGTTCTTTTTCATCGAACCAGATAGCAATTGATTCGGTATCCCTGGCATAGATATTTGCGGGTACATGCCCCTGGTTGCGGTGGGAACTAATGCGCTTACCAAACACATCGCGTTTAGTAGCGTGAATAACTTGTCTTGCGGGCATACAAAAACTCCTTTTGGGTAGGTATATGTTAAGTTTAATAGGTATACTATGAGGTTAGGGGAGTGGTCAAGTAGGTTAATTGAGGTACAGGTCTGAATTTTGACCAACTGCAGTTGCCGGTTTCTGTCTGTTTATTGTAATTGAAGACTTATCGATGGCGGTTCCGTATGGCTTGGCCAGGTAGATGCCGGACTTGTTGATGTCCCCATCGGACTTTTTAGAAGTCCATTCGATGACCAATTCTTTTTGTGTACCTGGCTCAATGTTGACATTGACTGTATATGACGTATTGTTGTCTTTCTTTTCAGATTTAGCTTTGTCCAGTGACAACGGGAAAACTAATTGTAAATTGGTTAGCTGTGGAGTGCCGGGAAAAGATAGTTCCACGTCGCCGTTAAATGTAGTTTTGCTGTTGTTTTTAATTGTGTAGGTGAGTTTGAATTTATAGTTGTCCTGATCTTTTTCATCGGCAGTAAGTTCGATGCTTTTCTGCAAATTTTTCGTTGTCTGCACAGAAATTTGCCGTTCCTGAAGTACAACACAGTAGGGGTTTCCGTTGGTTTTATTTGGATAGAGCTGGTCATCGCTGTTAACAAAGTCCCGTTGAAGTATCCGGTTTGTATCGCAAACGGGAAAAGTAACCGTGCCCTTGTCGTCCTGTGTTAACATTTTGATGTCTTCGTGGAGGATGCCGTTATAAAGAGCAGTTCCAACTTTAGATAATTTATCGTTAGATAGCGAAGGAATTGAAGTGAATATCTCTTTCCAGATTAAGTATTGAAACTCGTTGTTAGCACGGTTTTCCAGAAGTTTTTGCTCAATATCATTGGCAGAAACTATCTGAGCGAGGGTAGAAACGGTTAGAGATCCTTCGGCTATAACCAGGTCTTCAAGCGTGGTAGTATTTCCCATGAATATAGCACTGAGCGGTAACCAGCCGTTAGTTTTGCTCTGATCCAAGATATCTTTTATTACTTCCGTACTGTTGGCTTTGTCATTTTTATACTGGTATTGCTGCAAGTTAACTTTGGCGATTCCGTTTTTGCCAAGTTGTACATAGGCATAGCCAAGAACTTTAGCGTCAAGTTTGTTGGGGTACAGGGTGTCCTGGAAGATTACTAAATATGCTTTACTCTGAGCAGGGGAGAGGAACTGCACTACGTTTTGCATTAGTGAAGATTGCTGCTCATATTTCTTTAAAAGGGGTTCCGCCCGCATTAGTATTTCGTTGAGTTTCCCAGTCGTAGCTTGTGAAAGGAGAACCTCGGAATCGGCTTCGGCAAGCTTTTGCTTCACTGTTTCATTTTCAATTACGGCATTTTGGATGCTGATAAAGCTGGTGGTTAACTGTTGCTTTGAAGATTCGATTTGCGCAGTCGTGGCCTTGCCGTTTACAAGCGCATTGACGGTTCCGTATACTGTTGAACGTAACTTACTTTGCACAGCAACTGCGATGTTAATTTTATCTAGGGCCTGAAGGGATGCCCTGGTGTTTTCAAAGGCACTGCGTTTTTGAATAGTATTAAAAAACCATTCAAGGTTGTCATACTGCACATTACCATAGTACAGGTTTTCCTGCGCATTGATAGCCGATTCGAGGCTCTCCTGTGAAAGAGCTTCCTGGGTCGCGGCTACCGATTTGTCGTTGGTAGAATAGAGAGCGAGCATAGGGAAGATAAAAAGGGTTAAAACGACAAAGAGGCTGGTCGCTAAAATTAAGGCGTTCCATTTATTTATAGGGTGATTAGTTTTCTCTTCACCCGTTGCCTTCGGTTCATTACCTTTAATATCCTTAGTAACTTTATTGCTTAACTCAGCAGAGCGAGGGATAGGTTTAACTTCTTTACTGCTCATATTTTCGAGAAGAATTGTTTTGGATGAGTCCGGATTTTCTGTTGGCGCTAAGGCGGGGGTCTTTTCGACCGCAGCAGCCTTTTTCTTCTCAGGTTTTTCTTTAGCAGCGCGTAGGAAGAAGTACTCAAGTGTTAGTGTTACTCCTTCCGGCAGCTTAGTTTTGGCGTTCCATGCTAATTCACTTTCAGTCTGTTGGATCTCGGTAGGGTGCAATGGAAATTTAACTTCTTTATACTCTTGTGTGAATTGAATTTTGAGTGGTTTGG
The DNA here is from genome assembly GCA_964403585.1 of uncultured Gammaproteobacteria bacterium. Taxonomy (GTDB): domain Bacteria; phylum Patescibacteriota; class Microgenomatia; order JALYQM01; family JALYQM01; genus JALYQM01. The sequence continues at coordinate 32,257 of CAYOFQ010000001.1, read as the reverse complement.
TAGAGTTTTTTTGGATAGTATATGCAAAGTTTAAAACGTTGATTTCTTCGTGCGCTGTGATGTTGTATATTTTGCCTGAAGTATCTTCAGTAAACATGGCTTTAGTTATACCTGCGACTACGTCGGTTACGAAGGTAGGGTGGAGTGTTTTTAAGCCATCACCATGAATAGTCAGGGCGTCGCTCGTGATTGCCTCCTGGAATAACTGTGCTATTTCTGTCCCGGAGCTGAGGTCCATGCGTGGTCCGTATACGTCGGCGACCCGCACAATGCGCGCATCAAGTTCATACTTGCGGTAATACTCGGTTACTAATGCCTCTGCATATCTTTTTGCTTCATGATGTGTGTACCTTTTGATATCCCGGTCGCTCTGACCAAAGTAGTTTTTCAGATTTAAGGATGACATGATGCCGGAGTAGATATCCAGTGAAGAAGCTAATAAAAGCCTGGCATTGTTTTTACGGGCGAGTTCCAAAATATTATATGTTCCGATGGAGTTGACCAGCATTGTTTTTAGCGAAAGATCTACACCATTGATGTATGACTCGATGCCACCGATGTGAAATATGTATTTCACATTAGGGAACTCGGGAAAGGGGGATTGATCAATGTCTAATTTTATAAACTGAAAATTCTTATCTTTGAGCAGCGGCTCCAAGTACTCTTCTTTGCCACTGGATAGGTCATCAATGGCTACGACCTGGAGATTCTGCGCGAGTAGACTTTCGCACACATATGAACCGACAAAGCCGGCACCACCAATAACAAGGGCTTGGGAAATGCTTGGTTTCGTTTTTGTTTTAGTTGATTCAGGCATGCTATTAGATACGATACTCTAGTGGTACGTCTCTATCATAGTTGGATAGGCTTGGGAGAGTCAAGCAGTCTCTGCATCGAGGGCTTTATTTACAAGAGCGTCGGCTTCTTTATTGAATTCACGTTTGACATGCGTATAGCTGACTTTTGGAAAGCAATTTTCAAGTTCTTTTATTTCAATTAGATAGTTGCGTAGCGTAGGATCTTTGATTTTATAGATTCCAGTTAGTTGCCTAACCACCAGTTCGGAATCGAGAAAAAAACTCACTACAGCTTCACACGTTTCGCTTTTTATAAATTTCAATGCCTCACGAACCGCAGTATATTCAGCCACATTGTTGGTAGTGATGCCAATAGTCTCAGCTATTTGGTGTAAAATTTCCCGGTCGCTATTTCTAATTACAATACCAATAGCCGCTTGGCCAGGATTGCCCCGTGAACCTCCGTCAGTGTTTATAATTAATTCTTTTTCACTGTTAAGCATTTTATTCTTTCCCCGTAGTTAAATTATTTTTATTTGCCATGAGCAGCCAGGCTGTGCAGATCAAGACAATTGCCTCTGTGGAGATGGTAATTATCGCCGAGGCTAGTGCACCATATTGTGGAATAAAAATCAGGTTGAGAGAAATGTTCACAATCATGGTTATGGCATATATATATGCAAGGTACTTTTGTTTGCCAATTATTATAAGGGCCCAGGTTGCGATAGAGGAGAGGAAGAAGAAAATTAGACCAGAGGAGAGTATTCTTAAGAGAAGGATAGTTTGAGTCTCATAACTCTTTAGTAATAGAAACGTCATGTACGGTGCCAATGCGTAGGTGGTGATGCTTGCACATAAGGATAGCATTCCCAGACTTAGTGCAGACTTGCGTATAATCACTTTAAATTTATTTCCACCCTGATTAAATTTTTCAAGCATGACAGGGTAGAGAGAGTTAACAAAGTAGCTGGGAATAACCAGCATTGCTTCGAATATTTTGTAGGCTACGTTGTAGTGTCCGACTTCGTCTAGTTGCCTGTAAAAAGGCTGGATTAGCGCATCGCTTCTAAAATAGACAAGATTTAGTAGAATTGAGATAGTCAGCGGGAGGGTTTGACTAAATAATTCTTTCCAGTAGTCCGGTTCTTTTAAAGGATACACATTCCTTAATTTTATCTTCACGAGGTACAGTGAGGTTCCAGCGCCGATCAGGCCTGAGATGCTGAAGATTGCGATAGCGAATATAAGCGGGAAGCCTGAAATGATTAGGAATGCGACCAGAATTGTGTTGAACAGGGCAGCAGCTGCATTTGAGATGAAAGAGTATTTGTATTTGTGATTAGCTTGAAAATAGGCGTTGGAAGTTGCGAGAATCGCCTGTGCAAGAATGGTTATAATCTGTAGTGTAATACCAAATTTTACCTGAGGTGAGTATCCCGTATTATTAAATGAATTGTAGGGCAATATGACCAATATTAGTAAGGCAATTGCTGTAACGACTGTTCCAATAGTTAGCCGCAGACCAAGTAAATTCCGGAATATTTTTTGTGGTGAGCGCGACTCATCAAGGAGGTGTTTAACTGCAACCGCATTCAGTCCGAAGTCTACAGGCATAAAGAAAAACGCGATATAGCCAATGACCAGCGTATATAGGCCTGTACCTTCTTCGCCAAAGTATTGTGTTACCAAGCGAATTATAATTAGTCCGCTAATAACATTAATTGCTTTGCCGGCTATCTGCCATAGGGTGTTGGAAGTCACTTTACGTATTGTCGACATGAAGACATTGTACCATTTAGATTTATTTTCATAATCCTGACAAAACTGTCAGAAATTCACTACATGAAAATTTGAGGCAGGGGATTAATCTCTTTTTCGTTCGATGATGACTTTTCGCGAAAGACCTTCGCCTTCAGAATGAGATGTCATATCGTCATAGTTAATTATTTCAGTGTGCACTATGCGTCGCTCGTGTGCAGACATTGGAGGTAACACCTGAGATTGTCCTGACGATCGGACTTTTTGTACTGCTTGCTGGACAAGTGAGGAGATCGCTTCTTTGCGCTGTTGTCTCCAGCCGTCGATATCTACGATGATACGAACCCACTCTTCTAACTTATTGTTTACTACGAGTGCTAGAACCTGCTGTAGGTGGCTTAAGGTTTCGCCATGATACCCAATCAGTACTCCGAGGTCTTCACCGGAAATTTCAACATTATAACCTGTTTTATCGTTGTCATCTTTAAATTCAGAAACTGCCACTTTGGCAGGTATTTTAAGATGAGCAAGAAGCTCTTGTGTAGAAGTACCAATGATTTGAACTGTATCCATACAATTTCTTTTCTTTACTTTTTTATTTTACTTAGGGGATTATACACTGGTTAGGCTCACCCGTAAAGCGGATTTATTTGGAGTTTTTAAACCATTTTAAGAGGTCAGGCAAGCTACCCCAGCCGGTGATGAAATATTGCTGGACGATAGAACAAATGTTGCCGACGATCCAGTACAACGCCAACCCGGAAGGGAAGTTTAAGCTGAAAAAGACAGTCATTACCGGCATCATATAGACCATCTGACCCTGGACTTCCTGCATGACATCGGCAATGTCTTCTTTTTCCTTTTTCTCAGCTTTGGAGTCGTTCTTTTTGATTTCCAGTTTGGTATTCGGAAGCATCATCTTGGACATAATGAATTGGGTAATGCCGGCCAGAACAGGAAGCACATAGAACTGGTCTTTTTTAGCCAGATCCCACCAGAGAAAAGCAGTATGTACCGGATTGCCGTTAATCATAGGGGGCTTGTGGCCTTTGGTTGGGTCAAGGAAAGTGATGAATACCTGATACAAGACGATGAGAAGGACAATTTGTACTATTTGAGGTAAGCATCCGCCAAGCGGATTTACTCCGTGCTCCTGGTAGAGTTTTAGTTGTTCTTCGGATAATTTTCTTTTGTCATGCCCATGCTGGGCTTTTAACTCGTCAAGTTTTGGTTTAAGCTCCACCATTTTTTTCTGTGTTCGGGTAGCAGGAAGGGTGAAAGGGAGAAGCAGGGCCCGGATAAGGACTGTCAGTGCAATAATTGCCAATCCAAAATTCTCAAAGAGAACGGAATATAAATATATAAGGCTTTGAAAGATTATCTGATACGGTACATCAAGTAAATTCCACATATGGGTGGATTATATCAGTGGCAGGGGCGACAGGACAAGGCGCTATGGATAGTCGATGCCGCCTTTAAAGAAGGGGTTACAGCGTAAAAATCTCAGAATTCCTTTATACGTGCCGTGCAGTAATCCGTATTTTTCGATGGCGAGGTGGGTATATTCGGAGCAACTGGGATAAAATCTGCATCCACTTACAGAGGTGGGGAAGATTTGATGGAGTAGGGGAGAGATGAATCTCTGATACAACTTAATCATGATGGTGGTCCAGTAGACCTCCTGAGTCTAAGACGTTTTTAATTACTTCGGAGAGGTCCTGACTTTTAAGGTGTGAGAAATCTTTATATACGAAAAATAACCCCTGCAAAGACGGGTTAATTTTGTCCAAGTGTGATTTAGCGGCTGTATTCAGGAGTCGTCTCATTCGGTTTCTTTTGACGGCGGACTTGGCAACCTTTTTTGATATTACACAGCTAATTTGCGGAGTTGATCCCGATTCTGAAAGGCGATAATAAAAAGAAAAGTAGGGTGAGCTTAGCTTCTTACCGGTGCCGCGAATCTCACCAAAATATGTACGGATATTCAGCCTATTGCTTTTAGGTAACATGGGTATATTATATCTTATTTCGCTTAAACCAGGAGAAGTGGGTATTATTTAGCAGAAACTGTGAGTTTTACTCGGCCTTTGGTGCGGCGACGTGCTAATACTTTTCTTCCGAGGCGGGTTGCCATGCGAGATAAAAAGCCGTGTTTACGGAGTCTTTTGGTCTTTTTTGGTTGCCAGGTACGTTTCATAACGGGGATTATACTGTATATTTTGATATTGTGTCAATTAGTGTGTTCGCTTCACAGTTTTTGTGCCTACAGGGCGTTGTTTTCGATGTTGATAATGTGTTTTTTTTGTGGAAAAACTATAGGTTTTAGACTCATTTTTGGTCTTGTATTGTTGGGGATAAGACGTTAATATCTTGGTATTAGCCTTCCTTTACGTTGTGCTCTAATTTGATTTGCTTGCTGCGGATGCTCGGGCTGTGCTTTTATCCAGCAGTTGCGCTCTCGAACTATTACTAGTCGTAAGGTTTGTAATTTCGCCTTCGCTCGTTACGCAACTACTCGACTCCGGCTCAACAGGCGGATAGTCCTCGCTGCGCAAATCAAATAATTCGCACACTTTATGAAATAAAGTTTATGACTCTCGAAGAAGCACAGTCTATCTGGAAAAAAGTATTAAAAGATATTAAGGGTGCCTTGTCGGTGGGGGTGTATAAATTGCACTTTCATAATACCGATGTAGTGTCGGTTGACGGTAATACCTGGACGATTGGGGTGTCGAGCTTATTCTCGGCACAGGAACTGACGAAAAAATTTAAAGGGATGATTCCTTCAATGATTGAGGAATATTATCCTGAGGAAGTAGAGCTGGTGTTTGTGGAGGCAAAGATAAAGGATTCTGCCCGAACCAGGCCGGAGCAGGATAGGGTTCAGGCTCCGCTATTTGTACAGCAGAATGAAGAGGTTTATGCAGATACGACCATGCAGATTGATGATATTGCACCTCCGGTTCGTCAAAATTCCGTATCTACTTCGGCAGGGAGTGGGGGAGGGAGTGTTTTTAATGGGCTCAATCCTAATCTGGTTTTCGACAACTTTATAGTCGGCAAAAGTAATAACGTGGCGTATGCGGCCTCTCAGGCGGTCGCGCAAAATCCGGGTAAGGGATACAATCCGCTTTTTATATATGGCGGGGTTGGGTTAGGCAAAACCCACTTGATGATGGCAGTCGGGAATGCGGTGTTGTCTAAATTCCCAAATAAGAAGATCCTTTATTTTTCATCTGAAAAATTTACTAATGAATATATATATAGTATTTCAACTAAATCCACGGACAAGTTTAGAGAGCGCTACCGCTCCTGTGACATTATTCTGGTAGATGATATTCAGTTTATAGCCGGGAAAGACAGTACTCAGGAAGAGTTTTTCCATACATTTAATGACATTGTCGGGCGCGGCGGGCATGTGCTCATGACTTCGGATAGAACGCCGGAGGAAATTCCGCAACTGGAAGAACGATTGTCCTCGCGGTTTAAAGGCGGAATGATGGTCGACGTAGGTTTGCCGGATTATGAAATGCGGGTGGCAATTATTCAGACTAAATGTCAGGATATGGGTGAACATATAGAGCCGAATGCCGTAGATTTCTTAGCGTCACGTATCAGCAGTAATACCAGAGAATTACAAGGTAAATTGTTTCAAATAATTTCAAAATTAAAGACGAACGGCTGGATCGGGACACTGGAAAATGTCCGGACCGCCTGGGGTGAAGAGTCCACTCAATCGGTCAGCCTCGGGAATGCCATTAATCCACAACGTGTTTTGCAAGTTATCCACCATCACTTCGCTATTAAGAAGTCTGATCTGCTGGGAACCCGTCGAACTAAGAACCTGGTAATACCACGGCAGATTGCCATGTATCTTCTTAATTCCGAAATGGGCTTACCACTCGAGAGAGTAGGGGAGTTACTGGGCGGAAGAGACCATACTACCGTCATGCATGGAGTGAAGCAGATAGAATTGGCGTTATCCACAAATGAACAAATCCGTCGTGAAATACAGTTGATAAAACAGGAGCTATCTGGATAACTTTTAGTCATGTGTGGATAAGTAAAAGTAGGTTATCCACAGAATAAAAAAGTAATCCACAAAGATATCCACAAAATAGTATAAGTTATCAAGGCTAATATAATCCGAAAGTACTACGTATGATATAGGATAGAGTAGAGGAGATAGACTATTACAGTTGGATTAACGGCTAATTCCACAAAAAAGCTAGCTTCACTGTAACCGTGTTATGCAGATATACACAGAGTATATTACTAAGAATACTATATATTTATATATAAGAAATAAAGATAATAGACAGAAGAGAAGAAAATTTACAATTGGTAGCACTTAGTGTAGTATCACCTACACACGTATAAATTCTCTTTAAATGAGAAAACTCTCATAATAATAGAAAGTGAGGAGGTAAATGAAATTTTCAGTACAACAGGACCAATTTGCCCGAGCTTTAAGTTTGGTGGGCCGTGGTATTGCTACGCGGACTACGTTGCCCGTTTTATCCGGGGTATTGATGGATCTTGAAGGAAATAAGTTAACTCTGATTGGAAATAATACGGAAGTTGCGTTACGGGTTGTTCTGGAAGTTAACGGTGGTGAAGACGGTTTCTTTGTTGCTCCAGCAAAGCTTCTTACCGATTTTGTTCTTAATTTGCCGGCAGGTGTATTAGTTATCGAAACTACCGAACAACTTTTGAAAATTGTTGAAGGTAAGACAAAGTCTGATTTTACCGGTATTTTTTCTGAGGAATATCCGGAACTTTCCTTTGATATGCAACCGACTCGCTATACTTTGCCGACAAGACAGCTGGTTGATGCGATCGACAGAGTGTCCTTTGCCGCGAGTAGTGATGAGGCCCGGGCGATTTTAACCGGTATTTCCTTACGTGTTGAAAGCGGTCAAATGGAGATGGCTGCTACTGACGGTTTTCGTTTGTCGGTGGAAAAATTCAGTTCCGAGGTTCTGGATAAGAATTTTGCAGTAGTATTAGGTGCTAAAGTCCTGAATGAGGTAGGAAAAGTGTTGCGGGAATATAGCGGGGAAAATGCGGGAAATATTGAATGCGGTTTGTCTAAAGAAGGTACTCAGTTAATTTTTAAACTCCCTGACGGTAATTTGTTTATGACCAGAATTCTGGAAGGTACTTTTCCTCCGTACAATAAAATTATTCCTAAAAGTTATGCTACCCGGGTAATTTTTAAATCGGATGAGTTACTTAGAACTGTCCGTACAGCCTCTTTATTTGCCCGTAGCGGTGCATCGATACTAAAAACCGTAATAGATCCTTCGGCCGGTGTGGTGCGCCTTTCCAGCGCCACTGAGCAGGTTGGAGAATTTAGCGGTGAAGTAAATGGAACTATTGAAGGCAGCGCAAATACGATTGCTTTCAATAGTCGTTATTTATTGGAATTTTTGGGAAAAATAAAGAGTTCGGATGTAGTTTTTGAGATGAATGGTTCGAATCAGCCGGGTGTTTGGCGAATACCTGAGGTATCGGAATATCTGCATGTGATTATGCCGGTGCTGGTGGATTAAACTTAGTAGGATCTGTATTCGTTTTACTCGCTGCGGATGCTCAGTCTTTCGTAGTTTACGTCTTCTCGCTCTCTGTCTTTTTTGTTCTTAATGTAAGTATTCGGTCGCTTATTGCGATTTGGCTCCCTTCAGCGGAAGTCCTCGCTTCGTAAAACAAACAGCAGATCCTTAATTTTACTAAAAAAAGTTATTTATATATGACGTATAATCCTACTATGTCTTTTGTTAAAGTTTCAGATTTGTTATCTGCAGTTGCTGAACGTTCGGGTGATCCGGCAGCTATGGATGCGGCGCGGGTGGTGGAGGTTGTGCAAAAGGAGATTGGAAAAATTCTTGGTGAAAAAGCGGTGGGAAATGTACGGGCGAAATCTTTTAAAGATGGTGTACTCACTTTAGCTGTGGCTTCTTCCGTTTGGGGGCATGAGGTTCGGATGAAGGAGCGTAAGCTGGTATTTTGTTTGCACGAAATACTCGGTAAGGGGGTTATTAAGAAAGTTCGTTACTGGTCGGGAATACTTTAAAAGGCTTCAAATCCGCGTTCTTCCGGTTGGCTCTGTTCCTTAGCCAATTTCTCTTCTTTCTTGATGTTTTCGTATTCTTCACCAACGACATCTAAAATGTTGTACACCTGGTTGTTTTGTGTATCTACTTCAATCAACAGATATTCGTTGTCGGCAATTTTATACGCATATAATGCCTCGACTTCATTTCCACTTTGTTCCCGAATGACTTCAGCATTGCCGAATTTTCTTTCATACTGCTCGCGGGTAATGATCTGGTTGTGACTGTCGACATTGCGTTTGATGGCCACTGCTTTATTGTTCTTGAGTGTTATGACATGAGTTGCTAACGGTGTTTTAGGATTGGCTACGTAGACTATAAATTTTGCGCCGTTGTTTTCATTTACAGCACTTGGCTTACCAATTAGTTTTTCGATAGACTCCTGAGACATTCCCAGTTTGACTTTAGACCAATCAACTTGTAATTCGGTTGGGTTATCTTTGATAACCAGCTGTGGTTTTGGAGAGAGTGGGGTTTCGGCCGGCTGGGGGTTATCAAAGTAGATGATGGCTGCAACGATGCCAATACCGAGTAATATTACTCCTAAAACAAGGGTATTCCGATATTGTTGCAGTTGGCGAAGATTATTAAGGGCCATATTCTTGCGGACCTCCACTTGCTCCGGTAGCAAAGAAACCATTCATGAGAGCATTATAGGTGTTTGGATGATCAGTTTTCAAATTGTTGGTGTTACCGGTCCAGGCGCGATAGTTACCGCCAACCTCACCGTTGGTCATGTAGTAGGAGATTGCGTCAGCGTTATTTTCAAAGGGAAGGCCACTTCCGCAGCGCAAACGTCCACCAGTAGAGATACAATAGGTTGTAGGTGCTCCGTATAAGCTGACAACTTCGTTCAGAGCCAGTACCGGTTGGTTGGCTGGATTTCTGGTGCGGTCACCGATACCGCCACTGGCGGTACCTTTTTGTGCGGAGTGGGCAATTTCGTGGGCATAAAGGTATTGTAGTATGTCGTTGTTCCCGTTAATGCTACCGATGCCGTTCATAATTAATACTACTTTCGGTGTGACGCCTGCTGAGAATTGCATTGTTGCGAAGCTGGCATCAACACCTTGATTGAACCCCTGTGTATTATCGGATTTTCCGTCGGCACCGGTTGGAGGACAGTTCACTGCACTAAAGTAGATGTAGCAGCGGCTGCGTTGTACTTCGATTCCATAGTTTCCAACAGCGTAGCTGCGATACGGTTCAGCCTGATAGACTTTTTGCGCAACAGTCCACAATGCTTCAAGTTGCTCACGTGTCCAGTCTGAGTTAGGCGGGTATTTAGTACCGACTGTTGGACATATTTTGATAGTTGGATGGGAACACATAAACGCTTTGGCTTCGGCAATGGTTCCCTGAGGTAATGATTGTAATTCATTACATTTTGCCGGACCGACAGCAGTAGTTGCTCCACCTGTTGAGGTAAGTACATCGCCTGAGCTTCCGAGCTGTGCTGTAACTGTATTGACGATACAGCCATCACCATTTGGTCCATTGCCTGACTTTGGTGCATTGGCGATGCCGGCAAAGGTTAAGGTTGCGGTAAAGGTTGGGGCAGTAGTGCCACCACCACCGCCAGATCCATCAGAACAAACTCGTTTAGTTTTCATAGTACATTTAATGATGGCTACTTCGGTGTTACGTAAGTCATCCGTGCCCTGATACCGAGCCATGATGGAATCAACATCGGTTTCACCTTTATTTACATGATAGGTTTGGATCCATTCGTAGGTTGCGGCCAGGTTGGCTTCATAGCTGGGGAATCTCCAGAAATCCGGGTTGGTACAGTCTCGTGTGCCGCCATATTTTTGAGGAATATTTGTGTTAGGTGATTTCAGGTTGGTGGCATTATAACAACCGGAGGTACCTGCCTGATTTGGAGGGCGTCCAATTCCACCGATTCCCATGGTTGATTCGAAGGCGGCGATTCCGGCAACAAAGAGAGGATTAATTCCATATTTTTGTTGTCCATCAATAAAGTATTGGGCGGTATCCTTCATTGGTTTGAATGATCCACCTGGATAGGCTGCTAATAATGCCTGCATATCTGCCAAGCTGACTAAGTTCTTATTGGGGTCCAGAATACTGATGTTTGCTCCGGTATCTATTTGGGCAGCATTACAGGACTCGCCGGCTGTAGGCTTCAATTTAATTGTCCAGGTTAAGGTATTATTGGCGTCTGGCCCAGTTGGTGGTGTGATGCTGTCTACTAACGGATCGAGTGGAGTTCCAAATGAAGGTGGAACAGATGGATCAAAGGTGAGGGTATCCGGTAATTTATCTGTTACTGTTAGAGTTGGGCTACAAGCAGGACCACTGACCGTGATCGTATATTTAATTTGTTCACCGTTTTGGTTAACTTTAGTTTTATCTGCGATTTTGGTCACCTGCAGGGGATAAGAGAAAGTAGCTAATTCGCCCACTGCTTTATCCAGTGGTTTACGCAGCGATTCCATCACGGCAGTGATATATGCAGGGCTGAAAAGTGCAGTTAAGCCGATAGCGGCTCCCGTGGATACTACTGCGAGTGCTTGTGCCGCACCCATGGAAGTGAGCCATCCGGCGATAGCACTGGTTGAGGCAACGGCAACGTTAAGTAAGGCTGCCGGGACACTGAATAATCCAAAGGAAAGTGCGGATACGCCACCTGAAAGGAAACCACTTAACCATCCCGGCATAAGAGCACCGAGTGCTCCGCCGGTTCCAATAGCAACGCCTCCCTGGAGTGCTCCAGTTAATTTGCCGAATAAGAATTTTCCTGCCTGGAAGACAGTGCCGGCGATTGCACCAGCGCCCCAGCCAATAATACCGCCGAGAAATGCGCCGGGGACTCCACCTAAAAGAAATCCTGTTATTGTTCCAGCGGCGCCTCCAATAGCGGCCACCGATGCAACGGCATGCAATAATTGAACAGCAAACATCGCAAGGCGATATATCGCGTAGAGTGCCAGTAACGCTTCGATGGCGGCGATGATCTTGATTAACTTCCAAAGCCAGCGTAAAGGTGTAAGTACAACGAATTTTATAGCACCATAGATAATATTAACAATTGGTATTGAACTTAAAGCTGTGTCGATTGCCAATATTAAAGCGGCAACCTGGGTTACACCGGTAGGGAGTACAGCAAGAATACCTTCTAGGGTTAGTCGAGCGGCTATTTTAGTAGCTAAACTTTGTATACCTTTAACTACGGCATTACCGGCCACTTTGGCAACGGCCATTTTGACACGATTTCTAACTGCTTTGACCGGCTTTGAATCCCAAACATATTTCTTAAATTGATCTTTAGCGTATTCTTTAACTTTATCTCCCTGTTCGCGCGCATACATCATTGGCCGTGAATTCCACGCTGCTTCCTTGAGCTGTTTCACTGCTTCATCGCGCTTCATTTTTAGTTCTTCATAGGGAGTAAAGAGAATTTGCCTGCTTTTGCGATCGTAGACAAAAAAGTTACGGAAACCTTTGCCCTCGGTAAGTATTTTGTTGATGGTTGCATTCATTAATCTACTGGAGACAACTCCAGGAAGCGCTTTAATTCCTGCTGAACCGTGGAGGAGGGTTTCGAACAATTCGGCAGAAAATTCATATTTATTACTTTGCATGCGTTGCGCGCGTTTATCGAAGAGGAATGCGAGTCGCGGGTTGGCTTCGCGGGCTTTTTTGATGGCGTCTAAGCCGCGTTGGGAGCGAATAGCTCGGTCTAATTCTAAACTCTTAAATAACGATATATTTTTCGGTTTGATTCCAGTTTTGGCAATTTGAGCCACATCCATTTTGTATTTTTTAGAGAGTGCGGCGAGATTTTTTTCATGGCCAATCATTTTTTGCTGAAAGGTGCCGTTTACCATACTGCCAAACCAGGCAGTCCAGGAAGAGTCTTTATCGATTCCAACGGCGCCAAGTATGAATTTTTGAGCATCCCGTTTATACGCTCTTACTTTGCGGCGGGCATATTTCTGGGCAAATCTTGGATCGAGTAATGCTTCAATGGTGTTGATATTATTACTAAATGAGTTTCTTGCTCGAGATAAGTCATAGAAGGATGCTTCATCTTCGCGGTTGTTGCGCATTTTCCTTAACGTATCTTCGCGGAATTGTTTAACAAAGTGGTCAAGGGAATACCCGCGCTCCATGTGGAAGGCGATAGCATCCTGAACGGACATCTTCTTATTTAATTTAGCGCTCATTTCTGCTCGGATTTGGGCAATTTCCGAATTGGTTAATGGTCGACCAACTTTGTTTTGAGCATCGGCGATGGCGCTATTAATATAACTTTCTTGTTGGTCGCGGTCGTAAAAATCTTTCAAGCGTAGACTGTTGAGTTTTTTCTCCATTTGAGGAGTCCACACTCCAAATTGCATTAATTCGTGTTTTAAGGAGATGGATAAAGAGCTAAATATTTGCTGTCGTCGCAGCTCATCAAATTTGGAAAGGTATTCCAGTTGTTCGGCAGGGGACATTTTCGCCATCATACGGAGCTGGGTTTTTGAGAGGCCCATGATACCGTTGACACCGAAAACACTACTGCCTTCTTCCAGTTTATATTCAATCAGGTCATTGCCATCAGCATCTTTCCCGTTGGTCACATAAACCGGCTGACCATCTTTATCAAACATCAGGTCGCCATTATCTTTTTTGGCTTGAATAGGGACGATTTTAAGTCCACCCATCGTGTTGGTAATGGTGTTTTCAGCAATGGCATTGAGTTGGTCATCAGTGATGTTTGGATTTGCAGAACGTACAGCTTCGAGAAGGGATGCAATTGACATGGAGGCATCTTCACGATAGAACTGATCTCTCTTTTGTTTTCGGCTAAGATAGATTGCCTGATTACCGGTGACAATTTTGCTTTCCCGTTCTCTTTCGGCGAGGAATTTACCGCCTTCAGTGGTGCTAATGGTCTGCTGGATCAAGTTTGAGATGCTGCTTTGCATTTCTGCTTGTGTTTTACCCTGACGGGCCATGGTGACAAGCATGTCAGATATTTGTCGTCTTAGTTCGCCTTCATCATAAGCATCCATGGAAAATGTTTTAGCGGCTTTGCTGGCGAGACGATTGGCGGTCTGGTCAAAACTTCCCTGGATGGCCTGATCGCGGAGATCATTGCCATATGATTGCGGGTTTTCCGGACCAGCCATGGCTTTTTTAAATAACCGTCGACCTGCTCTGGTTTGGCCTTCGGCCATAAAATCCGCGTGTTTTAATGCTGCAGTTAGGACATCGTCTGAGACGTTGCCAGCGTATTTAGTTACTAATTCTTGTACTTTGGCGCGCATCTCGGCGCGAGATTTTCCTGCTGAAGCCATGCCAACTAATGAAAGCTCAATTTGTTCACGAAGTTCGTATTGAGTGCTTATATCGAGGTTTAAAGTAGGATTTATTTCTTTAACGATTAATGCTGCTGCTCGGTCGAAACTTTGCGAGGCTTTTTCTCCTCTTTCGGTGATGATTACTCCTGATGAAGAATCCGGTGGGGGAGTACTGGCTGCTTTTCGGTATTTTCGTAATCCTCTTTTAATCTCCCGATCAAGATTTTTTTGAATGTCACGAACGCCTTTTTCGTAATCCTGAGCCATCATTTCGCGCATGGCTTCACGGTGTCCATATAAATCGCCTTCTTCAACTTCGTCGGTCATATGGGGGACGATAGGCATGATTGATTGCATGGCGGCGGCTGCCTGGACTTTTTTATCTCCGGCGAGTTTTGACGCCGAATTGGCTAAGAGATCACCGGCAGTGGATCCCGGATCAAGTTTAACCTTTTTTCCGGTAAGTTCGGTAACTTTATCCTCAAGTGTAGTTTTTAGTGTAGAAAGAATAGAAAACTGTACTTCAGATTTACTCGTAGTGGCGGCCAAATCCTGCATTACCGCGCTGGCAGTATCGCGTTTAATAGCACTGAATGCTGTACCGGCTAATCTGGATCTTATTGACGGGTCCTGCTCAGCAAGTTTTTCTAATATATCACCGACATGTTTTTCAACTGATCTGGTGGCGTTATCGGTGGTTGAGGCTAAGAAATTTCCGCGGTCGTACCAGTTGGTTTCCTCTAAACCACGCTTCAGTACATTTAGTTCACCTGATGTTGCGGGTCGACGCTGGTCTTCTCTGGATCCAATATATGCTCTTTGTAATGCCAGAATTTTTTCTTCGTCGGATTTCTTGATGGCTTGTGAATCCAATTGCATTTGCAATTCGATTAAGTTTTGGGTTATTTCACCAGAGCTATCTTTATGGAGTCTTTTTAAAGCATCAAGGCCTTCCTGAGCTGTGATACGGTTCTCGTCCATTTGCTGCTGAATTTCTGCCTGGCGTTCTTTATATGCTTCTTTAGCTGCAGCTATTTTTTGCAGGCGTTCGTTCTGATACTTTTCGACTGAACCACTGTCATAGTAGGAAGCAAGCATGGTGTTCTGGTTGGAAGCAATGAAGTGACGATCGTTATCAATAATTAGCTTGTGCAAAGTATCCATTTCGGCCACATCGCCACTCATTTTGGCAACTTCGAATGCTCTTATTAACTCTTCACGTTGAGCAGCATAGGCAGCAAGTTCGCGTTGGGCTTGTTCGTCTTTCCATGCACCTGAAGCGGCTTGCTTTTGCATCGAATCAATCAATTGTCCTGCGATTTGACGTGATCTTTCGGGCGGTTCCTGATTATTTACCTGCTCTAATGCTGTTTTTAAGGCTTTTTCGGCTTTTTCTAATGTCTCTTTTTCTTCCTTAGTTTGCTTTGTTTTTTCTTTAAGTTCTTTGTATTTTTCTTCGTGAATTGCAGAAACAATTTCAGCAGCACGTTCTTTTATTTCCTGTTGCGTCCTACCGTCGGCTACCATTCCGCTAAACTCTGCCCCTAACTGTGCCTGGAGTGTTCTTCGTTCCTGGTTATCGAGTTTCAGTGTTCTGGCAACATCATCTACAATTGACTTCGTACTGGCGGATTCGCCATCGATATTATTTAACATTGATTGGGCATATTTGCCGGCGAGTTCACTGGTCGCAGGTTCCTGGCCAGCGTTGGTGTCGTAAACCCTGGCATCTTCCGGACCGGCCATGACTTTGTTGAATTGTCGGCGGCCAACCTTGGCCTGACCCTCGGCCATAAAATCGGCATGTTTCAAAGCAGCGTCTAAAGTGTCCGAATCTACTCCTTTAGGATTTTCGGCGATTATTTCGGCAACTCTTTGCTGCATTTCCTGGCGGGTTTTGCCCGCTGAAGCCATACCGGTAAGCGTCAGCTCTAATCGTTCCTGGAGATCGGCTTGTTCCTGGGCATCTAACTGGAGCGTTGGTGTAACTTCCTTAACAATCAAAGACGCAGGGCGAGTAAAGACTTCTGCTGCCCGTTCGCCGCGACCGGTAACAATAACTTCCTGAGTTGGTGCCGGTGGAGCAGGGAAGTCCTCGGCTTTAATCGAAACTGTTTCGGCTGCTGGAAAAGCTGCTTTGGCTTGGGCTTCGAGATAGTCAAGAGATTTTTCGGCGGCGGCTTTAGTCAATTCAAAATTATATCTGCCAAGAGCCGGTTCAATTTGAGGTTCAATCTGTTGCAGTGTACCGGACAAATCCAGGGTTTCTCGTTGTGGACCATTAATAACTACTTCTTCAATATCGGTGGCAATTTTTTCTTTTAATGTTTCGACGGGGGAAGGCCGGAGCTGGTAGGTGTTGTCGTCGATAGTATTGACTACTTTGCTATATAACTGTTGTTCTTCATCGCGGCTTAAATTGATGTCGGATGGAAGTGATGCTTTAACTGAATCGACGATTTGGCGAGCGGTGCTTCTAACTGCTTCTACCGGGGGTGCGGCCGCTACATCACGCTGGGCTAGCGCGACCGCATGTTCGGCTTGTTTATCCATGAATCCTGAGGCCATGCCTCCGGCGGCAATAGTAACTAATTCCTGAAGGCTGGGGGCTACTTGTTCATAGCCGGCTTTATCCCGATTCCACTGCTGGTATCTGGGATCGTCTTTGAGTGAGGTATAGACTTCCTGGGCCATAATGGACTGAGCGGCTTCCTGAATGGCGGTGGCATTGTCGCGAGGATTGGCAGCGACTTTTAAGGTATTAGCAGTAGTGTCGATTGCGCGCTGGAGTGCCTGTTGGACTTGCGGATCCTGATACGCCTGAACAGCTTCCGGGGAAATACCGCGTTGCTGTTGTACCGCTTCGTTCACCGACTGATAGGCAGTTTGCTGGACGGCTTGAGGAAGTTCTTCACGGAAGTTTTCAACTGACTGGATGTCTACAAATGAATTAGTACTTGTACGCAGGTATTTATCTATTGCCGGTGAATCAACGAGTGGAGCGATAGTTTGCTCTACCCCCTGGCGAATTACTTCGGCAACCTGTTGATCAGGCGTTTTGTCGGTTGCGGGATTATTTATTGCTGCCTGAACTTGCGGAGTTATTGCCTGTGCAGTTTCAGCAATTTGTTCGGGAGTAACCTGTTGACCAATGGTCACAGTGGCAATTTTTTTGGCGATTTCATCAGTGAGGGCGTTTCCTGATGACGGTATTTCCGGAGTTTCAACAGGTAGTGCGGCAAGTCGTTCCGCTTCACGGCGAATAACTTCCTGGTGCCTTTTCGTAACGCCCGAGACGTTATACATTTGTCGATAGGCTTCGTTAATTTCTTCTTCAATGGTGTCGGCACGTTCTTCCGGATCACCAAACGAGTTTTCTGCAACTATTTCGGCGATTCGTGTCGATAGTTGATCCGCAACTACTTTATTATCACGGGCACGATCGCTATGATCGGCAGGGAATTGCACGTTTTCCGGATTGATTATCTTTTGTGTGGAATCGTAGATTTCATCAAACGCGTTGGAGGCCTGGTGGAAAGAAGTTTGTCCGGGTTTTCTAGCTTGCATTACCCGTTGGTAGGATTGCGCAACGCTGCTCTGGGTTGGTGATGCTTCGAGAGAATCGATATATTCTTTGATCAGTTCGTCGCGGTTGGTAGGTATTGCTGTCCAAACCGGTTTGTTAAGATCGGTTGCAATGGCTGAAATGAGGTCGACAATGACCCCTCTTTCAAAGGCTTTACTGCCATTTGGTTCGTCTTCAAGTCTTTTAACCAGTTCCGGGTATTTGTCTTTTAATTGCTGGTAGATAGCAAGACGATCATTGCGTGTTTTGATAAAATCATCGGCAGGAAGTTCTTCTAGGGTTTGGGAGAGTTGCTGTAAAATGTATTGTAATCGCTCGAGATCACGGTTCATAGCTATCTGTACTATATCAAAATTGGTTTAAAAAAAATAGGTAATTTTGGACAGGTATTTCTTCTTGCAAATAATCGAGAAATTTAATACCTTGCATATACATTCTTTTTGTTTTGGTAACTCCGGTGGAATTCCGGGACAGTGCCGCTACTGTAAAGTCAGAAAACAGACAAAAAGTTATTCATCCCGAGCAGGAATATATTTCTTATTTCCTTAATTTTACGTAGCCTTCTTGGGAGTGATTATTCTTGAGGAGGTTTTTTGGATTCCGAGCAATTCAAATCTACAATTCCCGTTGATCATGAGCAATTGCAACAAGGACTATTTGACCGGCGTTTTGCTGCTTTTTTGCGTGAAGCAAGCAGAGTGGATTTGCGGGATATCCGGACCTATCGACGCGTTGCCGCGGAGTATTTAAATGCGGTAGCGATTGAACAACCAAAAGTATCGCCGCCCAAAAAAGGTTTTGCCCGATTTTGTAACGTTAAAGCAGAACAAGTCCGTATGCGAGATGCGATGCGATATGCAGCAACTACCGGGGATTGGAACCGTGTTAAAGAAGTTGAAAATATTGTTGAGACTAATTTGCGTACTTTGGCTGAAGAGTTTGTACTCGGTGGTACGTCACGGTTTGGCCACAAGGTACTGCGACATCCGGAGACGGGCGAAACTAAGTTGGTGTTTTTTGATGCTGTGGAACACCAGGGGGAATCATTTGCCGCTGCATGGTCACGAGAAGACGTGCGCATTAGTTACCTGCGGGCAATTCAAGTTATGCCGGAAAGTCTGGAATTGCGTGACTGGATTTACCTCCGTACTGCAAACGACATGTTTGACCGATGGTTGTCCTTACTGAATGATTCTAACGAGCAGGCGCAAGGTAGGGTGGACGTGCTGATCAGTGCACCACCCCGGAGGACGGCTGCGGCACAGAAAGTGGGCTATGGTACGCGGACCCTGCTTTATGAGTATGCTGCCAAAGCAGTGGATCAAAATTGTGTGGAGGTTCGGGCGGTGACGCATATTGGCGAATTTACCCGAGAACATTATCGCCGGTTGGCTAAGCATATCATTCATCCTGATGACCCTCATTATCATCGTATCCATGCGATGCGCTGGAATCCGAGTGATGTAGATCTGATGAGCGTAGTTTTTTCAACTACCTTCAGTGCAGACTCAATTGAAGCGTTGGAGGCGTGTGTTGAAGAAACAGAAGAGATTTTGTTTAAAAAGGCGTTTTTTATGAAGGGGTTTACCCGGGGAGCCTGGAGGCGACAAATTGAGCTTATTGAAACCCGGCTTAAAGACAAAGAGCTGGTGGACCGTTTTCATAACGCCTTGTTACACAGTCGAAAGTACTTTGTCCAATTGCTCAAGGAAGGAGCAACTGAGCAGGACTTGTGGCAGGCGCTCTATGGATTTGAAAATGAAGCCAAGCGCTGGTATGAGGATTTAATGATTGAAAACGATAAAAAGCAAGGGAAAGTCAAAACGGCTGCAGACGAAAAAAGAGCCCGGAGGTCGTATGGTCAGGCAGTTGACGGGAGAAGTAAGGGGAGTGTGTGCCAGGTTATGGGGAGTGTGGTTGCGAGCTTAGCAGCGCTTAGTGAGTCTGAAGCGATAGCAGTAAGTGTCACCCCCGGAGAGAAAAAGGAAGGTGCCTGGATTATATGTCCTTATTCGCGGGGTGGTTGCGGACGGGGATTTGTCTATAAAAAAGAGATGGGGACGTGCTGTCCATATGTGGATTGCGGATGGGATTTATGCCTCCCTGAACTTACCGGTCGGCGTAACCGGATGATGCGGCAAGCTCAAGAGCAGCATGTTCAGGAAGTACTTTGGGAGCGGGCAGCTGCTTATAGGCCCCGGGTGGATACCGCCGTCCAGTTGCTTGCTTTGCGGGCAGGGGAGTATCGTGCTAAAATGCGACAGTTGCGTTTAGAGCACGATCCTGCTCAGCTCATAAAGCGCTTGTTCCAATTCGATCCAAGCTCAAACTCGTACGTTACTTTTATCTTTGGGGCTCCGTTACGCTATTCAGAGGCGTATGTGCACTCGTTTTTGGCCTCAAAAACTTAAAAATTATATTATTATGTAGTACTTGAAATACTATAGGATTTATAGTATACTGCGCGCATGCGTCACATTGAAGGTCGAGAGTTCGGCCACGATCACTATTCCGGCCATATGCATGAGCCTGGTTCTTCGAACTGGGATCCTCATGGCGATGTGCGGAGAATGCGGGGAATTGAGTTCAACGGAGCGAATGGTGCCGGTGGTGGTGCGAAGAAAATTGATTATTATGATCTTTGGAAAAAGTATAAAGAAGTGAAGGATGAAGTTGACGCTGGAATTGAACAGAAAAGACCTGAATATGAGGCACTTGGTGCAGAAGTATTAAAGCAAGCTCATGAACGGTATATTAATGAGAAACGCTTGAATATTGCTCCTCCTAACGAAAAAAAGAATACCGCACAGTTTGCAGTTACCGTGCTTAAAGAATTGCGTGAGTTTGATGAAAGTCATGAATTTTTAAATGCGGTGCTTGATCGTGTATGGAGTGACTGGTTGAATCAAATTAGACTCCATTACAATGATAAACGATACCGCAATCCGCCTGCAGGAGAAAAGACTGTTCAGACTATTTTGGCTCAGACTGAGCTGATAAAAGATGACCGTGAAGCCCGTGAATTCTATCGTATGCATGTTTTTCCTGTGTTTGAAGGACTCTATTCATATGGACCTTTAAATAAGACCTATGAAGTAGGATTGAACTTTTTCGACTATGTAAACGGTGGCTATGAAATGGAAGCTGTTCAGGAAGAAGCAGATTTACCAACTCGTATTCGAGATATCTCGCAATCCGGACGCGAGCGTGTAGTAGCAATAGTACGCGAGGCGGTGCGTTCGAATATGATGCTGGGGTTAAGTGAGGATTTAGGGGTTATTGCTGTAGATGACTTCCGCCGTTATGCAGAGCTGGCACGTAAACGTATTGGTTCAGTATTTAGAACAACAGACCGATTGCGTATTGATCGTTATGATAAAGCTCATTCCAGTTTCAAAGATGCGCTCAGAATGTATAGCTCCGGCAAAGAAGAATATATTGATATTCAAAGGATATTCACACCCTCAGAACTTGTTGACTTTGTTAACCTCACATCGTTAACCTATGATATAAGCGGATTGAGCGATGAGGAAAAATTCACAAAGTATGCTCTAGAGCTTGAACGAATTATGAATGATCCTCCGGTCGGCGTAGAGGATATTGACGGCTGTATCAAAGTTTTGATTCAGCGTAAGGGAAGCGCCGTTGGTGCCCATGTTGCGCGATCATTGATTGAAACGATGATTTCGCTGCCGGATTTTGATCCGGATCGTAAAGACGATGATACCGATAAGAACCGGCAGAAATATAAGATCGCGCATAGTATCGTTGACCCTAAAACACCGATTAAAAGTGTCACTATTCGTGGTGGATTCCGTGCTCGTTATACACAGGGTTACTGGGTGGAACGTGTGCCTAAAAATTTCGACATGATTATTCCCTGTTTTGTTCCTGCAGATAAGCTGCAAAAATGGGGTTTTGGTTCATTTAAGCAAGTAAACTGGGGAACTACAAATTTCTTCGCTATGGAGGAAGATGAACAGCGTGGTTTAGGTCAGTCAGTGCCGTTATTTGACTATATTAACCGTGTTCGGGCCGCAAGTGCTACGGAAATTGAAATTGTTAAGGATTTGTCGTTTGGTATTGAGCCGGCGGCTTTCCTGAAAAAATTTCCGGAATATATTCGCAAATTAGGTTTCAATAATATTGATATGTACCGCTGGTTCGTTTTGGCTCCTTTAATGCATGCGGCAACAATGGAAAACATGGCGACTATCCGCAGCAATGTACTGAATACACCTTTTGTTGTCAATCGACTTGAAAATGGTGTTTGGAACAGATCCTGGACAATGTGGAGAAACTGGGTAGTTGGAGCTCCAATTATGGAAAGTGCTTTCCAGTGGAGTCCGCGTAACTATGCCCGTCACTTAGCGATGGAAATGCTTGGTACCGATATGCGAATGAATGATTTACTCGAAGAGTGTGGATTTAGACCCAAAAAAGAAGGTATTGTTGGAGCAGTTAAAAATTCATTAACCCGAACTCCGTCGCTTCCCTTAATGGAAGGTTTTGAAACACCTTTCTATTTACTGGAATCATTGCTTTGTGAGAGTGAAGAATTCCGAGCTAATCCACAGGCAGCTGTGCTCGATTTTTGTGAATATGCCGGTATTAGACTGGAGCCTGGTGTTTCAACATTTACTCTTTACCAGGAAGGTGATCGACGCCGTGGTTATAGTGGAAAAATTCCGGATGTTGAAAATAAGATACGGACCTTCCTAAATAAGACCTCCGGTACTCAAGGTAGCCGAAGCGTTGAGAGCCCGTTACCTGATGTGAAGAATATGATGGACTTTGAGGGTGTCTGGTGGATTGCTGCTACGGCGATGATGCAACGAAGTAAGCATCGCTGGCGCGGTAATTCACTCCGTCCTTGGGTTAAGTATGCTAATGAGCGTATAGTACCGTTCTTCCAGCCGTATTTAGCAAATTTGGTCCGTCCGGCGTTTGCTTTCCTGGATAGACATCACATTAATGGCCGAGATATTCCTTACTTCCGGGATATTTACCGGTATGTGGAATCATTCTTTGGTCAGGGATATTTTGGTGGATCAGTTCGTGATTGGGATGCAATTTTGAACTCAATGTTTACTATTCGTGGTGAGTCGGCACCAGGACTACGCGTAGCTAATCCTGATGATCCTTTGAATATTGAAGCAGTGCGGCGCATATTTGCCGTAGTTAAATTAATTCCTGCTGAAGACGGCGGATGGAAAAAGATTGATGAAAAATCCCCGGATTACGACGATTATGTGCGACGCGGTATGGTGGTTGATGGCGTGGAAGGGTACCGTGGACCGAATTCCTGTGTCCCATTGGAGTGGATATTACGTGGAGAACGTGTGCCATCCAAGTACTTAGATGCGCGTAAAGCAGCCTTAAATGGTTCAGAAGATGTCGCTACCAGAGATATAAGTGATGTGCCATTCTTTGGTATGGGTAATGTTGAGTTGTTGATGATGTATCATATGTCTCCGCACACTTTTGCCCGAAATGCACGACATGCGATTTTAGAAATAATTGATGACCGGGAAAATGACATTAATGAAGAGAAACAGAATGAGGTTACGTTTGGTATAAAAATGATCCGTAGAAATGCTGGAGTCTGGATTCGCCGAAATATTCTCAGAGATGCGACTGCACGATATGGAGCGGAAACAGCTGAAGAATGGTTTATGTCCTTACCTAAACATAAGGCTTTGGCATTAATTGAGAAAAAGATGTTTGAGAGTGATTCGCCGGACGTGACCCACCGGAATGTGGCTAACCTGCATACGATATATAAAGCTTTGCAACATATTAAGCGGGAAAAGTGGTTGGACGAAGCAGATTTAGCTGAAGCGCTATTAATGTTTGGTGTTGGTGGCCATATTGACACTACCCGACGTGATGGTGAACGATTTGAAGGTATTATTGAGAATGATCGTTCTCGTGCCAGTCGAATTGGTGAGAATGATCGTGAGCTGAAATCTGAAGCTGAAGATCGACGAAGCTGGTTGGATTTCTTTGGTTCATTAACTAAACATTCCGTTGGATATGCTATTGCAAACTCTATAGTCATTTCAACTATTCGGAATATTCCAATGACGTCCAGAACGATATTCTGGGGTCTGACAAATGCCGCAGCAGCTTATCCGCTGACATTCTGGGCAGTAGAAGGTGCACAAATGGCGACGAGCTTTTTAGCCCATAACTTGCCGATGTTGAGTGCGGTTGATGCTACGGTTGGCTGGTTTAATCCGTTCTGGGTAGCAGTAGGTTCGGGAGTATTGTTTTTCTTACGACAGCAGGAATTTGGCGAGTCGCGATTGCTAAATAAGAACCGTGCCCGCCGTGAGAATTATGTGAAGAAAGTCGGTCCACACCAGTGGGCACACGATGCTGATGATGAACCGGCTATGGATGCGGCTAAGGCGGTAGTTACGTATGCAGAGAAGTATCGAGACTTACGAGTAGAGTTAACGACGGAGTCGAAGTAGAGGAGGTACTATGAGCTCACCAGAGTTATATGATCCAAACAGAGGGAATAGAGGACTTGGCCCAGTAGGCGGAGGTCTTTCTGCACCTGGTGACCGTCGTGACGAATCCGGTAGAGTTCCAGGGGATCAGTATCGTGCTCCGACCCGTTCCTCCGGCTTTAGAGAACGGCTGCGGTTGGGTGACATATACAGCATGGTAGGCCACGAATATCCGGCTCGTGGTAGCTTAGATTGTGCGTACGATAGAGCTGCTGCTCCGGGGAGAATTTCGGCCTGGAAACGGTTTATTAATGAACATCACTATGATAATGCGTTTTACCGCTTGTCTACATTGGGTGCTTTGATTGGTATAGTTTGGGGTGTTTCAAATATTGATGCTATCCCGGGTCCGGCAGATACTAGAAAACCACCTGCTCAGACCACTGAAATTGGAGCAGGGAGTACTTTTTCAGCAATTATGAATATCGAGGGTGATCCAAATCCGGCAATATTAGTCGGCAATAATTATGACCGGGTAATTCAGTTTGTACAGGAATTCAATGGCGGTACTGAGCGCAGAGCAGCGTTAATTCAAAATTTGAATGCTTATTCTGCTGATAACTTGTCTAAGGATCCGAATAACACTGAATTTAAAGAACGCTATGATTTGCTGGTGAGGCAATTAGAGAATTGTCCGGCTAATAACGACTTTGATGATTGTTTATATGCATTGCCGTTGGATTTACCTGATGAATTCCGTCATTTATTTGATGTCGATGGTGATGTAAGTAAATTGGAAACCCCTGCGCCGGTGTCGGTTGCAGCACGTGGTGGTGAGTTTAGGAAGGTTCGTGCAGAGGCTCAATATCGAGAAAAAGCCCGGTATGAATCTGCCCGAGCTCAGTCTGTAAATCAAAACCCCCGCAATGCTCGACGCATCCGAAGGTAGTTTGATTAGTGTATTTATTTTCCTTATTTCAGTAGTCCACCGACGATTGGTACTCGGTTGGCAGCTTCTTTTAAGGATGCGCCGGCGAAGCCTTCGTGAGATCCCGGCTTGAGTTTCAATGCTTCAGTGATCATATTGGAGGCTTTAGGAATAGTGAGTAAGATTGCGAAGCTTAATAATGGTCCCACTGCAGCGTACCAGTTTCCGAGAGCCGGAGGAGCCCAGAAAGCAGTATTAGTGGTGAAAAGACCGTTTTGAGCATCGGTTGTTCCACCGACATTCCAGTAGTTAGGATGTTGCCCTTGTATATTAGTTTCACCCGGGCTTTCCTTCCAAAGATAGCTGCCCTGTCGCGCGTTGAATATGGCTGCAAAACAGAGCAGGAAGAAGACAGTAGGGAAGACCAGTAAGTGTCGGAACATGGTCCTTAACCATGATTCAAAGGTGGTCTCGCTTCCCGGAATAGCTGACATGAGAAATCTCAACGGCGAGAAGATAATGTTCAGTACAACACTCAAGTAGGCTGTTAAGAGCATAAAGAAGACGCGTAACATGGCTGTGAAGATGGCGATCCAGAGGATGGTGCGTAAGATACCTTCCTGAACCCACCCTTTTCCAAAATTTAAGACATTGGCAATAGTATCAAATCCGTATTGGACGTTTCCGAGTGACGCAACGCTCTCCAAAAAGAGATCAACATTATATAACTGGTCAAATAAGCCGAAAATGTTCATATTGAGCAGAATATCTGCGTTTGTCGGGGCATCGAAATTGACAGTGCCTGTTAGGGGATTTGTTACTGTTCCGGATTGGTTCCCCTGAGCTACCAGTCCCGCATTCTGTAATACAAGTAATCCTCCTCGTGTGGCAATGGTCATAACATCGATTAGTAAGCCGCAGATGGCATAGCTGAAAATGACCAAAATTAAGGCGATAATCACTCGAGGCAAAGATTGTTGAATGGTGACAATGGTTCGTGGATCGATGTTTTTTCGTAACATAATCATGATACCGATTACAACGAAGATGATAACGAAGCCGCCCAGAGCTAAGTTACGCATAACTTTCCATAGGCCAAGGATAGGGTTGAGAGCTACGAACCCATATCCGGTTGCCTGTGCATAGGCTGTTTTGACCGGTAAACCTAAATTGCTCTTTAAGTCGGCAATAGCGGTACCGGTGGAGGCAGGTTTATTGACGTATACTGTTCGAATCGCGGTAATTACCTGGGCGGTTCCGCCACTTTTACCACCGAGCATGTTTGAGATACCGGTACAGGCAATCATTCCCGTTATAAAGGAAGAACAGGGAGAACCTTCAATACCACCGACATATATTTCTGCCTGTGAGACAGGGCGCAGGGCATTGGCTCCCTGACCAGACGTACAGACTTTATTGGTACAGACATCGGGTGCAGTACAATTTACTATAGGGCCGGCGGCAGGAGCGTTGTTACAGGCTTCGCCAACAGCAAAGGCGGACTGATAAGGCGATATTAGAGATACTGACAAGAAGGAAATTGCGATTAGTAGAAAAACAATTGTTTTTTTCATATTTTTAAATAAAATTAGATAATTTGAACCTTGTAACATCTACGCCGGTAAACGCTTTTATCAGTAATAAGATTGTAAATGATAGAGTAAAAATTGCAAGACCTATTATTGCCCATGTGATCGTTCCTTTGGCAGCAGCGAGGGCCTTTGGATCGCCGCCGGACATGAGATAGCGGATACCTCCCATGACCATCATCAGGAAGAATACAATGCCGAGCAAGATGCCTGCGACATTGACAATGTTGGCAAAAATATTTTCAAAATTACTAATTTTAGCTACGTCTTTGTCGTCGATAATGGCAAATGCCTGACTGACCGGTTGCATTATGAAAATTACTGCCATTAAACTTGTTCTAATTATTTTTTTGACCATTTTATCTTGATCCTAATCCAAATGCATCTAATCCCAGTACGTCAAAGCCTATAACCTGAAGTACGGTTACTGAAAGAATTATGAATACTAATCCAATAATAGCTGAAGTAATGGTTTCTTTTCCTGAATTAATCCCTTCGGGATTTCCCTGCGAGCGCATAATCTTATATGTACCGTAGATGATTAACAAAAAGGCGATACCTGATCCAATGCCTACTCCAATACGAATACTTACCGAAATTAAATTTCCCGGTGTTACTTCAATACATCCTAGTGCAGTGTCTACGGTGTTTGGTGTTCGTTTGCCTGCGGCATCCAGACAGTTATCCGGGATTGGACTTGCCAGCGGCATACACACAGGATTGGCTAAAGACGCATCACAAACCTCTCCGGTGCTACAGGCAAAGAGGTCTTTATCTGGTTTTTTATTAGGATCCTGGCTGTCTTCTTTGGTCGCGTAACATCCTTTACCTGGAACATAGCGATTCACTGCGGGATCTTTACAGCAAGGACCGTTCGGTGCGGCTATGGCAGGTTGCTGAAATATTGTAGATAGAAACAGAGAATATGAGATTGCAATTAAAAATATAATTAGCCGTTTTTTCATACTCTTATTTTACCTTTGCTTGTTTTCAGATGTAAATAACCACATTATCTCTATTTTTTAGCTGATTCTATGTCTTGTGGTTTGGTGGTAATAATTTTGTGTTCATCAGGGGAGGCTACAACGCGCATGGCCACGTGATTCGGCCCAGCAAAGAAGAGTCCTTCGCCAACATCAGTTGAAAGTAAGAAGTGTTTTTCTCCTTCAGATAAGAAGAAGGTTTCGCCGATTTTGGGTATAGCAGCAGGTGACTGTTTTAGTAAGATTTGAA
Source organism: uncultured Gammaproteobacteria bacterium (assembly GCA_964403585.1). GTDB lineage: Bacteria > Patescibacteriota > Microgenomatia > JALYQM01 > JALYQM01 > JALYQM01. The sequence goes on along the minus strand of CAYOFQ010000001.1, from coordinate 4,480 downwards.
TTGAGGAGTTAGTAACAATAGCTTTACCATAATCAGAACCTAAGAAATCTTCAATATCCTGGGTGATAGTAGTTAGTCCCATGTAATATTTTCGGCAGCGTTTGGCAATGGAGTAGAGCGCCATGGCAGAATCGGGATATTTCATCATATACCACGCCTCGTCAACGATAAGAATACGGCGGCGCATATCGCGTTTGATTTTAGTCCAGATATAGTCGACGATCATGAACATAGCGATTGGGCGGAGCTCATCTTCGAGGTCACGAATAGAAAATACGGTGAAGGGATTGCGCAGATTAACATTAGATTGGGAGTTAAAAATACCCATTAGTGATCCCCGGATAAACTTTTCGATACGGTTGGCTAACGTTCGGGCTTCGGTTTCTTCCATACCCATGAGTGCTTTGTACAGATCTTCCATCAGTGGAGGGGTGTTTTTCTGTGTTTTAGGATCGGGAGTTATACCTTTCATGCGGTAGGTGTTGATTAGCGCACGGTCTAATAATGCGTCTTCAGACGGGGATAGTTGTCCCATGATGATCCGGAAGAGGGTGTGCAAGGATAGAATTTTAAGTCCAAGCTCATTTTCTTCTTCTTCGTAAATTCCGGAAAGATCGAACGGATTAATAATTGCTCCCGAATTCAGTGAAAAATTGATATATTCTCCCCCAATAGTTTGGCAAAGGGTTTTGTATTCGTTTTCAGGGTCAATAGCAATAATTTCAGTGCCAAACATAAGTGAGCGTAAGGCTTCCAGTTTAACCATGTAGGATTTACCGGCACCGGATTTTGCAAAGATAACAGCATTGGCGTTTTCCATTGTAAACCGGTCAAAGATAATTAATGAGCCGTTGTGTTCGTTGATGCCATAGACGATGCCTTCGTTTGCTGTAAGTTCGGATGATGTAAACGGGAAGGTGGTGGCCAGTGAAGTTGTGTCCATGTTGCGGGTTACATTGATACGGTCGAGTCCAATTGGCATGGTGGTTACAAAGGCCTGTTCCTGTAGTAATGTGGCCGGCTTGGAGATGATGATAAGTGATCCAAGCATTGATTCCACCTGCTTGGAGATTGTATCGAGTTCTTCCATTGTTTCGGAAGGAATTGTGACATATAACCCGAACTGGAAAAAGCGTTCGGCTCCTTTGACAAGTTGATCCTGTAGCTGAAGTGCGTCGTCGAGGGCTACTTGAACGGCCGGGTCAATAACACGACCTTTTTGCATGTCGGCATTAATGGTTGCTTCCATTTCTCCAATTTTGCGGCGCAAATTGTCCAAAATATCTTTTGATTGCACCGGGTAGTGGAACATGGAGATTTGCAGCGTGTGGTCAAAATTGATGAGTGGAGCCAACCAGTTGGCGCCGACAAATCGAGGGTAGCCAATAACAAAAAGGGTTCGGTAATAGGTTGAGCCGATTTTAATATAGTCAAAATCGACTTCCATGGCCGGTGGGGCAATGATGTCTTTAATGGAAATCATTCCGGCGGCTAAGGTATTTAGCGCCATTTGATCAGTTGTCATTGGTGCCTGGGCGGTTGGCTTTTTGCCAAAAGGTAGCTGTAATGCCATAGTCTTTATTGTAAAGCGTTTAGTCTTTAGCGTAAAGGGGAGAGGGAAACTAAAAATTTCGCTTCGATTTTCTCTTTATCTACGATCATTATTTATGCCTGCTGAGACGCCGGGAATGTTGGCCGTGTTTTGGGCCGTATTCATCTGGGCACTTTTGCGCCGAGCATCTTCAATTGCTTTTTGCAAGTTTAGAATTACCTGGTCCGGGTTACCCTGAGGCTGGCCAGTATTTTGAGTTTGCGGGTTGATCTGAACAGGGGAGGTGGGCGAAATTTGTTGTAACGGGTTGTTAGTTTCCATGCCTTGGCTGAATGGTGTCTGATTTTTGGTTGGTGGTGTTGGTGGTGCCGGCCATGGTGACTGAGCATTCTGAATGGTTTGGTTCCAGGCGGTCTGTGGTAAGGTGCTTCCACCTGCACTTGCTGCGTCAGGTTGTGCCTGCGGGTTATTTATCTGCTGAGACGGTAGTGCGTTGGTGTTTGTGTTGTTTTCGAAAATAGCGGCGGGACTCATTTCTGAAGCCAACGCATCATTTCTGTTATTTTGACTCTGAGCGTGTTGTCGGATTTCTGATGCTGAGGAGACAATTGGAGACAGGTATTCATCACTCCTGGTTGCTAATCTCTGCGCTCCGGTTACTGCCGGGTTATAAATATCATAGAAAAGTTCGATAAGTTGCTGGGTTGATAAGTGGCTGGCTTTTAATCCCAAACGAGTTAACTGGCGCATTAAATGGTCACGTTTGGGGAGTAAAATATTTTTGGCACGGTCAACAATATACTCTTTAGAGTATTTTAAAGTTTTAGTAGGTTTTCCAAAGGATAGTGGAGAAGTAGCGCCGATACCGATTTCTTCCGGGAACATCGGAATTACAACGTAAAATCTTTTATCCAACACATTATTTTCCCGAATGGTTGAGGAGATGAATTCCCGATATTTTCTAATTTGGATACGGATTTTTTCATTGACCTGTTTTTGTTCCCATTTGATTAAACTTTCCAGGTAGGATGAAACGTCCATTCGTTTGCTACGAACTACTACCTGGATAGGGAACGATAGTGAGTTTAATAATCCTGCGTAGGCATAAATAATGGCGTCCTGTTCGGTTTCAGAGAGCAGTCCGAAATTGACAGCGGTAGTCTGAATAACCAGGGCAGCGCCGTTATTTTTTAGAATTACCATATCATCGAAGATATCTTCGATCTCAAGATGTTCCTGTGTTGATGCTTTAATTGGCGGTTGTGCAGCCATTATACTTTCTCCTTTATCTCAACTGGTGGTACAACACTTCCCGTTAAGGTTAGCTGATAGATATCAAAAGCTTTTTCTTCTTTACTATCTTCTAATTCCATTGTATAGGTTCCGTTTGGAAGTGGCGTCGAAATAGCAAATTGTCCCAGGCGGTTAGATTTTAGTGCTCGGACAGGGGACTTATCGGCATCCTTGACTATTATAATAACATTAGGGACAAAATTTCCAGCACTGTCATAGACTACTCCGTTAATTACATTAATGAGATTGGTAATTGGTGGAATATTGGCTGTATTGAGCTCAGTTATTATTTTTGCCTCGGACTTTTTAACCGCCGGCTTTGGAGGTGTAGCAGGAGGAGGAGTTGGAATAGCTACCGGTTTTGGCTCCGGTTTAGGTGGTATGATTGTCTCCGTTTTGATAGTGGCCGGTTTGCCGGTTCCAGTAATTTTAGCAGTTTCTGTTTGTAATTGAGATGCAAGTTTATCAAGTTCATTGTCTTTTTGGACTGTAGGTGCTTTTGGTTTTTCTACCGGCTTTGGTTTAGGCGGTTCGACTTTCACCGGCTCGGCTTTCGGTGGTTCGACCTTTGGTAAATCTACTTTCGGCAGTTCTACTTTCAACTGTTCGATAATTACCGGAGCAGGATTGCTGACTGCTTTGGGTTGATTTTTCATGGCCTCTTCCAGCCGCTTTTTTTCCTGAAGCAGCTCTTCATTTTGGCGAATGAGTTTGATGCGTTCGTTCTCCATTTGTTTCATGAGATCACTGTATTTTTGTTCAATTTTTTGCTTTTCGGTCTCAATAACTTCTTTCTGTGACTCCAGTGTTTTCTTTTGTAATTCAAAATCCTGCTTTAATTTTTGTAATTCTTCCTGCTGGCGAGTTTTTTCAGCGGTTTCTTTCTGGCTAATTTCCATCTTCAATTTTTCAAGTTCAGAGTTATTCTTTTCGAGTTGATTTTTCAAGATCGCGGCTTCCTGAAGCTGCTTCTCGTCGCTTTCCAGTTTCTGTTTAAGTTCACCTTCAGCTTTGGTTCGTTCTTCCGTCAGGTTGAGGAGCTTTTCATTCAGTTCTTTGGTTGATTTTTCATATTCTTCGCGTTTGGCTCTTTCCTCGTCGAGTTTTGTTTGCATCTCCTTCAAATAAGTAGATTCTTTGTTCTGGTGTTGGGACTCAATTTCGTGCAACAGCCGCTTCTGCTCTTCAAGCTGCTGTTGTTGTTTTTGTGATTCAGATTGATTTTGCTGCTTTAACTGTTCTTCGAGTTTTTTCAGTGCTTCGGCTTTTTGTTTTTCAAATTCCTGTTCCAGTTTTGACTTCAGATCGGTTTTTTCTTTTTCTTCCGCTTCGCGCATTTGGCGGAGCTCTTCCAGATACTCGCGCTCCATTTTTTGCATTGTTGACCAGAACTTAGGTGACGCTGGAGTGCTTGAATTATTGATATCGGTTACAGCTGCCGGTGTTACCGCAGGTGCGGATTGCGACGGTTTGACTGGTGCAGCAGGAGTTTGTGGTACTCTAGCTTCCTCCTGAGGTTTTGGAATCTCCGGCTGTTTAACCGATTCGGTTTTTTGCAGTGGTGGATTATTAGGCATAATTTGACTCTTGCCTCCCATCGTAACAGGTAATTCGATTTTTGGTGGCTGTGGCTGT